>NZ_JAFFZS010000012.1 GCF_016921115.1 Streptomyces actuosus
CGGGCTTGGCCCTGCTCCGCAAGCGCGTCCTGCTGGCCGGGTGACCGTGCGGCGGGGGCGGGCCCGTGACCGTCCGTCAACGCTGCACGGAAAGTGATCCAGAACCAGGATTCACCCGTCGCCGACACGTGGGAGAGGCGGGCGGCCCGCCTGACGGCAGATCAGGGGGCGGGCCGCGCGCGCTACGGGCCCGTGGCACGTTCATCGTTGAGGCACGGGCCTGACCGACACGCGAACGGCCCCGGCCGACGACAGCAGAGTCGCCTGCCGGGGGCCCCATGTCACGCTGCGGGACTGCCCACTTCTTCCCACTCCTGCGCTAGTCGCCGAGCTCGCTGCTCTGTGTACACCTCGTACTCGACTTCGGTAAGGATGCGCACGGGAAGCCGCCTGATAACAGGCTCGATACCGTCGGCAACGATGGTGACGACGAGGGTGCTATCACCCGGAACAAGCTCTCGAGCATGGGCAAGATCGAAGGAAGGCAGCACTCGCGACCACCGGCCATGGACGATGCTGTCCGTTCCGCCATCCCACTGGATTGCAGTCACCCCTACACCGTGAGTGAAAGCCACCGACTCCCACCCCTCCATTGCCGCGAATCCGCCCAGCCACTCGAGCTCAATCCTGACGCCCGGGTTCTTGGCTGCATACGTGCTGGCGTTGCTCATCACCACGCGTGCCCACGACTGCTCGAAGTCCGCGATCACGCGCCCTTCGAAGACACCGTCCTCGTCAGATGCAGCCGCGAAGACGGGCTCGTTCGGAAAGCTGAAGCTAAAGGTGATCTCGATGTCCAGCTCCGGACGCCCAGTGGCAGCCCTGTAGGCCAGCACGGCCACCACCGCGGCTGCGGCGGTCAGGAGGCAGGTGTAGATCACGAGGGCCGTGTTCACCAGGACGACTCGATCGTCAGTCCCGAGCCCCAACGTCCAGCCTGCAAAGATCACGCCCAGTACCAGCGCCAGGCCTGCGGCGATGGTTGCGAGCATCGCTAGAGTGGTCAGGTTCCGGATGTCCCTCAGGCGCTTCACGCCGGGATCTTCCCAGCTCCACCGCCCTCTGGCGACAGCCCAGACTCGCCCGCCCTCGACACCCGTGCGCTCTGCGGGTGGGTGAGGAAGCGGCCTGTCGGCTGACCACCCCGAAGTGAACGATTGTTAGCAACGCCTGCGGGGCGGACGTTGGGGGCAAGTGACCTCGTAGCGTGCTACCTCGAAAAAGGCACGGGCACGAATGGTCACCAATGTCCCACATTTGGGGCTTTGTACTGACGGCGGTTACAGGCATCGCCGCTGTGGAGTACCTACTGTTGAGGATCCGCAGCCTCGCCGACGCGGCTACAGACGCGATGACAGCACTGCTCTCCGCCGCCAAGACGATCCGCGACGCGTTCCGCGGAAACAGCTGACCCCCGTGACCCCGAATGTCGCATCCAGCGGCGTTGGGGGTCCACTCGACGCTCACCTTGGATTCGAAGGTGAGCGCACACGGCGCCGATTCGACCAGCAAACCTGCAGGTCAGCCGCATACCTTCGGCGACTCAACCACCCCTCCGAGCGAGATCCTCTTTGAGGCGTCACAATAGATTCTTCGGGTTGCCGCTGCTGGTGCCGCCGCTGATCAGGAACGACAGCGACCGCGACCGGGGGCAGCACGGCGTGCAGCCGGGCGTCGGCTCAGGGCCGGGCGTCGTCCAGCCGACGTTCGGCGACCGCGGCCCAGGCGCTGGGCGAGTCGCCGTACGGCCGCGACGTCGGGGAAGCGGACCGGGCTCCAGGTGCACAAGGCCAGGGAGAGCATTGCGTGGACGATGTAGGCCGGTGCGGGATGGCGTAGACACGGCGGTTGCAGGCGACGCGATGAACTGCGCGCGCTGCGGCAAGCCGAACCGTCCGTGGCAGCAGTAGGCGCAGGTGGACCACCACAGTGCGAGCGGCCCCGGCACGACTGCCTACGTCCACACTCAGCAATGCGTTCGGGTGCCGCGACAGACGTATCCGAGCCGCTCGACGTATGGCCAGTAGCCCGGCGGCCGTCCCCGCCCCCGTACGCGACGGCCGCCCCGAGCGCGCTCCTTGACGTGCCCCCAGACAGACAGGACAGGGCAGCAGCACCCCCGCACACGCGGGGCGCTGTCATTTCCTTTGGATCACGGATAGCGGGTTTTCTACTCACCCCGGGCGCCACCGCGGGGCAGGCCAGGAGACCCTGTTCCCGCGGGAACAGACCCCGGCTCTGACGGGCACTCGACGTCATCGAGCGACATCGAACGGCACGCATTTGTCCGAGTTTCAGACGTCGCCGCAGGTCACGATTCATCCAAGAATCTGGTTCGAGTCCCGTCACTCACCCTGAACGCCGAAGGGCCGGGCAGGCGACGGCTCCGTCGGGACCGCTCCCCTTCAGACGGCTCCGCCCGGATCCTTGGGCAGCTCCGCCTCGCGCCCCCAGTTCTCCGGCCCCGCCCCACGCCAGTCGATCAGCGGCGAGTCGGCGACCTCCTCGGGTTCCATCTCCAGCCCTGCCCGCCGCAGGAACTCCACCAGATCCCGGACGCCGTGCGCGAGCCCGAGGATCTCACCGTCCACCCGCACCCGGCGCCCGCCGGTCGGCGACGGCAGGTGCACGATCACAGGACGTTTGCCGGGCATGCCCCCAGGATGATCCCACCCGAACACCACCGCATCCGGAACACACGGGGCCGGCTCTCCCCACGGCCGGTGCCGCACGGCAGTCCCGATGTGCGTCGCTCAGGAGGACGCCCGCACCACCAGTTCCGCCGGCAGGACCAGTTGGCGGGGCTCCAGTTCGCGTGTCGGGGCCGGGCGGCGGTCGGCGATCTCGGTGAGGAGGAGGTCGATCATCCGGCGGCCCATCTCCTGGATGGGCTGGCGGACGCTGGTGAGCGGCGGGTCCATGTGGCGTGCGATGGCGGAGTCGTCGTAGCCGATCAGGGCTACGTCGTCGGGGATGCGGCGGCCTGCCTCGCGCAGCAGCCGGCGGGCGCCGGCCGCGGTGACGTCGGAGCCGGCGAACACCGCGTCCAGGTCGGGGCAGCGGTCCAACAGGGCCCCCATGGCGCGGTGACCGCCCTCCTCGGTGAAGTCGCCCACCTCGATGAGGCGCAGGTCGGCCTCGTACCCGGCGTCGCGCAGTGCGGCGCGGTAGCCGTCGGCGCGCCGCTGGGCACCGTAGACGTCGAGGCGGCCGGTGATGTGGGCGATGCGCCTGCGGCCCCGGGCGAGCAGGTGCTCGACGGCCTGCCGGGCACCGTCGTAGTTGTCGGAGTCGACCGAGGTGAGCGTCTCGGCCGCGGAGCGGGGGCCGCTGATCACCGCCGGGATCTCCAGCTGGGCGACCAGGTCGGGCAGCGGGTCGTCGGCGTGGACCGAGACCAGCAGGACGCCGTCGACCCGATGGGCGGCCAGGTACTGGGCGAGGCGGCGCCGCTCCCGGTCGTTGCCCGCGAAGATCAGCAGCAGCTGCATCTGCGTCTCGGCCAGCTCCGCGCCCACTCCCCGGAGCATGTCGGAGAAGTACGGCTCGGCGAAGAAGCGGGTCTCCGGCTCGGGGACGACCAGTGCGATCGCGTCGGTGCGGTTGGCGGCCAGGGCACGGGCGGCGTTGTTGGGGACGTAGCCGAGTTCGGCGACGGCGGCCTCGACGGCGGCGCGGGTGGCGGCGCTGACCCGGGGCGAGCCGTTGATCACCCTGGACACCGTGCCGCGTCCCACTCCGGCGCGGGCGGCGACCTCCTCCAGGGTGGGCCGTCCTCCGCTGCGGCCACCCCGTGCTCCGTGTGCCATGGACTCCGCCTCCCCGTCGACCCTCTCTCCGGCCTGGAATGTAACAGCCCCGCGCGCGGGTGCGTCGGCCTCCGCTTGCGGTCGCCGGAGGGGATCGGCCACCGTGGGGGTCGGCGTCGCGACCCGACGGCGGAACCGTAGAGTCCAGTCAACGGCCGGACAACTGAACACATTTCTCGGCGTCCTCTCCCTTGACACCCCCGGACGAACCTACGACTCTTCAACACATCACCTGTGGGAGCGCTCCCACAGTATCTGACACATACACGTCCCGCACGTTCCCCGCCCGAGCCGCAGCGAGCACGAACGGGCCCAACCACAGCAGTTGGCCGGGGGGTCGGCACATCAGGCAACAGGAGGACGCAATGCGCACGAGTACCCGCCGGTCCCACCGGGTGACGGCCCTGGCCGCCGTCGCCGTGCTGGCCACGGGACTGCTGGCAGGCTGCGCCAGCGACGACGACGACAACTCGTCCGCCTCGGACAACGGCGGGGGTGGGGGCGACGGGGGCGGCAGGATCACACTGACCGTCGGCACGTTCGGCACCTTCGGCTACAAGCAGGCCGGCCTGTACGACGAGTACACGAAGCTCCACCCCGACATCACGATCAAGGAGAACGTCACCACCCGCACCGACGTCTACTGGCCCAAGGTCCTCACCCGCCTCCAGGCCGGCTCCGGCACCGACGACATCCAGGCCATCGAGGTCGGCAACATCACCGAGGCCGTGCAGACACAGGCAGCCAAGTTCGTCGACCTCGGCAAGGACGTCGACACCTCGCAGTGGCTGGACTGGAAGAACGCCCAGGCCACCACCAAGGACGGCAAGCTGATCGGGCTCGGCACCGACATCGGCCCGATGGCCATCTGCTACCGCAGGGACCTCTTCGAGAAGGCCGGCCTGGAGACCGACCGCGCCAAGCTCGCCGAGATGTGGAAGGGCGACTGGTCCAAGTACGTCGCCCTCGGCACGGAGTACATGAAGAAGGCGCCGAGCGGCACCAAGTTCGTCGACTCCGCCTCCTCCGTGTACAACGCCGCGCTCGGCGGTGGCGAGGAGCGGTACTACGACAAGGACGGCAACGTCGTCTGGGGCCGGTCCGCGGGTGTGAAGAAGGCCTGGGACGCCGCCATGGCCGTGGCCACCAGCGACATGTCGGCCAAGCTCAAGCAGTTCGACAAGCCGTGGGACCAGGGCTTCGCCAACGCCAGGTTCGCCACCGTCGCCTGCCCCGCGTGGATGATCGGCTACATCCAGGAGAAGGCCGGCGACGCCGGCAAGGGCAAGTGGGACATCGCCGCGGCGCCCACCGCGGCGAACTGGGGCGGCTCGTTCATCGGCGTGCCGACGGCGAGCAAGCACCAGAAGGAGGCCGTCGCGCTGGCGAAGTGGCTGACCGCGCCGGAACAGCAGGAGAAGGTCTTCGCCAAGCAGGCCAGCTTCCCCTCCACCCCGGCGGCCTACGGCAACCTGACGCCGCAGCCCGACACCCTGGCCTACTTCTCGAACGCGCCGATCACCCAGATCTACTCCGACTCGGCCAGGACGATCCCGACGCAGTACTTCGGCACCAAGGACCAGCCGATCAACACCGCACTCACGGACGTCGGCATCCTGCAGGTGGAGCAGAAGGGCAAGACCCCCGAGCAGGGCTGGGAAGCCGCCGGCAAGGAGATCAAGGACGTGCTCGGCCAGTGACCGGTTCCAAGCAGGCTCTCACGCATCCCGCGTCGAGCGCCGGTACCGCGCCCGGTGACCAGCCGGGCGCGGCCCGCCGCGCTCGGGGTCGCGGCCGGCCGGCCCCGGGCGGCAGCTCGTGGCGCAGCCGGCTGTACCGCTGGGACATGAAGGCGTCGCCGTACGCGTTCATCTCGCCCTTCTTCGTGATCTTCGGCGCCTTCTCGCTGGTGCCGCTGCTCTACACGGCCTGGTACTCCCTGCACCATGTGCAGCTGTCCTCACTGGACCAGCAGACCTGGGCGGGGCTGGAGAACTACAAGAACCTGTTCTCCTCGGACTTCTTCTGGAACGCGCTCCGGAACACGTTCTCCATCGGCCTGATCTCCACGGTGCCGCAGCTGCTGGCGGCGCTCTGGCTCGCCCACATGCTCAACTACCGGCTGCGCGGCTCGACCGTGTGGCGCGTGGTGATGCTGACCCCGTACGCCACCTCGGTGGCGGCGGCGACACTGGTCTTCACGCTGCTGTTCGCCCCCGACAGCGGCATGATCAACTGGCTGCTGGGCCTCGTGGGCGCGGACCCGGTCAACTGGCGCGAGTCCGACTGGGGTTCGCAGCTCGCGGTGTCCTCGATCGTGATCTGGCGGTGGACCGGCTACAACGCGCTGATCTACCTGGCCGCCATGCAGGCCGTCCCGGCCGACCTGTACGAGTCGGCGGCCATCGACGGCGCCAACCGCTGGCAGCAGTTCCGGAGCGTGACGATCCCGATGTTGCGGCCGACCATCCTGTTCACGGTGGTCGTCTCCACGATCGGCGCGACCCAGCTGTTCGGCGAGCCGCTGCTGTTCGGCGGGGTCAGCGGCACCAAGGGCGGCTCCGAGCACCAGTACCAGACGCTCGGCCTGTACATGTACGACCAGGGCTGGATCGTCGGCAACCTCGGCAAGGCGTCCGCGATCGCCTGGTCGATGTTCCTGATCCTGCTGATCATCGCCGCCATCAACCTGCTGGTCTCCCGCTGGCTGAGGACTACCCATGACCACCAGTGAAGTCACACTGCCCCAGAAGACCGCGGGCGCCCCGGCCCGACGCCCGATGCGGGTGATGGGCGCCGGCAGGCAACTGCACGCGGGTCCGGTGACCTACGTCGTCCTGGTGCTCTTCGCCCTCGTCTCGCTGGCGCCGCTGGTGTGGACGGCGATCGCGGCCTCGCGCACCAACACACGGCTGGCCCGGACCCCGCCGCCGCTGTGGTTCGGCGGCAACCTGTTCAGGAACCTCCAGACCGCGTGGGACCAGGCGGGCATGGGCACCGCCATGTTCAACACCGTCTTCGTGGCCGGCACCATCACCGCCGGCACGGTGCTGTTCTCCACGCTCGCCGGGTTCGCCTTCGCCAAGCTGCGGTTCAGGTTCTCGGCCACCCTGCTGCTGCTGACGATCGGCACGATGATGATCCCGCCGCAACTGGCCGTCGTACCGCTGTATCTGTGGATGAGCGACCTGGGCTGGGCCAACCACCTCCAGACGGTCGTCCTGCCGACCCTGGTCAGCGCCTTCGGCACGTTCTTCATGAGGCAGTACCTGGTGCAGGCCCTGCCGAGCGAGCTGATCGAGGCGGCCCGGGTGGACGGTGCGAGCAGCCTGCGGGTCGTGTGGCACGTCGTCTTCCCGGCGGCGCGGCCGGCGATGGCGGTACTCGGTCTGCTGACGTTCGTGATGGCCTGGAACGACTTCCTGTGGCCCATCATCGCGCTGAACGGGGAGAACCCGACCGTCCAGGTGGCGCTCAACCAGCTCGGCACCGGGTACATCCCCGACGACTCGGTCATCATGGCCGGCGCCCTGCTCGGCACGCTGCCCCTGCTGATCGCCTTCCTGCTCTTCGGCAAGCAGATCGTGGGCGGCATCATGCAGGGCGCGGTCAAGGGCTGACGCCGCCGCCCCCGGGAGCCGGGCCACCGTCGCCCCGGCCCCCGCCCATCCTTCTTCCCCTCACGACCCGTCGGTCTCCACGACCACCTATGGGAGCGCTTCCATGCTTGTGCCCTCGAACCCGGTGACGCCCGCGACGAACCCGGTGGCCTTCCCGCCCGCCTTCCTCTGGGGCGCCGCGACGTCGGCCTACCAGATCGAGGGAGCGGTGCGGGAGGGCGGCCGCACCCCGTCGATCTGGGACACCTTCAGCCATACACCGGGCAGGACAGCCGGCGGCGAGACCGGCGACATCGCTGTCGACCACTACCACCGCTACCGCGACGACGTGGCGCTGATGGCGGAGCTGGGGCTGAACGCCTACCGCTTCTCCGTCTCCTGGCCCCGGGTGCAACCGACCGGCCGCGGCCCGGCCGTCCAGGTGGGCCTGGACTTCTACCGCCGCCTGGTCGACGAACTGCTCGAACACGGCATCAAGCCGGCGGTCACCCTCTACCACTGGGACCTACCGCAGGAGCTGGAGGACGCGGGCGGCTGGCCGGAGCGGGACACGGCGCTGCGGTTCGCCGAGTACGCCCAGATCGTCGGCGAGGCGCTCGGCGACCGGGTGGAGCAGTGGATCACCCTCAACGAGCCCTGGTGCAGCGCCTTCCTCGGCTACGCCTCCGGGGTGCACGCGCCCGGCCGCACCGACCCGGCGGCGTCCCTGCGGGCGGCCCACCATCTCAACCTGGCGCACGGCCTGGGCACCCAGGCGCTGCGCGCCGTCATGCCGACCCGCAACTCGGTGGCGGTCAGCCTCAACTCCTGCGTCGTACGGCCCCTTTCACCGACCCCCGAGGACCTGGCGGCCGTGCGCCGCATCGACGACCTGGCCAACGGCGTCTTCCACGGGCCGATGCTGCACGGCACCTACCCGCAGACACTGCTGACGACGACGGCGAAGATCACCGACTGGTCGTACGTCCTCGACGGCGACCTGCGCGCCATCCACCAGCCGCTGGACGCGCTCGGGCTCAACTACTACACGCCGTCGCTGGTGTCGGCGACCGAGCCGCACCGGGGCGGCCCGCGCGCCGACGGGCACGGCGCGAGTGACCACTCGCCGTGGCCGGGCGCGGACGACGTGGCCTTCCACCAGACGCCCGGCGACCGCACGGAGATGGGCTGGACCATCGACCCCACCGGCCTGCACGACCTGATCATGCGCTACCGCCGGGAGGCCCCCGGCCTGCCGCTGTACATCACGGAGAACGGCGCGGCCTACGACGACGAGCCCGGCGACGACGGCCGGGTCCACGACCCCGCGCGCATCGCCTACCTCCACGGCCACCTGGCCGCGGTGCGCCGCGCCATCACCGACGGCGCCGACGTGCGCGGCTACTTCCTGTGGTCCCTGATGGACAACTTCGAGTGGGCCTACGGCTACGACAAGCGCTTCGGCACGGTGTACGTCGACTACGCGACGCTCGACCGGACTCCCAAGTCGAGCGCGCTGTGGTACGGGCGGGCGGCGCGGACGGGGACGCTGCCGGAGACCGAGGACGTGTAGGGCCGGGGGCGCCCGGCTCTCCCGCCCCGGTCGCCCAAGGGGTCTCCGGGAGCCGTGGCTCCGGTGGCTCGTGGTACCGCGGTGCATGGGCCCGGGGGCTCTGGGGCCCGGGGGCTCAGGGGCAGCGGGGGCTCAGGGGCAGCGGGGTCGGGGCGCAGTGGTTCCGTGCGTGCCGCGGACTTCACGGACCTGGAGCTTCACGGTCCCGGGGATCACGGACCCGGCCCACTCAGGCCCCCTGCGACCCGGCAGTCCGGGGCCGGGAACCCAGGAGCCGGGAGTCCAGCGGCCGGGGACGTGGGGGTCGGAACTCCGGGGAACCAGCCACCTGGGCCAGGGACGCGGGGCCAGGATCCGGACGGGCCGGTCCTCGGACGCCGGGTGGAGGCCCGCCGTACGGCCCGGCGCGGCACGCAGTGGGGAGCGTGCCGCGCCGGGCGCACCACGGGCCCGCACGGCGACCGGACGGCCCCGGGCACCGGGCGGGCCGCTCAACCCGTCGGTGTCCGGGGCCGGCACGGCCGCCTCGGAGGGCGGGTCCGGGTGGCGCCCCGGCCGGCAGGGGGAAGGGCCGGCCGGGGCGAGCAAGGGGCGAGGGAGCGCCGGAGCTCCCAGCCGCCTCCCGGGAGGGTCAGTTGTAGGCCGAGAAGGCCTTCGAGAAGGCGAACGGGGACTGGTCGACGGAGCTGCACGTGGCGTCGGCCGACGGCTTGGGACCTCCCGGGCAGGCCTTGTCGCGGGTGGCGGACCACATCGACAGCCAGCCGAGGCCCTTGGACTTGGCGAAGTTCACCAGCTGGGTGGCGTCGTCGACCTTGAACACCTCCGACGCCACGTCGTTGACGCCGATCATCGGCGTGACGGCGACGGTCTTCCACGCGGCGCCGTCGCTCAGGCCGAGAACGCTCTTGATCTGGGCCTGCGTGGCGGTGGCGGCCTGCTCGGCGTAGGTGCCCATGTCGCCGCTGTAGGAGGCCCCGTAGTCCATCGCCATGATGTTGACCGTGCTGGTCCGCACGCCGTTCTGCTCGGCGTCGGCCAGGAGGTTCACGCCGTCCTGGGTGAGGCCCTCCGGCATCACCGGGAGGGTGAAGGAGACGTCGAGGTCAGGGTGCTGCTGCTGGAGCCTGGCGATGGCCTGGGCGCGGCGGGTGTTGGCCGACGTGTTGGGCAGGGCACCGCCCTCGATGTCGAAGTCGACCTTGGTGAGACGGTAGGCGTCGACTGCCTTGCCGTAGGCCGCGGCCAGGGCGTCCGCCGAGGTGCAGGAGGTGGCCAGCTCGGTGCCGGACGCGCCGCCGAACGAGACGCGCACGTCGCCGCCCTTGGCACGCAGGGCGCCGATCTGGGAGGCGACGCCGTCGCTCGCGAGGTCGGTCACGCCGCCCCACTTGGGGGCGCAGCCCCCGCCGTCGGTGATGAAGGCGAGGTTGTAGTTCTTCACGCCGGTCGCGTCGGCGCTCGCGAGCAGGTCGAAGGCCGGGTAGAGGGAGGTGTCGACGTAGGGGGCGAAGCCGGCGCCGGCGCCCGTGCCGGTCCCGGGGCTCTGCGAGGGAGTGGGGGTGGCGGTCTGCGTAGGCGTGGCGGACTGTGTGGGGGTGGCCGTGGGCGTGGCGGTCCGTGTGGGGGTGGCCGTGGGTGTGGCGGTCGGAGTCGGCGGGTCGGTGGGCCGGCCGCTGGGCTCGGGGGTGGCGCCGCTGTCGGCGGAGCAGCTGTCCCCGTCGATGAGGCAGCCCGTCGGGTCGGCGGTGCCGTTGACCACGAACCCGACGGTCACCGACTCGCCGGCGGCCAGCCCGTCGGTGTCCCAGGTCGGAGGCGTGACCGTGACGTGCTGCCCGCTGACGCTCGACTCGCCGTTCCACAGGGAGCTGAGCGTGGAACCGGACGGCAGGTCGAACTCCAGCTTCCAGTCCTTGCCCGCCTGGCCGCTGTTGTTGGTCACGACGTACTGCGCGGTGTAGCCGGTGGACCAGCCGCTGGTCCTGGTGTACGCGGCGCCGATGCCGGCCGCCTGCGCGGTGCCCGCGAGCAGGACCGCGCCGCCGCCGACGACGGCCGCGGCGACCAGGCCTCCGATCGCCTTGTTCTTGCCAGTGATCTTCCGCCGGTGCGTGGTCATGCGCGTGCCTGCCTTCGCTGTTCACGGGGTGGGGTGGGCAGCACGCTAGCGACCCGAAATCCGACAAACGGCTTGTTCCCGACCGGCGTTGAGGAGCTTAGGGTGCGCTTAAGGAAGGGATCGGGGAGGATTAAAGGTCGAGACCAATTTGCCCGGCCTGCGGCGCCGCACCGCGCCGCGGTGCCCCCGGCCGGAGGGTGTGCGCTGCCGCCCGTCCCGCTGGATCCAGATCCGCACCTCCGTGCCGCCCAGCACCGAGCGGCCGATCCGCACGTCGCCGCCCGTGGACTCCGCGAGCCGGCGCACGATGTCCAGGCCCAGCCCCGTGGAGCCGTCACTGCCCGAGCCCCGGCCGCGCGCCATGGCCGCCTCGGGGTCGGCGATGCCGGGCCCGGCGTCCGAGACGAGCACGATCACGGCGTCCTCGCCGCTGTGCACGTCGACCGCGAAGGCGGTGCCCTCGCCGGTGTGCCGGAAGACGTTGCCCAGCAGCGCGTCGAGCGCGGCGGCCAGGTCGGCGCGGGCCACGGGGGTGCGCACCGGGCGGTCGACGCCGGCCAGCCGCCACTTTCGGCCCTCGTCCTCGGCGAGCGCCGACCAGAACTCCATCCGCTCCCGGACCACTTCGGCGGCGTCACACCCGGCACCCGGCCCGGCCGCGGCGGTCTGCGGCTTGGCTTCCCGGGCCGTGCGGATGATGGTGTCGACCTCGCGCTCCAGTTGCTCGACGGCGGCCCGGGTCTGCTCGGCGGCCGGACCGTCGCCGAGGGAGGCGGCGTTGAGCCGCAGCACGGTCAGCGGGGTGCGCAGGCGGTGCGACAGGTCGGCGGCCAGTTCGCGTTCGTTGGCCAGGAGCTGGACGACCTGGTCGGCCATGGAGTTGAACGCGACGGCGGCGAACCGCAGTTCGGTCGGCCCCTCCTCGGGCACCCTGGCTCCCAGCTGCCCCTCCCCCAGTTCGTGCGCACCCTCGGCGAGGCGCTGCGCGGGCTGCACCATCCGCACTCCGAGCCGGTCGGCGACGGCGACCGAGCCGACGACGAGGGCGGCCCCGACCGCGGCGAGCACCGCCCAGGCCGTGCCGACGCCGTTGCTGACCTCGGCCTCGGGAACGTACACCTCGACCACGGCCATCGCGCCCGTGCTCAGCGCAACCGGCTGCAGCAGCGTCGACCCGCCGGGCACGGCGGTGGTGGAGGCGCGGCCCAGTCGACGCACGGTGGCGATGTCCCCGTCGGCGGCGCGCTGCCGCCCCAGGTCGACGGCCGGCTGGTCTCCGCTCGGGGGAATGTGGACGGCCATCCCCGCGTCGGACTCCGCGGAGGCGACGACCCGTTCAAGCTGGTCGCGGTCGGTGGTGATGGACAGGGCCGGGACGACCGCGGCGGCCACGCGTTCGGCGTTGGAGAACGCCCGGTCCCGGGCCATCTCCTTGATGACGAGGCCGAGCGGGACGGCGAAGGCGACCACGACCATGGTGGTGACCGCCAGGCAGACCCTGACCAGTGCCCATCTCATCGCGGTGGCTCCCCTTCCGCGGGCGGCTCCAGCTTCACGCCCACGCCGCGAAGGGTGTGCAGGTAGCGGGGTCGGGCGGCCGTCTCGCCCAGCTTGCGGCGGAGCCAGGACAGATGGACGTCGATGGTCTGGTCGTCGCCGTAGGACTGCTGCCACACCTCGGCGAGCAGTTCCCGGCGCGGTACGACGACACCGGGCCGGCCGGCCAGGAAGGCGAGCAGGTCGAACTCGCGCCGGGTCAGGTCCAGCCGCGCGCCGTCCAGTTCGGCCTGGCGGCGCGTCGGGTCGACGGTGAGGCCGCCGACGCGGATGACGGTGGACGGGGGCGTCTCCCCGGCGAAGGAGCGGGCGCGGCGCAGCACGGCCGCCATGCGTGCCGAGAGGTGCTCCACCGAGAACGGCTTGGTGAGGTAGTCGTCCGCGCCGGCGTTGAGCAGCCGGACGATCTCCGCCTCGTCGTCCCGCGCGGTGGCGATGATCACGGGAACGTCCGTGATGCCGCGCAGCATCTTCAGGGCCTCGGAGCCGTCCAGGTCGGGCAGACCGAGGTCCAGGATCACGACGTCGAAGCGGAAATGGGCGACCTCGCGCAGCGCCTCCAGCGCCGTCCCGACACTGCGCACCGTGTGGGCGGCGTCGGTCAGATGCCGGATGAGCGCCGAGCGTACGAACTGGTCGTCCTCGACCACGAGCACACTTGCCATGCGCCGCACCGTACGCCATGCGGGCGACGGGCCTCCGGGCCCTGTGGACACCTTCCGCCCTGTGGACACCTTCCGCCCGCGGGGGTGCCCTCCGTCGCGGACGATCGGGGAGCGTTCCCCGTCGGCGGGACACCCGCGGGGCGCGTGAGGCAGTATGGCTCGCGATGCGCAGAGGACTCCTACACGTACTGGCGTGGTCGCTCGCCACGGGCGCGGCGGTCACGCTGTCGTGGTGGGGTGTGCACACGGTGATGGCGGGCACGGCCTACGATCCGCCGCGCGCCCTGCCCATCACGGCGGCCGACGCGACCACGCAGAGGTCCGCGCCGCTGGCGTCGTCGACGGCACGGCCGAGCCCGTCCGGGCCGTCCTCCCCGCCGGAGCCGGCGCCGAGCCGGACGTCCCCGCGGCCCGCGCCGTCCGCCCCGGCGGCGAGCACCACGCCCTCCCCCTCGGCCTCGGGCCGGGTGAAGGGCTACGACACCGACGGCGGCCGGGTGGTCTTCGACATCCGCGCCGCGGACGCCTCCCTCGTCTCCGCCACGCCCGGACCGGGCTGGTCCATGCAGGTGTGGAAGACGGAGTCCTGGATCCGGGTGGAGTTCACGTCGGGCGCGGACCGGGTCTCGGTGTTCTGCACCTGGCACGACGGCCCGCCGCGGGTGGAGGTCGGCACCTACTGACGCGGCCCGCGGGCACGCACCCGCGGGGCTCCGCCGGGCCGCGGCCCGCCCCCGGCCGTCAGCGGAACACCGACGGCGGCGGCGCCGGTGAGGCGACGGCCCGCGCGTCGGTGACGGGGACGGCGCCGCCGGTGAAGTCGACGAGCGCCCGGCCGTGCTCGACCCGGCCCGGGTGCGGGTCGGAGGCGGCGCGGCGGGTGAGCTCCGCTGTCGGCAGCGGGTCGTCGCAGGCGACGAGGACGGCGTTGCCGAAGCGCTTGCCACGCAGCACCGTGGGGTCGGCGACAAGGGCGAGTTCGGCGAAACGGGCGGCGGCGGTGGCGATCTGCCCGCGCAGGTGGGCCAGCGGCGGCCCGTCGGCGAGGTTGGCGGTGTACAGGCCGCCGGGCCTCAGGGCCCTGCGGACCTCGTCGAGGAACTCGGTGGAGGTCAGGTGGGCGGGGGTGCGGGCCCCGCTGAAGACGTCGGCGATGACGAGGTCGGCCCAGCCGTCGGGCACCTTGGCGAGCCCTTCGCGGGCGTCCGCCGACCGTACGCGTATCCGGGCGTTCGGATCCAACGGCAGTGTCCGCCGGACCAGTCGGACGAGGGGCGCGTCGCGCTCGACGACCTGCTGGGTGGAGCGGGGGCGGGTGGCGGCGACGTACCGGGCGAGGGTGAGCGCGCCGCCGCCGAGGTGCACGGCGTGGATCGGCCGGCCGGGCGGGGCGGCGAGGTCGATGACGTGGCCGAGGCGCCGCTGGTACTCGAAGGACAGGTACACCGGGTCGTCCAGGTCGACGTACGACTGGGGCGCGCCGTCGAGCAGCAGCGTCCAGGCGCGCGGCCGGTCCCGGTCCGGCACCAGCTCCGCGAGCCCGCCGTCGACACCTTCGACGACAGGTTCCGCGGCGTCCTGCCGGCGCCGGGAATTCTTCGACCTGCCCACTCGGCCATTATGCGGAGCCGCGCGTCGGACCGCCCGCCCGGGTCGGTCTCAGCGGCAGCTGTCCGCCGCCTCGATCAGCCGTGCCGCCTCCCCCAGCGCGGCGCGCAGCACCGCCGCGTCGGTCGCCAGGTCCGCCTCCCCGGGCGGGACGAGCCAGTCGGAGCCCTCCACCGGCGGCTCGGGCAGCGCCGGGCCGGCCCCGCGGCCGTCGGTCTCGGTGCAGGTGCTGCCCGGCACGTCCCAGCCCGCCGCGGTTCCTGGCGGGACGAGGAAGCCCAGCGTCTCGCGGTCGTCGTCGTGCAGGACGGGGCCGACCGCGTCGAGCGCGACACGGCGCAGGATGTCCACCGCCTCCAGTCCCTGCCGGGTCGGCACCGTGACGAGGTCCCAGGCGGCCCGCGCGGCCGGGGGTGCGCTGCACGCCGGACTCGGCGGGTGCCCTGCCGTCGACGGCGCCGTACAAGGCTCGATGCTCTGGCTGGTCTCCATCCCGGCCTCCACCACGGAACCCCTCTGAAACACCTTGCGCGACCCGCGAGAACGTCTTGTGCGGTCCACAGAGTCCAACGCATCTCGACGTCAACGGCTACGGCGGAAGTCCGCCGCAAAGGATGGCAGTTCATGGCAGATCGCGGATGAGATATCCGCTTTGTAGCCGAACACCGCGTGGCGGCTCCGTCGCAGCAGGTACGTTCTAGCCCGCTGGAGACAGGGTGATCAGGCCGGCAAACCGGTCAACTCGTCCCATGTTCCGGCATGGTTCGACGGTTCGCACGAGAGGACCCGGCCATGGCGTCGTCCACGCTGAACGCATCCCAGACGTCCCAGCCCGACCGGCCACCGCGGCCCAACCTCGCCTTCCGGCAGGTGCGCGGGCGGCGGTCCCCGGCCGAGTTCGCCGCACTGGTACGGCGGGCCGCACGCGAGATCGGTGAGCGGGTCAGCTGCGACGCGCGCTACATCGGCCGGGTCGAGGCGGGTGAGATCCGCTGCCCCAACTACGCCTACGAGCGGGTGTTCCTGCACATGTTCCCCGGCCGCACGCTGACGGACCTGGGGTTCGCGCCCCGCTCGGCCGTCCGCGGGCGCAGGCCGCGGGCCGCTGAGACGCAGGGCACCGGCGATCCGTATGACACGCCGAGCACGCACCACGCGCAGGACCCGTACGACACGCACGACGACCACGAGGAGAGCGACGTGCTGCGTCGCGCATTCATGACCGGCGGGGGCGCCACCGTGGCCGCCGCCTCGCTGGGCACCTTCGGCCTCGCCCCCGACGCCGTGGCGGCGGAACGTCCCGCCGGCCGTCCGGGAGCGGGTGAGGCGAGCGCGCTGGAGGAGGCCGTCCGCAGGATCCGCCTGCTCGACGACCGGCACGGCGCCGACGGCCTGTACCGGCGCGCCGCGGCCCCGCTCCGCGCCGCGTACGCACTGCTGGACGCCGGCGCGACCCGGCAGGCGACCGCCGACCGGCTCCACTCCGGCGCCGGCGAACTCGCCATCTCGGTCGGCTGGCTGGCCCACGACTCCGGCCGCTTCGACGACGCGCGCTCCCACTACGCGGAGGCGCTCGCGACCGCCCGGATGACGGGGGACGACGCGCTGGAGGCGCACGCCTTCTGCAACGCCGCCTTCCTCGCCCGGGACGCCGGGCGCCCGCGCGAGGCGCTGCGCGCCGCGCAGGCCGCCCAGCGCGCGGCGCGCCCTCTGGGCTCCGCCCGCCTGATGTCGCTGCTGGGGCTGCGCGAGGCGGGCGGCTGGGCGGGGCTCGCCGACCGCGCCGCCTGCGAGCGGGCCCTGGTGCGGGCGCAGGCGCTGTTCGCACGCGGCGCCTCGGACGCCGACCCGGAGTGGATGAGCTTCTACGGCGAGGCGGAACTGGAAGGCCTGGAGGCGCAGTGCTGGTCCACGCTGGGCGACTGGCGGCGCGCGGCGCAGCACGCACGGCGCGCGGCGCAGCTGCAGGACCCGCACTTCACCCGGAACACCGCGCTGTACACGGCCGAGCTGGCCGACGACCTCGCGCGCGGTGGACGGCCCGACGAGGCCGCCACGGCCGGGATGCGGGTGCTGGACCTGCTGGGCGAGGTGCAGTCGTCGCGGATCCAGACGATGCTGGCGGGGACCGCGCGGGTGCTGCTGCCGCACCGGCGGACCTCGGGTGTGTCGCAGTTCCTGGAGCGGCACGCCTCACTGCCCCGGACCGCCTGACGCCGGTCGGCCGGCGCCCGCCGCCGGGGCCGGCGGGCACGCCGCGGCGCCGCGGATCGCGCGCCGCGCGCCCACCGGCGCCGGGGCTACGGCAGCTGCCCGGCCAGGTGCCCCAGGTCGTTCCAGCTCTCGACGGCCGGCTCGCCGTAGGCCCAGCCCAGGACCGACAGGGAGGTCGGGTTCAGCCGTATGCGGGCCGCGAAGTCGAGCGGCAGGCCCAGCCAGCGCGCGCCGATGGAGCGCAGGATGTGGCCGTGGGCGAAGACCAGGACGTCGCGGTCGGCGGAGCGGGCCCAGGCGACGACCTCGTCCGCGCGCGCGGTGACGTCGGCGAGGGACTCCCCCTCGGGGACGCCGTCGCGCCAGATCAGCCAGCCGGGACGGACGGCCTGGATCTCGGCGGGGGTCATGCCCTCGTACGCCCCGTAGTCCCACTCCATGAGCGTGTCCCAGGTGGCCGCCCGGTCGCCGAAGCCGGCGAGTTCGCACGTCTCCCGGGCGCGTGCCAGCGGGCTGGTGCGGACCTCGGCGCCTGCGAGGCCGTCGAAGGGGACCCGGTTCAGCCGCTCACCGAGCAGTTCGGCGCCCCGGCGGCCCTCCGCGAGGAGGGGGACGTCCGTCCTGCCGGTGTGCTTGCCGGACAGCGACCACTGGGTCTGTCCGTGCCGGGCCAGCAGGATGCGCGGTGCCATGAGCGGCCTTTCCGTGGGAGTGGGAGTGAACCGTGTGAAAGGAACGGAGCGGACGAGGGGGCCGGGGGAAGGCCGTGCGAGTGGGCCGGAGAGCGGTGGCGGCTCTGGGGGGTGTCAGCGCGTCGGCCGCCCGCACACCCCGTCAGGCGGCGGGGCGGCCCGAAGCGGAACCCCTTCCATCATCGCGCACCGCTGTCGCGGGCAACCCGGTGGGCGATCACGACGTCTTTCAGGGCCGGGGGGCGGCCGGTACGGGCGCCCGCCCACGCCGTAGAGTGACCGTCCGCGCCACCGGGTGCCGCAGCGACAAGAAGGGGGAGGGCGAATCGGATGCCGCAGACCGAGCCTCCAGGCATCGAGGCAGCCCCACGGACCCGGCTGCGATGGTGGACGGAGCTGCCGCTGATCCTGCTCGTGTACGGGTGCTACTCCGCCGGCCGGCTCCTGGTGCGCGGCGACGTGTCCTCGGCCGTCGGCCACGGGCTGGACATCCTGCGGATCGAGCAGGCCCTGCACCTCGACGCCGAGCACCCGCTCAACCGGCTGTTGACCCGTCAGGCGTGGCTCGGCGTCCCGGCCGACTTCTGGTACGCGTCACTGCACTACCTCGTCACGCCCGCACTGCTGGTCTGGCTCTTCCGGTCGCGCGCCGTGCACTACCGGGCGGCCCGCACCTGGCTGATGACGTCGACCTTCCTCGGCCTGATCGGCTTCACTCTGCTGCCGACCTGCCCGCCGCGGCTGCTGCCGCCGGGCCACGGCTTCGTGGACACGATGGCCCAGTACAGCTCGTACGGCTGGTGGGGCGGCCAGGCCAGCGCGCCGCGCGGCCTGGGCGGCATGACCAACCAGTACGCGGCCATGCCGAGTCTGCACGTCGGCTGGGCCCTGTGGTGCGGAGTGATGCTGTGGCGGTACGGCGGCACGCGCAGCACGAAGGTGGCCGGTGTCGTCTACCCGCTCGTCACCACGCTCGTGGTGATGGGCACCGCCAACCACTACTTCCTCGACGCGGCGGCGGGCGCGGCCGTGATGGGCGTCGGGCTGCTGCTGGCGCCGGTCGTCATGCGCCGCCTGGACCGGGTGTGGGCCTGGACGGGCGCGCGTGTCCCGACCGTCGCGGTGGGCTCCGGCGCCGCAGGCGCCCCGCTTGTCAGTGACGGATGCCAGACTTCGGCGGGTGAGCGAATTCCACGGCAGCGCGACGCGCGGCTCGGAGCCGGAGCCGAGCCGGGTGCCTCCCCCACGGACAACGCCTCGGCGGGGGAAGGCGCTCCGGCACCGGCTCGCTGAGTTGCGCGGTCCGGACGTACCGGCCAAGGCACTGGACGCCCGCGGACTCGCGGCGCTGGCCGCGAACCCGGGCTGCAGCAGACGCGCGCTGCTCGACGGCGCCGGGGTGAACAAGGCGGCGCTGGCGAGCGCGCTGGGCGCGCCCGCTGCGTTCGGACAGTCCCAGTTCGCCCTCACACGGGGCAACGCCTTCGAGACGCGGGTGAAGGCGGACGGCGGCGCGGTGCTGCTGCGGCTGGTGCGGGAGCAACTGGACCCGGCGGCGCCGCCGCCGGAGCGGACGTACGCGCCCGACCTGACCGCGCCCGGCCCCGAGGGCCGCACGGCACGGACGGCGCTGGCGCTGCGGGAGGCCGTCGCGGCGGGCGGCTGGACGCTGCTGGACCATCCGATGCTGGCGCTGGACGTCGCGGGATCCCCCGCCTTCCTGGAGCCGGACGCGGTCGTGGTGCACCCGGACGGCGCCTGGACCGTCGTGGAGATCAAGTCGTTCCCGATGCTGGACGGCTCCGCGGACCCGGCGAAGGTGGGGGCCGCGGCCCGGCAGGCCGCGGTGTACGTGCTCGCACTGGAGGAGGTCGCCGGCCGGCTGGATCCGGCGCCAACGGTCCACCACCGGATCCTGCTGGTGTGCCCCAAGGACTTCTCCAACCTGCCCGCCGCCTGCGCGGTCGACGTCCGCAAGCAGCGCGCGGTGACCGCCCGGCAGCTGTCCCGGCTCACCCGCATCGAGGAGATCGCCGACGCGCTCCCCGCAGGCACGTGCTTCTCCCCCGACCTGCCCGCCGAGCAGCTCACGGCCGCTGTGGAGGCGGTGCCGGCGACCTACGCGCCGGAGTGCCTGGCCGCCTGCGAGCTGGCCTTCCACTGCCGCGACCGCTCCCGCGGGGCGGGCGCGGTGACGTCGCTGGGCCGTTCGACGCGGGCCGAACTGGGCGGCCTGGCCACCGTCGAGGACGTGCTGGCCGCGGCCCGCGGGGAGGCCGGCGACCCGGACGACCCGGTGGTGGCGGCGCTGCGCAGGGCGGCGGCGCTGCGGGTGGAGGCACTGGAGGGGGCGGCGTGTCGCTGATCGTCACCCTCGCGCGTCTGGAGGCCGTCAGCACCGGCCGCGCGCAGCCCACCGCGACCGTGCGGCACCGCCGTCTGTCGGACCGTCCGCTGGTCGTCGTCCCGCTGACGACCGCGGGCGAGGCCGGTGCCCCCCTCGGCGCGCTCGTCGGCGCCGATCCCCACGCGCCGCGGCTGCTCGTCGTGCCCCAGCCGCGCGACCGCGACCTGAGGTTCGCGTTCCTGTCCGAGCTGGCCGACATCGTCCTGCCGCACATCGAGTCCTGCGCCGACGCCGTGGAGGCGGCCGAGCGGACCGAGACCGATCCGGAGACAGGCAAGCGGGTCAAGGTCGAGGTCGACCTGTGCGCGGACGCACCGCAGCTGATCGTGCCGAGCCGCGCGGGCATCGAGTTCGTCCGGCTGCTGGGCCGCTCCATGCGCTTCCGCCGTACGGCCGAGCAGGATCCTCAGGCGCCGTACCCGGCGCCGCCCCGGGTGCCGCTGCTCGGCCGGTGGCTGACCCACTACGGGGAGCGGGCCCGGGTGCCCGGCTCCTCGCTGCTGCTGGCGCTGACCGACGTGCTGGCCCGGCACTGGGCGACCGGCCAGTCCAGCCTGGAGGACCAGCACCTGGGCGCACTGCTGGCGTGGATCGACCCGCCGCAGCGCATGACGGGCGCCGAGGCCGCCGAGCGGGCCGAGCGCGAACGGGACGGCGCGGGGCAACTGGTGTGCCCCCCGGCCGGCCCGGCCACCGACCCTGCGTTCGACAACAAGCTGCTCGCCCCCGCCATCGAGCGCTACGACCGCGCCCGTACCGCCCTGGCCGCCGCCGAGGACGGCCCGGCCGCCGACGAGCGGCTCGGCGTCCTGACCGCGGCCGAGCAGGAGATCCGCACGCTGGTGGAGGAGGTCGCGCTGCCCACCTGGCGGGCGGTGTGGCGCGGTCTGGAGCTGCTGCGGCGGCTGCCGGAGGGCGCGCACGTCGAGGAGCGGTGGACGCGGGACCGCTGGTCGTTCACCGGTCACCGCGACCGGGTGCTGGCGGGCGAGCCGCCGCAGCCGCGCCGCGACGACGCCGTGACGGCCGCGAACAAGCTGGCCGCGCGCGAGCGGGAGCAGGCCCGGCTGGAGGCGCAGGAGGCGCTGGACGACCCGCTCGTGATGGCGGGGCGGCGGCTGGCCGGGGAGGCGTTCGCCGGTGAGGTCACCGACGTCGTCATGACCTGGAGCGAGGGCCAGCGGCCCGCCCCGCGTCCGCTGGTGACCGTCCGCACGGACGACCGCCCGCACCTGGCCGGGTGCACGAAGGTGTACCGGTCGCTGGGCGGGAAGGCGCAGACGGCCGAGTTCGTGGGACACGCCGGCGGCGACCACGGGGAGGGCGGCGGCGGGGGGCCGGGCGGCACCGGGACCGACGACGGTCCGGTGGTGCTGCGGATCGTCGACCGGATGGGCCGCGGCAAGGAGCCCGTGGAGGGGTCCGTTCCCGTGAAGGGCGATCGGCTCTGCTTCACCCTGTTCGAGCACGAGCAGCGCGGCGGCGCGAAACTGCCCGACCCGGAGGACACGCCGTGGACCCATGGCGGGCCGCCGGGCGGGCAGGCCGCACCGGCGGAGGCAGCCGACCCGGTGACCGAGGAGGACGTCCTGTGACCCTGCCGCAGACCCGCGAGGCCGCGTTCGACCCGGGTGCGGCGGCTTCGCGGGCCACCGATGCCATCCTGCGCGACACGCTGCACGGCCCGCACCGCGGTGTCGTCGTCGACTCGCCGCCCGGTGCCGGCAAGTCCACGCTCGTGGTGCGGGCGGCGCTGGAGCTGGCGGACGCCGGGCGTCCGCTGATGATCGTCGCGCAGACCAACGCCCAGGTCGACGACCTGGTGCTGCGGCTGGCGGAGAAGAACGCCGAGCTGCCGGTGGGCCGCCTGCACAGCAGCGACGCCGACCCGTACGACAAGGCGCTCGACGGCCTGCCGCAGGTGCGTACGTCGGCGAAG
Organism: Streptomyces actuosus; assembly: GCF_016921115.1. Lineage (GTDB taxonomy): Bacteria > Actinomycetota > Actinomycetes > Streptomycetales > Streptomycetaceae > Streptomyces > Streptomyces actuosus_A. The sequence goes on from NZ_JAFFZS010000012.1 coordinate 22,186, forward strand.
GCGGCCGAGCTGGCCGGTCTGCCCGTGGTCCTGTCCACCGCCGCCAAGTGGGCGCACGTCAGGACCGACGAGCCGTGGCGGCACGCGATCGTCGACGAGGCGTACCAGATGCGCTCGGACAGTCTGCTCGCCGTGGCCGGGCTCTTCGAGCGGGCCCTGTTCGTGGGCGACCCGGGCCAGCTGGACCCGTTCGCGATCGTCGGCAGCGAGCAGTGGGCGGGGCTGTCGTACGACCCCTCGGCGTCGGCGGTGACGACTCTGCTCGCGCACAACCCGGAGCTGCCGCAGCACCGCCTGCCGGTGTCCTGGCGGCTGCCGGCGTCGGCGGCGCCGCTGGTGTCGGACGCCTTCTACCCCTATACGCCGTTCCGCAGCGGCACCGGCCACGGCGACCGCCGCCTGTCGTTCGCCGTGCCGTCGGACGGCTCGGCTCCCGACCGGGTGATCGACGAGGCGGCCGCCTCGGGCTGGGGGCTGCTGGAGCTGCCGCGGCGGCACACCCCGCGCACGGATCCGGAGGCGGTGGGCGCGGTGGCCGACGTCGTGCGGCGGCTGCTGGAGCGCGGCGGGGCGGCCGTCTCCGAGCGCTCCGACGGTCCCTGCCCGCTCACCTCCGACCGTGTCGCCGTCGGCACCGCCCACCGCGACCAGGCGGCGGCCGTCCGGACGGCTCTCACCGACGTGGGCGTGACCGAGGTCACCGTGGACACCGCAAACCGGCTCCAGGGCCGCGAGTACGACGTGACCGTGGTGCTGCATCCCCTGTCCGGCCGCCCCGACGCGACCGCGTTCCATCTGGAGACCGGCCGCCTGTGCGTCCTGGCCTCTCGGCACCGGCACGCGTGCATCGTGGTGTGCCGGGCGGGTGTGGGCGAGCTCCTGGACGACTACCCGTCGACGGAGCCGGTCCAGCTGGGGACGGTCGTGAAGTTCCCCGACGGCTGGGAGGCGAACCACACCGTGCTGGCGCACCTCGGGGAACATCGCGTGGCCTGGAGACCTTGAGTCTGCGGGGGTGCGGGGCCAGGCTGTGGTGTCCGCCGGTCCGGGGCCCCCTTGCGTCGGCGCGGGACAATGGAAGGCGGCCCACGCACGAGACACCCGGCAGCCCACCGGCGGCCCCCGGAACGCACACACGGGACGACCCCACGAGGAGGACATGACATGGCGGAGCCCACGCCGCGTCGCAACGAACCGCGGCTACGCCCCGCGCCCCTGCTCTTCGAGCCCGCGGAGGCGGCCTCCGACCCCGAGCACTTCTTCGACCTGGAGTCGATCGCCGACCCGCAGGCGCTGCTGGCCCGGGCGACGGAGCTGACCCAGGCGTTCCGCGCGGCGACCGACCGGGCCATGGAGTTCCAGGCGATCGCCGCGGCGCAGCTCGCCGACCCGCGCCGGTTCGACCGGATGACGACCGCGGACATCGCCGAGCGGGCCGCGTGGACCGAGGACTACGCGAAGAAGATGGTCGAGTTCGGCCGCGACCTGCTGCGCAGCGGCGAGGGCGCGGCAGCGGGCTTCGGCGACCCCACCTGACACGCCCGGGCCGTCGGGGGCGCCCGGGACATCCCCCTCAGGTGCCCGCCGGGGCGTCGAGGCCGCCGGTTTCCGCCCGGCGCGCCCGGTTCGCCGCCTTCCACGACACCTGGCATATGCCAGGCGGGCAAGATACTCCTCGCCACCCTCCGATGTCCCGGATTCCCGCAACTCTGAAGAACCGTTCGTTCACCCCCGGTAGATGTAGGTGGCATGAGCAGCACTCGCCATGTCACGCACGACGGCGCCGCCTGGCTCGCCTCGGCGGCCGCGTACCCCCGCAGCACTCTCGCGCTCTGGGACGAGCGCCCGGACGTCCCGGTGGTCCTGCCCTGCGGCTCCGCCTTCGACGTCGTCGGTGTGCCCGCCCTGTTCGGGCGCCGCATGCTGGACCGGCTGTGGGACGAGGGGCCGGGTTCCGGACCGGTGGCGGTCCACCGCGGGCGGATGCTGCTCTTCGCCGCCCCCGGCACCGCCCAGCGGCTGCCCGCGTTGCTGGAGTGGGAGGAGTGGGCCGGCGGCCGTACGGCGGGCATCCCGCCGCTGCTCTGCCACGGCACCGGCGACGCGGTGACCGTGCCGGCACCCGCCCCCTCGGGCCGGGCGACGGCGGCGAGCCGCTGGCTGGTGGCGCCCGACACCCGGCACCCCTGGCTGCCCGGCCCCGAGGTCGTGCTGTGGGCGGCCGTCCGGGCGGCCCGCGCCGCCGTGCGGATATCGATTTCGCACCCCGCCGACCAGGGTGCTAATGTCTACGACGTCAGCAGGCGCCGCTAGCTCAGTTGGTTAGAGCAGCTGACTCTTAATCAGCGGGTCCGGGGTTCGAGTCCCTGGCGGCGCACGACAGTCGAAAGGCCCCTCGCCTCAGCGGGGGGCCTTTCGTCGTCCCCCCGAGCGCCGTCGCCGGAGCGTCCCCGCCCCGGAGCGCCACCCCACCGGCCGCCGCCGGGCCGCGGACCGTTCCGCGCCGACCGGCCGCCGCGCCGGGCCCCGCCGCCGGGTCAGGCGTCCGTACCCGCCTCGGGCACTCCCGGCGTGATCTGCACGGTCCACGCTCCCGACGCCGTACGCCCCTGCACCTCCACCCGCACACGCTCCCCGGGGACGGTGAAGCTCTCGCCGAGGGCGACGGGGGCGTCGGCGAGGGGCGGATAGACCGATCCCGCCCAGCAGGCCTCCTCGCGCGGGTGGGCGTCGATCACCTCGACGGGACCCCGACCGGACTCGGCCGTGCTGCGCACCCGGTAGACGAGGATGCCGGCACGGCAGGCCGCGCGGTCGTTGCCGACGGGCCCGCGCGCCTCGAACGCGAGGACGCTGTCGCGGCCGGTGCGGACGACGGCGAGCTTGATGCCGTTGCCGAGCCCGAAGGCGGGCGCGCCCGCGGCGCCGGTGACCGGGACCCCGGGACCGGCGCCGAGGGGCTCCAGGGTGAGCCGGGTCGGCCTGGTGCCCCGCACGCACCTCACCTGCCGCGGCTCCAGCCAGCCCAGCTTCCACTTGTGCCACCCGAACAGGTCCGGAGCCATTCCGAACTGGCTGCCCATCAGATCCCAGTCGCCGACGAAGGTGTCCCAGTCGCCCTTGCCGTCGACCGGCCGGTGGTAGAGGTCGGGCAGATCCAGGACGTGCCCGGTCTCGTGCGCCAGGACCAGCCGGTCGGGCGGGTGGTGCTCGAAGACCGTCACGACACGGCGCAGGTCGGTGCCGTCGGCGTGCAGCGGCGCATCCAGGTTGACGACCTTCGTGGCGTCCGAGTCGACGCCGGGCGCGTCCGGGTCGGCGACGAGGTAGACGATGTCGTACCGGGAGAAGTCGACGCGCGGGTCGGTGACGGCGAGGGCGTCGTGCAGGTAGGCGGCGCGGTCGGCGGCGTTCCAGTCCCGCTGCAGGGCGTAGGCCGTGGAGGGGCGCGGCATCCTGAACCAACGCCGCAGGACGTGCGGGCGCAAGGTGAACTTGCCGTAGGAGGCGCGGGCGAAGTAGCGGCTGGTGCCCGGGAAGTGGTCGGCGGCCAGCTCGGCGGGGGTGGCGAGGGGCTCGGAGTCCGGGAAGGAGAGGAAGAGCATGACCGCGTCCAGCGGGCGGGTCGGCCGCGGATAGGCGGCATTCCAGGTGTCCAGCCCCTCGGAGTGGTGGGCCACGGTGCGCCGCAGGGCGCAGGGCGCCGTGGAGAAGGGTTCGGCGACCGAGGGGCCGGTGACCAGGGAGGTCGCGGCGAGCGCCGACATGGTGGTGAACACGGCGGCGGTGCTGCGCAGTCGGGGCCGCACAAGCGCGCCGCCGAGCCCCCGGGCGCGTACGGCGGCCGTACGGGCGAGCCCCTTGAGGCGGAGCTGACGCGACAACGGGACCTCCGGATGCGATGGACGGAACACCGCACCCAGCTTGTCCGTGTTTATTGACGTATCGCCTGTTTATCTGATCCAGACGTGTGAGGAGCGCCGTAGGGGGCGCCACCAGGCCGACACCCCCGAATCGCTCACGGAACGTCACATTCGGTCGAGGGCGGGAACAAGCCGCCCAGGCGCACGCAGAAACGATCTGCCGTAACGACCCCGCGGCCCTGAACCATGGACGGCGGCTGGAAGGGGCCGGCGCCAACCTCTATGATCGGCACACTTTCCTGCGCGGACAACGATCGAGTGGACTGCGGGAGCCAGCGGTGAACGGAACGTCCGATGGGCCGACGCCCGCGACAGACATCGATGGGTCGATCATCACAGAGAGTGACGTGATCGACTCCGCCCGTGCCGGATCGTCCTCCGCCCGTGCCGGATCGTCCTCCGCCCGGACCGGATCGCCCGCACTGTGCCCCGAGCCTCCCCGCCGCGCCGCCTACCACTCCGCGTTCGACGCCGCACCGCTCGCCATGGCCGTCGTCGACCCCGAGGGCCTGGTCGTGCACGCCAACGACACGCTCGGGGACCTGCTCGGCTGCGCTCCGGACGAACTGTCCGGGCGGGCCGCCGCCGACCTGGTGGACCTGGCCTCGGACGCCCGCACCTGGCGCACCTACCGCGAGGTGCTGCGCGGCCGCCGGGCGAATCTGCGCTGCACGCGCCGCCTGAAGCATCCCGGCGGCCCGTCGGTGTGGGCGCAGGTCACCGTCTCCCCGCTGGCCGGGGACGAGCCCGGCGCCCTGCTGTCGGTCGCCGACATCAGCGCACGCCGCGAACTCCAGGCGAGGCTGCGGCACTTGGAGATGCACGACCCGGTGACCAGGCTGCCCAACCGCACCCTCTTCTTCGAGCGCCTGTCGGCGGCGCTGGACGCGCAGTCCTACGAACTGGGCGGCACCGGCCGGATCGGCCTGTGCTACCTGGACCTGGACGGCTTCAAGGCCATCAACGACACCCTCGGACACCGCGAGGGCGACCGCCTGCTCGCGGCGGTCGCCGAGCGGCTGACCCGCTGCGCCGACGAGGCCAGGCAGAACCGCGTCAGCGCGCCGCTGGTGGCGCGGCTGGGTGGCGACGAGTTCGCGCTCCTCGTGGAGGACTCCACCGGCACGGAGCAGCTCTCGGAGCTCGCCGAAGCGGTCCTGACGGCTCTTCAGGCCCCCTTCGACCTGGCCGGGCAGCGGCTGTCGCTGTCGGCGTCGATCGGCGTGGTCGAACGCCACGCCGCCGGCACGACGGCCACCGGACTGATGCAGGCCGCCGACACGACGCTGTACTGGGCGAAGGCGGACGGCAAGGCCCGCTGGACGCTGTTCGACCCCGAGCGCAACGCCCACCTGATGACCCGCCAGGCTCTGGCGTCCACGCTCCGCCCCGCCGTCGAGCGGGGCGAGTTCGTGCTCGACTACCAGCCGCTGGTCGGCATGGCGGACGGGCGGCTGCGCGGCGTGGAGGCCCTGGTCCGCTGGGACCACCCGCGCTTCGGGGCACTACCGCCGAATCGGTTCATCACACTGGCCGAGGAGGACGGCTCCATCGTGCCGCTGGGACGCTGGATCCTGGCCGCCGCCTGCCGCCAGGCACGCCGCTGGCAGCACGAGCACCCCGGTGAACCGCCGGTCTTCGTCAGCGTCAACGTCGCCGTCCGCCAGGTCTGGGACTCGGACCTGGTCGCCGACGTGGCCCGGACCCTGACCGAGACCGGACTGGCGCCGCACCTGCTCCAGCTGGAGCTCACGGAGTCGGCGGTCATGGGCTCGGCGGGTCGGCCGCTGCGGGCACTCCAGGCCCTCAGCGACATGGGCGTGCGCATCGCCATCGACGACTTCGGGACCGGCTACTCGAACCTGGCGTACCTCAGCCGCCTCCCGGTCGACGTGCTGAAGCTCGACGGCTCCTTCGTGCGCGGCTTCCAGTACGACGGCGGCGAGGCCGCCCCGAGCCCCGCCGACGAGGTCATCGTCGAAGCCATGATCCAGCTGGCCCACCGCCTCGGCCTCACCGTCACCGCCGAATGCGTGGAGACGGCCGCCCAGGCCGACCGACTGCGCGGCATCGGCTGCGACACCGGGCAGGGCTGGCTGTACTCCCGCCCGGTGCCGCCGGAGCGCATCTCCGAACTGCTGGGCGCAGGGTCGGCCTGCACGCCGGGCAGCTGAGCCGTCCGCCGGCGGCGCCCCAGGCGTCGGCACCGGTGCCGGCGCCGACGACCCGGCGGGGCGGTGCCGCGCGGCGCCGCCGTCAGACCGCGGGGAGGCGGTAGGCGTCGGCGACGAGCTGATACGACCTCAGCCGCACCTCCCCGCCGTGCGCGTTGGAGGTGAGCATCAGCTCGTCCGCCCCGGTGCGCTTGTGCAGGTCGTCCAGGCCCGCGCGGACCTCGTCGGCCGTGCCGTGCATGACGTTGGAGCTCCAGGAGGCGACGAACTCCTCCTCCCGTGGGCTGAACTCGTACGCCTCGGCCTCCTCCGGGGTCGGCACCAGCCCCGGCCGGCCCATCCGCAGGCGCAGCATGCTGAGCGCGCCGGCGCGCACCTGCCGACGGGCCTCCCGCTCGTCGTCGGTGGCGAGGGCGGCGACACCGATGAGGGCGTAGGGCTCGTCGAGCACCGCGGACGGCCGGAAGGACTCCCGGTAGAGGTCCAGGGCCGGGATCGTGTTCTGCGCCGAGAAGTGGTGGGCGAAGGCGAAGGGCAGCCCCAGCAGGCCCGCCAGCCGTGCGCTGAACCCGGACGAACCGAGCAGCCAGACCGGCGGCCGGTGCGGGGACTGCACCCCGCCGGGCGAGGTGGCCTGGACGGGGCCCGGGACGGCGTGGATGGGGCGGTAGGGGTGCCCGTCGGGGAAGTCGTCGTCGAGGAACCGCGTCAACTCGGCCAGCTGCTGAGGGAAGTCGTCGGCGCCCTCGTCGAGCCGGTCGGCGCGGCGCAGCGCCGCCGCCGTCGCCCCGTCCGTCCCGGGCGCCCGGCCCAGGCCCAGATCGATGCGCCCCGGCGCCATCGCCTCCAGCGTCCCGAACTGCTCGGCGATCACGAGCGGTGGGTGGTTGGGCAGCATCACGCCGCCCGAGCCGAGCCGGATGCGGTCGGTGTGGGCGGCGAGATGGGCGAGGATCACCGCCGGGGACGAGGAGGCCACGCCCGGCATCGAGTGGTGCTCGGCCACCCAGTACCGGTGGAACCCGCGGGACTCGCTCAGCCGGGCGAGGGCGACGCTGGTGCGCAGGGCGTCGGTGGCGGTGCGCCCGGCCCCGACCGTGACCAGGTCCAGCACCGACAGCGGCACCGCGGCGGTCCCTCGCGCCGTCCCTCGTATCCCGTCGCCGGTGGTGTCGTCTGCGCCCACGGGGGTGCCTCCTGCGGTGTGCGGTGCGGTGTCCTCCGGACGCCAACAGGAGGAGGTCTCCGGTTATTCCCCGAGGCGGAGGCCCGGAAGGGGGAGGAACCGCTGCGCGTCCCGCGGCCCGCGGGACGGGGGCCGGGTTCCGGCACGCCGGGACGGCGGGGCGACGACCGCGGGCACGTGGGTGACGACGCGGGCGCGGCGGTGACCGCGGGGCGTCCGCGCCGGCCCCGCGGGGGTGATGCCGGCGCGGACGCTCCGGCCCGGCGTCCCGCTGAGACACGCCCGCCAGGGTGGGGCATCCGGCGAGGCGGCATCGGCCGGGCGCGGCTTTGGCCCCGCCGAGCCGGAACGGCGGGGCCAAAGCCGCGCGGTGCGGCGCTTCACGCCTGGACGAGCGGCTCCCGCCGGAACAGGACGCCGAGCTCCGGTGCGTTCACGCGGCGGTCCGCCAGCCGCAGCCCCTCCCACACGGTCACCTGGTTCGCCGTGAGCACCGGCTTGCCCAGCTCCATCTCCAGGGCGGGCAGGCACGAGGCCGTGTGCAGCGCGGTGTCCGGCAGCAGCACCGCGCCCGCGTCCTCCCGGTCGGCCTCCCGGGCCAGCGCCAGGACCTGCTGCTCCCCCCAGGTGCCGACCTCGGCCGCCGTGATGATCCCGGCCCCCCGCACCCCGGTCACGTCCAGGCCCGCGGTGTGCAGGAAGTCGGCGAACAGCCCGGCGACGTCGTCGGGGTAGGTCGCCCCGACGGCGACCCGGCGCAGCCCCAGCTCCCGCACCGCGTGGACGAAGGCGAAGGACGTCGAGGAGGCCGGCATCCCGGCCGCCCGGGCGAGGGCGCGCACCTGGTCGTGGGCACCCTCCCAGCCGTGGACGAAGCTGCCGCTGGTGCAGGCCCACACCACCGACTCGGCCCCGATCAGCCGCAACTCCTCCACCCCGGCGGCGAGCCGCTCCGGCGCACCCATCCGGCGCAGCGCGTCGACCCGGTGCGCGTCCTCGCCGATGTCCGTGTGGACGAGGTCCAGTCGGATGTCGCTGCCCAGGAGCTGCTCGATGCGCGGGTAGTCGTCCTCGGCCGAGTGGCCCGGATAGAGGAACCCGAGTGATGTCATGTCCAGCCTTCCTGCTGCTCGCCGTCCGGCACCTCCGGGACGGCCGGGGGCCACACCCGCGCGGATGCGTCGAGCAGCGCCTGGTACGGCCCCACGGCCCGGGTACCCAGCCGGCGCAGTGCCGCCCACATCGTCACCTGGTTGGCCGAGAGCACCGGAATGCGCAGTTCGGCCTCCAGTTGGGGGATCACGTCGTACGTCGGCAGGTTGGTGCAGGAGATGAACAGCGCGTCCGGCGCGCCCACGCCTGTTGCCCGCCGCGCCATGTCGGCCACGTCGCGGTACGGGACCTTCCAGATGTGCCGGGTCAACCCCATGAAGGCGCACCCGGTCACGGTGACACCCGCCTGCGCCATGTACAGCTCCAGGGCCCGGGTCACCGACTCGGTGTACGGCGTCACCAGCGCCACCCGGCTCGCCCCCAGCTCGGCCAGTGCCTCCAGCAGCGCCCCGGAGGTGGTGAGGGACGGCACGACGCCCGCCCGTGCCATCGCCTCGCACATGCGCTGCTCGCCCGTGATCCCGGCGACGAAGCTGCCGGAGGCGCAGGCGTAGGCGACGACCTCGGGCGCCACCGCGATCAGCGTGCGGACGGCGTCGGTGAGCGTCTCGTGCTCGCTGACCAGCCGGGCCAGGCCGAGACTCACCTCGACCGGGACGTAGGGCGTCCGGGTGAGGTGCAGGGAGACGTCGTCGGGCGTCCAGCGCCACAGCTCCCGGTCGAGCGCGAAGTCGAAGGGGGCGACCACACCGACTCCGCGCTGGGCGTGGGGGCCGCCGAGAAAACTGACATCCATGACGCCCATGGAGGACACCGCCTCGCGGTCGGAGACGACGGGGCAACGGATCGTACAGGCGCCCCTGTTGACGACGGTAGGTTCGGGTGCGAGCGTGGTCAATCCGCGCATGTCAGACAACAGGTCACCGCTCCGCCCCGGGCCGGATCACCCGTTTCCGCCCCGGGAACCTCCCGCACGGCTCCCGCACCGCCGCCGGATGAAACACGCGCAGAACGCCAGGAGACCGTCCATGAAGCAGCCACGGCAGAAACGGCCCTGAATGACCGCCCCGACCCTCCTCGTCCTCGACGCGGATCCCCCACCCCGCCTCGGCCGCCTGACCGGCCGCGCCCGGATCGTGCACACGGACGAGGCGGGCCTCGCCGACCGGCTGCCGGACGCCGACGTGCTGCTGGTGTGGGACTTCACCTCGCACGCGGTGGCCCGGGCCTGGCCGGGCGAGGGCCCGCGCCCGCGCTGGGTGCACACCGCCAGCGCGGGGGTGGACCATCTGATGTGCCCGGCGCTCGCCGCGTCCGACACGGTGGTCACCAACGCACGCGGCGTCTTCGACCAGCCGATCGCCGAGTACGTCGCCGCGCTCGTGCTGGCCATGGCCAAGGACCTGCCCCGGACCTGGGAGTTCCAGCAGAAGCGGGAGTGGCGGCACCGCGAGAGCATGCGTCTGGCCGGCACCCGCGCGTGCGTGATCGGTTCCGGGCCGATCGGCCGAGCGATCGCCCGCACCCTGAAGGCGCTCGGGGTGACCGCGGCGATCGTCGGCCGCACCCCCCGTACCGGCATCCACGGCCCGGACGACCTGGACCGGCTGCTGTCCCGCGCCGACTGGGTGATCGCGGCGGCCCCGCTCACGGACGCCACCCGGGGCATGTTCGACCTGCGCCGCTTCGGGGTGATGCAGCCCTCCGCCCGGTTCGTCAACGTCGGCCGGGGCCCCCTGGTCGACGAGGACGCCCTTGCCGAGGCCCTGTCGAAGCGGTGGATCGCGGGCGCCGCCGTGGACGTCCTCACCCATGAGCCGCTGGCGCCGGACAGCCCCCTGTGGCAGGTTCCGGGGCTGCTCGTCTCCCCGCACATGAGCGGCGACACGGTCGGCTGGCGGGAAGAGCTCGGTGCGCAGTTCGTGGAGTTGTACGAGCGCTGGGCCGCCGGCCGGCCCCTGGTGAACGTGGTCGACAAGAGCCGCGGATACGTCCCCGGTCACTGACGCCCCTGGGAGGATGCATGACGGATCTCACCGAGCCGACGGCCGTACGGCTCGCCGAGGGCTACCGCAAGGGCGAGTTCTCCCCGGTGGAGGCGACCCGGGCGGCTCTGGAGGAGGCCGAGCGGATCCAGCCGCGGGTGAACGCGTTCGTGCGGCTCCTCGCCGAGGAGGCCCTCGCGCAGGCCCGCGCGGCCGAGGACCGCCTGCGGCGCGGGGAACCTCGCGGGACGCTGGACGGCGTGCCCGTCACCGTCAAGGACATGCTGCTGCTGCGCGGCCGTCCCACCCTGCGCGGCTCCCGGACCGTCGCCGAGGACGGGCCCTGGACGGAGGACGCCCCGTCCGTGGCGCGGCTGCGCGAGCAGGGCGCGGTGTTCATCGGCAAGACCACGACCCCCGAGTTCGGCTGGAAGGGCGTCACCGACTCGCCGCTGACCGGGGTCACCCGCAACCCGCGCGACCCCTCCCGCACCGCGGGCGGGTCCAGCGGCGGCAGCGCGGCGGCGGTCGCGCTCGGCGCCGCCCCGCTGTCGCTGGGCACGGACGGCGGCGGAAGCGTCCGCATCCCCGCCTCGTTCTGCGGGATCTTCGGGCTGAAGCCGACGTACGGCCGGGTCCCGGTGTATCCGGCGAGCCCCTTCGGCACGCTGTCGCACGTGGGGCCGATGGCACGGGACGCGGCGGACGCGGCGCTGCTGCTGGACGTGATCGCCGCGCCGGACGCCCGGGACTGGTCGGCGCTGGCCCCGGTCACCGGCTCCTGGGCCGACGCCCTGGCCGAAGGGGTGCACGGGCTGCGCGTGGCGTTCTCGCCGTCGCTCGGCGGGCAGGTGGCGGTCCGCCCGGCCGTCGCCACCGCGGTGCGGCACGCGGTGGAGCAGTTGGCCGGGCTCGGCGCGTACGTCGAGGAGACCGACCCCGACGTCACCGACCCGGTGGACGCCTTCCACACCCTGTGGTTCAGCGGCGCCGCCCGGCTCACCCACGGTCTGGGGCGGCAGCAGCGGGAGTTGCTCGACCCCGGACTGCGGGAGATCTGCGCCCGCGGCGCCCGGTACAGCGCCCTGGACTATCTCGCCGCGGTCGACGTCCGGATGGACCTGGGCCGCCGGATGGGCCGCTTCCACGAGACGTACGACCTGCTTCTGACACCGACGCTGCCGATCACCGCGTTCGAGGCGGGCGCGGAGGTGCCGCGGGCCTCGGGGCACCGGCGCTGGACGGGGTGGACGCCCTTCACCTATCCGTTCAACCTGACCCAGCAGCCCGCCGCCACGGTGCCGGTCGGGACGGACGCGGACGGGCTGCCGGTGGGACTGCAGATCGTGGCCGCCCGGCACCGCGACGACCTGGTGCTGCGGGCGGCGCACGCCCTCTACGAGGCGGGCGTCGCCTCCTCGGCGCTCACGCCCGCCGGAAGCTGAGCGTCTCCCCCGCCGCACCCGTCCGCCACAGGTCGGTGCATGCCTCGGCCATGGCCTCCAGCCCGTCGACGACCTGCCCCCAGACGATGCCGGGCACCCAGCCCACATCGCCGTTGAGCAGCAGGTTGTTGCGCTCGTAGAACAGGGCCAGGTCCACGACGGTGGTCCCGGCGCGGACCTCGCGGTCGTAGCCGTAGGCCCGGGTGCCCAACTCCGTTCCGGCGAAGGAGAAATAACAGAGGTCTCCCGGGATCGGGGTGACCGTCGGGTTCTCCAGCGGGGGCTCCCGCCGTGCGAACGGCGGGAAGAGGGCGTAGATCTCGTTGCGCGCGTACTTGGCGTGGTAGACGTCGCCGGCCAGCGGCAGCGCGTCCCACACCGCATCACACGTCAGCGGCGCACGGTCGTCGAGCAGTTGTGCGGTGCAGCGGATCCCCCGCCGGGCGAGGGACACCTCCAGATAGCGATCGGCCATGCCTTGCCCCTTCCCCGGCCCGGCGGGTGCGCATGCCCGGACGGGACCCGAAGACAAAGAGAAGATCACGTTCCGGACACTGTTGGGTCACATCCACCGGGCGCACCGCATAGGTCGCCGGGATCGGGCAGGCGCCACCACTGGTCTGCGTAGGACCGCAGGTCTGTGCAAGGCCGCCCCGGCAACGCTCTCTTTGGAGGTCGAGTGTCCATGTCCGAGTTCCCCCACCTGTCCCGCCGCGGTTTCCTCACCAGAAGCGCGGCCGTCGGCGGTCTGGTCGCCGTCCCCGGCCTGATCACCGCCTGCAGCAAGACCGACAGCGGCAGTGACGGCGAGGGCTCGAAGCTGGAGCAGCTCAAGAAGCAGGGCTACGTGAAGGTGGCCTACGCCAACGAGGCGCCCTACGGCTACAAGGAGGACGACCAGCTCAAGGGCGAGGCGCCGACCCTGCACCGGGAGATCTTCAAGGCGCTGGGCGTCGCGGAGCTGCGCCCGACGTTCTCGGAGTGGGACGGCCTGATCCCCGGACTGCAGGCCGGCAAGTACGACGTGATCAGCGCCGGTATGGCGATCATCCCGGACCGCTGCGAGAAGGCGCTGTTCTCCGAGCCGGAGTTCGTCTCGCCGACCGCGATGATGGTGAAGAAGGGCAACCCGAAGAACCTGTCCGACCTGGCGTCGGCGAAGGAGGCGGGGGTCACCGTCGGTGTGATGTCGGGCGCGGTCGAGAAGAGCTACGCCACCGCCGCCGGGATCTCCGGGGGCAGCATCAAGACGCTCCAGAAGCCGCAGGACGGCGCGGACGCGGTCAAGGGCGGCCGGATCGACGCCTTCCTGCTGACCAGCATCTCGCTGAACTGGCTGGCCAAGAACAACAGCGGCCTGGAGGTCACCGAGGCCTTCATCCCGGAGGCCGACGGCAAGAAGCAGTACAGCCCGGGCGGTGCCGTCTTCCGCAAGGGCACCGAGGACCTGCGCGACGCCTTCAACCGCGAGCTGAAGAAGATCACCTCCGACCCGGACCGGTACGTGCAGCTCATCGGCGAGTACGGCTTCGGCAAGGAGACCATCCCGCCGGCGGACCTGAAGACCGCCGCCCTGTGCAAGGGCTGACGAGGACACCTGCCCATGGGTGACTTCTTCTCCTATTTCTTCGACCACATCTCGCAGGTGTGGTCCGGGCTGAGGGTGACGGTCGAGGCCACGGTCCTCGGCGCGGCCGTCGCGCTCGCCCTGTCCTTCGTGTTCGGCTTCATGGCGTTCAGCGGGCCCCTGCCGGTGCGGGGCCTGTCACGGGTGATCGTGGAGTTCTTCCGCGGCACCTCGCTGTACGTCCAGCTGTTCTGGCTGTACTACGCGTTCCCGCTGCTGTTCGGCTACGAGCTGTCGCCGCTGTTCTGCGGAGTCCTGGCGTTCGGCATGAACTACGGCGCGTACGGCTCGGAGGTGGTGCGCGGTGCGCTGAACGCCGTGCCGAGGGCACAGTGGGAGGCGGCCGTCGCGCTGAACATGACGCCGTTGCAGCGCATGCGCCGGGTCATCCTGCCGCAGGCGTGGGTGCAGATGATCCCGCCGTTCACGAACCTGCTGATCCAGCTGCTGAAGGCGACCCCGCTGCTGTGGCTGATCACGGCGGCCGAACTGACCACGGTGGTACAGCACTTCAGGGACCGCACCGGTGAGACGACCTGGGCGTACCTGACCCTGCTGGTGATGTACTTCGTGCTCGCCTACGCGCTCACCCTGATGATGAACGCCCTGGAGCGGCACGCCAAGATCCGGCTCGGCCGGCACCCGGGGGGCGGCGGCCTGCTGCACTCCCGCGGCGCCGACGCGCCACGCAGATCCGAGACGGCGGGGGGTGCGCTGTGAACTACCAGTGGGACTGGGGCGCGGTCCGGGAGTCGCTGCCGTACCTGCTGGACGGGTTCGGCATCACGCTGCTGGCCACGGTGCTCGGCACGCTGGTGGCGGCCGTGCTCGGGCTGGTCGTCGCCGTGCTCGGGCGGGTGCCGAGCCGGCTGGTGACGGTGCCGGTGCGCGCGCTGACCGAGTTCGTCCGGTCCACGCCGCTGCTGGTGCAACTGGTCGGCGCCTACGCGATCTTCAACTCGATCGAGCCGCTGACCATCGGTATCGCCGTGCTCGGCATCCACTACGCCTCCTACATGTCGGAGGTGTACCGGGCGGGCATCGACGCCGTGCCGAAGGGCCAGTGGGAGGCCTGCCGGGCGCTGTCGATGTCACCGCGCCGGACGTGGCAGGCGGTGATCCTGCCGCAGGCGGTGCGCAACGTGCTGCCCGCGCTCGGCAACTACGGCATCGCGATGTTCAAGGAGACCCCGTTCCTGGCCGTGATCACGGTCGTGGAGATGGTCGCTCAGGCCCGGGAGTACGGCGCGAACCACTTCGTGTACGCGGAGACGTTCACCCTCGCGGGCCTGATCTTCCTGGCGGCCAGCTATCCGACCTCGCTGCTGATGAGAAGACTGGAGAGGCGTCTTGGCCACTGATCCCCTGCAGAAGACGACCCCCGCCCCGGCGGACGCGGAGCCGGACGCGCCCGGAGACCTCGTGCGCTTCGACCACGTGGTCAAGCGCTTCGGCGACCACACGGTGCTCGACCGGCTGGACTTCTCCGTCCAGCGCGGTGAGCACGTGACACTGATCGGGCCGAGCGGTTCGGGCAAGACGACGATCCTGCGGCTGCTGATGACCCTGGAGCGGGTCAGCGACGGCGTGATCTGGGTGGACGGACAGCCGCTGTCGCACATGCCAGGCCCGGACGGCCGGCTCAGGCCGGCCGACGAGAAGCACCTGCGGCAGGTCCGCAAGAAGATCGGCATGGTGTTCCAGCAGTTCAACCTGTTCCCGAACATGAAGGTGCTGCAGAACATCACCGAGGCGCCGGTGAACGTCCTCGGACTCGGCCGCGAGGAGGCGGAGCAGCGGGCGCGCGAGCTCCTCGACCTGGTCGGACTCGCCGACAAGGTCGACGCGCACCCGTCCCAGCTCTCCGGCGGCCAGCAGCAGCGGGTCGCCATCGCCCGGGCACTCGCCATGCGCCCGGAGATCCTCCTGCTGGACGAGGTGACCTCCGCCCTCGACCCGGAGCTGGTGGCCGGGGTGCTCGACCTGCTCAGGGAGATCGCGCACACCACCGACATCACCATGCTCTGCGTGACCCACGAGATGAACTTCGCCCGGGACATCTCCGACCAGGTGATGATGTTCGACTCGGGGAAAGTGATCGAGTCCGGTGCCCCGGACAAGATCTTCGGCGACCCCGACCACGAACGGACCCGGTCGTTCCTGAGCGCCGTTCTCTGACATGGCTCCCGGCCCGAGGTCCAGGGATCCCGGCCTCGCGGTGTCTCCGCATCGTGCGGCGGAGCACCGCCTGTGGTCGTCCGCCCCGTAACATCGCGCAGCACGGACGATCGAGCAGCGGGAACGCCCGCTCCGCAGTCGACGTCGTCCGGGCAGCCCGGAGACGCAGTCGTCCCCGGCGTGAACGCCGGGGCTCTCCGCGGAGGGTTCCTGTAATTGCACAACGCGCCCGGACCGTCGTTCCAGGTCGGAATGCGGTTGCATGTCAAGGACATATGCCAGAGTGCCAGCGTCGCAGTTGAGGAGGCCGGAATCTCGCCAACACCCCCTCCACGCAGGGCTCTTGCCGGTTATCGTGGAGGGGATCCGGACCGGATCACGGCCAGAAAGCGACCGCTGGGGGGACCACCGTGGCGCTGATGCACGAGCCGACCGCGCCGTACCGATCGGCCCAGGACGCCCTGCGCGTCCTGGAGACCGTGGCCCGGCACACCACCGGCGTCAGTGACGCCGAACTAGCCCGCGAGACCCAGCTCGGCACGGAGCGGCTGACCACCCTCCTGCGGATGCTGCGCCGCGAGGGGTACGTCGAGCAGATCACCGACGGCGCGTACGTCGCCGGCGGCGCGCTCGCCCGGCTGGGCGCGGCGCAGGGCCGGGACGAGGCAGTGCGCACGCAGCTCCAGCGCATCCTCCGCCGGCTGCGCGACTCCGTCGGCGCCGCCGTCTACATCAGCCGGTATGTCGACGGCGAGGTCAAGGTGACCCAGTACGCCGACGGTCCGGCCACGCCCGCCGTGCACGAGTGGGTCGACTTCCGCTGCTCCGCCCACGCCACGGCGGTCGGCAAGAGCCTGCTCACCCAGCTCGACCACAACGGCCGCCGGGACCACCTCTCCCGGCACAGGATGGCCCGGCTCACCTCCCGCACGATCACCAGCGACAAGCTGCTGCTGTCCCGGCTGGCCGCCCAGCCGCCGACCGTGCCGGTGCTGGACCTGCAGGAGTACGCGATCGGCACGGTCTGCGCGGCCGTCCCGATCACCGCGGGGTCGTCCGTGGGCTGCCTCGCCCTCTCCCTTCCCGTGGAGCACGCCCACCGGCTCCGCCAGGCCGCCGACACCCTCAACCGGAACGCGGCGCCGGTCCTGCTGTCACTGACGATCTAGGCGCCAGGGCGTGTTTCGGGGGTTCCGTCCTGCTCGCGGCGTCCGGGCGGACGACGCTGCTTTCGAAACACGCCCTGGTCGCACCGCCCCGCGGCGGGAAGGCTTCGCCGACGGGCCGCAGACCCCGTCACGGGCGCGCCGCGGGCGGTGGTCCCCGTCGCGGCCCGGGCCCGGTTCCGGGTGGTCGGGAGCACCCCCGGGGACCGGGTAGTATTTTCTTCGTCACCCGGCACGGAGCGAGATGTTCCGAGGCCGGTGGGAGTCATGCGCCGCTAGCTCAGTTGGTTAGAGCAGCTGACTCTTAATCAGCGGGTCCGGGGTTCGAGTCCCTGGCGGCGCACCATGGAGGAGCCCCTCGCGCGAGCGAGGGGCTCCTCTGCGTGTCACTCCCGCCCCGGACGGCACCGGGTGTACGGCGCACCCCCGCGCCCCGGTGTCCGCGCCCGGTGGGTGCCGGGCGCGGACGGCAGCCGGCTCCGGTGCGGTGCGGCCCCTGCCGGACGGGGACCGGCACGGGCCGCCGGGAGCCCGGGCGCGGTCGGAGGTCAGAACGTGACGTCGGAGCAGGCGTAGAACGCGTTGCCCGTGTCGGCGATCGTCCAGACGGCCAGGATGACGTGGTGGCCGCTCAGGCCGGACGGCAGCCTGCCGCTGTGGGACAGGGTGGACGGGGGGCGCCGACCGCCGTAGGGGACGGTCAGGAACGGGGTGAGGTCGAGGTCCGAGCGGGTGAGGGCGTGGTTCTGGTTCCAGCCCTGCTTGGTGACGTAGTAAGTGAAGTCGGTCGTGGCGTGCCGGGCGGTGAACTGCCAGCGGAAGGTGTACGACTGCCCGCCGGTCACCGCGGTCCTCGGCCAGGGGGCGCCCGAGGGCGTGACCGGCGAGCTGAGCTGGGCGAACCTGCTCACGCTGCCGTTGCAGATCTGCCCGTCGGCGGGACCCGCGGCCGGGAAGCCCTTGGGCCCCTCGACGCTCTGCGGCTCCCACCGGATGTCACCGCAGCCGGTGACCGTGCCGATGGCGCAGAGCTTCTGCCTGCTGACGGGGAGGTCGGTGTAGCCGTGGGCGCTGGCGCCGCCGGAGGAGAGGACGAGAGCTCCGGTCGTGGCCAGTCCCACCACGGCGGCGTACCACTTGGTCCTTCTGCGCATGCTGCCGCTCCTGGAGAACGTGGGGAGGTCCTGTGAGCCGTGCAGGTAGGTCTAGACCAAGTCGCAGCGTATTGCCGCAAGTTGAACATGTCCATACCAATCACGGCGACCGCCGCCGCACCCTCCGGAGCATCGTCACGGCCCGGCCTCGCCCCGCCCCGCACAGAAGGCCACCGTCAGGTCCTTCACCAGCGCCTTGCGCTCGTAGTCGTCCAGGTCGACCAGTCCGCGGACGGTCAGCCGGGTCACCGTGTCCTCGACCGAGTCGACGACCGAGGTGAGCACGCTCGCCCGGTGCTGGGCGTCCAGCGCGGCGATCCGGCGGCGCTGCATCACCGCGGCGACCTCCGGCGCGTACTCCACCCGCACCGGCTGCACCGAGAAGACCTCGAGCCCGACCGGCGCCATCTCCTCCGCCACCGACCGCGTCAGCACCTCCGACGCCCCCTCGGCCGGCACCCGCCCACCTCCGGGTGGTTCCACGGCGACCCGCGCCAGCGCCGCCTCGACACACTCGCGCAGGTACGCCTCGTGGTCGTCCACCCCCAGCGCGGCCCGCGCGGTGTCCCGCACCCGCCACACCACCAGCACCACCGCCTTCAGCGCCACCCCGCTGCCGTCGGCAGCGGGCATCGGATCGCTGCGCCAGTGCCGCAGCCGCACGTCGACACGGCGACGCAGCAGCAACGGGTTGACCCACATCAGGCCGGTGCGCCGGACCGTGCCCCGGTAGCGGCCGAACAGGCCGAGCACCCAGGCCCGGCCGGTACGCCCCCGCGCCAGTCCGCCGAAGCCGAACAGGCCCACCGCGCCCGCCCCCGCGTACGCCGCCCACTGCGCGGGCCCCAACCCCGCCCCCGCGTACGCCGGCAGCCGCAGCGCCTCCAGCGCCACGGGCGGCAGCACCCCCGCCCACCACGAGGTCGCCGCACACCCGGCCGCCCCGCAGACGCCCGCCAGCACCCCTACCGTCCCGGGGAGCACCCGTGCGGGCCGCTCCGCCAGCTCCGGGTCGACCTGCGGCACCGGATGCCGGCGCAACTGCGGGCCGGGACGGCGCACCCGGGGCTGCTCCCCGGTGCCCTGCCGGCGGCCCACCACGGCGGGCCGCACCGGCACCGGCTCAGGGTCGGGGTCGTCGCGGAAGAGCAGGTGGACGGGGATCTCCGTGGTCGCCTCGTTCTGGATGAGCCGCGTGGGCCGGGGCGCCTGCCCGTCGGCGTTCTCCTCGGGCTCGGGTGACGATGCAGTGGTCGTACTCATACATGCCTCCAACCGCTCCGCATGGGTGAGGTCATCGACGTCACGAGAAGAGCCGGCGCCAGGTCTCCGGCCCGGGATAGCCGTCCGCCGCGATGCCGCGCCAGCCCTGGACGCGCTGGAAGGCCTCCACGTTGCGCCGGTCCGCCTCGCCCCAGCGCGGACCGGGACCCTTCGTGTAGTGGGTGCCGTACCCCTTCGCGACCAGCTGCCTGCCCAGCTGGGTCACATACGCGTTGTTCGCCCCGGGCCGGAACATGCCCCGGCCCGGGAACGGCGGGACGGTTCCGGGCGCCGGCGAAGTCGCGGGCGGCACGTCCCGGCCCGTGCCGGTGACCAGCAGCGACCAGGTGTGCGGCCCGGGATAGCCGTCCGCCTCTGCGCCCTTCCAGCCCTGCGCCCGCTGGAAGGCCTCCACGGCGCGGCGGTCGGACTCCGTCCAGCGCGGGCCGGGCCCGCTGGAGTAGAAGCGACCGGCGCCGCGGGCCACCAGCATCCGGCCGAGCCGGGTGACGTACTCGTTGTCCGCCCCGGGCCGGAAGGAGGCCACCCCCGGGAACGGGGTCTGCTCCTCGGGCTCCGCCGGCCCCTCGGGCTCCGCGGCCTCGCCGCCCGCCGCGCCCGCCGCGCCCGCCGGGTCCGCGGTGACGCCCTTGTAGCGGTAGGGGACGTACTGGCTCGCGTTGCTCCAGTAGGGGTAGGGGGTGGCCTGGCGGCGGGTGGTGGGGGCGGTCTGCTCGTAGGCGATGTAGTAGGTGTGCGTGTAGTCCGTCCAGCCTCCGAAGATCACCACGTGCGAGCCCTTCGCGGGGTTCGCGAGATTGTGGAAGAGCAGGATGTCGCCGGGCTCCAGCTCGTCCCGGGAGATCCGGTCCGCGTACTGGGCCAGGCTGCCGGTCCACTCGTTGCCCGGCAGGTTCCAGGCCATGGAGACGAAGCCCGAGCAGTCCTGCCGGTAGCCGTCCGACCAGTAGCTGGTCATGCTGTACGGCACCTTCGCCGCGACCCACACCTTGGCCCGGCGGATGATCTCCGCACGGGTCGTCGCGGGCAGCTTCACGGTCCCCGCCGGCGTGTCGGTCCCGGCGCTCGGGCCGTGCAGCGGAGCCGCG
This sequence comes from Streptomyces actuosus, assembly GCF_016921115.1. Lineage (GTDB taxonomy): Bacteria > Actinomycetota > Actinomycetes > Streptomycetales > Streptomycetaceae > Streptomyces > Streptomyces actuosus_A. Next base: position 42,509 of record NZ_JAFFZS010000012.1, read on the forward strand.
GTGCCCTGCGGGGTGTCGGGCTCGTCACCGGCGGGGAGGCCGGGCAGTCCGGCTCCGTGCGGGACGGCCGCGGCCGGGGCGGCGTGCGCCGCGGCCAGCGCGCCCGAGGCGGCCGCCGCCACGATCAGGGCCCCTCGGTGGGCCGGGGGGCGGCACACCGAGGGCGGGAGCGTCCGCCGGCGCTGAGCGCATCCGGGGCAGTCGCAGTCACTCTCGGGGTCGACCTCCTCGAAGACCGGTGTCTCCATGCGATTCCCCTCACACTCCGGGTGGAAATGTCCACGCTTGTGCACATTGATCAGTTTCCCAACTGATATCCGGGCGCGCATGCTGACGGTCCGAATGATGTACACAGGGTCTATTTCGGAATATTTCCGGCGTGTCGCAGTGGCGGAAGGCACTCCTGGAGGTCATGTAGAGTTGTCGACGTCAGCAGGCGCCGCTAGCTCAGTTGGTTAGAGCAGCTGACTCTTAATCAGCGGGTCCGGGGTTCGAGTCCCTGGCGGCGCACCGACAGCAAGGCCCCTCACTCACGCGAGGGGCCTTCTGCTTTCCGACACCGCCGCGATCGGCGCGGCCGGCGGGGCGCCGGTCCGGCCGCAGCCGGTCGGCGTGCGGACGCTCGGGCCACCGCGCGGACCGGCGACCCCGTCCGCCCGGATCGGGTCGCAACCGATCGTTTCGAGAAAGATCCGAACCCTCCCGTGCACGACTGTGCACAGTGCGCCCACAGGGACTCCACAGCCGCCACAATGACCGCGTATGACCAGTAAACACCGCGTTTCGCATCTTGCGATCATGCTGAGCACCGTAGAACCCTGGTTGTTCAAGATGACGCGGATCAGCGGCACTTGGGGCGTAAGTAACCGGTTGCGGGAGGCTTGACGGGGAGAGGGACCCCGTACGCGGATCGATGCCGAGGGGGGCATCATGCAACCGGAAGGGCGCACTTCCATGTCTGTAGGGTTGGTCGGGCGTGGTGACTGCGACCCACCACTGCAACGCCTGTGACGGTCGAGGGGGCTCGAAGCAGGCGCACGGACAACCGGACGACACGCGGGGACCAGCGTGTGGGGGGATGACTCATGACGTCGACGCCGAGCGGCGCCCGGCGGGATCTCGACCCGTCGGAAACCACTCAGCTCAGGGTGCCTTCGCACCGGATGAGCACCACCGGAACCTTCCGGCGGATCAAACGGACCCTGCCGAGGTACGACTACGAGCACTACAGCCGCCTGGCGGGCCCCCTCACCCAGCCGGAGCGGGGCAAACCGTACACAGTGCAGTACCGCTCGCTCATCTCCCAGGAGCCGCACCGCATCCGGGTGGCCCTGATGCTGGCCGCCGCCCCGGTGCTGTCGCTGGTCCTGCTGTTCTGGCTGCTCCAGCCGGAGCACTGGACCGAACGCGACTACCCCTCCTTCGACTTCCTCCCCGCCCTCGACGTCGTCATGCTCGTCTCGATCGGCCTGATCGAGTTCTTCCGCTGCATGAACGTGCTGTCCAACGCGCACGCCACGCTGGTCGCCCGCGACCCGGTCCCGGTCGTGCCCGAGACCGGCACCCGCGTCGCCTTCCTCACCTCCTTCGTGCCCGGCAAGGAGCCGCTGGAGATGGTGACGAAGACGCTGGAGGCCGCGGTGAGGATCCGTCACCGCGGCCTGATGCACGTCTGGCTGCTCGACGAGGGCGACGACCCCGAGGTGAAGGCCGTGTGCGAGCGCCTCGGCGTGCACCACTTCTCCCGCAAGGGTGTCGCCGAGTGGAACCGGCCCAAGGGCCCGCACCGCGCCAAGACCAAGCACGGCAACTACAACGCCTGGCTCGAGGCACACGGCGACGACTACGACTACTTCGCCTCCGTGGACACCGACCACGTGCCGCTGCCCAACTACCTGGAGCGGATGCTCGGCTTCTTCCGCGACCCGGACGTCGGCTTCGTCATCGGCCCGCAGGTCTACGGCAACTACGACAACTTCGTCACCAAGGCCGCAGAGTCGCAGCAGTTCCTCTTCCACGCGCTGATCCAGCGCGCCGGCAACAAGTACGGCGCCCCCATGTTCGTGGGCACCTCCAACGCCGTGCGCATCAAGGCGCTCAAGCAGATCGGCGGCCTGTACGACTCGATCACCGAGGACATGGCCACCGGCTTCGAGATCCACCGCCACAAGAACCCGGCGACGGGCCGCAAGTGGAAGTCGGTGTACACCCCGGACGTGCTCGCCGTCGGCGAGGGCCCGGCCGCCTGGACGGACTTCTTCACCCAGCAGATGCGCTGGTCCCGCGGAACGTACGAGACGATCCTCAAGCAGTACTGGAAGGGCTGGTACTCGCTGCCGCCGGGCAAGCTCTTCAACTACACCATGATGATCATCTTCTACCCGATGTCGGCCCTCAACTGGATTCTCGCCGCGCTCAGTTGCGCGCTGTTCCTGGGTCTGGGTGCCTCGGGTGTGAACATCGACCCCACCGTGTGGCTGATGCTCTACGGCAACGCCTCCGCCCTCCAGATCGGCCTGTACATCTGGAACCGCCGCCACAACGTCTCGCCGCACGAGCCGGAGGGCTCCGGAGGTGTGGCCGGCATGGTGATGTCCGCGCTGTCCGCACCGCTGTACGCCAAGGCGCTGATCGACTCCGTGCTGCGCCGCAAGAGCAAGTTCGTGGTGACCCCCAAGGGCGACTCCGCCAGCCCGGACACCTGGTTCGGGACGTTCCGGTACCACTGGTACTTCATCGCCGTCTTCGGCGCCTCGGTCGTCGCCGGCTTCGTCCTCGGGCACTCCCACCCGGCGATGATCACCTGGGCCGTGTTCGCCATGCTGATCACCGCCTTCCCGGTCTTCGTCTGGCGGCACGAGCTGCGCGAGGCGCAGAAGAAGTCCGCCGCCACGGAACCGCCGCACGCCGTCGCAGCGTCGACGCCGGGGACGGCGGGGCAGGTGCCCGGCTCCTACGCCCCGCACGGCGCCGCACCGCACGGGCCCGCGCCGCAGCCCGGCTGGGCCGCCGGCGGCCCGGACGCGGGCAACGACCAGACCATGCAGATCGCCCTTGGTGGACTTGGGGGACGTAAGGAATGAAAGACCAGGCCGGCCGCCGTCGCGTCCGTCGACTCGCGATAGGCACGGCGGTGGTACTCGCGCTGGCCGGGATGAACGGGCCGTGGCTGTACCGTTTCAGCACCGAGAAATACCACCAGTACCAGATCAACAGACCCGAGTACAAAGCCGACAACGGCCACTGGCAGGTCATCGAGTTCCCGAAGGAGTTCCGGCAGAACACCATCCACGCGGCCCTGCTGCACACCGGCAAGATCCTGATGGTCGCGGGCTCGGGCAACAACCAGGACAACAAGGACGCCAAGAAGTACGACACCCGGATCTGGGATCCGGTCAAGGGCACCATCAAGAAGGTGCCCACGCCCAACGACTTCTTCTGCACCGGCCACACCCAGCTGGCCAACGGCAACCTGCTCATCGCGGGCGGCACCCGGCGCTACGAGAAGCTGAAGGGCAACGTCAAGAAGGCCGGCGGCCTGATGATCGTCCACAACGAGAACCCGGACAAGCCGATCACCCTGCCCGCGGGCACCAAGTTCACCGGCCGGGACAACGGCAAGACGTTCGTCTCCAAGGACCCGGTGCTCGTGCCGCGCGCGAAGAAGGTCTTCGACAAGCAGACCGGCACCTGGCTGCGCAACGACCCCGGCTACGGCCGCATCTACGTCGAGGCCCAGCAGGAGGGCGCCGAGTACGAGACCGGCACCGAGGACAACTACCGCGTCCAGGGGCTGACCGGCGTCGACGCCCGCAACACCTACGGCATCGCGCAGAAGCTCGCCCTCGACAAGAAGGACTTCCAGGGCATCCGCGACGCCTACGAGTTCGACCCGGTCGCCGAGCGGTACATCAAGGTCGACCCGATGAACGAGGCGCGCTGGTACCCGACGCTCACCACACTGAGCGACGGCAGGATCCTCAGCGTCTCCGGCCTCGACGACATCGGGCAGATCGTGCCCGGCAAGAACGAGATCTTCGACCCGAAGACCAAGAAGTGGACGTACACGGGGAAGCAGATGCAGTTCCCCACGTACCCGGCGCTGTTCCTGATGCAGAACAGCAAGATCTTCTACTCGGGGTCGAACGCCGGCTACGGCCCGGACGACGTCGGCCGTGACCCGGGCGTCTGGGACCTGGACACCTACACGTTCACCAAGGTGCCCGGCCTGAGCGACCCCGACCAGATGGAGACCTCGGGGACGGTGCTGCTGCCGCCGGCACAGGACGAGAAATACCTGGTCATCGGCGGCGGCGGAGTCGGCGAGTCCAAGAAGTCCACCAACCGGACCCGCCTGGTCGACCTCAAGGAGAAGAACCCCCGCTTCGTGGACGGGCCCACGCTGGACAAGGGAACCCGCTACCCGCAGTCGTCGGTCCTGCCCGACGACACGGTGCTGGTCTCCGGCGGCTCGGAGGACTACCGGGGGCGCAGCGAGTCCAACATCCACGAGGCGCGGATCTACCACCCGGACACCAACAGCTTCGAGCGGGTCGCCGACCCCAACGTGGGCCGCAACTACCACTCCGGCTCGATCCTGCTGCCCGACGGCCGCGTGATGTTCTTCGGCTCCGACTCGCTGTACGGCGACAAGGCCAACACCAAGCCCGGCACGTTCGAGCAGCGTGTGGAGATCTACACGCCGCCGTACCTGTACCACGGCTCGCGGCCCTCTCTCGGTGAGGGGCCGCAGACCGTCGAGCGCGGCGGGTCCGCCACCTTCCCCACCCGGCACGCCGCGTCCATCAGGACGGCCCGGCTGATCCGGCCGAGCGCCACCACGCACGTCACCGACGTCGACCAGCGGTCCATCGCCCTGGAGCTGAAGAAGACGCAGAACGGCGTGACGGTCACCGTGCCGAAGAACCGGAACCTGGTGCCGTCCGGCTGGTACATGCTGTTCGTGACCGACGACCAGGGGACGCCGAGCAAGGCGCAGTGGGTCAAGGTCCCCTGACGGTGGAGAACGTGGGGCGCCCTTCCGTCGGGAGGGCGCCCCTCGGTGTCAGCGCGAGGCCTTGGCCAGCTTCAGGGCGTAGTCCGGCCACCACTGCCCGGCCTTCGGGCCGCCCTTGCACTCGCCGTCGGACTCCCCCGGCCGCTTCACCCACAGATAGGCGTCGACGAGCGGGTCCGCCGTCTTCGTCGTCGGGGGCTCGCCGAGGGCCCGGCCGGGCGGGTTGCACCAGCGCTCGTCCGGATCGCCGTCCGTGTAGGGGCCGTTGCCGTTGCGGCTGGTGTCGATGACGAAGTGCTTGCCGCCGACCTTCGCGGACAGCCGCTTGCCGTAGGCGACGGAGTCCCGCGTGGAGTAGAAGTTGGAGACGTTCACCGCGAAGCCGTCGGCTCGGTCGACGCCCGCCCGGCGCAGCGGCTCGAAGATCTGGTCGGGATGGCCCCAGCCGGCGTTGCCGGCGTCGAGGTAGACCTTGGTCCTCTTCAGCGACTTCAGCGTCTTGACGGCGTCCTTGAGGAGGTCGTAGCGCTCCTCGTGGAACTCGTCCGGGGTGCACCCGTCCACCAGGTGCAGCACGGCGTCCGGTTCCAGGATCACCGTGGCGGGGCGGTCCCCGATGCCGCGGGCGACCGCCGCGACCCAGGTGCGGTAGGCGTCGCCGTCGGCGGCGCCGCCCTGCGAGTACTGGCCGCAGTCCCGGTGCGGGATGTCGTAGAGGACGAGCAGGGCGGTCCGTCCGGCCTTGTCGGCGGCCTCGGTGAACCCGCGTGCCTCCTGCTCCGGGTTCTCCGGGCCGATCCACTCGCCGGTCGGCTGCGCGGCGATCTTGCGGATCTGTTCCGCCTCGTCCTTCTTGCCGCGCTGGACATAGGCGGCCACCTGCTGGGCCGCGTTGCCGCTGGGATTGACCCAGAACGGGTCGGCCTCCCTGGGCTGCTGGGTGATCCCGGCGTCCGCGCCGTCCCCCGTGGTCTTCCCGCCGCCGTCCCCGGAGGAACAACCGGCGAGCAGCAGTGCCGCCCCCAGCACCGCCGCCGCCCCCCTCGTGCCGTGCATCCAGCTCCCCCTCGGAGTGTGTTCCGTGGCTCAATGCTGACACACACCCCGCGGCGTCCACGATGCAGGCCGGGACGGTGTCGGCCGACTGTTACAGCGTGCGGCCCCGGGGTAAGTGGCGCGTACAACGGCGTCGGGCGGGAAGGGCGGCGGACGGTGGACCGGCACATCCCCCTGGAGATCCGGCTGGCGGCGGCACTGGTGGAGGCGGCCGACACCCTCGACGACGGCTTCGACACCGGGCGGTATCTCCAGCGGATCTCCGACCACTGCGTGGACCTGCTGTCGGCCCGGGCGGCGGGGGTGATGCTGATCGGCTCCGGGGGGCCGGCGGCCCTGGCGGGCAGCAGCCGGCACCAGGAGACGGCCCTCGACCTGCTGCGCGCCCAGCACCGCGGCGGACCCTGCCGGGACAGCTGCGTCACCGGCCGGCCCGTTCCGCCGGTCTCCATCCGGGACGCCCACACGGACGCCCGCTGGCCGCACTTCACCGAGCGGGCGCTGGCGCACGAGGTGGCGGCGACGTTCGCGGTGCCGCTGCGGCACCGGGGCACCCTGCTCGGCGCGCTCAACGTGTTCGCCCCGGCGCTGCCCGGCGCCCCGGCATCCGACGGGCCGGCGCAGCTGCGGGTGACGCAGGCGCCGGCCGACGCCGCCGCGGTGGGGCTGCACAACCGCCGCGCCTTCGCCGAGTACCGCGCGCTGTCGCGGCAGTTGCAGCGGGCCCTGTCCACCAGGATCCGGATCGAGCAGGCCAAGGGCATGCTCTCCGAGCGCTGGGGGACGACCGCGGACGAGGCGTTCGCGGCGCTGCGGCGACATGCGCGGCGCCGCCGGGTGCCGCTGGACGAGGTGGTGCTGGCGGTCGTCGAGCGGACCGCGGACGACGCGGAACTCAACCGGGAAGCCCGGTACGGCCGGAACGGGGACCGACGGGACCCGGGCTTGCCGGGCGGGCCCGCTTGAGGGCGTCCCGGGCGCGGGGCAGGTCCCGACGGGCGTGGCCGGGACGGGCTCGCGCCGCGTTCCCGCCGCCCCCGCCCGCGCTCCCGCCGTGCCGTGCGCGGTGGCGGACGGTTCGCGGCGGCCCGGCCCCGAGCGGCGGCGGGGCGACCTGTGCGGATCACGCAGCGCGTCGGGACGGGGACTTGACGTCACATCACCCCTGGGCCCGGGGCGCCCGTTCGTTCTAGAGTCGGGTCCACGGCCCCAGTCCCCGGCCGGTGGTTCACTCACCGTTGCCCGTCCATGCCTCCCGCGCCGACCGCCGGGTTACTCCCGCAGCCCGAGCGCGCGCGGTCGAGGACCGGCCCGGTCGGTGGTCTCGGGGGGGGGCGGGCTGCCGGCCGGGCCGCGTGCGCCGACGGCACGGTCGGGCCGCTGTACGGCCCCCGTCACGCACTCGTCCCCGTCAGGTAGGCCGACACGATCACGTTCGCCGTGTAGGCGTGGCCGGTCCGGTCGAAGATGCCTCCGCAGGTGATGAGGCGGAGTTCGGCGCGGCCGGCCCGGCGGGTGCCGTAGGCCCGGTGGGCGTCGAAGCGGTCGCGGGGGACGACGTCGACGGCGTCGACGGTGAACTCGGCGACCTTCCCGTCGTCGCGGACGACGCGGACGGTACGGCCCGGCACGAGTGTGCTGAGCTTGTAGAAGACGGCGGGCCGGGTCTCGGTGTCGACGTGCCCGACCATCAGCGCGGTCCCGGCGGCCCCGGGCCGCACTCCGCCCGCGTACCAGCCCACCACGGCCGCCTGGTCGAACGGCGGCGGGTCGATCGCGCCGTCGCCGTCGAGGCCGCGTGCCACGACCGGCGCCTGCACGCCGAGGACGGGGATGTCGATGCGCTGCGGCAGCGCGGCCGGCAGAGGCTGTGCGGGAGGCGGCAGTTCGACGTCGCCGGGACGCCCGACGGCCGCCACGTCACCGGCGGCCCGCGCGGACGCCCCGGACCGGCCACCGGTGACCTCGCTCCCCCACATCCACAGCCCGAGCAGCAGCACCGCCCAGGCCAGGCCGGTCAGCAGCCGCCCGGTGCCGGCGTGACGTTCGCTGTCGGCCATGGTCAGTCCGTCCTGCGGCTCCGGCGGGTGCTGCGGAGCGCCACGGCCACGGCGGCCACGCCGGCCAGGACCAGCCCGGTGACGGCCTGGGCGGTGCCGGGCCCGTGGGCGCGGGCCTCGGACGCGGCCAGCCGCGCAGTGCCGCCGCCGCCCGCGGGGACGGGCGCGACGGGGGACTCGGGCACCTCCGCCGGATGCGGACGGCCGGACCGCTCCACGACGGTGATGCGCCCCTTGATCGTGAAGTCGGCGCAGGTGATTCTCACGTCGTAGGCGCCGGGATCGATCGAGGAGCGGACCTTGGTCTCCCCGGCGAGTGTGCCGTCGGTGCCGGCGAGGTGGACGTCGGCGACGAACGCCGTGGACACCGCCGTCGCCGTTCTGCCGGAGCAGCCGCTCACCCTCAGCGCGACGTCGGCCCCGGCGACGGGCGAGGACGGGCTCACGGAGACCCCGCCGCCGTTCGACGCGTATGCCGTCGGGGTGAACGCCGCGAGGGCGGCGGCTGTTGCACAGAGAGTGAGCTTTCGTCGACCCATGGTGTACCTCCAGTTATCTGGAGGGTCCTCCCCGGTGCATGGCGCCGCATCCGCTGGGGGACGCGGCTACGCCGTACGGGTTGTGGCAGGTTTCGGGCCCGCGCCGCGGTTCCCGGGCCCGGGCCGCAGGTCACGGGCCCGGACCCGGGGCTCAGATGCGGTCGACCAGGTCCGCGATCGAGTCCACGACGGTCGACGGCCGGTAGGGGAAGTCCTCCACCTGCTCGGGCCGGGTCAGGCCGGTGAGCACGAGGAAGGTCTGCATGCCGGCCTCCATGCCGGCCAGCACGTCGGTGTCCATCCGGTCGCCGATCATCGCGCTGGTCTCGGAGTGGGCGCCGATCGCGTTCAGGCCGGTCCGCATCATCAGCGGGTTGGGCTTGCCCGCGAAGTAGGGCTGCTTGCCGGTGGCCTTGGTGATCAGCGCGGCGACGGCGCCGGTCGCCGGCAGGGGGCCCTCGGTGGAGGGGCCGGTCTCGTCGGGGTTGGTGCAGATGAACCGGGCACCGCCGTTGATGAGGCGGACCGCCTTCGTCATGGCCTCGAAGGAGTAGGTGCGGGTCTCGCCGAGGACCACGTAGTCGGGCTCGTGGTCGGTGAGGATGTATCCGATGTCGTGGAGCGCCGTGGTCAGGCCGGCCTCGCCGATGACGTAGGCGCTGCCGCCGGGGCGCTGGTCGTCGAGGAACTTCGCCGTGGCCAGGGCCGAGGTCCAGATGTTGTCGATCGGCACGTCCAGGCCCATGCGGGTCAGGCGGGCGTGCAGGTCGCGCGGCGTGTAGATGGAGTTGTTGGTCAGCACCAGGAAGGGCTTGCCGGACTCGCGCAGCTTCTTCAGGAAGGCCTCGGCGCCGGGGATGGGGACGCCTTCGTGGATGAGCACACCGTCCATGTCGGTGAGCCACGATGCGACGGGCTTGCGTTCTGCCATGTGCTGCGTCTCCTGGCGATGTACGTCAGACCGGAGCGGACACCGGACTGGGAATACCGGACTGGGGCGCCGGAACCACGGCGTACCGACGCCGCACAGCCTAGTGCCGCGGCAGGCAACGTTCGCCCGTCGAGGAGCGGCGTCCGGTGCGTGCTCCCGGTGTGCCGGCCGGAAGCCCTCGTACGGGATGTACTCGGGCTTTCGTCCGGTGCAGCGAGAGTGCGTGCCGGGCGTCGCGACGGGGCGAACGTCGCCCGGTGCGGCACTGGTCAGGACGGGCTGATCCGTACCCCGTCGATCACCGGGTACCCGTTGTCGCCGCCGGCGCGGCGGAAGCGGACGGTCAGCGCCGCCGGCGCGTCCTGCGGGCGAGCGCCAGGCCGGCGCCGGCGAGCAGCAGGCCGGTGGTGGCCGCGGCGAGGGCGGCGCGCGGGACGGGGAATCCGGTGCGGGCCAGTTCGTCGGGCAGCCGGGGCTCGCGCGACCGGCCGGCGTCGGCGGGCTCGGTGGGGGAAGCGGACGGATCGGTACCGGTGGAGTCGGAGCCGGTGCCCGGGTCCGTGGCGGCGTCCTGCTCCGCGGGGGCCCGCACCACCGAGAACCGGTAGTCGTTCGACTGCCCCACCCAGTCGCCGTCGTTCGCGTGGCGCTGCACGAGGGTCGCGTTGACGGTGACGTCGTCGGGCGCGGCGTCGGCGCCGAACGCCAGCCGCACCCGCACGTCCAGTGTGCGGTGCGGCCCCACGGTGAAGCCCGTGAACCCGTCCGCATCGGTGAACGCCCCGACCAGTTCGTCCTCGTCGGTGGCCTCCAGGCGCACGGCGTGCGTGCGCCTCCCGTCGGAGAACTCCAGGCGGGCCCGTTCGGGGGTCAGCGTGTGGCGCTCGTCGACCAGGACGACGACGGGGTGGATGCCGGTGCAGGTGCGGGTGGTGGTGTTGCGCAGCTCGATCTGCCAGGTGCCGTGACCGCCTCCGGCCTCGTAGGAGTCGGGACCGCCATGGATGCGGGTGGTCAGGGGGAAGTTCCGGCTGTCGGAGACGGCGCAGCCGGAGGGGGGCGCCGCCGCGTGCGCGGGCGCTGCCGCGGCCGGCGCGTTCAGCTGCAGAAGCACGGCGGCGGCTGCGAGACAGGGGGACATGGATGTGCACAGTCGCATGAACATATGAGCGTGGTGGACCGGGTGTGCCGGGCCGGGCACCACGCCGAGCGGGGCCCCGAAGGGGGGAGGGCATTGCGACTGTTCGGCGCAGGCGCGGGAGCCGCCGGGCGGCTCCCGCCGCAGGCACTCACGCGTCACCCCGCCCGAACACCGCGCCCAGCACCAGCTGGGCCGCCCCGGCCGCGACCCTCCGCTCGCCGCCGCCGACCATCCGCACGGGCACCGGATCCCCCACGGCACCCTCCCTCCGCGCCCGCGCCCGCAGGACGTCCGCCACACCGCGGACGAACACGGCCGGCGCGGCAGCCACCATCCGCCCGCCCAGCAGCACCTCGTCGATGTCCAGCAGCCCGACGAGGTTCGCGGCTCCGGTGCCGAGCACCCGTGCCGCCTCCTCGGCGTCCCCGCGCGCCACGGCGGCCAGGCACAACGCCTCGATGCACCCGCGGTCACCGCAGCCGCAACGCGGCCCGTCCAGCTGGATCACCTGGTGCCCGAACTCCCCCGCTCCGGTGCGCGCCCCGCGGTGCACGGCCCCGCCGATCACCAGCCCGGCCCCCAGTCCCGTGCCGAGGTGCAGATAGGCGAACGACCGCCCCGGGCCGGTGCCCGCCCGGACGCCGGCCTGCCCGTCGTCGCCCCGACTGCCGCCCTCCGGCCCGCCGCGCCCCGGCCCGTCGTCCTCCGGCCCGCCGACGCCCTCCCCCGCGACCGCGAGTCCCAGCGCCGCCGCGTTCGTGTCCTTGTCGACGACCACCGGCACCCCCAGCCGCTCCGCCAGCACCTCCCGCAACGGGAACCCGTCCCACTGGGGAAACCCGGTGACCCGGTGCAGGACGCCCCGCGCGTGGTCGAGCGGCCCCGGCAGCGCCACCCCGGCACCGAGGAGGGTGCCGCCGCGCACCGTTCCCGCCAGCGGTTCCGCCTGCCCGGCCACGGCCGCGGCCGCCGCGCCGGCCCCCGCCCCGTCGAGGTCGACCGCGGCCCGCCGCTCGGCGACGATCCGCCCGGTCAGATCGACGAGCACCGCCCGCACCTCGTCCCGGTCGAGGTGGATCCCCATGGCGTGCCCGGCCTCCGGCACCAGCCGCAGCACGGTCGGCGGCTTGCCGCCGGTGGAGGCGCGCCGCCCCGCCTCGGCCGCCAGCCCCTCCTCCCGCAGCCGGGCAATGATCTTGCTGACCGCCTGGGGGGTGAGCCCGGTCCGCTCGGCGAGTTCGAGCCGGCTGATGCCCCACTCTCCCGCGGTGCGCAGCAGGTCCAGCACCAGCGCGGTGTTGTGACTGCGCAGGGCCAGCAGATTGACGCCACCGTTCGTCCTGTTCACGACGCCATTGTCCCCCATGCTTGCACTTTGGCAACAGTGTTGCGAAAGTGGCTCCATGACTGGCACCCCCCTCGGCACCCCGCACGGCGGCGCCCCCAGCTCCCCGCTCCGGGCCGGCCTGATCGGCTACGGCCTCGCCGGCTCCGTCTTCCACGCCCCGCTGATCGCCGCGACCGAGGGCCTCGCCCTGGACACCGTGGTCACCGCCCGCCCCGAACGGCAGGAGCAGGCGCGCGCCGAACACCCGGACGTGCGCGTCGCGGCCACCGCCGACGAGCTCCTGGACCGCTCCGGCGACCTGGACCTCGTCGTCGTCGCCGCCCCGAACAGGACGCACGTCCCGCTGGCCACGGCCGCCCTGAAGGCCGGCCTGGCGGTCGTCGTCGACAAGCCGATCGCCGGCACGGCCGCCGAGGCGCGCGAGCTGGCGGCCCTCGCCGCGGACCGCGGCCTGTTCCTGTCCGTCTTCCAGAACCGCCGCTGGGACAACGACTTCCTCACCCTGCGCCGGCTCGTCGCCGACGGCGAGCTGGGTGAGGTGTGGCGGTTCGAGTCCCGGTTCGAACGCTGGCGGCCCCGGCCCAAGGGCGGCTGGCGCGAGTCCGGCGACCCCGCCGAGATCGGGGGCCTGCTCTACGACCTCGGCAGTCACGTCGTCGACCAGGCGCTGGTCCTCTTCGGTCCGGCCGTGGAGGTGTACGCCGAGTCGGACGTGCGCCGGGCCGGTGCGACGGCGGACGACGACACGTTCATCGCGCTCACCCACACCGGCGGCGTCCGCTCCCACCTCCACGTCTCCGCCACCACCGCCCAGCTCGGCCCCCGCTTCCGCGTGCTCGGCTCGCGGGCCGGCTACGTCAAGTACGGCCTCGATCCGCAGGAGGCGGCCCTGCGCGAGGGCCGGCGCCCGGGCACCGGCGACGCGTGGGGGACCGAGCCCGAGTCGCTGTGGGGCCGCGTCGGCGCCGGAGAGTCCCCGGTGACCGGCGGGGGACGCGCCGTGCCGACCCTGCCCGGCGCCTACCCCGCGTACTACGCTGCCGTGGTCGGGGCACTCGCCGGGCGCGGCCCCAATCCGGTGACCGCCCTGGAGGCCGCCGCCGCGCTCGACGTCCTGGAGGCGGCCCGGCGTTCGGCCCGTGACAAGGTGGCGGTGACCCTCTGATGAGTGCACATGAGCTGACCCCGAAGTTCCATCCCGAGCTCACCCCGGGCATCGAGGAACTGGAGGCCCAGGAACGGCGCCTGGCCCTCCCCCGGTTCACCCATGACGACGCCTGGGCGCTCGGCTCCCTGCTGGTCCGGCTGGCCCGGGAGCGCCAGGCCCCCGTCGCCGTGGACATCCACCGCGGCGGGCAGCAGCTCTTCCACGCCGCACTACCCGGTTCCACCCCCGACAACGACGCCTGGATCGGGCGCAAGCGCCGCGTCGTCGAACGCTACGGCGCCTCCTCCTACCTGGTCGGCGCCCGCTTCCGCGCCAAGGGCACCACCTTCGAGGAGTCCTCCCGCCTCGACCCGGACGTCTACGCGGCGCACGGCGGCTCCTTCCCGATCCGCGTCGAGGGCGCGGGCGTCATCGGCGCGGTGACGGTGTCCGGGCTGCCGCAGCTCCAGGACCACCGGTTCGTCGTGGCGGCGCTCGAGGAGTTCCTGGGCCTGGACCTGGACTGACCACCGCGGACACCGGTGCACCGGGGAGCGTGGCGTCGCGAACGCCGCAGACGGGGCTCCCGGCGGCCGGGGACGGGGAAGCCCCGGACGTCGGGGGCCGAGGAGTCGAAGGCCCGCTGCTCGCCCCCGAGCTGGGGGTCGTCCTGGAGGCCGACCCGGCCCGCGCTCGGGAACTGGCCCGCGGCGCCCTGGCCCTGTACCTCGGCCTGCCGAACTACACCGGCAACCTGCTGCGCCTCGGCTTCACCGAGGACGACCTCACCGACGGCGGCAGCGACCGCCTGGTGGACGCGTTGTACGCCTGGGGCCCACAGGACCGGATCCGTGCCCGGATCGAGGAGTTCCGCGCGGCGGGCGCCGACCATGTGGCGCTCCAGGTGATCGACGGCGGGACGAGGGAGTCCCTGCCGAGAGAGGCGTGGAGCCGACTCGCCGAACTGCTGCCGGCCTGAGAGCGCGGGGAGCCGCGAGCCGGGCCGTTGCCGGCCGGGCCCGCGGCTCCCCGCGCTCTCAGGCGTCCTTCAGTTCCTGCCGCTGCCGGCCGAGCCCGGAGATCTCCAGCTCGACCACGTCCCCCGCCCGCAGGTACGGCTTCGGCTCGGGCTGCCCCATGGCCACCCCGGCCGGCGTCCCCGTGTTGATGACGTCGCCCGGGTACAGGGTCATGAACCGGCTGACGTACCGCACGACCTCCCCCACCGGGAAGATCTGCTCGGCCGTCGTCCCGTCCTGTCTCAGTTTCCCGTTGACCCACAGCCGCAGCCGCAGGTCCTGCGGGTCGGGTACCTCGTCCGCCGTCACCAGCCACGGCCCGAGCGGGTTGAACGTCTCGCAGTTCTTGCCCTTGTCCCAGGTGCCGCCCCGCTCGATCTGGAACTCCCGCTCGGACACGTCGTGCGCCACCGTGTACCCGGCGACGTGTGCGAGCGCCTCCTCGGCGGAGTCCAGGTAGCGGGCCGTACGGCCGACGACGACGGCGAGTTCGACCTCCCAGTCCGTCTTGGCCGACCCGCGCGGCACCAGCACGGTGTCGTGCGGACCGACCACCGTGTCCGGCGCCTTGAAGAAGACCACCGGCTCGGACGGGGGTTGCGCCCCGGTCTCGCGGGCGTGGTCGTGGTAGTTCAGCCCGATGCACACGATCTTGCCGATACGGCCCAGCGGCGGCCCGACGCGCAGCCCGGCCGCGTCCAGCACCGGCAGCTCGCCGGAGTCGGCCGCGGCGCGGATCCGGGCGAGGGCGCCGTCGTCGGTGAGCAGGGCGCCGTCGATGTCCGGGACGAGGCCCGACAGGTCACGCAGGATGCCTTCGGCGTCGAGCAGCGCCGGTCGCTCCGACCCCGCCGTACCGACTCGCAGCAGCTTCATGGGTCCTCACCATCTCCCTCGATCGCGCCCGGCGATGGACGCGACCGGGATGCGGCCGAGGCGCAGCCATCGGAGGCTTGGTCGATCCTCCAAGCTGACTGTCCACTCCGCAATACCCCGTTCATGTACTGGACCGTAGGGTCGGCTCCGTCATCGGTACAGCACGGCACGCTCGACCGCGCTCCACGTCGTACTGGTCACGACGTACAGCGCGGCCGCCAGCGGTACGACCGCCACGGTGACGAGGGTCGCGAACGACATGAACGGCATCACTTTGGAGACCGCTCCCAGGCCGGGCACCGTCGCCGCGTCCCCGGCGCCCTCCTCCGCGCGCGCACCGCCCGGGAAGACCGCGCCGCCGGCGTCGGGCGTGCGCCTGATCCGCCGGTAGTTGCCGACCGCGACGACGAACACGACGGCGAACAGGGCGAGGTACACCGCCCCGGCCGGGCCGAGGAGCCCGCCGCCGGCGAGGGCGTCGGGCCAGCGGTCACCCAGGGGGGCCCTGAACAGGTCGTGCGTCAGGAGGCCGTTGCCGTCCCCTCCGATCGTCGGGCTGGAGAACAGTCGGTAGAGCAGGAAGAAGGCGGGCAGTTGCAGCAGACTCGGCAGGCAGCCGGACAGCGGCGACACCTTCTCCTCGGCGTGCAGTTCCAGCACCGCCTGCTGCAGCCGCTCGGGGTTCCCGGCGTGCCGTCTGCGCAGCTCCGCGATCCGGGGCTGGAGTGCGGCGCGGGCCTTCTGGCCGCGCGCGGCGGCCCGGGACAGCGGATGCAGCAGGAGCCGGACGAGCACCGTGAACAGGACGATGGCGGCGGCGGCCGCGGACGCGTGGAACAGCGGCTGGAGCAGCTCGGCGAGCTGCTCGACGAGTCGAGCGAAAACGGACATGGGTGGGTGAGCCCTCCGGGGTCACGTCGTGCCGGACGTCCACGGCCGGGCATGAGGGGGCCGCCGGCCGGGGACAGGGATGTGCGGCGTGACGACCCGCGCGGGGACACGAACGAAGCCGACGCCGTCGACGGCGTCGCGACGAACGCGGCCCTACGCGGCAGTCGCCGGGAGGACGGCTCCAGGTGCCCTGGGCCGGCGGCGGCCGGGCGCGTCGGGATCGCGCTGGGGCAGGAAAGCCGTACGGCGGGCCCGGTCGCGTATCGCCGTGCGCACGCGGGTCGGTGGCACCACCGGCACGCATCGCGCGCTGACCAGGGCGCACAGACCGAGTGCGGAGCCGGCGGCGGCGGTCGCGGCGAGCGCGACCGTGACGGAGAGACTGCCGGTGTCCAGCAGCGCGACCTGCAGGATCAGGAACAGGGGAACGAGAGCGGGACGCAGCACGCGCCGACCACGGATCATCGCCTGTCCCCCTCCCCCGCCTCGGCAGCGCCTCGGTGGCACTGCGCGCCGCGCCGGACCCGGGCCCGGCACCCTCCACAACGCCCGGCACGGCCCCCATGGTTCCGCGCACGGAAACATGCCCCACGCAACCCACACCCCGTTGCCGCATCCCCGCCCCATTCCTCCTGTTTTCTAGTCCTTCCTCCCGTTCAAGGCGTTTCGTCGCACAGGACTCCCGTGTGGCGGGAGACGGCTCCGCGGGCGTGGCCGGGAGCGCGGCAGCGGGCGCGGAAGAGGGCGTCGCACCACGGCCGTGCCCCGGCAAGGCCGGGAAGGCTCAGGCCGGACGGCACCTGACCGTCGCCGCTGATCAGCAGTACGGTGTCCCCCATGCGCCCCGACACGCCCGCCGAGAACGTCGACCATGCCGCCGAGGCCGCCCGCCTGGAACGGACCGCCGGCCTGTATCCCGAGGACGCCGAACCCCTGCTGCTGCGCGCCGCGGCCCACCTGGAACTGTCCGGCCACCGCCCCGCGGCGACCGCCCTGTACGACCGTCTCCTGAACACGGCGACGGGCCTGGACAACCCCCACCTGGTGCGTGCGCTGAAAGCCTCCAACCTGTGGGAGTACGGCCACGAGGCCGAGGCGCGGGCCATCATCGACGGCCTCCGTGCCACCGGGCCGCGCGACCCGGCCCCTTGGGTGATCATCGCCGAGGCGCTGGAATCCCACGACGAGCTGGAAGCCGCGGCGGAGACCTTCACCCAAGGCACCGGCCTCCTTCTCGCGGACGCCGCGGAACCCCCGTACGCCACCCACCCGCTCCTCTTCGGCCGCCACCGGGTGCGCCGCATGCTGGGCGCGCCGCACGACGAGTGGGACACCCTGGCGGACACCCTGAACACGGCGCCGGTCTCCCTGGACGAACTGCACGACCCGAAGCGCGTCTGGTCCCTGGGCTCGGACAACCCGGCCGAACTTGCGGCGGAGATCTCCCGTCTGCGGGCCGAACTGGGCACCTACCGCGAGGCCCTCTCCCGCCCGTTCCCCGTGGCCATCCTCCACTGGCCCGCGGACGAGCTGGCGGAGCTCCTGTCCGACTACCCCGGCCTGTCCGCGGAGTACCCCTCGTACGAGGAGCACCTGGCGACGATAGAACGCTCACTGCGCGAACTCGCGGCCTCCGGCACGCAGAACCTCGGCATCGTGCCGGGCACCGTCCCCTCGTACGAGGCCTTCGCCGCCTCGGAGGGCACGTCCCCCTCGGACGCGACCCTCCTCCCGCAGTACGCGACGACACTGGCGTCCCGCGGCCTGGCAACGCCCTGGCCGCCACAACGGGGCGCGACCTGCTGGTGCGGCTCACAAGGGTCGTACGACGAGTGCCACGGGAATCCGGAGGACTGACCGACGCGCCGGGGCCCGCTGTCGAACCGGCCCCGGAGAAGTCGGCATCGCAGCCGTCGCGCCCCGGCCCGACGGGGTCAGGACACAGGTGAACCACCATGGACGCACAGCCGAACAGACCGGGCGACCATCTCGGAGCGCAGCAACGTTGACCAGGATCGAGCCTTCCTCCCCCGCCGTGTCGGCACGCATGAGCAGGCAGGCCGGCAAGGACACGGCGTGTGAGCTGGCCGTACGACGCCTGCTGCATGCGACCGGGTTGCGCTACCGCGTCGAGTACCCGGTGCCGGGCATGGCGCGGCGACGGATCGACATCGCCTTCACCTCCGTCCGGGTCGCCGTTCTCATCGACGGATGCTTCTGGCACGGCTGCCCTCTGCACGCCACGCAGCCGAAGTCGAACGCGGAGTGGTGGCGGCAGAAACTGGACCGGAACATGGCGCGGGACACGGAGACGACGGAGCACCTCACAGCGGCAGGGTGGGAGGTGCTCCGATTCTGGGAGCACGAGGCACCGGACGATGTGGCCGTGCGCATCGCGACGGCGGTCGAACGGCGACGGGCCGAGCAGGGGCGAGGGAGGCGTCGTTGACCGGGTCGAGCCGTACCCGCGTCCGCTCGGGGGCCGACCGGTTCGCTCCGGGTGCCGTGTCGACCGGTGCCGAGTCTGGACGGCAGACCGACCAGGACGACTGACGGCCGTCGCACGCGGGCGAACCGTTCGCGGGAGCGGTTCCGGCACGCTTCACCGCAGTCCGGGGGAACGAGTCCGAGATCCGTGACGCGCGGTCGACACCGCGCAGGCCGTGCGTCGTCGACGCCGGCTCCGGACCTCCCGGAGGCTGCGCGACGCCCCGGATCACATCGTGCGAGCGTCGTCCCGTTCATCGTGACGGGCACTCGGCGACCTTCCGGCAGGCCTCCGCCGGACGGCGAGCCTCTGGGCCGGCGCCACCGCCCTGGGGCGGACGTCCCCGCGCCGAGGGCGGTGGCGTTGCGTGCGTGTCCGCAGTTCGGCCGACCTCGGGTGCGCGCCGCGACGGTGACGGGTGCGCGCCTGGGCCGGCCGTCGGCCGCGGCGGCCCCCGAGGTCCGGGGGGGGACGAGCCCCGGGGGCCGTTTCTCGGTGTTGTCAGGTGCTGATCTGCTTGCGGCTGTCGCCGCCGCTGATCTGGATGCGGCGCGGCTTGGCCTGCTCCGCGACGGGGATGCGGAGCGTGAGGACGCCGGCTTCGTAGGAGGCGTCGATGCGCTGGGTGTCGAGGGTGTCGCCGAGGAAGAGCTGGCGGGTGAAGGTGCCCGTGGGGCGTTCGGCGACGAGGAGTTCCGCGCCTTCGGGGGCGGGGGACGTGCGCTCGGCTCGGACGTTGAGGACGTTGCGCTCGACGTCCAGCTCGATCGTCTCGGGGTCGATGCCGGGCAGGTCGAAGTGGACGAGGAAGTCGTCCCCTGAGCGGTAGGCGTCCATCGGCATCGCCGACGGGCGGGCCGCCGTGCCGAGCATCTGCTGTGCGAGTCGATCGAACTCACGGAACGGATCCGTGCGCATGAGCATCACAGGTCACTCCTTTCGTCAGGTGCCGTGCTGGTGATGCACTGTCCTGGCGGCTCTCGCCGCTATATTTCTTATATAGCGCGGTGGAGCAAACTTGACAAGCAGCGGCTCAAGTTTGGGCCATCGGGGAGGGCGCGCCGGAGCAGCGGGAGGACGGCGTCAGCCTCGGAGGCACCGTCGCGTGGTGGCCGAACGGCCACCAGCGGACGTCAGGAGGCATGAATGGCCGGGGTTCCCAGCGCAGTCGTCGCCGCGAGCCGGCTCGTCGGCGGGTACGGGGTGGCCCGCTGGACGAAGAAGCGGCAGCTGGGCGGTGCCGTGCGCGCCGTCGCGGGGGCCGCGGCGGCGCAGCAGTGGCGGCAACAGGCCGGCGCGAGGGCCGCGGGGATGCTGACGGCCGCGTATGTCGCCGCCTTCGCCGGGTCGCATCCGCTCGCCAAGAAGGTCGGCGCGTGGCCGTCCGTCTTCGTGCCGCGGGTGCGGTCGTGGCAGGCGCGTCCGAGGCGGCCGATGCCCCGGAGCGAGGCTGCGGGGTGCAGCAGGGCAGGCCGTCCGCCCGACGTCCGGGCTCGGCCACCGGTCGCCCGGCCGGCTCCCCCCGCCACGCCCGTACCGGTGGCACGCACCGGCCGCGCGGCGGCGTCGCCGGGGCCGTCGCCGTGGCGTCCTGGGCGGTCGCCGACCGCAACGCCAGACGCCCCGGCGGGTCCGCGGCCTCGCGGGCCCGCCCCTACGCGCCGAGCGCCTGCGACACCGTGTAGATCAGCAGTCCTGCCAGGGAGCCGACGACGGTGCCATTGATGCGGATGAACTGCAGGTCGCGGCCGATGTGCGCCTCGATCTTGCGGGTGGTGTGCTCGGCGTCCCAGCCGGCGACGGTGTCGGTGATCAAGGAGGTGATCTCCTTGCGGTAGGTCGTCACGACGTGGACGGCCGCGCCCTCGACCCAGCGGTCGACCTTGCCCTGCACCTTCGCCTCGGTGGCCATCCGGGCACCCAGGGAGAGAAGTGAGGCCCGGGTGCGCAGACGCAGTTCGCTGCGCTCGTCGTCGGCCGCCGACACGATCATGGATCGTACGGCGGTCCACGCGGAGGCGATGAGGTCCTGGACCTCCCCGCGGCCGAGCACCTCTCCCTTGAGCCGCTCCACCCGGGCGCGGGTGTCGGTGTCGGACTGCAGGTCGGAGGCGAAGTCGGTGAGGAAGCGGTCGAGGGCGCCGCGGGCGGGATGGGAGGGCATGTCCCGCATCTCGGCGCAGAAGCGCAGCAGTTCCCGGTAGACGCGCTCGCCGACCTTGCGGTCGACGAACCGCGGGGTCCAACCGGGGGCGCCGCCCTGCACGGCGTCCATCACGGAGTCGGCGTGCAGGACCAGCCAGTCATGGGCCCGGCTCACCACCAGGTCGACGACGCGTCTGTGGCCCCCGTCGACGACGACCTTCTCCAGCATCTTGCCGATGCCGGGCGCGATCTCACGGGCGTTCGCGCGCCGGGTGACGGCCTCCCCGACGACCGCCTGGACGTCGGAGTCGCGCAGGACCGTCAGGGCGCCCCGCAGGGCGGTCGACAACTCTGCCGTGACCCGGTCGGCGTGCTCCGGCTCGGCGAGCCAGACGCCGAGGCGGCTGCCGATGCCGACGCTGCGCAGCCGCTGCCGCACGACGTCCTCGGAGAGGAAGTTCTCGCCGACGAACTCGCCCAGGGAGACGCCCAGCTGGTCCTTCTTCGTGGGGATGATCGCGGTGTGGGGGATGGGCAGACCGAGGGGGCGGCGGAAGAGCGCGGTGACGGCGAACCAGTCGGCGAGCGCACCGACCATGCCGGCCTCGGCGGCGGCGGCCACGTATCCGGCCCAGGCGCCGGCTCCGGAGTCGTGGCCCCACTTGGCGAGGACGTAGACGACGGCGACGAGGAGCAGCAGGCCGGTCGCGGTGAGTTTCATGCGGCGCACGCCACGCCGCTTCTCCTCGTCGGCGGGACTGAAGGCGGTCATGGTGCGGGACACGGGCGCCCCGCGCGATGCGGTCCCCGCGTCGGGCGCCCGCCCGCCGCCGGACGAGCGCCCCGCATCGGACCGCCGCCCCGCGACGGACACGCGGCCGCCGTCTGCACGGGGGGCACCTGCGGGCCCGTCCGCGCCGGACGAGGGCCGCGTCCCGGACGCCGACGGCGCGCGGGACGCGGACGGCTCGCTCGGCACGGGGCCCGGTCGGGCCGCTGCCGCGTCGTCCGTCCCGCCCTGCGGGACGCCTTCCATCCTCTCCACCCGATCACACTCCTTCGTACACATTGTCCCTTTCTCGTCCCCCGTGCCGGGGTCGTCGGACGAACTCCCGGAACGCGGTGAAGGTTCCCGGCATCCGGACGGGTGACCGTGTGGCGCATCATGGAAGGGTCGACCACGGAGCCTCCCGCTCCCCTCGCCCCCGAGGAGACGCGCCGTATGGCCAGGCGTCACGGCCGTGCCCTGCTGTCCGCGATCGCCGCGCTGATCGTCGGCCTGTCCGCCACGCTGTACGCCGTGGCCGCCTCCGGCACCGGCACGGCGGGCCACCGGGGCGGGTCGGCCGACGGGCGCGGCCCGCACCCGTCGGCCGACCCGCCCTCCACCGGCGTCTGGGCGACGTCCTGGGCCGCGTCACCGTCCGGCGCCGAGCCCGGCACCGGGACCACCGGCATGGCCGGGCGGTCGGTTCGCAACGTGGTGCACACCAGCGTCGGCGGCACCCGCGCCCGCATCACGCTGTCCAACCTCTACGGCACCCGTCCACTGACCGTCACCGACGCCACCGTCGCCGTCGCCGCCGGTGGCGGTGGCGCGTCCGCGGACGCGGGCACCCTGCGCCGCGTCACCTTCGACGGCGGCAGCACGCGCGTCGTCATACCGGCCGGGCAGCGGGCGGTCAGCGACGCCGTGCCGGTCCCGGTGCCGGACGACGGCGACGTCCTCGTCACCACCTACTCCCCCGCCTCCTCCGGCCCCGTGACCTACCACCGCTACGCCCGGCAGACCTCCTACGCCGCCGTGGGCGACCGTGCGGCGGACCCGGACGGGTCGGCGTACACCGAGCGGACCCCGTTCTGGCGCTACCTGACCGCGCTGGACGTGCTCGGCCACGAGGCCGAGGGGACCGTCGTCGTGTTCGGCGACTCCATCACCGACGGCATGACCGCCACCTCGGACGCCGACCGGCGCTGGACCGACGTCCTCGCCGACCGGCTGCGGACGGCCGCCGACGCCGGGCAGGACGTGCCGCGCTACGGCGTCGTCAACGCCGGCATCAGCGGCAACCGCGTCCTGGTGGACGGGCTGGGACAACCCCCGGAGAATCCCAGCGGTCTCCACCGCTTCTCGCGGGACGTCCTCGGCCGGGCCGAGGTCCGGGTGGTCGTCATCGACCTCGGCGTCAACGACATCCTGCGTCCGCCCCTCCCGCCCGCCGCCGGCACCGTCCTCGACGGGCTGCGGACACTGGTGCGGCAGGCGCATGCGCGCGGCGTGAAGGTGGTGGGCGCCACGCTGACGCCGTTCGGCGGCCACCGCGGCGGCACCCCTGACCGGGAGGCCGTACGGCAGCAGGTCAACGCGGCGATCCGGGCGGGCGGCGTCTACGACGCCGTGGTCGACTTCGACGCCGCGCTGCGCGACCCGCGGGATCCGCGGCGGCTGCTGCCGCGCCACGACTGCGGCGACCATCTCCATCCGGGGGACGCCGGATACCGCGCGATGGGCGAGGCGTTCGACCTGGCGGTGCTGAAGGGCGCTGCCCCACCGGCGGCGCTGTAGCCCGCGCGCCCCTCTCGGCCGCCCGCCCCGCCTGCCGAGGCCGCGCACCGGCCCCGCCCGGCGCCTCCACGCCCGGACCGGCGGCAGGCCCTTCGACCGGCGCCCTCGGCGCCCCTCGACCGGAAGCTCAGAGCTCCTTGCCCCGGCGCTCCTCCAGCTCCCGGCGCCGTTCCTCCTTCAGCCGACGCTTCTCGGAGCGCGGGAGCCTGCGTTCGACACCGACCCCGCCCCAGAACGCGAAGCCGGTGACGACGACCCGCGGGGCGCCGGGCTCACCGGGGACGCCGGTCTCCCGCTGGTCGAAGCCGCCCATGATGCCGATCCCGCGGACCACGACCTCGACCCCGGGCGGCACGACGACCTGCAACCCACCCATGATCGCAACGCAGTTGATCACGACCTCGCGGTCCGCGAAGTTCGCCTCGCGCAGGTCGATCTCGCCTCCGCCGCAGAAGGCGAAGCAGTTGAAACGGCGCGGCACCGTCCACCGGCCCCGGCGCTGGAAACCGGAGAGCACGGCCACCCCCCATGTCGACGTGCCCTCGCCACCGACGATGCGTCCCGCCCAACCCCCGACCCGTTCCGGCTCCTTGGTCATCGACACGGCGGGCGCCGCGGACCCCGGGAGGTCCCGGGTGAGGGGCGTCAGGTCACGGTACGTGCGCGCCCGGTACGCCGCGTCCAGCCGCTCCTCGAACTCGGCCATGTCGAGCCGCCCCTCGGCGAGGGCGTCCCGCAGGACGTCGGCGACCCGCTCGCGGTCGGCGTCGGAGGCACGGAGGTCCGGGACTGCGTCGTCGGTCATGCCAGCAGCCTACGAGTTCACCGCCGCGGGCACTACGCGATCGATGTCGGCGGCCGGGAGGCGGCGCGGTTCCCCTGCCCCGCGTACATCCGCGCGATCACCGCCTCGATGTCCGGCTCCCGCACCGACAGGTCCACCAGCGGGTACTCCGCCGCGATCCGCGCCACGAGCGGTGCCGCCGACACCGACGACGGAAAGGCCAGCCACTGCCGCGGCCCCTCGACCTTCACCACGCGCGCGGGCGCCGGAGCGTCGACCGGCGGGAGCTCCCGGTCCAGGTCCACCACCAGGATCCGCTCGCTCTCCCCCGCCTCGTGCAGGCCGGCGAGCGGGCCGTCGTACATCAGACGGCCGTGGTCGATCACCATCACCCGGGAGCACAACTGCTCGATGTCCTGGAGATCATGCGTGGTGAGCAGGACCGTCGTGCCGCGTTCGTCCCGCAGCTCCCGCAGGAAGTCACGCACCCGCGCCTTGGAGATGACGTCCAGGCCGATCGTCGGCTCGTCCAGGTACAGCACCTCGGGGTCGTGCAACAGCGCCGCCGCGATGTCACCGCGCATCCGCTGCCCCAGCGACAGCTGCCGCACCGGAGTGTCCAACAGGGGGCCCAGGTCGAGGTGTTCGACGAGCCGGTCGAGATTGGCGCGGTAACGGGCGTCGGGAATCCGGTACATGCGATGCATCAGCCGGTACGAGTCGACCAGCGGCAGGTCCCACCACAACGTGGTGCGCTGCCCGAACACCACCCCGATGCGCTGCGCCAGGCGGGTCCGCTCCCGGGAGGGCTCGATGCCCGCCACGCGCAGCCGGCCCCCGCTCGGGGTGAGGATGCCGGTCAGCATCTTGATCGTCGTCGACTTGCCGGCGCCGTTCGGCCCGATGTAGCCGACCGTCTCGCCGCGCGCCACGGTGAAGGAGAGGTCGTCCACCGCCCGCACCCGCCGCCGCTCGCGCTTCAGGAAACCCGTCCTGCGGCGCACGTCGAAGACCTTCTCCACACGGTCCAGCTCGATGAACGCGCCGTCGGACGGCCCACCCCGCGCCGCATCGCCCCGCACCGCGGAGGCAGCACCCTCCGGGCCGCCGACCGCGCCGTCCCCCGTCCTGCCGCCCGCCGCACCGCCCGTGATGCCGTCGGCTGCGCCGCCCGGTCCGCCGTCCACCGCCATGCCTCCCTCAGCTCCCCGTACTCCGATACATCCGCAGCCCCGCACGCCACGCCAGCCCCGCGAGCGCACAGCAGCCCGCCGCCACCACGGGCGGCGCGAAGGCCGCCCAGCCCGGCAGGCCGAGCGGATACGGCCGCCCCAGCACATAGGCGCCGGGCACCCAGTTGACGAAGGCGAGGGGCAGCACGAACGTCACCCCCCGCACCACGTCCTTGCCGAACACGCCCGGCGGATACTGCAGCAGCGTGGTGCCGCCGTACGTGAACGCGTTCTGCACCTCCGCCGCGTCCTGCGCCACGAACTGGAAGGCGGCGCCCGCCGTGAACAACGCGCAGAAGATCAGCGCACCGCTGACCAGCACGACCGGCATCAGCAGCACCTTGGCCGCGGTCCAGTCGACGTCGACACGAAGCAGCCCGTAAGCCAGCACCAGGACGGCCTGGGTGATCCGGCCGAGGCGGCGCAGCGCGAACCGGTCGGCGGCGACCTGCGCCAGCACCGGCGCGGGCCGCACCAGCAGCGTGTCGAAGGAGCCGTCCCGCATCCGCGCACCCAGCACGTCCATCGAGCCGAACGTCAGATCGGCGATCCCGAACGCCGTCGCCGACAGCCCGTACAGAAAGGCCACCTCGGGCAGGGTCCACCCGGCGAGCGAGTCGACCTGCGAGAACATCAGCACGAGCGCGACGAAGTCCAGCCCCGTCACCAGCAGGTTCCCGAACGCCGTGAGCAGGAAGGAGGCCCGGTAGGTCATCGCCGACCGCACCCACATCCCGGCGATCAGCCCGTAGACCCGCACGCCCTCCCCGAACGGGGAGAACACCGCCGGCCGACGGGCCGGCCCGGGGAGGACCGGCCGGGCCGCCACCGGCCCGCGCCCCGGGGCGGGACCACCGCCCGCCTCCGAAAGCGCCCCGCGACCGGAACCGGTCGCGCGCCCTGTCTCATCCACCCTGCACCACCACCCGCCGCGTCGCCGCAGCCTGCACCAGCCGCCCCGCCGCCAGCAGGGCCACCGCCCACGCCGCCTGGAACGCGTACGCCGCCACCGGCGCCGTCCTCCCCAGCAGCACGTCCGCGGGCATCTGCAACTGCGCCGCCCACGGCAGCGCCCGGACGATGTCGCCGAGCACACCGGGAAAGGCGTTGAGCGGCAGGACCATCCCGGAGCAGAAGATCCCCAGCACCATCACCGCCTGGCTGACCCCCGTCCCGTCCATCAGCCAGAACACGCTCAGGGCCGCCAGGTAGCGGATCCCGAAACTCACCACCATCGCCGGCAGCAGCGCCACCGCGAACGCCGCCCACGCGAACGGGTCGTCCGGCACCGCCATGTCGAACACCAGCGCGCCGAACACGAACGGGACCACCCCACGACCCAGGATCTGGAACACCGCCCGGCCCATGTCGCTCGCCAGCCACCACAGTTGCAGATCGGCCGGCCGGTAGAGGTCGACGGCGATCTCGCCGGTGCGGATACGCGCCATCAACTCCTTCTCCACACCACCGCCCTGAAGGGCGAGGGTCGAGTAGAGGGCCTGGCCGAGCCACACATAGGTGACGGCCTGCGCCTGGTCGTACCCGCCCAGATGCGGCTTCTCGTCCCACAGGGCGAGATACGTGTAGACGAGGATCAGCCCGAAGACCGTGTTGGTGAACACCCCCGCGGCCGTGGCCGCCCGATACGTCGCGTACCGCCGGAACCCGCCCACCGCGACGGCCGGATACAACCGCCCCGCTCCCACAGCCAACGCCTCCCGGCCCGCCGACACCGAAGCGCAGGAGCCTAGCCGCCGGGCACCCGGCCCTGCCACGCCTTTTCCGACCCGCCGTCCCGCCCCGGCGCCCCTCCCCCCGCAGCCTCCCCCGCGCTTCCCAGGGCCGTGCGGGCTCCTTCCCGGCACCACCCCGCGTCCTTGTGGCCCGCCGCGCGTTCTCAAGGGGACACGTACCGGATTCCGGGAACGGATCACCCGGCACGAGAGTCTTCAATGGGGGGAGTGGGGCGCACAAGGCGCAACGACGCGTACGGGAACGTACGACGCGAAACAGGAGTCCGTGCACGAGATGAGCGACGAGCCGCAGCCACAGCAGCCGACCGACGGCGGTGCGGAAGGAGAGCCGAGGGCGGCCGACGACAAGGGCGGCAAGAAGCCCAAGCGCCCCAAGCGCACCGGCTGGCGGCGACTGATCCCGACCTGGCGCATGGTGCTCGGCACCTTCGTCATCGGCACCCTGCTGCTCATCGGGCTGTTCTTCCTCGGCTACTCGATGGTGAAGATCCCGCCGGCCAACGCCCTCGCCACCAAGCAGTCCAACGTCTACCTGTACGCGGACGGCACCGAGATCGCCCGCGACGGCGAGGTCAACCGGGAGAACGTCACCCTCGCCCAGGTCTCCAAGGACGCCCAGCACGCCGTCCTGGCCGCCGAGGACCGCGACTTCTACACGGAGTCCGCCGTCGACCCCAAGGCGATGATCCGCGCCGGCTGGAACACCGCCACCGGCAAGGGCAGGCAGTCCGGCTCCACCATCACCCAGCAGTACGTCAAGAACTACTACCTGGGCCAGGAGCAGACGGTCACCCGCAAGGTGAAGGAATTCTTCATCGCGATCAAGCTCGACCGCGAGAAGACCAAGGACGAGATCCTCCAGGGCTACCTCAACACCAGCTTCTTCGGCCGCAACGCCTATGGCATCCAGGCCGCAGCCCGCGCCTACTACGGCGTCGACGCCATCGACCTGACCCCGGCCCAGGGCGCCTACCTCGCGGCACTGCTGAACGCGCCCAGCGAGTACGACGTGGTGGCACACCCGGAGAACAAGGCCGGCGCGCAGGCCCGCTGGAACTACGTCCTCGACGGCATGGTCAAGCAGGGCTGGCTCAGCCAGGCGCAGCGGACCGGACTGAAGTTCCCGATGCCGAAGGAGGCCACGCTCTCCACCGGACTGTCCGGGCAGCGCGGCTACCTCCTCGACGCGATCAAGGACTACCTCTACGAGAACAAGATCCTCGACGCGGACGAACTGCGGGCCGGCGGCTACCGCATCACCACCACGCTCGACAAGCGCAAGCAGGACGCCTTCGTGAAGGCCGTCGACGACCGGCTGATGTCCAAACTGGACCCCAAGGCCCACCCGCGCGACCGCTACGTCCGCGCCGGCGGCGCCGCCGTCGACCCCAGGACCGGCAAGGTCGTCGCACTCTACGGCGGCATCGACTACGTCAAGCAGTACACGAACAACGCCACCCGCGGCGACTTCCAGGTCGGCTCGACGTTCAAGCCGTTCGTGTTCACCGCGGCCGTGGAGAACGGCTCCACCACCCAGGACGGCCGCACCATCACCCCCAACACCTACTACGACGGCACCAGCGGCCGCCCCGTGGAAGGCTGGAACGGCGGCGTCTACGACCCGCAGAACGAGGACGAGGTCTCCTACGGCCCCATCACCGTCCGCGAGGCCACCGACAAGTCCGTCAACTCCGTGTACGCCCAGATGGCCGTCGACGTCGGCTCCGGCAAGGTCAAGCAGACCGCGATCGACCTCGGCATCCCCGCCGACACCAAGTCCCTGGTCTCGTCCCCGTCCATCGCGCTCGGCGTCGCCAACGCCAGCGTGCTGGACATGGCGGAGGCCTACGCCACCCTCGCCAACCACGGCAAGCGCGGCACGTACACGCTGGTCCAGCGGGTCACCAGGAACGGCCGGGACGTCGTCGTGCTGCCCAAGGCGGAGCCCCACCAGGCCGTCAGCCGCGAAGCCGCCGACACCACGACCGCGATACTGCAGAGCGTCGTCGAGAACGGCACCGCCACCGCCGCCCGGGCAGCCGGCCGGCCCGCCGCCGGCAAGACCGGCACCGCCGAGGAGGACACCGCGGCCTGGTTCGCCGGCTACACCCCCGACCTCGCCACCGTCGTGTCGGTGATGGGCCAGGACCCGGACACCGCCGCGCACAAGTCGCTCTACCAGGTGATGGGCCTGCCCCGGATCAACGGCGGCGGGGCGCCCACCGAGATCTGGGCCCAGTTCACCGAGGACGCCCTGAAGAACACCCCCGTCAGCGACTTCGACCTGCACCTGGAGGAGGGCGCCGACGAGGTCGAGGAACCACCCGCCACCGACTCCCGCGACGACCAGGGGGACGGCAGCGGCGACCGGGAGGACAACGGCACCACCGGCGACACCACGGGCGGCACCACCGGAGGCGAGCCGACCCCGGGCCGGACCGGGAGCGGGGCCCAGGGCGGCACCGACGGCACCACCACCGGCACCACCACCGGCGGAGGAGCCACCACCGGCGGCGGCACGACGACCGACGGCACCACCGGCGGGACCACGACCGACGGCACCACCACCGGAGACGCCTCCGGCGGATTCACCATCGGCGGGAGCACCGGCGACACCACCGGGGACCCCACCAGCGGCGGCACGACCACCGACGGGACCACGACAGGAACGACGCTCGGCCCCGGCGCAGCGCGCCCCTGAGCACCCGGGCACGCAGTCCTGAGCACCCGGGGCGCCGCCTCGCACCCGGCGGGCACCGCACACGCCCCCGGCGGGCACCGGATCAGCGACCGCCGGTCGCTCTCAGACCCACGACGGCGACCAGCAGCAGGGGGACGAAGAAGGTACGGCGCGTCTCGTCGGCTCCCCGAGGCCGGCAAGCACGCCGCGGGAAGCGGACGTCCGGACCAGCCGGACGGACCGAAGGGGCCGGTGACGTCGGTCACCGGCCCCCTGCGCACCGACGGATCACCGGTGCCGGAACCACCGCCTCACAGGTACAGGCCCGTGGAGTCCTCCGACCCCTCGAACCGGTCCGCGGCCACCGCATGCAGGTCACGCTCACGCATGAGCACGTACGCGACACCGCGCACCTCGACCTCGGCACGGTCCTCCGGGTCGTACAGGACCCGGTCCCCCGGCTCCACGGTCCGTACGTTCTGCCCCACCGCGACGACCTCGGCCCACGCCAGCCGGCGGCCGACGGCCGCGGTGGCCGGGATCAGGATGCCGCCACCGGAACGCCGCTCGCCCTCGCTGGTGTCCTGCCGCACGAGGACCCGGTCGTGCAGCATGCGAATGGGCAGCTTGTCGGGATGGGTGCTGTGCTCGTTTCTCTTGGCGCTCACACCACTGAACCTACCTGCCGGAAGTGGATCCGTCCGGAGCCGGGGTCGGCCCGTCCGGACCCGGCTCAGCGCCGGCGGCGCCTCGTGCCCACGACGAGCAGACCCACCACACCGACGGCCAGCAGCGCCACCGGCACGACCCGCTCCATACGGGGCGCCCCGTCCTCGTCCGTGAGCTGCGCCCGCACTTCGCTCACGACCCGGTTGACCTGCACATAGGCCCTCCCGACCGTGTGGTCGACATGGGAGACGACCTTGGCCTTGGCATCCCCGACGATCGTCTTCGGGTGCACCCGCACCCCGATCTCGTCGAGCGTCTCGGCCAGCACGTCACGGCGGCGCCTGATGTCCGCCTCGATCTGCGCCGGGGTTCTGGTGTCCGACGTGTCCGCCACCGTTCGGCCTCCGAAGTCAATCCGATGCTGTTACGGACAGTCTGTCAGCTCTCGGCCCCGCCGCACCGCCAGGAC
Source organism: Streptomyces actuosus (assembly GCF_016921115.1). Lineage (GTDB taxonomy): Bacteria > Actinomycetota > Actinomycetes > Streptomycetales > Streptomycetaceae > Streptomyces > Streptomyces actuosus_A. Next base: position 73,321 of record NZ_JAFFZS010000012.1, read on the forward strand.
CCCCGGTTACGCTGGACCGATGAGCGAGCGACTCCAGCCCGGGGACCTGGCCCCCGCCTTCACCCTGCCCGACGCCGACGGCAACGAGGTCTCCCTGTCGGACCACAAGGGCCGCAAGGTCATCGTCTACTTCTACCCGGCCGCCCTGACCGCCGGCTGCACGAAGCAGGCCTGCGACTTCACCGACAACCTCGACCTGCTGGCCGGCGCCGGCTACGACGTCATCGGCATCTCCCCCGACAAGCCGGAGAAGCTGGCGAAGTTCCGCGAGAAGGAGAGCCTGAAGGTCACCCTCCTCGCCGACCCCGACAAGGAGGTCCTCGAAGCCTACGGGGCCTTCGGCGAGAAGAAGCTGTACGGAAAGACGGTCGTCGGCGTCATCCGCTCCACCGTGATCGTCGGCGAGGACGGCAAGGTCGAGCGCGCCCTGTACAACGTGAAGGCGACGGGCCACGTGGCCAAGATCATCAGGGACCTGGGCATCTGACCGCCCCCTCCCCAGCCCCGGCCGGGCGTGACCCTCCCCCCTCCACATCGTTACTCCGTACGAGCGGGGAACGCCCGGCCGAACGGGGGAAAGAGATGGGCCGTACCGGCACCTACGCCCGCGAGACACTGGCGACCGCGGTGAGCACGTCGCGGAGCTGGAACGAGCTGATGCGCCGCCTCGGGCTCCGACCCAGCGGTGGTCAACGGCGGGTGCTCCAGCAGAAGGTCGCCAGGCTCGGCATCGACACCGGGCACTTCCAGCGGCAGACCGCGTGGCGCCGCTACCCGGACGGCGCGATCGCCGACGCGGTCGCGGCGTCCACGACCCTGCGCGAGGTGGCCCTCCAACTGGGCGCGACCCCGGCGAGCGGCACCCTCACCCACCTGCGCCGCCGGATCGAGGCGGCGGGCATCGACACCGGCCACTTCCCCGGCCTCACCCGGTCGGCCGTCGGTTTGCAGTTCACCGACGAGGAGCTGAGGACCGCCGCCGCCGGCGCCGACAGCCTCCGCGGTGCGGCGCGCACGCTCGGCGTTCCGGACGACGGGCGGTCCAGGGCGGCCCTGGGGCGCATGCTCCGGCACCGGCGGATCGACACCACACACGTCCGGCACGGCCGGCCGGCCCTCGCGGACGACGCCCTGCGCACTGCGGTGCGCTCCGCCCGCAGCTACGCGGACGTCATGCGCGCATTGGGACTGGACGTCACGCACACCAACCACCGCAGGATCCGGCGAAAGGTGGCACAACTCGGCCTCGACATCAGCCATTTCTCACGTCGCCCCCCGGAGTTCGACAGCGTCCGCGGCGGCACCGCGCCCGCGCGCCGACGGCGTCCTCGTCGTCCTGCCGCCAGGATCGGCGTGACCCAAGCGGGAGCGGTTGCACGCGGCCCTCGCGGAGCGGGGCGTACCGTACGCGTGCGCGTCGTGTGGAAACCACGGCGAGTGGCGGGGGCGGCCGATCACGCTGCACATCGACCACATCGACCACATCGACGGCGACTGGCTCGACAACCGCATCGGGAACCTGCGCTACCTCTGCCCGAACTGCCACGCCCTGACGGCCACATGGTGCCGCAGGAACACCCGGCGCACCGAGCACGGGAGCCCCCGTACACTGTGGACACCGAGCGGCACGGAGTGATCCGATATCCGTTTTGGGGCGGTCGTGGCGAAATAGGCGATACGCGCGGGTTTTAGGTGCCCGTGGGAGCAATCCCGTGTGGGTTCGAGTCCCACCGACCGCACCGTTCGCACATCGAGGGTTCGATCCGCATGCCACGCGGACCGAACCCTCGCCCCGTTCACGGGACCGCGCGCAGCCGACCCGCCCGGGACCGTACGGGCGGCCGGACGCGGGGCGGCACCCCGCCGGTTCACCCGAGGAGGTCGTGCACCACCTCGGCCAGGGCGCGGAAGGCGCGGCCCCGGTGGCTGATGGCGTTCTTCTCGTCCGGGGTCAGCTCGGCGCAGGTGCGGGTCTCGCCGTCGGGCTGGAGGATCGGGTCGTAGCCGAAGCCGCCTGTGCCGGCGGGTGCTCGGCGCAGGGTGCCGGGGAGGCGGCCCTCGACGACCCGTTCGGTGCCGTCCGGGAGGGCGAGGGCCGCGGCGCAGGCGAAGTGGGCGGCGCGGTGTTCGTCGGCGATGTCGGAGAGCTGGGCGAGCAGGAGTTCGAGGTTGGCCCGGTCGTCGCCGTGGCGGCCGGCCCAGCGGGCGGAGAAGATGCCGGGGGCGCCGCCGAGGACGTCCACGCAGAGGCCGGAGTCGTCGGCGACGGCGGGCAGGCCGGTGGCGCGGGCGAGGGCGTGGGCTTTGAGAAGGGCGTTCTCGGCGAAGGTGACGCCGGTTTCCTTGACGTCGGGGATGTCGGGGTAGGCGTCGGCGCCGACGAGTTCGTGCGCGAGTCCGGCTTCGGCGAGGATCGCCCTGAGCTCGGTGATCTTTCCGGTGTTGCGGGTGGCGAGGATCAGGCGGGTCATGGCGTTCAGTATCGCGGCTCGGTTCTGGGTGCCGGGGTGCCGGGGCGCTTGCGGCGGACGTCGAGGGGGTGCCGGTGAGGTTCCTCGGGGGTGGGCCGGTGGCGGTGCCGAGGGCTGTCCCGTGGTCCCCGGTCGATCAGCGGCGGCGTCGGATGCGGTGCGCCGCAAGACGTCGGGACGTCCTCGTGCCGGGCGTATGCGGGGCACCTCGTACCGGGCGTGGGTGAGGAACCGACGGCGCGGCGAGGTGTCGTGGCTGCCGTGGCGCACCCGGCGGGGATCATGGGGCAGGCCTCAGGGGGTGCAGACCTCAGGGGGTGCAGACCTCAGGGGGTGCAGACCTTGGTCAGTTCGCCGGCGGCGTCGGTGACGGGGCTGACGTCGGGGGTGGTGTCGCCGTTGCGGACGGCGGTGCGGACGTTGTCGACGGCTTTGCCGAGGTCGTCGACGGCCTTGTTGACGTCGGCGTTGTCGGTCTTGTCGCCGATCCTGTCGAGGTCGGTGTCTATGGCGGCGAGGGACTCGTCGAGTTGGGTGGGGTCGTCGGCGGCGTTCTCGGCGGCCTGCTGGAGGCGGGTGACGCTGTCGGCGATGGCGTCGGCGGTCTGGACGCAGTCGAGGGCCTTGTCGACGGCGTCGCAGCCGGTGGTGAGGCCGATGGTGAGTGCGGTGGCGGCGACGGCGGCGGCGATGCCGGCTGTGCGGCGGCGTGGGCGTCGGCTCGCGGCCATGGCTGTGTTCCCTCCCCTTGGGCAGGCCTGTCGGGCCTGTGACGTCATCGTTGAGGACGCGAACGGGGGCGGCACGGTTGCCCGTGCCGCCCCGGTGTCGCGAGGGTGGGTCCTACGGTTCGCGGACGGTGTCGAGTGCGGTGCGCTGTGCTGCGGCGAGTTCGGTGCAGCCGGAGACGGCGAGGTCGAGCAGGGCGTTGAGTTCGTCGCGGGCGAAGGGCTCGGCCTCGGCGGTGCCCTGGACCTCGACGAAGCGGCCGTCGCCGGTGCAGACGACGTTCATGTCGGTGTCGGCGCGGACGTCCTCCTCGTAGCACAGGTCGAGGAGGGGGATGCCGCCGACGATGCCGACGGAGACGGCGGAGACGGTGCCGATGAGGGGCTGGCGGCCGGGCTTGACGAGCTTCTTGGCCTGGGCCCAGGCGACGGCGTCGGCGAGGGCGACGTAGGCGCCGGTGATGGCGGCGGTGCGGGTGCCGCCGTCGGCCTGGAGGACGTCGCAGTCGAGGACGACGGTGTTCTCGCCGAGGGCCTTGTAGTCGAGGACGGCGCGCAGCGAGCGGCCGATGAGGCGGCTGATCTCGTGGGTCCGGCCGCCGATGCGGCCCTTGACGGACTCGCGGTCGCCTCGGGTGTTGGTGGCGCGGGGGAGCATGGAGTATTCGGCGGTGACCCAGCCCTCGCCGCTGCCCTTGCGCCAGCGCGGGACGCCCTCGGTGAAGGAGGCGGTGCAGAGGACCTTGGTGTCGCCGAAGGAGACGAGGACGGAGCCCTCGGCGTGCTTGCTCCAGCCGCGTTCGATGGTGACGGGGCGGAGCTGGCCGGGGGTGCGGCCGTCGGTTCGAGGCGTTGAGGACATGGCGTCGAGCCTAGTCGTAGCGCGGGAAGGGGCCCTTCCCTCGGTGGGAAGTGCCCCTTCCGGGTGAGGGGCGGGTCCTGGTGGGCCCGCGGCGGCTCACATCATGTCTTCGATCTCCGCGGCGATGGGGTCGGCGTCGGTGCCGATGACGACCTGGACGGCGGTGCCCATCTTGACGACGCCGTGGGCGCCGGCGGCCTTCAGGGCGGCTTCGTCGACCAGGGAGGCGTCGTTCACTTCGGTGCGCAGGCGGGTGATGCAGCCCTCGATCTCGTCGATGTTCTCGATGCCGCCGAGCCCGGCGACGATCTTCTCAGCCTTGCTGGCCATGTTCCGTCTCCCTGAAATCCCTGGTGCGACGCGCTGTGCCGCAGTAGTCGCAGTAACCCACAGTTGGCCCAGCTTCGCGAGCGGTCATGTCGTGTGTGCCGAATGATGGCGCTCACGACAGCGGAACCGAACCGTATACCAACTGGTCTACACCAGCTGACGGGCGGTCGCCAAATACGGCCCGGTGCGGAGGATGCCGATGACTGCGGAGAGTGCTGCCGAACGTCCCGGGAGCGGTGCGCGGGAACGCTGGGGTCGCCTCTTCCGAGGTCTGCAGAAGATGGGCCGGAGTCTGCAGCTGCCGATCGCGGTGCTGCCGGCGGCGGGCATCCTGAATCGGCTGGGGCAGCCGGATGTGTTCGGGGACGACGGGCTGGGGTGGACGGACGTCTCGAAGGTGATGGCGGGCGCGGGCGGGGCGCTGCTGGACGGTTCTCTGGGGCTGCCCCTGTTGTTCTGCGTGGGTGTGGCGATCGGTATGGCGAGGAAGGCCGACGGGTCGACGGCGCTGGCGGCGGTGGCGGGCTTCCTCGTCTACTACAACGTGTTGCACCAGTTCCCGGAGGACTGTCCGGAGGGTTCGACGGCGGTGGCGCAGGTCGGCTGCCAGGTGTCGGAGACGGGGGGTGGGGTGACGCCGTTCACGTTCCAGAACCCGGGGGTCTTCGGGGGGATCGTGATGGGGTTGCTGGCGGCGTATTTCTGGGCGCGGTTCCATCGGACGAAGCTGGTGGACTGGCTGGGGTTCTTCAACGGGCGGCGGCTGGTGCCGATCCTCATGGCGTTCGTGGCGATCGGGTTCGCGGCGCTGTGCCTGTGGGTGTGGCCGCCGATCGGTGACGGGCTGGAGAGTTTCAGTCGGTGGCTGCGGGACGCGGGGCCGTGGGGTGCGGGGGTGTTCGGGGTGGCGAACCGGGCGCTGCTGGTGGTGGGACTGCATCAGTTCCTGAACGTGCCGATCTGGTTCCAGTTCGGCAGTTTCACCAAGCCGGACGGCACGGTGGTGCACGGTGACATCAACATGTTCCTGGCGGGGGATCCGGATGCCGGTCAGTTCACGTCCGGTTTCTTCCCGATCATGATGTTCGCGCTGCCGGCGGCGGCGCTGGCGATCACGCACTGCGCGCGGCCGGAGCGGCGCAAGGTGGTGGGTGGGCTGATGCTGTCGGTGGCGCTGACGTCGTTCGTCACGGGGATCACCGAGCCGATCGAGTACTCGTTCCTGTTCGTGGCCCCGCTGCTGTACGCGGTGCACGCGGTGCTGACGGGTGTGTCGATGGCCCTGACCTGGGGGCTGGGGGTGCACGACGGGTTCAGCTTCTCGGCCGGTTTGATCGACTACGTCATCAACTGGAATCTGGCGACCCTCCCGTGGGCGATCGTCCCGATCGGGCTGGGCTTCGCGGCGGTCTATTACGTCGTGTTCCGCTTTGCGATCGTCCGGTTCGATCTGAAGACCCCGGGCAGGGAGCCGGAGGACGAGGTCGAGGACGTCACAAGGGCCTGACGGCGCAAGGGTTTCGGGCCTTCGGACCGCGGGTCCGGGGGCCCTTCGTCACGTTTCGGGAACGGCACGCGCCGTAGCGCTCCGGTTGCGATTTTGACGGGTTCCTTACGGCACCTTCATCGTGTTACAACAGGTCTACACCACTGAGTGGTGTAGACCACCACCCGATGGAGGAAGTCTATGAGCACCGCCACCGCATCGGCGGCCCCCACGAAGAAGTGGGGATCCGGTCTTTTCCAGGGCCTGCAGAAGGTCGGCCGCAGCCTCCAGTTGCCCATCGCCGTGCTTCCGGCGGCGGGCATCCTGCTCCGGCTGGGCCAGGACGACGTGTTCGGCAAGGACGGCCTCGGCTGGAACAAGGTCGCCTCGGTGTTCGCGACCGCAGGTGACGCCGTCTTCGCCAACCTGCCGCTGCTGTTCTGCGTGGGCATCGCCATCGGCTTCGCCAAGAAGTCCGACGGCTCCACCGCGCTGGCGGCGCTGGTGGGCTTCCTGGTCTACAAGAACGTACTGACCGCGTTCCCGATCACCGAGGAGAAGATCCAGGCAGGCAAGGACGTCGCCGCCACCTACAACGACCCCAAGGTCCTCGGCGGCATCATCATGGGCCTGATAGCCGCCGTCACCTGGCAGCGTTTCCACCGCACGAAGCTCCCCGACTGGCTGGGCTTCTTCAACGGCCGCCGTCTGGTGCCGATCCTCATGGCCTTCATCGGCACCGCCGTCGGCGTCTTCTTCGGCCTGGCCTGGGAGCCCGTCGGCAACGTCATCACCAGCTTCGGCGAGTGGATGACGGGCCTCGGCTCCTTCGGTGCCGCGATCTTCGGTGCCATCAACCGCGCCCTGCTGCCGGTCGGCATGCACCAGTTCGTCAACACGGTGGCCTGGCAGGAGATCGGTTCCTTCAAGGACCCCTCCGGCGCCATGTGGCACGGTGACCTGCCGCGCTTCTTCCACGGCGACCCGACCGCCGGTCAGTTCATGACGGGCTTCTTCCCGATCATGATGTTCGCTCTCCCCGCCGCCGCTCTCGCCATCACCCACACCGCCCGCCCGGAGCGCCGCAAGGTCGTCGGAGGCATGATGGTCTCGCTCGCGCTCACCTCCTTCGTCACCGGCATCACCGAGCCGATCGAGTTCGCGTTCATGTTCATCGCGCCGGTCCTCTACGTGATCCACGCGGTCCTGACGGCCGTCTCGATGGCTGTCACCTGGTCCCTGGGCGTGCACCACGGCTTCAGCTTCTCGGCCGGCGCGATCGACTACTTCCTCAACTGGGGCCTGGCCACCAAGCCCTGGATGATCATCCCCGTCGGTCTGGCCTTCGCCGCGATCTACTACGTCACCTTCCGCTTCGCGATCGTCAGGTTCAACATCCCCACCCCGGGCCGCGAGCCCGAGGAGGAACTCGAGGACCTCACCAAGGCGTGAGGCCGCACACCGCGCGAAAGGGCGGGGCCCGGAACCACGAGGGTTCCGGGCCCCGCCCTTTCGCGGTCCCGCCGACCGCTGCCGCGGCCCAGGGTCGAGGGATCCCGACCCGGCCCGCGGATGACGCACCCGGGCTCAGATCTCGTACGTCGCCCTCGGCGCCGCCAGGTCCACCGGGCCGTCGAACACCGCCCGCGCGTCCGCCAGGTTGACCTGCGGGTCGGTCCACGGGGGGACATGGGTGAGGACCAGGCGGCGGGCTCCGGCCCGGGCCGCCGTCTCCCCCGCCTCGCGGCCGTTGAGGTGGAGGTCGGGGATGTCCTCCTTGCCGTGGGTGAAAGCGGCCTCGCACAGGAAGAGGTCGGCGTCCCGCGCGAGGTCGTCCAGCACGGGGGTGACGCCCGTGTCGCCCGAGTACGTCAGGGTCCTGCCGCCGTGCTCGATCCGGATGCCGTACGCCTCCACCGGGTGGGCCACGCGTTCGGTGTGCACGGTGAACGGGCCGATGTCGAAGGTGGACGGCTTGACCGTGTGGAAGTCGAAGACCTCGCTCATCGACGAGGCCGACGGGGTGTCCGCGTAGGCCGTGGTCAGACGGTGCTCGGTGCCCTCGGGCCCGTAGACCGGGAGGGGGGCGCACCGGCCGCCGTCGTGCCGGTAGTAGCGCGCCACGAAGTACGCCAGCATGTCGATGCAGTGGTCGGCGTGCAGGTGGCTCAGGAAGATCGCGTCGAGGTCGTAGAGACCGCAGTGGCGCTGCAGCTCGCCGAGGGCGCCGTTGCCCATGTCGAGAAGCAACCGGAAGCCGTCGGCCTCGACGAGGTAGCTCGAGCAGGCCGATTCCGCGGACGGGAATGACCCCGAGCAGCCGACGACGGTGAGCTTCATGGAGCAGAAACCTCCGTTGGCGGAAGACGAGACAAGGGGGGCGTCAGGGGTCGTGCGGTTCGTCGAGCGTAAGGCGCAAAACCCCCGGTCGCTCCTCCGCCAAGGGCTGTTGTGGGCGAACTCACCTGTGCTGTCACCGGTTCGGCTGGACGTGGGGTGTGGACGGCGGACACGCCGTCGCGCGAAGTGAGAAGAGGGCGCGCGGCGCCGATCGCGCGCCGGTAGCGTCATCGTATGGACACGTCCTGGTGGCTGGCGCTCGCGGCGGTGGTGCTCCTCGCACTGGCCGCCGTTCTCGTCGACGGGTGGGGCCGGTCGCCGCGGCCCCCCGGCGGCGGACGGCGGACCCGCATGCCGATGCGGAGGACGGCGCGCGGGACGCGGCCGGAGCCCGCGGAGATCTGGTGGGCGGACGTGCCGTTCGAAGACGGGCCGGGCCGCAAGGACCGGCCCTGTCTGGTGCTGTCGGTGCGGGGCGGCCGGGCGGTGGTCGCGAAGATCACCACGAAGTACCGCGACGAGCGGGCCGGGGTGATCCCGCTGCCGCCGGGTGCCGTGGGGGACGCCCGCGGGCGGGCCAGCTTCCTGGAGACCGACGAGCTGCGGGAGGTGCCGGTGAGCGGCTTCCGCCGGCGGGTGGGCGTGGTGGACCCGGTCCTGTGGGACCAGGTGCGGTATCTCGCGGACTGAGCGCTCCGCTGGAAGCGCCGCGGTACGACGTCCGTCGACCGCGGCGCCGTCGCGTCCGGTCGCGCGGTTCCCCGCGCTTCTTCGGGGCGCTGTCCGCTGTCGAACCGCGGGGGAGGTCGCCCGGCCCGCTCGGCACGGCTTCCGGCCACGGCACCGGGGATGCCGTCCCCGTCGGTCGGTGGCGCTGCGGGCCGGCGTGCGGCCGTCGCCGGGGCGCCCGTGGGCCCCGCGGTCAGCGGACGGTCACGGTGACCGACCAGGAGCGGAGTGCGTGGCAGTGCGCGTGCTGGGGCGTCGAGGCGCAGACGGGACGCGTCGATGTCAGCCGGACGGTGCCGGGCGCCACGGCACGGAAGGCGGCGACGGCGTCCCCGGGGAGGATCACGATGCCCGCGTTGACGGGTTCCAGGATGTCCCCCGAGGCCTCGACGGGCGACCAGGGGCGTTCGCCGGTGCCGTCCAGGGTGAGCCGGACGTCACCACCGCGCACCAGGCAGAGGGTCGCTCCGTCGTCGTGCTCGGTGAGTTGGACGTGGCGGACGCAGTCGGCACTCGGGGTCGCGGACGGCGAGGACGGCGCGGGTGCGGACGACGTCGGCGCGGGTGCGTACGGGGAACCGCTGCCGGACGTGCCGGTCCCGCCCTGCGCGCCGCAGGCCACGAGGGACAGGGCCGCCGCGGTCATCGCGGCGGCGGTCGTCCGCCGGAACGTCGTACGGCGCATGGCGGTCCGCCTTTCAGCAGGGTCGGTGCGGGGCCGGCCGGGCCGTGCGGGCCCGTCGTCCGTCGCTCTTCACCTGTATGACGTTCCCGGGGCGCTGCGGGATCCCTGCCCCGGGACGGCGGAAGGCCCCGGCCGGTGGAGCGGCTGGGGCCCGGGGGGAAGGCAGGGGTCACGCCCAGAGCTGGCCCTGGAGCGTCTCGACGGCCTCTTCGGTGGTGGCCGCGGTGTAGACGCCGGTGGACAGGTACTTCCAGCCGCCGTCGGCCACGACGAACACGATGTCGGCGCTCTCTCCCGCCGTGACCGCCTTGCGGCCCGCGCCGATCGCGGCGTGCAGGGCGGCGCCGGTGGAGACGCCCGCGAAGATGCCCTCCTGCTGGAGCAGTTCCCGGGTGCGGGTCACGGCGTCGGCCGAGCCGACCGAGAAGCGGGTGGTGAGGACGGAGGCGTCGTACAGCTCCGGCACGAAGCCCTCGTCGAGGTTGCGCAGACCGTAGACCAGGTCGTCGTAGCGCGGCTCGGCGGCGACGATCTTCACGTCGGGCTTGTGCTCGCGCAGGTAGCGGCCGACGCCCATCAGGGTGCCCGTGGTGCCCAGGCCCGCGACGAAGTGGGTGATCGAGGGCAGGTCCGCCAGGATCTCCGGGCCGGTCGTCGCGTAGTGGGCACCGGCGTTGTCCGGGTTGCCGTACTGGTAGAGCATGACCCAGTCGGGGTGCTCGGCGGCCAGTTCCTTGGCGACCCGGACGGCGGTGTTGGAGCCGCCCGCGGCCGGGGACGAGATGATCTCGGCTCCCCACATGCCCAGCAGGTCCCGGCGTTCCTGCGAGGTGTTCTCGGGCATCACGCAGACCATGCGGTAGCCCTTGAGCTTGGCCGCCATGGCCAGGGAGATGCCGGTGTTGCCGGAGGTCGGCTCCAGGATCGTGCAGCCCGGGGTCAGACGGCCGTCCTTCTCCGCCTGCTCGATCATGTAGAGGGCCGGGCGGTCCTTGATCGAGCCGGTGGGGTTGCGGTCCTCCAGCTTGGCCCAGATCCGGACGTCCTCGGACGGCGACAGGCGCGGCAGGTGCACCAGGGGGGTGTTGCCTACCGCGTCCAGCGGGGAGTCGTAACGCATCGTTGATCAGACCATGCCGCCGGCCACGGCCGGCAGGATCGTGACGTTGTCGCCGTCGGTGAGCTTGGTGTCGATGCCGTCGAGGAAGCGGACGTCCTCGTCGTTCAGGTAGACGTTGACGAAGCGGCGCAGCTGCTCACCGTCCACGATACGGGCCCGGATGCCCGCATGCCGGGTGTCGAGGTCGGTGAACAGCTCGGCGAGGGTCTCACCTTTGCCCTCCACCGCCTTCTGACCGTCGGTGTACTGGCGGAGGATGGTGGGGATGCGGACCTCGATGGCCATGGGGCAGGGCTCCTGTCGGAAGGTGTGGTCGGGTCTGTGGGCGTGCAGCGGCGCGCGACGGCTCAGAGCCGTACGGTGGCAGGAAGTGTCAACAGATGGCGCTGTTCAGCCGGCACAGGTCGACGTGCAGCCGCGCCACGAGCAGCATGCCCGGCGCTTTTTCGCTCACGTCGTACAGAACCATGGGTTCATCGTATCGATTCCCGGTCCGACTCCCGGAGTGTGATCCCATATCCCGGACGATTGTCGCCCGGAATGCGAGATGACCTGCTGAGGGCGTGACCGGGGGGCGCGGGGTGGCCGGGCGCCGGATCGTGCCCCGGCCGGTGCCGGCGCCGTTCAGTACGACTCCACCACCGCGACCTCCTCCTCCGCGACCTCCCCGGCCACGATCCGGAAGGAGCGGAACTGGAACTCGCCGAGTCCGTCGGTGTCGGCGGTGGACACCAGGACGTAGTGGGCGCCGGGCTCGTTGGCGTAGGAGATGTCCGTGCGGGAGGGGCGAGCCTCCGTCGCGGTGTGCGAGTGGTAGATCACCACCGGCTCCTCGTCGCGGTCGTCCATCTCGCGGTACAGCTTGAGCAGGTCGCCCGAGTCGAACTCGTAGAAGGTGGGCGACATGGCCGCGTTCAGCATGGGGATGAAGCGCTCGGGGCGGTCCGAGCCCGCCGGGCCCGCGACGACACCGCACGCCTCGTCGGGGTGGTCCTTGCGGGCGTGGGCGACGATCTGGTCGTAGAGGGCCTGGGTGATGGTCAGCATGTCCGTCAGGATAAGCAGAGGGGCCGTTCCGTACCGGGGAGTGGTACGGAACGGCCCACATGCCGGACGCCCTGAGCGGCAGCCGGAGAGGGTGCCACGAGTACTCCCTCCGGCCGGGCGTCCTTCGGGGGGTCAGCCGACCTTCTCCAGCGCCGGCTCCTCGGGGCGCCGGGTGATCTGCGGGTTGCGGGACTTCAGCACGAACCAGCCGATGCCCAGGGCGAGCGCCCAGACGGCCATGACGTACAGGCAGGTGCGCGCGTCGCGGTCGTAGGCGATCAGGCAGGTGACGAAGAGCAGGAACACGATGGCGATCCAGCTGCACACCGCGCCGCCCGGCGCCGGGAAGGAGGAGGCGGGCAGCCGGCCGGCCTTGACCGCGCGGCGGTACAGGACGTGGCTGACGAGGATCATCAGCCAGGTCCAGATGCCGGCCGCGGTGGCGACGGAGGTGACGTAGCCGAAGGCCTTCTCCGGGACGACGTAGTTGAGGAGCACGCCGATCCCCATGAAAGCGACCGAGACGGTGATGCCGAGCGCGGGGGTCCGGGTGGCGGACAGCCTGCGGAAGGCCGCGGGGGCCTCGCCGTTGTCGGCGAGGGTGCGCAGCATGCGGCCCGTGGAGTACATGCCGGAGTTGCAGGAGGACAGGGCCGCGGTGAGCACGACGAAGTTGACGATGCCGGCGCCCGCCGGGATGCCGATCCTGGCGAAGGCGGCGACGAACGGGCTCACCTCGGGCGAGAACTCGGTCCACCTCACCACGCACAGGATCACGGTGAGGGCACCGACGTAGAACAGGGCGATGCGCCACGGAAGGGTGTTGATGGCCTTGGGGAGGGTCTTCTCGGGGTCCTCGGACTCGCCGGCGGTGACGCCGACCAGTTCGACGGCGAGGTAGGCGAACATCACGCCCTGAAGGGTCATCAGGGAGGAGCCGACACCCTTGGGGAAGAAGCCGTCGAAGGCCCAGAGGTTGGAGACCGCGGCGGTGTCGCCCGCGGAGGAGAAGCCGAAGGTGAGCACGCCGAGGCCGATGACGATCATGCCGATCAGCGCGGTGACCTTGACCATGGAGAACCAGAACTCCAGCTCGCCGAAGAGCTTCACGGAGATCAGGTTGACCCCGAAGAGGATCACCAGGAAGACGAGGGCCGTCACCCATCGGTGGACCGACGGGAACCAGTAGTTGACGTAGATCGCGGTGGCCGTGAGCTCGGCCATGCCGGTGACGACCCACATCAGCCAGTACGTCCAGGCGGTGAAGTAGCCGAAGAACGGGCCGAGGAATTCGCGGGAGTACTCGGCGAAGGAGCCCGAGACGGGCCGGTAGAGCAGGAGTTCGCCGAGCGCCCGCATGATGAAGAAGATGATCACGCCGGCGAGGGCGTACATGAGGATGAGGCTGGGTCCGGCCTTGGCGATGTTCGCGCCGGCTCCCAGGAAGAGGCCGACGCCGATGGCGCCGCCGATCGCGATCATCTGGACCTGGCGGCTGCCGAGCCCGCGCTCGTAGCCCTCCTCGGGGGTGGCCCCCTGGTCGACCTGCGGTGAGGTCATGGTGGTGGTGCGCCTTTCTCCATGCCGGTCCCGGCCTGTTGTCGGCCTCGGACCGGGTTCCGTTCCCCCCCGGACTGATGGAGCCGGGCGAGCCGCGCGGGCCCGCCCGTGCCTGGCCGGCGGTGGCCGACTCGGTGGCGCACCCGCCGGACACTTGGGTGGTGTGCGGCGGGCGATCATGAAGATCTATCACGGCGGTGAGCGGGATCACGGGGCCGCCATGTGATCCACCGCACGGGAGAACCGGGACAAAGAGAGGGTGGAGCAGGCGCATCCGACAGCCCGGGTGACGTGATCGTTATCCGGATTTGAGTGTCCTTTGAGCGAACAGAGGGTCGGGGCGAACCGATCCGCGACAGGCCGCGGGCCCGCCCGCACCGGTGGTCGGTGCGGGCGGGCCCGGGGGTGGTGCGGGGACGTCGGAGGCCTGGGGTTCAGCTGACGCCGACGGTCTCCGGCTCCTCCTCGGCGCCCTCGGCGGAGCGCGTCGCCTTGCGGCGGGCGAAGTCCAGGAAGGAGTTGAGCTCACGCCGGACCACCGGGGCCAGCAGGTACAGGCCCACGATGTTGATGACGGCGAGCATGAAGAGCACCGCGTCGGCCAGGTCGATCAGCGTCTGCAGGGTGAGCAGCGAGCCGGCCACCGCGAACAGGGTGTAGAGGGCCTTGTAGGTGACCTCACTGGCCCGGCTGCGCCCGAACAGGTGCGTCCAGGCCTTGAGGCCGTAGTAACCCCAGGTCAGCACGGTGGAGACGGCGAAGAGCAGCACCGCGACGGTCAGCACGTACGGGAACCAGGGCAGGACGGTCCCGAAGGCGTCGGAGGTGATGGTGACACCGCCGACGGACTCGCCCTTGCGGGCGGCGGCCCAGCTCGCCGGGTTGGCGATGACGATGGTCAGCGCGGTCATGGTGCAGATGACGACCGTGTCGATGAAGGGCTCCAGCAGGGCCACCAGACCCTCGCTGGCCGGGTGCTTGGTCTTCACCGCGGAGTGGGCGATCGGCGCGGAGCCGAGACCGGCCTCGTTGGAGAAGGCGGCCCGCTTGAAGCCGATGATCAGGGCGCCGATGATGCCGCCGGCGACGCCCTCGGGGTGGAAGGCCCCCTCGACGATGGTGGAGAACGCGGCGGGCAGCTCGGTGACGTTGACGCCGATCACCAGGAGGCAGGCGGCGATGTAGATGATCGCCATGGCGGGGACCAGGCGGCTGGTGACGGAGGCGATGGAGCGGATGCCGCCGAGCAGCACGATGCCGACCAGCGCGGCGATCAGGAGGCCGAAGAAGAGCGCGCCGGCCGAGGAGCCGAGGGCGCCGTTCTCGCCGCCGGCCACGGAGACGAGCTGGGTGTAGCTCTGGTTGACCTGGAAGAGGTTGCCGCCGAAGAGGCCGAAGAAGAGGACCATCACGGAGGCGAGGATCGCCAGGACCTTGCCCAGCTTGGCGCCACCGCTGCCGAAGCGCTCGGCGAGGCCCTTGGGCAGGTAGTGCATCGGGCCGCCGGAGACGGTGCCGTCGGCGTGCACCTCGCGGTACTTCACACCGAGCGTGACCTCGACGAACTTGGTGGCCATGCCGAGCAGGCCGCACAGGATCATCCAGAAGGTGGCGCCGGGCCCGCCGATGGAGACGGCGACGGCGACACCGGCGATGTTGCCGAGGCCGACGGTGCCGGAGACGGCGGCGGTCAGCGCCTGGAAGTGGTTGACCTCGCCGTCGGAGCCCTTCTCGTCGTACTTGCCGCGGACGACGTCCAGGGCCAGCTTGAACTTGCGCAATTGCACGAAGCCGAACCAGGTGGTGAACACCAGACCGGCGACGACGAGCCAGGCCACGATGAGCGGCAGCTCCGTTCCACCGACGGAGACGGAGTAGAAGACGATCTCGCCGAGCTTCTTGGCGATCGGTTCGAAGAATCCGCTGACGGCGTCGTCAATGGACGTGGTGACGGAGTCGAGTGACATCGAGGTACCTCGGTGGCGCGGGGACGTGTGCGCAGGGCGCAGCAGTACGGAGTGCGGGATGAGCGAACGCCGTCGTCCGTTCGGCGACAGGGATGGGAGGAGAAGCGGGGCGCGGCCCGCGGACTCGGGCGGCGAATCGCTTCTCCTGTGGTTCTGTCGTGTCTGACGTGTTGATCGGTGCGCACCGGCGGTGACCGGTTTCGGCTCTGGAGCGGCTAGGGGTGGGCCGCACGCGAGTTGCCAGTTCTTATCACGCCGTTTACGAAGCCTTGGGTGAGTGACATCACACGAAAACGCCCCCCGGGGCAAAACCCCAGGGGCGGTGACGGGATCGTTATCCGGATTTGAGCGTCCGCTGAGCGAACGTCGAGGCCTCTTCCGGTGGCGGCGGGTCAGGTCAGGAGGGTGGAGACCAACGTCTCCTGGAGCCCGCCGAGCCACAGATAGGCCATCACCATCGGCTTGCGGGGGTCCTCGTCGGGCAGCCGGTAGAGCAGGTCGCCGTCGTCATCGTCGCCGATCTCCAGGCGGGATCCGATCGCCAGGCGCAGGTCGTTGAGCGCACCCAGCCACTGCCGGGACTCCTCGGCGGAGAGTTTGAGGACCGCGCCCCCGTCGCCCGCCGACGTCAGCGCGTCCAGCGAGCGGATCATCGCCAGGGCGTCCTCCCGCTTGCGGGCCCGCAGGTCGTTCTCGGTGAAGCGACGGAACTCCGCGGAGCTGGCCCTGCGCTCCTCGGCCTCCTGCGCCGTGGCCGGCTGCTGGCGGGGATCGCTGTAGGCGTCGGGGAAGAGGCGCCTGAGGACCGGGTCGGTGGGGGGCTCGCTCGGGCCCTCGGCGAACAGCTCGGCGAGCGGGTCGTCCGGGGCGTCCTCGGCGGGGCCGGGGCCGATGAGCTCCAGCAGCTGCACGGCGAGCGAGCGGATGATGGAGATCTCGACGTCGTCGAGGGCGACGGCCGCGCCGCCGCCGGGAAGCGGTTCGAAGTGTCCGGGCATGAGGTCTTTTCGCTGGTGGGCGGTGTGCGGACGGCCTACTTGCGGTCCTGCTGGAGGGTGGCCCACAGGCCGTAGCCGTGCATGGCCTGCACGTCGCGCTCCATCTCTTCGCGCGTGCCGCTGGAGACGACCGCCCGGCCCTTGTGGTGGACGTCGAGCATGAGCTTGGTGGCCTTGTCCTTGGAGTAGCCGAAGTACGACTGGAAGACGTACGTCACATAGCTCATGAGGTTGACGGGATCGTTGTGGACGATCGTCAGCCAGGGCACGTCGGGTTCGGGTACGGCGAAGACCTCCTCCGCCGACTCGGTCTTCTCGATCTCGATGGGTGCGGCAGCCGTCACAGTGCCCATGCTGCCACGCACTCCAGAAATCGTCACACTGACGAAATGGGAGTAGCATCAGCCGTCATGAACACTGCGGGCCGCGGGCTGCCGGAGGAAGAAGGACACGAGGCGCTCTTGAGGAAGGGCGGTGGCGGAAGACGGGTGGGCGTTCCCTCGACGGCGCTCTTCACGGACCACTACGAGCTGACGATGCTCCAGGCCGCGCTCAAGGGAGGGACGGCCCAACGGCGCAGCGTCTTCGAGGTCTTCACCCGGCGGCTGCCCGAGGGACGGCGCTACGGCGTCGTGGCGGGCACCGGACGCGTCCTGGACGCGGTGGAGAACCTCCGCTTCGACGCGGACGTCCTCGGTTTCCTGCGCGAGCGGAGGATCGTCGACGAGGAGACTCTGCAGTGGCTGGCCGGATACCGCTTCTCGGGTGACGTCTGGGGCTACCCGGAGGGCGAGGTGTACTTCCCCGGCTCCCCGATCATGCGGGTGGAGGGCTCCTTCGCCGAGTGCGTGCTGCTGGAGACGGTGATCCTGTCGATCCTCAACCACGACTCGGCGATCGCCGCGGCCGCCTCCCGCATGGCGTCCGCGGCCGGCGACCGCCCGCTGATCGAGATGGGCGCCCGGCGCACCCACGAGCTGGCCGCGGTGGCCGCCGCGCGCGCCGCGTACGTCGGCGGCTTCACCTCCACCTCCGACCTGGCGGCGGGCTTCCGCTACGACATACCCACCGTCGGTACCTCCGCCCACGCCTTCACCCTGCTGCACGACCGGGAGCGGGACGCCTTCCGCGCCCAGGTGGACTCCATGGGCCGGGGCACGACGCTGCTGGTGGACACCTACGACGTCGCCGAGGCCGTCCGTACGGCGGTGGAGGTGGCCGGGCCCGAGCTGGGCGCCGTCCGCATCGACTCCGGCGACCTGCTGCTGGTCGCGCACCGGGTGCGGCAGCAGCTGGACGAGCTGGGCGCCCACCACACCAAGATCATCGTGACCTCCGACCTGGACGAGTACGCCATCGCCTCGCTGGCCGCGGCACCCGTGGACGCCTACGGCGTCGGCACCCAGCTCGTGACCGGCTCCGGGCACCCCACCTGCTCGATGGTCTACAAGCTGGTCGCCCGCGCCGAGTCCGCCGACCCGGAGGCACCGCTGGTGCCGGTGGCGAAGAAGTCGTCCGGCGGCAAGACCTCCGTCGGGGGACGCAAGTGGGCCGCGCGGCGGCTGGACGGGGACGGGATCGCCGAGGCCGAGGTCGTGGGCACCGGGACGGTGCCGGGCGAGCTGGCCGACCGGCAGCTCCTGGTGGAGCTGGTCAAGGGCGGCGAGCTCCTGGACACCGCCCGCGAGCCCCTGGACACCGTCCGCGACCGGCACGCGGCCGCCCGCGCGGGCCTGCCGCTGTCGGCGACCCAGCTCTCCCGCGGGGAACCCGTCCTCCCGACGGAATACGTCCACGAGCACCCGGGTAGCCACTGAGCGGTCGGCCTGTCGGACCCGCCGGCCGGCCACGGGGCGCACGGGCGGGAGGGCGACGACAGGTCCGCGGGGGCGGACAAGGGCACGCGCCCCCTTTCACGCCCCCTGATGCCCCCTCCCGAACCGCCCCGGGAGTCAATAGGCTCGGAAGTTCACCGGCCGGGCCCCTTCACCTTCACGCCGACCCCATAGCCGAAGGACACCCACCATGCGCCGCGCCTTGATCGTCGTAGACGTGCAGAACGACTTCTGCGAGGGGGGCAGCCTCGCGGTGGCCGGCGGCGCCGACGTCGCCGCCGCGATCACCGAGCTGATCGGGCAGGCGACCCCCGCGTACCGGCACGTGGTGGCGACCCGCGACCACCACATCGCGCCCGGCGGCCACTTCGCCGACAACCCGGACCACGCCCGCTCCTGGCCCGCCCACTGCGTGGCGGGCACCGAGGGGGTGGGCTTCCACCCGAACTTCGCGCCCGCCGTCGCCTCCGGCGCGATCGACGCCGTCTTCGACAAGGGTGCCTACTCGTCGGCCTACAGCGGCTTCGAGGGAGCCGACGAGAACGGTGTCCCGCTCGCCGACTGGCTCAAGGAGCGCGGGATCGACGAGGTGGACGTGGTGGGGATCGCCGCGGACCACTGCGTGCGGGCCACCGCGCTCGACGCCGTGAAGGAGGGCTTCCGCACCCACGTCCTGCTGGACCTCACCGCAGGTGTGGCCCAGGAGACCACCGAGTCGGCGCTGGAGGAGATGCGCCAGGCCGGCGTGGAGCTCTCGGGCAAGCCCGTCGTCCTGTGACACCCCCTCCCCCTCAAGGGGGGGTCCCGCCTCTCGCCGATGGCCGACCGTGGGATGCGGGCGGCGGGGCGCGGGCCTCAGGGCTGGGGCGTGGGGCGCCTGAGCAGGGACCTGATCGGACGCCACAGCTCGGTCACCAGTTCGGGCGCGGCGAGGCCGTGGTCGGGGTCCGTGCGCCATATGAGGCCGTCCGGGTGATGCAGGACCGCCGTGACCTCGTCCGGCGTCGGCGGGGCCGCGTTGCCCCGCAGGTACACCGCGCGCAGACCCAGGTTGCGCAGCCTGGTCAGGGCGCGCGCCCGGTTCTGGGCGAGGACGAGGACCCGCACTCCGGCGGGGCCGTCGGCGGCGGGGCTGGGCAGGTTCAGCGCCACCACGACACTGCCGTTCGGCAGCTTGCAGAAACCTCCTGCGGCCATGCAGTCACACCCCCGTGCGTACCGGTGTCAATAAGGAAGCCACAGGACGCACCTAAACACGATCGGCGGCAACCCGCCAGGGGGTTGCCGCCGATACGCGCTTGACCTGCGAAAACGTGTACTACTTCGCCGACGGTCCGACCAGCAGGGTCATCGACGAGCCGCTCCACGGCTGCCAGAGGATCCGGATGCTGGTGTCGGTGTCAGTGACCTTGACGCCGGCCAGCGGGTTCGACGCGTCGTAGTAGCTCGACCTGCCGTCGTCGAAGACCGGGACGCCGCGCTGCGACTTGACCTTGGTCTCGACGTCGGCCTTGTGGAGCGTCAGCGCGTCCGTCCGGTACCAGCTGAAGGTGGAGTCGTAGGACTGGATGCGGTTGCGCATCAGGGTGCCGTCGGTCCACTTCAGGGCGTTCGGGTGGGCGTCGACCGGAAGGATCAGGCCCTCACCCGGGTGCGCGCTGGTGTTGTCGTCCGCCTGGGAGGTGTCCCACTTCCAGATCAGCAGACCGTTCTGGTACGGGTAGTGCTCCACCCAGTCGGGGCGGGTCGACGAGAAGCCGAAGTTGTACGGGCCGGTCTTCAGCGTCTTGTCGTACGACACGTACTGCCGGTTCTCGGCGATGTAGTACTGCGCGTAGTCGTCCGTGATGGACGCGCCGATGCGGGAGAAGCCGTTGGCCGTCCAGGCCGAGTCCGCGGACTCGACGTCGTCGGCGAACAGGACCGCACCGTCGGCGGTCACGCTGATCTCGTCGGCCGCGAAGCCCTTCTGGGCCACGCCGCCGTCGGTGGCGTAGCGGAAGCGCACCTGGACCTTCTGGCCCGCGTAGGCGTCCAGCGGGAACGTCAGCTTCTGGTAGGCGTCCACCGTACCGGTGAGCGCCGGCTTGTCGCTGCCGTCGCGCGGGATGGCGGTGCCGTCGGCGAGGGTGCCGTCGATCGGCGTGAAGGTGGCGCCACCGTCCGTCGACACCTCGGTGTAGAGGTAGTCGTAGTCGGTCTCGATGTCCCACCAGCCGTCGAGGGTCAGGCTCGCGGAGGACTTGCCGGTCAGGTCGACCGTGCGGGTCAGGGTGTTGCGCAGGTCGTCACCGCTGCCGCTCCACCACTGCATCGAACCCTGCGCCGGGGCGACGACGTCGGTGGTGACCGTCTTCTCCGGCAGCGAGACCACGACGGCCTGCGGGTTCTTGGTGTTGTACTCGGCGACGCCGACCTTGTGCAGGCTGTACTTGCCCGCCTTGGCGGTGTCGTAGTTCAGCCAGCCGAGCTGGAGCTTGTCCCAGGCGCTCATGTCGCCGGGCAGGTCGCCGATCGACTCCTTGCCGGTGCCCAGCCAGGAACCGGAGGACATCAGCGTCCAGAAGCCGGTGCCGTTCTCGCCACCGCCGGAGGTGTCGTACTCGTCCGGCAGGCCGAGGTCGTGACCGTACTCGTGGGCGTAGACGCCCAGGCCGCCGTTCTCCGGCTGGATGGTGTAGTCACCGACCCAGATGCCGCTGTCGCCGATCTGCGTGCCGCCGAGCTTGTTGGCGTCCGGGCCGGTGGATCCGGCGTCGGTGCCGAAGGCGTACCAGCGGTGCGCCCAGATCGCGTCGGCACCCTGCGCGCCGCCGCCCGCGGACTCGTCCTCACCGGCGTGGACCAGCTGGAAGTGGTCGATGTAGCCGTCGGGCTCGTTGAAGTTGCCGTCGCCGTCGTAGTCGTAGCGGTCCCACTGGTCGAACTTGGACAGCTCCGCCTTGATCTCGGCGGGGGTCTCACCGGCCGCCTCGCGCTGGGCGACCCAGGCGTTGACGCCGTCCTGGACGGCGTACCAGGCGCCGGTGGGGGCGTCGTTGGAACCGTAACGGGCCTCGTTGTAGGGGATCTCGACCCAGTCGGTGACCTCGCCGTCGACCGAGTAGCGGCCCGAGGACTGCTTCTCGTAGTACTTCTTCAGCGACTCGACGCCCTTGCCGGTACCGAAGTACAGGTCCTGGAAGTGCTTCTGGTCGTAGTCCGCCTGCCAGGCGGTGCTGTTGTTCGTGGCACGGTCCGGCTGCGCGATCTGGTTGTGCAGCGGGCCGGGGGTGCCGCCGTAGCGGCTGTCGATCTGGTCACCGAACTCGACCAGGATCGTGAAGATCTTGTCGGTCCTCTC
The DNA here is from genome assembly GCF_016921115.1 of Streptomyces actuosus. GTDB lineage: Bacteria > Actinomycetota > Actinomycetes > Streptomycetales > Streptomycetaceae > Streptomyces > Streptomyces actuosus_A. The sequence goes on from NZ_JAFFZS010000012.1 coordinate 94,822, forward strand.
GCGGCCGAGCTCGACGTACTTGCTCCTGCCGTGACGGCTGTCGAGCTGGACGACCTTCGAACCGTCGCGGTTCTTGACGGCCGCCTTGCCGGATATGACCTGCTTCAGGGCTTCTTCGTGCTGCGCCTCCTGCGTCTTGCTGAGCGGGCCGTCGAAGTCGTGCTTCTTGGCCTGTGCGGGCTGCGGGTCCTGACGGTCCGCCGCCGGCGCCTGGGCCGGCGGGTTCTCCGCGGCCTGGGCGGCGGCGAACGTGGAGAACGTCGCGGACGCCGCAGCCAGCGCGACACCGATGGCCGCAGCTCTGAACGTCCAGGGTCTACTGGTCACTTGAGTTCCTCCCCCGCACCGGCGCGCGCGGCAGAGGTGGGCCCTGGTCATGGCGGGAACCGCGCACGCGTGTTCAGCGCGTGTGTTCAAGTGACGTCATTTGACTAGAGGTTTAGAAGAAAAGACAGACCTTGACTTGCACAGGTCAATTGCACTATGCGGAGCTGACGTCCGCTTTACGGACAGCCGGGCCAGGGCCCCCGAGGGGGCCGACACCCCCGTACATACCCCCCTGACTCCCCCTCCGGGGACCCGTCCACACTCCCCCGTCGAGCCTCCGGGACCCGGAAAAATTTCTCCGGCCCGCGCCGGCTCCCGCCGTGAACTTCCCCCCGAACCACCGTGGAACCCCCGTCGAGCCCCCGCAGTCCGCCCGGTGACTCGCCGGTGACTCCGTGCGCCCCCCGTGCACCGGCCCTGTTGGTTAGGTCACGCTTACCGTTCGTTCCGCTCGGGCATGCACGCGAATAGAGTCGAGACACCCCCGCTTCCGAGGACACGATTGCCATGCCTGGTCCGCTGCCTCGTCCGACCGTGGCACAGCTCGCCTACGGTTCCTGCACCGTCGTCTTCTCGACGCTCGCCATGCTGCTGCTGTCCCGGACGAGTTCGGGCCCCGCGGTCGCGGTCGTCGCCGTGGCGGCGCTCGCGCTGGGTCTGCTCGTCGCGATGACGGTCCCTGCGCCCAAGACGCCCGAGGCGACCGAGGCATCCGAGACGTCCGCGGCCTCCACGGCGTCCGAGTCGCCCGCGCCGGACGGGACGACCGCGTCCGCCGAGCAGAACGAACGGCAGCCGGTGGCCCCCTGACTCCACGTCCGGGACGGACCGGGTCACGTCAGGGCGACCACCACCGTCTTCGCCGCCTTGTCGTGCAGGCCCTGCTTGTAGGGCTTGTCGAAGAAGCTCCAGCCGCCCGCGATCGCCGTCCAGACGCACGCACAGCAGAACGCGAACGGGATCCACAGCACCAGGGCGCGGATCAGCGAGGTCTGCACGGTGGGCGTGGCGCCGTCGTCCAGATTGGCCACCCGCATGCCGAGCAGCCTCTTGCCGAGCGTCTGGCCCGTCCTGCTGATCAGGAACGTGTCGTAGCCGACGTAGAGCACCGCGGCGACGACGGCCTGCGCCAGCGACTTTCCGACCTGGATGGTGTTGCTGTCCACGGTGTACTCGGTGACGCCGAAGCCCCACGTGAGCAGCCAGACGACGACACCGACCAGGATCATGTCGATGATGCGGGCGAGGGTCCGCTTGCCGCTGTCGGCCAGCGGGGGCATGCCGGCCAGCGGATCGGCGGGCCCGCCCGCGCCTCCGGGCGGACCGGCGCCGTAGGGGCCACCGCCGTAGGGGCCGCCGGGGGGCGGTCCCTGGCCGTACGGGCCGCCGCCCGACGGGGTGTCGTACGGTGAGCCCGATCCCTGCCCCGGGCCGGGACCGGACGGGGACTGCTTCCTGAACGGGTCGTCTTCCGGCGGCTGTCCGGACCCGGGGGGCGGTTCGGTGCTCATGAGCCGAGTCGACCGCGAACCCCCCGGCTCCGCATCCGGCGAGCGGCCGGAAGGAGTATCGGGCACCGGGCGGACCGGCCGTGCGGCCTATCGGGTCAGCCCGCGACGAACGTGTGGGCGGCCTTGTCGTGCCAGCACTGGTGCCACGGCCGGTCGAACAGGCACCACGCGACGCCCACGAGCCCGATGCCCAGCAGGCCGGGGACGCTGTAGACCAGCCAGCGCCGCAGGGCCACGCCGAAGGACGGCGGCTCGTGCCCCTCGATGTCCTGCACCTGGAGACCGAGGAGCTTCTTCCCCAGGGTGCGGCCCCACCGGGCGGTGGGCAGTGCCTCCACCAGGACGCCGGCCACCAGCAGCACCGCGAGGACGATGCCGAGGTAGACCGACGTGGTGCCGTCGACGATCCACACCGTGACGGTGTGTCCGGACAGCTCGGCCGCGTCGATCTTCTCGTTGACGTGGTCGACGGTGCGCAGGCCGAGCGGGACCGCGGCGGCGGAGGTGACCGCCGCGAGGACCAGGGTGTCCACGAGCCGCGCGGCGAGCCGCCTGCCGAGCCCGGCGGGCCGGGCCGCGGCCTGGCGGCGGGCCGCCGCCAGGAAGGGGTCGTCGACCGGGGGCTTCCAGGGTGCGACGGGCTGCTCCTGCTCGCCCGCTTCCGCCAGCCGGTGGACCTGCTGCGCCCAGGAGGCCTGGCCGCCACCGGGGCCACTGGTGATCGGGGCGGCCGAGGCCGATGCCGCCGGGTCCGCCGCGGGAGCCGCCGCCTGGTGCGGCACACCCGGAGCGGCGGTCGCGGCCCGGGACGCGGCGGCACCGGGCCCGCCCGCCGGGGCTCCGGTGCCGTACGGCGGGCCGGACGCGGCCGGGGCGGATGCCCCGGACGCCGGCCCGGGTGCCGCGCCCTGCCCCGGTGCCCGGCCCTGGCTCTGTGCGGCTGCCGCACGGTCGGCGGCGGCCTTTCCCGCGGCGAAACCGGGCCCGGACGCGGCGGCGGGAGTCCCGGATCCGGCCTGCGGGGTGCCCGCGGAGGCCGCGCGGACCGGCCCCTGCGTGCCGAAGCCCGCGCCCGCGGGGCCCGCGGCCCGCGGATCCGTGCCGCCCGCGCCCGCCGTGCCCGTTCCCCCCGGCTCGCCCCGACCCGGCGAGGCCGCAGGACCGAACAGCATGGTGCCCTCGTCGCGTTCGCCCTGCGCGGCGGCAGGGTGCCGGAAGACGACGGTTCCCGGAGCGGGGGCGGCGCCGTCGGCCGCCGGGGCGGGGCCGGGTGACGGCGCCGGGACCCTCGGGTCGGCTCCCTGGGCGGGGGTGCCCCAGGAGACGCGGTGCTCCTCGCCGAAGCCGGACTGGCGGGAGCGGTCGGCGCCCCAGGCGGATGCGGGTTCCGCAGGGGTGCCGCGCTGCCCCTCGGCCGCGGGCTGCGACCGCGGGTCCTCGTCGAAGAAGTGCGGACCGGTCTCCTCCACGGACGGCGCCGCCGGCTGCGGGGGACGCGCGCCGGGCGGCGGGGCGAGCGGTTCGCCGTCGGTCGGTGCCGGACGGCTGGTGCCCGGTACCCAGGCGGAGCCGTTCCAGTAGCGGACGTATCCGGGGATGGACGGGTCCGGGTAATACCCTTCGCGGGGCCTGTCGTCGCCGGGGGCCGGGGTTGGGGCGCTCATGTCCGTCGTCCCGTATCTGTCTCGGAGGTGAGTTGGGGGGCTCCACATCTATCAGACGAGCGCTGCCACCACTGCCCGTCCGTCAGTACCGACTCCTTTCCGGGCAACGGCGTGCATCCGTCTTCGCGACCGGGGAGGAAAATTTTCGGAACCCGCGTAATGCTTCCGGCCCGGCCCTCTCTCTTCACGTACGGGCCCGCCCGAGGGCCCCCGACGAGAGGACCGAACCTCATGCACACCGTGGTCGAGCGCGAACTGGAACTGAAGCTCGTCCTGTCGCCGGAGCAGAGCGTCCCGGTTCCGGCCAGGCTCAGCTATCGCACCGGCGACCCCTACGCCGTGCACGTCACCTTCCACGTCAACTCCGACCACCCCGTCCGCTGGACGTTCGCCCGCGAGTTGCTGGTGGAAGGGGTGTTCCGGCCGTGCGGGCACGGGGACGTGCGGGTGTGGCCGACGAAGGTGGACGGTCGCAGCGTCGTGCTGATGGCGCTGACCTCGCCGGACGGCGACGCCCTGCTGGAAGCGCCGACGCCGCAGGTGTCGGCCTGGCTGGAGCGGACGCTGCGGGTGGTACCGCCGGGCGCGGAGGGCGAGCAGCTCGGCATCGACGACGCGCTCGACCAACTGCTCGCCCGGTGAGACCCGCGCCCGGGTCAGAACAGCTTGCCGGGGTTCAGCAGGCCGAGTGGGTCGAAGACCTGCTTGATCTGCCGTTGCAGATCCACCCCGACCGGCCCGATCTCGCGCGCCAGCCACTCCTTCTTCAGCACGCCCACGCCGTGTTCGCCGGTGATGGTGCCGCCGAGTTCCAGGCCGAGGGCCATGATCTCGTCGAAGGACTCGCGGGCGCGCCGCGACTCGTCGGGGTCCTGCGCGTCGAAGCAGACCGTCGGGTGGGTGTTGCCGTCACCCGCGTGCGCGCACACGCCGATGGTCAGACCGTGGACGTCGGCGATGCGTTCGACCCCCTCCAGCAGGTCGCCGAGCCGGGAGCGGGGCACGCACACGTCGTCGATCATCGTGGTGCCCTTGACGGCCTCCAGCGCGGTCAGCGACAACCTGCGCGCCTGGAGGAGCAGCTCGGACTCGGCCGCGTCGTCGGCGGGGACGACCTGGGTGGCGCCGGCCGCCTCGCACAGCGCGCCGACGGCAGCGAGGTCGGCGGCGGGGTCGGGGGTGTCGAAGGCGGCCAGGAGGAGGGCCTCGGTGGTCTCGGGAAGGCCCATGTGGGCGAGGTCGTTGACGGCCTTGACGGTCGTACGGTCCATCAGCTCCAGCAGGGACGGGACATGGCCGCCGGCCATGATGCGGCACACCGCGTCGCAGGCCTCCGCCGCCGACCGGAACTCCGCGGCCAGCACCAGTTGCTCGGGAGGCTTCGGCCTCAGCGCCAGCACCGCCCGCACGACGATGCCGAGGGAGCCCTCGGAGCCGACGAAGAGGCGGGTGAGGTCGTATCCGGCGACGCCCTTGGCGGTGCGGCGGCCGGTCGACAGCAGCCGGCCGTCGGCCAGGACGACGTCGAGGCCGAGCACGTACTCGGCGGTCACGCCGTACTTCACGCAGCACAGGCCGCCCGAGGCGGTGCCGATGTTGCCGCCGATCGTGCAGGTCTCCCAGCTGGAGGGGTCGGGCGGGTAGTACAGGCCGTGTTCGTGGACGGCACGGGAGAGGTCGGCGTTGACGACGCCCGGTTCGACGACGGCGATGCGGTCGACCGGATCGATCTCCAGGATGCGCCGCATCCTGGTCAGCGACAGCACGATGCAGCCGTCGGAGGCGTTGGCGCCGCCCGACAGGCCGGTGCGGGCGCCCTGCGGGACGACGGGCACGCGCAACCCGGTGGCGGTGCGCATGACGTGCTGGACCTGTTCCACCGTGCGAGGCAGGACGACCACGGCCGGGGTGCCGGCCGGGCAGAAGCTCGCCATGTCGTTGGCATAGGAGGCCGCGACGTCGGGGTCGGTCAGGACGGCCTCCGTGGGCAGGCCCGCCCGCAGCCGGTCGACGAGGGTGCCGCTGCCTGCCGTGCCCGCCGGGCGGGGCGCTTCGATACGGCTCATGATCACAGGTTCGCACCGGGGGCCATCGGTGTGAACCCCGTGTACGGCAGACGCCGCATGCCGGGGGAGGTGACCGTGGTGACGCACAGTGAGCGCCATGGAGAACAGTGCCACGGAGAACAGCGCCGAGCAGCACGCCGGGAAGCACGGGAAAGGCGCGCGTCCCCGCGCCTGGCGGCGATGGGCACTGATCGCGTCGCTCGCGGGCTGCCTCGTGCTCGGCCTGGTGCTGATGTGCCTGCCGCCGGACCGGTCCGCGACGAGACCCTCCGTCCCGGCCGCAGGGGCCCAGGCGCGGGCGGCGCTGACAGCCGGGGCACCGGCCGCGCTGCCGGATCTCGCGGTGCTGGTCGAGGAGCAGGAGGCGGTTGTGCGCCGCCGTCCGGAGGACGCGGGGGCGTGGGCGCTGCTCGGCACCGCCTACGTGGAGCTGGGCCGGCGGACCGCTGAGGCGGGCTCCTTCCCCGAGGCCGAGCAGGCGCTGCGCGCCTCGCTGCGGGCGGCGCCGAAGGCGAATCCCGAGGCGCTGGACGGGCTGGCGGCGCTGGCGATCGCGCGCCGGGACTTCCGGGCGGCGCGGGGTTTCGCCGACTCGGCGCTGAAGCAGCGGCCCGAGCGGTGGCGGACCTACCCGCTGCTGATCGAGGCCTGTGGCGGCCTGGGCGACCACAAGGCCGTCCTGCGCGCCCTGGACCGGATGCTGGAACTGGGCTCCGGGCCGGCCGTGCGGGCGTCGGCCGCCGCCGTCTACCGGGACAGCGGCCGGCGGGAGGACGCGGCGGCGGCGCTGGCGGACGCGGCGGCGGCGGCCCGGGGACCCGCCGAGCGGGCGGCCTACCTGGAGCGGGCCGGTGAACTGGCCTGGGAGCGCGGGGACCGGGAGGATGCGCTGCGGTACTTCCGGGCGGCCGTGCGCATCGATCCGGACCAGCGGGCGGCGCAGGCCGGTCAGGGGCGGGTGCTGGCCGCGCTGGGGCGGACGTCGCAGGCGCTGAGCGCCTACCGGATCGCGCTCGCCAAGCGCCCGGATCCGGAGTACGCGCTGGAGCTGGGCGAACTGTACGAGTCGCTGGGGCTGGCCGACGCGGCGCGGGTGCAGTACGACCTGCTGCGGGCGCGGGTGCGGCAGAACTCGGCCGCGGGCGTCGACGGCGATCTGGTGCTGGGCCGGTTCGAGGCCGACCACGGGGATCCGGCGCTCGCGGTGCGCATGCTGCGCGCCGAGTGGAAGCGGCAGCCGGCCCCGGCGGTCGCGGACGCGCTGGGCTGGGCGCTGCACCGGGCCGGGGCCGACGAGGAGGCGCTGCGGTACGCGGCGATCGCCACCGACCGGGCGCACGGCGGCACGGTGCGCAGTGCGCCGTACGCCTATCACCGGGGGGTGATCGAGCGGGAGCTGGACCGGTACGGGCCGGCCCGCAGGCACCTGGAGGAGGCGCTGCGGATCAACCCGTACTTCTCCCCGGTGCAGGCGCGGGCCGCGCGGGAGACGCTGCGGGCGCTGGGCGAGCCGTCGGTCGAGGACCCGCCCGGGCGCTGATCGCGGCGGTGCGGTCTACAGGTTGCCGCGCCTCTCCTGCTCGCGCTCGATCGCCTCGAACAGGGCCTTGAAGTTGCCCTTGCCGAAGCCCATCGAGCCGTGGCGTTCGATGAGCTCGAAGAAGACGGTCGGCTTGTCCTGGACCGGCTTGGTGAAGATCTGCAGCAGGTAGCCGTCCTCGTCGCGGTCGGCGAGGATCTTCAGCTCGCGCAGGGTCTCGATCGGCACGCGGGTGTCGCCGACCCACTCGCCGAGGGTGTCGTAGTACGAGTCCGGGGTGTCGAGGAACTGCACACCGGCGGCACGCATGGTGCGGACCGTCTGCACGATGTCGTTGGTGTTGAGCGCGATGTGCTGGACACCGGCCCCGCCGTAGAACTCCAGGTACTCGTCGATCTGGGACTTCTTCTTGGCGACGGCGGGCTCGTTGATCGGGAACTTGACCTTGAGCGTGCCGTCGGCCACGACCTTCGACATCAGCGCGCTGTACTCGGTGGCGATGTCGTCGCCCACGAACTCCTTCATGTTCGTGAAGCCCATGACCTTGTTGTAGAAGCCGACCCACTCGTTCATGCGGCCGAGCTCGACGTTGCCGACGCAGTGGTCGACGGCCTGGAACGTGCGCTGGGCGGGCGGCTCGACGATCGGGGCGGCGGCGACGTACCCGGGCAGGTAGGGGCCGTCGTAGCCGGTGCGCTCGACGAGGGTGTGGCGGGTCTCGCCGTAGGTGGCGATCGCCGCGAGGACGACGGTGCCGTGCTCGTCCTTCATCTCGTACGGCTCGGCGACGGACGTCGCGCCGTGCTCGATGGCGTAGGCGTAGGCGCGGCGGGCGTCCGGGACCTCGATGGCGAGGTCGATGACGCCGTCGCCGTGCTCGGCCACGTGCTGGGCGAGGAAGTGGCCCCAGGTGGTGGCGGGCTTGACGACCGAGGTGAGGACGAAGCGGGCGGAGCCGTTCTCCAGAACGTAGCTCGCGGTCTCACGGCTGCCGTTCTCCGGTCCGGAGTAGGCGACCAGCTTCATGCCGAAGGCGGTGGAGTAGTAGTGCGCCGCCTGCTTGGCGTTGCCCACGGCGAAGACGACCGCGTCCATTCCCTTGACCGGGAAGGGGTCGTCCTGCCGGGCGGTCGTGTCGGGAGTGTGGTGTGTGGTCTGCGTCATGGCCGCAGCCTGGTACCAGTCGGCAAGGTGCGCAATAGTTTGCGTGTCGACCGGGCAATCTGCCCAGCAGTACGCCCGCTTCGGCGGACTTTCTGTACAGGATGCCCAGCTCCGGGAGGCTGATGTGGCGATCGATCATCTGGACGGCCGGATCATCGTGCTCCTCGCGCAGGAGCCGCGGATCGGGGTGCTGGAGATGTCCCGGCGGCTCGGAGTGGCCCGCGGGACGGTGCAGGCGCGCCTGGACCGGCTCCAGTCGAGCGGCGTCATCCGCGGTTTCGGCCCGCAGGTCGACCCGGCGGCCCTCGGTTATCCGGTCACCGCGTTCGCGACGCTGCAGATCCGGCAGGGCCAGGGCACCGACGTGCGGGCCCACCTGGCGACGGTGCCGGAGGTTCTGGAACTGCACACGACGACCGGCACGGGGGACATGCTGTGCCGGCTGGTGGCCCGCTCGAACGCCGATCTCCAGCGGGTGATCGACCGGGTGGTCGGGATCGAGGGCATCGTCCGGGCCTCCACGGCGATCGTGATGGAGAACCCGGTGCCGCTGCGGATCATCCCGCTCGTCCAGCAGGCGGCGGAGGACCGGACCGCAAGCTGAGCCCCCCGGGGGGCTCCGGCGCGGGGCGGCAACGGCGGCACCCCGGGGCGGTCGGGGACGACCCCGCACACGACTTACAAAGAAGGCCTTGCAAAACTCTCTTTGCATAGATACCTTTGCATGCATGCCGGAGGAGCACCACGAACGGAAACGACGCCGGCTGGACGCCCGCTCGTTGCGGGGGCTCGCCCACCCGCTGAGGATGCAGCTGCTCGACACCCTGCGGGTGCACGGCCCGGCCACTGCCTCCCAGCTGGGTAAGCGGCTCGGCGAGTCCAGCGGCGCCACCAGCTATCACCTGCGCCAGCTCGCGTCCCACGGCTTCGTCGAGGACGCACCCGAGCACGGCAAGGGGCGCGAGCGCTGGTGGCGGGCGGTGGACCAGGGCCTGGTCTTCGACAGCGCCGACTTCCAGGGCGCCGGCCCGGAGGTGCGGGCGATGACCGAGGCCTTCCTGCACGAGATCGCCGGAACCCACGCCCGCGAGCTGTCCGCCTGGCTCGGCACCCGGGACGCCTGGTCCGACGGCTGGGCCCGCGCGAGCGACATGAGCGACGCGACCCTGCGGCTCACCCCCGAGCTGGCCGCCGAACTCGTCCACGAGATGCACGCCCTGATCGACGGCTACCGGAACCGGGTCACCGGGCCGGACCGAGCCGGCACCGAGCAAGTACGCATTCACACGCACCTGTTCCCCATCGAGACGGATTGAAAGGGCACCGCCATGCGTATCGAGACCCAGCTCGCCCGCCACCACGCCGCCGAACTGCGCACCCGGGCCGACGCCCACCGCCTCGCCACCGGACTGCGGACCCCGCTGAACCTGCGGGCCCGTGTCGGCAGGACCCTGATCTCGGCGGGCATGCGCCTCACCGCCCCTGTGCCGGCCCACGCCGTCTGAACCCGTCCCCCCGTCGCGGGGGGACCGCCGTCCCGGCCCGGCCGGGCGGGTGTCCGCGACGGCGTCAGCAGCTCGGTACCGAGCCCTTCCCCTTCTCCAGGGCGGTCAGCGCGTCCACCGCGCTCTCCAGGGTCGTGACCGGCACCAGCCGTAGCCCCTTCGGCAGCTCGGACCTGGCGTCGGCGCACTCGGCCCTGGGCACCAGGAACACCGTCGCCCCGTCCCGCCGCGCCGCCTGCGTCTTCAGGGCCACACCGCCGACCGGGCCGACCCTGCCGTCGGCGTCGATGGTGCCGGTGCCGGCGATCGTGCGGCCGCCGGTCAGGTCGCCGCCGCTGCCGTCGCCGTCCAGCTTGTCGATGATGCCGAGGGTGAAGAGCAGCCCGGCGCTCGGGCCGCCGACGTCGGCGAGGGTCAGCGTGACCTTCACGTCCCGCTCGCTGAGGTCCAGATAGTCCAGCGCCGCCGCGGTCGCCGCGTCCTGGGACTGGCGCATCTGCTCGGTGTTGTGCCGCTCGATCTCCTTGACGCTCTCCCCGCTGGGGTAGACCGAGTCGCGGGGCATGATCGCCTGGTCGGTGGCGAACCAGCCGTCGATCACGTCGCCGAGCGAGACGTCCGTGTCCGGGGACGTGGCCTCGATGGTCGTCATCCGCAGTTCGCCACGCGTCTGCCGGGTCGGCGCCCCGGAGATCGTGATCACGGGCGTGCCCTTGTTGTCGCCCAGCACGTTCGCCGTCATCCCCGGCTGCGCCACGGAGAACGGCAGCGGCGCGAGGGCCGCCGTGGCGATCAGGGCCACGACGGGCAGCGCGCAGACGGCGACGGCCTGGAGGCGTGTGAGGCGAGAGAGCACGAGGTCAATCTAACGTGCGGCCGGTGTCCTATCCGGCCCCGGTCACTGCACGCAGGGACATCCGGCCGGCGGATCCGGCGGCACACGGCGTCCGGAGCCGGGACGGCACCGGACGCCGGGCACCGGGGCGGCAGGCGGCAGGCGGCAGGCGGCAGGCGGCAGGCGGCAGGCGGCAGGCGGCAGGCGGCAGGCGGCAGGCGGCAGGCGGCAGGCGGCAGGCGGCAGGCGGCAGGCGGCAGGCGGCAGGCGGCAGAGGGTGCGACGGGCCCCGCCCGGCCCGGGTGGGCGCCCGCCCCGGTCAGCGCAGGGCCTCCGCGACCTCCCGCGCCGCGTCCATGACCCGCGGGCCCACCCGCTCCGGCACGGCGTCCGCGAGCATCACCACGCCCACGCTGCCCTCGACCCCGGTGACCCCCAGCAGCGGCGCCGCGGCCCCGCTGGCCCCGGCCTCCAGCTCCCCGTGCGTCAACGTGTACCCGGGGTCACCCATCGGCTGGGCCCGCGCCGCGAGGATCGCCCGCCCCGCGGCCCCGCGATCCAGCGGATGGCGGAAGCCGGCCCGGTACGCCACGTGGTAGTCCGTCCACGTCGGCTCCACGACCGCCACGGCCAGCGCCTCGGTCCCGTCCACCAGCGTCAGGTGCGCGGTCGCGCCGATGTCCTCGGCCAGGGCCCGCAGCGCCGGCAGGGCGGCCTCCCGCACCAGCGGATGCACCTGGCGGCCGAGCCGCAGCACGCCGAGCCCCACCCGGGCACGCCCGCCCAGATCTCGCCGCACCAGGGCGTGCTGCTCCAGCGTGGCGAGCAGCCTGTAGACCACCGTCCGGTTCACGCCCAGTTTGGTGGAAAGCTCGGTGACGGTCAGCCCGTGGTCCGTGTCGGCCAGCAGCTTGAGGACACGTAGTCCCCGGTCGAGCGTCTGAGAGGTCTCCGCGGTCACGACGCCCACTCCTCCATGTGGTGAGGGAGGCGGCCTACCGCGGCGATGGGGGTCACCGAGTCCCGTCGGCGACGCGCTTCAGAGGCCGCCGATCGGTGACGGTCCGGGGTGTCCCGGACCCGGTCGCTTCACGGCTGCGCTCCGCGGCGGCGCTGCCACGGGGCGTGTGCGTAGCGGGACAGTAGCGAAGCAGGTTCGCTGAGCGGAAGGCTCCGTCCAGAATCCGGTCAGTGGCCGGTATGGAGTACCTGTCTTTGTACCGATACGTACGGCGCACGCCCACACCCCCGCACCTCCGGCCGCACCGTCGGTACGGCCGGCTGCGGGGTCACTTCATCCGCGTCGCCCACTCCTGGACCTTGGCGATGCGCTGGCGCAGCTGTCCGGCCGTGGCCTCCGCGCTGGGCGGGCCACCGCACACGCGCCGCAGTTCGGTGTGGACGACCCCGTGCGGCTTGCCGCTCTGGTGGACGTAGGCGCCGACCATGGTGTTGAGCTGCCGGCGCAGCTCCATCAGCTCCTTGTGCGTGACGACGGGACGCCGCTCGGCCGGCAGTTCGAGCAGGTCCGCCTCGCCGTCGGGCTTCTTGCGGCTGTGCGCGATCTGCCGGGCCTGCCGCTTCTGCAGCAGCAACTGCACCTGCTCGGGTTCCAGGAGGCCCGGGATGCCCAGGTAGTCCTGCTCCTCCTCGCTGCCCGGGTGGGCCTGCATGCCGAACTCGTCGCCGTTGTACGTCACCCGGTCGAAGACGGCGTCCGACTCCAGCGCCTCGAAGGGCAGCATGTCCTGTTCGCCGGTGTCCTCGTCCTGCTGCCGCTCGGCCTCCTGGAGGAGCTTGTCCTCCTCCGCGTACGGGTCCTCCTCGCCGTCCTTCTTGGGGCGGTCGAGGACGTGGTCGCGCTCGCGCTCCATCTCGCCCGCGAAGGACAGCAGGTCGGGCACGGTGGGCAGAAAGACGCTGGCGGTCTCGCCGCGGCGGCGGGACCGCACGAAGCGGCCGACGGCCTGGGCGAAGAAGAGCGGGGTGGAGATGGTGGTGGCGTACACGCCGACGGCCAGCCGGGGCACGTCGACGCCCTCGGACACCATGCGGACGGCGACCATCCACCGGTCGTCGTTGCCGCTGAACTCGTCGATCCGGTCGGAGGCCCCGGAGTCGTCGGACAGCACGAGGGTGGCCCGGTGGCCGGTGATGTCGCGGATCAGCTTGGCGTAGGCGCGGGCGGAGTCCTGGTCGGAGGCGATGACGAGGGCGCCTGCGTCCGGGACGGCCTTGCGCACCTCGGAGAGCCGCTGGTCGGCGGCGCGCAGCACGGACGGCATCCAGTCGCCGCGCGGATCCAGGGCCGTGCGCCAGGCCTGGCTGACGGCGTCCTTGGTCATCGGCTCGCCGAGCCGGGCCGCGACCTCGTCGCCGGCCTTGGTCCGCCAGCGCATGTTGCCGCTGTAGGACAGGAAGATGACCGGGCGGACGACGTTGTCGGCGAGGGCGGAGCCGTAGCCGTAGGTGTAGTCGGCGGCGGACCGCCGGATCCCGTCGGTGCCCTCCTCGTACGCGACGAACGGGATCGGGTTGGTGTCGGAGCGGAACGGCGTACCGGTCAGCGCCAGCCGCCGCGTCGCCGGCTCGAACGCCTCCAGGCACGCCTCGCCCCACGACTTGGAGTCGCCGGCGTGGTGGATCTCGTCGAGGATGACGAGGGTCTTGCGCTGCTCCACCCGGTTGCGGTGCAGCATCGGCCGCACCCCGACACCCGCATAGGTCACGGCGACGCCGTGGTACTCGCGGCCGAGCGGCCCCGCGCTGTACTCCGGGTCGAGCCTGATCCCTATCCGTCCGGCCGCCTCCGCCCACTGCTTCTTCAGGTGCTCGGTCGGCGCGACCACGGTCACCTGCTGCACGACGTGGTGGTGCAGCAGCCAGGACGCCAGCGTCAGCGCGAAGGTCGTCTTGCCGGCGCCGGGCGTGGCGACGGCCAGGAAGTCACGCGGCTGCTCCTGGATGTACTTCTCCATCGCCCCCTGTTGCCAGGCACGCAGCTTGCTGGCGGTGCCCCAGGGGGCTCGGCCGGGAAAGGCCGGCGACAGGTGGTGCGAGTGGGACGAACTGGAGCTGGCGGCGGTGGTAGTCACGGTCTCCGTACGGGGGTCTGGCGGCTCGGCTCTCGGCTGGGCATGACGACCGGGCCACCCTACCGGCGGCAGGACGCCCTCCACGCGCGAACCGGGCGGGGCCGGCCACGGGTGGGACTGACGTCACATCAGTCACCCGCCAAGTCCCGCAACGCCTCCGAGATCGTCTTCACCTCGTCCACGCTTCCGGTCGCCACGGCGATGACCAAGCGCTCGGCGGCGTTGATGTCGGGGCGCAACTGGACCTCGTTCAGAGCGAGGAAGACGACGCAGGACACCCAGGCCGTGCGCTTGTTCCCGTCGACGAAAGGGTGGTTGACCGCGAGTGACTGCAGCAGCGCCGCCGCCTTGCCCCACAGGTCGGTGTAAGCCTCCTGCCCGAACATCGCGGCCGACGGCCGGTGCACCGCCGACTCCAGCAACCCCGCGTCGCGCACGACGACGTCCTGATCGTCCACGGCGTGCCCGGCGATGGCCAGGACATCCTCGGCCGAGAGGTAGACGCAGTTCACTTGAGCCGCTCCAGCAGCTCGGCCCATTTGGCGGTCTGCGCCTTGGCGGCCTTGCGGACGAGCGCCTCATGAGCCGTCCTGGCCAGGTAGTCGTCCACAGCCCTGAGCAGTATGGCGTGCATGCTGACGCCCTCCTCCTCGGCTCGCAGCTTCAGTGCTTCCGTCTGGTCGTCGCGGAGACGCAGATTCATGGCCATACCAAAACGGTACCACCGTTGGGGTCAAACTGGTACCACTCAGCTTTCCCTGCTTCGAAGTCGCGTCGTCACCCACGCCCCCGTCAACGCCACCACCGCCATCGGCAGGAACACCGCGGCGAAGGCGGCCGGGTGGGAGGCGCCGACCGCGGTGGCCGTCGCGGTGTGGGTGACCGTGCCGCCGCCGAGGGCGGCGAAGGCCGCACCGCCCGCCGCGAGGAGCAGGATGTCGGACAGGCCGTCGGAGATCTGCAGCGCGGCGGAGTTGGCGCCGGCCTCCTCGGGAGCGGAGAGCTTCAGCAGCAGCACCCCGGTGGAGGAGATCACCAGACCCATGCCGAAGCAGCCGAACGCCCACGCCGCGGCCACCGTCCACACCGGCACGGAGTGGATCAGCACGCTGGGCGCGGTGGCGATCGCCGCCGCCACCAGCACCATGCCGCCCGTCATCAGCCGCTCCCGGTGCGGCTCGGCCCACGGCCGGGACTGCACCCAGGAACCCAGCGCCCACGTCCCGCCGCCCGCGGCCAGCGAGAAACCCGCGAGCGTGGGTGCCAGCCCGCGCTCGGTCACCAGCATCAGCGGCACGAAGGACTCGGCCGCGATGAACGCGCCGGCCGCGACCCCCCGCAGCAGCACCACGGAGGGCAGTCCCCGGGCCGCCCGCCAGGTGCCGCGGGGCAGCAGCCCCCGCACGGCCGGCACGAGCAGGGCGGCGCCCGCTGCACCCGGCAGGAGCGAGATCCAGCGCGGGTCCTGGGCGGCGTACTGCAGCAGCCCGGCGCCGAGGCAGACCACGAACGCCAGCCGGATGCGGCGGCGGCCGGAACCGGCCGGCTCCGTGGGCCGAGCGGCGGACCGGACCGGGCCGGAGGCCCGCCGCCGTATCTGCGGCACGGCGAGCGCCAGCGGGAGGACCACGAGCACCGGGATCCCGATGAACACCCACCGCCAGCCGAGGTGCTCGGTGACCGCGCCGGCGGCCAGCGGGCCGACGACGGACGGCACGATCCAGCTCGCCGCGAACGCCGCCATGATGGCCGGACGCAACCGCTCGGGGTAGGCCCGGCCGACGACGACGTACAACGCGACGATCACCAGGCCGCCGCCGAGGCCCTGCACCGCCCGGCCCAGGATGAACGGCCACATCGCGCCCGCGGTCCCGGCCAGCAGCAGGCCGGCCGCGAAGGCCGCGATCCCGGCGGTCAGAGCGCCCAGCGGGCCCCTCCGGTCCGACCACTGCCCGGCGAGCACCATCCCGAGCAGGCTCGTCGTGAAGTACCCGGAGAAGGCGAACGCGTACAGCGACACCCCGTGCAGCTCCCGCGCGGCCACCGGCATCGCCGTCCCGACGGCCGTCGCCTCGAAGGCGATCAGCAGCACGACCGACACCATGCCGATGCTCAGCGACCGGTAGGCGCGGCCGAGCACGGTCTCCCCGGGGGCGGTACCGGGCCCGGGCAGAGGAACCGACGGGGAGGCGGGCACGGGAGCGGGCGCGGTGGCGCCGCGCGCCTCGTCGTCCGGATCGATCACGTCGCTGGGTTCGAGGGCGGTCATGCCCGACAGCGTAAGGTCCACGAGCTCGTTTGACCCCTGTCGCAAGTCCCTCACCAGCAGCGACCTTCGTCCTAGGTCCCCGCTGGGACCTGCTGGGACCTCCTAGGGGCGGCCGTCGACCTGCCTCCGGCGGCCCGGCGCGGCGCACCGGGTGCCCCGCCGTCCGGGACGCGGGCGTCTGCGGGGTGCCGCGTCCGCCTGCGGGACGTCGCCCGCGGGGAGCGGCGTCCGGTCGAGCCCCGCCACGGTCCGCGCGGCGGTCCGCGTGGACTGCCACAGGGTGAAGGCGAGCGCGGCGACGTCCGCCTCCAGCGGGCGCGGGGCGCGTCCGGAGCCGCTCCAGGCCAGGACCCTCCCCGTGGGACCGTCCAGGACGGCGTGGGTCCCACCGGTGAGACCGCCGAGGCACAGCCTCAGGTCGGCCCCCGCAGGCAGCGGCGGGACGCGGCGGTCGGGGTACTCGTCGGCGGCGTACTCCGTGAGCGGGCGCAGCGGCGCGTCCAGGTCGAGCGCGAAGCCGGGCGCGTACTCCGGCAGACCGACGTCGCGCAGGAAGCGACGGGTCGGCTCGTGCGTGAGGGCGGGCGGGAAGTCGAAGTCCTCGAAGCGGACGATCCGGCCGCGGCCGAAGGCGTCGTCCAGCAGACGCGGCGGCAGGTCCAGGCTCAGGCCGGAGCGCGTGGCCGGTGCCACGGACCCCGGCGCCGGTGTCCACCGGCCCCGCGCCGCGCTCGTCGGGCCGTGCAGCTCCGATGCGTCCGGAGTCATCGTGCTGGTGCTCATGCTTCCCCCGTGCGTGACATGTCGGCCGCGCCGTCACCGTGCGCGGCGGCCGTCCCACTGCCTCCACACTAGGACCCGCCACCGACAACGCTCCGCCCGACAGGACGCCCGAACCGGGTCCCGGCGTTCCCGGCCGTCCCGTCGCACCGGTTCGGTCGCGCCGGCCACGCCGCCCGGGTCCGCCCCGAACCGCACCCGGTCCCACCTGCCGGAGCCCGCAGCGGAGCCGCCGGGTGGCCCCGCTCCCCCGTTGCGCGCAGCCGGCCTCCGACCGGACGCCGCGGGGACCGGCACCGCCGGTCCCCGCGGCGGCGGCCAGGGCCCGCGGGCTCACCTGGCGGTGACCACCGCCGCCTGCGGCCGGACGGGGAGGCGGTTGACCGGGCGGCCCGTGGCCGCGCGCACCGCGGAGGCGATCGCCGCGGGGGACGTCACCACCGGCACCGCACTGGCCGACTTCGCGCCGAAGGGGGCGACGACGTCCCGCTCCTCGACGAGCTTCACGATCCTGATGTCGGGCACGTCCAGGGCCGTGGGGAGCGCGTAGCCGGTGAGGTCCGGATGCCGGATCAGACCGCGCGGAGTGCGCAGGTTCTCCGTCAGGGCGATGCCCACGCCCTGCGTCACACCCGCCTCGATGCGGGCCGCGAGCTGGACGGGGTTGAGCACCCGGCCGACGTCCTGGGCGACCGCCAGTTCGACGACCCGGACCGAGCCGATCTCGATGTCGACGTCCACCACGGCGCGGATCGCGCAGAAGGACATTCCGACGAAGGCGTCGCCCTGGCCGGACTCGTCCAGGGGCTCCGTGGGGTGCGGACGGCACTGGGCGGTGGCCCACAGCTCCTTGCCCTCCAACGCCTCCGTCACCGTGGTCGACAGCACGCCGTCGTACGACGTGATCTTGCCGTCGGTGATCTGCAGCAGTTCGGTGGACATGCCGAACTTGTGGGCCAGGGGCTGCAGGAGCTGGGTGCGGACCATCTTCGCGGCCCGTTCCACCGCGCCGCCGGAGACCCAGGTGTGGCGGCCCCGGCAGCCCGCGCCGGCCGGGGGCTGCTCGGTGTCCACGGGCGCGACGTGCACCTCGTCGATGCCGAGCGTGTCCTGGACGATCTGGCGGGCGAGCGTCGTGAAGCCCTGGCCGGTCTCCACCGCCGCGCACAGGACCGTCGCCGCACCGCCCTGGACCCTGACGGTGGCCGTGGAGACCTCGTCGGCGCCCTCCGCGCCGAGCATGTGGACCATGCCGAGGCCGTAGCCGACGCCTCGGCGCACGGCGCCCGGTTCGCCCGCTCCCTCGGGGCCGCCGGGCAGCAGCCAGTCCTCCTCCGGGGTGTCCTTGGGCAGGGGCGGGAGGGGGTGGTCCCGGACCGCCTGGAGGAGTTCGGCCACGGGGGCCGGGCAGGTGACCGTCTGGCCGGTCGGCAGGACGTCGCCGGTGGCCATCACGTTGCGCAGGCGCAGTTCCGCCGGGTCGACGCCGAGCTTCTTGGCGAGCTTGTCCATCTGGGCCTCGTGGGCGGCGCACACCTGCATCGCGCCCTCGCCGCGCACATGGCCGGAGGGCGGGTTGTTGGTGCGGACGGCCCAGCCCTCGATGAAGGCGTTCGGGACGACATAGGGGCCGCAGGCAAAGGCGACGGCGGCGGCGAGGGCGTCCGAGGAGGTGTCCGCGTACGGCCCGGCGTCCAGCAGGATCTGCGCCTCGACCTTCACCAGCCTGCCCTCGGCGTCCGCGTGGTGGCGGTAGCGCAGCAGGGTGGGGTGCCGGTGGGCGTGGCCGAGGAAGGACTCCTCGCGGGTGGCCGTCAGCTTCACCGGGCAGCCGGTCCGCAGGGCCAGGAGGCCGAGCGGGAGCTGGAAGCCCAGGTCCTCGCGGTCGGCGGTCGCGCCGGGCACGCCGGTGACGACGACCTTCACCCGCTCGGGTTCGAGGCCGTAGCAGGCGGCGAGCGTGTCGCGGTCCGCGTGCGGGTCGGTGGAGGCGGTGTAGAGCTCCACCCCGCCGTCCGGGCGCGGCACGGCCAGGCCCGCCTCGGCGCCGATCGGCGCCGGGTCCTGGCGGCCGATGCGGTACAGGCCCTCGACGACGATCTCGCCGACCGCCTCCGGGTCGCCGTGCCGCAGCGGGATGTGCCGGATCAGGTTGCCGTCGGGGTGCAGCGGCTCGGCCTCGAAGGCCTGCTCGGGGTCGGTGACCGGGTCGAGCACGTCGTACTCGACGATGACGGCCGCAGCGGCCATCCGCGCGGTGTCGGGGTGGTCGGCGGCGACGGCCGCGATGGGCTCGCCGTGGTGGCGCACGATGTCGGAGGCGAAGACCGGCCGGTCCAGCCTGTCGCGGCCGTACAGCGGGCGGCCGGGCACGTCCTCGTGGGTGATGACGGCCCGGACGCCGGGCATCTCGCGGGCGTGCGTGGTGTCGATGGACCTGATGCGCGCGTGCGGGTGCGGTGAGCGCAGTACGGCCGCCCACAGCAGCCCCTCGGCCCACAGGTCGGCCGCGTAGGGGAAGGTGCCCTCGGTCTTGGCGTGGGCGTCGGCGGGCTGCAGGGGGGTGCCGAGGCCGTGCGGGAGGGACTCGGCGGCGGGTGCGGCCTCGCCGGCGGTCGTCGCGGTGACGGCTTCGTTGCTCACCCCTGGCCTCCATCCTGTTCCCGGCCCCGGCCGCTTCCGTGGGCCGGGCCGTCGTGTCCGTGCGCCGCCCCGTGGTGGGGCACCCCGCCTTGGGCTGCCGTCTCGTAGGCCGGGGCGGCCGATGCCCGGACGCCGCCGGCCCCAGGGCCCGCCTGGTGCGGGATGTGCCCCTCCTCGGCCTCCGGTCCGGTGCCGGCGGCGGCGTGCGCCTCGCGTTCGGCGACGACCTCCTGGACGGCCTCCACGACGCCCCGGTAGCCGGAGCAGCGGCACAGGTTGCCGCAGAGCGCCGTGCGGGTCTCCAGCTCGGTCGGCGCCGGGTTGCCCTCCAGCAGGTCGTGCACGGTCATCGCCACGCCGGGCACGCAGAACCCGCACTGGACCGCGCCGCACCGGGCGAGCGCCCGCTGCACGTCCGACGGCCGTCCGTCGGCGGCCAGGCCCTCGACGGTGCGGACCTCGCTGCCGGCCGCGGTCACGGCGGGCACCAGGCAGGAGGCCACGAGCCGGCCGTCGACCTGGACGTTGCACGCCCCGCACTCGCCCTGCGAGCACCCGTCCTTGGCACCGGCGAGCCCGAGTCGCTCGCGCAGCACGTACAGCAGCGACTCGCCGATCCACGCGTCGGGGACGGGGCGCTCGGTGCCGTTGACACGCAGGACGTAGGAGACGAGGGGGTGCTCCTCGTGCAGGGCCGCCGGCGCCTCGGAGCGGGCCGCTTCGGCCGGTGCCGCGGGCGCCTGTCCCGGGTCCGCCGCATCGGACTCGGAGGGTCCGGGAGCAGAGGAGCCGGGCGCGGCGGGTCCGCCGGTGCCGGGGCCGGCCGGTTCGGGCGGGGCGTCCTCGGGGGTGGGCGTTTCGAGGCCCACGGGCCCGGACGCGTCCGGCTGCGGCCCTGCGGCGCCGTCGGGGCCCGCGGCGGGCTCGGCGGCGGCCTGCCCGGGGGACCCGGGGGCGTCCGCGAGGTACTGGGGAGCGGCGTGCGGAGCGTGCTGCACGTGCTCCGCCGGTTCCGCGGAGTGCGCGCGACCGGCGGACTGCGCCGGGTCCGGCGCACCGGGTACCGGTGCGGTCCCGGGGGCCTCGGCGGGCGCGCCGCCCGGCCCGGCGGGGTCGGCGCCGTACGGCTGTGCGGGCGCGGCGGGGTCCGGCTGGGTCCACGGCCCGTCGGCCCCCTCGTTCGCCCAGGGGGCCGGGGCGCCGCCGGGCAGGGTGGCGGGCGCGGTGGAGCCCCACTCCTCGACGAGGGAGGACGTGGTGTACTCGCCCGACTCGTCCGGCAGGTCGCCGTCCGCGACGGGGATCGACCACTGGCCGGTCACGTCGTGGCCCGGTGCCGGGGCGCGCTCGGACGCCGCGGCGGCCTCGTCGAAGGTCCACTGGCCGGTCGCACCGGGGTCGTGGGCGAAGCGGTCGTCGGGGCCGGACCGGTCGGCGTCGGCACGCGGGTCGTGCCGGCCGGTCCCGTCGGCGGGCATGCCGGGCACGGCCCAGCTGCCGGTGGCCGCCGGGTCGGTGTCGGCGGTGGTGCCGGGGGCGACCGTTATCGGCGGCGGCACGTAGCCGTGTCCGGGCGCGGCGAGCGGGCTGTCGCCGGCGAGCAGGGCGTCGATGCCGCCCTCGGGGAGTTCGACGAAGGCGGTGGCGCCGTCGTCGTAGTCGCCCTGGGGCAGCGGATCCCAGCGGCCGCCGCCGTGCGGTGGGTCGTGTTCCTGTCGTCCCTGCCGGTCGTCGGTCACGACAGCGCCCTCCCCAGTGCTCGTCGGGCCAGCGCGGCGACGGTGCGCCGCAGGTGCAGTACGGCGGGCGGAAGCGCGGCCACGGTGCCGTCCCCGGCCGGCTCAGGGTCGGGGATGCAGGCCGCGGCGACGTACTCGCCGAAGGCGTGCAGGGCTTCGGGGACGATCGCCCGGCTGTTGTCCCAGTCGATGAGCCGGGCGACCCACTGCTCGGCGTCCAGGGGCCTGAGCGGCATCGGCGCGATCGCGCCCACCGCGCAGCGGACCCCGCGGCGGGCGGGGTCGAGGACCAGCGCGACGGAGGCGAGGGCGCGCCCCGGGCCGGTGCGGCCGGTCGCCTTCAGGAAGACCTGCGGGGCGTGCAGCAGCGGCACGCGCACGTACCCGATGAGTTCTCCGCCGCGCAGCATCTCCACGCCGGCCAGCAGGTGCGACACGGGGACCTCGCGGCGTGCTCCGCCGGGACCCGCGACGATCAGGGTCGCTTCGAGGGCGGCCAGCACGGGCAGGGCGTCGCCGGTGGGTGCGGCGGAGGCGATGTTGCCGCCGAGGGTGGCCGCGTTGCGGATGTGCGGCGGACCGGCGGCGCGGGCGGCGGCGGCGAGTGCCGGGATGAGGGCGGCGAAGTCGGGACGGCCCATGCGCGCGTGCGTGAGGCCCGCGCCGAGCAGGGCGTGCCCGTCCTGGTACTGCCAGCCGCGGATCTCGCTGATGCGGTTCAGGCCCACCAGCGCGGCGGGCCGGAGCTGTCCGGAGTTGACGGCGGCCATGAGGTCGGTGCCGCCCGCCACGGGGACGGCCGCGGGCATGGCGGTGAGCGCTGCCACCGCCTCGTCCAGCGTCGTGGGCAGCGTCACGGCCTGCGCCGCCTGCGGTGCGTGCGTGGTCAAAACCGGCTGCCCCTTCCCGCTGCCCCACCTGGTCCCGCCTGTTGCGCCGTACGGTACGTGCTGACAGGGCGGACGTGGCAACTCTGGCACATCTTTGCAAGAGCCGAGGACGGGGGTGTGCCGGACGACGTTCGCGCACCTCACCGGGCGGACGGTCCGGTTTCGCACGGCATCACCGGTGCAGGTGAATTGCCACTCTTCGGTGACCCTGCCGGGGTTTCCCCCTACCTGTTCGGGGGCGGCCCGTCGAACGGGCGGCCGAGGACGCCCGGGCGTCGCTGCCAGGGCCGGGGACCCCCGGGCGGCCGGTAGGCGACCCCGAGGGCGTCGAGCCGCGGGTAGTGGTCGGCCATGCGGCGCTCGAAGTCCGCGTAGTCCCGCTGCTCGGGCGGGGGCAGGGTGCTCCAGGCGACCTCGGCGAAGGCCGCCAGCCGGGGGTGGGTCTGGTAGTCCACGCGCGCCTGGTCCTCCAGCGCCTCGGTCCAGACGTTGGCCTGGGTGCCCAGGACGTGCCGGGCCTCGTCGCCGGTCAGCTCCGGCGGCACGGGCTCGAAGCGGTAGACGTCCTCCAGGGTGCGCACGTGGCCGATCGGCACCGGCTCGTCCTCACCGGCCGCCTGCCGGTGGTCCAGGTAGACCTGCTGCTCCGGGCACATGACGACGTCGTGGCCGGCGCGTGCGGCGGCGATCCCGCCCGCGTACCCGCGCCAGGAGGACACGGCCGCGCCCGGCGCCAGGCCGCCCTCCAGGATCTCGTCCCAGCCGATGAGCCTGCGTCCGCGTGCGGCGAGCCACCGGTCGAAGTGCCCGATGAACCAGGCCTGGAGCGCGTCCTCGTCCGCCAGTCCGAGTTCCCGCACGCGGGCCTGGGCCGCGGGCGAGCGCCGCCACTGGTCCTTCGGGCACTCGTCACCACCGACGTGCACGAACGCCGAGAACTCGGCGGCCTGCGCGGGGAACAGGTCCAGCACCTCCTCGAACACCCCCTCGTAGAAGCGGAGGGTGGCGTCGGTGGGGGCCAGTACGTTCGGGCTGATCCCCCAGGTGTCCCAGACGGTGAGGGCGGCGGTGTCGACGACGTCGGTGTTGCCGAGTCCGGGGTACGCCGCGACGGCGGCCTGGGAATGGCCCGGCACGTCGATCTCCGGGACGACGGTGATGTGCCGCTCGGCGGCGTGGGAGACGATCTCGCGGATGTCGTCCTGCGTGTAGTACCCGCCGTGCGGGCGCTCGTCCCACAGGGGTGAGGCGCGGTGGCCGAACTTGGAGCGCGCCCGCCAGGAGCCGGTCCGGGTGAGCTCCGGGTACCGCGCGATCTCGATGCGCCAGCCCTGATCGTCCGTCAGGTGCAGGTGCAGCACGTTCAGTTTGTGCGCCGCCATCAGATCCAGCTGACGCAGGATCCCTTCCTTGGGGATGAAGTGCCGGGCGACGTCGAGGAGGAGGCCCCGCCAGCGGAACCGGGGCGAGTCCTCGACATGGACCTGCGGCAGCCGCCATCGCCGGCCGGGCAGCGGGGCGCGCCGGTGGGCGTCGGGGCCGAGGAGCTGCCGCAGTGTCTGGGCGCCCCAGAACAGTCCGGCCGGGCCGCCGCCGGCCAGATCCACGCCCCGCGGCGTCACGGACAGCCGGTAGCCCTCCGCGCCGAGGTCCCGGGCGGCGTCCGCGGGGAGCGACAGGCGGATGACGTCGTTCCCGTCCGCCCCGCCCGGCGCGAGCGGCAGACCGGTGGCCTGCGTCAGGGTGGCCCGCAGCCAGCGCTCCGTCCGCTCCGTGCCGGCCTCCGCGGCCAGCGCCGTGCGCGGTCCCAGCTCCAGGAACGAGGCCGCGTGCTCCGTCATACGGCCGGGCTTGGGAATCACATGCACCCCGTCGGTCCACGTCGGTCCGGACTTCGCCGGCGGCGGCGAAGGGCACGCGAAAGCCCCGGGGGCGCGCCGCGCACATCCCGGGGGCCTTGCGGAATCGGGCTCAGGAGGCCGCCGGGCGGGCTACTTGTCCTTGCCCTGGTCGTCGCCGCCGCCGCTCATGGATTCGTAGATCTCCTTGCACATGGGGCACACGGGGTACTTCTTCGGGTCGCGGCCCGGCACCCACACCTTGCCGCACAGCGCCACGACGGGGGTGCCGTCGAGGGCGCTCGCCATGATCTTGTCCTTCTGGACGTAGTGGGCGAAGCGCTCGTGGTCACCGTCACCGTGGGAGACCTGCGGCGTCGGCTCTACGAGGGTCCCCGTACCAGTCCCGCGCTCGGGCTCGAGAGTGCTCATAACAGCCAGGGTAATCAACAGCCGGGAACCGCGGGCCCCGGCCGCGCAACGGCATCACCGGCTGTGACGGGTCCTTCGCGCCCGGCACCGGCCGGGCGGCGGGGCGAGCCGGCGCCGGGACGGCCCTCGCCGCGCACGGGCACGGAAGCCCGCCGCGCGGGCGGCTCCGCTCCGGTCGCGCACGGGCCCGGGGCCGGCCGTCAGTTGAGGGAGGCGTCGTCCGGATAGGTCGCCACCATCGCCAGCTCGCTGCGCTGGCGGCGCAGCACCGCGCGCCAGAGCCGCTCGGGGTCCGGCGAGGAGACGTCCCCGGGCTCGGACTCCACGACGTACCAGGCGCCCTCCACCAGCTCGTCCTCCAGCTGGCCGGGGCCCCAGCCGGCGTATCCGGCGAAGATCCGCAGCGAACCGAGGGCGGAGGCGAGCAACTCGGGCGGGGCCTCCAGGTCGACCAGGCCGATCGCGCCGTGCACCCGCCGCCAGCCCAGCGGGGCGCCGTCCGCGGCGGGGTCGCCGGGGACGACCGCCACGCCCAGTGCCGAGTCGAGCGAGACCGGGCCGCCCTGGAAGACGACACCGGGTTCCCCGGCGAGTTCCGCCCAGCCCTCCAGGATGTCGCCCACGTCCACCGGCGTCGGGCGGTTGAGGACGACGCCGAGGGACCCCTCCTCGTCGTGGTCGAGGAGCAGCACCACGGCACGCTCGAAGTTCGGGTCCGCCAGGGCGGGCGTGGCCACGAGCAGCCGCCCTGTGAGCGAGGACACCTCGGTCATGCCAGACATGATCCCGCATCTTGCCCGGGAGTGGGGAGGCAATCGGGCAAGGGGAGTGAAGGCAGCTCAGGGCGCACGGGTGCGGGGTGCGCGCACGCCCGCGTCGGTGACCGCCCGTGCCCGGCGGGGAACCGTTCGTGTTGTGACACAGCTATGACGTCCTGAGCCTGTCCGCGGGCTTACGGGAGGGGGGTCGGCGGCGATTACTCTGTCTGTTCTCCCCTGCCCGACTCATCGGAACGCGAGATACATGACCGTCAACGACGATGTCCTGCTTGTCCACGGCGGAACCCCGCTGGAGGGTGAGATCCGTGTCCGCGGCGCGAAGAACCTCGTGCCCAAGGCCATGGTCGCCGCCCTGCTGGGCAGTGAGCCGAGTCGACTGCGCAATGTTCCGGACATCCGCGACGTGAGAGTCGTACGCGGTCTGCTGCAGTTGCACGGGGTGACGGTCCGTCCGGGTGAGGAGCCGGGCGAGCTGGTGCTCGACCCGACGCACGTCGAGGGCGCCAACGTGGCCGACATCGATGCCCATGCGGGCTCCAGCCGGATCCCGATCCTGTTCTGCGGTCCGCTGCTGCACCGCCTCGGCCACGCGTTCATCCCGGGCCTGGGCGGCTGCGACATCGGCGGGCGGCCCATCGACTTCCACTTCGACGTGCTGCGGCAGTTCGGCGCGGTGATCGAGAAGCGCGACGACGGCCAGTACCTGGAGGCTCCCAAGGGCCTGCGCGGCACGAAGATCCGGCTGCCGTACCCGTCCGTGGGGGCGACCGAGCAGGTGCTGCTGGCGGCCGTGCTCGCGGAGGGCGTGACGGAGCTGTCCAACGCGGCCGTGGAGCCGGAGATCGAGGATCTCATCTGCGTCCTGCAGAAGATGGGCGCCATCATCGCGATGGACACCGACCGGACCATCCGCATCACGGGTGTGGAGAAGCTGGGCGGCTACACGCACCGCGCCCTGCCGGACCGGCTGGAGGCGGCCTCGTGGGCGTCCGCGGCGCTGGCCACCGAAGGCGACATCTACGTCCGCGGCGCGCAGCAGCGGTCGATGATGACGTTCCTGAACACCTACCGGAAGGTGGGCGGTGCCTTCGAGATAGACGACGAGGGCATCCGTTTCTGGCACCCGGGCGGCCAGTTGAAGTCCATCGCGCTGGAGACGGACGTGCACCCCGGTTTCCAGACCGACTGGCAGCAGCCGCTGGTGGTGGCCCTGACGCAGGCCACGGGCCTGTCCATCATCCACGAGACCGTGTACGAGTCCCGGCTCGGCTTCACCTCGGCGCTGAACCAGATGGGCGCCCACATCCAGCTCTACCGCGAGTGCCTGGGCGGCTCCGACTGCCGGTTCGGGCAGCGCAACTTCCTGCACTCCGCGGTCGTGTCGGGCCCCACCAAGCTGCTCGGCGCGGACCTGGTCATCCCGGACCTGCGCGGCGGTTTCTCGTACCTCATCGCCGCGCTGGCGGCCCAGGGCACCTCCCGCGTCCACGGCATCGAGCTGATCAACCGCGGCTACGAGAACTTCATGGAGAAGCTGGTGGAGCTGGGCGCCAAGGTGGAGCTGCCGGGCAAGGCTCTCGGCTGAGGCGTCCCCGCGGCGCGGCGTCGCGTACGGCGGAGCACGACCCGCGTGCCGCAGGTGCGCGGGTCGTGCGTCCACGCGGCCGGGTGCGTGCGGGCGTCACGGCCCGGTGGACGTCTCCGGTCGCGGCACCTGCGGGCAACGGCGATGGGGCGGCACCCGGTGAGGGTGGCCGCCCCATTGGCGTTTCGAGCCGTGCGTCGACGGGGGACGCACCGGCAGGCCTACTTGCCCTTCGCGGCTTCCTTCAGCTTGGAGCCCGCGGAGACCTTCACGCTGAAGCCGGCCGGGATCTGGATCGGCTCGCCGGTCTGCGGGTTGCGCGCGGTGCGAGCGGCACGGTGGGTGCGCTCGAAGGTGAGGAAGCCGGGGATGGTGACCTTCTCGTCCCCCTTGGAGACGATGTCGCCGACGACGTCGGCGAACGCGGCCAGCACGGCGTCGGCGTCCTTGCGGGTCACCTCGGCGCGGTCGGCCAGCGCGGCCACCAGCTCACTGCGGTTCATGTTGTTACTCCCGTGTTCTTCTTGCCGTTGAGGCGTGCCACGCGGCGGAGCCGCATGTGGGGCGCTGCACAGTCGACACATCGACATGCGCTCGTGCCCAGGGACGCATCCTGCCCCTACCTGCGGCGGGAACGCCAATCCGGCACCCGTGGGAGTCACGAAGAACACCCCAGGGGGTCACTCGAAAAGCGCCGTCGCCCGGCCGCCACCCTAGAGGGCTGTCGGAGGCAGGTGGTTCCACGACGCGCCGGGGCAGGGGGCAGTCGTGGCGATCCTCACAGCCCCTGCACAGCGTGCGGGCCGTGCTGCGCCGTGGCGCTCGCGGCCCTCGCCGCGTCCCGGACCGCACCGGCTACGGCTCCGGCGACCTTGTCGTTGAAGACGCTCGGAACGATGTAGTTCGGGTTGAGCTCGTCCTCGGTCACCACGTCCGCCAGCGCCTTGGCGGCGGCCAGCATCATGTCCGTGTCGACCGTGCGGGACTGGGCGTCCAGCAGGCCGCGGAACACACCCGGGAAGACCAGGACGTTGTTGATCTGGTTGGGGAAGTCGGAGCGGCCGGTGGCCACAACTGCCGCCGTCTGGCGGGCGATTGCCGGGTCGACCTCGGGATCGGGGTTCGCGAGCGCGAACACGATCGCGTCGTCGGCCATCGCGGCCACGTCGCTGCCGTCGAGGACGTTGGGCGCCGAGACGCCGACGAAGACGTCGGCGCCGCGGACCGCCTCCTTCAACGTGCCCGTGAGGTTCTCGGGGTTGGTGTTGTCGGCGATCCAGCGCAGCGCCGAACCGGCGGGAGCGTACACGAGGTCCTCGCGGCCGGCGTGCACGACGCCGTGGATGTCGGCGACGACGGCGTTCTTCACACCCGCGGCGAGGAGCAGCCTGAGGATGGCCGTACCGGCCGCGCCCGCGCCCGACATGACGACCCGCACGTCGCCGATCCCCTTGCCGACCACGCGGAGCGCGTTCGTCAGGGCGGCCAGCACCACGATGGCGGTGCCGTGCTGGTCGTCGTGGAAGACGGGGATGTCG
Source organism: Streptomyces actuosus (assembly GCF_016921115.1). Classification (GTDB taxonomy): domain Bacteria; phylum Actinomycetota; class Actinomycetes; order Streptomycetales; family Streptomycetaceae; genus Streptomyces; species Streptomyces actuosus_A. Next base: position 123,022 of record NZ_JAFFZS010000012.1, read on the forward strand.
AGGGCCTCGCGCAGCCGGGCCTCGATCTCGAAGCAGCGGGGTGCGGAGATGTCCTCCAGGTTGATGCCGGCGAATCCGGGGGCGATGGCCTTGACGATCTCGACGATGGCGTCGGCGTCCTGGGTGTCGAGGCAGATCGGCCAGGCGTCGATGCCGGCGAAGCGCTTGAACAGGGCCGCCTTGCCCTCCATGACCGGCAGCGCGGCCTTGGGGCCGATGTTGCCGAGGCCCAGCACGGCAGAGCCGTCCGTCACGACCGCAACGGAGTTGCGCTTGATGGTGAGGCGGCGGGCGTCCTCGGGGTTCTCGGCGATGGCCATGCAGACGCGGGCGACACCCGGCGTGTAGACCATGGAGAGGTCGTCACGGTTGCGGATGGGGTGCTTGGACTGCATCTCGATCTTGCCACCGAGGTGCATGAGGAACGTACGGTCGGAGACCTTGCCGAGGGTCACGCCCTCGATGCCGCGGAGCTTCTCGACGACCTCGTCGGCGTGCGCGGTGGAGGTCGCCGCGATGGTGACGTCGATCCGGAGCTTCTCGTGGCCGGACGCGGTGACGTCGAGGCCGGTGACCGAGCCTCCGGAGGACTCCACGGCGTTGGTGAGCTGCGAAACGGCGGTTCCGCTCGCGGGCACCTCCAGCCGGATCGTCATCGAGTAGGAGACGCTGGGCGCCGTTGCCATGGCCGACTTCCTCTGCTTTCACCGTGTCGCGGGTTGTGCCGTCCGATCGTCGCACCTACCGCCGAGTACGTGGTAGCCGCCCCGGATTGCGGACGTTTAGTTCACAGCCGCAGGTCTGGGCGCGAAGGGGATCAGGGTTCTTTTCGGAAAACTGCTTCCACCATACGAGAGACGTCGGGTGGTGGAAGGTGCCGGGGCAGCGAAAGAGGCCCACGTCACACGGACGTGGGCCTCTCGCACGCTCAATGGCACCGACCCGCCATGCTCGCCTCGCGGCAAGTGGTCGCTCGTAGCGACGAAGGTTGGGCCCGGGGGCTTGGATCGAGCCGGTGCCACGCCCAGGCTAACAAACGGATCGCGCGGGGCCATTCCCGCGGCGGAAGTTCGTTCCTGCGCCGGTCCCGGCCCGGCGACCGGCCCCCGCGCCGGGTCCGGACACCGCCCGGCCCCGCGGGGGCGGACGGCGCGCTGCCGTGCGGGAGCGGCCCGTCCCGGCCGGGCGCGACGGGCCCGGCCGGACACCCGGTCAGTCCCGCAGCAGGTCCGGCACCCCGTCGTCGTCCGGCTCGTCCCGCTCACCCGACACCACCGTCAGCTGCTGGGTGGCCCGGGTGAGGGCGACGTAGAGCACCCGCAGGCCGGCCGGGGACTCGTCGGCGATCTCGGCCGGGGAGACGACCACCGTCGCGTCGTACTCCAGCCCCTTCGCCTCCAGGCTGCCGAGCGCCACCACGCGGTCGCCGAGGCCGTCCAGCCACCGCCGGGCCTCCTCCCGGCGGTGCATGGCGACGACGACGCCGACGGTGCCGTCGACGAGGTGCAGCAGCCGCTCGGCCTCCGCCCGCACGGTCTTCTCCGGGGAGCCCTTCCCACCCGGGTCGCACTGTCCGTCGGTGCTCACGAAGCGCGGCTGCACCCCGGTCGAGCGGACCGCCGACGGGGCCCGGGAGCCCGGCATGGCCAGGGCGAGCACCTTCGCGGCCAGCTCGGCGATCTCCGCCGGGTTGCGGTAGTTCACCGTGAGCTCGAAGCGGCGGCGCGGGCGGGTGCCGAGGGCCTCGTCACGGGCCTCGGCCGCCTCGTCCGGGTCGGACCAGGAGGACTGGGCCGGGTCGCCGACGACCGTCCAGGTGGCGTGCCGGCCGCGGCGGCCGACCATGCGCCACTGCATCGGCGTGAGGTCCTGGGCCTCGTCGACGATGACGTGCGCGTACTCCACCCGCTCGGCCGCCAGCCGTTCGGCCCGCTCGCGCTGCGACTCCTCGCGCACCGGCATCAGCTCCTCCAGGCCGGTCAGCTGGTCCAGCGGGTCGAGTTCCCGCTTGCGGCGCGGGCGGGCCGGGACGCCGAGGACGGACTGGAGTTCGTCGAGCAGGGCGATGTCGTGCACCGAGTGGCCGTCGCGGCGCAGCGAGCGGGCGACCCTGCGGATGTCGCCGGGGCTGAGGATCCGGCGGGCCCAGCGGCCCAGGCGCCGGTCGTCGGCCATCGCGGCGAGCACGGTCTGCGGGGTCAGCTCCGGCCACCAGGCGTCCAGGAACTGCACGAACGCTTCCTCGCTCGTCACGTCCTCGTCGAAGGACGAGCGCAGCTCGGCGGCGAGTTCCGGATCGGTGTGCCGGGCGGCGCCGCCGGACTGCGCCCACAGGGCGTCCAGCAGCAGCCTGCGGGCGCGCGGGCGCAGCAGGTTCACCGGGGCCGTTCCGCCGAGCGCGGTGCGGCGGATGCGGTCCAGCTCCTCACCCTCCAGCTCCAGGCGGCGGCCGAAGGCGACCACCCGCAGCCGGGTCGGTGCCCTGTCGTGCTCCAGGGCGCCGCGGGCCGCCTTCCGCAGCACCTTCAGCATGCGGGAGGACCCCTTGGCCCGGGCGGTGGCCGGGGAGTCGTACAGGGTCGCCTCGGCGCCGTCGACGAGGGAGCCGATGGCACGGATGGCGACCTGCCCCTCCTCGCCGAGGGACGGCAGCACGCCCTCGGTGTACGCCACGAGGAGCGGGGTCGGGGAGACGATCAGGATGCCTCCCGCGTAGCGGCGCCGGTCCTGGTAGAGCAGGTAGGCGGCGCGGTGCAGCGCGACGGCCGTCTTTCCGGTGCCCGGCCCGCCCTCGACGTACGTCACGGAGGCGGCGGGGGCGCGGATCACCAGGTCCTGCTCGGCCTGGATGGAGGCGACGATGTCCTGCATGGTGTGACTGCGGGCCCGGCCGAGGGCCGCCATCAGGGCGCCGTCGCCGATGACCGGCAGCTCCCGGCCGTCCAGGGACGCCTTCAGCTCGGGGCGCATCAGGTCGTCCTCGACACCGAGGACGCGGCGCCCCTTGGAGCGGATGACCCGGCGCCGTACGACGCGGCCGGGATCGACCGGTGTGGAGCGGTAGAAGGGCGCGGCGGCGGGGGCCCGCCAGTCGATGACGAGCGGGGCGTACTCCTGGTCGAGAACGCCGATGCGGCCGATGTGCAGGGTCTCGGCGATGTCGGCGGTGTTGTCGGGGCGGACGGCCCCTTCGGCCGGCTCGACGGCGGTGTACGCGCCGTCGGGGCCCTTCTTGCCGTCCTTGCCGAGCAGGAGGTCGATCCGCCCGAACAGGAAGTCCTCGAACTCGTTGTTGAGCCGGCTGAGGTGGATGCCGGCCCGGAAGACCTGCGCGTCCCGCTCGGCGAGGGCGCCGGGCGTGCCGACCTGGCCGCGCTCGGCCGCGTCGTTCATCAGGAACTCGGCCTCGTGGATCTTCTCCTCGAGACGTCGGTACACCCGGTCGAGGTGTTCCTGTTCGACGTCGATCTCCCGGTCCCGAACCGAGTCGTGAACCGAGTCGACCGCAGATGTGTGAGCCTGAGCGGCCACCGGGCCCCCTTCTGACGTGCTGGGCAGCCGTCAACCGTACGCGAAGGGAGCCGCCGGAGGCGAGGGGCGTGCCCGGCGGGATCTGCCCGGGACGCGGGCCCGGCGTGCGCGCCGGTCAGCGCCGGCGCGGGTGGGCGGGAACCGCCGCGGTGGGGGGACCTCCACTCGCCGGTGCCGCTACCGCGTGGGATCTGTCCGGCCCGTCGCGACACGCGCGGCGGCTCCCCGCCCCGGAACGGCCGGAAGCAGCGGGTGCCGCCCGCCGGGAGACGTCCGGACGGCCCGCCGGGAGGATCGCGCGCGGGCGCCGCTCCCCGACGGGCACGGCGCCCGGGCCGCTCCTAGGAGTCGACCTCCACCAGCTTCTTGCCGTCGAAGGTCATGACCTCGAAGTGGTCGATCTCGTTCGGCTGGAAGGCCGCTCCGCCACCGATGTAGAGCGGATTCTTCGCCTGCTCCGACTTCGCGTTCGGGATGCCGTAGCCCCAGTTCGGGACGGACCACGAGGAGAGCGTCTCACGCTCGCCGTTCTTGCCCACGGCGATCAGGGAGCACTTCAGCGGGCCCTTGACGTTCTTCAGCTCCAGGACCGCCTGGGTGCCCCAGTCCTTCTTGGCCATGCCCACGGTCGCGGTGACGGCGGTCGCCGGGTCGGTGCCGGAGACCTTGTCGGACATCGTGGAGAACAGGCTCCGGGCGGGGCTGGGTGGCGACGCCGCCACGTCGGTGCCGGACTCCCCGCTGGAGGCCGCCACGGCGACCAGCGGACCTCCGGCGATCAGCGCGGCCGCGGCGGCGACCATGTAGAAGCTGCGGCGCCGCTTCCGCGCACGGCGCTCGGCGACCTCGTCGACGAGCTTCTCCACGAGCCGCGGACCGGGCCTGGCCGACAGCGACTCGCCGATCTGCGGCGTACCGGATCCCGGCAGGTCCGCCAGGGCGGCCAGCATCGGTTCCATCCCGGCCAGTTCGTCGAGCTGCTGCGCGCACCACTCGCAGGTCGCGAGGTGCGCCTCGAAAGCGGTTGCCTCGGCATCGTCGAGAAGCCCGAGCGCGTACGCGCCCACGGTCTCGTGCTCGTTCGGCACCGAAGATCCCTGCCTGGGGCTCATGGGGCCAGACATACCCGGACCACCCGCGCCGAATCCCTGCATTCCCCCGTACCCGCTCATCACGCCGTCACCCCCCGCTCCTCCAGTGCCAGCTTCATCGACCGCAGGGCGTAGAAGACCCTTGAGCGGACGGTGCCGCTGGGTATGCCCAGGGTCTGCGCCGCCTCGTTGACGGTACGCCCTTTGAAGTACGTCTCGACGAGCACCTCCCGGTGGGCCGGGGTCAGGTCGTCGAGCGCGTCCGACAGCGTCATCAGCCACAGCGCCTTGTCGATCTCGTCCTCCGCGGGGATGACCTCCAGCGGCGACGGATCGACCTCCTGCGGCCGGGCCTGCCGGCTGCGGTGGCCGTCGATGACGATGCGGCGCGCGACCGTCACCAGCCAGGGGCGTACCGAACCGGTCGCTCGATTGAGCTGACCGGCGTTCTTCCAGGCACGGATGAGCGTCTCCTGCACGACGTCCTCCGCGCGCTGCCGGTCTCCGGCAACAAGGCGCAGGACATACGCGAGCAGGGGTCCGGCGTGCTCTCGATACAGGGCACGCATCAGCTCCTCGTCAGGTTCCGAGGGCTGGGAAGCGCGATGTCGGGCCCTCGATCCACGTTCATTGGCCACGACAGAATCCTTGCGCACGCCCACCTCCGGTGTCCGGGGGTTCCCCCAGTCGGTCGCTCGACCACGGGTACGGACGCGGGCCGCGTGATGTTCAAAGCACCGCGAGAGTTTTCCTCGGCCCGACGTGACGAGGGGGACATGAGACCACATTCTCACCGCACGTTCTTTACATTTCCGTCACTGCGGAACGGGCCGGTCCGCCACTCCCTACGGGGGCGTAGGTGAAGGAGGTGTAACGCACATCACGTCCTCCGTCGGGCGTGTCAGGCCCGGGTGAGCGCCGCCCGGCGCCGGTGCCGGGCCACCCGCTCCCGGTTCCCGCACACCTCGCTGCTGCACCAGCGCCTCCTGCGCCCCCGGGATGTGTCCAGGTAGACGAGAGGGCAGTTGTCGCCCTCGCACTGCCGCAGGGCCGCCCGCGCGACGGGATCGGTGAGGAGTTCCACGGCGTCCCGCGCGACCGCCCCGAGCAGGGCCCCGCAGGCGGGCGGTGCGGCCAACTCCCGCACCAGCAGCCCGTCCTGCCCCGGCACCGCGCGGGGAGCCGGAGGCGCGGCCCGGGCGATCTCGTTGACGCGGGCCAGGGCACGGTCGTACGGCACGGCGCCGGGGGCCGGCCGGCCGCGCACCAACAGCCCCACGACCCCGCGCAGTTCGCGGAAGCCCGGCAGCCAGGACGGGTCGGCGTGCGCGAGCGAGGTGCCGGGTGGGACGAGCCGGGAGCCGGTGATCCAGGCCCGCAGCACCTCGACGGAGCCGAGCCGTTCCCCGGGATGCGTGGTCGCGAGGAGATCCAGGCAGATCCTTCCGGCGTCGAACCGGAACGCGTACGGGGCCGTGGCCGTACCCAGCGCCATGTGCCTGTCACCACCTAGGGTTGCCAGGGCTGTTCGGGATCGTCCCTCTACAGTGCCCCCTCGCCGTCGGCCCCGGAACCCCTCGTACCGTTCACGGCTGGACGCCCGCGCATGCGGGTGCGCGTCCGGACGATGTCCCCGGGGCGTCCGGTCGCGTCGACTGGACCCATGACGGACGATCGGACGACATCCGGGACGGGCACCGGCCCCTCCCCCACCGCGGCGGCGGTCCTCACCGCGGCCGTGATCACCAGCGCTCTGACCGCGGGCTCCTTCTTCGTCTTCGCGTGCGCCGTGATGCCGGCGCTGGCGCGGCGCGGGGACCGCGTCTACGTGGACGTCATGCGCGACATCAACGACGTGATCCAGAACCCGTTGTTCTTCGCGGCGTTCCTCGGCGCGCCGGTCCTGACGGCGCTGTCCGCCCGGCAGCTGCGCGACCGCCCCGGGGCCCGCGGCTGGGTGCGGGCGGCCCTGATCGCCCACGTTCTGGCCTTCCTGGTGACAGCGGCCGTGAACGTCCCGCTCAACGACGGGCTCGCCGGGACGGGCGACCCGGCGGTCCTGCGGGCACGGTTCGAGGACCGGTGGGTGTTGTGGAACGCGGTGCGGGCGGTGCTGTCGGCGGGCGCGGTGGGTTGCCTGGCCCGCGCGGCGATCCGCCTGACGGCGGACCGCCGGGACGAGGCGCGTCCGCCGGCTCCGGCCGTCCCGGGCGCGCGGGGGCCGCAGCGGGCGGCCCGCTCCGGGGAGCGCGGCACGCCCGGGCTCGGACGGGTGCAGGCACAGGCACAGGCTGCGCAGACCTCGTCCGGACTCCGGCCCCGGGACGAGGCCCCCGGACCGCCGGAGCCCGCCCCGGGCTGCTGACCGGCCGGGCCCGGATGCGGGGCCGGGCCGGGGCACCCGACCCGGCCGCGGCGCGGCCGCGGTCCCGGTCCCGGCGGGGCGTGCGGAACGGCCCCGGAAGGAGGCGGGGAACAGCCCTGGAAGAGCGCCCGAGTCCTGGCGAGTGCCGAGCCGTCGGAGGAACCGGCCCCCCAAGCGTGCGGGCGGCGGCGTGGGAGGGCCGCGGGGAAGGCCCCCGCGGGGTCACGGGCAGTGCGCCCCGGCCGTCCACCGCGCACCGCGGGCGGTCGACGGCACAGCGCGGCGCGCCGTCGGCGAGGTCGTTTCAGGCGTCCGCGTACTTGGCGTCCGCCGCCGGGTCGAGTGCCAGGCGGTATCCCCGCTTCACCACCGTCTGGATCAGCTTCGGCGCCCCCAGCGCCGTGCGCAGCCGCGCCATCGCCGTCTCCACGGCGTGCTCGTCCCGCCCGGCTCCGGGCAGTGCCCGCAGCAGGTCGGCGCGGGCGACCACCCAGCCCGGCCGCCGGGACAGCGCGCGCAGCAGGGACATCCCGGCAGGCGGCACCGGCTTCAGGTCGCCGTCGACCAGGACCGCGTGGCCCCGGATCTCCACCCGGTGCCCGGCGATCGGCAGCGCACGCGCCCGCCCCGGCAGCTCCTGGCACAGCAGCTGCACGAGCGGCCCGAGCCGGAACCGCTCGGGCTGCACGGTGTCCACGCCCCGCGCCTGGAGCGGCAGCGCGGTGACCGGGCCGACGCAGGCGGGCAGCACGTCGTGGTGGAGCGCGGCGAGCAGCTCGGGCAGCAGCCCGCGCTGCTCGGCACGGTCGAGCAGGGACGCCGCGGCCGGGGCGCTGGTGAAGGTGACCGCGTCCAGGCCGCGGGAGACGGCGGCGTCCAGCAGCCGGTCGACGGGTGAGAGGTCCTCCGGCGGCATCCACCGGTAGACGGGGACCCCCACCACCTGGGCCCCGCCCTCCCGCAGTGCCTCCACGAAGCCGGGCAGGGGCTCGCCGTGCAGTTGGACGGCGACGCGGCGGCCCTCGACCCCCTCCTCCAGCAGCCGGTCGAGCACCTCGGCCATGGACTCGCTCGACGGCGACCACTCCTCGGTGAGCCCGGCGGCCCGGATCGCGCCCTTCACCTTCGGGCCGCGGGCGAGCAGTTCGACGTGGCCCAACCGCGCCAGCAGGGGCTCCCCCAGCCCCCACCCCTCCGCGGCCTCGATCCATCCGCGGAAACCGATCGCCGTGGTGGCCACCACCACGTCCGGCGCCCGGTCGATCAGCTGCTCGGTCGCCGCCAGCAGCTCGCCGTCGTCCGCGAGCGGCACGATGCGCAGGGCTGGGGCGTGCAGGACGGCGGCGCCGCGGCGCTGGAGCAGTGCTCCCAGCTCCTCGGCCCGGCGTGCGGCCGTCACGCCCACGGTGAAGCCGGCGAGGGGCCCGTGTTCCGGTCGCTGTCGTTCGTCGTACATCGCTCTCGTCCCGCACTCGAGTCGTGTGCATTCGCCGGGCACGGCGTGCCCGGCATGCCGATCGAGCCTGTCAACGGTGCGTGACAGGCTCGGATCGGCTTCATGTCGCTGGTGTTACGTCACACCTCGGCGTAGCTGAGCTGCGGCTTCGTCTCTGCGGCGGCAGCGGACTCGACACCGGCCGCCGAGCGGCGAAGGTATACGGCCCAGGTGACCACGAAGCAGACGCCGTAGTAGACCAGGAAGGCGACGAAGGCCCCGGTCCCGCTGCCGACCGTCAGGAAGGACTGCCGCAGCGCCAGGTTGATGCCGAGGCCGCCGAGCGCGCCCACGGCCCCGATGAGGGACATGGCCGCCCCGGACAGCCGGCGTGCGTAGACGGCGGCCTCCTCGCCGGCCAGCCCCTTGGCACCGGCCTGGGCGCGGAAGATGCCGGGGATCATCTTGTAGGTGGAGCCGTTGCCGATGCCGGTGAGGACGAACAGCGCGATGAACGCTCCGATGAACAGCGGCAGCGACTTGTCGACCGACGCCACGACGACGGCACCGGCCGCGACGGCCATCAGGCCGAAGTTCCACAGGGTGACCTTCGCGCCGCCGATCCGGTCGGCGAGCTGGCCGCCCAGAGGTCGGATCAGCGAGCCGAGCAGCGGGCCGACGAAGGTGAGCGAGGCCGCCTGCAGGGGCGTGCGCCCGAACTGGTTCTGGAGCACCAGGCCGAAGGCGAAGCTGTAGCCGATGAACGAGCCGAAGGTGCCGATGTAGAGGAAGGACATGATCCAGGTGTGTCCTTCGCGCACGGCCTCCTTGGCGGCCCCGGTGTCGTTGCGCACCGGGCCGAGGTTGTCCATGTACCGGGCGCTGAGCACGGTCGCGAGGACGATCAGGGGCACGTAGACGGACAGCAGCACACGCGGGTGGCCGGCCCCGGCGACACCGATGACCAGCAGCGCCATGAGCTGGACCACGGCGACGCCGATGTTGCCGCCGCCGGCGTTCATGCCGAGGGCCCAGCCCTTGAGGCGCAGCGGGTAGAAGTTGTTGATGTTGGTCATGGAGGAGGCGAAGTTGGCTCCGCCGACGCCGGTGAGGACGGCGACCACCATGAAGGTGGAGTACGACGTCCCCGGTTCCATCACGACGAGGAGCGCCACGGTCGGCACGAGCAGCAGCCCCGCGCTGAAGATGGTCCAGTTCCGGCCGCCGAAGCGGGCGACCGCGAAACCGTAGGGGACCCGCATGACGCCGCCGACCAGCGAGGCCATGGCGACGAGGAAGAACTTGCCGGCGGGGTCGATCCCGTACTGGGGCCCCATGAACAGCGCGAGCACGGAGTACATGCTCCACACGGAGAAGCCGATGTGCTCGGAGATCACCGAGAACGTGAGGTTGCGGCGGGCGATCCGCTTCCCCCGGGTCTCCCAGAAGGTCTCGTCCTCGGGCTCCCACTGCTCGATCCAGTGGGACCCCTTGTGGGGTGCGCTGGTGGTACTCGGGGCTGTCATCTCAGGCCTCCACGGTGCTCCGGGCGTAACTGGGAGTGGCTGAGTCCCGACGGTAGGGAGACCGCGTTTCGGCGCTGTGGCCATGGGTGACCGGAAGGGAACGTTGCTCTCACTCGCGCCGCCGGCGGTCGGTGAGGCCGGCCGCGGCCCGTGCTCCCCGGCCGGCCCACACCGGGTCCGGGCCCTCGCGGACGGGAGCGCGGCGCCCGCGTCGCCTCCCGCCGGACACCGTGTCCGTCACCGGCGGCGCCGGCACACGGTCGCGCGTGCCGGCCCCGCTCCCTTCCCTTCCGTGGAGGAGGACGAGCCGGGACCCGCGGGTCCCTTCCCTTCCTCCTCGTCCGGGCTGAGCCCGGGGCCCCCGCGGCCCCGGGCTCAGCCCGACCACTCCATGGTCTCGGTGCCGCCCTTGTCCCAGGCGATCTTCACCGAGTCGCCGGTGCGGGTGACGGTGCCGGCGCGGTAGTCGTTCTCGTCCTCGCTGCGCACCGGCTTGACCGCGATGCGCAGCGACCCGTCGCTGTGCTCCCGGCCGAGGCCGAGGAGGATGGGGTGGTCGGCGTCGGGCGCGATGTAGGTGACGCCGCGGTCGCCCTTGTACTCGCCCTCGGTGTACTTCGTCATGACGGTGAGCGTCTTGCCGTCGGTGCTCTTCCACTGGCCCTGGAAGCCGGTCTCGGGCGCGGGACCGGCGGGCACGTCCACGTCGGTGGGTTCGTCCGTCGGCTCGTCGACGGGGTCCTCGGTGGGCTCCTCGACCGGGTCCTCGGTGGGCTCCTCGGTGACCGGGCTCTCCTCGGTGGTCGGTGCGGCGGAGGTGGACGTCCGGGACTGCGGCGGTGCGTCGTTCCCGCCCCGCATGGTGAGGTACACGCCGCCGGCGACGAGGACGACCGCTGCGAGGGCCCCGCCGGCGATCAGCGCCGTACGTTTCCTCCCGGGGGTGCCGCCGGTGGGAGGGGGCGGCGGGTAGCCGGCCGGTGCGCCGTACGGAGGCTGGCCGTACGCGGTCTGAGGGTAGGGAGTCTGGGGGTAGGGAGTCTGGGGGTAGGGAGTCTGCGTCCCGGGGGCGGGCGGGGTGCCGTAGGGAGACGCGCCGGGTATCGGCGCGGTCGGCGCGGAACCGGGCGGCGTCGCATACGGGTTGGGGGACTGCTGTCCCGCGCCCGGCTGCCCCTGGGGCGGCTGCGGCGCGTACGGTCCGGGGATGGGGCCCTGGCCCGGGTACGGCTGCTGCGGAGGCTGGGCCGGAGGATGGGTCACGGTGGGTGGTCTCCTTGTCGACTTCGTTGGAACGGGAGGCACTTCGCGCATCGTGCGCCTCGCCAGTCTTCACCATGCCCGCGGACGGCCACCGCTGTGTTTCCGCGCCCCCCACCCGGTCCGCACCCCGGGCACAGACCCGGACCGCCCCGGTCCGCCCGGCCCCGCACCGGCCGGGCCTGCCGCGCCCGATCCGCCCGGCCGCGTCCCGGCGGCCGGCTGCGGTGGCCGCGTCCGGGGGCGCGGCCACCGGAACGGTGGGCGGGCGTCGATGTCGGTACCCGTGCCCACGGCATGTCCGACGCTCTCAGGTCCTGTGGACGCACGTTGCGGGCCGGGCCCGGCGCCGGGCCCGGCCCGTGACGGCCGTCGGGGCCGGCCCGTACGGCCGGGCCGGCCCCGATGTGGTCAGGCGCGGTGTGATCGCGCGCGGGATCTCCTGCCCCCGCGCTTGGGCGAACCGTCGGGCCACAGCTGCGGTGCGCGCTTCGCGGCCAGGTCCTCCACCCAGCCGAACCAGACGATGCAACTGCCGATGAGGACCCAGGTGATCGCCAGCACGGGCCACAGACTCTGCAGCAGCCAGGGCACGTTCATCGCGAGCGTGTCCACGCGCCACATCTGGTCCCACACCGTGGCGGCGATGAGGATGCAGATGTTGTGCCACAGGTAGATGGTCACGGCACGGGAGTTGAGCAGGGTCACGATGCGGTCCAGGGGACGCAGCGGCCGGGGCCACTCGGACCAGGACGGGCTGACGTGCAGCAGCATCAGGACGGTCGCGAAGGACCACAGGGCCTGCGCGAAGGGGATGTCGTCCAGGTCGTGGCCCGCCTTGAAGCCGTGGGTCACGGCGTACCACATGCCTGCCGCGGCGATGGCCGGGACGACGGAGGGGACGACATAGCGCGGGAGGCGCTTGAGGACGCCCTCCTGGTGCGCCATGCCGAGGATCCAGCAGGCTCCGAAGGTGCTGAAGTCGGTGAGGGCGGAGGGGAAGCGCTCCCCGGGCAGGAAGTCGAGGTAGCCGAACTCGAAGGCGGCCGAGATGGCGATCGGCGCGACGACGGTCGGCCACGGCAGCTTGCGCAGCGCCTTCAGGATCAGCGGCGACAGCATCACGTACCAGAGGTAGGCACGGATGTACCACAGCGGTCCGGCGATCTCGGCCGCCCAGTCGTCGCCGAGGATGCCGTGGATGCCGTGCACGCCCTCGGCGTACGGCGGGTCGCTCAACGGGACGATCCAGAAGGTGAGGTGCAGCCACCACCAGCCCGGATGGCCGTCCTCGTCGGGGCCCCAGCCCTGGAGGACCATGCCGGTGACGCCGATCGCGCCGAGCATCCACAGCGGCGGCAGCAGCCGGCGCATACGGCTGCGGACCACCTGCAGCGGCGGGCGCTTGAGGGAGCGGGCCATCAGGTTGCCGGCGAGGGCGAACATGACGCCCATCGACGGGAACACCACCGGCAGCCAGGCCCAGCCCGTGAGGTGGTAGAAGACGACGCGGAAGAGGGCTATCGCCCGCAGGAGGTCGAAGTAGCGGTCGCGGACGGGGCCGCGGCGGGGCTTGTCGGCCACGGGCGCCGGGGGCGCCTCGCTCGTGCCGAACGGCACACCGGGCGGTGCGGTCATGGGCGGTGCTTCCTGGCGCGCGGGCGGGAAGGGGTACGGCGGTGTCGCCTGGGTGTCCATCAGGCCGAGCTCCCGTCCATGACCGGACTCCGCTGCCCGGGCTCGGACGGCGGGGCCGACACCCCGCCCTTGCGCCGCAGCTTCTGCCAGCGCAGCCGGCCGCCGGTGAGGGCGGTGATCCACGACTGCAGGAGCACGACGTACATGATCTGGCGGTAGAGGATCTGCTGGAGCGGCAGCGAGATCAGCGGGGTCAGCGGTTCGCGGTCGAGGATGAAGGCGTAGGCGGCGCAGACCACCTGGACGGCGAGGACGCCGAACCAGGCCACGATGGTCTTCTCGGTCGGGCCGAAGAGCAGGCCGTAGACGAGGAAGATGTCGATGAGCGGGGCCAGCAGCGGCGCCACCACCATGAACAGGGAGACCAGGGGCAGGCCGACGCGGCCGAAGCGGCCTGAGGGGCCGCGGTCCAGCAGGGCTCCGCGGTGCTTCCAGATGGCCTGCATCGTGCCGTAGGACCAGCGGTAGCGCTGGGACCACAGCTGCTGCACCGATTCCGGTGCCTCGGTCCAGGCGCGGGCCTTCTCCGCGTACACCACACGCCAGCCGTCGCGGTGGATGGCCATGGTGATGTCGGTGTCCTCGGCGAGGGTGTCGTCACTCATCCCGCCCACCCGCTCCAGGGCGGAGCGGCGGAAGGCGCCGACGGCGCCGGGGATCGTCGGCATGCACTGCAGGACGTCGTACATGCGGCGGTCCAGGTTGAAGCCCATCACGTACTCGATGTGCTGCCAGGCGCCGATCAGGGTGTCCTTGTTGCCGACCTTGGCGTTGCCGGCGACGGCACCGACGCGCGGGTCGGCGAAGGGCTGCACGAGCTCGCGGACGGTGGCCGGTTCGAAGACGGTGTCGCCGTCCATCATCACGACGATGTCGTAGCGGGCGTTGGCCAGGCCCCGGTTGAGCGCGGCCGGCTTGCCCGCGTTGAGCTGCCGGACGACGCGCACGTTGGGCAGACCCATCGCCTCGACGATGCGGGCGGTGCCGTCGGAGGAGCCGTCGTCGATGACGATGATCTCGATCGGGTGCTCGCTGCGCATCAGGGAACGGACCGTGTTCTCTATGCACTTGGCCTCGTTGTAGGCGGGTACCAGCACGGACACCGGTTCGGTGACGGGCTGCGGGCCCCAGCGGAAGCTCTTGCGGCGGGTGCGGCGGGCGTGCAGGCCGGACAGCAGCAGCATCAGGCCGAAGCGGGCGAGGACCAGGGAGCCGATGGCGGCGAGGCCCACGACCAGGACGTCCGTGATGTCGTCGGAGGCGGAGACCAGGAAGACCCACGCCTTGCCCTTCCACAGCTCCGCACCGGTGACCTTGGTGTGCGCGGACGGCGCGTCGAGGGCCTCGGTGAGGTTCTGGAACCGGTAGCCCTCCTCCTGCATCTCCGGCAGGAACCTGCCCAGCGCGCGCACGGTCTGGTGGCGGTCGCCACCGGAGTCGTGCATGAGGATGATGGCGCCCTGGCCGTGCTCCGGCTTCGCCCGGCGGATGATCTCGTCGACACCCGGCTTCTGCCAGTCCTCACTGTCGGTGTCGTTGACGACGGTCAGGTATCCGAGGCTGCCGATGTACTGGGTGACCGGCCAGGACGCGTTGTCCATGTTCTCGGACTCGGAGGAGTACGGCGGCCGGAACAGGGAGGTGCGGATGCCGGCCGCGCCGGCCAGCGCGAGCTGGTTCTGGGACAGCTCCCAGTCGATGCGCCGCTTGGACTGGTAGGACAGGTCGGGGTGGTTGAAGGTGTGCAGGCCCACCTCGTGGCCCTCGTCGACCATGCGGCGGATCAGCTCGGGGTAGCGGGAGGCCATGGTGCCGGTGACGAAGAAGACGGCGTGCGCGTGGTTCTTCTTCAGGACGTCCAGGACTCTCGGGGTCCACGTGGGGTCGGGACCGTCGTCGAACGTGAGGACGATGCGGTGGTCCGGCACCCGCAGGGTGGTCGGCGTCCTGCCCCGGGTGTCGATGACCGGGCCGCCGTCGAGTATCTGCTCCGGCACCTTGTCGTTGGCCGTGCCGGGCCGGACCCGGAAGTCGGCGAGGATCTCGCTGTGCACGTAGCCGCGCAGCATCAGCATCGCCAGCATGGCGAACAGCACCAGGACGGGCAGCAGGTAGCGCAGGGGGAACCACCGCCGCCGGGAGGCGCTGTCCGGGGAGCGGCGGGTCGAGCGGAATGCCATCAGACGAGGTTCTCCGTGGGCGAGGGTGAGACCGCGGGACTCGACTCTGCGACGACCGGTTCCGCGGCACCGTCGGCCACGGGCCCCGTGCCGCCGGCGGCGGACGGGGAGGCATCGGGCGAGGGGTCCGCAGTCGTCTTCGACGGTTCCGGGGAGGTGGTGACCGGAGGGGTCGTCGCGGGTGCGGGCTGGGTACTGGCGTCCGTGCCGGGCTTGGTGGCCTTGCTCGCCGACGGCTCGGCGGCCGAGGCGCCGGGCTGCACCGCGCTGCTGGAGGCGGTGGGCCGGACCCCGCCGCCCGGAGCGGTGGCCGCGCCGCCGGCACTGGGCAGGCCGGCGGGGCCGGCGGAGGCGCCCGAGGCGGACGGTGACGGGGTGACGGCGGAGTCGCTGGGCAGCGGCGTGGTCTCCACATCGCCGGCGGGCTGCCCCACCTCCTGGTCCGGCACCGGCAGCCACGGCGCGCTGGAGTTGCCGGACATCACGGTGGCGACGATGACCACGGCGTAGACGGCACAGGCGAGGCCGACGACGATGCCGAGCCGGCGGAAGGTACGGCTGCGGCGTCCCGACTCGTCGACGAAGACGGGCCCGTCGGTTCCGTCCGGCACGCCGGACGTCCTGGTGCCTGCCGGCTCCAGCCCGCCCGCGCCGAGTTGGACGGCGTCGAGCTGGATCGTCACCTCGTGCGGGTCGTGGGTGTGCTCGGCGTCGGAGGCGGACTCGGCCCACGGGTCGCGCAGCGGGGCGGCCTGCCGGGCTGAGGGCAGCACCTGGGTGGAGTCGCTGGGACCGGCGGGAGCGGTCCGGGGCAGGAAGGCCGTGGCGTCGGCTTCCGCGTCGGTCGTGCCGAAGGGCCGGGGCGTCCCGGCCGGAGCTCCCAGCCGTGCCCGCGCCGCCCGCGACAGGAAGTCCGTGGTGCCCTCGGAGGACGGACCGCCGCCGACGGGGCCGCCCGCCCCGCGTTGATGTCCTGGCGCGCCCGCACCGAAGGGACCGCCCTCACCGGGCGCAACGTTTTGCCCAGCCCCCGGACGCGGTCCGGTCTCCGGAAATCCCTGCGTATCGGCCCCCGATGGCGGCATGTTCCGAGTCGCGGACGCGGCCTCGGGCCATTCCGGTTGGGCGTCTTCCCGCCACTTGTTCACGCGCGTACATCCCCCCGGGGACAGTTCTGGAAGCGCACCCGACCCCGAGCACCTCGCCGACCGGACCAGGCCCCCACCCAGCCCGAGCGCCTCTTTTACCACACCGTGCTCAGGCCATGAATGTAGCGCACGCAGGGGCGCCTTGTTCGCCACGTGTCATTTGTGGGACCGCATTGTGTCTTTGTCACTGGCCGGAATCCATCCATCAACAGATGGCCTGAGCCACCCGTCCGCCGCCGCGAGCTGCTCGGCTGCCCGCCGCAGGGCATCGAGTCCTGGATGTACCAGCCCTTTTCGCCACACCAGCGAGACCGGTGACAGCGGAACGGGGTCGACGAGGGGCGTCACGACGGTGTGCGGCAGGGCGGGGAAGCCGACGACGGCGAGGATCGGGTGCCGGGTCTTGGCCATGATCCTCTGGAACTCCTCCTCGCCGATCGCGGGCGGGGCGGGCGGCGCGAGCACGATCCCCCGCCCGTCGAACAGGCGGCGGGCGAGGTCGGTCCACTCCTCGGTACGCGGGTTCCCGGCACCGGCGTAGACGGTCTCACCCGCCAGTTCCGCCACCGGGATCCGGTCCCGCCGCGCCAGCCGGTGGTCCGCGGGCAGGACGACGGCCATGGGCTCGTAGCGCACGGGCCGGTGCGCCAGACCCGCCCGCAGCGCCGGGGCCAGGCCGGCGTACCGCCCGAAGGACGCGTCCAGCCGGCCGGCCAGCAGATCCGCCGCGGCGCCGGTCAGGCCGCTCTCGTAGCGGGCCATGAGTTCCAGTTCGGGGGCGAGTTCGCGGGCCCGGTGCAGGACGCGCCGGGGGGTGGTCAGGCCGGGCGAGTTCAGGTCCACCAGCAGCGGGCGGGCCTGCCCGAACGCGGCCAGCAGTTCCTCCTGGGCCCGGAGCGCGCGCCGCGCCAACGGCACCAGCCGTGCACCGTCGGGACTGAGCGTCACCTGCCGGGTCGTGCGCACGAACAACTCGGCGCCCAGCTCGCGTTCCAGGCGCCGTACGTCCCGGCTGAGCGCCTGCTGGGCGAGGTGGAGGCGGGTGGCGGCGCGGGTGAAGTGCAGTTCCTCGGCAACGGCGAGGAACCCGCGCAGGAGGCGGGGGTCGACGTGGGCGGCGGCCGGGCGCTGCGGCGCTCCTGGGGACATCCCGCGAACCTACAACACAGGTGCGTGAATCCACCTCGAACAGGTGTTGGACCCGGTGATCGACTGCGGGCGAGGGTGGGCGCATGCCCCTCGCCACCCGCACCGGCCCCTACCTCCGTCTCTTCGCCCGCCCCGGCACCCTGGCCTTCACCCTCGGCAACCTCCTCGCCCGCCTCCCCATGGGCATGTTCAGCGTGAGCGCGGTGGTGATGATCGCCGGGACCCGCGGGTCGTACGCACTCGCCGGCGCGGTCACCGCCACCGGGCTCGCGGCCACCGCGCTCCTCGCGCCCCGTATCGCCCGGCTCGTCGACCGGTACGGACAGGCCCGGGTCGCCGTGCCCGCGACGCTCGTCGCCGCGCTCGGCGCCCTGGCACTGCTGCTGTGCGTGCACTACGGCGCCCCCGACTGGACCCTGTTCGCCGCGTACGCCGCCACCGCGACCGTTCCCAACACCGGCGGCATGTCCCGCGCCCGGTGGGCGCACCTGCTGAAGGACGACAGCGAGGCGCTGCACACCGCCAACTCCTTCGAACAGGCCGCGGACGAACTGTGCTTCACCCTGGGACCGGTACTGGCCGCCTTCCTGTGCGGGTCGCTCTTCCCCGAGGCGGGCACGCTCGCCGGCGGGGTGCTGCTGGTGAGCGGCATCCTGCTGTTCGCCGCACAGCGGTCCACCGAGCCGCCGCCGGAACCGGCGGGTGCGGCGCTCCCGTCGCCCCTCACCTCGCCGGGCATGCCGCCGCTGCTCGCCGTGTGCCTGGCCACGGGGGTGGTGTTCGGCGCCGTCGAGGTCGTCACCATCGCGTTCGCGGACGCCGCCGGGCACCGTACGGCGGCCGGGGTGGTCCTGGCGTTCCAGGCCGCGGGGTCGGCGGTGGCCGGCCTGGTGTACGGCGCCGCCGCGCCGAAGGGGTCCGCGGCGCGGCGGCAGCCCCGGTGCCTGGCCGCGATGGCCGCGCTGCTGACGCTGCCGCTGGTCACGGCCTCCACGACCGACGCGCTGCCGCTGCTGGCCGCGGCCCTCCTCGTCGCCGGCTCGGCCACCGCGCCCACCATGATCACGACGATGACGCTGATCCAGCAGCGCACCCCCGCGGGGCGTCTCAACGAGGGCATGACCCTCGCGGTGACCGGGCTCCTCGGCGGCATCGCGGCCGGGAGCGCGACCGGCGGCTGGGTCGTGGAGCACCTGTCACCGGCGGCCGGTTACGGCGTGCCGGTGGTGGCGGCGCTGCTGTCCCTGGTCATCGCCCTCGTCCAGCGGGACGGGGCCCGCTGAGGCGTCGCCCGAGGCCCGGACCGCCCCGGACTGACCACCGCCTGCCGGAGCCCGGGAAGCACGGGCGGGATCATCCGGCGGAATGGACCGGCGGGCAGCGCCGTGCCGCGTGCGTCACCGCGGTCACCGCTCGTCGTCGTCCCGCTTCCACGGACCGACTCCCAGCCTGCCCGTCGTGCCGAGGTCGAGTTCCGGTGTCACCGTCACGGGACGGGCGTCGGGCCTGGCCCGCACGCGGACGTACGGGGCGTCGACCGGGTCGCCGAACTCGGTGGTGTTGCGCCACACGAGCACCGCGCTGGCCCGCTCCCCCGGCTTCAGGGCGAGCGCCGTGGGCGGGCCGTCGGCGCCCGTGCCGGAGGCGATCTGCTCGCCACCGTGCAGGATCCGCACGCCGTCGACGGGGTCGTGGTCCTCGTCGAACAGTTCGAGCTCGGGGTAGCCGTCGAGGCGGTAGACGGCCGTTCCGCAGTTCTCCAGGTGCAGGCCCACCACACGCAGCCCCATCGCGGCGTCCCCCCGGTCGGCGTGGACGCGCACCCCGCCGGAGGGACAGGGGCCGCCCGAGGAGGGCAGCTCGGCGACGGGCACGCTTCGCTCCTCGACGACCTCCGCACTCGTCGCGCGGGACGCCCCGGGAGGCAGGCCCTCCGGCCCGAGGGTGCGCCGCACCGTCTCCCCCGGCCGGACCTGGTCCACCGTCAGCGTCACCGGCTCGGTGCCGCCTCCCGTGCCCGGGCGCAGACCGAAGATGATGGTGTACGCCATGGCGACGGCGGAGTCGTTGGTGACCTCGTACACGGCGACGGCACCGGCCGGCACGCAGTCACCGCCCGGCGCACCTGGCACCCCGGTGATCCGTACTCCCCCTCGGGGCCGTTCCGTTCCCCCCGGGGCGGACGGAGACGCCGCGGTGCAGTGCCCGCCACTGCCGTCGTGTGCGGAGATCCGCTCCGTGCCGCACCCCGTGAGCGTCACGAGGCCGGCGAGGACGGAGGCGAGGGCGAGGGGGGTGGTCCGCATCCGGCCACCCCATCAGCGGACACGCCCGGCGGCTGTGGCGGAGGCCATAGCTCCGGTCACAGGGCTGTCACAGACGGACGGCCCCGGCACGCAGGGGCCGGACTGCCCGGACGGTCTTCCGGCATTCGGCTCTGCCGCAACGCCGGCATCGGGATCGGGACGCCGTACGCGGTGGCGCCCCCTCGCCGGTGGAGGGCCGTTCCGCCGCCCGGAACACGGGGCGCGAGCGGCGCGGCGGGTCCGGAGGCGATCCGGCAAGGGCGCGGGCGGAAACGGGCGGGCGCGCAGGGCGCGGAAAGGACGAAGGCCCCGCCGCTCGTGAGCGACGGGGCCTTGTCCACATGGGGTACCCCCGGAGGGGTTGGTGGAGATGGCGGGAATCGAACCCGCGTCCAACGGTGCGGAACCAGGGCTTCTCCGTGTGCAGTCCGCTGTGCTTTTCTCAGCCCCGGAGATCACGCGGACAAGTCTCCGACGGGCTCAGTCACTGTGTGGTTTCCCTCTTCACCCCGTGACCGGGCTGGAGGTTGAGTCCCCTAGCTGATGCCAGGATCCGGGTCGGGAACAGCCCCGGGCTGACACTCCCTTAGTAGGAGGCCCGCTCGCGCTGCCTATCAGGCAGCGAGGGCGAAGGCCTGCTGGGAGGAATCGCGCTTGGTGTTGGCGATTATTTTTTTCGGCCTGTGGTTTACGAGATCATGGCCGCTTCCTCGACACGCTTCCCCTGTTTCGACAGCCGCTGTCGAAACCGATCATCCCCATGTTGATTTCTCAAGGTGCGCACCTGCTGTGCGGTGCAGATGCCATCGTACGGGAACAACGCCCACCGATGCCACCGTATTCCCGCCGGTCACCCGGGGTGGCCAACGGTTCGGCGGCGGCCGGCGGCGGCAGGGCCCGCGGCCGCGCCGGCTCAGGCCCGCTGCCGCCTGCGCACCGCGGACATCGCGCGGTCGGCCTCGCGCCGGTCCTGCTTCTCCCGCAGCGCCTGCCGCTTGTCGTACTCCTTCTTGCCCTTCGCCAGCGCGATCTCGACCTTGGCCCGGCCGTCCTTGAAATACAGGGCCAGCGGCACGATCGTGTGCCCTGTCTCCTGGGACGTGGCCTGCAGCTTGTCGATCTCCGCGCGGTGCAGCAGCAGCTTGCGCTTGCGGCGGGCGCTGTGGTTGGTCCAGGTGCCCTGGCTGTACTCGGGCACGTGCACGTTGTACAGCCACGCCTCGTGCCCGTCGAGCTGGACGAACCCGTCGGCCAGCGAGGCCCGCCCCTGGCGCAGCGACTTCACCTCGGTACCGGTCAGGACCAGCCCTGCCTCGTACGTGTCGAGGATGAGGTAGTCGTGCCGCGCCTTCTTGTTCTGCGCGATCAGCTTGCGCCCTTTTTCCTTAGCCATAGTGCCGTCCATTTTCGCACTGTGCGGGGGGTGAACCGGAAGCGGATTACCCCGCCGGGTCAGTCGGGCCGGTGCTCGGCGCCCAGACCGCTCAGCACGGTCTGCGCGCGCTGCAGCGCCCCTCCCTCGGCCTCCAGGTCCGGTGCGATGCCGGTGCCGTCGACCCCGCGGCCGGAAGGGGTGCGGTAGTGGCCCACGGTCAGCTCGGCCACCGAGCCGTCCGGCAGCCTGCTGGGCATCTGGACGGACCCCTTGCCGAAGGTGCGGGAACCCACGACGACCGCCCGTCCCCGGTCCTTCAGGGCCCCGGTGAGCAGCTCGGCCGCGCTCATCGTCCCGCCGTCGACGAGCGCGACCAGTGGTCTGGTGGTGTCGCCGCCCGGTTCGGCGTGCAGGGCGCGCTGATCGCCGTCCACGTCGTAGGTGGCGACCAGGCCGCCGTCGAGGAAGGCGGAGGCGGTGGTGACGGCCTCGGTGACCAGGCCGCCGGAGTTGCCGCGCAGGTCCAGGACGACACCGGCTCCGGCCGGGGCCCGGTGCACGGCGGTGCGGACGGCGTCGCCGACGCCCTTGGTGAACGCCGCGATCCTGATGACGGTGACGCCGCCGGCGAGCGTGCGCTCGGTGACCGAGCCGGTGGACAGCCGGGCGCGGCGCAGGGTCGTGCTCCAGACACGCCTGCCACGCTCCATGCCGAGGGTGACGGCCGTGCCGGCGGGGGCGTCGGTGGCGTCGCCGCGCAGTAAGGAGACGACCTCGGTGACGGGGCGGCCGTCGACCCGGTGCCCGTCCACGCTGCGCAGCCGGTCGCCCGCGCGGATCCCGGCCCCGGCGGCGGGCGACCCGGAGGCCACGCCCGTCACCTCGATCCGGCCGTCCCGCTCGCGTCGCGCCGACAGGCCGACGCCGGTGTAGCGGCCGTCGAGGGCCTCCTCGAACTCCTCGTACTCGCCCCGTGAGTAGATCGCGGCCCAGCGGTCGCCGCTGCGGCTGACGACGCGCTCGGCGGCCTCCGTCGGGGACTTGCCGTCGGCCATCGCCTCGGCGGCGGCCCGGGCGACCTGCTCGGGGCGGCTCACGGGGACGACGGACCGGGCCTCACCGGAATCGGGCCTGCGGCCCGTGTCGGGCAGGGAGCCGGTGGCGGCGCCGGCGACGAGCACACTCGCGAACACCAATGTCAGGGTGGCCCCACGGCCGCTGCGGCGGGGCTGACGAAACAGGTCACGACCTGACATGGCGGTGAGTCTAGGACAGAGCCGAAGGGCCGTACGGCCGGTTGACGGTACGGCCCTCTTGGCGTGTGTCACACCTTCAGGTACTTGCGCAGCGCGAAGAACGCGGCCAACGCGGGCATCAGGAAGCTCGCCGCGAGGATGAGCGGCAGCTTGGTCAGCACGGCGTCCCAGCCGACGAAGTTGATGAGCTGGAGCTTGTCGGCCAGTGCCACACCGTGGTCGATCACGAAGTACTGCCCGAGGACGAGGAACGCGCAGGCGATGGTGCCGCCGATCACCCCGGCGACGGCCGCCTCCATGATGAACGGCGCCTGGATGTAGAAGCCGGACGCCCCGACGAGCCGCATGATCCCGGTCTCGCGGCGGCGGCTGAACGCCGACACCCGGACGGTGTTGACGATCAGCAGCAGCGCCACCGAGAGCATCACCAGCATCACCAGCCGCGCCGCCCAGTTGAGGTACCCGAGCAGGGTGAAGAGGTTGTCCAGGATGCCCTTCTGGTCCTGCACCGACTGCACACCGTCACGGCCGTTGAAGGCCGTCGCGATGACCAGGTACTTCTCCGGGGACTTCAGCTTGATCCGGTACGACTCCTGCATCTGGTCCGGCGTGAGGGAGGCAGCCAGCGGGGAGTTGCCGAACTGCTCCTTGTAGTGCTTGTAGGCGTCGTCCTGCGACTCGTAGGTGACCGAGTCGACGATCGGCATCTTCTTCAGGTCGGCCAGGATGGTCTTCTTCTGGTCCTCGGTCACCGCGCCCTTGGCGCAGTTGGGGTCGGACTCGGCGTCGCCCTTGTTGCAGAGGAAGATCGAGACGTTGACCTTGTCGTACCAGTAGCCCTTCATGGTGTTGACCTGGTCGCTCATCAGGAGCGACCCACCGAAGAGTGCGAGGGAGAGCGCGACGGAGACGACGACCGCGAAGGTCATCGTCAGGTTGCGCCGGAGACCGACACCGATCTCGGAGAGAACGAACTGGGCGCGCATGGCGACGGGTTAAGCCTTTCCGTGGATCTCGTGCCGTGTCAGTGCTGGTAGCCGTAGACGCCGCGGGCCTGGTCGCGGACGAGTCGGCCCTTCTCCAGCTCGATGACGCGCTTGCGCATCTGGTCCACGATGTTCTGGTCGTGCGTCGCCATGATCACCGTCGTACCGGTCCGGTTGATCCGGTCGAGCAGCTTCATGATGCCGACGGAGGTCTGCGGGTCCAGGTTGCCTGTGGGCTCGTCGGCGATCAGCAGCTTGGGCCGGTTGACGAAGGCCCGCGCGACGGCGACACGCTGCTGCTCACCACCGGACAGCTCGCCCGGCATGCGGTCCTCCTTGCCGCCGAGACCGACGAGGTCGAGCACCTGCGGCACGGACTTGCGGATCTCGCCCCGCGACTTGCCGATCACCTCCTGGGCGAAGGCGACGTTCTCGAAGACCGTCTTGTTCGGCAGGAGCCGGAAGTCCTGGAACACCGTCCCCAGCTGGCGGCGCATGTGCGGCACCTTCCAGTTGGAGAGGCGGGCGAGATCCTTGCCCAGGACGTGCACCTGGCCGTGGCTGGCCCGCTCCTCGCGCAGGAGCAGCCGCAGGAAAGTGGACTTTCCGGAGCCGGAGGATCCCACGAGGAAGACGAACTCGCCCTTCTCCACCTCCAGGGACACATCCCTGAGGGCGGGGCGGGTCTGCTTGGGGTAGACCTTGGAGACGTTGTCGAATCGGATCACGGATGCACCACGGGTCGCCGGGGGTAGATGAGCGTGACCATACGCGAAGCGGGTGCACCGGCGCAGTCACCGGTTGCGGTTGCGCGCGGGTTGTGTGTGTTTGTGCGGAAGATTGCCGGCACCCCTTTCTGAGGGCGCCCGGCGCACGGTCCCCCGGAACCTGGCACAGTGGAAGGGGGAACGTTCGCGTTTCCGTGAGCGTTGTGACGGACAGGACCGGTTCAAGGAGGCGAGCGCATGACGTACGACCGGTTGGTGTGCGCGAACTGCGCGGCGCCCGTGAGCGAGGGCCGGTGCCCGGTGTGCCGTGCCAACCGCGAGCGGCTGCAGCAGGAGAGCTTCCTCGGTGGCCTGAACCCCATGGCCCTGATCGCGATGCTGGCGGTGCTGATCGCGGCGGTGGCGCTGCTGGCGCACCAGACGGTCTGAGAGCACCGGTACCCGGCACGGCCGCAGGACGCACGGGCCCGGAGCGGTACGCTCCGGGCCCTTCTTCGCGGCCTCCGTGACTACGCTGCGCGTACGGCCGGACGCCGGACGGTCATGGCCGCCGTCAGGCGGCAGCACCGCCGCGACCGCCCACGAGGCGCGGCAGGACGCGGAAGCCCACGCCGCCGGCGATCATCGTGGCGGCGCCGACGATCAGGAAGGTCGTCTGCGCGGCGCCGGTCTCGGCGAGCTGCTTGCCGCTGCCCTGGGCGGCGGTGCCGGAGCCGCCGGTGGACGACGTGGCGGAGCCGGTGTCGGTGAGGGCGGAGGTGCCCGCCTCCTGGGCGGCGTTGTTGTTGCCGCCGTCGGGGGTGGTGTTGTTGCCACCGGTCCCGTTGTTGCCACCGGTCCCGTTGTTACCGCCGGTCCCGTTGTTACCGCCGGTGCCATTGTTACCGCCGGTGCCGTTGTTACCGCCGTCGTCACCGACGCCGCCGATCAGGCCACCGTCAGTGGCCCCACCGTCAGTGGTCCCACCGTCGGTCGTGCCACCGTCAGTGGTCCCCCCGTCGGTGGTCCCGCCATCGGTCGTCCCACCGTCAGTGGTCCCACCGTCGGTCGTCCCACCGTCAGTGGTCCCCCCGTCAGTGGTCCCGCCGTCGGTGGTCCCGCCATCGGTCGTCCCACCGTCGGTCGTACCGCCGTCGGTCGTCCCACCGTCAGTGGTGCCACCATCGGTGGTCCCGCCGTCGGTGGTCCCGCCGTCGGTGGTCCCGCCATCGGTGGTCCCGCCGTCGGTGGTCCCGCCATCGGTCGTGCCGCAGTCCGGGTCGACGCCGACGTCGCAGCCGTCCGCGCCCAGGGTGAAGTTGATCTCGAGCGCCGAGGCGGCGCCCGCAGCCGTCAGCGAGGCGCCGCCGGCGATCACGGCTGCCGCCGCTATCCGCGCGACACGGACTCGCGTCTTCTTCGTCATGTGGTTGCTACCCCCAGTAGCCGATCGTCAGTGAGGCCGCGGCCGGGGCCGTGATCGACGGAGGGCAGCTGAGTGTGACGCGCCCCCGGTTCACATGCGCCCCAGACATCACGCATGCCAACCCGCACCTTTCCCATTTTCCAAAGCATCGTCAAGCGCGTTGCGGGCGCAATGTCCCGTTCAGGCGGCTTTACGGAGAGCCGGAGTTGTGAGTGTGACGTAAAACCCAGACAGGGGGCGTCAATACGGGTACGGAAAAGGCAACTGCCGCCGGGGAGGCGGCAGTTGCCTTGTCGACAAAGTTACTTCTCTTGCTGCTTGCGCCAGCGAATTCCGGCTTCCAGGAACCCGTCGATCTCGCCGTTGAAAACGGCGTCCGGGTTCCCGACCTCGTGCTCGGTCCGCAGGTCCTTGACCATCTGGTAGGGGTGAAGGACGTAGGAGCGCATCTGGTTGCCCCAGGAGTTGCCGCCGTCGCCCTTGAGCGCGTCCATCTTGGCCTGCTCCTCCTGGCGGCGCCGCTCCAGCAGCTTGGCCTGGAGGACGGCCATGGCGGTGGCCTTGTTCTGGATCTGCGACCGCTCGTTCTGACAGGAGACGACGATGCCGGTGGGCAGGTGTGTGATGCGCACCGCGGAGTCGGTCGTGTTCACGCCCTGGCCGCCGGGCCCGGAGGACCGGTAGACGTCGATGCGCAGTTCGGACTCGTCGATGTCGACGTGGTCGGACTGCTCGACGACGGGCAGGACCTCGACGCCCGCGAAGGACGTCTGGCGGCGCCCCTGGTTGTCGAAGGGCGAGATGCGCACCAGGCGGTGGGTGCCCTGCTCGACGGAGAGGGTGCCGTAGGCGTAGGGGGCCTGCACGGCGAAGGTGGTCGACTTGATGCCGGCCTCCTCCGCGTACGACGTCTCGTAGACCTCGGTCTTGTATCCGCGCTGCTCGGCCCAGCGCAGATACATGCGCTGGAGCTTCTCGGCGAAGTCGGCGGCGTCGACGCCACCGGCCTCGGCGCGGATGTTCACGAGCGCCTCGCGGGAGTCGTACTCGCCGCTGAGGAGGGTGCGGACCTCCATCTCGTCCAGGGCCTTCCGGACCGAGACGAGCTCGGTCTCGGCCTCGGCGCGGGTGTCCGGGTCGTCCTCCTCCTCGGCCATCTCGAACAGCACGGCGAGATCGTCGATCCGCGAGCGCAGGGCCTCGGCCTTCCTCACCTCCGCCTGGAGGTGGGACAGCTTGCTGGTGATCTTCTGCGCCTCGTCCGGGTTGTCCCACAGGGACGGCGCTGCCGCCTGCTCCTCGAGCACGGCGACGTCTGCCCTCAGCTTGTCGAGGTCCAGAACGGCCTCGATCGACTCCATGGTCGAGGAGAGGGACTTGAGCTCTTCGGATACATCGACGACTGCCACGCCTCCAGCGTAACGGCTCCGACAAGGGGCGCGGGCCGCCCCGGGGTGC
The DNA here is from genome assembly GCF_016921115.1 of Streptomyces actuosus. Classification (GTDB taxonomy): domain Bacteria; phylum Actinomycetota; class Actinomycetes; order Streptomycetales; family Streptomycetaceae; genus Streptomyces; species Streptomyces actuosus_A. The sequence goes on from NZ_JAFFZS010000012.1 coordinate 149,919, forward strand.
GGGAGGGCACACCCCCGCCCGAGGCCGCGACGGCCCGGCCGCGGGCCTCGGGACCGTGGCCCCACGGGGCCGGGCAGGTGGGCGGGCATGGGGGCGGGGACCGGGCCGGTCTCCCCCACCGTGCCAACGGGCCACGCGAGTGCCGGGCAGGCGGTGCGGGTGCTGTCGGGGCGACGCCGGAGCCGTCCGGCCCTCGCCGGCGCCGTCAGGGCGAGGCCGGTGCCGTCCGGCTCGGCGGCGTCGCGCCCGCGTCGTCGTCGGACGTCGCCACCCAGGCGCCCACTCCGGCCGCGGCGGCCAGCACCACCGCCGCCGCACCGAGCGTCACCCGGCGCCGTCGCGCCGAGGCCCGGTTGCGAGCCGACCCCGGGCGGGGCGCCCCCGCGGCCCTCGGCGCGCGGGCGGTGCCGTGCGCGCCGCCGGCGAGTTCGTCCGGCGCCGGCACCCGCATCGAGGTGTGGGTGTCACGGTTGGAGTCCGGCCTGGCCCCCGGGACGAGCGGCACGGCTCCCCGCCGCGCCCGCCCGCCCGGGGATCCCGCGACCGCCGCGCCCTCGGATGCGGCGCCGTCCGCGCGGCCGACCGCCTCCCGCTCGGGGGTCCCGTCCTCGCCGGAGAGATCCCCGTCCGGTTCGTCCACGTCCAGCGGCGGCATCCCCACCAGCGTCGGCAGCTGCTCACGCAGCCGTGCCGCCAGCTCGGAGGCGCGCAGACGGGAGGCGGGCGCCTTGGCCAGGCACTGGACGAGGAGCTGCCACAGCTCCTCGGGGATGCCGGGCAGGGGGACGACCGATTCCGTGACGTGGCGGCGCAGTACCGCCCCGGGGTGCCCGCCGCCGAACGGTGTGAAGCCCGCCAGCAGCTCGTACAGCACCGTGGCCAGGGCGTAGATGTCGACGGAGGCCCGGGGCGGCAGGCCCTCCACGATCTCCGGGGCCAGGTAGTCCGGGGTGCCGATGATCTTCGTGGCACGGGTCCGCTTCGGCGTGTCGATCAGCTTCGCGACCCCGAAGTCCGTCAGCAGCGCGGGGTGCGATCCGCCGGGACCCAGCGGGCCCTGCATGTCGAGCAGGATGTTCTCCGGCTTCACGTCCCGGTGCACGACGCCGGACGCGTGCGCCGCGGCCAGTCCGTCGGCGACGTCGGCCGCGATCGACACCGCCGCCTCGGGGGCCAGCCGCCGCTCCCGCTCCAGGCGGGTCCGCAGATCGGTGCCCCGGACGAGGTCCATGACGAGGGCGAGGTCGTTGCCGTCGACGACGAGGTCGCGGACCGACACCACGTTCGGGTGCTCCAGGCCGAGCAGCGCCGTGCGCTCCTGCACGAAGCGGCCCACGAGGTCCTCGTCGGAGGCGAGGTCCTCGCGCAGCAGCTTGACGGCGACGGGGCCGTCCGGTCCCTCACCCAGCCACACCGTGCCGGCGCTGCCCCGCCCCAGGATCTGGTGGGCGGTGTACCGGCTGCCGATCTTCCGTGCCAAGGCTGCTCCTACAGACGCGTGTTGTCGCCAAAACTACGCGTCCGAGCGACCGATCTTCACCGCGGAGACGGAAATCACCTGCCAGTTGTCGACAAATCCACGCACCGGGCCACTCCGGCCGGAAGTCAGTTGCCGGGACCGCCCAGGGACGAGCCGCTGTCGGCCACGTCGCCGATCCAGCCGGTGACGGTGTCGAACCAGTCGCTCAGCTGCCCCCAGTAGCTGCGGCCGGTGCCGATCCAGTCCTTCAGTGGGCTGAGTTCCCAGACCAGCCAGCCGGCGACGAACAGCACGAGGATCGTGACCAGGCAGCCCTTCAGGCAGCCGAGCCCGGGGATCTTCATCGGGTTGGCGCTGCGCTGCCGCGGCGCCCGGGGCTCGCGGGGCTCCCGGACGGGCCTCTGCGGCTCCGGAGGCTGCGGCGCGGGGGCGTACCGCTGGGGCTGCTGGTGCGGGGGCGGGGCGTACTGCTGCGGCTGCTGCTGCGGGGCGTACTGCTGCTGCGCGTATCCCTGGGGCGGGCGCTGCTGGGGCCGCTGCTGCGCGGGCCGCTGGGGCTGCTGCTGCGGTCGGGCGACCTGGCGCTGGGGCCGGCGGCGCAGGGGGTCCTCGCCGGGGTCGAGGTACTGGATCTGCGTCTGCTCGTTGCGGTCGCGGGCGGCTCGCAGCTGGTTCTGCCAGGGGTGGGGCTGCTCGGGCCCGCCGGGCTGCTGCCCGGGCTGGTTCTGCGGCACGGGCGGCATGACCGCGGTCGGGTCGGCGGCACCCGCGTGCGGCAGCACGGCGGTGGGGTCGGCCGGGCCGGGGCCGCCGGTGTGCGGCAGGACGCTGGTCGCGGCGCCCGGGTCGTACATCCCGGCGCCCGCCTGGCCGTGCGGCAGCATCTGCGTGGGGTCGGCCGAGCCGGGCACGGCGGCCGGCGCCGGGTCGGGTGCCAGCAGCGCGCCGACGTTCTCGGCTGCGGCGATCTGCGCGGAGTTCGCGTGCACCCCGACGCCCTCGGCGACGACGCGCAGGGCGCGGGCGAGGTTCTCGGCGGCGGGCCGCTGATCGGGGTTCTTGCGCAGGCAGCGCTCGATGACCGTCCACAGTGGGTCGGGGACCGTGGACGGGCGGCGCGGCTCGGCGCTCAGGTGCTGGTGCAGCACCTCGAGGGCGGAGCCGCCGCCGAACGGCGGACGGCCGGTGACGAGCTCGTACAGCAGGATGCCGGCGCCGTAGACGTCGACGGCGGAGGTCTGCGGGCGGCCCTCGGCGGACTCCGGCGCGACGTACGCGGGCGTGCCGACGAACTCGTGGGTGCGGGTCAGGCCGGGGGAGTCGGCGAGGCGTGCGATGCCGAAGTCGGTCAGCATCGGGTGCATCTGCCCGCCGTCCTGGCGCAGCAGCACGTTGGCGGGCTTCAGGTCGCGGTGGACGACGCCGTCCGCATGGCTCGCGGCGAGCGCGTCGGCGACCTGGGCGGTCAGCAGGGCCGCGGCGATCGGCGTGAAGGGACCGTTCTCGCGCAGGTAGCGGTGCAGGTCGGGCCCTTCGACCAGGTCCATCACCAGGGCGAGCAGATCGCCCTCGACGACCAGGTCGCGCACCCGGACGATGTTGGGGTGGGTCAGCCGCAGCAGCACCGACCGCTCCCGCAGGAACCGCATGACGATGTCGGCGTCGCCGGCCAGCTCCTCCTTGAGGACCTTGATCGCGACGGTCTCTCCCGGCTGGCCGGGCACGGCCGCCTCGGCGCCCGCGGTCTCGCGCTGGCGGGCTCGCCAGACGGTGCCCGTGGCGCCGCGTCCGAGCGGCTCCTCGAGCAGGTACTTGCTGCCGACTGGCCGCACGTCACGCGCTCCCTGCTGCTTGCCTGGCTGGTCTGTGTTCCGACCCACTGTAGTGCCGCACACGCGGCATCGGGCTGTCGTCCGGCAAGGGCCCGCGGCCCCTCACCCATGCTTCTCCGCGGAGGTCCGCGGTTCCCGCGCTGCTGGCCGCCCCTTGCGGCACTCGCACCCGTTCTCGCACATGTTCGAAGGAAAGACGCTCCTCTCGGGCCCGTTGGTTGCCCAACGCGGACGTGACCGATCTCAACCGGTCGCGGATCGGTCGGCGGCGCGGCACCGGTCAGGCACTTTTGCGGGCAGAGCCGACCAATCAAGATCACTTCTTCCCGGGTGGCGGGCGGACTGTCGGTGGCAGGTGCGAGGATGCGTGCAGAACTGGCCGACGTGCCCGCGCGGAAGGGAAACGATCCGCGCCCGCGCAGAAGGGACCGCTGACGGCGATGCAGATCCGGCTGACCGTCGTAGATCCGCCGGCCCCGGGCGCCGAGGGGCGGTCACGCGCCGCGAGCAGGGACGTGCTGGTCACCGCCCCCGCGGGCACCGGCCTGTCGGCGGTGGCGTCGGCCCTCGCCGCGTCGGTCCCGGGGCACGACGGCCCGGTGGTCCTGTACGCGGGCGCGGAGCGGCTCGCCCCCCAGCGCTGCACCCTGGGCGAGCCACCGCTGATCGACGGCGCCGTGCTCCGTCTGGGTGCCCCCGACGAACCCGAGCCGCACCCGGAGCTCGACGACGCCCCGGCCCGGCTGCACGTGGTCGCGGGACCGGACGCGGGCGGCGTCCATCTGCTCCACGGCGGCCCCGTGCAGGTCGGCCGCTCCGCCGGGGCCGACGTCCCCCTCGACGACCCGGACGTCTCGCGGCTGCACTGCGCGGTCACCCTGGGCGCCGACGGCCGCGTCACCGTCGCCGACCTCGGCTCCACCAACGGCACCCTCCTGGACGGCGTGCCCGTGGAGGGCCGTCCGGTGCGCTTCGCCCCGGGGTCGCTGCTGCGGATCGGCGAGTCGGCCCTGCGGCTGGCGCCCGCCGCCGGGCCGGGCGCCCGTGTACCGACGACGCCGGACGGCGAGGGGCATGTGCGCGTCCCGTGCGGGGACGGCGGCGGCCCGGACGGACACGACGCAGCCCCCTCGGTCCCGGCCGACCACGCCCACGCGTCCGCGTCCGGCGCGGCCCGGTCGCACGGCACCGCGCCGACCCCGCCGCCGGTCCCGGAGCGGACGGGGGACCCGGGCGGCACAGGCCGCGCGGGTCCCCCGTCCGGCGGCGCCACCCGTCCGGCCTCCCCGGGCGCCGGCCCGGACACCCACGGCGCCGGCCTGGACATCCGGCACGCATCGGCCGCCGGCCGGGCTGCCCTCGGCGCCCTTCCTCTCGACGACGCGGACACCGGCGACGCCACCCGTCCGGGGACGCCCCCGCCGCACGGCAGCGGCGCCCCGCAACGGCGGCGCGGGCTGACGGCCTGGGCCCGGCGCCTGGCGGGCGCGCGCGGCGCGCCGGAACCGGCCGCGCCCCGGACTCCCGGCACCGGGCCCACCGACCGCACGGTGCTCCGGCCGGCCGCGCCGGGCGTACCGGAGGTCTGGCCGGACCCGGCGGCCCTGCTACTGACGGCCCTGGGGCCGGGCCCGCGGCTGTGGGAGCGCGGGCCGGGACACCCGGAGGCCCTGACCGTGCGGCTCGGCACCACCGACCGCACGGCGCCCGACGGCTCGGGCATGCTGCCCGCCGTGCCGGTGACCGCCGGACTGCGCGAGGCGGGCGGGCTGGGTCTGGCCGGACCGCGACCGCGGCTGTCCGGGCTGGCCCGCGCGGTGGTGGCCCAGCTGGCCGCGCTGCACTCGCCGGACATCCTGGAGATCGTGCTGATCAGCGTGGACCGGTCCCGTTCCCTCCAGGAGCGCACCGCCGAGTGGTCCTGGCTCGGCTGGCTCCCCCACCTCCGGCCCGGGCACGGCCAGGACTGCCGTCTGCTGCTCGCGCACGATCGTGAACAGGCCGCCGCCCGCACCGACGAGCTGCTGCACCGTCTCGCCGAGGTCACCGAGCGCGACGCGGCAGGGGCGGGCGCCTCCGTCCCCCGGCCCGCGAGCGGCGCCCCCGCCCCGACCGCCGGAACGTCCCCCGAGTCGTCGTCCGCTCCCCGCCGCCCGTCCTGGGCCCGCCCCGACGACGGCGCCGACCCGGCCCCCACCGCCTTCCCCGGCCCGTACACCGTGGTCGTCGTGGACGGCGACCCCGGTGGCCCGGGGCTGCACGAGGCCGTGGCCCGACTGGCGGCGGAGGGCCCGCGCGCCGGGATCCACGTGGTGTGCCTGGCGGAGACGGACCCCGTGTCCCCCGCGTCCCCGGTGGCCGAGACCTACCGGGCGGCGTGCGAGGCCTCCCCGACCTTCGGCGAGTGCGGTGCCGTCGCGCTGCTCAGCGGCGACGTGGCCACGACTCTGCGGCTGCTGCGGGTCGCCCGCGGTACGCCGGTCCCGGTCGGCAACGGCACCCTCGCCACTGTCGACGCGGTCTCGCCGGCCTGGGCGGAGCGCTTCGCCCGCGCCCTGGCGCCGCTGCGGCCCGACGGCCCCACCGAGCAGCACGCGCGGGTGGCGGCACCGCTGCCGCAGTCGGCGCGGCTGCTGGACGAGCTCGGGCTGGCCCGGGCGACGCCGTCGTCCCTGATGGCGCGGTGGGCGGACGCGGCCGACGACACCGACGCGCTGGGTGGGCGGGCCCGCGCCGTGCTGGGCGCCGGCCCGCGCGGCCCGGTCGGCGTCGACCTGGTCGCCGACGGCCCGCACCTTCTGGTCGAGGGGCCGCAGGGGAGCGGGCGGACGGAGCTGCTGCGGTCCGTGGTCGCGTCGCTGGCCGCCGCCGAGCGGCCGGACCGGCTCGGCGTCGTGCTGATGGACGGCCGGGACCGGGTCGGCGACCCCGGCGAAGGGCTGCGGGTGTGCACGGACGTGCCGCACGTGACCACCCACCTCATCGCCAGCGACCCCGTGCGCATGCGGGAGTTCGCCCAGTCGCTCAGCGCGGAGCTGAAGCGGCGGGCGGAGCTGCTGGGCCGCTCGGACTTCGCCGAGTGGCACCGTCATCGTGCTGTGTCCGGACGGATCGTCGCCCAGCGCACGCCGGAGACCTCGCGCGCCTCCTCCCCCGCCCGGACGGCCGGCAGCGCCTCCGCCCCGTCCGCCGGTTCCGGTGGCACGGCCGTCACCCCCGCGGCCGCCTCCGGAGACATAGAGACCCCGCCCAGCTCCACGATCCGCCTGCGCCCCGCCGCCGCCGGCCGGCAGCCGGAGACTCCGCCGCTGCCGCGGCTGGTGGTGGTCGTGGACGATCTCGACGCGCTCGCCTCGCCCGCTCTGGGCTCGCCCGGGCGACCCGCCGCCGGTTCGGTGATGCGGGCGCTGGAGGCGGTGGCCCGGGAGGGCGAACGGCTCGGCGTGCACCTGGTGGCCGCCACCGGTCCGGGCGGTCGTACGGCCGAGACGGAACCGGCCCGGCGCGCCGACCTACGGGTCGTCCTCGACGCCCCCGGCTCCGGCTCCGACGATCCGGCGCCGGGGCGGGGGCGGCTGACCGGCTCGGACGGCCGGGCCACCCCGTTCCAGGCCGGGCGCGTCACGAGCCGTATCCCGCGTACGGCGACGCTGCGCCCGACGGTCGTCGCACTGGAGTGGCACCGGATGGGCGATCCGCCCGCCCGCCGCCCCGTGCGGGAGCTCGGCAACGGCCCCACCGACCTCGCCCTGCTCGCCAGCGCCCTGGAGCGGGCGGCGCGCGAGGTGTCCGCGGCGCAGGTGCCGTCCCTGCTGTAGGGCGCGGACCACACGCGCCCGCCCCGGCGATCCGGTCCGGGGCCAGAGGACTTCAGCCGCCGCTCCTCGTCTCCGCCCCGGCGCTCCCGCCCGGCACCGCCGCGACCTCCCGGCGCGTCTTCGAGCCCACGGCGGCGCCGTCGGCACAACCGCCCGCGCCCTTGCGGAAGTCCACACCGCAAGGCCCCGCCCACCGGGTGCCGGCGCGCGCACCCGCCCGCCGGCACGACGGGGCCCGCCACCACGCCCCCGACCCTCCCGGCCGCGCCCACGCGCGCGTGGGCGCGGCCGGGACCCGGCGCCCGACGCCTCGTCACGAGGGGGTCACGATCGCCCACTTGACACCGTATGCGCTCTTGCCGACCCCCGTGCCCGGGCGTAGACCGGAGCGCACGGGACAGCGCTCGACGTTCGACGAGATCGAAGAACGGGGCAGTCATGCGCAGCACGAGCAGCACATACCGGACAAGCAGGACAGGGCGCAGGGCCGCGAGGACCGCCGCCGCCGTGGCCGCGGGCGCCTTGGCCCTCTCGCTCACCGCCTGCGGGGGCGACGACGACAAGAGCGGCGGCACCGGCGGCAAGAGTACGGAGAGCGGCTCCTCCCTCACCCTCCCCCGGCTCGACGGCACGACCCTGGAGGTCGCCGCCGTCTGGACGGGCGACGAGCAGAAGAACTTCAAGAGGGTCCTTGCGGAGTTCACCACCCGCACCGGCGCGAAGGTGACCTTCGTGCCCGCGCAGGACCCGATCGTCAACTTCCTCGGTTCGAAGATCGCGGGCGGACAACCGCCGGACGTGGCCCTGCTCCCGCAGCCCGGGGCCATCAAGCAGGCCGTCGACAAGGGCTGGGCCCAGCCGCTCGGCGCCGATGCCCGCTCCGAGCTGGCCAGGAACTACTCGCAGGCATGGCAGGACATCGGCAAGGTCGACGGCAAGCAGTACGGCGCCTACTACAAGGCCGCCAACAAGTCGCTGATCTGGTACAACGCCAAGGTCTTCGAGAACGCGGGCGCGAGCGAGCCGACGACGTGGCAGGAACTGCTGACCACCGCGCAGACGGTGTACGACTCCGGCGTCACCCCGTTCTCCGTGGCGGGCGCCGACGGCTGGCCGCTGACGGACTGGTTCGAGAACATCTACCTCTCCCAGGCGGGGCCGGAGAAGTACGACCGGCTGGCCCGGCACGAGATCAAGTGGACGGACCCCTCGGTGCGGGACGCGCTGACCACGCTCGCCCAGGTCTGGGGGAAGAAGGACTGGGTGGCGGGCGGCGGCACGGGCGCCCTGCAGACGTCGTTCACCGACTCCGTGGAGCAGACCTTCACCGGCGGCGACCAGCCGAAGTCGGCGATGGTGTACGAGGGCGACTTCGTGCAGGTGAACATCGGGCAGACCAAGGCCCGGGTGGGCACGGACGCCAAGGTGTTCCCGTTCCCGGCCGCGGGGGACACCGCGCCCGTGGTGACCGGCGGCGACGCGGCGGTGATCCTGAAGGACTCGCCGGGCGCGCAGGCGCTGGTGAAGTTCCTGGCCTCCCCCGACGCGGCGACGATCCAGGCGAAACTGGGCGGCTACCTGTCCCCCAACAAGAACGTGCCGAACTCCGCGTACCCGAACGAGGTGCAGCGGCGGATCGCCAAGGCCCTGATCGACTCGGGCGACGACTTCCGCTTCGACATGTCCGACCAGGCGCCGCAGTCCTTCGGCGGCACGCCGGGCAAGGGCGAGTGGAAGGACCTCCAGGACTTCCTGGCGAACCCGTCCGACGTCGCGGGCGCGCAGCGCCGGCTGGAGGCCGACGCGGCCGCCGCCTACGGGAGCTGACGCCGTGGCGCCCGCAGCGGCGGGCGGTGTCGCGAAGACCGTGGCGCCGCCCCCCGCACCCCGTACGCGCAAGAGCGTGACCGGCACCCGCAGGACCGCGGCGGCGCTCTTCCTGCTGCCCGCGCTCGTGCTGCTGGGGGCGCTCGTGGTGTACCCGATCGGGTACTCGGTCGTGCGCAGCCTCTACGACCGGTCCGGTGACTCCTTCGCCGGCGTCGACAACTACCGGGCGCTCTTCACCGACGACGGCATCCGCACGGCACTGCGGAACAACGTCGTCTGGGTGGTGTTCGCCCCGACGATCGCGACCGCGCTCGGGCTGGTCTTCGCGGTGCTGACCGAACGGATCCGCTGGGGCACGGCGTTCAAGCTGATCGTCTTCATGCCGATGGCGATCTCCATGCTCGCGGCCGGCATCATCTTCCGGCTGGTCTACGACCAGGACCCCGACAAGGGCGTCGCGAACGCGGTGTGGGTCGGCGTGCACGACACCTTCGCCGAGTCCTCCGCCTTCCCCAGGGCCCACCCGGGCCGCGATTCACCGCTGCGGCCGGCGGGCGGCGGCGCCTTCGTCACCCGGGCCGCCGTGCACAGCGGGGAGACGGTCGTGCTGCCGCTGGTCGGCGTGGCACCCGACCGGATGCCCGACAGCGCGAGGAACGCCGTGCCGCCGACCCCGGAACCGGGGAAGATCACCGGCACGACCTGGCAGGACTTCACCCGCGGCAAGGGCGTCGGCACGCTCGCCGGGGTCGACCCCGGCGAGCTGGGCTATGCCGGCATGCGGATCGAGGCGGTCCGGGACGGCACGGTGGTCGCCTCGGCGAAGGCCGCCCCGGACGGCACGTTCACGCTGCCGGCCGCCGCGGACGGAGCGCACCTGCGCCTGCCGGCGAGCAACTTCAAGGAGCCGTACAACGGGCTGGACTGGCTCGGGCCGTCCCTGGTGACGCCGGCGATCATCGGGGCGTACATCTGGATGTGGGCGGGCTTCGCGATGGTGCTGATCGCGGCGGGGCTCGCGGGCATCCCGCGTGATCTGCTGGAGGCGGCGCGGGTGGACGGGGCCGACGAGTGGCAGGTGTTCCGCAGGATCACCGTGCCGCTGCTGGCGCCGGTCCTCGGGGTCGTGACCGTCACCCTGATGATCAACGTGCTGAAGGTCTTCGACCTCGTCTTCATCATCGCCCCCGGTTCCTCCCAGGACGACGCCGACGTACTCGCCCTGGAGCTGTACCGCAAGGGCTTCTCGGAGGACGAGCCGGGCATCGCGAGCGCGATCGCGGTGTTCCTGCTGCTCCTCGTGATCCCGGTGATGTGGTTCAACATCCGGCGGCTCAGGCGGGAGGTGCGGCGATGACCGCGGAAGCCGGACGTCTCGGCAGAACGGCACCCGAACCGGCCCGCCGGCCGGACCCCGCAGCCGGACCCGGGCGGTCCCTCGGCGCGCGGCTGACCGCGGCGGTCGGCGGCGGGGTGGTGCGGACCGTCCTGATCGTGGTCGCGCTGTTCTGGCTGGTGCCGACCGTCGGTCTGCTGGTCTCCTCGCTGCGCGCGCCCGCGGACATGAGCGCGAGTGGCTGGTGGACGGTGTTCGGCGAACCGTCCCGGCTCACCTTCGACAGCTACCGCAACCTGCTGGACAACCCCGACATCACCGACTCGCTCGTCAACACGGTGCTGATCACGGTTCCGGCGACGGTCCTGGTGGTGGTCATCGGCTCCCTCGCCGGCTACGCGTTCGCGTGGATGGAGTTCCCGGGCCGCGACTGGTGGTTCCTGATCGTGGTGGGCCTGCTGGTGGTCCCCGTGCAGGTGGCACTGATCCCGATCGCCGAACTCTTCGGCACGCTGGGCCTGTTCGGAACGGTGTTCGGAGTCGTGCTGTTCCACGTCGGCTTCGGCCTGCCGTTCGCGGTGTTCCTGCTGCGGAACTTCTTCGCGGAGATCCCGCGCGAGCTGCTGGAGGCCGCACGCCTGGACGGTGCGGGCGAACTGCGGCTGTTCGCACGGGTCGTGATGCCGCTGGCCGGGCCGGCGGTCGCCTCGCTCGGCATCTTCCAGTTCCTGTGGGTGTGGAACGACATGCTGGTCGCGCTGGTGTTCACCAAGGCGGGCACCCAGCCGATCACGGTCGCCCTGCAGACGCAGGTCCGGCAGTTCGGCAACAACGTCGACGTCCTCGCGCCCGGCGCGTTCATCTCCATGGTGATCCCGCTGGTCGTGTTCTTCGCGTTCCAGCGGCAGTTCGTGACCGGTGTGATGGCCGGCGCCGTCAAGTAGCGGCGCACACAGCGGAGATCGAGTGCGGGTGGCGGACCGGCGACCGGTCCGCCACCGTACCTGCGGCGCGGTCCCCCGGATGCCGCAGGGTCCGTGACCAAGTCGTCCCGCCCGCAGTTGCCGGGCACGGCGCTGCCGTGACGGCGGGGCCGACCTCCCGCGCCGACCCACGGATGTCCCGTTGCCCAGGATCAGTGTCATCGTCCCCGCCCACCAGGCCCAGGCGTACCTGCCCGGGCGCCTGGAATCGGTGCTGTCGCCTTCGTACGACGACGTCGAGGTGATCGCGGTCGACGACGGCTCGCCGGATGCGTGCGGCGAGCTCATCGACGAGTGCGCGGCCCGCGATCCGCGGGTGAGGGCCGTGCGCCTGCCGGACCGCGCCGACCCGGGCGGGGCCCGCACCGCGGGGACGGCCCGGGCGAGCAGCGACCACCTGCACTTCCCGGACGCGGACGACACGCTCGCCCCGCACGCGCTGCGCGCGATCGCGGACCGCCTGAAGGAGACCGGTGAACCGGACGTCCTCGTCCACGCCTCTGCGTGCGTCCACCGGGACGGCCGGACGGAGTCCGGGCCCGCCGCGCTCCAGCTGACCGAACAGGGCCCGGCCCCGTTCCGGCTGGAGGACCGGCCGGGGCTGCTGCGCGGGCTCGGGGCGGCCCGGGACACGGTCTGCCGGCGGGAGTTCGCCGAGCAGGAAGGGCTCTCCTTGCCGGCCGGCCACCACGCGGGGACCGTCTGGGCCTGTCCGCCGCTGACGGCGGCCGAATCGATCGCCACCCCGGACCGGGTCTGCGTGCACCACCGCCGGCCCCGGCCGGGCCACACCTCCGGCCAAGGCGACTTCGACGTGTTCGCACCGTACGACCGGGGCTTCGCGTTCATCGGGCAGCGGCCCGAACCCGCGGTGCGGCGGCCGATGCTGTTCCGTAGCACGGTCGGCGATGCGACGGCCCTGTTCACCGGGCCCGGCCGCCTGCCGCGCGGCGCCCATGCCGAGTTCCTGCGCCTGGCCCGCGCCCGCTACCGCCGCCACCGCACACCGGGCGCCCCGGTCCCGCTCGCCGCCCGGCTGCGCCACACCCTGGTCCGCCACGGACTGCACCGCACGTTCCGGCTGCTGCACCTGGGCGCGGCGGTGCGCGCCCGCCTCGGCAAGGCCGCCGCCAGGACGGTCCGCGCCGTGCGGGCCGGGCTGCTCCGCCTGCGCCACCGGATCCGGCGGCGCCTGCCGCTGCGCGCGGACCTCGCCGTTCGGCGAGCGGTGTCCGGTGCCGTCGGCGGCGTCCTCGCTCGTGCGTTCCCCCCTGGCCACCGTCCCGCAACCCGCCGGCTCCCCGACCGTCACCGAGAGCCACTGACCGCCGTTTCCTCTACGGGAGTTCCCATGTCCCCCAGTCCGTCGCGGCCCCGGCCGAGCGGGCCGCCCACCCGGCGGCCCTCCGGACGACCCGGCCGTCCTCGCGCGGTCCGGGAACCGCCTGCCACGGCCTGAGCACCAGGACGACAACAGGAAGAGAAGCATGCAACCCCGCTTCAGCATCATCGTCCCGTCCCATGGGGTGGCGGGCCGGCTGTCCCAGGCGCTGGACTCCGTCCTCGCCCAGTCCTTCGGCGACTTCGAGCTGATCCCGGTGTGCGACGCCCCCGACGCGCCGGCCGCGGACGTGGCCGCCGGCTGTGCCGAGCGGGACTCGCGCGTGGCGCCGGTGCACTCGCCGCCGTCGGCGTCGCTGGCCGGGGCGCGCACCACCGGGCTGCGGGCGGCGACCGGCGCGTACGTGCTGTTCCTCGACGGCGACGACGTGCTGGCGCCGGGCGCGCTGGCCGCGCTGGACACCCGGCTCGCCGCGACCGGCGACGTGGACGTGCTGTACTTCGAGCACGAGCGGATGCCCTGGTGGGAGGGTGAGCCGGCCAACCCGGCCGCGCCGCTGCTCGCCAAGGCGCCGGACGGTGCCTTCGCCCCGGAACGGGCGCCGCAGCTGACCGGGGTGGAGCTCCCGGCGTGGAGCGCGGCGTACCGCCGGACGTTCCTCACCGAGCGGGGGCTCGCCTTTCCCGCCGGCCACTTCACCGACGTCGGGTTCGGCGGCCTGGTCGCCCTGCACGCGACACGGATGGCGGTGGCGCGCACGGTCGTCGTACGGCATCTGCGGCGGCGGCAGGGCAGCCGGCTCAACCTGCCCGGCGAGCACCACTTCGATCTCCTCGATCAGGTCGGGCTCGTCCTGCGGACAGCGGCGGAGCTCGGCCTGTCCCCCGAGCGTACGGCTCCCCTGTTCGAGCAGCTCTTCGCGGCCGTGCTGAGGACGGCGGCGCAGCCGGGGCGGCTTCCCGGGCGGCGGCGCGCCTTCTTCCGCCGGGCGAGTCGCCTCTACCGCCGCCACCGCCCCGCCGGGTTCCGCAGACCGGGCGGGAGCCTCGGCGTCCAGCACCGGCTGCTGGCGGCGGGCGCCGGCACGGCGTTCCGGGCTCTGCGCGCCGTCAACCGGTGGGCCGTGCAGGCCGCGGGTCGGCTGCCGCGCCCCGGGGGCCTGCGCACGCGCCTGCTCTACCGGTGGTTCCTGCGCCGGCGCATCGACCCCGGCCTCGCGGTGTACTGCGCCTACTGGGGCCGCGGGTACGCCTGCAACCCGGCCGCGATCCACGCCAAGGCCCGCGAACTGGCCCCGCACATCCGGTCGGTGTTCCTCGTCGAGCCCGACCAGGCGCACACCGTTCCAAAGGGCGTCGACCACGCGGTGCTCGGCAGCCGCCGCTCCTGGGAGGTGCTGGCCCGCGCCAAGTTCCTGATCAACAACGCCAACTTCGCCGAAGGGGTCGTCAAACGGCCGGGCAGCGTGCACCTGCAGACGCAGCACGGCACACCGCTGAAGAAGATGGGCGTCGACCAGTCGACGTACCCGGTGGTGGCGGCCGCCGCCGGCAGCTTCACCAAGCTGCTGGGCCGGGTCGACCGCTGGGACTTCAACCTGTCGTCCAACCGCCACTCCACGCAGATGTGGGAACGCGCCTTCCCCGGTTCCTACGAGCACCTGGAGTACGGCTATCCCCGCAACGACGTGTATTACACGGCGACCGCGGACGACGTGGCACGCGTGCGCCGCGAGCTCGGCGTGCCGGAGGGCAGCACGGCGGTGCTGTACGCGCCCACCCACCGGGACTGGCGGACCGGCTTCGACGCCGCCCTGGACCTGGAGGCGTTCTGCGCCGCGGCCGGCGAGGACGTGGTCGTGCTGCTGCGCGCCCACTACTTCTACGACCGGGGCGGCGCCGCCGCCTCGGGCCGGGTCGTCGACGTGACCGCGCACCGCTCCTCGGAGGATGTGTGCCTGGCCGCGGACGTCCTGGTCACCGACTATTCGTCGATCATGTTCGACTACGCCAACCTGGACCGGCCGATCGTCGTGTACGCCGACGACTGGGAGGTCTACCGGGAGACCCGCGGCGTCTACTTCGACCTGCTGCGGACCCCTCCGGGGCCGGTGGCGCGCACCCCGCAGGAGCTGGCGCGGATCTTCCGGGAGGGCGAGCACTGCGGGGCCCGGTCGGCCCGGCAGCGGGCCGCCTTCCGGGAGCGGTTCTGCGAGTTCGACGACGGGCGCGCCGCCGAGCGCGTCGTGCGCCGGGTGCTGCTCGGCGAGCCGGCGGAGTCGATCCCGCCGGTCCGGCCGCCGGCCGAACGCGTTCCCGCCCCCGCCGCGACGACCCTGGTCAGGAGTTGACATGCCCCGTTTCAGCATCATCGTGCCCTGTTTCAAGGTCCAGGGCTTCCTGCGCGAGTGCCTCGACTCGGTCCTGGAGCAGTGCTACCGCGACCTGGAGGTGATCGCGGTCGACGACTGCTCCCCCGACGGCTGCGGCGCGATCCTCGACGAGTACGCCGCGCGCGACGCGCGGGTCAGGGCGCTGCACCTGCCGGAGAACGTGGGCCTGGGCCGCGCCCGCAACGCGGGCATGCCGTACGCGGGCGGCGACTACGTGCTCTTCCTCGACAGCGACGACACCCTGACGCCGGGCGCGCTGCGCGCGATGGCCGACCGGCTGGCCGAGGCCGACGACCCGGACGTGCTCGTCTTCGACTACGCCCGCACCTACTGGTGGGGCGGCACCCGCCGCAACGCCCTGGCCCGGGTGCTCGCGGAGGCCGGGGACGCGGCCTTCACCGCGGCCGAGCGGCCGGAGATCCTCGACCTGCTGATGGTGGTGTGGAACAAGGTCTACCGCCGCGACTTCGTCGACGAGAACGGCTTCGAGTTCCCGCCGGGCTACTACGAGGACACCCCGTGGACGTTCCCGGTGATGCTCAGCGCCGAGCGGATCGTCACGCTGGACCGGATCTGCCTGCACTACCGGCAGCGCCGCCAGGGCAACATCCTGTCCACCACCAGCCGCAAGCACTTCGACGTCCACGACCAGTACGAGCGGGTGTTCGCGTTCGTCGACTCCCGCCCGGCCCTGGCGTCCTGGCGGCCGTACCTGCACCGCAAGATGGGCGAGCACTGCCTGGACATCCTCGCCAAGCCGGACCGGCTGCCGCCCGCGGACAAGGGCGAGTTCTTCCGGCGCACGGCGCGGATGTTCCGCGCGCACCGGCCCGAGGGGGCCGAGATCCCGGCGGAACTGAAGGCGCTTCAGGGCGGTTATGCCGCTTACCTGGTGCAGCGGCAGGCGGAGCGGGCGGGGCAGGCGCTGGGGCGGCGTGCTCTGGCCGCCCGGCGCGTGGCCGCCGGACGGGTCAAGCGCGGTTGGACGACGCTGCACGCCCGCCGCCCGCTGGACCCGTACCTCGCCGTGTACTCGGCGTTCTCCCACCGCGGCATGCTCGGCGATCCGGCCGCCGTCTTCCGCAAGGCCCGCGAGATCGCCCCGCATCTGCGGGGGGTGTGGGTGGTGCGCGACGCGGAGACGGCCGCGCAGCTGCCCGACGACGTGGAGTACGTGCTGCTCGACTCGCTGCGGTACCGGCAGATCACCGCCCGCGCCACGTTCTTCGTCAACAACGTGAACTGGCCCGGCGGCCTGGACAAGCGGCTCGGCAGCGTCCATGTCCACACCCATCAGGGCACCCCGCTGAAGTACATGGGGGCCGATCTGCTCGACCGGCCCGGCGCCCGGCTCGGCGTGGACGTGCCGCAGATGCTGCGCCGCGCCGACCGCTGGGACCACAGCCTGGTCGCCAACCGCCACTCCGAGCTGGTGTGGGAGCGGGCCTACCCCTGTCACTTCAGCTCCGCCCGGACCGGCAGCCCGCGCAACGACGTGCTGGTCGGCGCCGGGCCGGAGGAGGGCCGGGGGGTCCGTGAGCGACTGGGCGTCCCGGACGGGCACACGGTCGTGCTGTACGCCCCGACCCGTCGCGAGTACCGGCGCGGCGGGCACGTCGACCGGATCGACCTCGCCCGGTTCGCCGAGGACCTCGGTGAGGGCCACACCCTGGTCGTGCGGCTGCACCCGTCCCTGGCGACGGGGCCGGCGCGGGGGGCGGGGCTGGCCGAACTGCACCGGCGCGGGGTGCTGGTGGACGCGACGGACGAGCCGCACGCCGAGGAGGTGATGCTCGCCGCCGACGTCCTGGTCACCGACTACTCGGCCCTGATGTTCGACTACGCCAACCTCGACCGGCCGATCGTGGTGCACGCCGACGACTGGGAGACGTACACGGCCGGCCGCGGCGCCTATCTCGACATCACCGCCGAGCCGCCGGGCCATGTCTCGCGGTCCTACCGGGAACTGGCGTGGCTGTTCGCCTCGGGGGCCTGGCGGGACGACGGGTCCGCGCGGCTGCGAGCCGCCTTCCGGGAGCGGTTCTGCGAGTTCGACGACGGGCGCGCCGCCGAGCGGGTGGTGCGGACACTGCTGCTGGGCGAGTCGATGCCCGCGCGCGAGCCGCAGGTCAGGCTGCCCGGCCAGGCCGCCGGCAGGGATCTGCTCGCCTCCTCGTGACGGCCCTGGTCCGAGGTCCGCGTCCACGGCGGGAGCGGGTGTCGCGTCCCGGGCGGGTGCCGTGCCCGGGCGCCGGTCCGGTCACGGCACCGGGCCGGGGCGGTGCGCCGGGCGAGTGGCTGCGCCTGGGCTCACTCGATGTGGTGAGGTGTGGCGGGAACGCCGGCCAGACAGGGCATATAGGGCGAATGCCCAGTTCTGCGGTGGATGTGCGATGAGTGTCGGCCTCCTCGCCCGACGGCCGCCGCGCGGCGCCACGGCGCTGCGCGGCGGCCGCTTCCGGCGCCCCTCGCCGTACCAGGTCTTCGGCCTGCTGTTCTGGCTGGTGATGTCGCTGGCGTACTGGCGGGTGCCGCTGTGCTGCGACGCCGGGCAGCACGCCGCGGTGGTCGAGCGGCTGTCGGCGCACCTGCTCGCACCGCGCCATCCGATGGCGGACCTGCCGGGCGCCGGCAGCCCCTACTACTCGCCGTACGCCGTCGCGGAGGGCGCGTTCGCCCGGTCGACGGGGCTGGGCGGCTGGGAGGTGGTGCGGCTCGCCGGGCCGCTGAACCTGCTGGTGCTGCTGACCGGCATCGGCCGCTTCGTGCGGGTCCTGACACCGCGGCCGTGGGCGCCGGTCCTCGCGCTCGCCGCGATGACCCTGCTGTGGGGCACCGAGCGGGCGTGGTGGAGCGGCTACCTGGGCCTGATGTCGATGACCGGCAACCTCGGCTACCCGTCCACCTTCGCGATCGGGCTCACCTTCTGGGCCTGGGCGCTGACGGGCGCGAGGGCGCGGGACACCGGCGGGGTGCGCTACGTCGGCCCGACCGGGCTGCGCGGCTTCGCCGGGTACGCGGCACTCGGCGCGCTGTACGGCACGATCCTGCTGGTCCACCCGATCACCTCGGTCGCGGCGGTGACCGGCGGGGCCGCGTTCGTCGCCGGATGGCAGCGGAACTGGTCGCGTGCGGTGCTGGCGCGCTGGGCGGTGACGGGAGCGGCGGCGGTGCTGGCGGCCCGGTCGTGGCCGTACTTCGACGCGTTCGCACTGGCCGGGAACACCACCGTCGACGGGATCCACCGGCGGCTGTACGACGACCTGCCGGCCCACTTCTGGCTGGCGCTGCTGGTGGGCCTGCCGGTGCTGTGGCTGCGCGCGAGGCGGTCGTGGCGGGACCCGCTGGTGCTGATGTTCGCCGTTGACTGCCTGGTGGTGGCGTACGGCTGGGCCAGCGGCCACTACACCTACGGCCGCATCCTCGGCCTGACGCTGGTCCCGCTGCAGTTCGCGCTCGCCGTGGAGCTGGCGCAGCCCCGGCCCTGGCGTCCTCGGCGGCGACTGCTGGGCGTGGTCGCGGCGGCCGGGGCCCTGACCGGCTTCCTGACCGTGCAGGCCGGGGCGGTGGTGCCGCGCTCACTGGATCCGGTGGGCTTTCCACAGCCGCCGCGCTGGCCGTCGTACACATGGGCCGCGCAGTACATCCGGCCGGGCGAGGTCGTGCTGACGGACGGCTACCACGCCGTCCGCATGATCGCCGGATACGGCCCCGATCTGGTGGCGCCGGCCTGGCCCGACCCGGCGCTGCCCGAGGCGGAGCGGCAGCGCCGGGTCGCCGACGTCCGCGCCTACCTCGCCGACGACTCGACCCGCGCCGAGCGGGCCGCCGTGGTCCGCCGCGACCACGTGCGCTGGCTGCTGCTGACGCGCCGGCGGCGGGTGCCCGAGGAGGCGGTGGTGGTGGCGTGGAGTCGGCGGACGGGAGAGGTGCTGGCGCGGGTCGGGCGCTGACGCGGGACCTGCGTCACTCGATGACGAGGTCGACCGGGATGTTGCCGCGGGTGGCGTTGGAGTAGGGGCAGACCTGGTGGGCGCTCTCGACCAGCTTGCGGCCGGTGGCCTCGTCCACCGTCGCGGGCAGTTCGACGCGGAGGGTGACGGCGAGCCCGAAGCCCTCGCCGTCCTTGCCGATCGAGACCTCGGCGGTCACCGCGGCGTCGCTGACGTCCACCTTGGCCTGGCGGCCGACCAGCCCCAGCGCGCTGCCGAAGCAGGCGGCATAGCCGGCGGCGAAGAGCTGTTCGGGGTTGGTGCCCAGACCGTTGCCGCCCAGCGCGACCGGCATGGCCAGCGCGAGGTCGATCGCCCCGTCGGAGCTGACGGTGCGGCCCTCGCGGCCGTGGGTGGCGGTGGCGACGGCGGTGTACAGCGCGTCCATGCGTGAACCATCCCTTACGAAGTCGGGTTCCGGCCGGCCCGGTCGGGCCCACCGCACCAAAGTAGAGCACACAATTAAGTTGTGCACAACTGGTTGGGGAGCAAGGGCTACCCTTTGGACATGACCCCGCTCCAGCCCGCCCCCGCCGCAGAGGACGACTGGCTCCGCCTGGACCACCAGATCTGCTTCTCGCTGCACGCCGCGTCCCGCGCCTTCAACGGCGTGTACCGCGTGATCCTCAAGGACCTCGGCCTCACCTACCCCCAGTACCTGGTGATGCTGGTCCTGTGGGAACGGGGCGAGCTGCCCGTCAAGAAGCTGGGTGAGCACCTGCGGCTCGACTCCGGCACGCTCTCCCCGCTGCTGAAGCGGCTGGAGGCGGCCGGACTCGTCCGGCGCGAGCGCAGCGCCCGCGACGAGCGCTCGGTGCAGGTCGGGCTCACCGAGGAGGGCAGCGCGCTGCGGGAACGCGCCCGCCAGGTGCCGCGCCGGATCGCTGCGGCCACCGGCTGCGACGTCGAGGAGATCCGCACCCTGCGCGAACGCCTCGACGAACTCACCACGGCACTCGACGCGGCAGCCCTGCAGGAGGCCCCTGGTTGCTCCTGACCGCACCGCGCCGGACGCCCCCGCCCACGGCCTCGACGGACGCCTCTACTCGACCGTCCGGCAGCCCGGTGCGGCGGCACCGCCCTCTCCCCGGGCGGCGCGACCGCGCAGGCGGCGACGACCACGGGTGCCCGCCTCCACATCGCCGCCGGGCTCCCCGCACCACGGGGCGCACCGGACACACGCGGCACCCCCGGCGTCCTCCTGCGGCACCGGCCCCCTTCGCGGCCCGGCCGCCCGCCCCCGAGCCCCCGCCGCTCCCGCGGACCTGCACGACGTCCGGTGCGGCCCACACGGCCCGGCCCGACGCCGCCCCGCATCCCCCGCACCGGCGACCGCACCCGGACCGTCGTGGACCGCACGTGGACCCCACCAGCTCTCCGCAAGCACCTCCCAGGGCGCCGCTCGTCCCGCTCCTACCGCCCGCCCGGGACGGCTCCCGCGGCGCGCAGCACGGCGGCGGTCTCCTCGTGCCGCCCCGTCAGGGCCCACTCCAGCGGGGTGCAACCCGCTCCCCGGTCCTCGCGCAGACCGGGAGCGGCACCGTGTGCGAGCAGCGCCCGCACCGTCTCGGTGTGGCCCCAGCAGGCCGCCCCGCACAGCGGCGTGCCCTCCGAACCGTGCCCGCTCTCGGTGTCCGGCGACGCCCCGGCCGCCAGCAGCCTCAGCACGATGTCCGTCGCTCCGTGCACGGACGCCGCGTACAACGGCGTGGTGCCCTCCCCGTTCGCCGCCGCCGGTGAGGCGCCGGCCCGCAGCAGCGCCTCGACCTCGGTCGGCTGCCCGAGTACCGCCGCCGTCACGAGCCGGCTCGCGAGCTTCTTGCGCTTACGCATGTTCACGACGATCAGGCTAGGACGGCGAGCCGGCACTTGCCCGCCCTTTACGCTGCCGCCATGCCCGCCTCCGGCCACCGACCCTGCGGCCCCACGGACCCCGTCCCCGTGGTGCCCGCTCCTGCGCATGCCGTCTCGGCGGATCCCGCCGCCACGGAGCCCCCGGCAGCACGTACCGGGGCCGTACCGGCCGTGTGCCGGGGGCCGTGATCGGCTCGGCCGTGGGCGACGCGCCGGGTGCGCCCTTCGAGGGCGGGCCCGAAGGGGCCTTCTCGGCGCGGTTCCCGCAGGCCGGGCAGGGCGGTGAGATGTGCGGGGGCGGCGGCCGGCAGCCCGGGGAGGCGACCGACGACACCCAGATGGCTGTGCTCGTCGCCGAGCCCCCGCTGGAACGGGGCGGCCTGGACGGCGCGGACGCCTTCGGCCGCTTCCGGCAGGACGGGCCGGTGGACGGCCCGGTCACAGGGCCCTGAGCGCCTCGGTCGTCGTGCGGGTCAGGGCGTCCAGGTAGCCCCGGGGCAGCTTGGGGCTGCGGATCACCACCGAGCGCCAGTACAGCGGGCCCGAGATGATGTCCAGCGCCAGTTGCTCGTCCTGCTCCCCGAGGTTCTCGCGGATCTCCCCCCGCCGCTGCGCCGCCGCCACGATCCCGCTGGCCACACTGTCCTGCCCCTCGCGCAGCGCCTTCTGCATCGCCTCGGCGATGTCCGGGTTCCGGGCCGCCTCGGCCTGGAGGTCGGGGATGACCTGGGAGGCCACGGGGTGGCGCAGCGCGCGCGAGGTCACCTCGTACAGCAGGCGCAGGTCGCCCTGGAGGGTGCCCGTGTCCGGGGTCGGCAGGCCCATCACGGCGAGCGCGGACACCACGTCCAGCACCAGGTGCAGCTTCGAGCGCCAGCGCCGGTACACCGCCGTCTTGCCCACGCCGGCGCGCCGCGCGATGCCCTCGATGGACATGCGGGCGTAGCCGACCGCCGCGAGCTCCTCGAAGACGGCCGCACGGATCGCCTCGGTCACGTCCTCCCGGAGCACGGCGGCCCCGGCGGGTTGCCTCCGGCGCGGTCGGGGCTGGGGCCCGTCGGCGTTCGTGGTCATGCCGACCAGCATAGGGGCGTTACGACGAAACGGTTGCGTTCCAACGTCAGATCGGCCTACGCTCGCGTTGCGACGATACGGTCCCGTCCCGACGTAAGAAAACGGTGAGGAGACGCGTGAGGTCGCCCGGACGACGTCCCGGCGACCGGCCCCCCTCCTTCCGGCACATCACCACCCCCCTCCACCGAACGAAAGCAGCGGATGTGAGCCAGGTCCTCCACACACCGCCCCGGCAGGCCCCCACGGCCGACGACCTCGACCTGGCGGCGCTGGCCGCCCGCCACGGCCTGACCGTCAGCGGCGCCCGCCCGTCCCTGCCCGAGTACGTGCGCCAGCTGTGGGCCCGCCGCCACTTCATCACCGCCTTCGCCACCGCCAAGCTCACCGCCCAGTACAGCCAGGCCAAGCTGGGCCAGGTCTGGCAGGTGATGACCCCGCTGCTGAACGCGGCCGTGTACTTCTTCATCTTCGGTGTGCTGATCGGCACCAGGGACGGCGTGGACGACTTCGTGCCGTTCCTGGTCACGGGCGTGTTCATGTGGACGTTCACGCAGAACTCGATCATGGCGGGTACGCGCGCGGTCTCCGGCAACATCGGCCTGGTGCGCGCCCTGCACTTCCCGCGGGCCGCACTGCCGATCTCCTTCTGCCTCCAGCAGCTCCAGCAGCTGCTGTTCTCGATGATCGCGCTGATCGGCATCCTGCTCTGCTTCGGCGTGCCGGTCGCGACGTCCTGGGTGCTGGCCGTGCCGGTCCTGCTGCTGCAGTCCGGGTTCAATGTCGGCGTCACCATGGTCATGGCCCGCCTGGGTGCGAACACCCCGGACATCGCGCAGCTGATGCCGTTCATCCTGCGCACCTGGATGTACACCTCGGGCGTCATGTGGAGCATCGACGCGACGCTGCGCAACAGCAACATGCCCGAGTGGGCGATCACGGCGATGCGGTGCCAGCCGGGCGCCGTCTACATCGACCTGATGCGTTTCGCGCTGATCGACAGTTTCCACGCCGACCACCTGCCCCCGCACGTGTGGGCGGTCGCGGCAGGCTGGGCGGTGGTCGTCGGCATCGGCGGCTTCATCTACTTCTGGAAGGCTGAGGAGACCTACGGCCGTGGCTGAGCAGACCCTCGCACGCACCCCCGAGCAGACCCCCGCCCCCGCCGCCACCCCGGCCGGGGAACCGATCCCGACCGTCGTCGTCGACGGCGTCGACATCGTCTACAAGGTCAACGGCACCGGCTCCGGCCGCGGCTCCGCCACCGCCGCCCTCAACCGCATCATGCGCCGCAAGGAGGCCGAGAAGTCCTCCGGGGTGCGCCGGGTGCACGCCGTGAAGAACGTGTCGTTCGTCGCCTACAAGGGCGAGGCGGTGGGCCTGATCGGCACCAACGGCTCCGGCAAGTCCACCCTGCTCAAGGCCGTCGCCGGCCTGCTCCCGGTGGAGAACGGCCGGATCCTCACCGACGGCCAGCCCTCCCTCCTCGGCGTCAACGCGGCCCTGATGAGCGACCTGACCGGGGAGCGCAACGTGTACCTCGGCGGCCTGGCGATGGGCATGTCCCGCGCCGAGATCAAGGAGCGGTACGAGGACATCGTCGACTTCTCGGGCATCAACGACAAGGGTGACTTCATCACCCTGCCGATGCGCACCTACTCCTCCGGCATGTCCGCCCGCCTGCGCTTCTCCATCGCCGCGGCCAAGAACCACGACGTCCTCCTCATCGACGAGGCCCTGGCCACCGGCGACGCCAGGTTCCAGAAGCGCTCCGAGGAACGCATCCGCGAGCTGCGCAAGGAAGCCGGCACGGTGTTCCTGGTCAGCCACAGCAACGCATCGATCCGCGACACCTGCGAGCGGGTGCTCTGGCTGGAGCGCGGCGAGCTGCGTATGGACGGCCCGACCGACGAGGTGCTCCGGCAGTACGAGAAGTTCACCCGCCGCTGATGCGGTGCCCGGGCGGGCGAGCCGGTGAACCGTTCCGGTCGCGGCACCGGACCGACCGGCATACGGCGAGGGGCGCCCCGATCACGGGGCGCCCCTCGCTGTACGGGCCCCTCGCGCAGGGACCGTGCGTCTTCTTCCTGCTCGTCCTTCTTCTTCGTCCACCACGGCCCCGATCGGGTCCGTGGTGGACGAAGTACCGCCCGCTCACGGCCCCGAGCGGGCCGTGAGGGTCTTCCTGCCGCCGGGCTCGTGCGGCACGGGCGCGCCGCACGAGCCCAACCGGCTCAGGAGTGCTGCCGCAGCAGCGTCCGCATGGTCCGCATCGCCACCGACAGATTGGCCAGGTCGAACGCGTCCGAGCCCTGGATCTCCTCCAGCGTCGTGCGGGCCCGGGAGAGGATCGGCGCGTTCTTCTGCTCCCACACCGTGAACCGCTGGTCCGGCGTCGAGGTGCCGTTGCCCGCCGCCAGGATGTCGGCCGTCAGGGCCGAGTGGCAGGCGTACAGGTCCTCACGGATCGCGGCGCGGGCCATGGACTGCCAGCGGTCGGCCCGGGGAAGCTCGATGATCCGGTCCATCAGCTTGCTGATGGAGAGCCGGTCGGCGAGGTCGTAGTACACCTCGGCGACGTCCAGCGGCTCCCGGCCCATGCGGTCGGCCACCGAGACGATGTCCAGCGCCGGGAAGGCCGAGGAGAAGCCGGCCACCCGGGTCGCGAGCTCGTCGGGCACTCCGACGCCGGTCAGCTCCTCGTGGATCTGCTCGTACCACTCCAGGTCCGCGCCCCTGAGCAGCTTCGGCAGCTCCTGCCAGACCTGCTCGACACGCTCGGCGAAGAAGTCCACCGTCTCCTGCAGCTGGATCGGCTGCGGCCGGTTGTTGAGCAGCCAGCGCGTGCCGCGCTCCACCAGACGGCGCGAGTGCAGCCGGATCCGCGTCTGCACGTCGGCCTCGACCCGGTTGTCGAGGGCCTCCACCCCGTCCCACACCACGGCCGAGCGGAAGATCGCGCGGGCCGCGGTCTGCGCCCGGACGATCTCCTCCAGCGACGCTCCGGTCTCCTCGCGCAGGCGGTGCAGGTAGGTCGTGCCGCCCGTGTTGACCGTGTCGTTGACCAGCACGGTCGTGGTGATCTCGCGGCGCAGCGGGTGGCTGTCGATCCCGTCGGCGAACTGCTCGCGCAGCGCCGTCGGGAAGTAGCAGTTCAGCAGACCCCGCAGGTAGGGGTCGTCCGGCAGCGAGGTGTGCAGCAGCTCCTCGGCGACCGTGATCTTCGTGTAGGCCAGCAGTACGGCCGTCTCGGGCCCGGTCAGGCCGTGGCCGGTGTTCAGGCGCTCGCGGATCTGGCGGTCCGTCGGCAGGAACTCCAGCGCCCGGTCCAGGTGGCCCTCGCGCACCAGGTGCTTCAGGAAGCGCTGCTGGGCGTGGAGCATGTCCTTGGACTGGGCCAGCGCGTTGGCGATCGCCGTGTTCTGCGCGTAGTTGTTGCGCAGGACGAGGCTGCCGACCTCGTCGGTCATCTCGGCGAGCAGCTTGTTGCGCTGCTTGACGGTCATGTCGCCTTCCGCGACCAGGCCGTTGAGCAGGATCTTGATGTTCACCTCGTGGTCGGAGGTGTCCACACCGGCACTGTTGTCGATGGCGTCGGTGTTGATCTTGCCGCCGTGCGTCGCGAACTCGATGCGGCCGAGCTGGGTCAGGCCCAGGTTGCCGCCCTCGCCGACGACCTTGACGCGCAGGTCCCGGCCGTCGACGCGGATCGCGTCGTTGGCCTTGTCCCCGACGTCGGCGTTCGACTCGGCGGAGGACTTGACGTACGTGCCGATGCCGCCGTTCCACAGCAGGTCCACCGGCGCCTGCAGGATCGCCTTCATCAGCTCGGCCGGGGTCACCTTGGAGACCTTGGTCTCGATGCCGAGGGCCGCGCGGATGTGCGCGTTGACCTGGATCGCCTTGGCCGAGCGCGGGAACACCCCGCCGCCCGCGGAGATCAGGTCGGTGTTGTAGTCGGCCCAGCTGGAGCGGGGCAGCTCGAACAGGCGGCGGCGCTCGGCGTAGGAGGTGGCCGCGTCCGGGTCGGGGTCGATGAAGATGTGCCGGTGGTCGAAGGCGGCGACCAGGCCGATGTGCTCGGAGAGCAGCATGCCGTTGCCGAACACGTCACCGGACATGTCGCCGATGCCGACGACCGTGAAGTCCTCGGTCTGGGTGTCCACACCCAGCTCGCGGAAGTGCCGCTTGACCGACTCCCAGGCGCCGCGGGCGGTGATGCCCATGCCCTTGTGGTCGTAGCCGGCGGAGCCGCCGGAGGCGAAGGCGTCGCCGAGCCAGAAGTTGTACGCCTGCGCGACCTCGTTGGCGATGTCGGAGAAGGTCGCCGTGCCCTTGTCGGCCGCGACCACCAGGTAGGTGTCGTCCTCGTCGTGCCGGACGACGTCCGCCGGGGGCACGACCTCGCCGGCCACCATGTTGTCGGTGATGTCGAGCAGCGCCGAGATGAAGGTCTTGTAGCTGGCGATGCCCTCGGCCAGCCACGCGTCCCGGTCCACGCTCGGGTCCGGCAGCTGCTTGGCGACGAAGCCGCCCTTCGCGCCGACCGGCACGATGACGGTGTTCTTCACCATCTGCGCCTTGACCAGGCCGAGGATCTCGGTGCGGAAGTCCTCGCGCCGGTCGGACCAGCGCAGACCACCGCGGGCGACCTTGCCGAACCGCAGGTGGACGCCCTCGACCCGCGGCGAGTACACCCAGATCTCGTACGCCGGGCGCGGTGCCGGCAGGTCCGGGATGGCCTGCGGGTCGAACTTCATCGAGACGTAGTCGTGCGGCCTGCCGGCCGCGGCCTCCTGGAAGAAGTTGGTGCGCAGGGTCGCCTTGATCACGGTCAGGAACGACCGCAGGATCCGGTCCTCGTCGAGGGAGGCGACCTGGTCGAGCGCGGCGTCGAGCTCCTCCAGCAGGGCGTCGATCAGTTCGAGCCCGGCGCGCTGCCGGTCGGGCGACATGCGCGCCTCGAACAGCGAGACGAGCAGCCGGGTGGTGTGGACGTTGTTGCGGAGGGTGTCCTCCATGTAGTCCTGCGAGAAGGTGGACCCGGCCTGCCGCAGGTACTTCGCGTACGTCCGCAGCACCATGGCCTGCCGCCAGTCCAGCCCGGCGCTCAGCACCAGCTGGTTGAACCCGTCGTTCTCGGCCTTACCCGTCCAGGTCGCCGAGAAGGCGTCCTGGAAGCGCTCGCGGGCGTCGTCGCCGACGTAGGCGCCGTCGGCGGCACCCTTCTGCGTCTTCGGCATGCGCAGCCCGAAGTCGTAGATCCAGGCGTTCTTCGTCCGGTCGGTGCAGCGCAGCTCGTAGGGCCGCTCGTCCATCACCTCCACGCCCAGCCGGTTCAGCACCGGCAGCACGCGGGACAGGGAGATGGCCTCGCCCCGGCGGTAGATCTTGAAGCGGCGCTCGTCGGGCGCGGCACCCACCGGCTCGTACAGGCTGAGCGCGAAGTCCGGGCCGGTCGTGCCGTCGCCGAGGCCCTCCAGGTGCGCCAGGTCGGCGACCGCGGAGCGGGGGGTGTGGTCGGCCTTGTAGCCCTCGGGGAAGGCGTTGCCGTACCCGCGCAGCAGCTCGGCGGCCCGTTCCTCGCCGAACTCGGCGCCCAGCGCCTCGGCGAACCCGTCGGCCCAGGACCGGGCGGCCTCGACCAGGCGAGCCTCGATGCGCTCCTTGTCGCTGTCGCTGAGCTCCGGCAGCTCGGTGCCCTGCGGGACGCGGACGACGAAGTGCAGCCGGGAGAGGATCGATTCGGTGTTCCAGGCGGTGAAGTCGACGCTGATGCCGCCGAGCTCCTCCTTGAGGATGTCGATGATCCTCAGCCGCACCCCGGTGGTGTACCGGTCGCGCGGCAGGTAGACGAGCGCGGAGTAGTAGCGCCCGTACTCGTCCTGCCGCAGGTAGAGCCGGAGCCTGCGGCGTTCCTGGAGGTACAGGACGGAGGTGACGATGGCCCGCAGCTCGTCGACGGGCGTCTGGAACAGCTCGTCGCGCGGGTACGTCTCCATGATCTGGAGCAGGTCGCGCCCGTCGTGGCTGTTCGGGGAGAAGCCCGCGCCCCTGAGCACGGCGTCGACCTTGCGCCGGATCACGGGGACGCGCAGCACCGATTCGGTGTAGGCGGCGGAGGAGAACAGTCCGAGGAAGCGCCGCTCGCCGACGACGTTCCCCTCGGCGTCGAACTTCTTGACCCCGACGTAGTCGAGGTAGGAGGGCCGGTGCACGGTGGCCCGGCTGTTCGCCTTGGTCAGCACCAGCAGGTTGTGCTCGCGCGCCTTGGCCCGGGCATCGGCGGGCAGCCGCTCGAAGGACGGGCTGACCGGGTGGCTGTCTTCACCGGCGTGGTGGGGGTCGGCGCGCAGGATGCCGAGGCCGGTGCCCGGGACGGCGGCGAGGGAGTCGTCCTCCCGGAGCTCGTACTCCCGGTACCCGAGGAAGGTGAAGTGGTCCGTGGCGAGCCAGCGCAGCAGTTCCCGCGCCTCCTCGACCTGCTGCTCGGGCACATCGCCGGGGGTGGGCTCGTCGGGCAGGGCCTCGGCCAGGCGGGTCGCCGCGTCCCGCATCTTCTCCCAGTCCTCGACGGCCTCGCGGGCGTCGGAGAGCACCCGCAGCAGATCGGCGGTGATCTGCTTCAGGTCGGAGCGGTCGGTCTCACGGTCGATCTCGACGTGGATCCAGGACTCGATGTGCGCGTCGTGGGGCAGCTCGCCCGCCGGGCCGGAGGCCAGCAGTTCGATGAGCTTGCCGGTCACGTCGCGGCGCACCACGACCTGCGGGTGGATGACGACGTGGATGCCCCGGCCCTGGCGCGTCAGCTCGTTGGTGACGGAGTCCACCAGGAACGGCATGTCATCGGTGACCACCTCGACGACGGAGTGGCTGCACGTCCACCCGTTCTCCTCGACCGTCGGGGTGTGGACCCGCACGTTGGCGGTGCCCTGCGGCCGGTTCTCGGCGAGCCGGTAGTGCGAGTACGCGGCCCCGAAGACATCGACCGGATCGCGGTCACCGAGGTCCTCGGGAGCGGTGTGCAGGTAGTAGCGCTGGAGGAACGCGAGTACGGACTTACGGTCCGAGGCGCCCTGGGTGTCCGGGGTGTCCGGAGAGCCCTCGCCCGTCGTCCCGGTCGGTAGGTGCCCCCCGACCGGGCTGTTCTCAGCGACCCGGGCCGCCCGTTCGAGCAGCTCGGCCTTTGCTTCGTCCAGCTTGGTCTGCATTGTCCTCTGGCTCCTGTCGCGCGCCGTTGCGTGACGTTGAAGGAAGTACGGTCTCTTCCCTTGCGACGTGACGCCGAGACGCGGGGTGTCCGGTCTGCTCCGACGCTATGCCGCAAGGAGAGATGAGCGGGGGGTTGTCGGCCATTTTCAACACGCCCGTAGCATGTGACGCCGCTCGCGGCCCCACCGAACTGCGGATCCGACGCGGTGTCCCGGGAGCCCAAAAGGCCCCCTCCCACCCGCGAAGACCAGCGACCACCGCCCGGACACGGATGTTCTCCACGTCTTCCGGGCGCAGGGCAGGGGCAACAGCGCCCCCGCGAGATATCGCGCTGATCACGCCACCAAGGCTATCGCTCCCTACCCGGGGCTCGTCATGAGCCGTATGTGTACAAAACCCGGGCCCGAAGTTTGACGTTCTGCACAGGCGCGGCGGGGCGCCGAAGGTGCCGCGGGGCGCCTGTGCCGCGTGCGGCGGGAGACGGGACGCCGGGCGGGGCCGTCCGAGCAGCGCGCGCACCGGTTCCGGCCGCCCCGTCACGGGCGGCCCACCGGACGGCCGGGCGGGGGCCGCACCGGGCCGGGGGCGCCGGGCGGGCCCCTGCGGCAGGAGCGCCGCACGCGGCGCACGGCACTCGGCGCGCCGCGACCGCCGTACGGGGGAAACCGGGGTGCGAGCCGTGCACTGGACGCCGCCCTCCCCACCGGGCACGCTGAAAGCACCGCAGGTGCACGCACCCCGAGGGGAGCCGTCCCATGCCCGCGAAAGTCCTCATCGTCACCGGCGACGCCGCCGAGTCCCTGGAAGTCCTGTACCCCTACCAACGCCTCCGCGAGGAGGGCTACGAGGTCCACATCGCGGCCCCCGCCCGCAAGAAGCTCCAGTTCGTCGTGCACGACTTCGAACCCGGTTTCGACACCTACACCGAGAAGCCCGGCTACACCTGGCCCGCCGACCTCGCGTTCGCCGACGTGGACCCCGGCGAGTACGTCGCGGTCGTGATCCCCGGCGGCCGGGCCCCGGAGTACCTCCGCAACGACCCCGAACTCCGCAAGATCCTCAAGTCCTTCTTCGACGCGGACAAGCCCGTCGCCCAGATCTGCCACGGCCCCTTGCTGACCGCCGCGATCGACGGCCTCACCGGCCGCCGCGTCACCGCGTACCCCGCGCTGGAACTGGACATGCAGTCGGCGGGCGCCACGTTCCAGGACGCCGAGGCGGTGGTCGACGGCACCCTCGTCTCCTCCCGCGCCTGGCCCGACCACCCGTTGTGGATGCGCGAGTTCCTCAAGGTCCTGCGCGCCAAGGCCCCGGTGACCTGACCTGCCGCACCGACGGTGAGGGGCGGCCCCCACGCGCCTCGTGGCGCGCGGAGCCTCGTGGCGCGCGGACCGGTCGACTGCGGGCCGGATCCCGCCCGGACCGCCCTCCCGCCGCACGGCGCCGGCGGGGTACCGCGCGGTGCGGCGCGGCGCGCGGATCGCTGCCGTGTGGGGAGCGGGCGGGCGCCGGACGGCACGGCGGGCCTGCCGGTGGCGGGCGCCGCGCGGGCTCCGGGACAGGTTCGGGGCGGCGGTCGCCGTGGCAGGCACCGGCGGACGGCTGCGCCAGGCGTCGCGGTGGGTGCCGGTCCGGCGGCCCGGCGCGGCGCTCTCATGCAGGGGTGCGGCGCCCTCGTCCGGGAGTGCGGCACGGCGGGCTCACGCCCGCAGGTCCTCCGCCAGCGCCACGGCCTCCGCCAGCGTGTCCACCACGGGGACCCCCGCGCCCTCCAGGCTGGCCCGGCTGTGCGAGCCCCCGGTGTACAGCACGGCCCGCGCGCCTGCGTGCCGGGCGGCGAGGGCGTCGTCGGCGGCGTCCCCGATCACCACCGTCCGCGTCGGCTCCACCCCGTGGAGCGCGAGCTCCCGCAGGTGCCGCACCATGTGCTCGGCCTTGCTGCCCCCACTGGGACCGGTCCGCCCGTCCACGCGCAGGAAGTGCTCCTCGATGCCGAACCGGCGCACGAGCGGTATCAGCTCGTCGTGCCCGTACATGCTGAGCAGGGACTGGCTACGGCCTGCCGCGCGCCACTCGGCGAGCAGCAGGCCCGCACCCTCGGTGAGCGAGCACCGCACCCGGTGCTCGGTGTAGTACCGGTGGAAGGTGTCGTCCATGACCTGCCATTCGGCCTCGGTCGGCATCCGTCCCAGCAGCCGCTCGTAGAACTTCGGCACGGGCACGCAGTAGAGGGCCCGGTAGCGCTCCAGCGTGATCGGTTCCAGCCCGAGATCGGCGAACGCCGCGTTCGTCGCCCCGATGATCGCGTCATTGTCGTGGAACAGCGTCCCGTTCCAGTCCCAGACAATGTGCGAGGTGCCGTGCGTGCCCATACCAAGAACGTACCCGGGCCCGCCGGCCATCAGGACACCGGCGGGGTCGGTGCGGGGTCCGCGGACCGCTCAGGCGACGAGGTCGGGGATCTCCTGGGTGGCGAACCACAGCATTTCGTGGTCCTCGGCCGCGTCGACCGTGAGCTGGGCGTCGCCGTCCCCGGCGTCCGCCGCCGCCAGCGCTCCGGCCGCCGCGGCGACGTCGCCGTCCGCGTCCGCGGCGTCGACGTGCACCGAGGCCGCCTTCGCCAGCGGGACCGGCCCGGCCACCCGCACCTCACCGGGTGCCGCGGCGTCCGGCCCCCCGTCGGGGCCGGTGCCGGTCGCGCCGTCGGGCACGTCCACGGCCACCACGACCCGCCGCCGCGGCACGCCCGGGTCGGCGGCGAGCAGGCGCAGCGAGGCCAGCGCGGCCCGGCCCAGCGCGGCGTACTCCAGTTCCTCGACGTCGTCGGAGAGGTACCACGCCCGCCCCGGACGCCGCGCTCCCCAGCTCACCCGTCCTGTGGGCCTCGGCGAGACCGGAGAGGGTCAGGGGGACGTATACGCGCATGGCTGGCCGCTTTCGTGTCGGAGGCTCCCGGGGTCCGGAAGGAGCGGCAGCGCGCCTCCGGAGGGCCTTCAGGATACGTGCGGGGGTCCCCCTTCGAGTTCGCGCCCGCACCGCGGAGAGCGTCCACCCCGAGCCCGCGATTCACCCGGTGCGCCCAGGCGGGCACCGGCCCGCTCCCACCCCGGCCACCCTGATGAGTGAACCTTCCGGCGCCGCCGGACCGCGCCGCCCCTCACTTGCCCCGCCCATGACTCTGCGTACAGGATCCTCACGGAAAGTTACCGTCGGGTACGGGACCGAGCGGCCCGGCCCGGGCTCATCGAAACGGGGATGCGCATGAACAAGGTCATGACCAGGACGACGCCGCTCCGCGCCGGCACCCGGCCGGCGGGCCGCCGCGACCCGAGCCGCCCCGGCGGCACCCCGCCCCGCACCCCGGGCGGGGGCGGGACCGCGGCATCGGCCGGGGACGGCCGCCGACCGGGTTCTCCCGGAGCGGCCCCCTCCCGCGCCCGCACCAGGCCGGCCGACACCCGCCCGCCCGCGCCGAACGCCCCCGCCGCGACCGGCGTCCCGGCCCCGCGGAGCGCCCGCGCCCTGCCCACCGACCTCTTCGCCGAACGGCTCCTCGCCGTCCTCAGCGGCGGGCGGCCGGTCCACTCGCTGCTCGGCCACACGGCGGGCCGGGCCTACGACGACCTCGCCCGGCTCGCCGAACGCGGCCCCCTGCGCACCACCCGCGGCATCCGCCCGTTCGTCCGCGACATCGGCTACTACGTGGTCGGTCCCGACGCCGTGGAGGCCTTCGCCCGCATCGGCGCCGGCGACCGACTCCGCGCCATGGCCTTCCGCCTGGAACGCGGCCAGGACCTCCGCTGGCGCTGCACCGCGGTCGAACTGGGCGCCGCCCGCGCCCCGCAGCGCCACGGCGCCTGAGCGCCCCGGCGGGAGCGCCCGGGAAGACCCTCCCGGCTCCGGCGCTCAGGGCCTCGGGCAGCGGCCCGGCACCAGGCCGCGGGCACCGGCCGCCGGGCTGCGCGCGGCGGCCCGGGACCCGACCGCGGGCAGCGTGCAGCGGCCCGGACGCACGAGGGCCGGGCACCGTCCGGTGCCCGGCCCTCGTCTCTCCCCGCTCACCGACGGAGCGGGGAGCACACGTCACTTCTTGCGGCGCCGCCCGCCCCGCGACTGCTTGCGGCGCTCGGCACGGGTGAGGCCGTCGGCCTCGGAGCGGACGGGCTCGTCGTCACTGGCGAAGTCGCCCTCGATGACGCCGCCCTCGCCGTCCACGGTCGGCGCGGAGAAGTGGAGGTTGCGCTGCTGCGGGGCGTCGAGCCCCTTGGCGCGGATCTCCGGGCGCGCGCCCGCCTGCGCGGGCACCGTGTCCTGCACGCCCTCCGCCACCGGCGCGGCCTCCTCGACCGGGACCTCCTCGACCTGCTGCTCCACCTGGACCTCCAGGTTGAACAGGTAGCCGACGGACTCCTCCTTGATGCCGTCCATCATGGCGGAGAACATGTCGAAGCCCTCGCGCTGGTACTCCACCAGCGGGTCCTTCTGCGCCATCGCGCGCAGGCCGATGCCCTCCTGGAGGTAGTCCATCTCGTAGAGGTGCTCGCGCCACTTGCGGTCCAGGACCGACAGCACGACCCGGCGCTCCAGCTCCCGCATGATCTCGGAGCCGAGCTGGGTCTCCCGCGCCTCGTACTGCTCGTGGATGTCGTCCTTGATGGACTCGGCGATGAACTCGGCGGTGAGTCCGGCCCGGTCGCCGGCCGCCTCCTCCAGTTCCTCGATGGTCACCTTGCACGGGTAGAGCTGCTTGAAGGCGCCCCACAGCCGGTCCAGGTCCCAGTCCTCGGGGAAGCCCTCGGCGGTCTCCGCGCCGATGTAGGCGTCGATGGTGTCGTCCATGAAGTGCTGGACCTGCTCGTGCAGGTCCTCGCCCTCCAGGACGCGGCGCCGCTCGCCGTAGATGACCTCACGCTGCCGGTTGAGGACCTCGTCGTACTTCAGGACGTTCTTGCGGGTCTCGAAGTTCTGCTGCTCGACCTGCGACTGCGCGGACGCGATCGCGCGCGTGACCATCTTGTTCTCGATCGGCACGTCGTCCGGCACGTTGGCCATGGACATCACGCGCTCGACCATCTGGGCCTTGAACAGGCGCATCAGGTCGTCGCCCAGCGAGAGGTAGAAGCGCGACTCGCCGGGGTCGCCCTGACGGCCCGAACGGCCGCGCAGCTGGTTGTCGATGCGGCGCGACTCGTGCCGCTCGGTGCCCAGCACGTACAGGCCGCCGAGGGACTCGACCTCTTCCTTCTCGGCCTGGACGGCCTCCTCGGCCTTCTCCAGGGCCGCGGGCAGCGCCGCCGCCCACTCCTCGATGTGCTCCTCGGGGTCGAGGCCGCGCTGGCGCAGCTCCGCCTCGGCGAGGTCCTCCGGGTTGCCGCCGAGCTTGATGTCCGTACCGCGGCCGGCCATGTTGGTGGCCACCGTCACGGCACCCCTGCGGCCGGCCTGCGCGACGATCGACGCCTCGCGCTCGTGGTGCTTGGCGTTGAGCACCTCGTGCTGGATCCCGCGCTTGCTCAGCTGCTGCGACAGGTACTCCGACTTCTCGACGGACGTGGTGCCGACGAGGATCGGCTGACCCTTCTCGTGCTTCTCGGCGATGTCGTCGACGACCGCCTCGAACTTGGCGACCTCGGTGCGGTAGATGAGGTCCGACTGGTCCATGCGGACCATCGGCCGGTTGGTCGGGATCGGGACCACGCCGAGCTTGTAGATCTGGTGGAACTCGGCGGCCTCGGTCATCGCCGTACCGGTCATGCCGGAGAGCACGTTGTAGAGGCGGAAGAAGTTCTGCAGCGTGATCGTGGCGAGCGTCTGGTTCTCGTCCTTGATCGGCACGGCCTCCTTCGCCTCGATGGCCTGGTGCATGCCCTCGTTGTAGCGGCGACCGGCGAGGATACGGCCCGTGTGCTCGTCGACGATCATGACCTCGTCGTCGATGACGACGTAGTCCTTGTCGCGCTTGAACAGTTCCTTGGCCTTGATGGCGTTGTTCAGGTAGCCCACGAGCGGGGTGTTCACCGACTCGTAGAGGTTGTCGATGCCGAGCCAGTCCTCGACCTTGCTGACACCGGACTCGTGGATCGCGACCGTGCGCTTCTTCTCGTCGACGTCGTAGTCGCCGGTCTCCTCGATGCCCTTGAGCGGGTTGCCGGGCTCGCCCCGCTTGAGGCGCTTGACCAGCTTGGCGAAGTCGCCGTACCACTTGGTGGCCTGGTCGGCCGGACCGGAGATGATCAGCGGCGTACGGGCCTCGTCGATGAGGATGGAGTCGACCTCGTCGACGATGGCGAAGTTGTGCCCGCGCTGCACCAGCTCGTCCTTCGACCACGCCATGTTGTCGCGCAGGTAGTCGAAGCCGAACTCGTTGTTCGTGCCGTAGGTGATGTCGCACGCGTACTGCTCGCGGCGCTGGGCCGGCGTCATGTTCGCGAGGATGCACCCGACCTCGAGACCGAGGAAGCGGTGGACGCGGCCCATCATCTCGGAGTCGCGCTCGGCCAGGTAGTCGTTGACCGTGACGATGTGGACGCCCTCTCCGGAGAGGGCGTTCAGATACGCCGGCAGCGTACCCACGAGGGTCTTGCCCTCACCGGTCTTCATCTCGGCGACGTACCCCTTGTGCAGGGCGGCGCCGCCCATCATCTGGACGTCGTAGTGCCGCTGACCGAGGACGCGCTTGGCGGCCTCGCGGACGGTGGCGAACGCCTCGGGCAGCAGATCGTCGAGGCTCTCCCCGTCCGCGTACCGCTGCTTGTACTCATCGGTGAGGGCCCGCAGCTCGGCGTCGGAGAGGGCGACGAAGTCCTCTTCGATGGAGTTGACCTGGTCCGCGATGCGGTGCAGCTTGCGCAGGATCTTGCCTTCGCCTGCACGCATGATCTTCGAGAGGACGGACACGGGGGTTGGTCTCCTTGCCGGTCGGGCCTGGGACGGTCGATTGCGATGTGACTTGCTGAGCAACGGCCATCGTATGCGAGGACCCCGCTGCGCCGGGAGCCTGCCGTCAGGAGGCGTGACCGCTGCTGCTTCTGCCCTCCTGAGGGGACAACGTCCGAGGCCCGCGGATGGTGCCGGATCGCGCCGGGGAATTGTGCGAATCGTGACGGTGCGTTCACGCACGGCAAAGGAATGGCGCACGCCTCCCGCCCGCGAGCAGAATCGGCCGATGGAACCCGTCACGCTCACCACCGACCGCCTGCTGCTGCGCGCGGTGGGGCCCGAGGACGCCGACGCCGTGCACGAGGCCGCCCAGGACCCCGACATCCAGCGCTGGACCACGATCCCCTCGCCCTACCTCCGCGAGCACGCCCGCAGCTTCACCGAGCAGCTCGTCCCCGACGGCTGGGCCGACGCGTCCGTGTTCACCTTCGGGGTCTTCCTCGCGGACGGGAACGAGCTGGCGGGCGTGATCGGCCTGACGATGCGCTCCCTGGGTGTGGCCGAGGTCGGCTTCTGGGCCGCCGGGAAGCACCGGGGCCACGGCTACGTCACCGAGGCCACCGTCGCCGCGTCCCGCTGGTGCTTCACCGCGGTCTCCGTCGACCGCGTCGAGTGGCGTGCCGAGGTCGGCAACCACGCCTCGCGAGCCGTGGCGGAGCGCGCCGGCTTCACGATGGAGGGCACCCTGCGCTCCGCGGTCAACAACAAGGGCGTCCGCCGGGACTGCTGGGTGGGCTCCCTGCTCCCCTCGGACCTGGGCCTGCCGTCGACGGCGCCGTACCTGCCGCCTCCGCCGCGGACGACGGTGTAGGGCATGCGCCGCCGGGCGTTCCACGGGGCCGGGGGACTGCCACATGCGGCGGGGTACTGCCGTACGGTGCCCGCCCCGGAGGCGGCGGCTGCCGCGGGGTTCCCGCGAGGACCGGGCCGCGGCGCACGGCCCCTCCCGGCGCGAGCCCCGTGCATCGCACCCCGCTTCCAGCGGCGCCGCTCTCGCCGGCGCCGCTCGCTTGTCAGTGGCCCCGCTTATCGTGCCGTCCATGACCACCCCGCGCCCCACTGTCGAACTGTCGGCCGACGAGGCCCGCCGCATCGTGCTCCGCGCCCAGGGGCTCCTCGGCGCTCCCGCCCGCCGCGCCGGCGTCCGCGGCGTCCTCCGCCACCTCGGCGCGGTCCAGCTCGACACCATCTCCGTCCTGGCCCGCTCCCACGAGCTGATCCCCTACGCCCGGCTCGGCGCGGTGGGCCGCAGGACCGTCGAGGACGCCTACTGGACGGACACGCACGCCTTCGAGTACTGGTCCCACGCGGCCTGCATCCTCCCCATCGAGGAGTGGCCCCACTTCGCCTTCCGCCGCCGCGCCTACCGCGACCGGCCGCACTGGCACCACGAGCTCCCCGACGGCGCCTACGAGCAGGTCGTCAAGCAGCTGCGCGCCGAGGGCCCGCTGACGGCCACCGAGCTGGGCGGTGCGAAGCGGACCAGCGAGTGGTGGGACTGGTCCGGCTCCAAGGTCGCCGCGGAACGCGCCCTGATGTACGGCGAGGTGGTCTGCGTCGAGCGCCGCGGCTGGAAGCGGGTCTACGACCTCGCCGAGCGCGCCGTGCCCGCCGCCCTGCTGCACGACGAGCTCGACGACGCCGAGTGCCTGCGCCGCCTGGTCCGCCTCGCCGGCCGGTCCCTCGGGATCGGCACCCGTGCGGACATCGCGGACTACCACCGTCTCAAGGGCGAGCAGGTCGACGCGGTGATCGCCGACTCGGGCCTCGTCCCGGTCACGGTGGCGGGCTGGGGCAAACCGGCCTGGGCCGACCCGGATGCCCTGGAGTCGGTTCCGCGCGGCCGGCACCGCACCACGCTGCTGTCGCCCTTCGACTCCCTGATCTGGGAGCGGGCGCGCACGGAGCGGATCTTCGGCTTCACCCACCGCCTGGAGGCGTACGTCCCCAAGCCCAAACGGGTGCACGGCTATTTCGCGATGCCGGTCCTGGCCGGCGGCCGGCTGGTCGGCCGGGTGGACCCGGCACGCGAGGGGCGCACCCTCGTCGCCAGGCAGGTCACCCTGGACGGCCCGAAGGCGGTCGGGGCGGTGGCCGAGGCGCTCGTCGAGGCGGCGAGCTGGGTGGACTGCACGAACGTCCGCGTCGAGCGCGTCGACGATCCGGCGCTGCGCGAGCCGCTCACCGCGGCCCTCGCCCGTGCCCTGACCTGACCTGGCCTGACCTGGCCTGGCCTGGCCTGGCCTGGCCTGGCCTGGCCTGCGGCAGGTTGCGGCGGGCTACCGGATCTCCAGGATCTTCTCCCGCATCGCGTACACCACGGCTTCCATCCTGGAGTGCAGCTGCAGCTTCTCCAGGATGTTGCGGACGTGGTTCTTCACGGTGTTCTCGGAGATGAACAGTTCCTTGGCGATGTCGCGGTTGTTCATCCCGGTGGCGACGAGCTTGAGGACCTCCAGCTCGCGGTCGGTCAGCCGGGGCGCGGGCACCAGGCGCCGCTCGTCGGTGCGCTGGATCATCGACTTGAACTCGGTGAGCAGCTTCGAGGCCATGGAGGGGCTGATCTGCGACTGGCCGTCGGCGACCGCGCGGATGGCGGTGGCCACCTCGTCGGTGGAGATCTCCTTCAGCAGGTAGCCGGTCGCACCCGCCTTGATCGCGTCGTAGAGGTCGGCCTCCTCGTCGCTGATCGTCAGCATGATGATCTTGGCGCTGGGTGCGACCTCCTTGATGGAGGTGCAGGCCTCGATCCCGCCCCGCTTCGGCATGCGGACGTCCATCAGCACGATGTCGGGCAGCAGGTCCGCGGCCTTGTCGACGGCCTCGGCGCCGTCCCCCGCCTCCCCGACGACCTGGATGTCCTCCTCGGCCGCGAGCACGATCTCCAGGCCACGGCGGAACAGGGCGTGGTCGTCCACGACCAGGACTCTGATCGGCTCCGCGCGTGGAGAGCCCGCTTCCGGGCCCGTGCCGACGACGCCGTCGGCACCCTCGTCCCGCATCGGTCCGAAGCTGTCCGCCATCGTTCCTCCCCCTGAGGCTGTGGCCTGTGGTGCTGAGCCATCGCCAACCCAAGGCGCCGGCCCACCGGTTGGACCGTTGCCGCCATGATTCCATGCCCGGACGACAACGCGGTGACCCCACGGTGGGCGAAGGGGCGCACACGGGTGTCCAGGGTGGTCCAGGGGGCGCACGCCGGTGCCCCTGGGGCGCACGCCACGCTCCAGGGGCACCGGCCCAGCTTGTCGTCCGGAAGTCAGCCGCCCAGCGTCCCGCCCGCGCCGGGCGTCGGCACCTGGGTGACCATCGTGTCCGTGCTGAGGTGGATCACGCCGTAGTCGTAGGCGTGGCGTCGGTAGACGACACTGGGCTCCTTGGTCTCGGAGTCGACGAACAGATAGAAGTCGTGGCCGACCAGTTCCATCTCGTAGAGGGCCTGGTCGAGCGTCATCGGGGAGGCGACGTGCGTCTTCTCGCGGACGATGAGAGGGCCTTCGCCCTGCACTTCCAGCGAGCCGATCTTCTTGGTGGGCACGCTGTCCGGCTCTTCCGCCGGTACGGGTTGGCCGTTCCCGTTGAGCGTGGCGACACCCGGGACGTGGTTGGGGACCTCTGCTGCCGGGAGCCGTCGGGCTCCGCGGCGGGTGTAGCGCTTGTCGTGCTGCTTGCGCAGCCGGGCGTCCAGCTTCTCTGCAGCCAGGTCGAGTGCCGCGTACGGGTCGCTGGCCGCTGCCTCCGCCCGGATCACCGGACCGCGGGAGCGGAGCGTGATCTCCACTCGGTCGCAGCGGTCGGCCTGTCGGGGGTTGGGCTCCTTGGACACCTCGACGTCGAGGCTGATCACCTTGCCGTCGAGCTTCTGGATCTTGTCCAGCTTCAGCTTCTCGGCCACGTGCTTGCGGAACCGCTCGGGCACCTCGGTCTTGCGGCCCTTGACGACGATGTCCACGCAGAACTCCGTTCCCGGATCACTCCGCTTCAGTGACGGAGCATCTCCCTTTTGCACCAAGCTCCGGTGAGTGCCGGAACCTCGGACTCGGTGACTTTCACCTCCTCCTCCCCCACGGGCAAGATCTCCACCCCCAGCGCTGCGCGTCGATTGCCGAAACCCGCAGCACGGCATTCGCATATGAGGGGTATGGCCTGCGCCTTTCCCTCACAACCGAACATATCTCGCCCGCCCGGATGTCGTCACCCTCTACCGCTACGTACCTCCGTTCAGGTGAATTACCCCTCTCATTACCTGCAACGATGCAACTCAGCTGTCAGTTCCGGCACTTCTCGAAAGCATCGGGGGAAGCAGCGACCACCGCGGCGCCCGCGGCGCCGGCACCCTCGGCTGCCTGCACGCCCGCCCGGACGGCCGTACGCACCGCACCCCGCTCCGCCTCCCCGTCGCGGGGTTCCCGTCCTCTTTCCCGGCCGGTCCGCTCGTACACACCCGACACGGCGCCCCCACCCGGCCCGCCCGCTCCCGAACCTCCCGGCCCCTGCCCCGGTCCGCCGACGCCGTCGGCGCCCCCCGCGTACCGCACGGCCCGCACGGCACGCGCGGCCTCCGCGAGCGAGGCACCCGTCGTCATCACGTCGTCGACGAGCACGACCGCGCCCGCGGCCAGTAGCCCGCCCGCCCCCGGCACCACCGCCAGCGCGCCCGCGAGGTTCCGTTGCCGCTGCTGGAAGTCCAGACCCGCCTGGTCGGCGACGGGGCGCCGTTGCCGCAGCGCGCCGATCACCCGTGCCGGCACCCCGCGACGCCGCAGCTCGCCCGCGGCGGCGAGCGCGATCCGGCGCACCGGATCATGACCGCGCGCCCGCACCGCCCGGCGCGCGGACGGCACGGGAACCAGCAGCACCGGCGTGCCGCCCGAGGCCGCAGCGGCACCCGGTCCGGCGAGCACCGCCCTCGCCAGCGCCGCGCCCAACGGCGCCCCCAGGGCCAGGGCTCCCCGTTCCTTGTGGGCCAGCAGCATCGCCCGCACCTGGTCCTCGTACCGGGCGGCCGCGTGGACGGCCGGCAGACCGAGCGGCTCCGGCACCGGCTCCACGCGGCGCGGCACGGCCCCGCTCAGGGCCGCACGGCACTCGGGGCAGAGTGCCGTGCGGGGCCTTCCGCACCCTCCGCACTCGGCCGGCAGCACAAGATCGGTGAGGTCCTTCCACCACCCCCGCATGGATTCCACTGTGCCGACGTCCGCACGCCCCGGCCACCCCTGTGGAAAACCCGCTGTGGAAAACTCAGCGCTTTCCCCGTACACGCACGCCCACACGCCTGGGCGGCGGTGAAACGGCATCGGAAGACCGCTGAAGGGCCGGAAAACGGGTCCGAGGCCTCTGCCGCCGCGGCACGGCGGGAAAGCGCCACGGCGGCAGGGCGGGAAGCAGCATCCGAACAGCCGCCTAGAGGGGACTCACCCCGGATAAACGGGCGCCGACCCCAGTTTCACGACCTTCTCCCACTGCCCCGTGGAAGGCAGGCGCACAATGCCGTCCACCGAGTGGGCCACCAGCGAAACCCGGTCGTCCTCGGAGGCGGCGATCTCCTTCACCCCGGTCAGTGCGGCCGGCGCCGGACCCTCCGGTGTGGAGCCGTCGACCTGCACGTAGCGCATCTGCTGCACGCCCTCCGTCTCGCGTCCGACCACCACGAGCCGGCTGTCACCGGCCCACGACATGGTCGTGACCTCCTCCAGCTCGGGTGCCGCGGGGCGCAGTTCGAGCACGGAGACCTGCGGCTTCCCGCCGCCGTCGCCGTCCTCCCGCTCGATCCGGCCGATGACGAGCGACTGCTTGCCGTCCTTCTCGACGACCAGCGCGATCCGCACGCCGTCAGCGGCCACCCGCACGTCCCGGATGGTGCCGTCGAGGCCGGGGATCGCCACGTCCATCGGCTGGCCCGCGCCGTTCACCAGCAGGAACAACCCACCGTGGGCGGGGTCGCGGTCGGCCACCCACAGGTCTCCGTGCGGATCCCAGCTGGGCGTCGACAGCCGGTCCTGCTGCTTCGCGCCGCTGCTGGTCAGCAGGCTGCCGCCGAGGGAGCTGGCCGACACCATCGACGCGACGTACAACTGCCGGCCGTCGGCGCTGACCCCGGCCGCCACGTGCTCGTCGTGCGACACCGCCACCGCGCTCAGGCCGACCGCGCCCTCGCCCAGCGGGCCGGGAACGGGGTCGGGCCTGGTGGCGCCGTTGGCCAGCCGGACCAGCCGGTGGTCGCCGTTGACGAAGTAGAGATATTCGGGGTGGCTCTGCGAACCGCGCGCGGCGACCGTGTCGGCCCGGTCCTTGCCGAGCGAGCACAGGTGCTGTCCGCCCGACCGCAGCTCGACCTCGTCCACCACGGGCGTGAGGTTCTGCAGTGTGAACAGCAACTGGGCCGCCATCTCGTCGCACTTGCCCCGGCCGACCCGCGCGGCCTTGTCGTTGAGCGGCACGGTCAGCCGGTTCTGGTCGTCCGGCGTCAGCGCCGTGACGCCCTTGGCCAGCGCCGTACCGGTGGGGAAGCTCGACCTGGCCACGGGCCGCAGCCACCGGGTGGGCCCGGCGAGCACCGACCGCACGACCTGTGTCATGGGCTCGACGCGCTCGCGCACGTACACGGGATCGGCGACCGTCACCGGCTCCCCGGAGGGCTCCTCCGTGCTCGACGCGAAGTAGTACTTGTTGACGGACATGTAGTTGCGCTGGAAGTCGGACTTGCCCATGACGACACCCGGCGGCGGCCCGTCGATGCGCCACTGGCCCGTCTTCCCGTCCCGGGTGAGGTGCACCGGCTGCCGGTACGTCCCCGGAGAGGGCGTGTACGACTGCTGCTCGTCCACCGTGGCGACCCTCGTGCCGATCAGCGTGAACAGGAAGTCGTCGCCGTACTCCCGGCCTCCGGATCGATCGGCCTCGGCTCCGGGCCCGTCCGCGAGCACGGTGGTGGACCGGAACGGGTGCCAGTTCTTCGACGCCTCCGGCGTCAGGTACTTCCGCGCCGTCGCGAACGTCGGATCGTCGCTGGTCAGCGCCTCCAGGAAGCCCTGCACGATCTCCGAGGGCAGCGCACCTTCCCTGGGTGGCATCGCGAAGACCCGCACCTGCGAGTCCTGCCGCGGCGTCGACTCCACACCGCGCAGGTCACCGCTGTCGGGCATCGTCGCGCAGCCGGCCAGCAGAACCGCACCGCAGGCGGCGTACGCCGCCGTACGCACCGCCGTGCGCCGGGCGCTCCCGGTGAGGTCAGCGCCCACGGAAGGCCTCCCCTTGCTGATCGGCCGCCCCGGACCGGGCCGGCCGGACGGACTGCACGGACTCTGCGGGCTGCTGGGTCTTCGGGTGCCGCTGGGAATCGTCGGGCCGAGCAGCGTGCCCGGCCGGGGCGGACCGGTCGCCGGGCCCGGCGTCCCCGGCACCGTCGAGGTGCGCGGAGCCGATGGAACCGGCGTGCCCGGCGCCGCGGTCCGCCGGCTCGGGGCGGTCCGCGTGCCCGGGGTGCTCGCGCGGCTCGGAACGGCCGGGTCGCCCGGGACGGCCGGAGGGGCCGGAGCGCGCCGTCGCCGATCCACCCGGTGCCGCCGCACCGGCGGAGGCCGATGTCCCGGTCGGCCTGGTCGCGCCGCCCGGCACCGTCTCCGGACGCAGCGGCCCACCGCCCGGCCGCGGCACCACGCGGGCGCCGTTCCCGGGCAGCGCCGTCGGATCGGCGGTCGGCGTCGTTCCGGTCACCAGGGGCGGCATCGAGGCGTGGGGCCCCAGCGGCTGCGCCTGGTCCCCGCCCGGCTGGGCGGGCACGGTGGCCGCCTTCTCGCCGCCGCGGGGCATGCCGGCGTCGTTCAGTCCGCGGTTGCGGCGCGAGTCCTTCGGCTCCAGGGGTATCGGAGAGCCCCGCAACGGCTCGTCGGCGGTCCTGGGCAGCGTCAGACGGAACTGCGAACCGCCGCCCGGTTCGCCCCAGGCCTGCAGCCAGCCGCCGTGCAGCCGCGCGTCCTCCAGGGCGATGGACAGCCCGAGTCCCGTCCCGCCCGTGGTACGCGCGCGTGCCGGGTCGGCCCGCCAGAAGCGGCTGAAGACCCGGGTCGCCTCGCCGGGCTTGAGCCCGACCCCGTAGTCGCGCACCGCGACGGCGACCGCCCCGCCCGCTGCGGCGAGCTTGACGACGACGTCCCTGCCCTCGCCGTGTTCCACGGCGTTGACCACGAGGTTGCGCAGGACACGTTCCACGCGGCGGGCGTCGGCCTCGGC
Organism: Streptomyces actuosus; assembly: GCF_016921115.1. GTDB lineage: Bacteria > Actinomycetota > Actinomycetes > Streptomycetales > Streptomycetaceae > Streptomyces > Streptomyces actuosus_A. The sequence continues at coordinate 194,229 of NZ_JAFFZS010000012.1, forward strand.
GACCACGGGCTGCTGGTCCCCGACCACGCGTATCCGGGTCCCCTTGCGGTCGGCCAGGGGCGCGGCGCCGCTGACGACGCTGCGCACGACCTCCCTGAGGTCGATCGGCTCGGCCTCCAGCGCCGCCGCGCCCGCGTCGAACCGGCTGATCTCCAGCAGATCCGCGAGCAGCGACTCGAACCGGTCCAGCTGATCGGCGAGCAGTTCGGCCGACCGGGCCGTCACGGGGTCGAAGTCCTCGCGTGCCTCGTGGATGACGTCGGCCGCCATCCGCACGGTCGTCAGCGGTGTCCGCAGCTCGTGCGACACGTCGGACACGAACCGCCGCTGCATCCGCGACAGGTCCTCCAGCTGGTTGATCTTCAGCTGAAGGTTCTGCGCCATCTTGTTGAAGGCCTCGCCGAGCCGGGCGATGTCGTCCTCGCCGGTGACCTTCATCCGCTCCTGGAGCCGCCCGGCCGAAAGCCGCTCCGCGATCCCGGCGGCCATCCGCACGGGCGTCACGACCTGCCGCACCACCAGCCACGCGATGGCTCCGAGCAGTACGACGACGAAGAGCCCCGCGGTGGCCAGGGTGCCCTTGACCAGGCTCAGCGACTTCTCCTCCTGCGTGAGCGGGAAGAGGTAGTACAGCTGGTAGGGGTTGCCGTTGGGGTCGTTGACCTGCTTGCCGATGACCAGTCCGGGCTGCGACTGCTTGCCGTCGTAGTAGACGATCCGGGTGTAGCTCTGCGCCGCGGCGGTGCTGGAGTCGATGCGTTGCCGCAGGGCCTCGGGCACGCTGACGGAGGGGTCGACGAACCCGGAGGCGCGCGGACCGCGCCCGCCGGCGCCGTCGCCGCCCACGGGCAGGGTCACCACGTCGAACGCGCCCTGACCGCCGCTGGACAGCGACGAGACCAGGTTGCTCATCCACTCGATGACGTTCGGCGCGGGACTGCCGTCCACCCCGGAAGCGTCGTCGGCTCCGGACGCCGCCTCGTCGGCCTTCTGCTTGGCCACCGCGAAACCGCCCGTGGCCTGGCTCTGCGACGCCTTGACCTTGGCGTCCAGCAGGCCGTTGCGCACCTGCCCGATCACGACGAAGCCCAGCAGCAGCACGACACCGAGCGACATCACCAGGGTCGTGGCGACGACCCGGAGCTGGATGTTGCGCCGCCACAGGCGTATGACGGGCAGCAGCGGGCGGCGCACCCACCGCATGAACAGGCGGATGACCGGGCTGCCCTGGACGCCGCCCTGGAGCAGTCCGCCCTCCAGGAAGCGTGCTCGGCGTGAGCCCGGCGCCTTGGAGCCGACAGGCCGCCCGGCACCGGCGCCGGAGGGGCGGGGCGCCGCAGCGGCACTGTCCCTGGACATGTCAGCTCGGCCCGGCCTTGTAACCGACGCCGCGGACGGTCACCACGATCTCCGGTCGCTCCGGGTCCTTCTCGACCTTGGAGCGCAGCCGCTGGACGTGCACGTTGACCAGGCGCGTGTCGGCCGCGTGCCGGTAGCCCCACACCTGCTCCAGGAGCACCTCGCGGGTGAACACCTGCCACGGCTTGCGGGCCAGCGCCACCAGCAGATCGAACTCCAACGGCGTCAGCGCGATGGACTGCCCGTCCCGCTTCACGGAGTGCCCGGCCACGTCGATGACGAGGTCACCGATGGCGAGCTGCTCCGGGGCGGGCTCCTCCGACCTCCTGAGCCGCGCCCTGATCCGGGCGACGAGCTCCTTCGGCTTGAACGGCTTGACGATGTAGTCGTCGGCACCGGACTCCAGGCCCACGACCACGTCGACGGTGTCGCTCTTGGCCGTGAGCATCACGATCGGCACTCCGGACTCCGCCCTGATCAGGCGGCACACCTCGATCCCGTCCCGGCCCGGCAGCATCAGATCGAGCAGCACCAGGTCGGGCTTGGTCTCACGGAATGCAGCCAGCGCCTTGTCGCCGTCGGCTACGAAAGACGGCTCAAAACCTTCACCACGCAGCACAATGCCGAGCATCTCGGCCAGTGCGGTGTCGTCGTCGACGACAAGGACTCGTCCCTTCATAAACGACATCATCCCATTCTCGTAACAGTGACCGGGGCGCTGGTGAGGGAGGTCACTGGCCCGTGACGATAGTCGTACGCACCGGTCACTGTCTGCCCTCGCCTCCGCCGCCGCTGGCGGGGCCCTGTCCGAGGGGCTCCCGCCGCGTCCCGGCGCACAGCTCGGCCAGGGAACCGGCGGTCACCGGCGATGCCGCGCCACCCTCCGTGACGATCGCCGTCACCAGCTCCGGCGGCGTCACGTCGAACGCCGGGTTGTAGGCCTGGGCCCCCAGCGGCGCCACCGGAACACCGCCCCCGGCACCGAGCGCCGGCGCCTGCGGCGTGCTGATCTCGGTCACCTCGTACCCCGGCCGCTGCTCGACCTCGATGGACGCACCGTCCGGGGTGTCCGGGTCCATCGTGGTCGCGGGCGCCACCACGATGAACGGCACGTGGTGGTAGCGGGCGAGCACCGCCAGCGGGTAGCTGCCCACCTTGTTCGCCACCGACCCGTCGGCCGCGATGCGGTCCGCTCCGACCAGTACCGCGTCCACCTCGCCCGCCGCGAACAGCGAGCCGGCCGCGTTGTCGGCGAGCAGCGTGTACGGCATGCCGTGCCGGGCTGCCTCCCAGCCCGTCAGGCGGGCGCCCTGCAGCAGCGGCCGGGTCTCGTCCACCCACAGCCGCCGCAGCCGGCCCGCCCGGTGCGCGGCCAGCGCGACCGCGAACGCGGTCCCCTCACCGCCGGACACCAGCGCCCCGGTGTTGCAGTGCGTGAGGATGCGGTGCCCGCCGCCGGGCAGCAGCTCGTCGAGCAGCGCCAGGCCGTGTCCGGCCATCCGGGCGCTGGCCTCGGCGTCCTCGCGGTGCAACGTCCGTGCCGCGGCGAGCGCCGCCTGAGCGGCCTGCCCCGAGGTGCCGCCGCGGGCGAGGGCGGCCCGGTGCGCCTCCTGGGCCCTGAGTACGCCGACGGACAGATTCACCGCGGTGGGCCGGGCACCGGCCAGCGCGTTCGCCGCGTCGGCCACGTCGAACCCGCGCGCGGCGGCCAGCGCGACACCGTAGGCGCCCGTGATGCCCAGCAGGGGCGCCCCGCGCACGGCGAGCGAACCGATCGCCTCCACCAGTGCCGGAGGGTCCGTACAGACCAGCTCGACCTCCTCGGCCGGCAGCCTCGTCTGGTCGAGCAGGACCACGACGGGCCCCTCGGGTGGCTCCTCCCATCGGATCACTGGTGTGCCGGTGGCCTGCTTGTCCTCGCCGGATTGCGCGTACTGATCAGCCATGCGCTCAGTCTGCCCGTTATCCGGCCGACAATTGAAGGTGTGCAGGCCCGACCTCGACCGGGACCCCGATGACCTCCCCATGGCACGATGGCTGCCAACCTGCCGCCGCGACCGCGGACGGGCACCGTGAAGGAGCGACGATGAAAGACACTCCGGGCTGGGCCTCGCCCGGATCCGCCCCGTCCGAAGGGCAGGAGACCGGTGCGCAGCCGCCTGCCGGCCCCGCGGGACCGGCCGACGGGCCGGAGCAGAGTTCGCCCGGCGCCGACGCCCGGTGGTCCCCGGTACAGCCGCCGGCCGGCCAGTGGTCCGCGCCGGCCCCCTCGCAACAGCCGGGCCAGGTACCGCCGCCCCCGCCGCCCCCGCCGCCCGGCCCCGGGTGGGGTGCGCCCGCGCCCGCCGGCGGCCCCGGTCCCGCCGGTCACCGCGGATGGGGCGCGGGCTGGGGCGGCCCGCCGCCCGCGGTCAAGCCCGGTGTGATCCCGCTGCGCCCTCTCGGCGTGGGCGAGATCCTCGACGGGGCGGTGTCCACCATGCGCACCCACTGGCGCACGGTCCTGGGCATCTCGCTGACCGTCGCGGTGGTCACCGAGGTCGCCGTGGTCCTGCTCCGGGGCCTGGTCCTGAACGACACGGTGAGCAGCGACGCCCTCAACGACCCCGACGCCACCGTCGACGAGCTCACCCGCGCCATGGGCAGCGCCATGATCGACTCCGGCGTCGTCTTCCTCGTCTCGCTGGTCGGCACGATCGTGGCGACCGCGCTGCTGACCACGGTCACCAGCCGTGCCGTCCTGGGCCGGTCCGTCACCGCCCGGGAGGCCTGGCAGGACGCGCGACCGCAACTGCCGAGGCTCTTCGGGCTGATCTTCCTGCTGCTGCTCATGGCCGCGGGCATCGGCGCGGTGGGTATGGGCCCCGGCTTCGTCATCGCCGCCACCGGGGACGCGGAGGCCGGTGCCGCGCTCGCCGCCCTGGGTGGTGTCACCGCCGCCGCCGTCGTCCTGTGGCTGATGGTCCGCTTCTCCCTGGCCTCGCCCGCGCTGATGCTGGAGAAGCAGAGCATCCGCAAGGCGCTGGGCCGCTCCGCGAAGCTGGTCCGCGGCTCCTGGTGGCGCGTCTTCGGCATCCAGCTGCTCGCCATGATCATCGCGAACATCGTCGCGGCGATCGTCGTCGTCCCCTTCTCCCTGCTGGGCGCCGCGTTCAGCGACGACGGCATCTCCGGCTTCGTCGACGGTGCCGGCGGCCTCGGCTGGACGTTCCTGATCGTCAGTGGCATCGGATCGGTCATCGGCTCCATGATCACGTTCCCGATCAGTGCGGGCGTGACAGTGCTCCTCTACATCGACCAGCGCATCCGCCGCGAAGCCCTGGACCTCGAACTGGCCCGCGCCGCCGGCCTTCCCGGGCACGGCGTCACCGGCACTCCCGGAAGCTGATGCGGTGAGTCCGACGGGGGGAGTTCTCACAGCGGCGGTACGGGCGGCCCTGGAACGCGCCGCCGACACAGCCGTACCGGCCGTGCTGCGTGCCGGCGACACCTCGCTGCTGTCGTCGGCGCGCTCCGGCGACGCACCACCGGTCACGATCGACCGCGGCTCCGGACGCGAGGCGGCCCGGCGCGAACTGTCCAAGAGCGCGTACCACCAGAACGACCCCAGCCTGTTCGAACGCGCCCTGAACAGGCTGTGGGAGTGGCTCGACCGCCTCTTCGGGGCCGCGTCCACCGCGGCCCCGGGCGGCACCGTCGGCCTCGTCGTCATCGTCGTCGCCGTCCTGGCGGTCCTGGCCGCGCTGTGGTGGCGCCTGGGCACGCCGCGACGCGGGCCGGCCTCCTCCGCGCATCTCTTCGACGACCGTCCGCGCAGCGCCGCCGAACACCGCGCCGCCGCCGAGGCGCACGCCGCCCAGGCGCACTGGAACCAGGCCGTCCAGGAACGCACGCGCGCGATCGTCCGCTCCCTGGAGGAACGTGCCCTGCTCGACGTGCGCCCGGGCCGCACCGCCGACGAGGCAGCCGCCGAAGCGGGCCGCGTCCTGCCCGCCCACACGGACGGGCTGCGCTCCGCGGCGCGGACGTTCGACGACGTCACGTACGGCGGACGCCGGGCGACCGAGCAGGCGTACCGGCACCTCGTCGCACTCGACCGCGACCTCGAAGGCAGCAAACCCGTGCTGGCCGGCACCACGACCGGCTCGGCCGGCACCGGCCACCCGGGAGCCGCCGGATGACGACCGAGGCATCCCGCCCGGCCACCTCGGCCTCGCCCACCTCGCTCCAGGTGTTCACCCGCTCCCGCGGCCTTCTCCTGGCGCTGGTGCTGCTCCTGGCCGCGGCCGTCACCATCGCCGTCGTCCGCTCCGGCGACCGGCACGGCAGCCTCGACCCGCGCTCCACCGACCCCTCGGGCAGCCGGGCCGTCGCCTCACTCCTCGCCGAACGCGGCGTCGGCACGCGCGTGGTGACCACCCTCGACGAGGCACGCTCCGCGGCCGGCCCGGACACCACCCTCCTGGTCGCCGTCCCCGACCTGCTGACGCCCTTTCAGCAGAACCGACTCCGCGCGGCGACCGCCGACTCCGGCGGCCGCACCGTCCTCGTCGCGCCCGGCGGCACGTCCGTGGAGAACCTCGTCCCCCAGGTCACCGCCGACCCGGCCACCAGCGCCCGCTCGACGCTGGCCCCCGACTGCGACCTGCCTGCCGCCCGCCGCGCCGGCACCGCCGACACCGGCGGCATCCGCTACACCACCACCCGTCTGGACGCCGACGAGTGCTACCCCAGCCGGCGCCTGGCCACCCTGCTGCGCGTCCCGGCTCCCGGGGACGGCGACACGATCGTCCTCGGCGCGCCCGACATCCTCTTCAACAAGCGCCTCGACCAGCAGGGCAACGCCTCGCTCGCCCTTCAGCTCCTCGGGTCCCGCCCCCATCTGGTCTGGTACCTCCCCTCCTTGTCCGACACCACCGCCACCGAGACGGACGACGAGACGGATTTCCTGGACCTGCTCCCCTCGGGCTGGCTGTGGGGCACCCTGCAGCTCTTCGTCGCGGCAGCCCTGGCCGCCCTCTGGCGCGCCCGCCGGCTCGGACGCCTCGTGCCCGAGAACCTTCCCGTCGCTGTCCGCGCCTCCGAGACGGTCGAAGGCCGCGCCCGTCTCTACCGGAAGGCGGATGCCCGCGACCGGGCCGCCGCCGCGCTCCGTTCCACGACACGCACCCGCCTGGCCCCGCTCGTGGGCGTCCCCGTCTCCCAGGCCCACGCGCCCGAGGCCCTGCTCCCCGCTCTCTCCGCCCACCTGCACGGCGGCGGACAGGATCTGCACACCCTCCTCTTCGGCCCGCCGCCGCGCGACGACGCGGCGCTCGTCTCCCTCGCCGACCGACTCGACGCCCTCGAAAGTGAGGTACGCCGTCCATGACGGACCCGACCACTGACATCGCCGAGCAGACCGGGCATCCGGGCAATCCCCGGGCCGCCCTCGAATCCCTGCGCGCCGAGATCGCCAAGGCCGTGGTCGGTCAGGACCCCGCTGTCACCGGCCTCGTCGTCGCTCTGCTCTGCCGCGGACACGTCCTCCTCGAAGGAGTCCCCGGCGTGGCCAAGACGTTGCTCGTCCGCGCGCTCGCCTCCGCCCTCGAACTCGACACCAAGCGCGTTCAGTTCACGCCCGATCTGATGCCCAGTGACGTGACCGGCTCGCTGGTCTACGACGCCCGCACCGCGGAGTTCTCGTTCCAGCCGGGCCCGGTCTTCACCCACCTCCTCCTCGCGGACGAGATCAACCGCACGCCGCCGAAGACCCAGTCGTCCCTCCTCGAAGCCATGGAGGAGCGCCAGGTCACGGTCGACGGCACGCCCCGTCCCCTCCCGGATCCCTTCCTGGTCGCCGCCACGCAGAACCCGGTGGAGTACGAGGGCACCTACCCCCTGCCGGAGGCCCAGCTGGACCGTTTCCTGCTGAAGCTGACGATCCCGCTGCCCTCCCGCCAGGACGAGATCGACGTCCTCACCCGGCACGCCTCCGGCTTCAACCCGCGCGACCTGCACGCCGCGGGAGTCCGCCCGGTGGCCGGCACCGCCGACCTCCGGGCGGCCCGCGCCGCGGTCGCCGGGACCGTGGTCTCCCCGGAGATCACCGCCTACGTGGTGGACATCTGCCGTGCGACCCGCGAGTCCCCGTCCCTCACGCTCGGGGTGTCCCCCCGCGGTGCCACCGCCCTGCTCGCCACCTCACGCGCCTGGGCATGGCTGACGGGCCGCGACTACGTGATCCCCGACGACGTCAAGGCGCTCGCCCTGCCCACCCTGCGTCACCGTGTGCAGTTGCGCCCGGAGGCCGAGATGGAGGGCGTCACGGCCGACTCCGTGATCACCGCGATCCTCGCCCACGTCCCCGTCCCCCGCTGATGGCATTCACCGGACGCGCCGCGCTCCTTGCGGCACTGGGCTCGGTCCCCGTGGGGATCTGGGGACCCGGCTGGGCCGGCGTCCTCGCCGTGAACGCCCCCCTGGCGGTGGCGTGCGCCTGCGACTTCGCCCTGGCGGCGCCGGTACGGCGCCTGGGCCTGACCCGCTCCGGCGACATGTCGGTCCGCCTGGGCGAGACGGCCGACGTCACCCTCACCGTGGCCAACCCCTCCCGCCGCCCGCTCCGCGCGCATCTGCGAGACGCGTGGCCCCCCAGCAGCTGGCTGCCCGGCACGGAGATCGCGGCATCCCGCCACCGCATCACCGTCCCTGCGGGCGAACGGCGACGCCTCACCACGCGGCTGCGGCCCACCCGACGGGGCGATCGCAGGGCCGACCGGGTCACGATCCGCTCATACGGACCTCTGGGCCTGTTCTCCCGCCAGGGCACGCACGAGGTCCCCTGGAGGGTGCGTGTCCTGCCACCGTTCACGAGCCGCCGGCACCTGCCGTCGAAGCTGGCCCGCCTCCGGGAGCTCGACGGCCGCACCAGCGCCCTCCAGCGCGGTGAGGGCACGGAGTTCGACAGCCTGCGCGCCTATGTCCCGGGCGACGACACCCGATCCATCGACTGGCGTGCCACGGCTCGCCAGAACGCGGTCGCCGTCCGCACCTGGCGCCCGGAACGGGACCGCCACATCCTGCTGGTCCTGGACACCGGCCGCACGTCCGCGGGCCGTGTGGGCGACGCCCCACGCCTCGACGCCGCCATGGACGCGGCTCTTCTCCTGGCCGCCCTGGCCGCCCGAGCGGGCGACCGGGTCGACCTGCTCGCCTACGACCGCCGCGTTCGCGCCCTGGTCCAGGGCCGCTCCGCGGGCGACGTCCTGCCGTCGCTGGTGGACGCGATGGCCACGATCGAGCCCGAGCTGGTGGAGACGGACGCCCGCGGCCTGTCGGCGACGGCCCTGCGCACAGCGCCCCGCCGTTCACTGATCGTGCTCTTCACGACCCTCGACGCCGCCCCGGTCGAGGAGGGCCTGCTTCCCGTCCTGCCTCGCCTGACCCAGCGCCATTCGGTCCTGGTGGCCTCTGTGGCCGACCCCCACGTCGCGGCCATGGCCGGGGCGCGCGGTACGACGGACGCGGTGTACGAGGCGGCAGCGGCAGCCCAGTCCCAGGCGGAACGCCACCGGATCGCCGAGCAGCTGCGCCGGCACGGTGTCACGGTCGTCGACGCGACTCCGGACGACCTCGCGCCGGCACTCGCCGACACGTACCTGGCCCTCAAGGCAGGCGGACGCCTGTGAGCCGACTCCGAGCCGACCGGGGGGTCAAGACTGATCCGGATTCCCCCGGCAGGCCCGGACCGGCACGGGGGCACCATGAACGCAGAAAACCCCGCACCGAACCGGTGCGGGGTTTTCTCAATATTCGTTCGGCGGCGTCCTACTCTCCCACAGGGTCCCCCCTGCAGTACCATCGGCGCTGTAAGGCTTAGCTTCCGGGTTCGGAATGTAACCGGGCGTTTCCCTCACGCTATGACCACCGAAACACTATGAA
>NZ_JAFFZS010000120.1 GCF_016921115.1 Streptomyces actuosus
GTACTATAATAGTAAAATGAGCAAAGTATAGTACAGTACTAATTTGACCTAACTCAATAAATGGTGTTTCAACGTGTTTTTGACCGATTTGCATTAATACTAAGAAATTAGCTACAAATATATAGAAAACAATTTTACTTAAAGGTCTGAATTGTAAACCCTTAGATTGACCTAAATCTGTAAAAGGTAAAGTTAAAAGTATTAATATAGAACTAAACATAGCTATAACTCCTAATAATTTATTATGTATAGATCTTAAAATAGCATAGAATGGTAAAAGATATCATTCAGGTACTATAGCAGCAGGAGTTTGCATAGGGTTAGCCATAACGTAATTATCAGAATCACCTAGATAATTAGGCATGAAGAAAACAAATACAGATAATACTATAAAAAAGATAAAAATAGTAATTAAATCTTTAAATATGAAGTAAGGAGCGAAAGGTAATCTGTCATAATTAACTGAGATACCTAAAGGGTTACTAGATCCTACTGTATCATGCATTGCTATTAAATGCATTAATGCTAATGCTGCTAATATAAAAGGTAATAAGAAGTGTAATGCAAAGAATCTATTTAATGTTGCATCATTAACAGAGAAACCTCCTCAAATAAACTCAACAATATCTTGACCTATTCAAGGTATAGCACTCATAAGGTTAGTAATAACAGTAGCACCTCATAAACTCATTTGACCGTAAGGTAAAACATAACCTAAGAAAGCTGTAGCCATCATAACGATAAGGATTACTGTACCTATACCTCATGTTAAAGTTCTAGGTGATTTGTAAGATCCGTAGTATAAACCTCTTCCTATGTGTAAATACACTAAAAAGAAAAAAGCTGAAGCTGTATTAGAGTGTAAATAACGTACTAATCAACCATTATTTACGTCTCTCATAATCAAAAAGGGTTAATTATATATAACAATTAACCTTAACCACTAATTTTCATTAGCGTTTGGACTATACCATCACCT
>NZ_JAFFZS010000121.1 GCF_016921115.1 Streptomyces actuosus
CAGCCGACAGTGGTCAGACATCACACTCAATACTTTGATATTTTATCTTTGCAGAGTGCTGTGTTTTTATTAAACAGTCGTACAACATTATTTTATGTTTCCTCTTACCATAAGTTTAATTATCATACCTTTTAAATATGTTAAACTTATGATAATGGCCCTCCTTATCCCGAAGTTACGGTAGTCAATTTGCCGAGTTCCTTAATGATTGTTCGCTCAAACGCCTTTGTATTCTCTACTTGCTTACTTGTGATAGTATCTAGGTACGGTATATATAAACCTTAATATATTAATATTAATTGTATATTAGCCTTATTATAAATACAATAATATTAATATAAATATATATTTTAATTATTAATTTTTCTATTATATTGAATTTACAATACAATTTTGTCAAACTTGTAACAAATTATAATATATATACAATATAATATATCGATAATAATTTATAAGGCTATTACCGAAAGTTAATAATTTTTATATAAAGTTTAAAAATTTTCCAGAACCTTTATTACTTATTAAAGGTTTTGTTTTTAACTTTTAAGTATTTATATATAAATATCATCAAAATTACCTTTTGATTAATACTTTTAGACACCGAAAATTAAATATAATACCATAAGCTTAAGGCGAGGTTATTCCTTTTTCGTTACTCATGTCAGCATTATCTCTTGGATTATATTGATGGTTAATTAACCATACTTATTATTTCTTAATAAGAAATAATAATTAATATTTATCCAACGTTCCGCTACCCCACATAGACAATATTTTATTATTATACATATGTGTACAAGGTTTCGGTATATCATTTAGATCCGTTAAATTTTCGGTGTTTTTTTCTAAAAAGTTTAATCAGTGCTCTGTTACGAGGTCTTCAAAAAATGGCCGCTTCTAAGCCTATTTCCTGATTGTATTAAAAAAAAACATCCTTAATTTCACTCAATGATAATT
>NZ_JAFFZS010000122.1 GCF_016921115.1 Streptomyces actuosus
CATATTTGACCACCAATTGATCACCCCTTTACCGATTCAACGGGAAATACCAGGCTCGAATTCCATACCGCCTTTGAATCCTCACAGTCAAAATGGCATCCCCCGCATCAGGCGGAGCTCCCCCCGGCTCAGGTAAAGAAAGCAATCAATCAATCCCTACCCCCTTCCCAAGCAGTATGCTAACGCCGTGAAAACCGAACAGTGAACGTCTCCTCGCTCCCCGTCCCCCAGCTCCGCGGCCTCCAGTCCCGCCTCACCACCGAACTGGAACATCTAACCACCTCACATACGAAGCTGCGCGCGGCGCAGACCAAATTCCAGGACTGCGTGCGGTCCATCAACGAGGGTGTTGCGGGAGCAGCGGCTAATGGCACAGATGGGAAGAATGGGATCTTGGTTCCCTTGACGAGTTCGTTGTATGTGAAGGGGACGCTTGCGGATCGGGAGAAGGTGCTTGTTGATGTTGGGACGGGTTTTTATGTGGAAAAAGTAGGTTGTTCCGTGTTGTTTCTGGGTGGTACGGTGTGGAAATTAACGCAAGCTGACTGGTTTTATTCGCGGACAGACAACGGCTAAAGCGATTGAATTCTATAATGGCAAGATTAAGGCGCTAGACTCTAATCTAAAAGACCTAGCCAAGGTCGTGCAAGGGAAAGATGTTCAATTGAGGGCTATTGAAGATGGTAAGTAACAGAACCTTTGTCTCGCTAGCTATGCATGTAAGTTCAGATCTGGTAGCTGACTCCTCTCAGTTCTGAGGCAAAAGGTTCTCAGTGGAGAAGCTGGTGCAGCAGGCGCTGGATGAGACTATTTCGGAAATGTACGGTACATATTGATGCGCCACCATCAAATTATCAACAACGGAAAAGAAACAGGAAAGAAAAATATAAATCACGAAAGTGATATCC
>NZ_JAFFZS010000123.1 GCF_016921115.1 Streptomyces actuosus
GATCGTCAACTCCTCCACCCGATCGCACCCCGCAGACTCACCCGCCCGCAAAGCCAACTCCACAAAACCCGCACCCGGGAACACCACCACACCCGACACCACATGACCACGCAGCCACTCCTGCGCCGCCAACGACAAACGACCCGTCAACAACACCTCACCCTCACCACCCGCCAACTCCACCGCCGCCCCCAACAACGGATGCTCCGCCGACCCCAGACCCACCGCACGCAGGTCCTTGGTCCGCATCGCGGAGGGGGCAGGCCAGAAACGGAGGCGCTGGAACGCGTACGTCGGCAGGTCGTGAGACCGGGCGTCTGCGGACGTCCCAGAGAAGAGGGTGCTCCAGTCGAGTGCTGTTCCGCGGGTGAAGAGTTCGGCTGCGGCTGTCAGAACCGAGTGGGTCTCGGGACGGTCCTTGCGAAGTGTGGGGACGAGCAGCCGGCCGTCGATGTCGGTGGCGGACTGGGCGAGCGCGGTCAGCGTACCGTCGGGGCCCAACTCCACGAAGCGGGTGACGCTCTGCTCCTCCAGGCACTTCAGCCCGTCGGAGAAGCGGACGGGGCGTCGTACGTGCTCAACCCAGTGAGTGGCGGATGTCAGTTCCTCGGCTCCGACCGGCGTGCCGGTCAGCGTGGAGACGACAGGTATCCGGGGCTCTGCCGGTGTGAGGCTGTCGGCCACGGCGCGGAAGTCGGCCAGCATCGGCTCCATCAGCGGCGAGTGGAACGCATGGCTGACCCGCAGCGCGGTCACCTTGCGGTCCTGGGCGCGGAAGTGGGCCGCGACCTCCTCCACCGCCTCGGCCACGCCCGAGACGACCACCGCCCGCGGACCGTTCACCGCGGCAATACCCACCCGCACACCGTCCAGCAGCGGCAGCACCTCCTCCTCGGACG
>NZ_JAFFZS010000124.1 GCF_016921115.1 Streptomyces actuosus
CGTTCTTCGTCGGTGACCATTTCGAGGGTGAGCTCGTCGTGGTTGCGCAGGAAGATGCCCCATTGGCAGCCGGAGGGGATGGCGGGGGTCTTGGCGAGGATCTCGGAGACGGGGTAGCGGGACTCGCGGCGGACGGCCATGAAGATGCGGGGCATGACGGGGAAGTGGAAGGCCATGTGGCATTCGTCGCCGCCGGAGGTGTAGTCGCCGAAGTAGTCGACGACGTCCTCGGGCCATTGGTTGGCTTCGGCCAGGAGCACGGTGTCGGGGTAGTGGGCGTCGATCTCCTTGCGGACGCGTTTGAGGAATTCGTGGGTGGCGGGGAGGTTCTCGCAGTTGGTGCCTTCCTCGGCGTAGAGGTAGGGCACGGCGTCGAGGCGGAAGCCGTCGATGCCGAGGTCGAGCCAGAACCTGAGTCCGGCGAGCATTTCTTCCTGGACGGCCGGGTTCTCGTAGTTGAGGTCCGGTTGGTGGGCGAAGAAGCGGTGGAAGAAGTACTGCTTGCGGACCGGGTCGAAGGTCCAGTTCGATGCTTCGGTGTCGACGAAGATGATTCTCGCGTCGTTGTACTGCTTGTCGTCGTCGGCCCACATGTAGTAGTCGCCGTAGGGGCCGTCGGGGTGTTTGCGGGACTCCTGGAACCACGGGTGCTGGTCGCTGGTGTGGTTCATGACGAAGTCGATGATGACGCGCATGCCGCGTTGGTGGGCGGCGTCGACGAATTCGACGAAGTCGGCGAGGTCGCCGAACTCGGGGAGTACGGCGGTGTAGTCGGAGACGTCGTAGCCGCCGTCCCTGAGGGGGGACTGGAAGAACGGTGGCAGCCACAGGCAGTCCACGCCGAGCCATTGCAGGTAGTCGAGCCTCGCGGTCAGGCCCTTGAGGTCGCCGAC
>NZ_JAFFZS010000125.1 GCF_016921115.1 Streptomyces actuosus
GCCTGGGGGCAGCCACGCCGGGCTGGCAGTTGCTGGACACGCACAGTGAATGCAGTTAAGATCCATGGCGGCAATTGAGACTTTTATTCTATTCTGGCTGTCGCTGCGGTCTTTCATTCTGGATCCTGTTGGTGTCACTGTCACAGTGCCGAGTCTGATCGAGCTGTCTTTGTCCAGCTGTTTCTGGTGTTTCTTTCTTTCTTTATGTCCTTATCGTCCTGCTACATGGGTCCTCACCATCTATTCCTTTTCCCGTCTTCTTGCCTTCTCGGCTGCTTCCTGTTAGTTGTAGTGAGTGTGTTCGATGTGATCCTGGATCTTATCTGATGATGAGAATCGAGATAGTCCGGAGCGGGATATGGTTAATCCGTCTACCGACTCCTATATGTGGCCCATTCGGGACACACATTAGATAGTCAAGCACTCACCAATTCGTGTACTCTATGCTACGTTAGGTAGGGTAATATAACCGCCATTGCTTGTTTCATTATCTGCTATATAGCCTTGTGCAATTGGTCCTTCGACTCCCTCAGTCTATTCCCCTGAGTCGACGACCTCCGAATAGCGGTTTCCGGATATACGAGACCCCGGAACCCGCTTCATTGGTTATGAGCCCGGGCCTGCCCATAGGTATTTGGATATATCGACGCCTAACCAGCGTGTGGCACCTCGGGAGATCTATAGAGGCTTCACATCACCTATAGATGGATCAAATTGGACATTAATTGTGAGCCTCACCCTCAACAGATTTCCTATGTGATTATCAGCCAATAATCCACTTGGCAAAACCCATTGA
>NZ_JAFFZS010000126.1 GCF_016921115.1 Streptomyces actuosus
GGAACGCGCCGATCGCGTCACCGCCCTCGCTCACCAGCCGCCACAGATCCTCCGGCGAACCGACCCCACCCGGGAACCGGCACGCCATCCCCACGATCACCACCGGATCGTCGTCCACGCTGGTCGCGACCGGCAGCACCGCAGCGGCTTCTGTCTCGCCGAGGCCGTCCTCCACCAGCTCGGCCAGGATGAGACGGGCCACGTCCGCCGGGGTCGGGTGGTCGAAGACGAGCGTTGCGGGTGAGCGCATGCCGGTGGCGGCGTTGAGCCGGTTGCGCAGTTCGACCGAGGTCAGGGAGTCGAAGCCGAGGTCCTGGAAGGTCTGTTCCGCCTCGACCTGGTGCCCGGAAGTGTGGCCCAGGACGGAGGCGGCCTGAGTCGACACGAAGTCCCGCAAGAACCGGTCACGGTCGGCGACGGGCAGCGCGAACAGCCGCCCCCGCAGGTCGATGCCGTTCCGTCCTTCCGCGCTCTCGGCCTTACGGCGGCCACGCGCGCGGACGAGGGAACGCAGCAACGCCGGGACGTCCTCGGGGATGCGGCGCCTCAGCACCGCGAGGTCCAGGTCGACCGGCAGGACGACGGGCTGCTCCAGACCGCCTCCCATGTCCAGCGCCGTGTCCAAGAGACCGAGCCCCTGTTCGATTGCCAGCGGCTGCATGCCCTCGCGTGCCATGCGGCGCAGGTCGGCTTCGGTCAGCTCGGCCGTCATGCCCGCTCCCGGAGCCCACGGCCCCCAGGCCAGCGCGACGGCCGGCAACCCGGCGCGGCGACGAACGGTGGCGAAGGCGTC
>NZ_JAFFZS010000127.1 GCF_016921115.1 Streptomyces actuosus
GAACGCGCCGATCGCGTCACCGCCCTCGCTCACCAGCCGCCACAGATCCTCCGGCGAACCGACCCCACCCGGGAACCGGCACGCCATCCCCACGATCACCACCGGATCGTCGTCCACGCTGGTCGCAGCCGGCAGCAAGGAGGCGGGAGTCGATGTTTCGTCCTGGCCGTCGGCGAACTGCACCAGGAGGTGGCGTGCAAGTACGGCGGGGGTCGGGTGGTCGAAGACCAGAGTCGCAGGCAGCTGCATACCCGTGGCGCCGTTGAGACGGTTCCGCAGTTCGACCGAGGTCAGCGAGTCGACACCGAGGGCTTTGAACGGCTGCTCCGCGTCCACGTCGGCGACGGACGTGTAGCCCAGGACGGAGGCCACCTGTCCGCACACCAGGTCCCGCAGGAACGTCTCGCGCTCGGCCACTGGCAGCGCCGCGGCGCGCTGCCGCAGATCGGCGGTCCCATCGACGACGGCCTGGGACTCCGCGGCCCGTCGCGCGGGCGTACGGACCAGCGCACGCAGCACGGCAGGGACGTCCTCACGATGCTTGCGCAGACCGGCGATGTCCAGGTTGACCGGCAGGACAGCCGCCTGTTCGAGCGCGGCTCCGCCCTCCAGGGCAAGGTCGAACAACGTCAGGGCGTCGTCCGGTGCGAGCGGTTGCATGCCCTCGCGTGCCATGCGGCGCAGGTCGGCTTCGGTCAGCTCGGCCGTCATGCCCGCCCCCGGAGCCCACGGCCCCCAGGCCAGCGCGACGGCCGGCAACCCGGCGCGGCGACGAACGGTGGCGAAGGCGT
>NZ_JAFFZS010000128.1 GCF_016921115.1 Streptomyces actuosus
CTGTTAGAGCCACCACTTGTGTGCTGGAAGAGTCTAGTCTGTGATTTGCTGCCATTTCCCATATCTTGTCAAGAAGCTCATGCAAAGCATGGACTCAGTGCTGGCTATTACAGAGATAGATGACTGGTTCATCAAGCTTGCTAATACAGATAAGACTTCCCTGTTCAATTAATGGAGTTAGTATATTCTAACTGTGGTTAGAATCCTGGTATAGTAACCCACCAGCTGACTGGTATATATCTTTACTTAAGTTCTTATATTATCAAGAAGGCCATCTCCTCCTTTATTATTAAGGGAAGTAGTGTGGACAGAATGGTAATAGTCTCATAATAGAAGGGTGAAGTTAGATAAAGTAATAGTAGCCTTGATTCAGTCTTCCTGCACAAATCTTTAAACACCATACTGGAATGACTCTTGTAATTTAATACAGAAGATGTGATTGATAGACTAATTACAATAAGAGTGGTTAAATAGACAGATATTAAGGGTAATACTCCCTAAATATGCTTTATCTAATTCCTCACTCACAGGATCATCCTGAATAAGTATTGTTTTACTTTTCTAATCACTATTAACATAAGAGTCCTTAGTCTTTCCATCCTTAGCAGCTGAGGGCTTCTTTCCTACACCTGATTTGTCCTAGCATCTAGCCATCACAGAGGATTTGAGACTCAAGAGAAGCAAATAGAGAGAAGAGTGAGAGTATATTCTAATCATGGTTAGTATATACATTAAAAATAAAACATAGTTAAAAACACTTACTTTTCAGGGATATCACCCCTAATC
>NZ_JAFFZS010000013.1 GCF_016921115.1 Streptomyces actuosus
TTCGTACTCACCCTCTCGGGCTTTCCTCCGGGCGCTTCCCTTCGGTGTCTCCGACTCTATCAGATCTTTCCGACCCGATTTCCTCGGTGCTTTCCAGGTTCCCGCTCTCGCGTTTCCCTTTCCGGCGGCTCCGACTTTATCAGAAGTTTCAGACCGTTTGACGGGTCGTCCGTTTCCGAGTCTGTTCGGAGAATGCTTCCTCTGAAGTGACGCGTCGGCGTCGATCTCGGAAGCGGCTAGATACCAACTCGCCGACCGGACTCTGTCCGGTTCCAGGCAACTGTTCGAATCTACCTCCCCGCAGGCTCCGTGTCAACGGTTCCTCCGGGGCGAACGAGACACTAACAGCTCAGCGGGGGTGTTTGCACATCAAGCGGCCGTCGGCACGGTCGCACTGCGCTCCGCCGCTTCGAGGTCGCCGGTGTCCCCCGTGCGGGAGGCTCGTCCGCCGAGGACGTAGACGTAGGCGAGGAAGGCCAGCTCAGCGGCGATCCCGATGCCGATGCGGGCCCAGGTGGGCAGGCCGGAGGGGGTCACGAAGCCCTCGATGGCGCCGGACACGAACAGCACCAGCGCGAGCCCCATGGCCATGCCGACGGCGGCGCGCCCCTCCTCCGCGAGGGCGGTCCTGCGGGTGCGGGGCCCCGGGTCGATGACGGTCCAGCCGAGCCGGAGTCCGGTCCCGGCGGCGACGAACACGGCCGTCAGTTCCAGCAGACCGTGTGGGAGGAGCAGGCCGAGGAAGGTGTCGAGGCGCCCGGCGGAGGACATCAGGCCGAGCCCGACGCCCAGGTTGAGCATGTTCAGGAGAAGGATCCAGAGCACGGGCAGCCCGAGGAAGACACCCAGGACCAGGCACATCGCCGCGGCCTGGGCGTTGTTCGTCCAGACCTGGGCCGCGAACGCGGCGGCCGGATGGCTCGAGTAGTAGCTCTCGTACTCGCCGCCGGGGCGGGTGAGCTCGCGCAGTTCGGTGGGCGCGGCAATGGCCGACTGCACCTCCGGGTGGGTGCCGATCCACCATCCCAGCAGGGCGGCGACGATCGTGGAGACGATCGCGGTGGGTACCCACCAGTGGCGCGAGCGGTAGACCGCGGCCGGAAATCCGGCGGTCAGAAAGTGGGTGGCGTCGCGCCAGGAGGCACGCCGTGTTCCCGTCACGGTGCTGCGCGCGCGTGCCACGAGCCTGCTCAGCCGGCCGGTGAGCTGCGGGTCGGGGGCGCTGGACCTGATCAGGGAGAGATGGGTGGCGGTGCGTTGGTAGAGGACGACCAGTTCGTCGGCCTCCGCGCCGGTGAGGCGACGCCGGCGGCGGAGCAGGGCGTCGAGGCGGTCCCACTCGGCTCGGTGTGCGGAGACGAAGACGTCGAGGTCCATCGGTGTGCCTGCTCCTGGGGCTGTTCGTCGGCGGCTCGTCCGGAGTGTCAGCTTGTCGTACTGCGGCGCGATGCGCCCACAGCTTGGCAGACTGGCGGAGCGAGGAGCAGGTCAGGGGAAGGGACGGCAGGCGTGAGTGAGCTGGTGACGGGCGAGGCGGTGGCTCTGGAGCTGCGCCCGGCGAGGCTGCCCAGCAGGGCGCTGGCCGTGCTGATCGATCTGATCCTGGCCGTCGTGGCCTACACCGTGGTGACGGTGGCCCTGGTGATGGCCACGGCGTCCCTGGACGAGGCCGCGCAGGTCGCCGTGTCGATCGCGACGTTTCTGCTGGTGCTGGTGGGCACCCCGATCGCGGTGGAGACACTCAGCCACGGGCGTTCGCTCGGCAAGCTGGCGTGCGGGCTGCGCGTGGTGCGGGACGACGGCGGCCCCATCCGGTTCCGGCACGCCCTGGTGCGGGGCGCGATCGGTGTGGTCGAGATTCTGCTGACGTTCGGTGTGATCGCCTGCGTCGCCTCCCTGGTGTCGGCTCGGGGACGGCGGCTCGGTGACGTGTTCGCGGGGACGCTGGTGGTGCGGGAGCGGATTCCCGAGGCCCGGGCCGGTTTCGTGCCGCCTCCCCCACCCTGGCTGGCCGGGCGCTTCACCGAACTCGACCTGTCGGCGGTTCCGGACGGGCTGTGGCTGGCCGTCCGGCAGTACCTGACGCGGATGCAGCAGCTGGACCCGCAGGTCGGCTGGTCGATGGCGGAGCGGCTCTCGGCCGACGTCGTGGCGCTGACGGGTGCTCCGGCGCCGCAGGGTGTTCCGCCGGCCGCGTTCCTGGCGGCGGTGCTGCAGGAGCGGCAGGCGCGGGAGGTGCGGCGGGCCTACGGCGACGGTCGGGCGCGGGGAGGTCCGGCGTTCGGCGGGGTGCCTGCGTCCTACGGGCCTCCGGGGTCTTACGGGCCTACCGCGGCGAGCGGGGTGCACGAGGTCCACGGGACGGGTGGTGCGCGGGCCTGGACGGGTGTGCCGGCCACGGAGGGGTCGCCGTCGGGTGCGCCGCAGGCCGGTGCGCCGCGGGCGGCGGCTCCCGCGCCGGGGGTGCCGCCGTTCGCCGCCGGTACGGCTCCGGCCGCGGGGGTGCCTGGCCGTGCGTCGGCGCCGGCCTCCGGGGCGGGCGCGGGGTCCACGGCGGGGCCCGGTACGGGGTTCGTGCCGCCGGCGTGACGCGGCCCGGTCGGCCTGTCGTGCGGAGGCGGTCAGGCGAAGGACGACGGCGGTGACTCCAGGTCCTCCAACTCGACACCGGGTGCGGAGAGAACGACGTCCCCGGCGATGTGCACGGCATACCGCTCGCCCGTGTCGAGGGCTGTGACCTGGTATGCGTCCACGGTCAGCGGGCCGTTGTCAGTGGCGTGTGTTTCTCTTCCGACCAGGGCCCAGGACTGGTCGACCGTACGGGGGGCGAGGACCGGGTCAGTGAACGCGACGAGGCGTACGCGCGTGGCGGAGGCGGAGGGGGTGAGCCGCAGCAGACGAGTGGTGGCGACGAGGAAGGCGGGGGACGTGCCGGTGAAGGCATGGGCGCGCACGTTGCCCTCGTCGGCGTGGCTGCCGGTGGGATCGGTGCGGACCCAGGTGACGCCGTCGAGTGCGGCGCCGCGCACCTGCCAGCCGGCCGCGTGGAGTTCCAGGCGGAGGGGGCGGCCCAGTTCGTCGAGGGTCAGGTCCACGGACCCGTGGTGATCGCCCGAGGGAGTGGTCAGCCGGGAGACGTAGCGCCAGCCGGAGGGCCCGGGGGCGCACTGGAAGTGCTCTTCGGTGAGAGGGGTGTGGTCGTGCGGGTCGTGGAGCGCGTAGCGACCGCGGGGCATGAGGATCTGTCCTGGATCTCGACGGGACGTCCGGTCACCGCGGTGGAGCCGGCCGGGCCGGCGGTGAGGCCGACGGGGCAGGCCCCCGACACGGGGGTGCGGGGGCCTGCCTCGGAGGACGGTGCCGCGGGGGGCCCGTGGCCTGCTGTCGCGGGCGTGCCGGTGGACGGCGCGCCCGCGACGGGCAGGGTCCGCGGGCCGGGGCGGGGTCGGCTCAGTAGCGGTAGTGGTCCGGCTTGTAGGGGCCCTCGACCTCGACGCCGATGTAGGCGGCCTGCTCCGGGCGCAGTTCGGTGAGCTTCACGCCGAGCGCGTCCAGGTGGAGGCGGGCGACCTTCTCGTCGAGGTGCTTGGGCAGCGTGTAGACGCCGACCGGGTACTCGTCGGGCTTGGTGAACAGCTCGATCTGGGCCAGGGTCTGGTCCGCGAAGGAGTTGGACATCACGAACGACGGGTGGCCGGTGGCGTTGCCCAGGTTCAGCAGGCGGCCCTCGGAGAGGACGATGATCTTCTTGCCGTCGGCGAAGGTCCAGGTGTGGACCTGCGGCTTGATCTCGTCCTTGACGATGCCGGGGACCTTGGCGAGGCCGGCCATGTCGATCTCGTTGTCGAAGTGGCCGATGTTGCCGACGATCGCCTGGTGCTTCATCTTGGCCATGTCGCCGGCCATGATGATGTCCTTGTTGCCGGTCGTGGTGATGAAGATGTCGGCCTGGTCGACGACCTCGTCGAGGGTCGTGACCTGGTAACCGTCCATGGCGGCCTGCAGGGCGCAGATCGGGTCGATCTCGGTGACGATCACACGGGCACCCTGGCCGCGCAGGGACTCCGCGCAGCCCTTGCCCACGTCGCCGTAGCCGCACACGACGGCGGTCTTGCCGCCGATCAGGGTGTCGGTGGCGCGGTTGATGCCGTCGACCAGGGAGTGGCGGCAGCCGTACTTGTTGTCGAACTTCGACTTGGTGACGGCGTCGTTGACGTTGATCGCCGGGAACAGCAGGGTGCCGTCGCGCTGCATCTCGTACAGGCGGTGCACGCCGGTCGTGGTCTCCTCGGTCACCCCGCGGATCTCGGAGGACAGCTGGGTCCACTTCTGGGGGTTCTCGCCCAGGGTGCGGGTCAGCAGTTCGAGGATGACGCGGTGCTCGTCGGACTCGGCGGTGTCGACGGAGGGGACCTCGCCGTCCTTCTCGTACTCGACGCCCTTGTGGACGAGGAGGGTGGCGTCACCGCCGTCGTCCAGGATCATGTTCGGGCCGCCGGTGGGGCTGTCCGGCCAGGTCAGCGCCTGCTCCGTGCACCACCAGTACTCCTGAAGGGTCTCGCCCTTCCAGGCGAAGACCGGGATGCCCTGCGGGTTGTCGGGGGTGCCGTTCGGGCCGACGGCGATCGCGGCGGCGGCGTGGTCCTGGGTGGAGAAGATGTTGCAGGACGCCCAGCGGACCTCGGCGCCCAGGGCGACCAGGGTCTCGATCAGTACGGCCGTCTGCACGGTCATGTGCAGGGAGCCGGTGATGCGGGCGCCTCGGAGGGGCTGTGCCTCGGCGTTCTCCTTGCGGATCGCCATCAGGCCCGGCATCTCGTGCTCGGCCAGCGTGATCTCCTTGCGGCCGAACTCGGCCAGGGAGAGGTCGGCGACCTTGAAGTCCTGTCGGCTGTCGACAGTCGTCATTGCGAGCTGCTCCTCGGGGTGTGGGTCGAGGTGGGTACGGCTGGTCTGCGCGGCCACGGGGACAGGGGTGCCCGAGGAGGACACAGGCATGCCCGCATGCGCGCAGCGCAGTCCGTCGGAGGCCCTCTCTCCCTCGGCCGGTCCGCTCCGGGACCGCCCGACCGCCATCAGCAGCGACGTCTGGCTCCCCTCCAAGCTACACCGGTACGCACGGCCGCCCCCAGTCCGCCTCCGAACAGATCACGCCGATCACGGACGGGGGCGGACCCCCGGATCCCGCAGCCCGGCGTGTCCCGCGGGGGCCGCGGAAGCGGCGGTGCGACGCGGCCGTGCGCGGGCTGTCAGGGAGCCGGGCGGGGGCCAGGGGCGAAGGGGTGTGCGGTGGCGCGGGCCCCGCACCGTCCCGTTCGTGTCCGGCGCTACGCTCTGCACCGCGCAGAAGACCCGGGGAGGGGACGCACATGTCCGGCAAGGGGCGAGGACTGGGAATCGCAGCGGTCGCGGTGGGGCTGGTGGGCCTGCTGCTGGGGCTGGGGGGTGCGGGTCTGGGACGGTACGTCTACGGCGGCGCCGTCATGAACGGCGGAAGCATGGCGCCGACCTACGGGACCGGTGACCGCGTCGTCTACGAGCGGGGCGACGGGAGCACGGTGCGGCGCGGTGACGTGGTCGTGTTCACGGCGCCGGAACGCTACGGCTTCGACGGCCTCGTCGTGGCCCGGGTCATCGGTGTCGGCGGCGACCGCGTCGCCTGCTGCACCGGCACCGACCTCGGCGGCCGGGGGAGCGGGCGCGTCACCGTGGACGGCACGCCGCTGCAGGAGCCGTATCTCCGGGGCCGTGCGGCGAACGGCGGTCTGGCGCCCTACGACGTGCGGGTGCCCGAGGGGCGGTTGTTCCTGCTGGGCGACAACCGGGCGAATTCCCGGGACTCGCGTGTCTTCCCGGACGACCACGGTGGGACGCTGCCCGTGTCCGCGGTGCGGGGCCGGGTCGTCGGCGGCGCCCTGGTCCCGGTGGTGCTCGGATCGGCGATGCTGCTGGGGGTGGTGCTGGTCCTGGTCGGCGTCGGTCTGGGGATCGCCGCCGTGGTCGTCCGGCGCCGCCCTCGGGCCGCGGTCCCGCCCCCGCCGCCGGTGGTGCGGGCCTGACGGCCCGGAGCCGTCCGGAGGTCCGGCCGAGTGTTCGGCGGGCCCCTCCGAAACGGCGGGCGGACGACGGGTCGACGGCGGGTCAGTGCTCGGCGGGATGCTGGACCGGGCCGCCCGGCGTGGCCTCGCGGTCCGGGCCCTTGGCGGCCTCGACCTCGCTGTAGATGTCGGGCTCCAGATAGATGACCCGGGCGATCGGGACCGCCTCGCGGATGCGTGCCTCGGCGGCGTTGATGGCGGACGCGACCTCGGCGGCCGTGTCGTCGTGCTGGACGGCGATCTTGGCGGCGACCAGCAGTTCCTCCGGGCCCAGGTGCAGGGTGCGCATGTGGATGATGCCGGTCACGGTGTCGCCGTCGACCACCGCGGCCTCGATCTTCCTGACCTCGTCCACCCCGGCGGCCTCGCCGAGCAGCAGTGACTTGGTCTCGGCGGCGAGCACGAGCGCGATCATGACGAGCAGGGCGCCGATGCAGACGGTGCCGATGCCGTCCCAGACGCCGTCGTCGGTGAGCAGGGACAGGCCGACGCCGCCGAGGGCGAGGGCCAGGCCGATGAGCGCGCCGAAGTCCTCCAGGAGGACGACGGGCAGCTCGGGTGCCTTGGCGCGCCGGATGAACTGCGACCAGGACAGCTTGCCGCGCAGTTCGTTGGACTCCTTGATGGCCGTGCGGAAGGAGAACCCCTCGGCGACGATCGCGAACACCAGGACGCCGACCGGCCAGTACCAGTTGTCCAGCTCGTGCGGGTGCTTGATCTTCTCGTAGCCCTCGTAGATGGCGAACATGCCGCCGACGGAGAAGAGGACGATGGAGACGAGGAAGGCGTAGATGTAGCGCTCGCGGCCGTACCCGAAGGGATGCTGCGGGGTCGCCTCGCGTTCGGCCTTCTTGCCGCCGATGAGCAGCAGGGCCTGGTTGCCGGAGTCGGCGACCGAGTGCACGCCCTCGGCGAGCATGGACGACGAGCCGCTGAACGCGAACGCCACGAACTTCGAAGCCGCGATCGCGAGGTTGGCGGAGAGTGCCGCCACGATCGCCCTGGTACCGCCTGACGCGCTCATGTGTCCGCGATGTCCCTTCACCCTCGAGTCGCCCCGAAGCCTGGGCCGGGGCACGGAACCCGCCCCGGCCGGCCTTTGCCCGGCCTTTGCCGGTGGGACATTGTTGCAGCACGCAGGAGTGCGGGCGGATCAGTCCTCCGCGGGAACGGTCATACGATCACCGTGGCCCGGAAGAGCGTGCCGGTGCCGGAGACCTCCGCCCGCTCCCCGGCCGCCACGAAGACGGACTGACCGGGCGTCAGATCGTGCTCGCCCGCCCGCACGGCACCCGCGGTGCACAACAGGATCTGGGGGGTGGCGCGGGTGAGGTCGTGGGCGGCGCCCGCGGCCGGCAGGACGTACCGGGAGAGCCGGAACTCGTCGATGGGGGTCTCGTAGACCTCCTCGCCGTCCGGGGACGCCTCGGGGCGCAGCACGCCCGCGTCGGCGGCCTCGAAGCGGACGACGCGCAGGAGTTCGGGCACGTCGATGTGCTTGGGCGTCAGGCCGCAGCGCAGGACGTTGTCGGAGTTGGCCATGATCTCCACGCCGAGGCCGCTGAGGTAGGCGTGCGGGATGCCGGCGCCGAGGAAGAGCGCCTCGCCGGGCTGGAGCCGGACATGGTTGAGCAGCATGGCGGCGACGACGCCGGGGTCGCCCGGGTAGTGGTGGGCGATGCCTGCGTAGGGGGCGTACGCGCCGCCGAGGCGGTCGCAGGCGGCTGCGGCCTCGGCGACGGTGTGGGCCATCTCCGTGCGGTCGGCGGTCAGGACCGCGGTGAGGACCTCCCGCAGGGCGCCCTCCTCGGGCCGGGCGTGCAGCAGGTCGACGTACGGCTTGAGGGAGTCGACACCGAGGCCGTCGAGCAGGTCGGCGGTCCTCGCGGGGGCGCGGAAGCCGCACAGGCCGTCGAACTCGGTGAGGGCGCAGATCAGTTCGGGCTTGTGGCTGGGGTCCTTGTAGGTGCGGTGCGGGGCGTCGGCGGGGACGCCGCGGCGCTCCTCGTCCGCGTAGCCCCGCCGTGCCTGCTCCAGGTCGGGGTGGACCTGGAGGGAGAGCGGGGCGCCGGCGGCGAGGAGCTTGAGCAGGAAGGGCAGGCGGGGGCCGAACCGGGCGAGTGCCGCCGCGCCGAGCTCCCGTTCGGGGTCGGCACCGACGACCTCGGCGAGGGTGCCGCGGCCGGTGCGCGAGGGAGCACCGGGGTGGGCGCCCATCCACATCTCCGCCTGGGGTTCGCCGGTCGCTTCGACGCCGAGCAGCCGCGGGATGGCGGTGGGGGAACCCCAGGCGTAGGGGCGGATGGTGTTGTCGAGGCGGTCCATGGGGTTCCGTCTGCTCCTTCGAACGTGCGGCGCGGCGGCGGCCCGCGCGCGGCACCGGGTGGCCTGCGTGCGTCGACGCGGCCCGCGGATGCGGGGCACGGCCGGGCCGTCCGCGGACGGCACCGGGCGTCGACGTCAGGATCAGGCGCGCGAGGCGAGCGCCAGGTAAACGGCGGCGAAATCCGTGATGGCGATCAGTTCCGCGAGAGTCTCCAGCTCACCGCCGGGCTCCGGGTCGAGCTCGCTGATCGGCGTGTCGTGGCTGAGGGCCAGTTCTCGGGCGGCGGGGGCCGCGGTGAGGCCGCCGATCGGACGGTCGCGCAGCAGCACCACGCGCGCGTGAAGGGCGGGCGTCTCCTCCACGCGGTCGCGGAAGAAGTCCTCCGGGTCGGCTCTGGCGGCGAGCCTTCCGGCGAGCAGGGCGCTGTGGGCGGCGAGTGCCTCGGGCAGTTCGGCGACGACGGCCGGGGTGCCGGAGAGTTCTGCGAGCGCGGCGGCGAAGCGCCGGCCGGCCGGGCCGGCTGAGGTGCCCTCGGTCCAGATCACCGGCAGCGCGTCGGCGAGTTCGGCGGCGAGCGTCTTGGCCGGGTTGCTGTAGGCGGCGATGGCGGGCCCGCAGCGCTCCGCGACCTGGTCGAGGCGGTCGGCGACCTTCAGCAGGGCCTCGGGCGGTGCGGCGAGGAGGCCGATGCGGTCCAGGAGGCTCAGCAGCGGGGTGAGCAGCGCCCACAGGACGCCGGGGGCGGAGGCCGCGAGGGGTTCGTCCTCCTCGTACGGGGCTGTCGCGAGGGGCACGTAGAGGCCGTGGGCGCCGGCGACGGCCTCCGCGAGCGGGGAGCGGGCGGGTGCCACGGCGGCGACGGTGCAGCCGCGCCGGTAGGCCTGCTCGGCGAGGAGGGAGAGGGACGGTTCGGAGCCGTCCGGAGTGGCGATCAGCAGCAGGTCGACGGAGCCGGCCCAGCCGGGCAGTTCCCAGCGCAGGGCGCCTGCGGCGGGGGCGACGCCGGTGGGGTCCAGGCGGATGACGGGGCATCCGGCGCCGGCGAGGGTGCCGAGCAGGTCGGCGGCGCAGATCGCGGCGGCACCGGGCCCGGCGATGAGGACGGCCCGGGGGCGGCCGTCGGGCTTCAGGTCGCCGACGCCGGCCTCGGTGGCGTGCCGGGCGGCGGTGCGGACACGGGCACCGGCCTCGGCGGCACCGCGCAGCAGGGCGCGGCGGTCGACCTCGGCGAGGGCCTCCGGCGTGTCGAGCAGCGATTCGTCGAGCATGGTCGGCAGTTCTCCGATCGCCGGGTCGTCGGGGGGCGGGGTGCCGGTCTCGTGGGGCCGTCGGTGGCCCGAGGGGTGAGCCGGAACCCGCGGGGCGGTCGCACCGGGAGCGCCGTGCCGCCGGCGCGCGCCGGGACCTGCGCGCGGCGGTTCCGGGCGGCGCGGTGCGGTCCGCGGGCGGCCGCGGGGCGTCCGGACCGGTTGGCGCGCGGGCTGCGCGGTCCCCGGCCGGGCCGCCGGTGCCGCCGTACCCGGCCGCGGGCGGCGGCTCGGGCCGTCCGGGCCGGGTACGGCGGCCACGGACGTCACTCCGGGCGGCGGGCCTCGTCGACGAGGAGGACGGGGATGCCGTCGCGGACCGGATACGCCAGGCCGCAGCCCTGACCGGTGCAGACCAGCTCGGCGTCCTCCTCCTCCAGGGGAGCGTGGCAGGCCGGGCAGGCGAGGATCTCCAGGAGGCCGGCTTCGAGCGGCATGGCGTGTCCCTTCGGGGCGGACGTGCGGGGCTGTCGGTACGTGTGCGGTCGTGCCTGGTCAGCGTACCGCCGGTGAGGGCCGCGCGGCGGGGTCGGGGCGAGGGCGCCGGGCCGGGCGTGCCGGTCCGTCCCGGGGCGGGGTCCGGTCAGCCTCTGATGACGGCCAGGGCCTCGTCGCGCACCTTCGCCATCAGGGCCTCGTCCTTCGCCTCGGCGTTCAGGCGCAGCAGCGGTTCGGTGTTGGACGGGCGGACGTTGAACCACCAGTCGGCTGCGGTGACGGTGAGCCCGTCGAGCTCGTCCAGCGTGACGTCCGCGCGTCCCTCGTACGCGGCGCGGACGGCGGCGATCCGGGCGGCCTGGTCGGCGACCGTGGAGTTGATCTCGCCGGATCCCGTGTAGCGGTCGTACTGGGCGACCAGCTCGGACAGCGGGCCGTCCTGTTCGCCCAGGGCCGCCAGGACGTGCAGGGCCGCCAGCATGCCGGTGTCGGCGTTCCAGAAGTCCTTGAAGTAGTAGTGGGCGGAGTGCTCCCCGCCGAAGATGGCGCCGGTGGCGGCCATCTCCGCCTTGATGAAGGAGTGGCCCACGCGGGTGCGGACGGGCGTGCCGCCGTTCTCCCGCACGACCTCGGGGACGGACCAGGACGTGATCAGGTTGTGGATGATCGTGCCCCGGCCGCCGTTGCGGGCGAGTTCGCGGGAGGCGACGAGGGCGGTGACGGCGGACGGGGAGACCGGTTCGCCGCGCTGGTCGACGACGAAGCAGCGGTCGGCGTCGCCGTCGAAGGCCAGGCCGAGGTCCGCGCCTTCCGCGCGGACCCGGTCCTGGAGGTCGACGAGGTTGGCCGGGTCGAGCGGGTTGGCCTCGTGGTTGGGGAAGGTGCCGTCGAGTTCGAAGTACATGGGGACGACGGTCAGCGGCAGGCCTGCGAGGACGGTCGGGACGGTGTGGCCGCCCATGCCGTTGCCCGCGTCGACGACGACCTTCAGCGGGCGGATGGAGGTCAGGTCGACGAGGGTGCGCAGATGGGCCGCGTAGTCGGCCAGCGTGTCGCGCCGGCCGACCGTGCCCGGGACCGCGACGGGTTCCGGTGCGCCCGACTCGATCCACCGTTCGACCAGTGCGCGGATCTCGGCGAGGCCGGTGTCCTGGCCGACGGGGGCGGCGCCCGCGCGGCACATCTTGATGCCGTTGTACCGCGCCGGGTTGTGCGAGGCGGTGAACATGGCGCCCGGCAGGTCCAGCGCGCCCGAGGCGTAGTAGAGCTGGTCCGTGGAGCACAGACCGATCTCGGTGACGTCGACGCCGCGGGAGGCGGCCCCGCGCGCGAAGGCGCCGGACAGGCCGGGCGACGAGGGGCGCATGTCGTGGCCGGTCACGATCGCGCTCGCGCCGGTCACCTCGGCGAACGCGGCCCCGAACAGCTCCGCCGTCGACTCGTCCCACTGGTCCGGGACCACGCCGCGGACGTCGTACGCCTTCACGATCTGCGACAGATCAGCAGCCACGGCCAACCTTCCTGAAAAGTCCTGTCGGTGCCCACAAACTACCCGCCCGTACCGGAACGGGGTGCGGCGCGGGTGCTGTTCCGCCCGGACGGCGTCGACGGCGGCCGGGGAGGTCAGTTGTCGGGCGAGCGCAGCACCCGCAGGTGGCCGCGGCGGGCGACCTCCATCGGGTCCGCGGCGCGTGCCCCGCCGGCGGCCTCGGCCGCGCGCTCCTGCGGGCGGGCGGCCTCGCGCACGGCGTTGGCGAGCGCTTCCAGATCGTCACCGCTGGGCCGGGCCGGGGCGGAGCCGTCGAGGAGACGGACGACCTCCCAGCCGCGGGGGGCGGTCAGGCGCTCGGAGTGCTCGGCGCACAGGTCGTAGCAGTGGGGTTCGGCGTAGGTGGCGAGCGGGCCGAGGACCGCGGTCGAGTCGGCGTAGACGTACGTCAGCGTCGCCACGGCGGGTCGGCCGCAGGCGGTGCGCGAACAGCGACGTACAGGGCTCACGACGTTGGACGGTACCGCACTCTTGAGCGGGCCGCGACGACTCTCCACCAGGTCACCCCACCGTGTCGTGCTGTGAAACGCCGCCGATGACGCTCCAGTCATACCCCGCTGACCTGCACCGACACCAGTCCCCTGGGGGACGGGTGACTTTCCGGACGGTCATCACTCGGTACAAACACCGTCAATCGGCTTGAGATCCGCGGTCCTGGAGGGATACGGATTCGAGCCCGACCTTGGCTGAAATGGTCATCGGACGAAAGGCCGTGAACAGGGTCCGGCCGGTGGCCGGGATGGCGCGTGGGGGCGGGGCGCCCGGGGGCGCCGAGGATTACCCTTCACCAGTGATGGAGAACCCCGTACCGCCCCGCGCCGCCGGCCCCGGGCCCCGCCGTCGTGATCGCCACGGGCGGGGCATGCGCGGGCCGATCGCGCCACCGCAGGTACCGCTCGCGATGAGCCGGGCGGAGGCGTTCGCGGACCTGGTGCAGGACTCCGTGGAACGGCTGGAGCGCCGGTGGCCGCAGCTCGCCGAGATCGATTTCCTCGTGCTGGAGGTGCCCCGGCTGGACGGGCCGGCAGGCCCGTGGAACGACGAGGCCGTGCCGCTGGGCGGGTCTATCCCCGCGCGCGACGGGCGGCGGCCTCGTGTGGTGGTGTACCGGCGGCCGGTGGAGATCCGCACCAAGGGACGCGACGAACGGGCGGCGCTGGTGCACGAGGTGGTGGTCGAGCAGGTCGCCGACCTCCTGGGCCTGACGCCGGAGACCGTGGACCCCCGCTACGGCGAGGACTGAACGGCGCCCGGCACGGAAGCGGGGCCCGGTGCCGGACGTACGGCCCGGGACGGGCCGAGGCGCGGGTGCGCCGCGCACCCTGGGCGGGTCGCGTGCAGGGGGCGGGTCGCGTGCAGGGGGCGGGTCGCGTGCAGGGGGCGGGCGCCGCAGGGCGTACGCCCGCGAACTCCCCCCGTCTGCGCGACCCTGCCTCGGTCGCCTCTGCCCATGTGGCTGTGCGGCTCTGCGGCTCGGGTCTACTTCTGCAGCACCGACAGGTCCTGCTGGGCGTCCGGGACGGCGACCGTGCCGCGGTCGTCCGGCAGGGTCTGGATCGTGAATCCGACGACGCCGCCCTCGGTCTCCGAGAGCATGCGGGAGGCGTAGACCGGGCCGCCGGAGACGGTCTCCAGGGTCAGGGCGTACGTGCCCTTCAGTCCCGAGGGTGCCGGGAGCCGGATGTCCTGCGTGGTGCCGGCCTTGATCGTGTACGTCTGGGTGGCCGCGGTGCCCGCCTCGCTGCCCGCGGAGGCCGTGATCTTCACCTTGGCCTCGGCCGTGGGTGCGGTGACGGACAGGGTCGTGCCCTTGGCGCGGTTGTCCGCGGCCGTGGCCCGCGCGCCGACGGGGGCGGTCGCCGGGATGTACGCCGTCTCCTGCTTGTCGCCCTTGCCCCGCACCACGCGCAGCGCGGCGACGACCGGCACGGACCGGCCCGTCGGGGTCAGCACCAGTGAGCCCGCCTCGCCGCGCGTGACGTCGCCGAGGTCGACGGCCGTGGTCATGCCGGCCTTCAGGTGCAGCGACTCGTGCCCGGCCGGGGTGATCGCGCCGGAGGCCGAGGCCAGCCGCACCTTCAGGTCCGCGTCGTCGTCGCCCGGGGTGAGGGCGATCAGGCGGACCGAGGTCGCGTCCTTGGGGACGCCGGGCAGGACGAGGCTTCCGGACGGGTCCGTGGACGCGGTCAGCCAGTCGCCGCCGAGCTTGTCGTCGAGAGCCTGGACGGCGGCGCCCACCCGTCCGCTGCGGACGTTCACGTGGACGGTGACGTCGTCCTGCTTCTCGCCCGTGAGCGTGGACAGGAGGATCGGCTCGTCGGCATGCGGCGCGACGGTGATGCTCTCCCCCGCGGTCGTCTTGAGCTCGCCGTCCTTGCCGTAGAGCTCGACGTCGACGACGGCGGCGGAGTCGTCGGGGTTGGTGAGGTGGACGTAGTCCGTGCGGTCGGCGGCCGTGGAGGCACCGGGGAACCAGAACGCGGTGTCCGCGGACGTGCAGGTGACGCCCTGCAGGCCGCGGCCCGTGCCGACGGAGACCTCGGTGGTGGCCTGGACGGTCCAGCCGGGGGCGAACTTCCCCTCCGCCGTGCCGACGAGCGCGGGCGCGTCGGCGCCCGAGGCGTCCCCGGCGGCGGGCTTGCCGGGGTCCTCGGGGGTGAGGACCGGCTTCGCGGTCTTCTTCTTGCCGGTCTTGGCGTCCTTGGAGCTCTTGCCCGCGGCCGTGCCGTCGGGGGTCTCCTCGGTGGCGGCCAGGAGCTGGGCCGTGCCGGAGCCCTCCGCGCCCCGGGTGACGGGCGTGAAGGACGTGTACGACGTCTCGGCGACGTCGGAGCTGCTGGGCGCCGGGCAGAGCAGGGTGGTGCGCTGCACGGGCCGCCGGGTGGCCGTCCCCTCGGTGTCCGCGCCCGCGGCGTCCGGGGTGACGAGCGCGGCGACCGACGTCACGGCGACCAGACCGGCCGTCGCGGCGATCAGGGAGAGGGTGGTGCGGTTCACTGCTGACTCCCGTCGGGGCGCTCGCTGCCGGTGCCGTGGGGGTGCGGCTGCGCCGGGTCGTACGCGGTCGGGTCATAGCCCTGGTCGTACGGCTGCGCGTACGGCGTCCCGTCGTATCCGGCCGTCTGCGCGGTGCCGCCGTACGCGTACGGGTCGTACTGGCCCGCCTGGTAGGGGTCGGCCTGGTACCCGTCCGACGGGTGGGCGTCGGCCCGGTAGGGATCGGCGGGGTCGTACACGCCGCCCTCGGGGTACTGCTGGGCGGCGCCCTGGTACTGCTCGCCGCCGTAGCCGCCGTACTCGGGGGATCCCGCGTAGCCGGCGGTGTCCCACTCTCCGTGGGAAGGCTGCTGCGGCACCGCGGCCGGGGGCTCCTGCGGCGGGACCGGTGGGGCGGGGTCCGCGTCACCGGCGGCCTCGGCCTCCGCCTCGGCCTGGGCGCGCAGGCGGCGGGCCCGCCGGCCCTCGCCGGCGACGGCCTGGGCGGGGACGACGGGCTCCTCGGGGAGGTCGTCGTCGATGTCGCGGCGGCGGCCCGGCAGGGCGAGGACGACGAGGACGACGGCGAGGGCGCCCTGCGCCCACAACCAGGCGGTGTGCCCGAAGGTGTCGTCGTGGACGACGTCCAGCCTGCCGCCGGAGGTGGGGAGCTCGAAGCCCTGCGCCCAGCCGTCCACCGTGGTGGAGGTCAGGGGCTTGCCGTCGAGGGTGGCGGTCCAGCCGTCGTCGGCGGTGTCGGCCAGGCGCAGGACCCGGCCTGCTGCGCCCGACGGGATGTCGGTGTGGATCCCCACGGGGCCCGCGGCGACCGTCTGGGGCTGCACGGGGCTCTGCGCGCCGTCCGCCCCGTCGGCGCCTGCCGCCGCGGCCACGATCGCGGCGCGGGCGACCTGCCGGTCGACGCGCCACAGGGCGCTGCCGTCCTGCTGGCTGAGCCGCTTCAGGCCGGGCGTGGCGTCCAGGACGCGGGTGATCTCGCGGGGCGCGCCCTTGTGGACGAGGACGTAGCGGACGGCGAAGCCGCCGAGCTCGTCGGCCTGGTCGGCACCGGATCCGGCGACGAGGTTGGCGACGATCGTGTCGAGCTGCTCGCTGCCGCCGTCGGCCGCGGCGAGTTCGGCGTCGCCGAGGCGGGCGCCGGAACCGCGGACCAGCATGTACCGGACGTGGGCCGCGGAGTCGCTGTCGAGGACGAGGGTGCGGGCCTGGTCGCTGTTGTTGCCGTCCTCGGCGACGAACGCGGGGACCTGGACCGGGTCGCGCCGCTCCAGCGGGCCGTCGGCACCGCCGATCATCCAGCCCGCGGCGACGAGCAGCGGGCCCGCGGCGGAGGCGAAGGCGATGAGGGCGGCGACCGGCTGGCGCCAGCCGAAGCTCTGCTCGGCGACCCGCGCGCGTGCCCCGTCGGCGCCGATGACGGCCGCGGACAGCAGGGCGATGCCGTAGACGAGGGTGGCGGGGCCGGCCCAGGCGGAGCGGTTGGACAGCGCGGCGAGGACGAGGCCCACCAGGGCGGCCGCCCAGGCGGTGCGGACGGCCTGCCGGCGTTCGGCGCGCAGGAGCGCGGCGAGCGCGGCCAGCACGATGCCGAGCAGCATCATCCCGTGGACCGTGCCGGGCCCGCCGGGGCTGGCTCCGAGCAGGTCGAGGGCGGAGGCGGGCGAGGCGGTGCCCGGCAGGCCGGCCTCGGTGAGGAAGCCGAACGGCAGCAGGGTCAGCGACCAGGGTGCGAGGACCAGCAGGGGCGTGCCGAGCTGGGCGACGAAACGCAGCCCGTAGGCGGCGATGTCGGTGCGGCGGACGCCGAGGACGCCGAGACCCAGCAGCAGCGCGACGGGCCACACGACCGGCGTGAAGGCGGTGGTGACGGTCAGCAGCAGCGCATACGCCCAGGTGGCGCGCCAACTGCCGCGGGTGCCGGTGGGGTTGGCCAGGCCGCTCGCGGCGATGCCGGCGCGGGCGACGAGCGGCAGCAGGACGGCGAGGACGGCGGTGCCGATCCGGCCGTCGGCGAGGGCGCCGGTGGCGGCCGGCAGGAAGGCGTACGCGACGGCCGCCCACGCGCGCAGCAGCCGCGACTCGACGAGCGGGCGGGAGGCGAAGTACGCGGTGAAGCCGGCCAGCGGCACCGAGCAGACCAGTAGGACGGTCACGGCGAGGCCGGTCGAACCGAACAGGGCGGAGGCCAGCAGGGCGACGATCGCCAGGTAGGGCGGGGCGGGTGCGGTGCCGCCGGCGCCGACGGGATGCCAGGTGTCGAGGTAGCGCGACCACAGCGCGGAGGCGTCGGCGGGGGCCGGAAGCAGGGCGCCGCCGGCCAGGGCGCCGTCGCCGAAGAGGTTGCGGCAGGCGACGAGGGAGACGAACAGCAGCACCAGGAAGAGCACCGGGCCGGGCTTGCGGGCGATGCGCTTGAGGCGGGCGAACTGCTCGATCTCCAGGAAGTCGGCGTCGTCGCCGCCGGGCCCGGACTCCAGGCCGCCGCCGTGGCGTCCGCCGGCGGAGACCTCCGGGTCGGAGCCGCCGAAGAAGTTGCCCGCGGCCTGTTCGACAGTGGCGCGGACGGTGGCGCCCGGGGGCGGGAAGAGCGGCCGCAGCTCGGCCTTGTCGACGGCCGGGCGGCCGCGCCTGCGGCGTCCGGCGATGATCCGGCCGGGTCGCAGGAGGGTGCCCAGCAGGCCGCGGATCTCGTCGACGGCCTGGCCGGGGACCTTGCCGACGAGGTAGGCGACGGTCCGCAGCAGCGTGCCGAGGACCAGTCGGAGCAGCACCCAGGGCAGTACGGCGGTGCGGGTGTTGACGAGGAGGGTGTAGACGGCGCCGGCTTTGTCGACCTTGTGCGGGGACGCGGTGGTGCGGCCCGCGCAGTCGACGGCACGGCGCTCGCGGGAGGCCGCCTCGGCGTGCCGTACGACGGCGTCGGGGGCGATCAGGACGCGGTGGCCGGCGGTGTGGGCGCGCCAGCACAGGTCGACGTCGTCGCGCATGAGGGGCAGCCGGCGGTCGAAGCCGCCGAGTTCCTCGAAGACGTCGCGGCGGATCAGCATGCCGGCGGTGGACACCGACAGCACGGGCCCGACGTGGTCGTGCTGGCCCTGGTCCTGCTCGCGTCGGTCCAGGCCGGTCCAGCGGCGGCCGGAGTGGGCGATGGTGACGCCGACCTCCAGCAGCTGGCGCCGGTCGTACCAGCCGCGCAGCTTGGGGCCGACGACGGCCACGTCGTCGCGGCCGAGCTCCAGCTCCCGGTCGACGACCCGCAGCAGCTCGGCGAGCGCGTCGGGCTCGGGGGCGCAGTCGTCGTGCAGCAGCCACAGCCACTGGATCGGCTCGCCGTGCGGCAGCTCCGGCATGTCGTAGGCGTCGTCGCGCCACGTGCGCGTGGCCGGGTCCCAGCCGCTGGGCCGCTTCAGGTACGGCAGTTCCTCGGGGGTGAGGACCGGGGCGGAGCGGTTCGCCTCGTCGACGGCCTGGCCGAAGCCGGTGCGGCGGGCCAGGTGCAGGACGCGGTCGGGGCCGAGGGCGTCGGTGACCAGCTGCGCGGAGTCGTCGGCGCTTCCGGTGTCGGCGGCCAGGGCGAACTGGACGGCCCGCACCTGGCCGGCCAGCCCGGCGAGCGCGTCGGGCAGCCAGCGGGCGCCGTCGTGGGAGACGAGGACCGCGGTCACCACATGGCGCGGGAACTCGGGTGTGGCAGCGGCGTCTTGGCGCGCTGCCGTGTGGCTGTGCACGGACATCGAGGTACGGGCCCCGGTTCGGTGGACTGCGGTGGACACCCGTGCCCCATGGGGCGGCGGGCGTCTCGGACGAGCGCCACACTATCGGCTGACCATGACGACGGCCCGCCGCCTGTGGACAACCCACCTGCGCCGGGCCGTTGGATCAGTGCCTCCGTGTCGTTCGCGCGTCGCGCTTCGTGCCCTGCGCTCAGACGGCGGCCTTCTTCAGCCGGCGCCGCTCCCGCTCGGACAGACCTCCCCAGATACCGAAGCGCTCGTCGTTGGCGAGGGCGTACTCGAGGCATTCGGAGCGGACCTCGCAAGCCAGGCAGACCTTCTTGGCCTCCCGGGTCGAGCCGCCCTTCTCGGGGAAGAAGGACTCGGGGTCGGTCTGGGCGCACAGCGCGCGCTCCTGCCAGCCGAGTTCCTCGTCCGCGTCGTCGACCAGCAGTTGCTGCACCAGCTCGGTCATGTGCGCCCCTCGTCTGTCTTTCCGCGTCCCCGTGATGTAGCCGTTACCGATTCCGGCTGAACGACACGAGTGAAATTACAAGTGTGCTGCTCCGGGCGAGTCAAGCTGAGATCTGCTATTGGGCCCCTTATTCACTCTGCGGAACCAAGGCCGAGCGGAAAGTGTTCAAATCGCCATAAACCTTGACGCAGCGACGAGGCCCGAAAGGGCTTCCGGACCGCAGAGAGTCCGCGCGGAGCCCACGCGAACCCTGTACGGAGAAGGACGCCCGAGCGTTCGATCCCGTTCCGACACGCGCGGCGATGCGAACCTGATCACAGTCGGATCACGAGATCGCAACGGGGCTTGCCCGCCCGGTTGTGCGCCATGTGTCCCGGCGACCGGGTGAACAAACCTTTCGTCTCGCAGATGAACCGGAAGGGGTGAAAGACGTCCCACATGCCGGGGCCGAGTTGACAGTGAAGGTGTGAGCCGCTGTCCTTGTGGGCATGCTCGCGAACTTGGCGCTCACCTCGACCCGCACCGCCGGGTCCCACGGTGCTGCCCGCGCTCGCTGTAGCTGTTGCTGTTCCAGCTGTTGAGCCCTCCACCTCCGCTCCGGCTGCCGCCGGGTCCACCGCGACCCGGCCCGCTCCACCCCCTTCCCCTCCCCACGGGGCACCCCTGCCGCCCGCGACCCGGGCCGACGGTACGGCCACCCCCCATCCGCACTTCTGCCGAGGAACCCACGCATCCATGAACAGCGACAGCGACCTCCAGATCGCCGGGGACATCCTCGAAGTCCCGCACCTGCTCCAGCCGCCGCGCGAGCACCCGGCCACCGTTGCCGAGTTCGCCGGCCTGGCCCGCGCTCTCGCCTCCGACCGCTCCCGGTGGGAGCACCTCGTGCAGTACGACGCGACCACCCGCTGGTACCACCGGCTGCGCACCGGCCCCGGCTACGAGGTGTGGCTCTTGTCCTGGGTGCCGGGGCAGGGCAGCGGACTGCACGACCACGGCCGGTCCTCGGGCGTGCTGACCGTCCTGGACGGCACCCTGACCGAGCGCACCGGGCGCGGCACGCGCGCGCTGGCGGCGGGCGCGCAGCGCGTGTCGGCGCCGGGCTCCGTGCACGAGGTCGTCAACGACACCCTGGAGCCGGCGGTCAGCCTCCACGTCTACTTCCCCGGACTCACCGAGATGCCGATGCACTCCGCGCCCGACTGCCGGGCGAGCCGCGGGCCGCGCCCGGTGACTGCCTGACACGTTGCCGTACCCGCCTGCCAGACTTGCCCCATGCGCATTGTGGTTCTGGCAGGGGGCATCGGTGGTGCACGGTTCCTGCGCGGTCTGAAACGGGCCGTGCCGGACGCGGACATCACGGTCATCGGCAACACCGGCGACGACATTCACCTCTTCGGGCTGAAGGTCTGCCCGGACCTCGACACGGTGATGTACACGCTGGGCGGCGGCATCGACGAGGAGCAGGGCTGGGGGCGAGCCGACGAGACCTTCCACCTGAAGGAGGAACTCGCCGCGTACGGCGTGGGCCCGGGCTGGTTCGGTCTGGGCGACCGGGACTTCGCCACGCACATCGTGCGGACGCAGATGACCGGCGCCGGGTATCCGCTCAGCGCGGTCACCCAGGCGCTGTGCGACCGCTGGAAGCCCGGCGTGCGGCTGATCCCGATGACCGACGACCGGGTGGAGACGCACGTGGCGGTCGAGATCGACGGCGAGCAGAAGGCGATCCACTTCCAGGAGTACTGGGTCAGGCTGCGCGCCTCGGTGCCCGCCGAGGCGATCGTGCCGGTGGGCGCCGAGCAGGCCAAACCGGCACCGGGTGTGCTGGAGGCGCTCGCCGAGGCGGACGTGATCCTCTTCCCGCCCTCGAACCCGGTCGTCTCCGTGGGCACGATCCTCGCCGTGCCCGGTATCCGCGAGGCCATCGCCGAGGCCGGGGTGCCCGTCGTCGGCCTCTCCCCCATCGTCGGGGACGCGCCGGTGCGCGGCATGGCCGACAAGGTCCTCGCGGCCGTCGGGGTCGAGGCCACGGCCGCCGCGGTCGCCGAGCACTACGGCTCCGGACTGCTGGACGGCTGGCTCGTCGACACCGTGGACGCCGCGGCCGTGGAGCGGGTGGAGGCCGCCGGCATCCGCTGCCGGGCCGTGCCGCTGATGATGACCGACGTCGAGGCGACCGCGCGGATGGCGCGGGAGGCGCTGGCGCTGGCCGAGGAGGTGCGGGCGGCATGAGCACGCCCCCCACCGAGGGCTACCGCGTGTGGGCCGTGCCCGGTCTTCCCGAGGTGCAGCCCGGCGACGACCTCGCCAAGCTGATCTCCGCCGCTGAACCGGGGCTGACCGACGGGGACGTCGTCCTCGTCACCTCGAAGATCGTCTCCAAGGCCGAGGGGCGGATCGTGCGGGCCGCCGACCGCGAGGCCGCCATCGACGCCGAGACCGTGCGGGTGGTGGCCCGGCGCGGCCCCCTGCGCATCGTGGAGAACCGGCAGGGCCTGGTGATGGCCGCGGCCGGGGTCGACGCCTCCAACACACCCGCCGGGACCGTGCTGCTGCTGCCGGAGGATCCCGACGCCTCCGCGCGGGCGATCCGCGACGGGCTGCGGGAGTCGCTCGGCGTCGACGTCGGGGTCGTCGTCACCGACACCTTCGGGCGGCCCTGGCGAGCGGGGCTCACCGACGTCGCGATCGGAGCGGCCGGCGTGCGCGTCCTGGACGATCTGCGCGGGGGCACCGACGCGCACGGCAATCCGCTCGGCGCGACCGTCGTGGCGACCGCGGACGAGCTCGCCGCCGCGGGCGACCTGGTCAAGGGCAAGGCGGCGGGGCGCCCCGTCGCGGTGGTGCGGGGGCTGCCGCACGTGGTGGCCGACGACGGCGGGGAGGGCGCACGGGCCATGGTGCGCGGCGCCCGCGACGACATGTTCCGGCTCGGCACCTCCGAGGCCGTGCGGCTCGCGGTGGCCCAGCGCCGCACGGTGCGGTCCTTCACCGACGAGCCCGTCGATCCGGGTGCCGTGCGCCGGGCGGTGGCTGCGGCGGTGACCGCCCCGGCGCCGCACCACACCACGCCGTGGCGGTTCGTGCTGCTGGAGTCGGCCGGGGCGCGCACCCGGCTGCTGGACGCCATGCGCGACGCGTGGGTCGCCGACCTGCGGCGCGACGGCAAGAGCGAGGAGTCCGTCGCCAAGCGGGTGCGGCGCGGGGACGTGCTGCGCAACGCCCCCTGTCTGGTGGTGCCGTGCCTGGTGACGGACGGCTCGCACACCTACGGGGACGCGCGGCGGGACGCGGCCGAGCGGGAGATGTTCGTCGTCGCCGCGGGCGCGGGCGTGCAGAACTTCCTGGTGGCGCTCGCCGGGGAGCGGCTGGGGTCGGCGTGGGTGTCGTCGACGATGTTCTGCCGGGACGTGGTGCGCGAGGTGCTGGGGCTGCCCGAGGAGTGGGACCCGATGGGCGCGGTGGCCGTCGGGCACCCTGCGGAGGAGCCCCGGGCCCGGCCGGAGCGCGAGGCGGGCGCCTTCATCGAGGTGCGCTGAGGCGAGCGGGACGGTGCGCGTCGGCGCAGCGCGGCCGCCCGTCCCGCCGTCGATCCGCTGTTCCCGGGGGCGAGCGCCCGCTGTCGCCACCGGAGGGGGCCGTGGCGCGCTCGCCCCGTCCGGTTGCCGCGCCGGCGCCCGTCGTGCGGATCGCGTCGGCGGAACCGGGGTGCCGCTCCCCGCTGGTGAGCGGGGTCGGGCCGGT
Source organism: Streptomyces actuosus (assembly GCF_016921115.1). Lineage (GTDB taxonomy): Bacteria > Actinomycetota > Actinomycetes > Streptomycetales > Streptomycetaceae > Streptomyces > Streptomyces actuosus_A. The sequence continues at coordinate 22,651 of NZ_JAFFZS010000013.1, forward strand.
CCGACCGCACCGGGGGAGGCGTCGTCGCGGAGCGCCGGCAGACCGCGACGACGCCGCGGGACGGCGTGCCGGAACCTGCGCCCCCCGGCATGATCCGCCGGGCAGCCCTTAATCTCGTAGGGCACCTCTCCGACCGCTCGGACCACTCGACCTCATCGGGAACCCCTTCGTGGCAGGACGTTTCGCCCCCCGGCCCACGCGTACGACCGTGCGCGGCGGGGACGTTCCCGTTCCCGGGCCTGCACGCTCGCGGGCCGCGTACGGCGGCGGACCGGGGCGGGTGCGGACCTGGGCCCCGGACGGGCCGCTGGACCTGCACCTGGTGCTCGGGCCGCTGCGGCGCGGCACCGGGGATCCGACGTTCCGGGCGATGCCCGACGGGTCGGTGTGGCGGGCCGCCCGGACCCCGGCCGGGCCGGGGACGCTGCGGGTCGCCGGGGCCGGCGGTGCGGTGCGCGGCGAGGCGTGGGGGCCGGGAGCGGAGTGGCTGCTGGAACGCCTGCCGGAGCTGCTCGGCGCCTCCGACGACCCGTCGGCCTTCGCACCGCGGCACCGGGTCGTCGCGCTCGCCCGGCACCGGCGCCCGGGGCTGCGGCTGACCCGGACCGGACTGGTGCTGGAGTCGCTCATCCCGTCGGTCCTGGAGCAGAAGGTCACCACCGGGGAGGCGTACCGGGCGTGGCGGTTGCTGGTGCGGGCGTACGGCGAACCCGCCCCGGGGCCCGCGCCCGAGCGGATGTACGTCATGCCGGAGCCGCGGGCGTGGGCGCTGATCCCCTCCTGGGAGTGGCACCGGGCCGGCGTCGACGACAAGCGGGCGTCGACGATCCTGCGGGCCGTCCGGGTCGCCGCCCGGCTGGAGGAGACGGCCGGGATGGCGCCGGAGGCCGCGCAGGCCCGGTTGGAGGTCGTGCCGGGGATCGGGCCGTGGACGTCGGCGGAGACCGTGCAGCGCAGCCACGGGGCGCCGGACGCGGTGACGGTCGGGGACCTGCATCTGCCGGGGATCGTGGGCTGGGCGCTGGCCGGGGACCGGGACGCGGACGACGCGGTGATGCTGCGTCTGCTGGAGCCGTACGCGGGGCAGCGGCACCGGGCGGCCCGGCTGATCCTGCTGAGCGGGAAGGTACCGGCGCGGCGGGCGCCGCGGATGCCGCGGGTGGACATCGGCCGCTGGTGACCGACCCGGTGGCCGGCGGCGCACGGTGCGCGACCGGCCGGGGTCGGCGTCGGACGCCCGCCGCCTCCCCGGTGCCGCGGGCGGCGGCAGCCGGGAAGCGGGACGGGTGTGCTGCGCCGGGGGGCCGGAGCCGTGGCGCGGGCGGACGTGACCGCCCCGCCGAGGCGACGCCCCGCCCGTGGTTCCGAGCGCCGGCGGGAGCAGCGCGACCGCCGTTGTGGGGAGGGGCCCGTCGACCGGGTGGGGTGCCTGCTACTGGTCGGAGGAGAAGCGGACCGCGCCCGCGGGGATACGGGCGTCGCACCAGATGCGGGCTCCGTCGCGGAGTTCGTTGTCCGCGCCCACGACCGCGCCGTCGCCGATCACCGTGCCCGTCAGGACGGTGCGCTCGCCGACGCGGGCGCGGGTGCCGATGAGGGAGTCGGTGACGACGGCGCCGGGTTCGATGACGGCGCCGGGCAGGATCGTCGAACCGAAGACGCGCGCGCCCCCGGCCACGGACGCGCCCTCGCCCACCACCGTGCCGCCGGTGAGCTTGGCGTCCGGGGCGACCCTGGCGCTGGGCAGGACCAGCCGGTCGCCGCAGCGGCCGGGCACCGCAGGGGACGGGGCGCGGCCCAGGACCAGGTCCGCCGAACCGCGGACGAAGGCGGCGGGGGTGCCGAGGTCCAGCCAGTAGGTGGAGTCGACCATGCCCTGCAGGTGCGCGCCGGCCGACAGCAGGTCGGGGAAGGTCTCGCGTTCCACCGAGACCGGGCGGCCCGCCGGGATGGCGTCGATGACCGAGCGGCGGAAGACGTACGCCCCCGCGTTGATCTGGTCGGTGACGATCTCCTCGGGGGTCTGCGGCTTCTCCAGGAACGCCAGGACTCTGCCCGTCTCGTCGGTGGGGACCAGGCCGTACGCCCGGGGGTCGGTGACGCGGGTGAGGTGGAGGGAGACGTCGGCGCCGGTCGACTCGTGGGTGCGGACCAGGGCCTTGATGTCGAGTCCGGTGAGGATGTCGCCGTTGAAGATCAGGACCGGGTCGTCCGGGCCCGAGCGGAGGCGGGAGGACACGTTGCGGATGGCGCCGCCGGTGCCCAGCGGCTCGCGCTCGGTGACGTATTCCAGGTGCAGGCCCAGTGACGACCCGTCACCGAAGTGCGGTTCGAACACCTCGGCGAGGTAGGAGGTGGCGAGGACGATGTGCTCGACGCCCGCCGCTCTCGCTCTGGCCAGCTGGTGCGTGAGGAACGGCACCCCGGCGGCCGGGACCATCGGCTTGGGCGTGTTCACGGTGAGCGGACGCAGCCGGGTTCCCTTGCCGCCGACCAGGAGGATGGCTTCTGTCACCTGTCGCCTCTGCTTCCTGCCGGGACCGGCCGAACTGTCTTTCGGCCGGCCAGTGTATGCAGACCTTTCCCTGCTGGTCGGTCAGGGCCGGCCCCGGCGCTCAGCGTCCTTGGTAGTGCGCCGCGGTCGAGCGGGCCGAACCGAGCTTTCCGTACAGCTTCCGCCCCGGGCACTCCGTGGCGTAGCCGTCGCGGTGACCGGAGATGACGTTCAGTCGCACCTTCTTGCCTTTTCGGTAGAGATTGCCACCGCCGGACTTCAGGTATGTCATGCCGCGCGGGTTCATCCCGTAGAGGCCCAGCTTCCAGGCCGTCAGACCGGCGATGGCCTTCACCGCGGCGGAGGACGGCCGGGTGGAGGTGAAGGTGCCGAGCACCGCGATCCCCATGCTGTCGGTGTTGAAGCCCCGGGTGTGCGCGCCGAGGACCGGCTTCGCCACGCCCCCGGCGCGGCCCTCGTAGATGTTTCCGCACTTGTCGACGACGAAGTTGTAGCCGATGTCGCGCCAGCCCATGCTCCTGACGTGGTAGCGGTAGATACCGCGAATGACCGATGGAGCTTGTGAGCAGCGGTAGTTGTTGCCGGTCACCGTGTGGTGCACGAAGGCCGCGCCGACCTTCTCCGAGTAGACGAAGCCCTTCTCCCGCATCCGCTCGTCGGCGCCCCAGCCGCGCCGGGTGACGATGCGCGGGCGCGGGCCGATCTTCGGGGTCGCCTGCCGCGGTACGGCCGGTTCCGCGCCGTACAGGGAGTGCATCTCCCGTTCCGTCTGCGCCCGGTCGAGGGCGGGGATCTCGGTCGCCCCGAGAAGGACGCCCGCCAGGTCCGTGTTGGCGGCGGAGACGGCGCGGGCGCCGCCGGTGAGGGCGGGGGCGGCCGCCGGCTCCGGGGCGACGCCCGGGTCGATCAGCTCCACCCTCAGGCCCGCGGGGAGCTGGGGCGCCGCCCGGTTCGCGGGCACCGCCGCCCGGTCCACCGGGGCCGCCGCCCCGTCCGCTGCGGCAGGCGGACTGTTCTCCCCGGTCGCCGCTCCGTTCTTTGGGCCGGTCGGCTCGGCGCGGACGCGGATCTCGACGCCGTCGGAGTCGCCCACCCAGAGCGGGGCCGTGCCGCCGCGGACGCGGCCCGCGACGCGTTCGGCGCTGCCGGGATCGGCTTGGTGGTCGGCGTTGTGCGTCTCCACGTCCTGCCAGCCCGACCAGGCGCCGGTGGTGGCGGCGCGGGTGCGGACCTGGACGCGGCCGTGCAGTCCGGCGTCCGGGTCGTCCCAGACCACGCCGAGGAGCGAGAAGTGGCGTACGTCGCGCATCGGCAGACCCTGTTCTTCCCCCGGCCCGCGGAGCGCGCGGTTCCGGTGGAGGGGGACGAGAGGCAGCGACTGGGTGCCGCCCGCTGTCACCGCCTGGCGCGTGCCTGCCGCCGCGGGCGCCGCAGCGGCAGGCGAGGTCGGCGGAAGGGCCAGGGCTACCGCGCAGGTGACACCGATCGAGGAAGCAAGCAATCCACGCATGCCCCTGATCCTGGACATAGTCATACATATATGTCCATCGGGGAACTGACGGCTCGTCCGGCCCGCGTTCCGCCGAACCGGTGGTCCCCGGAGGCGCGGGCGCGGGGGCTCGGGGGATCCGGCGGTGGGGACCCGGCACGGGGCCGCGTACGCTTGCGCGGGTGAATGCCACCGATCGCACCCCTGCCGACCTGCTGCGTTCCGCGCTCGTCGCGGACCCCGCGCGCCCGCTGGTGACCTTCTACGACGACGCCACGGGCGAGCGCGTCGAATTGTCCGTGGCCACCTTCGCCAATTGGGTGGCCAAGACCTCCAATCTGCTCCAGGACGGGATGTCCGCGGAGCCCGGCGACCGGGTGACGCTGCTGCTGCCCGCGCACTGGCAGACGGCCGTGTGGCTGCTGGCGTGCGCGTCGGTCGGCGTCGTGGCGGACGTGGACGGGGACCCCGCGCGCGCCGACGTCGTCGTGGCCGGCCCCGGACGGTTCGAGGAGGGGCTCGCGTGCCGGGGAGAGCGGTACGCGTTGTCGCTGGCCCCGCTGGGGAGGCGGTTCGCACCGGGGCCGCCGCAGGGATACGCCGACTACGCCGTGGACGCCCCGGGTTTCGGTGACCGGTTCGCGGCGTACGCGCCGGTGGACCCGGAGGAGCCGGCGCTGATCGTGGCCGGGGCCGAGTACACGGCGGCGGAGATCACGGAACGGGCGCGGGCGGACGCGGAGGGGCTGGGGCTGACCGGGCCCGGCTCCCGGCTGCTGTCCGGTCTGGGCTACGACACGTGGGAGGGGCTGAGCGCGGGCCTGTACGCACCACTGGCCTCCGGGGCGTCCGTGGTGCTGTGCCGGCACCTGGAACAGGCGGGGGACGAGACGCTGGCCAAGCGGATCGAGAGCGAACGCGTCACGGCGACGGCACGATAGCGGCCGGTCCCCGGCCCGCGGCAGCCCTGCACCCGACGGGATGCGCCGCGCGCTCTCCCCTCCGGACGCTCACCCGATCGGCCCACTCCCGTTCCGCACCCCGCCTCCGCGCCCGGCATCGTCGTAGGGGCAGGACGGCACGCTCGTACGGCATGAGGGGTGGTGTCGGTCGTGGTCGGGACCCGAGGCACGTCCCCTCCGGGGGACGGGGACGCTGTGCCGCGGGCGTACGGGCCCGAGCCGGGGGCGTCCGCCACGGGTGCCGGGCTCGCGCGGCGGCGCCGGCGGCGGTGGACGCGCGGTGTCGGCGGCGGAGTGGCCGCCCTGCTCGTCGCCGGGGCCGGGGCGGGCTGGGCGCTGTACGCGAAGCTCGACGGGAACATCACCGCCGACGAGGCCGCCGCCGCGGAGCTGGCCCGGTACGCCCGGGAGCGGCCGACAGCGCTGGTGAAGGACGCGCAGAACATCCTCCTCATCGGGTCGGACTCCCGCTCGGGCGCGGGCAACGCCGCGTACGGCCGGGACTCGGGCACCGAGCGCTCGGACACGACGATCCTGCTGCACCTGGCCGCCGGCCGGCGCGCGGCCACGGCCGTGTCCCTGCCCAGGGACCTGATGGTGGACGTGCCGAGTTGCCTGCGCGCGGACGGCAGGCGCAGCGAGCCGATGTTCGCCATGTTCAACTACGCGTTCGAGATGGGCGGTTCGGCGTGCACCATCCGGACCGTCGAACGGATGACGGGTGTGCGCATCGACCACCACGTCGTCGTCGACTTCAGCGGTTTCAAGAAGATGGTGGACGCCCTGGACGGCGTGGAGATCTGCGTTCCGCACGCCATCGACGACAAGGACGCCGAACTACGGCTGCCGGCCGGCCGCGTCACCCTCGACGGCGAACAGGCACTGGGCTACGTCCGCGCCCGGAAGTCGCTGGGCGACGGCAGCGACACCGACCGCATGGACCGGCAGCAGCGTTTCCTGGCGGCGCTCGTCAACAAGGTGCAGAGCAGTGGCGTGCTGCTGAATCCCGTGAAGCTGTATCCGGTCCTGGACGCGGCCACGTCGTCCCTCACCACCGACCCGGATCTGGCGAGTCTGCACGGTTTGTACCAACTCGTGCGGGGAGTGCGCGACATCCCTACGGAACGTGTGCAATTCCTTACCGTTCCCCGGGAGTCGTACTCCTCCGACGCCAATCGCGACCAGCTCGCGCAACCCGCGGCGGAGCGCCTCTTCGAGCGGCTGCGGCGGGACCTGCCCGTCACCGTCAGCGGGGAGACCACGCGCACCCCTAGTACAAATCACCCCAATTCACTCGGCCGTGACGACACCTCCCCCACTCCCGCCTTCCGTGGCAACACCGCCGCCGAGAGCGCCTGCGGGTAAAGCGCTCCCCAAGATGGCGAACTCGCGTTCCAAGAAACGGGGGAATTGCCCGCTTGTAGGGACGTGGAGTTTGTCACCGTCGTCGCTCCACGCCGAACCGGGCGGATAGTGTGAGCGATCCGGTGCACCATGCCGCGAGGTCCGCCCGAGGCCCGTGCACGGAAAGGAACTGAGAAACCGAGACGACCCGAGCGCCTTCTGAGGGGGAAAGGCGCCGCGTGGCCCCGACGGAGGATTCGGACAACCGTGGACGCGCAAGGCCGTGGGCGGGCGGAGAACATCGACCCCGCAGACCAATGGGTGCTCAATCCGAACACCGGCGAATACGAACTGCGACTGAGTCCTTCCACTCCGCAATCACCGGTACCCGGCCCCCGCAGAGGGGTCCCGCGGACGGGCGGCGCCCAGCGGGCGGCCGGCGTCCCGGGTGGGCCGCGCGCGGGCACCGGGACACCGGGACGGCAGGCCCCGGACCGGGGCACGCCGGACCGGGGCACGCCGGAACGGGAGTCTCCGGGACACGACGTCCCGCCGCAGCGCCGGCGCCGCGGCACGCCCGCGGAGCCGCCGCCGGGGCGGCGCGGGCGGCGGCCCGCGAAGAAGAAGTCGAAGACGAAGAAGGTGCTGGCGTGGACCGGCGGCACGATGGCCGTCGTGCTGCTCGCCGCCGGCACCGCGGGCTACCTGTACCTCAAGCACCTGGAAGGCAACATCAGCTCGACCGACGTCGGCGACGCCGGCTCGAAGGGCTTCAGCAAGGACGAGGCCTTCAACATCCTGGTCATCGGCACCGACAAGCGGACCGGTGACGGCAACGAGGGGTACGGCGACAAGGGCAGCGTCGGCCACGCCGACACCAACATCCTCCTCCACGTCGCCAAGGACCGGTCGAACGCGACGGCGATGAGCATCCCCCGCGACCTGATCGTGGACGTCCCGGACTGCCCCACCAAACAGCCCGACGGCTCGACCAAGGTCATCCCGGGCACGGAGAACGTGCGCTTCAACACCAGCCTCGGCCAGGAGGGCCGCGACGCGGGCTGCACCATGCGCACGGTCGCGGAGCTCACCGGCATACACGTCGACCACTTCATGATGGCCGACTTCAACGCCGTGAAGACCCTCTCGACCGCGGTGGGCGGCGTCGAGGTGTGCGTGGAGCACGCCGTCGACGACAAGCAGTCGCACCTGAAGCTGCCCAAGGGCGAGTCGACGGTGGAGGGCGAGCAGGCCCTGGCCTTCGTCCGCACCCGGCACAGCTTCGGCAACCAGGGCGACCTGGACCGCATCAAGGTGCAGCAGCAGTTCCTCGGTTCGCTGATGCGCAAGATGGCGTCCGGCGACACCCTCACCAACCCGACGAAGCTGTACAAGCTGGCCGAGGCCGCCACCAGCGCGCTCACCGTCGACACCGGCATAGACGACGTCGGCACGCTCAAGGACGTCGCCCTGGAACTGAAGAAGGTGCCGACGAAGAACATCACCTTCCTGACGCTCCCGGTGGTCGACAACCCGGCCGAGAAGGTCCACGCCACCGTGGTCCCCGGGCCCACGGCCCCCCAGGTCTACGACACGATCAACAACGACGTCTCGTTCACCGAGGTCAAGAAGAAGGAGCAGGCGTCCAAGGACGCCGCGGCCGCCGCCGACGCGGCCAAGCTGAAGGGCACCCAGTCGGCCGCCTCCGAGGTCCGCGTCCGCATCCTGAACGGCGGCGCCGCCACCGGAAGCGCGCAGCGGACGCTGGAGTGGTTGCAGAATGAAGAAGGCGTGACCAAGTCGGAGAACGCGGGCAACGCCGAGGCGACGCTGAGCAGGACCACGCTCGAGTACGCACCCGACCAGGCGGCGCAGGCACGCAAGCTCGCCGCGCTGATGGGGCTTCCGGGCTCCGCGCTGAAGCCGGGTGAAAGCGTGACCAACTCCCAGGGCCTGCCGACGATGACACTGACCCTGGGCAAGGACTTCAAGGGTGCGGGGGTGTCCCTCACCGCCCCGGCAAAGGCGCCGGAGGTGGACGGGAAGTCCACCGCGGACAAGGTCGAGTGCGCCAAGTAGTGACCTGACGGCTCCGTCCCGCGTCTTATCGGGCGCGGGACGGACCCGTGTCCGGCGCAGGACGGGGAGGCAGAAGTGGCGCAGAGCAGTGTGCGGGGGGAGGTTCCGGCGGCCGGGGGCACGACGTCCCCGGAATCGCGGGACGTGGCACCGCAGGACCAGGGATCGGCGCCGGGCCGGAACGCGCCGGAGACGGAGACGGAGCAGGGGGCCCCGGGCGACCGGGAGGACCCGTCCGCGCGGCACAGGGACGACGGGCGGCGCGGCGGCAAGGGCGGCGCGGGCCGCCGGGGCACCGATCGAAGGGGCCGCAGACGCCGCGTGCTGCGCTGGTCGGCGACGGTTCTGGCGTTGCTGATACTGGGCACCGCGGGAGCGGGGTACCTGTACTACCGGCACTTGAACGGCAACATCCGCAAGGACGCGCTGAATCTCGGCGACGAGAAGGACCGGGCCGCGAAGCCGGAGGCCAACGCGGCGGGGCAGACCCCGCTGAACATCCTGCTGATCGGGTCGGACGCGCGGGACACCAAGGAGAACCAGAAGCTGGGCGGCGCCAAGGAGACGTTCGGCGGACCCCCGCTGGCGGACGTGCAGATGCTGCTGCACGTGTCCGCCGACCGGTCCAACATGTCGGTGGTCAGCATGCCGCGCGACACGCTGCTCCAACTGCCCAAGTGCACCGACCCGAACACCGGCGCGGTGTACCCGGCGACCACCGGCCGTGCGATGACGAACGAGTCGCTCGGCCGCGGCGGCCCCGGCTGCACGGTGGCGACCTGGGAGAAGCTCACCGACATCCACATCGACCACTTCATGATGATCGACTTCTCGGGTGTGGTGTCGATGGCGGACGCCATCGGCGGCGTCCCGGTGTGCGTGGACGCGAACATCTACTCCCACACCAGCACCGGTCACGGCTCCGGTCTGAAGCTTCGGGAGGGCACCACCTACGTCAAGGGCAAGCAGGCCCTGCAGTGGCTGCGGACCCGCTACGGCTTCGAGGACGGCAGCGACCTCGCGCGCGCCAAGGCGCAGCACATGTACATGAACGCGATGGTCCGCCAGTTGCGCGCGAACGCGAAGCTGACCAACCCGAACGCGCTGCGCCGGCTCGCCGAGGCGGCGACGAAGGCGGTCACCGTGGACGAGGGCCTGGCCAGCATCACCAGGATGTACGACCTCGCCGCCGAGTTGCAGAAGGTCCCCACGGACCGCATCACCATGACCACCATGCCGAACGAGTACGTCGGCGCCCGCGTGCAGCCCACCGCCGACGCGGCCAAGCTGTTCCGCCTGGTCCGCGAGGACATCGCCCTCGACGGCAAGGACCCGGAGAAGAAGCCCGTGCCGGAGCCGACGCCGACGGACCCGGCCGCGCCGGACGCCGACATCGCCGTGCAGGTGCAGAACGGCACCCGCACCGAGGCCCTCGCCCCGGCGCCGGGGCGGGCGACCGCGGTGGCGGGGCTGCTGGCCGACAAGGGGTTCACGCAGTCCGTCGCGGATCCCTCCGCGGCGACCGCCGAGACCACCACGGTCGTCCGCTATCCGAGCGCCGACCTGGAGGGCGACGCCCGGCAGGTCGCCAAGGCCCTCGGGATCCCCGCCAGTTCGGTGGTGCGGTCCACGGACGTCTCCGGGGTCACGCTCGTCGTCGGCGCCGACTGGCGGGAGGGCACGACGTACCGTGCGCCGAAGGAGGACGGCAGGACGCCCGACAGCGCTCAGGCGATCAACGCCTCCGACGACAGTCAGTGCATGCACGTGGACCCGGGCTTCACCTGGTAGCCCGGGTCCGCCGCGGACGCCGTCCGGCGGGTGTGCTCAGCTGCCGCTGAGGACCGCGGGTCGGCGGGAGGCGATGACCTTCCTCGCCAGGGACCTGGGGCTGGTCAGGAAGCCCCAGCCCCAGGACATGTGCATGGTGGCCAGGGCGACGGGGATCCGCAGCCGCGCCGTCGCCGACAGGCCCTTGCCGGCCGGGACGGACCCGGCGACGAGGGCGGCGAGGTATCCGGCGGGGACCAGGAGACCCCACGGCGTCAGGGCGGCCCCGGTCACGACGCCGGCCGCGATCGCGCACAGAGCGGTCGGCGGGGCCAGGTAGCGCAGGTTGATGGAGCCCGAGTGGTACCGGGCGACGACGTGCCGCCAACGGCCGTAGTCCTTGTACTGCTTGGCGAGCGCCTTGACGCTGGGCCGCGGCCGGTACGACACCTTCAGCTCCGGCGAGAACCAGATCAGGCCGCCCGCCTCGCGGATGCGGAAGTTCAGCTCCCAGTCCTGGGCACGGATGAACTCCTCGTTGTAGCCGCCCTGCTGCTCCAGTGCCTCGCGGCGGAAGACGCCGAGGTACACGGTCTCGGCGGGGCCTGCCTGCCCTCCGGTGTGGAAGGCGGCGTTGCCGACACCGATCTTCGAGGTCATGGCCGCGGCGACCGCGTGCTCCCAGTCGTTCTCGCCCTCGGCGTGCATGATGCCGCCGACGTTCTGCGCGCCGGTCTCCTCCAGGAGCCGTACCGCGGTGGCGATGTAGTCGGGCGAGAGCATGCCGTGCCCGTCGACGCGGACGACGATCGGATGGCGGGAGGCCTTGATCGCGGCGTTGAGGGCGGCGGGCGTACGGCCCGTCGGATTGGGCACGGTGTGCACGCGCGGGTCTTCCGCCACGAGCCGGGCCGCGATCTCGTCGGTACGGTCCGTGGACGGACCGAGGGCGACCACGACCTCCATCTCGCCGGCGTACTCCTGCGCCAGGATCGCTTGGACGGCGCCGCGCAGATGCCGCTCCTCGTTGAGGACGGGCATGATCACGGACACGGCGGGGAGCTGCACGTCGGACTTCGCGTTCATAGGGGGCTCACGTTACCGCGAACGGGGGACAGCCCGACGCCCCACCGGGTGCGCTGCACCGGGCGGGAGATCGTATCGGCCTATCGTGCTCACGGTTCCCACGTACGGCCGCCGTCCGGAGGTGTCCCATGCCCACGCCGCCTCGGTCCCCAGCCCGGCCGCAGCGCCGCCCGCAACCGCCCCGCCGCCGCCCCCCGCACAGTGCCGTGCGCCGCCGGAAGCCCCGTTGGGCGATGCGGGCGGTGACGGGCCTGTCCGTGGTGCTCCTTGCCTCCGCCGGGATCGGCCACTCCCTGCTCAGCGGCCTGGACGCGGACATCGCCCGCGTCGACCCCTTCAAGGACATGAAGAACCGTCCGCGCGCGGGCCACGGCATGAACATCCTGCTGGTCGGCACCGACGGGCGCGACCGGATCACCGAGCGGGAGCGGCGGACCTACCGGCTGGGCGGCGCGCCCTGCCACTGCACCGACACGATCATGATGGTGCACATCTCGGAGGACCGGGAGCGCGCCAGCGTGGTGAGCCTGCCGCGCGACTCCTACGCCGAGGCGCCCGCGCACACCGACCGGAACACGGGTGAGCTGCATCACGCCCACCCCATCAAGCTCAACGCCGCCTACGCGGAGGGCGGCCCGCGGCTGACGGTGCGCACGGTCGAGCAGATGACCAGGGTGAAGATCGACCACTACCTGGAGGTCGACTTCGTCAGCTTCATGAAGACGGTCGACGAGCTCGGCGGTGTCAGGATCTGCACCGCCCGGCCCCTGAAGGACTCCTACACCGGCCTCGACCTCGCCGCGGGCACGCACCTCCTCAACGGCGGCCAGGCCCTCCAGTACGTCCGCTCCCGGCACGTCGACGGCGCCTCCGACCTCGGCCGCATGAAACGCCAGCAGCGTTTCCTGGCCGCCCTGGTGGACCGCGCCACGTCCTCGGGGATCCTGCTGAACCCGCTGAAGTTCCGGGACGTGACGCGGGCGGTGCTCGGCTCGGTGCGGGCGGACAAGGGGTTCGGCACGGACGAACTGCTCGACCTCGGCCGTGCGATGCGCACCTTCTCCCCCGCCTCCTCGGAGTTCACCACCGTCCCGATCGGCCGGATGGGATACGCGGTCAAGGGCCTGGGCTCGACGCTGAAGTGGGACCCGGCCAAGGCCGACGCCCTGTTCGAGAAGCTGCGCGAGGACCACCCGCTCAGCAATCCCCGCCCGCGCAGCACCGCCGCACTCGTCGAGGTGCCCCCGCGGCAGATCCGCGTACAGGTCGAGAACGGCACCTCCACGGCGGGCCTGGCCCGGCGGGTCGACACCGCACTCGCCGCCACGGGCTTCCGCACCACCAAGGCCCCCGTGAACGCCGGCGGCCGACCGGTGCACCGTACCGTCGTCTCCTACGACCCCCGCTGGGACCGCTCGGCCCGCGCCCTCGCCGCCGCCCTGCCCGGCAGCGAGCTGCGCGCGGTCAAGGGGCAGGGCGCCGTCATGAAGGTCATCGCAGGGTCGGACTTCACCCGGGTCCGGCCGGTGCGCGGCGAGGAACCGGCGAAGACGGACGCGCCGGTCGTCCGGGGCAACGAGGTGGGCTGCTCCCAGGGCGTGTCCCGAATGTAGCGTCGTCCGCCCGCAGGACGGGGCTCGCGGCGTCCGGTGCGGTGCATCGCGAGGCAGAGGGCCGCCCGCGTACCGGGCGTACGCGGGCGCCCCCGGCGACGCGGCGATGCGCCGTGCCAGGCGTCGCGAGCACGACGTGCCTTTCGAAACCCGCCCGGCGCCGCGTCGCGGAAGGTCTGCCGTCGGACGTCCCGGTCACGGCACCGGGGCCGCGTCGGGCGGTGGCCGCGGGGACGGACGAGGAGCGCGTGGCGGCACACCGGGGCTCCCGCGGTGCCGGGGCGGTGGCCCGGATGCGCGGGCCGCCCGCGCCGGCGGCCCCGGCACCGCGCGGCGGGTGGTCGGCGGCCCGGGTGGGCGGCGCGGGTCGTGCTGTCGCATCCGTGAGGAACATCGGGGGTGTCACGGACTTCGCCGCCGCGGACGCACGGCGTGACTCCGATGGACGCGGGCCGCGGACAGGCGTAGGACAAGAAGGGCACGGGGTCCGCCCCGGGCCCCTCTCGTCCCCCAGGAGGAGCCATGACCCAGCCCGGAACCACCGCCCCCATGAGCAAGGAGATGCAGGACTGCGTCGAGGCCTGCATGGCGTGCCACGGCGTGTGCGAGGAGACCATGAGCTCCTGCCTGCAGAAGGGCGGCGAGGCCCAGATGCAGATCATGCGCGCGCTGATCGACTGCTCCGAGATGACACGCATGTGCGCCGACATGATGATGCGGCGGTCGCCGCTGGCGGCCGAGATGTGCGCGATGTGCGCCGGCGCCTGCGACATGTGCGCCGAGGCGTGTATGTCCATGCCGGACGACAGCCAGATGATGCGCTGCGCCGACTCCTGTCGCCGCTGCGCGGAGATGTGCCGCGCGATGGCGGGCGCCACGATGTGACAAGCCCCGGTCGGCCGCCCCGCGGCCGGACACCAGGGCACCGCGCCGCCGCCGGACTCAAGGGCACCCCGCGGGGTGCCCTTGATCCGCGCCCTACGGGCCGTCCGGCAGGGTGGCTCCATGATCGACACGACGGAGGCCTTCGACACGGCCGAGCGGGAGATGTGGGGCGGGCGGGCGGAGGCCTACGCCGGGAGCTTCGCGCGGCTGTGCGCCCACCCGGTGGAGGCGCTGCTGGACACCGCGGGGGTGGGCGCGGGGACACGCGTCCTGGACGTCGGCACCGGGACCGGCACGGCGGCCGCCGCCGCCGTGGAACGCGGAGCGCGGGTGCGTGCCGTGGACGCCGACGCCGGGATGGTCGCGGCGGCACGGGCGCGGGGCGTCGACGCGCGGACTGCGGTGCTTCCGGAACTCCCCTACGGCGATGGCGAGTTCGACGCCGTCGTCGGCAACTTCGCCCTCAACCACGTCGGCCGGCCGCGGGCCGCGCTCGCCGAGCTGCGGCGGGTGCTGCGGCCCGGCGGGCGTGTCGCGGTCACCGTGTGGGGCGGCGGCGGCCAGAGCGGGATGGAGCTGCTCGGGCGGGCCTGCGAGGCGGCCGGCGCCGTCGTACCGCCCCATCTGCCGAGGCTGGCGCCCGAGGAGGACTTTCCCCGCACGACGGACGGCCTGGCGGAGCTGCTCGCCGGAGCCGGATTCACGGGCACCGGCTGCACCGAGCCGGTCTGGGAGCACCGGGCCACGCCCGAGGAGTGGTGGACCGGTGCCGCCGCGGGGATCGGCACCATCGGGCGGATCGTCACCTCGCAGACCCCCGCGACGCTCACCCTCGTCCGCGAGGCCTACGACCGCCTCGCCGGCGGGCTCACCGACGGCGACGGCCGGCTGCGGCTGCAGCACCGGGCGCTGCTGGCGAGCGGGACGGCGTAGGGCCTGCCGCGGACGTGCCGCCGTCGGCCCCGAGCGCGGGGCGGGCGGGGTGTACCCGCGGGCCCCGCTGCGGGGGTCACAGCAGCGGGGTCAGGGCCCGCTCCAGGTCGGCCGGCTCGCGGAAGTGGACGCCGGTCATGCCCAGGGCCCGGGCCGCCGACACGTTCTCCTCGGTGTCGTCGACGAACAGGCACCGTTCCGGGCGAGCGCCCGCGCGGGACGCCGCCAGCCGGTAGATGCGCGGGTCGGGCTTGGCGAGGCCGACCCGGGCGCTGCTGACGACGTCGTCGGCGAGGTCGGTCAGGCCCAGCCCGGCGAGGTCGTCCTCCAGGGCGAGTGTGGCGTTGGTGACCAGGACCAGCGGGACGCGGATGCGGGCCCGGCGCAGCAGGGAGACGACGTCGCCGTCGGCGCGGAACGGCAGCTCCATCAAGGTCGAGCCCAGTTCCCAGGCGGTGTCGTCGGGTACCGTACCGGCCAGCTGCGCGGCGATGGACTCCACCCACTCCTGCGGGGTGATCCGGCCCAGCAGCACCGGCAGGTCCGTGCCCGGGGCGAAGGCGACCTTCATCGTCGTGCCCTCGGCGAGTCCGGCGGTGCGTTCCAGCGCGAGCAGGCCGGAGGGGTCGTAGTAGCGGATGACGTTGTCGACGTCGCACAGGACCGCGTCGAAGGGCGGCCGCCCGGCAGGCGGCCCGCTCACCCCTTCACCGTGACCTTCTGGTCGTTCTTCAGCTCGTCCACCAGTTGCTCGACCTTCGCCTTGTCCCACAGCAGGTTGCCGCCGGAGGAGCCCGAGATCGGCATGTTCATGGAGGTGCCGTCGCCGCTGTTGACGCCCTTCATCGCGAAGAACATGGACGCGAGGTCCCACAGGGACATGTCCTTGTCGACGATGAGGGAGTCCAGGCCCGCGCCCACGGTCGGGTAGAACGCGAACGGGTTCAGGACGGTCGACGGAGTGGCGACCTGGTGGGCCAGGGCGGCCAGGAACTTCTGCTGGTTCTTCGTGCGCTCCAGGTCGGAGGCGGCGAAGGCGTGCCGGGTGCGCACGAAGGCCAGGGCCTGCTCGCCGTTCAGGGTCTGCTTGCCCGCCTGGAAGTCGGCGCCGGAGTACTTGTCCTTGAAAGCCTTGTCGATGGTGATCTCGACGCCGCCCACCGCGTCCACGATGTTCGCGAAGCCGGCGAAGCCGATCTCCACGTAGTGGTCGATGTGCAGGCCGGTGTTGAACTCGACCGTGCGGACCAGCAGGGTGGGCCCGTCCTCGGCGTAGGCGGCGTTCAGCTTCACGTGCCGGCCCGTGCCCTTGAAGGTCTTGCCGGACTCCGAGCCCTTGTACGTCGGGATCTCCACGTCCGAGTCGCGCGGCAGGGAGATCAGCGTGTCCCCGTTGTCACCGACGTGCAGGATCATCATCGAGTCGGTCCGCTTGCCCTCGGCGGAGCCGGTGTGGAGCTTCTGCTTGTCCTCCTTGGTCAGGCCCTCGCGGCTGTCCGAACCGACGATGAGGTAGTTGGTGCCCTCGCCGGCCGCGGGCCGGTCGACGACCGTCGACAGGTCGACCTCGCGGCGCAGTTTGGAGTCGGCCCAGAAGTAGGTGCCGACGGTGGTGACGACGAGCACACCGGCGACCGTGATCGCGGTCCACTTGATCCGGCGCCGCCAGTCCGGGCGGGGCCCGGGCTGCGCGGGGCCGGCGCCCGGGTCGCCGCCGTCCGGCACACCGCCGCCGCGGCGGCCGGAACCGTAGACCTGGCCGGTGTTGTAGCCGCTGTCGTACCCGCCGCGGCCGTCGTCCTGGCCCTCGCCGCCGTCGACGTACGACGGCTGCGGCGGGACCTGGCCGCCGTAGCCGCCCTGTCCGGGCGGTGCCGCCGGGCCGCGGCGGACCTGGCGCATGACGCGGGCGCCTTCCGGCTGCGCTCCGGCGCTGCCGCGTCCGTAGCGGGGGGTGCCGCGGTTGTCGTCGGACCATCCCTGGGGCCAATCGTTCATGCGCCCCAGTGTGCCGGGCATGGCCGTGTTCCTTACAAGAGTCGTCGGGAAATCAGAGCCCGGCTGTTGCGAAGTCAACACAAAGTCCGCGAGTACGGCAGCGGCATAAGGTGGACGCCATGACAGACCAGGCCTCCGCCGCGGAAACGGCAGCCCCGGAGATCCCGGGCAAGCCGACCGCGGCCTCCCGCACCACCCTGAGCCACATCATGACCCACAACGACACCAACCTTCTGGGCACGGTGCACGGTGGTGTGATCATGAAACTGGTCGACGACGCGGCGGGCGCCGTCGCCGGACGCCACTCCGGCGGTCCCGCGGTCACCGCGTCCATGGACGAGATGGTGTTCCTGGAGCCGGTCCGTGTCGGCGACCTCGTCCATGTCAAGGCGCAGGTCAACTGGACCGGCCGGACCTCGATGGAGGTCGGTGTACGGGTCCTGGCCGAACGCTGGAACGAGTCCACCCCGGCCACCCAGGTCGGGTCCGCCTACCTGGTCTTCGCCGCAGTGGACGCCGACGGCAAGCCGCGCCCCGTGCCGCAGGTGGTCCCCGAATCCGAACGGGACGAGCGCCGCTACCAGGAGGCCCAGATCCGGCGCACCCACCGCCTGGCCCGGCGCCGGGCGATCCGGGAGCTGCGGGAGAAGCGGGCGGCGGAGGGGATCGAGGACTGACGCGCCGCGCCGGAGCCCCCCGGCGGATCAGTCACGCAGGCTGATCCGGCCCCGCCGCCGGGGGCCGTCGAGCTTCGTCCGGTCCACTTCGGGCCGCGGCGCCGGCTGGGCCGCCATCAGCTTGATCGTCCGGCGTCCGGCCAGCGCCGCCCGCCACTGCCCCAGGTGCGGCCTGCCGCCCCTGGGCCCGGCCGCCTGCTGCCACAGGGCGCGCACGGCCGCCTCCCGCCGGTCGTCGAGCACCCCGGCAAGCAGCGTCAGCGGCCGGCCGGGGGCAGCGTAGGCGTCCTGGGCGAGCACACGGCCGATCACCAGCGCGACCTTGTAGCGGTCGCTGTCGACGGTGACCGCGCCCGGCAGGGCCATCGGGTCGTGCCAGTCGGGAGTGTCCGCCTGGGTCAGCACCGGCGGCCGGCCGGCGAGCCGGACCCCGTCGCAGTCCAGCAGGTGCACCGCCGGGCCGGGGTGCACCGTCCACAGCACGTTCGCCTGGGACACGTCGCCGACGACCAGTCCCAGGGAGTGCATCCGGTCGAAGAGCTCCACCACGGCCAGCACCAGCGCGAACCGCTCGGACGGGCTCGGCTGGGGCACCGCCCGCCAGGCCGCCTTGGGGGCGCGCAGCAGGTACGACAGCTCGGTCAGCCGGGCGTCGCCGCGCGCGTCCCGCCAGGTCATGGCGTCCGGGGCGCGACGCATCAGGAAGCCGGTCACCCGGCCGCCGTCGACCACCCGGCACAGCGGCCACGCCGCCTCCCGGTCCAGGCGGTCGCGGTCGGCACCGGTGAGCTGCTGGCGCAGGTCGACCAGGTGGGCGAGCCGGTCGGCGGCGACCTTGTGGGGCTCCCGGTAGCTCTTGTAGAGCAGCCGGCCCGGGCCCTCGACGTCGAACACCTCGCCCTGGCCGCCGTCGCCCATCCGGCCGCCCAGCCGCAGGCTCCCCAGCGCCACGTCGGCGCCGTCGTCCGCGGTCACGACCTGCCCTCCCAGAGCGCCACGGCGGTGCGGTCGTCGTCGTAGGACTTCACCCGGTACTGGAGCTGCCAGAGGAAGTCGGCGGGGCCCGGGACGGTCTCGCCGCCCCACGCCCGGGCGAGGAACTCGCGCATCCCGGCGTCCCCGGCCAGCGGCGTGGACAGGCCGTCGGTGCTCAGGACGAGCAGGTCCCCGGGCTCGGCCGGGCCCAGCAGCTCGGCCTGCAGCCGGACGCCGTGCGGGAGGGCCGGCGTCCGGGTGTCGATCATGCCGCCGTCCGCCTGGTCGGCCCCGGTGACCGACACGGCCCACTGCCCCGCGCGCAGGAGCGACGTGCCGCCGTCGCCGACCGCGAGGAAGCCGCGCAGCCGGACCGCGGGGTCCAGCGGCACCAGCAGCACGCGCAGGGTGGTGGCGTACGCGGCCGGGTCGTCTCCGCGCTCCTGCGCCTGGTGGGACAGGAGCGTGGCGATCCGCACGACGGCCTTGCCCGCCGCGGTGGTGAACCGGTCCGTGCCGCCCTCGCGCAACGCGGCGGCGATCTCGCCGGCAGCGGCGTCCAGGCTGGTCGCCGCCAGCCGGCAGGCCTCGTGCGAGCCGACGTGGGAGCGGGACGCCGACCCCACGCCGTCGGCCACGGCGAGCAGCAGCAGTTCGTCGCCGGGTGCGCCGACGCGCGTCACGGCGAGCGCGTCCTGCCGCGGCTCTCCGTGGTAGCGGTGGGAGTCCCCGCGCACCGACGCGGCGCGCACGGTGAGCGGCCCGTGCACGGCACCGTCCACGACCATGTCCGGGATCAGCGCGGCGAGGGGGTCCGGCCGCACGGGCAGGGCTCCCTGCGGTTCCGGCGGATACAGCGGGGGCTTGGTCCCGGAGTGGAACGGCACGCCCAGCGCGGGAACGCCGCCGGGCCCCGCCGCGCCTGCCCCGGGACGGCCGTCCGCTGCCTGGCCCGGCTCGGCCGCCCGCACCGGACCGGCCCCGGCGGGCGGCGCGGGCGCGGCCGGTGCGCCGGGGGCCTGCGGCACGGCGGAGGCGGCAGGGGCGCCGGGAACGAGCTGCCCCCCGGACGCCGGCAGTACGGCGGCGGGGTGCGGCTCGGGGGGCGCCGTCCCCGGGGCGGGATGCGCACCGGGGGCCGGCTGCACCTCGGGGACCCAGGGCACCCCGGACGCCGGCTGCACCGCGGGCGCCGGCTGCTCCCCGGGGGCGGAGTGCGTCCCGGCCGCCGGCCACACACCGGGAACGGGCTGCGCGCCTGACGCGGACCGCATCGCGGGACCCTGCTGCGCCACGGGGCCCTGCACGCCGGCGGGCGGCTGATCGCCGGGCGCGGGGGCCGATTGCGGCGCGGGGGCGGGAACCGGGGCCGGGTAGGAGGGCGGGTACGGCTTGGCAGCCGGGTCGGCATCGGCCGCAGACGGCGCACGCAGGTCGGCATCCGCGTGTGCGGTCTCCGGCCTGCCGGTGACGACCTGGTCCGCGGTGCGCCAGATCTCCTCCAGCGGGTCGTGCCGCTCCGGCGGCAGGTGCGGCGGTCCTGCGTTCATCGGCGTGCAGCTCCCTCGTCCTGTTCGGTCCTGACGGGCACGGGCATGGCGCTCACAGCTTGTCGAGGGAGACCGTCGAGAAGCCCGGCACGGTGTCGTCGACGGCCAGCGTGAACCCGTTGCCGCCGTCCGCCGCCATGGTCGCCGCCGACCGGACGATCGAACGGGTCAGGCTGGAGGCGAACTCGCGCAGGGCCTGGGCGGGCGACACCGAGGAGTCCTGCTGCATGAAGGCGCGGAAGTTGGCGACCTGGGCGATGACGCTCTCCTCCGCCTCCCCGATGCCGAAGGCGATGATCTTCGGGCAGTACCGGGAGGCGCTCAGCTCCTTGTAGGCCTGCTCCCACGCGTGGTCCGTGGGGATGCCGTCCGACAGGAAGAAGGCGACGGGCCGGTACACCTCGTGGCCCTGCGTCTTGAGCGCCGCCACGTCGGCCTCGATGGAGTTCCGCAGGGTGCGGAAGGCCTCGCCGTAGGAGGTGAGGCCGCCGGCGGCCAGGCCGGGCACCTCGTCGATGTCGCTGAGGTCCACCAGCGGCTGCAGGACGGTGGCGGTGTCGGAGAAGCCGATCAGGCAGAACCGGGTCTTGTCCGCCACCGTCGGGTTGGTGCTGATCTCGTGGTGCAGGTCGGGCAGCGCGCCGTTGATGGCGTCGATCGGTTCGCCGGTCATCGACCCCGACTCGTCGCAGAGCAGGTAGAAGGGCAGGATCTGCAAGGTTCATCCCTCCGGCGGGGCGCTCGGGTCAGTGGGTGTAGAAGTAGATTTCGAGGTCGGCGTGGCCCGTTCCGGACCCGCCCTTCCAGAAGTCGCGGGTGGTGGTGCCGCGGAACATGTCCGGGCGGGCCTGCTGCAACGACGCGTTGACCTCGTGCGCGTAGTCGCCGCCCGCTCCGGGGTCGGGGTGGCGCCCGAAGGTCAGGACGAAGGCGGCCTGCCGTCCCTGGTACCGCGCGGTGGCCCGGCGCAGGCCGCGGACCATGGCCGTCCGGTCGCCCCGTGCCGCGTCGACGGACACCTCGACGGGGTGACGCTCCACCGCCCGGGGGCCCTGCGGGCGGGTCGCGGCGTCGCCGGCGGAGGCCGACGGGGACGGGGAGGCCGCGTCGGTGCGGCCGGCCGTCGCCGCCAGCGGATCGCCCTGGTCCCCCATGGCCACCAGGGCGAGGACGAGCAGCAGGTCGGCGAAGAGCCAGCCGGCCAGGTGCAGCGGCTGGAACCTGGGGCGGCTCATCGCGTCCTGGTCAGCGATGTGGGGACGTGCGGGGCCGGGTCGGCGCCATCGGGCGGGCCGCCGGCCGGGCCGCCCGGTTCACCGGTCTCCCGGACAGGCCGCGCCGCTCGCGGCCCGGCCGCCGGTGGGGCGGTCGCCGCGGGAATGACGACCCGGAGCTCCTGCGCGAGCCGGGCGAAGCTCTCGGCCGCGTCGCGCAGGGCGTCGGTCTGCGCGGCCAGTTCCCGCGCGGCACGCTGGGACTCCCGCACGGCGTCGCCGGTGCGGTCGGTGATGTCGCCGACACTGCCGACGAGCTGGGACACCACGTCGGCGGCCACCTCGATACCGGTGGTGTAGGCCCGCTGCGCCGCCGCCAGTACCGTCACCGACTCCTCGACGCGATCGCCGGCGACCTCCACGGCCGCCCGCACCTCGCCGTGGGCGCCGCGCACGTCGTCGAGGGCCGCGCCCAGCCGCACGCCGTTCTCACTGACGGCCGTCTCGATGCGTGCCGCGGCGTCCTCCAGCGGACGCACGGCGCCGTCCACTCCCGCCAGCCGGTGCTCCGCGGCCTGCACCGCGGCATCGACGACTCCCGCCGCGGCGGTGAGGTCCCTGTGCACCCGGACGGCCTTGTTGCCCAGCTCGGTCAGGGTGCCGGCGGCCTGGGTGAGCTCGGCGGCGAAACGCTGCGGGGAGCTCAGCCGGTGCCGGTTCAGCACGAGTTGGGCGCGGGTCAGCGACGACACCAGGTCGGCGGTCAGCCTGCCCGCGTCGCGCCCGGCGGCCTCCTCCCGCCGGGTCACGGCGGCCCGCCGCAGGCCGTGGACCAGGACCAGGCCGAACAGGACCAGGATGGCGGCGGTGGCGCTGAGCGCGACGTGCCCGAAGGTGAAGGCGCCGGTGAGGTGCCCCTCGAAGCCGGACTGCCAGAGCTGGAGGAAGGGCCGTTCGGCGGCCTGCGGGTTCGTCCCGGTCAGGGCCTCGTACGCACTCGACGCACGGGTCAGGCCGTACCAGGTCAGCATCAGGGGCGCGAAGACCAGTGCGCCCAGCGCGGCCTCCAGATAGGACCAGATCCCGGGCTCGGCGTCGCGGGCGCCGGGCATCCGCAGGCTCTCCGGGCGGGCGAAGGCGGTCAGCAGGTCGAGTTCCGACCAGGGGTCGAGCGCGGTGGGCTCGTGGGACTCCAGTGCCTCGGCCAGCGCGGTCAGTTCCTGCCGGCGGGGTTCGAGCGGTGGCCGCTGGGCCAGTTCCGCGATGCTCCGCGCGACCGCGCGACGGTCCAGCAGAACGCCATCGGGCATTCCCACCCCCATGCATGCCGTGTGCGGGACATGCGCACGCGGCCGTCGGGCTCCCCACCCGTTCGACGCGCCGCAGACTCCCCCGTCGGGTCGCGCGCACCGGACGGGCGACCAGGACGCCCGACGATACTCCAGACGGCGCCGCGCCCGCAGGAGCTCCCGCCACACTCCTCACCTCGTTCATTTGTCCGAACAGCGGTGAGAGGAGGGGTGGTTGAGCAGGAGGGGGCGACCGCGGCCCCCGTCCGCCGCGGTCCGAGGCCGACCGGGACAGCGCCTTCGGGGTCCCGTTCCGGGGTCGTACGGCCAGGTGACGGACCGGCGCCCGCCTTCCGTCCCAGCCCTTGCCCGGCCTATCGAATCTCGATAGATTCCGATCGCTGTTCGATGGAAGGACGGGCCGTGGGAAAGCTGACAGTGCGGGCGCTGCGCGCCGTGCTCGTGGTGGTGCTCGCCGGCACCGTGTTCGTCCAGGCAGGGATGGTGTGGGCGTTGGCCACCGACCCGGAGGACGGGCCGCTTCCGCTGAACCCGCTGCGTGTGATCACGATCCTGGGCATGGGTTCGGCCCAGGTCGCGCTGGTCTGCGTAGGGCGACTGGCGACGATGGTGCGACGCGGAACCGTGTTCTCCCATGCCGCCTTCCGGTACGTGGACGGCGTGATCGGGGCGATCACGGCGGCTGCCCTCCTGTGGTTCGCGGTCACGGCCCTCAATGCGCCGGGCCAGCGGGACGACCCGGGCGTCACCGTCGTCATGGGCGGGATCGGGGTGGCCGTCCTGGGGGTCGCGCTCATCGTCCTCGTACTGCGGATGCTGCTCGCCCAGGCCGTCGCGCGCGACGCCGAAGCGACGCAGATGCGGGCCGAGTTGGACACGGTGATCTGATGCCGATCGTCGTCGACATCGATGTGATGCTGGCCAGGCGGAAGATGTCCGTGGGCGAGCTCGCGGACCGCGTGGGGATCACGCCCGCCAACCTGGCCGTACTCAAGAACGGCCGCGCCAAGGCGGTGCGCTTCGCGACGCTCGCCGCGCTCTGCGCGGTGCTCGACTGCCAGCCGGGCGACCTGCTGCGCTGGGAGGACGAGGACGCCGCGTGCGGATGACGTGCCCCGGGTGGACCGTGAGGACGCCCGGCACCACCGGCCCGCGACACGGCATGCGGACCGCGTGGACGGGAATCGCCGATCACTCGCGGCACCGCCCCGCACCCGTCGGGGAGTTCCTGGTCGACCGGCACCGCACCTCCCGGTCGACGTTCGGGACCCGCGACCCGCGACCTCCGCAGGCACCCGACCTTCCCGGCAGGAGGAACGGCCGGCGCCACGGTCCGCGACCTTCGTCCGCCGTCACGTGCGACGACAGCCCCGTCTCCGGGCAGATTCCCGTGACGGGGCTGTCGTCGCACGTACCGGTCGGTGGCGGCCGAAATGCAGCGCCGGGCTAGGGAAGGTTCCTGGCCATCACGATCCGCTGCACCTGATTCGTGCCCTCATAGATCTGCGTGATCTTGGCGTCGCGCATCATGCGCTCCACCGGGTAGTCCCGGGTGTAGCCGTACCCGCCGAGCAGTTGGACCGCGTCCGTCGCGGCCTCCATGGCCACGTCGGAGGCGAAGCACTTGGCGGCGGCGCCGAGGTAGGTGAGGTCGGCGTCGCCGCGCTCGGAGGCGGCGGCAGCCTGGTAGGTCAGCGCGCGGGCGGCCGAGATCTTCATGGCCATGTCCGCGAGCATGAACTGGATGCCCTGGAAGTCGGCGATCGGCTTGCCGAACTGCTTGCGCTCCTTGACGTAGCCCTTGGCGTAGTCGAGGGCGCCCTGGGCGATGCCGAGGGCCTGGGCGGCGATGGTGATACGGGTGTGGTCCAGCGTCTTCATCGCCGTGGCGAAGCCGGTGCCCTCCTCGCCGATCATGCGGTCGGCGGGGATGCGGACGTTGTCGAGGTAGACCTCGCGGGTCGGGGAGCCCTTGATGCCGAGCTTCTTCTCCGGGGCACCGAAGGAGACGCCCTCGTCGGACTTCTCGACGACGAAGGCGGAGATGCCCTTCGAGCGCTTCTCCGGATCGGTGACCGCCATCACGGTGTAGAACTCGGAGACGCCGGCGTTGGTGATCCAGCGCTTCACGCCGTTGAGCACCCAGTGGTCCCCGTCACGGACCGCGCGGGTCTTCATGCCGGCCGCGTCGGAGCCCGCGTCGGGCTCGGACAGGCAGTACGAGAACATCGCCTCGCCCTTGGCGAGCGGGGTCATGTACTTCTTCTTCAGGTCCTCGCTGCCGGAGAGGATCACCGGCAGGGAGCCGAGCTTGTTCACCGCGGGGATCAGGGAGGACGAGGCGCACACGCGGGCGACCTCCTCGATCACGATGACCGTCGCCAGGGCGTCCGCGCCCGCGCCGCCGTACGACTCGGGTACGTGCACGGCGTGCAGGTCACCTGCGACCAGGGCGTCCAGCGCCTCCTGGGGGAAGCGGGCCTCCTCGTCCACCGCGGCGGCGTAGGGCGCGATCTTCGCCTCGGCCAGCGAGCGGACGGCGTCGCGGAGCATGTCGTGCTCTTCGGACGGGCGGTACAGGTCGAAGTCAGCCGATCCGGCCAAGGTCTCTCACGCTCCAAAACGCTGCGATGGTGGCGCTAACTACCGTTAAGTAACCCAAATTTTATTCCGTCGCCGCCCCAAGGGGTACGTGAGCTAGGCGACAGGGGGGAAGTTGCCCGGTGAGACGCGCTCGCATGCCCCGGATATGCTCGGGCGCGCACGACCCCGCCGCAGACCTCATGGAGCATCGATGGCCCTCAAGATCACCGTGATCGGCACCGGTTATCTCGGCGCCACCCATGCCGCGGCCCTGGCGGAACTGGGTTTCGAGGTGCTCGGGCTCGATGTCGTGCCGGAGAAGATCGACATGCTCCGCCGGGGCGAGGTCCCGATGTACGAGCCGGGGCTCCAGGAACTGCTGCGCAAACATGTCGCCGGGATCGAGGGGTCCACGGGCCGGCTGCGGTTCACCACCGACTACGCCGAGGTCGCCGCGTTCGGCGAGGTGCACTTCGTCTGCGTGAACACGCCGCAGCGGCACGGCGAGTACGCCGCCGACATGTCGTACGTGGACGCCGCGATCGCCTCCCTCGCCCCGCATCTGACCGGCCCGGCCCTCGTCGTCGGCAAGTCGACCGTGCCGGTGGGGTCGGCGGAGCGGCTCGCCGCCTACCTCTCCGCGCACGCGCCGGCCGGCGAGGACGCCGAGCTGGCGTGGAACCCCGAGTTCCTGCGCGAGGGCTTCGCCGTGCAGGACACGCTGCACCCGGACCGGATCGTGGTCGGCGTGCGCAGCGACCGGGCGGAGAAGCTGCTGCGCGAGGTGTACGCGACGCCGGTGGGCGAGGGGACGCCGTTCGTGGTGACGGACTTCCCGACGGCCGAGCTGGTGAAGACGTCCGCGAACTCCTTCCTCGCCACCAAGATCTCCTTCATCAACGCGATGGCGGAGGTGTGCGAGGCGGCGGGCGGCGACGTGGCCAGGCTCGCCGAGGCCATCGGGTACGACGACCGGATCGGCAGGAAGTTCCTGCGGGCCGGGATCGGGTTCGGCGGCGGCTGCCTGCCCAAGGACATCCGGGCGTTCATGGCGCGGGCCGGCGAGCTGGGCGCCGACCAGGCGCTGACGTTCCTCCGCGAGATCGACTCGATCAACATGCGGCAGCGCGGGCAGATGGTGGAGCTGGCCCGGCAGGCGCTGGGCGGCGGTCCGTTCCTCGGCAAGCGGGTCGCGGTGCTCGGCGCGAGTTTCAAGCCCGACTCCGACGACGTGCGGGACTCGCCGGCGCTGAACGTGGCCGGACAGATCCACCTGCAGGGCGGTCAGGTGACCGTCTACGACCCCAAGGGCATGGAGAACGCCCGCCGGCTCTTCCCGACCCTCGGGTACGCGCGTTCCGCGCTGGACGCCGTGCGCGGTGCCGATGTCGTGCTGCACCTGACGGAGTGGCGCGAGTTCCGCGAACTGGACCCGGCGGCGCTCGGCGAGGTGGCGGCGGCCCGGGTGATCCTGGACGGGCGCAACGCCCTCGACCCGGAGCTGTGGCGGCAGGCGGGGTGGACGTACCGGGCGATGGGCCGCCCCACCGCCTGACCTGCGGCGCGCCCGGCAGGTGAACGGCCGGACGGCGTGGCGGGCGCCCGGGGCGCCGCACGGCGGGAGGCCGGCGGGGTACCGGGCAGCCGACGCGGACCACCGGTGGCTCAGCGTGTGATCCACCGGGGTGTGCCGGAGGTCGCGGGAATGTCCCGGGCTGCCGCGGTGCGGCTTCGGACTGCTGCGATCCGGCCACCGGACGGCGGCATCCACCGGGGCGCGACGCGGACGGCCGCGGGCCGGCGTTTCCCGCCCGGGCCGGGCGGACAGGGCGACGCCGGTTCGGCCGAGGCTCAGTCGGCCGAACCGGCGTCCTGTCGCATTCTGCACCACCGGACACCCTCGCGAGCCGGGAACGCCCAGGGCGCCGGGCCGGCCCCACCGCTCGGTGCGGCCAGGACGTGTCCCGGGGGGCGTCGGATCGGGCCGCGGCGTCCGGTGCCGTGCGTCGCGAGGCGGAGGAGCGTCCGCGTACCGGGCTCACGTCGACGACTCCGGCGACGCGGTGGGGTGCGGTGCGGACGCCGCGGGCCCGGCGGGACGTCTCGAAGGCCGCCCTACGGGGCTCCCTTGGCCCGGTAGCGCCGCATCTTGGCGCGCGCCCCGCACACCTGCATCGAGCACCAGCGGCTCCGGCCGGCCGGGCTGCGGTCGTAGTACGCCCAGTGGCAGGTGTCGGCCTCACAGGCCTTGAGGCGGGTCCAGGTGCCGGCGACGAGGGCCTCGGCCACGGCCGCCGCGACGCGGGAGGGCAGCGGTCCCTCGGCGGCGGGAGCGAGGCGGGCCGCTCCGTCCCGCTCGTCGACGGCCACGATCAGCGGAGCGGCCGCCAGCAGGGCCCCGAGCGGAGTCACCGTGCGGTGCGGCGGGTGCCCGGCGTGGGCGAGCAGGGCCGCGCGCAGTGCCTCACGGAGCGCGCGCGCAGCGTCGAGGTCGCCCTCGGCGAGTCCGAAGCGGGCCCGGCCCTCCGCCGTGTCGAGCGCGTCGGCGCCCGACTCGATGTCGAGGGTGTTGACCAGGGACTCGACCAGCGCCAGGCCTCCCGGTGCGGGCGATCTCTCGGTCATGGCTGCACGCTACCTCGCGTTTTCCCGGCGGTTCCGGCAATCCCCTTGCGACGTTACCCCTCATGCGGGAGCATGCGGTAACCGGTTACTGGTTAACCGGCTTTATAGGTAACCGATGGAGGAGGAGCGTCATGGCTGTCGCCAAGCTGGGTACGGTCGTCGTGGACTGTCCCGACCCCCGCGCCCTGGCCGAGTTCTGGGCCGAGGTGCTCGGCGGGACCCTGGAGGCCGACTCCGGCCAGACCGAGTGGGTGGACGTGAAGGTGCCGGGCGGGCAGGCCCTGGCGTTCCAGGCCGCCCCGGGCTTCGTGCCGCCGAGGTGGCCGTCGCCCGAGCAGTCGCAGCAGTTCCATCTGGATCTGAGCGTCGACGACCTGGACGCCGCCGAGCGGCGGGTGCTGGAGCTCGGCGCGAGGCCGCTGGAGGCGGAGGACCGCTCGCGCAGCTGGCGGGTGTACGCCGACCCGGCGGGCCACCCGTTCTGCCTCTGCGCCGGCTGAACCCGCTGCCGGGCCCCGCCCGAACCCGCAGGGTCCGGGGCGCCGGAGGACCACCGGTGCGCCCGCGGACCTGCGGGGGTGCTCGCTCCGCCGCCGCTCAGCCGTCCAGCGCCTCGATCGTCGCGTGGGAGGCACCCCGGGTGGAGGCGAGGTCGCGGGCGACGTCCTCCGCCGCGCCCAGGACCCGCACCGCGTTGCGCCAGGTCAGCTTGGCGAGATCGGGCTTGGACCAGCCTCGGTCCAGGAGCTCGGCGACGAGGTTGGGGTAGCCGGAGACGTCGTCCAGGCCGTCGGGGGTGAAGGCCGTGCCGTCGTAGTCGCCGCCGATGCCGAGGTGGTCGATGCCGGCGACCTCGCGCATGTGGTCCAGGTGGTCCGCGACCGTGGCGACCGTGGCGACCGGGCGGGGGTTGCGCTCCTCGAAGGCGCGGTGGACCTTCATCGCCTCGGGGGTGGTGTCGAGGTGGTGGAAGCCGTGGGCGCGCATGTTCTCGTCGGCCGCGGCCGTCCAGTCGACGGCGGCCTGGAGGACGAACTTCGGGACGAAGGTGACCATCGCCATGCCGCCGTTGGCGGGGAGGCGTTCGAGGACGTCGTCGGGGATGTTGCGCGGATGGTCGCAGACCGCGCGGGACGAGGAGTGGGAGAAGATCACCGGTGCGGTGGAGGTGTCCAGGGCGTCCCGCATCGTGGTGGCTGCCACGTGGGACAGGTCCACGAGCATGCCGAGGTGGTTCATCTCCCGCACCACCTCGCGGCCGAAGGCGGACAGCCCTCCGACCGCGGGGACGTCCGTCGCCGAGTCCGCCCAGTCCACGTTGTCGTTGTGGGTGAGCGTGAGGTAGCGCACGCCGAGCGCGTACAGGCCGCGCAGGGTGCCCAGCGAGTTGGCGATGGAGTGGCCGCCCTCGGCACCCATGAGGGAGGCGATGCGGCCCTCCGCGCGCGCTGCCTCGAGGTCGGCTGCGGTCAGGGCGGCCCGCAGGTCGCGCGGGTGGCGGGCGATGAGCTGCCGTACGCAGTCGATCTGCTCCAGCGTCGCCGGCACCGGGTCGGGCAGGTCGGAGCGGACGTACACCGACCAGTACTGCGCGCCGACGCCGCCCGCGCGCAGGCGGGGCAGGTCGGTGTGCAGGTGGGCGCGCTGGTCGGCGGCGATGTCGCGGGTGTCGAGGTCGTAGCGGACCTGCTCCCGCAGCGCCCAGGGCAGGTCGTTGTGGCCGTCGACCACCGGGAACTCGGAAAGGAGTTCCCTGGCCTCGTCGTGGGAGGTCATCGCCGCCGTCATTTCCCGAAACCGAAACCGCTGCCGGCGCCGTCGACCTTGGCGCGCAGGCGCTTGCCCTTCTCGGTGGCCTGGTCGTTGAGGTCCTGCTGGAACTCGCGCATCCGCGTGAGCAGCTCCTCGTCGTGGGCGGCGAGGATCCGCGCGGCGAGCAGGCCCGCGTTGCGGGCGCCGGCGACGGAGACCGTGGCCACGGGGACGCCGGCCGGCATCTGCACGATGGACAGGAGGCTGTCCATGCCGTCGAGGTACTTCAGCGGCACGGGGACGCCGATGACGGGCAGGGGGGTGACGGAGGCGAGCATGCCGGGCAGGTGGGCGGCGCCACCGGCCCCCGCGATGATCACCTTCAGGCCGCGGTCGGCGGCCTGCTCGCCGTAGGCGACCATCTCGCGCGGCATGCGGTGCGCGGAGACGACGTCGACCTCGTAGGCGATCTCGAACTCGTCGAGGGCCTTGGCGGCGGCCTCCATCACGGGCCAGTCGGAGTCGGACCCCATGACGATGCCCACGACGGGGCCGGCAGCGGTGGTCATTCGGTGATCGTGCCTCTCAGGTAGCCGGCAGCGTGACGGGCGCGCTCCAGCACGTCGTCGAGGTCGTCGCCGTAGGTGTTGACGTGGCCGACCTTGCGGCCGGGCTTCACGTCCTTGCCGTACATGTGGATCTTCAGGCGGGGGTCGCGGGCCATGCAGTGCAGGTACGCGGAGTACATGTCGGGGAAGTCGCCGCCGAGGACGTTGACCATGACGGTCCACGGGGCGCGCGGGCGCGGGTCGCCGAGAGGCAGGTCGAGGACCGCGCGGACATGGTTGGCGAACTGCGAGGTGACCGCGCCGTCCTGGGTCCAGTGGCCCGAGTTGTGCGGGCGCATGGCCAGTTCGTTGACGAGGACGCGGCCGTCGCGGGTCTGGAACAGCTCGACGGCGAGGTGGCCGACGACGCCGAGTTCCTTGGCGATGGTCAGGGCCATCCGCTCGGCCTCCAGGGCCAGTTCGTCGCCGAGGTCGGGCGCGGGCGCGATCACCGTGTCGCAGACGCCGTCGACCTGCTGCGACTCCACCACCGGGTACGCCACGGCCTGGCCGTGCGGGGAGCGCACGACGTTGGCGGCGAGTTCGCGGACGTAGTCGACCCTCTCCTCGGCGAGGACCGGGACGCCCGCCCGGAACGGCTCGGCGGCCTCCTCGGCGGAGCGGACGACCCACACGCCCTTGCCGTCGTACCCGCCGCGCACCGTCTTCAGGACGACCGGGAAGCCGTCGCCCTCGGTGGCGAAGGCCGCCACGTCGGCGGGGTCCGACACGATCCTGTGCCGCGGGCAGGGGATGCCGATCGCGTCGAGCCTGGCCCGCATCACGCCCTTGTCCTGGGCGTGCACGAGCGCGTCGGGCCCCGGGCGCACGGGAATGCCGTCCGCCTCCAGGGCCCTGAGGTGCTCGGTCGGGACGTGCTCGTGATCGAAGGTGATCACGTCGCAGCCGCGAGCGAAGGCGCGCAGCGTGTCCAGGTCGCGATAGTCGCCGACGACGACATCGTTCACGACCTGCGCCGCGGAATCCTGAGGAGTGTCACTGAGGAGCTTGAACCTGATGCCCAACGGGATGCCCGCCTCGTGTGTCATACGAGCGAGCTGGCCACCGCCGACCATGCCGACTACCGGGAACGTCACGCCCCCAGGGTATCGGCAGCCGGACACCCACCGGTTTCCGGCCAGTTCCCGCCGGTTCCTCCCGCCGTTCCGCGCCCGGGTCCGAGGTCGGCGCCCCGCTCGCCGGCCGTTCCCGGCCGGGGGCCCGCGGTCGCCCTGGGTCGCCCCGGGTCACTCGCTGTCTCCCGCCGTCGTCCGCCGCCTCCGGCTCCGTGCCCCGCCGCACCCTGCCGTCACCTGCGGTTTCCGCCGGCTTCCGACGTGTGTGCCGGGCTTCGCCCGCCCGAGGTGTGGGCGCCCGGACGCAGGGGGACCCGGTCGGGGGACCGGTCCGCTTCATCCGGCCGGGTGCGAGCGCACGAGCCGCGTCCGCGGACCGGGATGGTTAGCATGGCTGGGTTGACGAAACCGTTAAGGACGGGGGCTTGCTCGCCCATGGGACGTGGTACCTCAGGGCTGCGCCGCCTCGTGCACGAGGTCGCCAGGTTCGGCGCCGTCGGAGGCGCCGGGCTGCTGGTCAACCTCGGCGTGTTCAACCTGGTGCGGCACGTGACCGCGCTGCCGGTCGTGCGGGCCAGCATCGTCGCGACCGTCGTGGCGATCGCCTTCAACTACCTCGGTTTCCGCTACTTCACCTATCGCGACCGCGACAAGAGCGGCCGCACGAAGGAACTCTCGCTGTTCCTGCTGTTCAGCGTGGTCGGCCTGGTGATCGAGAACGGGCTGCTGTACGCGGCGACGTACGGCTTCGGCTGGGACAGCCCGCTGCAGAGCAACGTCTTCAAGTTCCTCGGCATCGCCGTCGCGACACTGTTCCGCTTCTGGTCCTACCGGACCTGGGTGTTCCGGGCGCTTCCGGCGTCCGAGCCGCGGGCCGCGGCCCCCCGCCCGGGGCCGGCGGCGAGCCTGGCCGACGGCGCGGACGCGCTCCTGGGGGAGGCGGAGCCGGTGCGGCCCCGCCAGCGGGTCTGACCCACCCCGGTGTGCCGCGCCCGGTGGGCGGCCTCCCGGTGAGGTGACGGTCGGCGCCGGGTCCCGGACGCCCCGACTACCGGACGGTGGGTTCGTCGTCCGGCGTCCTCTTCGCCGGGGGCGTGCGGGAGAGGAAGAGCCCGAAGACGGCCGGCTTGGTCTGCAGCAGTTCCAGGCGGCCTCCGTCCGCCTCGGCGAGGTCGCGGGCGACGGCCAGGCCGATGCCCGTGGAGTTGCGCCCGCTGATCGTGCGCTCGAAGATCCGGGCGCCCAGGTCGGCGGGGACGCCTGGGCCTTCGTCGGTGACCTCGACGACCGCCTGGTTTCCGGTGACGCGGGTGCGCAACGCGACCGTGCCGCCGCCGTGCATCAGGGAGTTCTCGATCAGCGCCGCCAGCACCTGTGCGACGGCGCCCGGGGTGCCCACGGCGTGCAGGTGCCGCTTGCCGGAGCTGACGATGGCGCGGCCGACGCTGCGGTAGGCGGGTCGCCACTCCGCGATCTGCTGTTGGAGGACCTCGTCGAGGTCGAAGGTGACCGCGGAGCCGTTGCGCGGGTCGCGGGAGTTCGTCAGCAGGCGCTCGACGACGTCCGTGAGCCGCTCCACCTGGCCCAGCGCGACATTCGCCTCGTCCTTCACCGTGTCCGGGTCGTCGGTGAGGGTGATCTCCTCCAGCCGCATCGACAGCGCGGTCAGCGGCGTGCGCAGCTGGTGGGAGGCGTCGGCGGCCAGCCGCCGCTCGGCGGTGAGCATCCGGGCGATGCGCTCGGCGGAGGCGTCCAGCACGTCGGCGACCCGGTCGAGCTCGGGGACGCCGTACCGCTTGTGCCGCGGGCGGGGGTCGCCGGAGCCGAGGCGTTCGGCGGTCTCGGCGAGGTCGGTGAGCGGGGAGGCGAGGCGGTTGGCCTGGCGGATGGCGAGGAGGACGGCGGCGATCACGGCGAGCAGCGCCACCAGGCCGATGATCAGCAGGGTGCGGCCGACCTCCTCGGTCACCGTGGAGCGCGGTTCCTCGACCACGACGGTCTCGCCCTGGTCGCCCTTGGCCTCCCGGGAGCGGATGACCTCGCCGGTGGGGCGGGTGCCGACCTCGATGGGCGGCTTCCCGGGCATCCGCACCACGGCGTAGCGCTCCTCGGTGACCTGCCCGCCCAGGATCTTTGGGGTGACCTCCTCGCTGCTCAGCAGCCGGCTGTCGACGATGCTGGCGAGCCGCAGCGCCTCCAGGTCGACGCGCTCCTGGGCGCTGTTGCTGATCGTGCGGGTCTCGACGATCACGAGCGAGACGCCGAAGACGGCGATCACGACCAGGACGACGGCGAGTGTGGACTGGATGAGACGGCGGCGCATGTCCTCTTACCCGGGGTGGTGGGCTCAGCTCTTCTCGAAGCGGAAGCCCACGCCTCGAACCGTGGCGATGTAGCGGGGGTTGGCCGCGTCGTCGCCGAGCTTCTTGCGCAGCCAGGAGATGTGCATGTCGAGGGTCTTGGTCGACGACCACCAGGTGGTGTCCCAGACCTCGCGCATCAGCTGGTCGCGGGTGACGACGCGGCCGGCGTCGCGCACGAGCACCCGCAGCAGGTCGAACTCCTTCGCGGTGAGCTGGAGTTCCTCGTCGCCCATCCAGGCGCGGTGCGACTCCACGTCGATGCGCACGCCGTGGGTCGCGGGCGGCTGCTGCGGCTCCGCGGCGCCGCGCCGCAGCAGGGCCCGGACACGGGCGAGCAGCTCGGCGAGGCGGAAGGGTTTGGTGACGTAGTCGTCGGCCCCCGCGTCCAGGCCGACGACGGTGTCCACCTCGTCGGCGCGCGCGGTCAGGATGAGGATGGGCACGGTGTGGCCGTCGGCGCGCAGCCTGCGGGCGACCTCCAGCCCGTCCATGCCGGGCAGACCGAGATCCAGCACGACAAGGTCGACGCCGCCCTGCATTCCGGCGTCGAGCGCGGCGGGGCCGTCCTCGCGCACCTCGACCTCGTACCCTTCCCGGCGCAGTGCGCGGGCCAGCGGCTCCGAGATGGACGCGTCGTCCTCGGCGAGCAGTACACGGGTCATGTGGTGATGGTAGTCCGCCCCGCAACGGGGCCGGGGTGTGATCACTGCGAGCGATTCTTACCCAGGACGAACCGGAACATTTTTCCCACCGACACACGCCGACCAATAGTCCGGACCTGCAAGCGAAGGTGTCATCCTGTCAGGGACCTTCGAAAAGCGGCTCGCGATTGCATGATCACCTGTGATCCATATCTCAAGTCCTTCCATATCCGGCACTGTCCTGCCGTATGGTGAACCAACGCCTGTAGCACCGCGGGGACCTTCGGCGAGGAATTGACGCTGAAGGTCCTCTTTGTGTGCGGGCCGGTATCCCCCCGGCCGTGAAAGGAACGACCTGTGGCCGGGCCTCGGCGCGATGACGCGCGCAGAGGCGTGGATCCCGGTGGTCGCCGTCCCCGCTCCGCGATCCGGAGCGGACTCCCCTCGGGCGTGGGGGCGGACGGGCCGACGTGCCGGTGCCGGCCGCCCCCACCGGGCGCGCATCGCTCCACCGCGCGTCCCGACCAGCAAGGAACGACCATGGCGTCCAGCCTGACGAAGGACTCGGTCCACCCGGGCACCCCCGGCTCCGAGAAGACCTTCTTCGGCCACCCCCGCGGCCTGGCCACCCTCTTCATGACCGAGATGTGGGAGCGCTTCTCCTACTACGGCATGCGCGCACTCCTCCCGCTGTACCTCGTGGCCCCGAGCGGCCTGAACCTCGGGATGGGCTCCGCCACCGCGATCTACTCGGTCTACGTGTCCCTCGTGTACCTGCTCGCCCTTCCCGGCGGCTGGGTCGCGGACCGTTTCCTCGGCCCCCGCAAGACGGTCGCCGTCTCGGGCCTGATCATCATGCTCGGCCACCTGTGCCTGGCCCTCCCGGCAGCGGCGACCTTCTTCGTCGGCCTCGGCCTCGTCGCCATCGGTTCGGGCCTGCTCAAGGCGAACATCTCCACGATGGTCGGCCACCTCTACAAGGGTCCCGAGGACCCGCGCCGTGACGGTGGCTTCACCCTCTTCTACATCGGCATCAACCTGGGCGCCTTCGCCGCGCCGCTGATCATCGGCACCGTCGGTGAGAACGTCGACTGGCACTTCGGCTTCGCGCTGGCCGCGCTCGGCATGGCCCTGGGTCTGGCCCAGTACCTGCTCGGCAGCCGCCACCTCAGCGAGAAGAGCGACGTCGTCCCCACGCCCCTGTCGGCCCAGGAGAAGGCCGCCACACTGCGCAAGGGACTGATCTGGCTGGCCGTCGCCGCGGTCTTCTACGCCGCCGTCGGCTTCAGCGGCCACTTCACCCTGAACTGGGCGCTGATCCCGCTGACCCTCATCGGCCTGATCGTGCCGATCCTGGTCATCGGCCGCATCCTGCGGGACAAGGACCTGGACGGCGCCGAGCGGTCCCAGGTCCGGGCGTACGTCTGGTTCTTCGTCGCCGCCGCGATCTTCTGGATGATCTACGACCAGGGTGGTTCGACGCTGTCGCTGTTCGCCGAGGGCAAGGCCGACAACTCGGTCCTCGGCTGGGAGTTCCCCGTCTCCTGGTACCAGTCGGTCAACCCGGTCATGATCATGGCCCTGGCGCCCGTCTTCGCCTGGCTGTGGCTGTGGCTGAACCGGCGCGGCAAGGAGCCGAGCACCATCGTGAAGTTCTCCTCCGGTCTGGTGCTGATCGGCGCGTCGTTCTTCCTCTTCCTGGCCCCGCTGTCGATCTCCGAGGGCGGCCACAAGGCCGCGGCGATGTGGCTGGTCGCCGTCTACTTCGTGCAGACCGTCGCCGAGCTGACGCTGTCGCCGGTGGGTCTGTCGGTGACGACGAAGATGGCGCCGAGGAAGTACGCCTCGCAGATGATGGGCGTGTGGTTCCTCGCGGTCACCGCGGGCGACTCGATCACCGCACTGGTGTCCAACCCGGCCGTCGGCGGCGTCGACCTCGACCGGACCGGCTTCGTCGCCATGGAGGCCGCGCTCGCCGCGCTCGCCGGTGCGGCGGTGTGGATGTACCGCAGGAAGGTCAACAGCCTCATGGGCGACGTGCACTGAGCACTCCGCCGCAGGCGGCGCCGGTCGTGGCCGGCCGCGGCGGCGGACGGAGGGCCACCGCATCCTCGTGATGCGGTGGCCCTCCGCGCGCTTTCCGCCCCCGGCACTCTCCGGCCGCGCCACCCCGCCCGGCCCCGTGCCCCGGCCCGTGCCCGGCACGCGGCGCTCCCGGCGTGGAAGCGGCCCGCAGGGCGGGGCGGACGCGATACGGCCGTGGCCGACGCGCCCCGCGCCGCCCGACGGGGCTCGGGAGCGCCGCCCCGCGCCACCCCGCCGGCACCCGGGCGGGGCCGGCTCGACGGTCGCCCTCCGGACGCGGCGTCGCTCCGGCGGCCACGGCCGGACCACCGCGCCCGACGAAGGGGGCGGGGCGGGGAGCACGGCTCGGACGCCCGCACCGCACGGTCGGCACCCGCGGGCGCCGACGGTGCGTCAGAGCCTCCCGGCGGCCCGTCAGGGACGCTGCCTGGACACGGGGTCGGCCGGGCGACGGGGTCGGCGGAGGCGGAGGGAAGAAAAGTGCGCGCCGGATCTCCGGGATCCGGCGCGCATGCGGGGGAGGGCGTGCGGGGCTGAGCGGGTCGGGCGAGGTCCGCTGTGTTTCGGCAGCGCCCCGAAGGGGCGCGGGGAACTGCGCGACCGGCCACGACGGCGCTGCGGTCGACGGAACGTCATGGCGCGGCACCTCCAGCGGAGCGCTCAGGCGGGTGCGCCCAGTTCGGCCCAGACGGTCTTGCCGGCCATGCCCGGCGTCCGCACGACGCCCCAGTCCAGGCACAGCCGCTGCACGATGAACATGCCGTGGCCGCCGGGGCGGCCGGCGCGGTGCGGGGTGCGGGGCGCGGGCTGGCCCGTGCCGTGGTCGGAGACCTCGATACGGATCACCTTCTTGTCGCAGCCGATCTCCATGGACTCCGGGCCCTCGGCGTGCAGGCAGGCATTGGTGACGAGCTCGGACACGACGAGCAGGACGTCCTCGGCCGCGGCGCGCTGGTCGGCGGTGGCCGCGGGCAGCCAGCCCCACGCGTACAGCGCCTGCCGGGCGAAGTCGCGGGCGAGCGGCACGACACCGCTCTGGCCGTCGAGGCTCAGCGTGCGAACCTGACGTCCCGTCGACGTGCCGGAAGCGCCGCCGCCGGGCTCGGGGGAGCCCGGCGAGTAGGGCCGGGTGGTGCTCATCAGCGCTTCACCTCACCGATTCACCAGTTCAGGACGGAAAAGTCGTGACGTCGTGACGTCGTGGACCGACAGTGGTCCAGGATGTCTCCTGCCCGACCGGACGAAGGGAACACCCCTCGGTTCGGTGCGTTGTGCGGGACGACACGAGTGGTGCGAAATCCGGGCGGAGCGGAGGACGGGCCGCGCCGCCGGGGTGCGGGAGAGTTCAGCGGGCCTCATCGGCTTCTGCGCCCTCGCCGGCCGTGCGGGGCGCGGACGTCCGCCGGCCCCCGGAGCTCTGGGGTTCCTGCGGGGAATCCGGGGCCGTGCCGCCGGGATCCTCCCGCTCCCCGGGACTCTCGCGGGTCCCGGCGGACGGCGCGGACCCGGTCCCGGACCCGGCTGCGGCCTCGCCGGCCCCGGATGTGTCGTCCGTCTCACCGGAGTCCTCCGCGAGAGCGGACTCGACGGTGTCGTGGACGGTGAAGACCAACTCGGCCCCGGTGATCTCGAACACCCTGGCGACCACGGGCTGCATGCCCGCCAGGTGGACACCGCCTCCGGCCGCCTCCGCCTTCAGGCGGGCGCCGAGGAGGACGTTGAGGCCGGTGGAGTCGCAGAAGTCCAGCCGGGTGCAGTCCACGACCAGGCGGCTGAAGCCCTTGGCGAGGCACTCGTCGAGCGGTTCGCTGAGCAGCTCGGCGGTGTGGTGATCGAGCTCACCCGCGGCGGTCACGACGGCACTGGAGCCCTCTTCCCGCACCTCCACCAGAAGCCGGCCCGACTGTGCGCTGCCGACCGTGCCGCGGTCCATGCCGTCTCTCTCTCCTGAGGTCGTGCCTGACTGACGCCCTCGAACATACGCCTTCTGTGCGCGCCTCAACAGCCGAACAACCACCCACAAACGGACATTTCCGCACGTATCGCACTTGCGGCGGACTCGGGGAAGCGGGTAGGGCTAGTAGAGACACGTACCCGACACGGCCGGCTTTGGAGGCGCCGCACACCGCAGTGCACGTACCGGCTTCGGCAGCCATATGCCGAGAACGATGGAGGACATCATGTCACCCCGGCTCGACGCCTCGCATACCCGTACGGCGACGTCGACACCCCCAGCGGACGACATTCTTGCCGGTCTTCCGGAGATACCCCCCTTCGACGAGGTGGGCCCCGTGGACGCGCGGGCCCTGTCCAAGACCCTCTTCGAGCGGCTCGAATCCCTTGAGGAAGGGACCCACGAGTACTCGTACGTCCGCAACACGCTCGTCGAGCTGAACCTCGCTCTGGTCAAGTTCGCCGCCTCCCGCTTCCGCTCCCGCAGCGAGCCGATGGAGGACATCGTCCAGGTCGGCACCATCGGCCTCATCAAGGCGATCGACCGCTTCGAGCTCTCCCGTGGCGTGGAGTTCCCCACCTTCGCGATGCCGACCATCATCGGCGAGATCAAGCGCTTCTTCCGCGACACCTCGTGGTCCGTGCGCGTACCGCGCCGACTCCAGGAACTGCGCCTGGACCTGGCGAAGGCCGGCGACGAGCTGGCCCAGCAGTTGGACCGCGCCCCCACGGTCACGGAACTGGCCGAGCGCCTGGGCCTCAGCAACGACGAGGTGGTGGAGGGGATGGCGGCCTCCAACGCCTACACCGCCTCCTCCCTGGACGCACAGCCGGAGGAGGACGACGCGGAGGGCGCCCTCGCGGACCGCATCGGGTACGAGGACCACGGGCTCGAAGGGATCGAGTACGTCGAGTCGTTGAAGCCGCTGATCGCCGAACTCCCGCCCCGTGACCGGAAGATCCTCTCGCTCCGGTTCGTCGCGGGGATGACCCAGTCGGAGATCGGCGAGGAACTGGGCATCTCCCAGATGCACGTCTCCCGCCTGCTCACCCGGACCCTGGTGAGACTGCGCAAGGGGCTCACGGTCGAGGAGTGAGCCCGCCTCTCGCCCGGTACTCCATGTCCCGACGGTGCGTCACCACGACGACAGGTCGGCGGAGTACCGGGCGATGTGCGTGCCGGGGACCGATCGCGGGGTTACCGCAGGAAACGTCTTTCGCGGGATCCCCACATCCCTCACCATGCACTACGGTCACCCCCCAACCGACCGGTAACCGGGCTGCCGGCCCGGGTTGTTGCGGCGCACGGGGAGGCGGGGATGGCACGGGCCGAGGAAGCCGGGGAAACCCGGGAAGCCGGGGAAGCCGGGGAAGCCGGGGATTCGTTGTGGTCCTCGAACGTGTACGGCGCGGCACCGTACGAGGAACTCAGCGACGCCCACCTGGCGGACATGCTGCGCTCCCGCACCGCCACCGCCTACCCGGCCCTGCGCGAGCTGCGCCGCCGGCACCACGAGCGGGTCCTGGCCTACGCCCGCCTGTGCGCCGCGAGCGACTCCTCGGCACGGCAGCTGACGGCGGAGGTCTTCGCCCGGGCCGCGAAGCAGACCGCCCGCAGGATCGACCCGCCGGTGCCCTGGCGGCACCACCTGCTGCGGGCGGTGGCACGGGCGGCGGGCACCTGGGCGCGCGACGAACGGGCCCGGGGCCTGGATCCGGGTCTGCTGCTGGTGCTGAGCACGACGGGCGAGGTGCCCGCGTCCCCGATGCTGACGGCGTTCGAGTCCCTCCCGGCCCGCGTCCAGGGCCTGATCTGGTACGCCGTGCTGGAGCAGGAACCGGCCGAACGCACGGCGCTGCTGCTGGGAACCGATCCGGCGGACGTGGCGTACGGCACGACGGCCGCGCTGAACGGCCTGGCCCAGGCCTGCCTGCGGCACCGCCTGGCCGCCTCGCCCGACCCCGACTGCGCGGACTTCCGCCGCCTGATCGAGGAGTCGGTGCGGCCGGACGGCCCGCGCCTCAGCACCGACCTGCAGGCGCACATGACCCGCTGCGGCCACTGCACGGCGGCCCGGCAGGAGCTGCGCGATCTGCGGGACACGCCGCGCACGGCCCTGGCCGAAGGGCTGCTGGCCTGGGCGGGGGCTGTGTACGCGCAGCGTCAGGACGCCGGGCCGGGGGCCGGCGCCCCGAGCCCGGCGGAGCGTCCCTGGCGTCCGTCCCGCCGCCTCGCCCTGGCCTCGGCGGCGCTGGGGGTGGCCCTCGCCCCGCTGCTGGTGCTGCTGCTGACCCCCGACGGGCCGGATCGGCAGCCGTCGTCGGCGGCGGTCAGCCCGGCGGCCGCCGGCATGCCGCCGCGCGTGCTGCCCGCCTCGTCCCCGGCACCGTCGCCCTCCCCGTCCCGCACGTCCGCTTCGCCGTCCCCGTCGCCGTCCCGAACGGCGCCCCCGAAGCCGACGCCGACGCCGACGCCGACGCCCACGCGGACCGCGAGCCCCCGGCCGACCCCGACCCCCTCCCCCGCGGCGCAGCCGCCGAACGGCACGTACGCGCAGGTGGTGAATGCCGCCACGGGCCGGTGCCTGGACGTCCGCGACGGCTGGTTCGGCAAGGGCACGGACGTGATCACCGCGCCCTGCACCTCCTCCCCCACCCAGCGCTGGCGGTACGACGCCCGGCGCGACGCGTTCCAGTCGTACGCCGACCCCGACTTCTGCCTGGACAGCCGGGGCGACGTGGACCGGGGCGTGGGCATCTGGACGTGCTCGTCCCTGGACGGCCGCAACGGGCGGAACCTGCGGTTCACGGTGGACGGGCAGGGACTGATCCGGCCGGAGATCGCACCGTCGACCGCCGTCGCCCCCACAGGGTACGACGACGGTGTGGAGCTGCGCGGGGCGGACGGCCGGCAGGAGCAGCGCTGGCTGGCGGGAGCGCGGTGAGCCCCCGCCGGTGCCCGGCCGCCGCCGGTCACACCACGCGCGCCGCCGCGATCGGCCGGTCGGCGACCGTGAGCTTCTCCGCGGTGGTGCGGCCGGTGTTGACGCTCCAGCGGTAACGGGAGAACTCGCCGGTGGCGTCGGAGGCGTAGAACATCATGTGGCCGTAGCCGACGCCCTCGAAGTTCTCCCCGTCCGTCCTGGAGACCATGCGGGTGTCGGGATAGGAGGGGTAGTTGGTCAGCCCGTACACGCCGTGCGGTTCCGAGGTGCAGTCGACGACCTCGACGGCGTACTGGGTCTCGCCGGTGAAGTCGGCGGTGCCGGAGAAGACGCCCTTCACCTCGCGCACCATCACGATGTGGCCGGTGCTGCCCTCGACCTGCCCGTTGTAGTCGACCGCGATCAGGTCGCCCGGCCTCAGGTCGGCGACCTTGCGGATGCGTCGGAGGCGGGGGCCGGCGGTGCCGTCGGTGAAGGCCTTGCGGTAGTCCGCGGCCTCCGGGATGCGGTCCTGGAAGTTGGCGGTGAAGTAGTCGTCGGTCGCCCACCCGTAGGTGTGGCGGAGGACCCAGGTGAGGAAGGACGAGCAGCGGGCGTGCGCCACCCAGCTCGTCAGGTCGTCGGGGCGGCCCCACGTCACCGACGACGGGGAGCCGATGAGGTAGACGTTGTTCTCGCGGGCCGTCCGGCCGGCGACGAGGGCGATCTCCGGCGCGGTCAGAGCGCGGCCGTAGGCCCGTACGTCGTCCACCGCACCGTCGAAGAAGTTCACGTACGCGCCGTTCCACCGGGCCCGGCCGATGTTGAAGCCCGCTGTCGCGGCCCAGTCCAGGCCGGTGTCGGCACTGCCCCGCAGGACGCCGTCGACGTACAGGCGGATGCCCGTGCCGTCCCAGACGCCCGCCAGGTGGGTCCAGACGCCGAGGGCGACCGGGCTCGACGCCACGGCCGACACCTTGCTGCTCTGGTCCGCGCTGCGCACCTTGAACACCCAGGTGCCGGCGTTGTCGTCGTACTGGAGGAGGAAGCGGCTGGCGGTGGTGCCGTCCTGGCTCACCGCCGTCTGCATGGCGGTCGTGTCGGCGTCGGGTGCCAGGCGCACCCACGCCGAGACGGTGAAGGGGGCGGTGGTGTCCACGACGGACGTCGTCGCCGCGTACGCGGTCGTGCCGTCCAGGGTCAGCTCGCCGCCGGCCCGCAGCGCGGACCAGGTCGCGTTCGGGCCGAGGGTGAGGGCCCGGCCACCGCCGGAGCGGTCGGCGGGGCTGCCGTCGAGCGGCCAGTGGCCGGCCAGGTCGGCCGGGAGGTGACCGGCCGCCAGCAGGCGCTGGTACTGCACCATCTGCTCGGCCTCCAGCAGATGCGGCACCGACACCGGCGTGAACGGCGTGTCCAGCGGCGGCTCGGCCGCCGCCGTCCCGGCGCTGCCCGTCACGCCCGCCAGCGCCCCGGCGCCGACGATCGCCGCACCGCCCAACAGGCCCCGCCTGCTGACCCCTTCGGTCATCTGTACGTCCCCTCCCCTACCG
The DNA here is from genome assembly GCF_016921115.1 of Streptomyces actuosus. Taxonomy (GTDB): domain Bacteria; phylum Actinomycetota; class Actinomycetes; order Streptomycetales; family Streptomycetaceae; genus Streptomyces; species Streptomyces actuosus_A. Next base: position 65,211 of record NZ_JAFFZS010000013.1, read on the forward strand.
GTCCGGCGCTGCGGCCGGCCCGCCCGTTCGATGATCATCCGGATCCTAGGCGGTCCTGGGGAAGAGCGGGGGCCTCTCCGCGTCGCCCGGTGCGGTGCGGGGGCGTGCTGACGCAGCCCTCGTACGGGATGTACTCGGGTGGTGCGGCAGCGCGGCGAGGCGCCACGCCGGGCGGTGCGGGGGCGTGCCTCGCCTCCCCGGGGCCACCGGGGTGCCCCGGCCGGGCGGGGCACCCCGGTGAGGGGCCGTCAGAGGGACCGGGCCGGCGGGCCGGGCGGGGCGGGCCGCGGTCTCACAGCTCGCGGGTCCCCCCGGCCGGGCGGGGCGGGCCGCGGTCTCACAGCTCGCGGGTCCCCCCGGCCGGGCGGGGCGGGCCGCGGTCTCACAGCTCGCGGGTCCCCCGCCGCCACACCCCCGCCACCAGCGGCACGCCCGGCCGGTAGGCCAGGTGCACATGGCTCGGCGCGTCGAGGAGGACCAGGTCGGCGCGGGCGCCCGGAGTCAGCCGGCCGATGTCGGTGCGGCGCAGGGCCGCCGCGCCGCCGGCCGTGGCCGACCACACCGCCTCGTCGGGCGTCATCCCCATGTCCCGTACCGCGAGCGCGATGCAGAACGGCACGGAGGAGGTGAAGGAGGAGCCCGGGTTGCAGTCCGTGGACAGGGCCACCGTCACGCCGGCGTCGAGCAGGCGGCGTGCGTCGGGCCACTGGGCCCGGGTGGAGAACTCGGCACCGGGCAGCAGCGTGGCGACCGTGTCGCCGGCGGCGAGCGCGTCGACGTCGGCGTCCGTCAGGTGGGTGCAGTGGTCGGCGCTGGCGGCGTCGAGTTCGACGGCGAGCTGCACGCCGGGGCCGTAGGAGAGCTGGTTGGCGTGGATGCGCGGGTGCAGGCCCGCGGCCTTGCCCGCGGTGAGGATCGCGCGGGCCTGGTCGCCGTCGAAGGCGCCCTTCTCGCAGAACACGTCGATCCACCGGGCGTGGGGCGCGCACGCGGTCAGCATGTCACCGGTGACGAGGTCGACGTAGGCGGCCGGGTCGTCGGCGTAGTCGGGGGAGACGATGTGCGCGCCCAGGTAGGTCACCTCGTCGGTGTGCCGGGCCGCCAGGCGTAGCGCGCGGGCCTCGTCCTCGACCGTCAGGCCGTAGCCGGACTTGGTCTCGAAGGTGGTGGTGCCCTGGCGCAGGGCCTCGTGGAGGTACCGGGTGAGGTTGGCCTCCAGTTCCCCGTCGGTCGCGGCCCGGGTGGCGGCGACCGTGGTGCGGATGCCGCCCGCGCTGTAGGCCCGGCCGGACATGCGGGCGTTGAACTCGGCGGTGCGGTCGCCCGCGAAGACCAGGTGCGAGTGGGAGTCGACGAAGCCCGGCAGCACCGCCAGGCCGCCGGCGTCGACCCGGTGGTCGGTGGCCGGGGCCCGGTCGGCGGTGCCGGCCCAGGCGATGCGGTCGCCGTCGATGACGACGGCCGCGTCGTGGATCAGGCCGAGGGGGCCGTCGCCGAGGGAGGGGTCGTTGGTGACCAGGGTGGCGATGTTGGTGATGACGGTGCTGCTGCTCATGGTGTCCTCGTGGGTGGTCGTCAGGCGCGGAGCGCTGCCACGGCCCGCGCGAGGGCCTGCGGGACGTCGGGTACGAGCGTGTGGTGGCCGTCGCGGACGACGTGCCGGCCGCCCACGACCGTGTGCCGTACGTCGGCCGCAGTCGCGGCGAAGACGGCCGTCTCGGCACCCAGCGCGGGCGGCGGGCCCGCTGTCCTGACCGAGTCGAGGGCGATCGTCGTGAAATCGGCGAGGGCCTGCGGGGCGAGGGTGCCCGCCTCGTCCCAGCCGAGGGCCGCGTGGCCGTCGGCGGTGGCGGCACGCAGCAGGGCGGCGGCCGTCCAGTGGCCGCGGGTGCGGCTGCGCAGGCGCTCGTCCAGCTCCATCGCGCGGGCCTCTTCGAGCAGGTCGATCACGGCGTGGCTGTCGGAGCCGAGGGAGAGCGGGGAGCCGGCCCGCTGGAGTGCGGGGGCCGGTCCGATGCCGTCGGCGAGGTCGCGCTCGGTCGTCGGGCACATGCAGGTGCCGGTGCCGGAGCCGCCGAGCAGGGCGATGTCCTCGTCGGTGAGGTGGGTGTTGTGGACGCCGGTGGTGCGCGGGCCGAGCACGCCGTGGTCGGCGAGGAGCCGGGTGGGGGTGCAGCCGTGGGCCTGGCGGCAGGCGTCGTTCTCGGCGGTCTGCTCGGACAGGTGCACGTGCAGCGGGGCCCGGCGTTCGGCGGCCCATTCCGCCACCGTCGCCAGCTGGTCGGCGGGCACGGCCCGCACGGAGTGGATCGCCGCACCGACGCGTGCGTGCTCGCGTGCGGCGAGCAGCGCGGTGCGTTCGGCCCAGGCCTGCGCACTGCCGTCGGAGAACCGCCGCTGGTGGGCGTCGGGGGCCGCGCCGAAGCCGGAGGACAGGTAGCAGGTGTCGAGCAGGGTGATGCGTATCCCGGCCTCGGCGGCGGCGTCGATCAGCGCCTCGCCCATGGCGTTGGGGTCGGCGTAGGGGGTGCCGCCCGGGGTGTGGTGGACGTAGTGGAACTCGCCGACGGCGGTGATGCCGGCCAGCGCCATCTCGGCGTACACCGCACGCGCGAGGGCGTGGTACGAGTCGGGGGTGAGCCGGTCGGCGACGGAGTACATGACCTCGCGCCAGGTCCAGAAGGTTCCGCTGCCGACCTGGACGCTGCCGCGCAGGGCGCGGTGGAAGGCGTGGCTGTGGGCGTCGGCCAGCCCGGGCAGGGTGAGCCCGCGCAGGACCTGCGCCCCGGGGGGCGGGGTGCCGACGCCGGCGCGGACGGCGGTGATCCTGCCGTCCGCGGTGTCCACGACGACTCCCGGCTCGACGCGGGTGCCGAGCCAGGCGTGCTCCAGCCAGTAGGTCCCGTTGGTCACCGGCAGGCCAGTCCTTCCAGTACGTCGGCGAGCGCGCGCACCCCGGCCACGCAGTCGTCCTCGTCGGCGGACTCCGCCGGGGAGTGCGAGACACCGGTGGGGTTGCGCACGAACAGCATGGCGGTCGGGATGTTCCCGGAGAGGATTCCGGCGTCGTGTCCGGCGCCGGTCCCCAGCACGGGCACCGTGAGTCCGGTGTCCTTGCCCAGGATGCGGGCGACCTCGTCGCGCAGGGCGTGGTCGAACTCGACGACGGGCGTGAAGGACTCGCGGACGACGTCGAGGCCGGCCCCGTGCGCCTCGGCGTGGGCGCGGGCGGCCTTCTCGATGCCGCCGACGACGGCGTCCAGGGTGTCCTGGTCGGCGGCGCGGGAGTCGAGCCAGCCGCGCACGAGGGACGGGATGGCGTTGACGCCGTTCGGCTCGACGGAGATCTTGCCGAAGGTGGCGACGGCGCCGGCCCGCTCGGCCTCGCGCCGGGCCGCGAGCACGGTCTCCGCGTACGACAGCATCGGGTCGTGCCGGTCGGCGATCCGGGTGGTGCCGGCGTGGTTGGCCTCGCCGCGGAAGTCGAACCGCCAGCGGCCGTGCGGCCAGATGGCGCTGGCGACGCCGACGGCGTCCCCGGTGAGGTCGAGGGCGCGGCCCTGCTCGACGTGGAGTTCGACGAACGCGCCGATGCGGGCGAGCCGCTCCGGGTCGGGGCCGATGGCGTCGGGGTCGTACCCGGCGGCCTCCATCGCCTGCGGGAGGGTGACGCCGTCGGCGTCGGTGAGCCGGTGGGCGTCCGCGGCGGTGAGCCGGCCGGCGGTGAGCCGGGACCCGACGCAGGCCAGGCCGAAGCGGGCGCCTTCCTCGTCGCCGAAGTTGACGATGGCGACGGGCTTGGTGAACTGCGCTCCCCTCCCGCGGAGTTCGTCGAGCGCCGCGAACGAGGAGACCACGCCGAGCGGCCCGTCGAAGGCACCGCCGTCGGGCACGGAGTCCAGGTGCGACCCGGTGACCACGGCGTCCCCGGCGGCCGGGTCGCCGAGCCAGGCCCACTGGTTGCCGTTGCGGTCCACCTCGTAGGAGAGCCCGCGGGAGGCGGCCTGCTCCTCGAACCAGACCCGGCAGTCGGCGTCGGCGCCGGTCCAGGCGTAGCGGCGGTAGCCGCCGGAGGCGGAGCTGCGGCCGACCGGCAGCAGCTCCGCCCACATGCTGTGGAAGCTCACGCGCCGTCACCCTCGCGCATCGGCACCCGCACGCCCCGCTCCCGGGCGACCGACTCGGCGATGTCGTACCCGGCGTCCACGTGCCGGATGACGCCCATGCCGGGGTCGTTGGTGAGGACGCGGCGGATCTTCTCGCCGGCGAGCTTCGTGCCGTCGGCGACGGTCACCTGGCCGGCGTGGATGGAGCGGCCCATACCGACGCCGCCGCCGTGGTGGAGGGAGACCCAGGAGGCGCCGGAGGCGACGTTGACCATGGCGTTGAGCAGGGGCCAGTCGGCGATCGCGTCGGAGCCGTCCAGCATGGCCTCGGTCTCGCGGTAGGGGGAGGCGACGGAGCCGCAGTCGAGGTGGTCGCGGCCGATGACGATCGGCGCGGCCAGCTCGCCGGAGGCGACCATGTCGTTGAAGCGCTCGCCGGCCTTGTCGCGCTCGCCGTAGCCGAGCCAGCAGATGCGGGCGGGCAGGCCCTGGAAGTGGACCCGCTCGCCGGCCATCTTGATCCAGCGGGCCAGGGACTCGTTCTCCGGGAAGAGGTCGAGGATCGCCTTGTCGGTCCTGGCGATGTCGGCGGGGTCGCCGGACAGGGCGGCCCAGCGGAAGGGGCCCTTGCCCTCGCAGAACAGCGGGCGGATGTAGGCGGGGACGAATCCGGGAAAGGCGAACGCACGGTCGTACCCGGCGAGCTGGGCCTCGCCGCGGATGGAGTTGCCGTAGTCGAAGACCTCCGCGCCGGCGTCCATGAAGCCGACCATCGCCTCGACGTGCCGGGCCATGGACTCGCGGGCGCGGGTGGTGAATCCGGCCGGGTCCTTCGCCGCCTCGGCGGCCATGTCCTCGAACGCGACGCCCACGGGAAGGTAGGACAGCGGGTCGTGGGCGGAGGTCTGGTCGGTGACGATGTCGATGGGGGCGCTCGCCGCGAGCAGCTGCGGGACCAGTTCGGCGGCGTTGCCCAGGACGCCGATGGACAGGGGCTTGCGCTGGTCGCGCGCTTCGGTGGCCAGTTGGAGCGCGTGGTCGAGGGAGTCGGCCCGGACGTCGAGGTAGCGGTGCTCGATGCGGCGGTCGATGGCGCGCGGGTCGCAGTCGATGCAGATCGCGACGCCGCCGTTCATGGTGACGGCGAGCGGCTGGGCGCCGCCCATGCCGCCGAGGCCGGCGGTGAGGGTGACGGTGCCGGCGAGGGTGCCGCCGAACTTCTTCTCGGCGACGGCGGCGAAGGTCTCGTAGGTGCCCTGGAGGATGCCCTGGGTGCCGATGTAGATCCAGGAGCCGGCGGTCATCTGGCCGTACATGGTCAGGCCGAGGGCCTCCAGGCGGCGGAACTCCTCCCAGTTGGCCCAGTCGCCGACCAGGTTGGAGTTGGCGATGAGGACGCGCGGGGCCCACTCGTGGGTCTGCATCACGCCGACCGGGCGGCCGGACTGGACGAGCATGGTCTCGTCCTGCTTGAGCGTCCCCAGGGTGCGGACCATGGCGTCGAAGGAGCGCCAGTCGCGGGCCGCCTTGCCGGTGCCGCCGTAGACGACGAGCTTGTCGGGGTGCTCGGCGACCTCGGGGTCGAGGTTGTTCTGCAGCATCCGCAGGGCGGCCTCCTGCTGCCAGCCCTGAGTGTTCAGCTGCGTGCCGCGCGGTGCTCGTACGGGGCGGGGTCCCGACATCGTCTGCCTCCTCCGGTTACTACGTCTATTCACATCCTGTCCTTCTGAATAGAACTAGTCAATACGTCGGCGGGTCCGCATCGCCGCGCCGCGGGTGTTTGGCTGGACGTACCCGGTGCACCGGGACAGGCGACGGAAGGGGGAGAACCGTGGATCACGACAGCGACGGTGAGGCGCGGGAGCGGGCGGCCCGGCGGGACGAGGCGGTGCGCGCGGCCGTGGAGCAGGGGCTGCTGAACCCCGCGGCGCCGCTCGTCGGACTGCTCGACGTCACCGGGATACGCCGGGCGGCGGCCGGGCTGCGCGCGGCGTTCGACGCGGTGACGGCGCCGGGGACACCCGTCCTGCACGCCTTCGCCGTGAAGGCCACCCCGCTGGTCCCGGTGCTGCGGCTGCTGCACGACGAGGGCATCGGCGCGGAGGTCGCGAGCCCCGGCGAGCTGGCCCTGGCACGGGCGGCCGGGGTGCCGGCCACGGCGACCGTGCTGGACTCCCCCGCCAAGACGCCCGCCGAACTGCGCGAGGCGCTGGCGCTGGGCATCGCCGTCCATGCCGACAACCCGCAGGAACTGGACCGCCTCGACGCTCTCATGCGGTCGGCGCCCAGCCGTTCGCCCCTCGGCGTCCGGGTCAACCCGCAGGTCGGCGGCGGCTCCATCGAGGCGCTGTCGACGGCGACCGCGACCTCCAAGTTCGGGGTGGCCCTGCGGGACGAGGGCGCCCGCGACTGGGTGCTGCGGGCCTACGCCGAGCGGCCGTGGCTGACCCGCCTGCACGCGCACACCGGTTCACAGGGCGTCCCGCTGGCGCTGATGGCGCAGGGCGTGGTGGAGACGTACGCGCTCGCCGAGGAGATCAACCGCCGCGCCGGCCACCGACAGGTCGACACGATCGACATCGGCGGCGGGCTGCCGGTGAACTTCGCCTCGGACGCGACCGCCCCGACGTACGCGCAGTACGCGCGGCTGCTGAGGGAGGCGGTACCGGGACTGTTCGACGGGCGGTACGGGCTGGTCACCGAGTTCGGCCGGTCCCTGCTGGCCAAGCACGGCACCACGGTGGCCCGGGTCGAGTACGCCAAGAGCGCCGGCGGACGGCCGGTGGCCGTCACCCACGCGGGCGTGCAGGTCGCGACGCGCACGGTGTACGCGCCAGGCGCCTGGCCGCTGAGGATCGCCGCCTACGACGCCAAGGGGCGCCCCAAGCAGGGCCCCGCCGTGGTGCAGGACGTGGCGGGCCCGGCCTGCTTCGCGGGCGACCTGCTGGCCCGGGAGCAGGCGCTGCCCCTGCTGGAGCAGGGCGACCACGCGGCGGCACTGGACACGGGCGCCTACTACTTCGCCCACCACTACGCCTACAACTCCCTGGCCCGCCCGGGTGTGTACGGCTTCGTGCCGGACGGGCGCGGGGGCGTGGCCTTCGCGGTCGTCCGGGAGCCGCAGCCGCTCGCGGAGATCGTCGCCGAGGCCGGCGGGGCGCAGGCCGGCGCCCTCACCACCCTGCCCGCTGCCGGGCGCGGCTGAGCACGCCTGCCACGAACGGGTCAACCGGTCCGAACATGGAGACAGTCGACCCACACTAGTCCGCTCACCGCACGTTCCACTGGAAAATGCCAGAACCCTCATCCGCCCCCCGCACCGTGCGTAGTCTCTTCGTCACTCGACCGGACCCCAGGCGGGAGGGGAGTGACGGTGCCCGGAATTGACGAGTGCCTGCTGGAGGCGATGCGGCTGCCCGGCGCCCGTGGTGCCGCGCTGGTCGACTGGACCAGCGGACTGGCCCTGGGGGTCGTCGGGGAGTTCCCCGGCGGCGACCACGAGGCCGCTGCGGCCGAGGTCGCCGAGCTCGCACGGCTGGCCGCCGAGCAGCCGGCCTTCGCCCCCGAGGGCACCGCGGACACCGGACCGGCCGACGCCGATCCGGCCATCGAGGACGTGATCGTCAGCAACCGGGACGGGTACCACCTGCTGAGGTTCGTCCCGGCGCCGTTCGACAGCGGCGCGGTCCTGCACCTGTGGCTGGGCCGCCCCGACGGCAATCTCGCGCTGGCCCGCATGAGGCTGGGCGAGATGGCCGGACGGCTGGTGCTGGGATGACCGTGGTCGAAGCCCCTCCCCCGCTGCCGATACGGGACAAGACGACCCGCGATCGGGTCGACGGCGGCCTGTCGCCGATGCTCACCCGCCTCGCGGCCGAACAGGCCACCGGCGTCCTGGTCCGCGAGGGCGGCAGCCTGCATCTGGCCGGCGGCCTGGTGCTGCACGCCGAGAGCCGGTTCGCCCCCGGCCTGGGCACCCTGCTGACGGCACACGGCGCGCTGACCGCCGAGGAGTGGTGGACGGCGGTCGGTGAGGCCGGCGACCTCGCGGGCACCGCCCGGCTGCTGCTGGCCGGCGGGCATCTGACCCGCGCCGCGGTGCAGATCTGCCACCTCCAGACGCTCTACGACGCCGCCTACTTCGCCCTCGCCCCCAGCAGCAGCCCGGGCCGCTTCCACTACGGCGCCGTGCACGTCGACACCGGCGAGGATGCGGGCAGCCCACTGCCCGCGGTGCCGGTCGCGGACGTGGAGCGCGAGGTGGTGCGCCGGCGCACCCTGCTGCACGGGCTGTGGCCCGACGCGCTCACCGACAGCGAGCCGCTGGTGCGCACCCACCCGATCGCCGCCCCCGCGCTCACCCCCCGGCAGACCGCGGTGCTCGCCCTGGTCGACGGGGTCCGCACCGCGCCGGACATCGCGATCGCGCAGGGCGGGCGGGCCTTCCCCACGCTGGTGGAGGTGCGGCGCCTGGCCGCTGCGGGGCTGCTCGCCATGCCGCCGGCACCACCACCGCCCGCAGCACAGCCGCCGGGCCCGCCGATGGGCGTGCCGGTTGCCCCGCCCGACGATTTCGATCCCCACATCGCCTTGCTGAAGAGGGTCAGGGATGCGCTGGAGGCCCTTTGACCGGCCACAACCCCGAGCCGAGCCCCCTGTCGAGAGGAGACCACCGATGGCGGCAGAGGCCGAGATCCTCGATGAGCTCCGCCGCCTGCGCGCCCGCCTCCCCCAGCTGACCGGGGCCGTGGCCGCCGGGCGCGACGGCCTGGTCCTCGCGCACGACGCACCCGGTGTCGAGCCGGACGGGCTGTCCGCGCTCACGGCCACCACGCTCGCCGTGGCGATCGGCATGACCGACGCCACCGACCGCGGGGAGTTCCGCGAACTGCTGATCCGGGGCACCCAGGGCTACGTCGCGACGTACGCGGCCGGCCGTCATGCCGTCCTGACCCTGCTCACCCAGGACCGCGTCAATGTCGGCCGGCTGCATCTGGAGGGCCGCCGCGCCGGCGCCCGCATCGGAGATCTGGTCGACGCCCACGAAGCGGCGGCACGGGAAACCGCCCTGCCCGCCGCAGTACCGAAGGAGTCCGCGCGCACGCTTCCCACCAGGGCAGTCAACGCACGGACCACGACAGATAGTTGAGAGGCAAACACCGCCATGGCCAACACCGAGACCGCGCTGAAGGAAGCCCTCGCCTCCATCGAGGGCGCGATGGGAGCTGCACTCGTCGACTACACCAGCGGAATGGCGCTGGGCACGATCGGCAGCAGCAAGAGCTTCGACCTCAACGTCGCCGCCGCCGGCAACACGGACGTCATCCGCGCCAAGATGCGCACCATGGAGCACCTCGGCCTCAAGGCCGAGATCGAGGACATCCTGATCACACTGACCGACCAGTACCACCTGATCCGCCTGCTGAGCGGCCGGAGCGGCAACGGGCTCTTCCTCTACCTGGTGCTCGACGCCAAGCGGGCCAACCTGGCGATGGCCCGCCACCAGCTGAGGAGGATCGAGGGGGAGCTGGAGGTGTGAGCCCCCGCCGCGGCCGCTACCCGGTGCGGCGATCCGTCCCGCCGCAGCGCTGAGGCGCAACCCTCCCTAGACCGGCACCGCGGTGCGGCGGGGGGGGATCCGCCCGGGGCCGCGTCGCCCGCGGCCACACCCGTGCTGCGGAAGGCCTTCACGGGCCGCCCGGCCGGGCGTCCGCCACGCCCGTCCAGCCAGTCGACGCGCACCCACAGCAGGGCGTCCCCAGCCCGCTCGCGCCGACCGAGCCAGGCGGCCTTCAGCCACAGCCCGGTGCCGATCCCGGCGAGCAGCAGACCGCCGGCCGCCGGCAGGGCGAAGGCCGAGCCGAGGGCGGCGGCGAACGCGAGCAGCAGCCACCAGCGGTGACCGCGGCGCCAGGCGCGCACGGTCACCGCACGGTCCTGGAGGATGTCGTGCTTGCCCGCGCGGGCGGCCCCGCGGGCGAGGGCGGTGTACCGCTTGCGCCGCGGCAGGGCGGTCGCCGCGGCGGCGACGACGAAGAGGGCGGCGCCGGCGAGGACGCCGATCCGGCGTCCGGTCAGTCCTTCCGGCGCCGCGCCGACCCCGGCGGCGACCACCCCGAGCCACCACAGCGGGGCGGCCCCCGCTCGTACGACGACGGCCACTCGGGCCAGCCCATGTCCTCCGCGCGCCACGTCGGCCTCCCGTGTCACGTCTCTGCGTTCTGTCGGTCCGTCCTGCGGGGACGTCAGCGGCGGAACGTGAGACGAGTATGAGAGCGCGCGGACGTCACTCGACGAACAGTCCCCGCACCGCCGCCCTGGCGTCGAACTCCTCCAGGCGGGCCTGGGCGTCCGGCAGGTCGTCGCACATCGCCTCCAGCAGCACCCGCCCGAGCAGCATCGGCGCGCAGGCGGTGTCGAAGGCGAGTCCGGTGCCGACGGCAGCGGGCAGCAGCAGATCCGAGGCGCGGGCGACGGGCGCGAAGGCGGAGTCGGCGACCGTGACCACGGTCAGTCCCGCGTCCTTGGCGTACTGGAGGGTGTCCAGCACCTCGCGCGGGTGCCGCGGCAGCGCGAAGCAGAGCAGGGCCGTGGCGCCGGCCCGCACGGCCGCGTCGAGGCGGTCGTGGATCATCGTGCCGCCCTCGTTGAGCAGCCGGACGTCCGGGTGCACCTTGGCGGCGAAGTACGCGAACCCGTACGCCTGGGAGGCGGCGGCGCGCAGCCCGAGCACGGGCAGGGGGCGGGAGGCCGCCAGGGCCCGGCCGGCCCGCTGCACCGGCCTGGGGTCGGCCAGCAGGTCCGCCAGGTGGCGCAGGTTCTCGATCTCGGCCTCGACGGCCTGCTGGTACTCGTTGTGCGCGCCCGCGGTGCCGGCCTGCTCGGCGGGGGCGACCTCGCGCAGATGGCGGCGCAGTGCGGGGTAGCCGTCGAAGCCGAGGGCGACGGCGAAGCGGGTCACCGACGGCTGGCTGACCCCGGCCAGCTCGGCGAGTTCGACGCTGGACAGGAACGGCACGTCGGCCGCGCGACGGACCATGCTGTGCGCGATGCGGCGCTGGGTCGGAGTGAGCCGGTGCCCTTCGAAGAGCGCCTGCAACCGGCTCGCAGGGCTGTCGGTCACGCTCATGGCGTACTCCCCCTCCAGGTGTCCTCGACGCTCCGCGAGAGTACAGGGACCGGACATCGACAATTATTCAGAATACATAAATTCTGCATACGGCTATGCAGAACCGACCGGGAACCTGCCCCCGCCCGGCCCCCGCCCGACCGCCGGTGCCGAGGCCGGTGCGGTGCGGGTGTGTTCCCGTCCTCCCCGCGCCCCCGCACCGACTGGGGGGCTTTCCCCAGTGCGGCGGGCGTCCCCGCTCCCTACCGTGGACGGTCATGACCCGATGGGAGACGGCGATGGACACCCGCGACAGCGACCTGAAGAAGGAACTCGACGCGACCCTGTACGCCCGCAGGGAGCTGGGTGAGGAGTACGAGTCGGCGCTCGTCGACTCCTTCCTGGGGAAGGTCGACCAGCGCATCGACGACGCGGTGGAGCGCCGGGTCCGGCGGCAGCTCGCCGAGCAGCGGATGGCGGTCGCCCGCGACGCGCGGTCGCCGAGGTCCACCGACTCCTTCGGCGAACGCTTCGGCTTCGGCATCGTCACGATGGTCCTGGCGATCCCGCTCTCCGGCATCGGCGCCGGCGCGGCCCACCTGCCCGGTCTGGTGGTCACCTGGGCGGGCATCGTCGGCGTCAACGTCGTCCAGGCCGCGCGCACCAGCCCTGAGCTGTTCCGCCGCCGGCGCAGGACCGACGGCCGGGCGGACGGCGGCGACGGCGGCTGGGAGGACTGAGCCGGCCCGGCGGACCGGTCGGCGAGGAGGCGCGGCCCCACCGCAAGGCCCGAGTCGCCTTCTCGGTCCCGCGGTCGCCGCCGGGCCTGCGGGGTGGAGCCTGGGGCCGGGAGGCGGGAGGCCGGCACCGCGGGCCGGTCGGGGGGAAGTCGTGCGCGGGGACCGCCGCACCCCCATCGCTGGGGGGCGGGACGACGGCGGTCCCCGCGAGGGACGCGGGCCGGGTCAGGGCCGGGCTGCGCGTCCGTGGCGTCCGTGGAGGTCCGGGAGCCGCTCCGGAGGTCCGTGACGCCGTTCGGCGTCGGCCGGGGCGGGGAGCCTCCCCCAGTGCTCGATGCCTGGGAGGTACCCCCCTTGCCCTGCCGACATCCACCAATGTGCCGGACGCGTGTTAAGCGGGTGCTGCGTGGACGTGACGCGCTCGTACCACTTCCGCGAACTCCGCCCACCTGGGCGATCGGCTCAAGTTCGGCGCGGGCACGGGCGGTTCACCGGACATTCGCCGCCGGTTCCCGTCCGGGACCGCACATCCGCGGCAGGCACGGCGGCACCCCGGACACCGGCCCCGACGCCCGCCACCCGGCGCCCCGGCCGCTGCCCGGTGGCAGCGGCCCGCGCCCTGGCGGGGGTGCGGGAACTGCTCGACAGGGCCACGACGGCGCTGCGGCGTCCGGCGGCTCGCCGTGGCCCTACCCGTTCGGCGCGCTCAGGCCTTGGCGAGGAAGGCGAGCAGGTCCTGCCGGCTGACGACGCCGGTCGGCTTGCCCTCGACCAGGACGATCGCCGCGTCGGCCCGGCCGAGCACGTTCATCAGGTCGCCGACGGGCTCGCCGGAGCCGACCTGCGGAAGCGGCTCCGACATGTGCTTCTCCAGCGGGTCGTCGAGGGAGGCCCGCTTGCTGAACAGGGCGTCCAGCAGCTCCCGCTCGACGACCGAGCCGACGATCTCGGCGGCCATCACGTCCGGGTGCCCGGCGCCCGGCTTGACGACCGGCATCTGGGAGACGCCGTACTCGCGCAGCACCTCGATGGCCTGACCGACGGTCTCCTCCGGGTGCATGTGGACGAGGGACGGGATGGCGCCGTGCTCCTTGTCGTCGAGGACGTCGCTGACGCGGGCGTTGGGCCCCTCGTCCTCCAGGAAGCCGTAGTCGGCCATCCACTCGTCGTTGAAGATCTTGCTGAGGTAGCCGCGCCCGCTGTCCGGAAGCAGGACCACGACCACGTCGTCCTCGGTCAGCCGCTCGGCCACCCGCAGCGCGGCGACGACGGCCATGCCGCAGGAGCCGCCGACGAGCAGGCCCTCCTCCCGGGCCAGCCTGCGGGTCATCTGGAAGGCGTCCTTGTCGGAGACGGCGACGATCTCGTCCGCGACCTCTCCGTCGTAGGCGGTCGGCCAGAAGTCCTCACCCACGCCCTCGATCAGGTAAGGCCGCCCGGAGCCCCCGGAGTACACCGAGCCCTCGGGGTCGGCGCCGATGACCTTCACCGTGCCGCCGCTGATCTCCTTCAGGTAGCGGCCGGTGCCGGAGATGGTGCCGCCGGTGCCGACGCCCGCCACGAAGTGGGTCAGCTTCCCCTCCGTCTGCTCCCACAGCTCCGGGCCGGTGGAGTAGTAGTGGGAGAGGGCGTTGTTGGGGTTGGAGTACTGGTCGGGCTTCCAGGCACCGGGCGTCTCACGGACCAGCCGGTCGGAGACGTTGTAGTAGGAGTCCGGGTGCTCCGGTGCGACGGCCGTGGGGCACACGACCACCTCGGCGCCGTAGGCACGCAGCACATTGATCTTGTCGGTGCTCACCTTGTCAGGGCACACGAAGATGCACTTGTAGCCCTTCTGCTGGGCCACGATGGCCAGACCGACGCCGGTGTTCCCGCTGGTCGGCTCGACGATCGTGCCCCCGGGCTTCAACTCCCCGCTCTGCTCGGCCGCCTCGATCATGCGCACGGCGATGCGGTCCTTCACGGAGCCGCCCGGGTTGAAGTACTCCACCTTGGCCAGGACGGTCGCCTTGATGCCCTTGGTCACGCTGTTGAGCCTCACCAGCGGGGTGTTGCCGACGAGGCTGATCATCGAGTCGTGGAATTGCACCGTTGTCTCCGGATGCTGCAAAAGGATGTGGTCGTGAACTGTTCCGCCAGCCTATGGCCTGCGACGGATCCGTGACGGGCGTTCACTCCCTGTGGAGATTGGGCGACGGTCCGTACGGGGCAAGGAGTGGATGTACGGCTACGAGGAGGTGGCGGCGACGCATGACCAGCATGTCGAGGGCACGGGTGGCCCGGCGCATCGCGACGGGCGCCGCGTACGGCGGTGGCGGCATCGGGCTGGCGGGCGCGGCGGCGATGGGCCTGCTGCTGGCCGAGGCGCAGTGGGCGCGCCGTTATGTGAACGGCACGGGGACGCTCCCGCACGTGCCGCACGCGGAGGGACTGTACGGCCGCGCGTACGCCGCGGCCGGAGCCGGGGCGGAACCGCTGCTGCTGGTGCTGCTGGGCGACTCGACGGCGGCGGGGCAGGGAGTGCACCGGGCGGGGCAGACGCCGGGAGCGCTGCTGGCGTCGGGGCTGGCGGCGGTGGCGGAGCGGCCGGTGGAACTGCGGAACGTGGCGCTGCCGGGCGCCCAGTCGGACGATCTGGACCGCCAGGTCGGGCTGGTCGTCGGGGAGTGCCACCGGATGCCCGACGTCTGCGTGATCATGATCGGGGCGAACGACGTGACGCGCCGGATGCCGCCGACACGTTCGGTGCGCCATCTGTCCTCGGCGGTCCGGCGGTTGCGCACCGCCGGCGCGGAGGTGGTCGTCGGCACCTGCCCGGACCTGGGCACGATCCAGCCGGTGCAGCAGCCGCTGCGGTGGCTGGCCCGGCGGGCCTCGCGGCAGCTGGCGGCGGCGCAGACCATCGGGGTGGTGGAGCAGGGCGGCCGGACGGTGTCACTGGGGGACCTGCTGGGCCCGGAGTTCGAGGCGAACCCGCGGGAGCTGTTCGGACCGGACCACTACCACCCGTCGGCGGAGGGCTACGCGACGGCGGCGATGGCGGTGCTGCCGACGATGTGCGCGGCGCTGGGGCTGTGGCCGGCGGAGGAGGAACGGCCGGAGGCGGCGCGGCACGAGGGCTTCCTGCCGGTGGCGCGGGCGGCGGCGGAGGCCGCCGCCGAACCGGGCACGGAGGTGACGGCGGCGATGCCGACCGGGCCGCGGGGGCCGTGGGCGCTGCTGAAGCGGCGGCGGAGGCGGAGGGTGCCGGAGCCGGACGGCAGCCCGGTGACCTGACCGGCCCGGCCGCCCGGACGGGGCGGGGACAGTCGGCGGGGCCCGCGCCCCGGCCCGGGCGCGGGCGGAACGGCGGCCGCGGCCCCCGCGCGCGGGCGGCGGCGCGATGCCGCCGCGGCCGCGACGCCCGGGTTCGCCCGGACGGCATCGGTGGTCTACTGGCACGGACGGGACGGCGGCCGGCCTCGGACACCCCAGCGGTGACGGAACCCGCACCCGCGCCAAAGCAAGCGCTTAGAAAGATGCGGCCAGGGTCACACCCCGACTCGCGTGACCTGGACCATACGTACGGGTAACTTCCAAGCCAGCCGTGCCCACACACAACGTATCCGTACGTACGCCAATGGAGCCGTGATGCCCGAAGCCGTCATCGTCTCGACCGCCCGCTCCCCCATCGGCCGCGCCTTCAAGGGCTCCCTGAAGGACCTGCGCCCCGACGACCTGACCGCCACGATCATCCAGGCCGCGCTGGCCAAGGTTCCCGAGCTGGACCCCCGGGACATCGACGACCTGATGCTCGGCTGCGGCCTGCCCGGCGGCGAGCAGGGCAACAACCTCGGCCGCGTCGTCGCCGTGCAGATGGGCATGGACCACCTGCCCGGCTGCACGATCACCCGCTACTGCTCCTCGTCGCTCCAGACGAGCCGGATGGCCCTGCACGCCATCAAGGCCGGCGAGGGCGACGTCTTCATCTCGGCCGGTGTCGAGATGGTCTCCCGCTTCACCAAGGGCAACTCCGACAGCCTGCCGGACACGCACAACCCGCTGTTCGCCGAGGCCGAGGCCCGCACCGCGGCCGTCGCCGAGTCCGAGGGCTCGACCTGGCACGACCCGCGCGAGGACGGCCTGCTGCCCGACCCGTACATCGCGATGGGCCAGACCGCCGAGAACCTCGCCCGCACCAAGGGCGTCACCCGCGAGGACATGGACGAGTTCGGCGTCCGCTCGCAGAACCTCGCCGAGCAGGCCGTCAAGAACGGCTTCTGGGAGCGCGAGATCACCCCGGTGACCCTCCCCGACGGCACGGTGGTCAACAAGGACGACGGCCCGCGCGCCGGCGTCACCATGGAGGGCGTCGCCGGCCTCAAGCCGGTCTTCCGCCCCGACGGCCTCGTCACGGCCGGCAACTGCTGCCCGCTCAACGACGGAGCCGCCGCGCTGGTCGTCATGTCCGACACCAAGGCCCGCGAGCTCGGCCTGACCCCGCTCGCGCGGATCGTGTCGACCGGCGTCTCCGGCCTCTCCCCGGAGATCATGGGCCTCGGCCCGGTGGAGGCCTCCCAGCAGGCGCTGCGCCGCGCCGGCCTGACCATCGACGACATCGACCTGGTGGAGATCAACGAGGCGTTCGCCGCCCAGGTGATCCCCTCCTACCGCGACCTCGGCATCGATCTGGACAAGCTGAACGTCAACGGCGGCGCCATCGCCGTCGGCCACCCCTTCGGCATGACCGGCGCCCGCATCACCGGCACGCTGATCAACTCCCTCCAGTTCCACGACAAGCAGTTCGGCCTGGAGACGATGTGCGTCGGCGGCGGCCAGGGCATGGCGATGGTCATCGAGCGCCTCAGCTGACCGTCTCGCGCCCGACCGGCCCTCGGTCGACCGCCGGTCGACCGCCTTCGGGGCGACCGCCTTCGGGGCGACCGCGCCCCGGTCGACCACGCTCCGGTCGACCACCCCTCGGTGACCGCAATAGCACCTGGCGTGACCGATCGGCCCGGAGTCCAAGAAACACCTGGACGCCGGGCCGATCTGTGATCCAATCTCCCCCAGGATGTGACCTATATCCCTCACCAGGGGGATACTCGCAGGTCAGCTATAGGTACCACTGACCCCCAGGGCCAAAGTCCCGCCCGTTTCGTGACGTTACGCACTGACAGCTGGATAGTCCGCCCTTCAAGCTGATGTTAGGAAGTCGGGGGTCGACTTTGAACCGGGAGTACGTCAGTGAGCGCCATGCCGATCGCCTTGCTGGTCACCACGGCCGCCACCGGCGCCGTGGGCGTCGCCGTCCTGCGCACCCTCATGCTGCTGCGCCGGCAGGTCGCCGCCCTGCACGTCCAGATCGCCGAGAACGCGCGGACCGACCGGAACGCCGAGTGCGACGCCGCCGCGACGCAGGGCCGTGTGCCCGCCGCGCGCACGACGGCCGACGCCGACGAGATACGCACGGCTGTGGCCGAGGCGCTCGCCGAGGAGCGGGAGCGCGAACTGGCCGAGGCGCGCGCCTTCTGGGCCGCCCAGGAGGCCCGTGACGCGTCCGACGCGCCGTCCCTGCTGGGTCTGGCCGACAGCGAGCTGTTCCTGCCGCGGCAGGCCGATTTCACGGGCCTGGAGCCGGTCGCCGAGCCGGGGGCGGAGGCCGAGGAGTTCTCGGCCCGGGACTACGTCCAGGGAGGAACTCCCACGGAGTCGCCGGAACTGGCCGCCGCCCGGCGCCGCCACCCCTCGCACCCGGACTTCGTCCCGGTCCAGTCGCCGGTCGTCAACGACCACGAGCGCACCGTCACCACGCTCGAGGATCTCGCCGCCGGCCGGGTCGAGCTGACCGACGTCCGCCCCGGCCCGCTCGGCACCCTCGACGTCTACGTCTTCGCCGACGGCACCACCCTCTGCATGACCCCGGGACACCGGGAGACCGCCGAACGCCTGTCGACCGCCCTCACCGCGGGTGAGGCGCCGTACCTGCTGGGCGGCTCGGGGATCTCCGGCGCCTACACGCTGACGTTCGCGTGCGGTGAGGAGAACGTCTACATCCTGGCCGACCGGGTGATCGCGAGCCTGTAGGGCCGCCCCGGTCCCCCGGCGCCGCGCCCCGGGACGGGAGAACGCGCCCTCTGCACACCCGCGTGCCGCTCCGGCGTCTGCTGAAGGCCCCTCAGCGGACGCCGGGAACCGCGCCACGGGTCCCGGGGAGGCGGGGAGGGGTCTGCCGAGCCGGGAGGTTCTCAGACACCGGCCCGCACCTGGGCCTCCTCGACCAGCCGCACGGCCTCGGCGACCTCGGCGCGACTCGTCACCACCACCGCCAGATCGTGTCCGGCGACGGTCACTTGATCGGCCGCCGCGAACATCCCCGCGTCCGGCATCTCCCGGGGCTCCGCCCCGGGTGACTCGACACGTTGGGACCACCGGGCCAGTTCCCGGGCCAGTTCCAGAGCCTCCGCCGCGGCACCCCGCTGCAGACGGCTCTGCGGCGCGGCTCGCAGCCGGTCGGCGAAGTGCTCCACCGCGCGGGTCAGGGGCGTCGTATCAACCACGTCAACCACGGCGCGAGCCTACGCGCCGCATCGGGACTGTTGCCAACACGGGAACACTCGGGCACGGTGACCTGAAGGACCGGCTTACATCCCCTGCGTCCGGAGGCGCCGATGTCCCACGTCCTCTCCGAGGAGACCCACCGCAATATCCTGGCCCGCATCCCCCACTGCACCGGTCGTGAGATCTCCGACTGGCTGCGCACCGTCGAAGAAGGCCCCGCCCTCCGCTTCGAGGAGAAGGTCAGCTGGCTCCGGCACGAGCACAATCTCGCGTACGGCCACGCCAAGGCGATCATCCACGAGTACGACCTGAGGAGGGCCGCGCGCAGGTTCTAGTACCACCGCAGGCAACGTTCGCCCGTTGAGGAGCGGCGTCCGGTGCGTGCTCCCGGCGTGCCGGCCGGAAGTCCTCGTACTGGGCGGCGTACTCGGGCTTCCGGCCGGTGC
The DNA here is from genome assembly GCF_016921115.1 of Streptomyces actuosus. GTDB lineage: Bacteria > Actinomycetota > Actinomycetes > Streptomycetales > Streptomycetaceae > Streptomyces > Streptomyces actuosus_A. The sequence continues at coordinate 84,151 of NZ_JAFFZS010000013.1, forward strand.
GGCGGGTGGGGGCACCGCCCGCGCCCTCGGGGCGGTGGGGGAGCGTGCCGGACGCCGCGACGGGGCGAGCCTTGCCTGTTGTGGCACTGGGCGTCTTCCGCCTGGATCCCGGGCCTAGTCCGTCGCCACGGCGTACCGCCGGGACGGACGAGGCTGACGACAAGGGCCCCGGGTACGAGACCCGGGGCCCTTCGCCTGTCGACCGCCGTGCGGCTAGTCGTTCTGGTTGAGGATCGCGATGAGCCTCAGGAACTCCATGTAGATCCAGACCAGCGTCACCGTCAGACCGAAGGCGGCCAGCCAGGCCTCCTCGCGCGGGGCGCCGTAGGCGATGCCGTCCTCGACCTGCTTGAAGTCCAGGGCCAGGAAGCAGGCGCCGAGGATGATGCCGATGATGCCGAAGACCACGCCGAGCCCGCCGCTGCGGAAGCCGAGGCCGTCACCGCCGCCGAAGACGGCGAACAGCATGTTGACCGTCATCAGCAGGACGAAGCCGAGCGCGGCGGCCATCACGAAGCCGTAGAAGCGGCGGTTGACGCGGATCCAGCCCGCCTTGTACGCCACCAGGACCGCGGCGAACACGGCCATCGTGCCGATCACGGCCTGCATGGCCGCGCCGCTCGCGATGTGCGTGTCGACGATGTTGGAGATGACGCCGAGGAAGACACCCTCGAAGGCGGCGTACGTCAGGATCAGCGCGGGCGACGCGGTGCGCTTGAACGACTGGACGAACGCCAGGACCATGCCGATCAGCGCGGCGCCGATCCCGATGCCGTACGAGCGGCCGATGTTGGCCTCGTCGACCGGCAGCAGCGCCCAGGAGAGCGCCGCGGTGAGGATGAGCACACCGAGCGTCGACGCGGTGCGCATGACGACGTCGTCCATCGTCATACGGCCCGCGGTGGTGACCGGTGCCTGCGGGGCGCCGGGATGCACGCCCTGCTGGGCGTAGGGGTTCTGCGCGTAGGGGTTGCCGGCCGGCTGGGCGTAAGGGTTGCCCTGCGCGTACGGGTTGCCCTGCGTACCGACAGCGGGACCCCCGGCCTGCGGCGCGGCGTTGAAGCCTGCGTAGCCGTTGTCGCGGCTGAACCCCCGTCGCGAGAAGACCGGGTTTCTGCTCCTCATCTCACTCCTCCATGGCCACCGTGCGTGGCCTTGGGCTCAAGAGTAATGGAAAGGCAAAGGATTGACCCTAGTACCTGGGGAGGATCTTTCCCCCGCCGTGCTCGGCAACACGCTACGCGCGCCGACGATTCCCGGCCATCACCGTCGCCCTTCATGACCAACCTGCGACCTGCCCGGAACCGGCCGGAGATCACCCGGAGCACGAACACGCGGGGTGCGGGCACCGGCGGCGACTTGACGGTACGACAAAGGCGACAGAGAAGAACAGAGTGTCGCGCATCACAACAAAGAGGACAAACAAGGCGGATCGCTCCACCGGGAGTGTGAGGCGGAAGAGTGACAGCAGGCGCGCTCACAGGGCGGGGAGGACGCGGGAAGAGGGGTGCCCAGGGTGACGGCCGGCAGGGGAAAGTGCCCGGAGCCGGACTCGAACCGGCACGCCCGCGAAGGGGCAGCGAGGTTTAAGCTCGCCGTGTCTGCATTCCACCATCCGGGCAGGCCGTGGGCTCCGCGTCGAGGTTCGAGCCTATCGGGGGAGATCCCCCGAACAGCGGACAGGGCGACCCGATGTTGTCTTATTTTATTGACGTCTGAGGGTGCATCAGCCAGAGGAACGCGCCGTCCGCACTTGCCAACAGCCTTGCGCGCGGCGGACCACCACGTATGCGGAATGACGGAATTTCACCGCCCGAACAAGGGTGCTCCACCGGTTTGTGGACAGCACTCCGCGCGTCAGCCGTCCGGCCGACCGTCCTCGGGGGCGGGCGTCATCCCCAGGTATGACACGACGCCCCGCGGTCCGACCGGAGGCTGCCCCGGGAACCGGAACAACGGCTGACTACAGGGCGGCACACGGCCGGAACGATGGATCGCGTCCCCTTCACCCGACCGTCGTACCGCTAGGAGCGCCTTCCCGTGACCACCACACCCGTCGCCGGCCGGACCGCGGCCACCGTGGCCGCCCGCGCCACGGATCTGTCCAAGATCTACGGCCAGGGCGAGACCCAGGTGGTCGCCCTCGACCGGGTCTCCGTCGAGTTCCGGCAGGCCGAGTTCACCGCCATCATGGGCCCGTCCGGCTCCGGCAAGTCCACGCTCATGCACTGCGTGGCCGGACTGGACAGCTTCTCCTCCGGTTCGGTGCGGATCGGCGACACCGAGTTGGGCTCGCTGAAGGACCGGCAGCTCACCAAGCTGCGCCGCGACAAGATCGGCTTCATCTTCCAGGCGTTCAACCTGCTGCCGACACTGACCGCGCTGGAGAACATCACCCTCCCGATGGACATCGCCGGCCGCAGGCCGGACCAGCAGTGGCTGGAGACGGTGATCGGGATGGTCGGCCTGTCCGGGCGCCTGAGCCACCGGCCCTCCCAGCTCTCCGGCGGCCAGCAGCAGCGCGTCGCCGTCGCCCGCGCCCTCGCCGCCAAGCCGGACATCATCTTCGGCGACGAGCCGACCGGGAACCTCGACTCCCGCTCCGGCGCCGAGGTTCTCGGCTTCCTGCGCAACTCCGTACGCGAACTGGACCAGACGGTGGTCATGGTGACCCACGACCCGGTGGCCGCGGCCTACGCCGACCGGGTCGTCTTCCTCGCCGACGGCCGCATCGTCGACGAGATGATCCGGCCCACCGCGGAGACCGTCCTGGACTTCATGAAGCAGTTCGACGCGAAGGGCCGCACCAGCTGATGTTCCGCACCGCACTGCGCAACGTCCTCGCGCACAAGGCCCGCCTGCTGATGACCGTGCTCGCCGTCATGCTCGGCGTCGCGTTCGTCTCCGGCACGCTGGTCTTCACCAACACCCTCTCCAACGCCCTGCAGAACAGCTCCGCCAAGGGCTTCGACCACGTCGACGTCGCCGTACGGGCGCAGAGCCGGGCGTCCGAGGGCGACACCGTCGGCAAGGCGCCCGAGCTGACCCAGGCGCTGGTCGACCGGAGCGCCGGTGTTCCCGGCGCGGCCTCCGCGATCGGCGTCGTCGGCGGCTTCACCGCGATCGCCGACAAGGACGGCCGGCTGATCGGCGGCGGCTTCCAGTCCCAGGGCGGCAACTACTGGGGCACCGACGACGCGCGCTACCCGCTCGTCGGCGGGCGCGCCCCGTCCGGCAGGGGCGAGGTGCTCATCGACTCCGAGACCGCGCGGCGCACCGGGTACAAGGTCGGCGACACCGTGCGCGTCTCCGTCGACGGGCCGGTCCTGACCCCCACCGTCGCCGGCGTGTTCACCACCGACGACGGCAACGTGGCCGCCGGCGGCAGCCTCGTCCTGTTCGACACGGCCACCGCTCAGCAGCTGTTCGGCAAGACGGGCGCCTACGACGAGATCGACGTCGAGGCCGCCCCGGGCACCTCCCAGGACGCGCTGAAGTCGGCCCTGGACCGGGCCCTGCCGAAGGACACCGTCGAGACGACGACCGCTCGCCGGCTCGCAGCCGACCAGGCCGAGGTCATCGCCTCGTCGATGAGCGGGCTCAAGCACGGCCTGCTGGTCTTCGCCGGCATCGCCCTGTTCGTCGGCACGTTCATCATCGCCAACACCTTCACCATGCTGGTCGCCCAGCGCACCAGGGAACTGGCGCTGCTGCGCGCGGTCGGTGCCTCGCGGCGCCAGGTGACGCGGTCGGTGCTGGTGGAGGCGTTCGTGGTCGGCGCCGTCGCCGGCGCGGCCGGCCTGGTCGCCGGCATCGGCATCGGCGTCCTGCTGAAGGTGCTCATGGACACCCTCGGCGCGAACATCCCGGCGGGCCCCCTGGTGGTCACGCCCGGCACCGTCGCCGCGGCCCTGGTCGTCGGCATCGGCGTCACCGTGCTGGCCGCCTGGCTCCCCGGCCGCCGGGCCGCGAAGATCCCGCCGGTCGCCGCGATGAGCAGTGTCCACGCGGCGGCGACCACCAGGTCGCTGGTACTCCGCAACAGCGTCGGCGCCCTGTTCTCCGCCGCGGGCGTGGCCGTCGTGCTGGCCGCGACCGGCATGAGCGGCGACAGCGGCCAGCTCCCCATGGGGGTCGGCGCCGTCCTGCTGATCATCGGCGTGTTCGTGCTGACGCCGCTTCTGTCCCGTCCGCTCGTCGCGGCCGCCGCGCCGGTGCTGCGCGCGTTCGGCGTGTCCGGCCTGCTCGCCCGGCAGAACTCGGTGCGCAACCCGCGCCGCACGGCCGCCACCGCCTCCGCGCTGATGATCGGCCTGACCCTGATCACCGGCATGACGGTGATGGCGGGCAGTCTGCAGACGTCCATCGACCGGATGGCCTCCGAGGCGATCCGCGCCGACTACGTCGTCTCCATGGCCAACGGCAACACCCTGTCGCCGGACGTCGGCCGGACGCTGAGCACGACCGAGGGCGTCACCGCCACCAGCCCGATGCGCAACGCCCCCTCCCGGATCGACGGCCGGACCGAGTTCCTGACCGGCGTCGACGGTGCCGCCTTCGGCACGCTCACCGACCTGCCGGTGGACGACGGCTCCTTCACGATCGGCGGCACGCGCGTGGTCGTCGACGCCGACACCGCCGAGGAGCACGGCTGGCGCTCCGGTTCGGCGTTCACCGTCCACTACGCCGACGGTGCGGCGCAGCGGCTGACGGTGGCCGGCGTCTACCGAAGCAACGAGATGATCCACGGCATCCTGCTCGACACCGCCACCCTCGCCCCGCACCGGGAGCAGGAGGCGGGCGACATGCTGGTGATGGTGAAGACGGCGAGCGGTGCCTCGGACTCGACGAAGGACGGGCTGGCGAAGGCCCTCGGCACCAACCCGGCGATCCGGATCCAGGACAGGAACGACGTCTCCGACGACATCGCGCAGATGTTCACCCTGATGCTGAACATGCTCTACGGCCTGCTCGCGATGGCGGTGATCGTCGCGGTCCTCGGCGTCGTCAACACGCTGGCGATGTCGGTCTTCGAGCGCTCCCAGGAGATCGGCATGCTGCGGGCGATCGGCCTGGACCGCCGGGGCATCAAGCGGATGGTGCGCCTGGAGTCGCTGGTGATCTCCCTGTTCGGCGGGGTGCTCGGCATCGGCCTGGGCGTGTTCTTCGGCTGGGCAGCCGGCGAACTGCTCGGCGCGAGGATGCCCACGTACGAACTGGTCGTGCCCTGGGGCCGGATGGCCGCGTTCCTGATGCTGGCGGGGGTGGTCGGGGTCCTGGCCGCCCTGTGGCCGGCCCGGCGTGCGGCCCGCCTGAACATGCTCCAGGCGATCAAGGCGGAGTAGCCGCGCCGGACCGGCGGGGCTCCGTTCCGCGAGGGAACGGAGCCCCGGTTCCGGTCAGGCCCAGGTACGGGCCCGCAGCGGCATCCCGGAGGCCCCCGGCTCCGGGGTCCGCACGGTGAGGACCTGGTTGACACCGATGCGGTTGCGTTCGAAGGCCAGCGCGGAGGCAGCCATGTACAGGCGCCACACCCGGGCGCGTCCGGCGCCCGCCGACCGCGCGGCCGGCTCCCAGGCCGCCTCCAGGTTGGCCACCCAGCGGCGCAGGGTGAGGGCGTAGTGCTCGCGGATCGCCTCCACGTCCCTCACCTCGAACCCGGCCCGCTCCAGTTGGGCGACGGTCGTTCCGAGGGGCTGGAGCTCGCCGTCGGGGAAGACGTAGGCGTCGATGAAGGCGTCCACGTCGTAGGCCGTTTCGTCGCGCTGGGGACGGCGGGCGATCTGGTGGTTCAGGAGCCGTCCCCCGGGGGCCAGCAGGCTGCGCAGGGCCCGCGCGTACTCCAGGTACCGTTCGGCGCCGACGTGCTCGGCCATGCCGATCGAGGAGATGGCGTCGTAGGGTCCGTCGCGCACGTCCCGGTAGTCCTGCACGCGGATCTCCACCCGGTCGGTGAGACCCTCGTCGGCGGCGCGCTTGCGGGCGTAGGCCGCCTGTTCCTGGGAGAGCGTGATACCGACGACGCTCACCCCGTGCTCACGGGCGGCGTGCAGGGCCATGGAGCCCCAACCGCAGCCGACGTCCAGCAGCCGCTGACCGGGCTTCAGGTCCAGCTTGCGGCAGACGAGTTCCAGCTTGTCGCGCTGGGCGGTCTCCAGTGTGCTGCCGGGGTCGGGCCAGTAGGCGCAGGAGTACACCATGGACGGCCCGAGGACGATCTCGTAGAAGTCGTTGCCCACGTCGTAGTGGTGGCTGATGGCGCGCCTGTCGGTGCGCCGGGTGTGCAGGTGGCCCCGCCGGCGGCGCACCTCCTCCGCGGGCGGCGCGGGCGGCAGGGGCGGTCCGGCGAGCCGGACGAGCCCCCGGACGGCGGCCCGTACCTCGGGGTCCCGCAGCGCCTGGCGCAGGGTGCGGGCGTCCTCGCCGCGTTCCCAGACCAGCCCCGCCAACCGGTCGAGCGCGCCGTACAGGTCGCCCTCGACGTCCAGGTCACCGGCCACCCATGCCCGGGCCAGCCCCAGTTCGCCCGGCTTGAACAGCAGGCGGCGCAGGGCCCGGCGGTTGCGCACCACGAGCACGGGCGCGTCCGGCGGTCCCGCCTGCGAGCCGTCCCATGCGCGGATGCGGAGCGGGAGCGGGGCTCCCAGCATCTGCTCGATCAGGCCTTTCAGTCTCGACGCCGCGTCAGCCATGGCGCACACCTCCGTGAGGAGCGATCCCGGATGTCCAGTCACCACGTAAACACCAGAATGCCCGGATGGCAGTCCCGCCACGGCGTTACGTCCGAGCAAAATGCGTGTTCCGGGGGCCGGTCCTCCTGGTGGGGGACGATTCCCGTCAGGCATGGCGTCGGCGCCTGCGTCGCCTCGGGAGCGGCCGGACCGGGCCGTGCCCGGGGCGGGGGCCAAAGAGGTTGCCGTCCGGGGCGGCGGCGGGCCGCCGGTCACGGGGACCCGCGCGGCTGCGACGGGTCCGGGGAACCCGCGCACGCCGAAGGGGCCGCCCGCACCACGGATGGCGGGCGGCCCCTTCGGGCTGTTCAGGTGACCGGAGGTCAGGAGGCCTTGGCCTTCTCCTCGGTCCTGGCGGCGGGGGCCGCCGGGGCCGGCTTGGCGGCCTCGTAGAACTCCTCGCGCGGGGACTCCAGGGCGCCCAGGGCGACGACCTCGCGCCGGAGGAACATGCCGAGCGTCCAGTCGGCGAAGATGCGGATCTTGCGGTTCCAGGTCGGCATCGCCAGGCCGTGGTAGCCACGGTGCATGTACCAGGCGAGACGCCCCTTGAGCTTGATCCTCATCTTGCCCATGACGATCATCGCGACGCCCTTGTGCAGGCCGAGGCCCGCGACCGCGCCCTTGTTGGCGTGGCTGTAGTCCTGCTGCGGGAAGCCCCGCAGACCGGACAGGACGTTGTCGCCGAGCACCTTGGCCTGGCGCAGCGCGTGCTGGGCGTTCGGCGGGCACCAGGCGTTCTCGTTGCCGGCCTTGCGGCCGACGAGGTCGGGCACCTGGGCGTTGTCGCCGGCGGCCCAGATGTAGTCGGTGCCCTTGACCTGGAGCGTGGGCTCGCAGTCGACGTGGCCGCGCGGGCCGAGGGGCAGGCCGAAGCGGGCGAGGGCCGGGTTCGGCTTGACGCCGGCGGTCCACACGATGGTGTTGGCGTCGACCTCCAGGCCGTTCTTCAGCACCACGTGGCCGTCGACGCAGGAGTCCATGGAGGTGGACAGGTAGACCTCGACGCCGCGGCTCTCCAGGTGCTCCTTGCCGTACTGGCCGAGCTTGGGGCCGACCTCGGGGAGGATCTTGTCGGCGGCGTCGACGAGGATGAAGCGCATGTCCTCGCGCGACACGTTCTTGTAGTACTTGGCCGCGTCCCGGGCCATGTCCTCGACCTCGCCGATGGTCTCCGCACCGGCGAAGCCGCCGCCGACGAAGACGAAGGTGAGGGCCTTGCGGCGGATCTCCTCGTCGGTGGTGGACTCGGCCTTGTCGAGCTGCTCCAGCACGTGGTTGCGCAGGCCGATGGCCTCCTCGACGCCCTTCATTCCGATGCCCTGCTCGGCGAGCCCGGGGATGGGGAAGGTGCGGGAGACGGCACCGAGGGCGATGACCAGGTGGTCGAAGGGCAGCTCGTACGCCTCGCCGACGAGCGGGGCGACGGTGGCGATCTTGCGGTCCTGGTCGATGGTGGTGACGCGGCCGGTGAGCACCTCCGCCCTGGGGACCACGCGTCGCAGCGGGACGACGACGTGGCGCGGGGAGATGTTGCCGGCGGCGGTTTCGGGGAGGAAGGGCTGGTAGGTCATGTACGACCGGGGGTCGACGACCGTGACGGTCGCCTCTCCGTAGCGCATCTTCTTGAGGATGCGCCGAGCTGCGTACAGGCCTACGTACCCACCGCCTACTACGAGGATCCTGGGACGCTCCGTGGTGCTCATGCCATCGAGTATCCACCCGCGCCGAGGGGGTGGCTCGTGCGCCCCTTCACAAGCATGCGCAGGCCCTGTGCTACACTCCGCGGCCCGCGTGATCTAGATCATGGTCCGCGACGGGAACCGTCGCGTCCCGGTGACCGTTGTCAACGCCGCGTGAGCTGCCTCTCTGGGCGACACGGACGACTGTGAGTCTGCTGGAACACCCTCCCGGAGACGTGATCCGAAGGGCTCGCACCGAGCCCTTCTGAACATGTTCAAAGCCCTCTTCAGCCCCCGAAAGGGCCAACAGGCCCCCTTTCGCGCACCGACAGGGCCCAATTCCTTGTGAAGTACTTCACGAACTTTCCCGCCAGCGCGTCACCGCGGGGCCCCGAAGGGCCTCCGCGGGCCGCTCATACGGTATCCGGGCTGCTCAACCGGAGGCTACCCGCGGGTAACAGAAGAGAGCTACGCCACCGACCAGGCGATGCCGTCGAGGATGTCGTGCTCGCTCACCACGACCTCCTCCGCACCGGTCCGCTCCATGATCGACAGGAGCACCAGGGCGCCCGCCGCGATCACGTCGACCCGGCCCGGATGCATCGACGGCACGGCCGCGCGCTCGGCGTGCGTGGAGTGCAACAGCCAGTCGGTGATACCGCGGACCGTGTCGCGGGAGATCCGGGAGTGGTGGATCCGCGCGGAGTCGTACTCGGGCAGCTCCTGCGCGATCGCCGACACCGTCGTCACCGAGCCCGCCAGCCCCACCAGCGTGCGCGCCTCGCGCAGCGGCACCGTCTGCTCGGCGAGGTCCAGGGCCGCCTCGATGTCGGCACGCATCGCAGTGATCTGCGCGGCGGTGGGAGGGTCGGTGACCGCGCCCTCGCGCACCAGGTGCCGTTCGGTCATCCGCACGCAGCCGACGTCGACGGAGCGGGCCGCGCGCACGTGCTCCTCGCCGACCACGAACTCCGTGGAGCCGCCGCCGATGTCCACCACCAGGTAGGGCTTCGCCAGGTGCGCGGCGCCGGCCAGTTCCCTGGTCGCGCCGGTGAAGGAGAACTCGGCCTCCTGGTCGCCGCTGATGACCTCGGGTTCGACGCCCAGGACGTCCATGACCCCGCGGACGAAGTCGTCGCGGTTCTCCGCGTCCCGGGAGGCGGAGGTGGCGACGAACCGCAGCCGTTCGGCACCGTGGTCCTTGATGACGCGCGCGTACTCCCGGCAGGCGGCGAACGTCCGCTCGAGCGCCTCGGGGGCCAGTCGCCCGGTCCGGTCGACGCCCTGTCCGAGCCGGACGATCGTCATCCGGCGGTCCAGCTCGACCAGTTCACCGGTGGCCGGGTCCGCGTCGGCGACCAGCAGGCGGATGGAGTTCGTGCCGCAGTCGACGGCGGCGACCCTGGTCATTCGGCCTCCTCCGCGTCCGGCACCACGCACGGGCCCTTGCGCCACCACTCGGGCAGCAGGGCGATCGCCTCGTCGCCCAGCGGGTTCACGCCCGGTCCGGCGGCCAGCGAGTGGGCCACCAGGACGTGCAGGCACTTCACCCGGTCCGGCATGCCGCCCGCGCTCGGGAAGCCCGTGAGCTCCTCGATCTCGTCGCGCCGCCGGATGTAGTCCTCGTGCGCCGCACGGTACGCGGCCGCCAGCTCCGGGTCGGTGCGGAGCCGCTCGGTCATCTCCTTCATGACGCCCCCTGCCTCCAGCGTGCCGATCGCGGAGTTCGCCCGCGGGCACGTGAGGTAGTAGAGCGTCGGGAAGGGCGTGCCGTCGGGCAGCCGGGGCGCCGTCTCGACGACGTCCGGCCGGCCGCACGGGCACCGGTGGGCGATCGCGCGCAGGCCGCGCGGCGGACGCCCGAGCTGCTGCTCGAAGGCCTCGACGTCCGCGTCGGTGGGCTCGGTGCGCGGGGTGGTCGGCGGGGGCGTTTCCATGCCTGTCTTTCTATCGGTCAGTTCACTGGTCGAGGGCGTCGGACTTGTCGACGCCGTCCCAGAGGTTGGAGTACCAGGGGCGGTCGGCCGCCCCGCGGTCGGCGCGGGACTGCTTCACCGCGTTCGGGTCGATCACGACGTATCCCGTCTCCCCCGGCATCACGTAGTGCAGGCGCTGCCGGATCTGCTGCTCGGCGAAGGCGTCGTCCTGCCAGCGCGCCTTGAGGTCGCGCAGCCGCTCGACGCGCTCCTGCGCCTGCCGCTTCTCCCGCTGCAGGTCGTCGACCTCGGCGCGCTGGGAGACGTACTGCCTTATCGGGTAGGCCAGTGCGACGATCAGGGAGCACAGGACGAGGGCGAGCAGCGCCGCACGGCCGGTGAGACGGGGGCGGCGCGCCTGACGGCGGGTCTGCGAACGGTAGACCCGGGCCGCCGTCTGCTCACCCAGCAACCGGATCCTGGTCGCGGTGGAGAAACGGTCCCGGTCCTTCACCGCCATGTCCAGCCTCCCGTTCACACGCGCGTACGTCCCCGCACACGGTACGGGACCGCGTACGGGGACGTACGTGCGACGGGCGCGCCCTTGGTCTTTTGCGGCTCAGCCCTTGAAGCGCGGGAAGGCGCTGCGGCCGGCGTACACCGCGGCGTCGTCGAGGATCTCCTCGATGCGCAGGAGCTGGTTGTACTTGGCGACGCGCTCGGAGCGGGCCGGGGCGCCGGTCTTGATCTGGCCGCAGTTGGTGGCGACGGCCAGGTCGGCGATGGTGACGTCCTCGGTCTCGCCCGAGCGGTGGGACATCATGCACTTGTAGCCGTTGCGCTGGGCCAGCTCGACGGCGTCGAAGGTCTCGGTCAGCGACCCGATCTGGTTGACCTTGACGAGCAGGGCGTTGGCGGCGCCGTCCTCGATGCCGCGGGCCAGGCGCTCCGGGTTGGTGACGAACAGGTCGTCACCGACGAGCTGGACCTTGTCGCCGAGCTTGTCGGTGATGATCTTCCAGCCGTCCCAGTCGTCCTCGAACAGCGGGTCCTCGATGGAGACGAGCGGGTAGGCCGCCACGAGCTCCTCGTAGTACTCCGTCATCTCGGCGGCGGAGCGCTCCTTGCCCTCGAAGAGGTACTTGCCGTCCTTGTAGAACTCGGAGGCGGCGACGTCGAGCGCGAGGGCGATCTGCTCGCCGGGGGTGTAGCCGGCTTCCTTGACGGCCTCCAGGATGAGGTCGAGGGCCTCGCGGTTGGAGCCGAGGTTCGGGGCGAAGCCGCCCTCGTCACCGAGGCCGGTGGACAGGCCCTTGGTCTTCAGGACCTTCTTCAGGGTGTGGTAGACCTCGGCGCCCCAGCGCAGGGCTTCGGAGAAGGACTCCGCGCCGATCGGGGCGATCATGAACTCCTGGATGTCCACGTTGGAGTCGGCGTGCGAGCCGCCGTTCAGGATGTTCATCATCGGCACCGGCAGCAGGTGCGCGTTGGGGCCGCCCAGGTAGCGGAACAGGGGGAGGTCGCTGGCCTCGGCCGCGGCGTGCGCGACGGCGAGCGAGACGCCGAGGATGGCGTTGGCGCCGAGGGAGCCCTTGTTGTCGGTGGCGTCCAGGTCGAACATGGCCTGGTCGATCAGGCGCTGCTCGGTGGCGTCGTAGCCGACCAGCTCCGGGCCGATCTGCTCGATGACCGCGAGGACGGCCTTCTCCACACCCTTGCCGAGGTAGCGGTTCGAGTCGCCGTCGCGGAGCTCGATGGCCTCGAAGGCGCCGGTGGAGGCGCCGGACGGGACGGCGGCACGACCCGTGCTGCCGTCGTCGAGGCCGACCTCGACCTCGACCGTGGGGTTGCCTCGGGAGTCCAGGATTTCCCGGGCTACGACGACGTCGATGGACGGCACGAGCATCTCCTTCTTGGGATGTGACGCTGGATGTGCGGGGCACATGGGCCGTGTCGGCCCTTGCTGAGCCTTGCGACTAGAGCCTAACCGCCCCGGGGCCATCGGCCAGCCGACCGACCGGCCCTTGGACACAGTGACCGTACCCATTGTTCCCCTTCGGAACAAAGGGGGGTGCTGGTACGGGGTGAACAACGGGCGAAGCGCCGGGGACGGGCCGGGGGGCGGCACGGGAGGGCTGAGCGGGAAGAGGGGGCAGCCAGAGGGCGGACGGGGGGAGCTGCGAGGCGCCACGGGGGGCCGGGGCGGGGCCCGCACGGGCGAGGGGCGGCGGGTCGGGGCGCGGCGCCGAGCGGCCGGGGCGCGGGCGGAAGGCGCCGCGGAGACGACAGAACCCCGCCCCGGCGCGTACGGGGGAATACGCGCCGGGACGGGGAGTGCGGGGGCCCGCAGCCCGGGGGCCGGAGCCTCGGGCGTGGGGGGAGCGGGGTGCCTACCGGGACCGGTCCGCCTACTTCAGGTGGAGCTGCTGGCCCGGGTAGATGAGGTCGGCGTCCTCGATGATGTCCTTGTTCAGGTCGAACAGCTTCTTCCAGCCGCCCTTGACCTTGTGCTTCTCGGCGATCGAGCTGAGGGTGTCGCCCTTGACGACCTTGTACTCGCCGTCGCCCTTCCTGACCTTCTTGCCGGTCGGCGTGGTGACGGTCTTGTGGGCCTTCGGAGCGGCCTTCTGCGCCGGGCGCTCGGCGGAGCGGGAGGCGGTCCCGCCGGTGGAACGCTGGGTCGTGGCGCCCTGGCTGCTGCTCTGCGAGCCGCCCTGGGAGCTGCTGGACGAGCCGCTCACGGAGCCGGAGTACGGCGTGCTGGACAGGCCCGTGCCGCAGACCGGCCAGGCACCCTTGCCCTGGCCCGCCAGGACCTTCTCGGCGATGGCGATCTGCTGCGACTTGCTGGCGAGGTCGGCGCGGGCGGCGTACTGGGTGCCGCCGTACGCGGCCCAGGTGGACGCGGAGAACTGCAGGCCACCGTAGTAGCCGTTGCCGGTGTTGATGGACCAGTTGCCGCCGGACTCGCACTGGGCGACCGCGTCCCACTCGGAGGCCGTGGCGGCGGAGGCGTTGCCGACCGCCAGCAGCGGGGCGGCGACGGCGGCGCCGGTGACGCCGGCGATGGCGATGGCGCGGGTGGCCTTGGACGGACGACGGTGCTTGCCCTTGCCGGAGAACAGCATGGATCGATCCCCTCACCGACGCCTGCGAGGTGAGCTGTCGGGTTCGGGCCGGTTGAGTTGCCCGGCCGCGCCCCCCGTCGGGAAGCGCGGCTTCACCCCAAGCCGTTCCGGATCAACTGCCCGGCACGGCACTTACCTTGGGTCCCCCGCTCCTGCCTACGGCGCTCGACGCGACGACTGTTCCCGTGCAGCCGCTGGCAGGATTCGGCGTTGCGGCGACCGGGGCCCGCGGTGGCGAGCGGTCCTGACCGTAGACACGCGCTTCGCCGAATTTCAAAGACGATCAGGGCTTCTGAGACTCATCCCACACTTTCGCCAAACCGGACATTAGTCCCGAAACAGGATGTCAACTCCCGCCGCTTTTCGCCCCTTTAGGCACCGACACGCAGGGTCTGACCGGGGACGATGTGCCCGGGGTCGACGCCGATCGCGTCCTGGTTCTCGGCATACAGGCGACGCCACCCGCCGTCGACGCCAAGGGAGTCGGCGATGGAGCAGAGGCTGTCGCCGGCTCGCACGGTGTACGAACCACCGGCCCCGTCGCCGCCGTCGCCGGACACGGCGTGCCGGCCGGTGGACGCGGTGGCGGCGCCGCCGCCGGCGGCCCCCTCGTCGGCGCTGCCGCCGCGATGACGGCCGGCGCCCTGACCGCCCGCACCCAGGGCGCCCGTGTCCACGAGGCTCGAAGAACCGGCAGGTTGAGGCGAGTTGTCCGAGTTGTCACGATCAGGGGCGACCGTGGTGGCGCTGTCGGCTCCCTGCGAGGGGGCGCCGGCCGGACCACCGGGAGCGGGGGTCGCACCGGGAGCGCCGGAGTTCTCGCCGGCGTCATCGGGGCCGGCGGTCGAGGATCCCCCAGGGAGGGAGGAGTTGGGCGGCTGCGGCTTTTCGGGCGAAGCGGAGACACCGGAGGAACCAGAGGAAGCGGCGGAGTCGGACGAGCCACTGGAACTGGACGTACCGGATGAATCGGAAGACCCGGTGGAGCCCGTCGAACCCGCGGAGCCGGGCGACGCGGTGGGATCCGAGGCCACGGAGGAACCGGAGGATTTCGACGAACCGGATGAACCGGACGTCTGGCCCGACGCGTCGTCCGCCACACCCGTGTCCACCTGCGCCGCCCCCGACCCCTGCGTGAGTCCGGACAGCACACCGCAGGCGGGCCAGGCGCCGACACCCTGGTCCGCGAGGACCCTCTCGGCGACGGCTATCTGCTGGGACCGGCTGGCCAGATCGGGCCGCTCCGCGTACTCCAGGCCGCCGTACTTCTCCCAGTCGTCCAGCGTGAGATGCAGGCCGCCGTAGAAGCCGTTGCCGACGTTCAGGCTCCAGGAGCCGCCGGTCTCGCAGTCCGCCACCTTGTTCCAGGTGCCGCCGTCCGCGGCGCTCGCTCCGGTGGCGCCGAGGAGCGGGATGGCGATGGCGGAACCGGTCACGCCGGCTGCGACGAGGAGGGCCGGAGCCTGGCGGGGGCGACGGTGGCGACCGTTCCCGGAGAGCATGCGGGGACCTTTCCCGAGACAGCAGTGACCGCACGGAGGGCGCTGCGGGCCGAATGCCGTGCTGACGAGTGAACGTATCGGCAGACGATCACTTGTCACAAGTTAATGCCGCGCAGATCACGTGAAGATCACAGAATTGAGCGTGTGTCATGTCGGCCGCGCCGTGGGTCCCTTGTCCCCGCCGTCGGGTCCGGTGCCGGATCCCGGCCCCGGAGTCAGGGCCGCGCCGCGGGCTCCCCGACGGGCGTGAACTCCACCGGCAGGGTGCGCAGTCCGCGCATGATGAGTCCCCCACGCCACCTCAGGTCTGCCGGATCCGCGGCCAGTCGCAGGTCCGGCAACCGGGTCAGCAGGGTGGCGAGCGCGGTCCGGCCCTCCAGTCGGGCGAGCGGCGCGCCGAGGCAGTAGTGGATGCCGTGGCCGTAGCCGAGGTGCTGGTTGTCGCGCCGGGCGAGGTCGAGGGTGTCGGGATCGGTGAAGCGGGCCGGGTCGCGGTCCGCCGCGGCGAGGACGACGAGGACGGGGTCGCCCGCGGCGATGTCCTGCCCGCCGAGGGTCAGGGGGCGCGTGGCGAACCGCCAGGTGGCCAGTTCCACGGGGCCGTCGAAGCGCAGGAGTTCCTCGACCGCCGTCTCCAGCAGGCCGCCGGTTCCGTTTCGGCCGAGGGACTCCTGGAGGCGGGCGCGCTGCGCGGGGTGGGTCAGGAGCGCGTAGGTACCGTTGCCGATGAGGTTCACGGTCGTCTCGAACCCGGCGAACAGGAGGATGAACGCCATCGCCGCCGCCTCGTTCTCGGTGAGGTGCTCACCGTGGTCCGAGGCGCGGATGAGGCCGGAGATGAGGTCCTCGCCCGGTGCGGGCTCGGCGGGCAGAGCGGCCCGCTTGCGGTGGATGAGGTCGGCGAGGTAGCCGCGCATCTTCTTCACGGAGCGCGCCACCCCGCCGCGCGGACCTCCCCCGTGGCGGATCATCATGCCCGCCCAGTCCCGGAAGTCGTCCTGGTCCTCGCGAGGGACGCCGAGCAGGTCGCAGATGGCGTAGATGGGCAGCGGGAAGGCGAACTCGTGGATGAGGTCGGCCGAACCGCGCGCCGCGAACGAGTCGACGAGCCGGTCGGTCAGCTCCTGCACACGCGGCGCGAACTCGGCCACGCGGCGCGGCGTGAAGGCCTTGCTGACCAGCCTGCGCAGCCGGGTGTGGTCCGGCGGGTCGATGTTGAGCAGATGGGTCATCAGCTCGGCCTTGCGCTCGCCGGGGATACCCGTCTTGCCCTTCGCGTGCGCCGGCTCGTCGTGGTGCGCCGGGTTCTTGCTGAGCCGCTGGTCGGCGAGGGCCTGCCGGGCGTCCGCGTACCGGGTGACCAGCCAGGCCTCCACCCCGCTGGGCAGCCGCGTCCTGTGCACGGGCGCGTGCGCGCGCAGCCAGGCGTAGGCGGGGTAGGGGTCGGCGGCGAACTCCCAGGAGAAGAGCTCGGGCACGGGAGCCGGGGTGGACAGGGCGGCGGAGCCGGGGCTGCCCGGTGCGGCGGCGGAGCCGGGCGTGGCGCCCGATCGGGAGCCCGGTGCGGCGGCGGGGCCGGGCGTACTGCCGGGTGCGGGCGTGGTGCCGGGTGCCGGGTCGTGGGGCTGGGGCTGGTCGCTCACTCGTCGACGGTATCCGCAGGCAGGTGGGCCTCGGGGTCCCGGTGGGCGGGGCGGGGCGCGGCACCGGCCGCCCCCTCCTGCGCCACGCGCGCCTCCTCCGCCCTGATGGCGTCACGGTAGGCGCGGGCCGCCGCGCGCAGGGCGGTCTCTGCGTCGGCGCCCTCGGCGCCTGCGCGTGCCGCGAGCGCCAGCAGCTCGTAGCCGAGGCCCTCCCCCTTCGGCAACGGCACGTCCAGTCCCGCCGTCCGCGCGCGTGCCGCCAGCTTCGCGGCGAGGGCCAGGCCGGGCTGCTGCAGGGGGATGCCCTCGGTGACCGAGGTGCGCTGCTTCTCCGCCGCCTTGGTCCGCAGCCAGTGCGCCTTGACCTCCTCGGGGGTGGTGGCCGTCTCCTCCCCGAAGACATGGGGGTGGCGGTGGATGAGCTTCGCGACGATGCCGGCCGCCACGTCGTCGACGGAGAAGGGCTCCTCCGGGTCCTCCTCGGCGATCCGTGCGTGGAAGACGACCTGGAGCAGCACGTCCCCCAGTTCCTCGCGCAGCTCGTCCCGGTCGCCGTCCTCGATCGCCTCGACCAGTTCGTACGCCTCCTCCACGGCGTACTTCGCGAGTCCCTCGTGGGTCTGCTGCGACGACCACGGGCACTCGGCGCGGATCCGGTCCATGACCTGCACGAGGTCGAGCAGCCGGGCACCGGGCAGGTCGTAGGCCCCGGGCAGGAGCTCCAGCTCGGGCATGGCCACGCGTCCGGACCCGGCGAGCCGGGCGAGCCCGTCGGTCAGCGCCGGCTCCCCCTCGCCGGAGGCCACGACCACGACCGTGCGGCCTTCGGCGCAGTACCCGACCAGTTCCTCCGCCGTCGGGGAGGACTCCTCGACCCGTATCCCCGCCTCCTTCAGATACGGCAGCTGCGGGTGGGTCCCGTCCGCGCACACCACGCGGTCGGCCGCGCGCAGCGCCTGCCACGCCGGCCAGGACAGCAGGCCGGGGGCCACGCGGTGGCTGGTGGTGAGCAGGACGACACGGCCGGGGCGGGCGGGGGCGGGGGCGGGCTCAGCGGCTGCGGGGATGTTCGGGTTCACGCTCCGAACGTAACGCACGAGGGCGACGGTCCCCGCGGTTGTCCACAGCGATCGCGGTCGTCCACAGGTGAGGGCGGCCCGGCCGGCCGGGTGGGCGGCCGTACGTGCCCGGACGGGGAGGCCTGGCGGGCGGGACGTCTACCGCGTCACGCCGTGCCCTGCTGCCCGCCCGCGGTCACCTCGCGCACCCACGGGGTCTTCGCGTCCACGCGCCCGACCTTCTCCGCGTCCCAGCTTCCGTACCTCGGGTTCATGTCGACGTCGAGTTCCTCGGACGCCTTCGACAGTGCCGCCCAGAAGGCGGGCTGGTTGGTCTGCGTACCGAGTGCGGAGGCCAGCTTCTGCGCCTCGACCTGGAGCCGCAGGTTGTCGTCGAGCCGCCGCGGCGGCACGCCGTACTGCTGGAGCCACGTGGTCTCCAGCGCCTCGGCTCCCCCGGTCCGGCGTTCCAGTTCGTCCCGGAGCTGCTGCACGTCCTTGCGGCTGACGGTGACGCCCGCGTCCTCGGCGGCCCGGTGCAGCACCCGGTCGAGGACCATGCCGTGCAGTGTGTCGCGGGCGATCCCGCCGGTGCCGGCGACCACGCGCGCGTACTGGGCGTCTTCCGGCACCGCCGCGCGCTGGGCCGTGCGTACCTCGTTCACCCGGCTCTCCAGCTCCGAGACGGTGATCCGCTGGTCGCCGACCACGGCCGCCGCGCCTGCGTGCCCGTCGTTTCCGCAGGCGGTCAGGAGGGGTGCCGCGGCGGCGATCGCGGCGGTGAGCAGGAGCGCGGTGCGACGGCGGCGGTGCAAGGAAACCTCCCGAGGAGATTGTGCGGCGGTGCACAAAGTCTTGCGGTGATCGATGGTAGGCAGTGGGCAGGCTCTGGCCAACCCATTCGACCAACGATTCACCACCACTTCGGGCACCGCCGCGCCGCACACCCCTCCACGACCGCGCTCAGGGCAACGCCCCGAGGCGTTGCCCGCGGCCTGTGTGCGGCCGGGGGCCGGTCCGGTCGCGGGCCCCCGGGCCGGCTCGGCCGACGATCGCCACCGGGGCGTCCCAGGTGTCCAGGTCCACGGTGATCGTGTGGCCGTTGCGGGTCTCCTTGCTGTTGACCATGCACGGGTGGCCCCCGGCTGTGACCGGTGTCCTGCCGGGCGCCCACGGCCGGTCACCGGTGGTGGTGTACTTCTTGTCCCACAGTGCGTACCAGAGGCTGCCCGGCAGGTCCGCCCGGTTCCTGGCGGTGGCGATCGCCTCGGAGGTCCGCTGGGCCGGCCGGGCCGTCGCCGCCACGGGCCGCTGCGCGGCGATCCCGCCTCCCGCGACGACGACGGCGCCGGCCGCGGCCCAGGCGATGTGGCGGCGCTTCTTGGACTGCCGGTGCTCGGCCGCGCTCACCCCGATTCGTGATCACGGCGCGGGGCGCGCAGCCCGCGGGGGCTCACCCGGCCGAAGTCGATGTGTACTCCGGCGCGGCACGTCAGGCGTCCGCGGCGTGCGGAGCGGATCGCACGGCGGCCGATGCCGTCACCGCATCGGGAAACCGGCCTCCTGGATCGTCACAGGAAGAGGTCGAGTCCCCGTAGGACCACGGGTTGTCGCGGAGGGAACGCAGGCGCCGGTGTCACACCGGCCCGCCGGACTCCGTCGCCCGCAGCCCCTCCACGAAGGAGGCGAAGGCTTCCGCCGGGAACGTGAGGACGGCTCGCTCGGGGGCCTTGGAGTCGCGGACGGCGACGCGGGTACAGCGGTCGGCGACCTCCACACAGTTGTTGCCGTCGCCCTCACCGGAGTAGGACGACTTCCGCCAGTGCTCGGGGCTGGTCACGCGGCGCCTCACAGGTTTTGGGCCAGTTTGTGGATGAAGTCACGTGAGCGATCGGGAGCAAGTGACACCTCCTCCACTTTACGGAAGCGCGTTCGATAGGCGCAGAGCTGCGCCTCGGAATCGATGAAGACCGAGCCGTGGGGCGCGTCGCGCACGACGGTGTCCAGCTTGGGCACGGGACCGCCCATGTACAGCATGGTCGCCGAGGCCCTGGCGAAGCCCTCCAGCTCGAACGGGATGACGCGCACCGTGATGTGATCCGCATCGGAAAGCGCCAGGAGTCGGGCGAGTTGAGCCCGTCCGGTGGCACGGTCGCCGACCTGGATGCGAAGCGCGGCTTCATGGATCACCACGTCGTACGGGATGGGTGACGGGCCCTCGACCAGCGCACTGCGGGCCATCCGGTGCCGAATCCTCAGCTCCAGTTCCTCCTCGGTGAGCTCAGGGATCCTGGACGAGAAGACGGCACGCGCGTAGCTCTCGGTCTGGAACAGGCCCGGCACGTACAGGACGGCCGCTTCACGCCGGAACGCGCTGTGGTGGTCCAGCTCGGACAGGTCGAGGAACGTCGTGGGCAGCAGCCCTCGGTACTCCTCCCACCAGCCCCGCGTCCGGTCTGTGGCCATCTCGACGAGGGCATCGGTGAACTCCGCATCCGTGCAGTCGTAGTGGGACGCGAGACGGCGCAGCCGCTTCTCACTCACGCCCGCGAGCCCGGACTCGATGTGCGTGATCTGAGCCGGACTCACTCCGAGCAGCGCCGCCGCCTGGCGGGCGTTGAGGCCCGCCGCCTCCCGGAGTCTGCGCAGTTCAGTGGCCAGCCGCATCTGGCGGGCCGTTGCTTCACGCCTCAACGCTCTCGACAGCTCCTCGATCCAACGCGCCTGCGGGCGCTCCTCGTTCGGGGTTCAGGTTACGTGACCCACTTGCAGCATCTCTACATTTAGATCTACCGTCGGTGACGCGACGCACACGCTGCGGTATCGCCGGGACACCGGAAGCGCACCGCCCCGTCCTGCCATGACGGGTGCGGCAATGACACCGCCCGCCATCCCCGCGGCCCCTCCGAAACCCCCACCTTCGAAGCGGAGCAGACACATGCCCGAGAACGAGTCCTGGGAGTACTCCCTCTACATCCCCAACGACGTCCGCGCCGTCCCCGTCTGCCGGCGCATGATCCGGCTGGTCCTCACCGTCCATGGGCTCATCCACCTCGCCGACCTGGGCGAACTGATCGGCGCGGAGCTGATCGGCAATGCCGTACGGCACACGAAGGGGCCCGCCGCACTGCGGGTGCGATGGCGCGAGGGGACCCTGCGGGTCGGCGCGTGGGACGCGGATCCGGAGCCGCCCGACTTCCCTGGGGAATTCGCCGAGCCGACCGACGCGGAGGGCGGACGGGGGCTGGTCGTCGTACGGTCCTGCTCCGACCTGTGGGGCTGGCAGCCCCTGTCGAGGTTCGGCAACCGGGGCAAGTACGTGTGGTGCGAACTGGCCACGGCGTAGGCCGCCGTACGATCTAGCCGCGCACCTGCCCCAGCCATTGCAGCGTCCGCCGGACGTCGGCCGCGAGCGGGTGCCCGGGTCCGTGCAGCCGCTCCACGTCGAGCAGCAGGCGCCCCAGCATGTCGTGGGCGGCGGCACGGTCGCCGAGGGCGAGCAGCAGGTGTCCGATGCGCCGACGCACGTCGTGCGCGAGCGCCGGGTCGCCCGACACGTACTGGTTCTCGTAGTACGGCAGCAGTGCGCGGTACTCGGCGAGCGCCGCCGCGGGTTCGCCGAGTTGCTCCAGGCACTGGGCGGCGTCGTAGCGGTACCGCAGGGACTGCGGGTCGGCGTGCCCGGACTCGGTGGCGCGTTCGTCGGCGAGACGGCGCAGTTCGGGCAGCGCGCGCCGGTACTGGCCGTCGTCCATGAGCGTGGCGGCGTACTGCTTGCGCAGGGTGCGCACGACCGGGGAGTGCTCACCGTGCTGCTGCGCGGCGGCGGGCAGGATCGCGCCGAGGATGTCGACGGCCTGGGTGATGCGGCCGGCGCCGAGGAGGTGCTTGACCTCGTCGATGGCGGCTGCGACGTCGGGCTGCTCGGCGACCGGCGGTGCGGGCGCGGGCCGGGGCGCGGGCGTGCGCGCACGGTCCGGCCAAGGGGCGTGCGGGCGCAGGAAGGGGCGCGTGGGGTCCAGGGGCGCCCCCGTGGGTGTTCCGCGCGCGGGCAGCAGGGGCGCGAGGTGCTCGTACACCTCCTGCGCCGAGGCGGGCCGGTGCTGCGGGTCCTTGGCCAGCAGACGCAGCACCAGACCCTCCAGCGCCTCGGGGACCTCCGGGCGCAGCCGGCGCACCGGCAGCGGTGGCTCGTACAGATGGCGGTGGAGCACCCCGAGGGCCGTCGAACCGGCGAAGGGGACGTTGCCGCTGAGGAGTTCGTGCAGCAGCACACCGAGCGCGTAGAGGTCTGTGTAGGGGCCCACCGCACCGCCCATGGCCTGCTCGGGGGCCATGTACGCCGGCGAGCCGATGGGGGAACCGGTGTGCGTCAGGCGGGTGGTGTCGCTGTCCATGACGGACGCGACCCCGAGGTCGAGGACGGTCACCGTGCCGTCCTGCTTCACCATCACGTTGCGCGGCTTCAGGTCGCGGTGGACGATCGGCACGGCGTGCACGGCGCTCAGCACGGCGCACAGCTGCGCGGCGACGGCGACGGCCCACTGCCAGGGGTACGGGTCGTGCTCGGCGAAGTGGTCCGCCAGGTCGGCGCCGTCGACGTACTGCATGACGAGGAACAGTTCCTCGCCCTCGCTGCCCGCGTCGTGCACGGTCACCAGGCCGGGATGGTCCACCTGGGCGGTCACCCGGCACTCGCGCAGGAATCTGCGGCGCAGTTCGTCGGCCTCCTGCCCGGCCACCTTGTCGGGGCGCAGCAGCTTCACCGCCACGCGCCGGTCGAGACGCCGGTCGTAGGCCGTCCAGACCTGACCCATGCCGCCCTGTCCGATCAGGGTGGCCAGTTCGTAGCGTCCGGCGACGACACGTCCCGTCGTCACGGTCATCTGCCGCCCCCGGGACCGTGCCCGTGGCCGCCGTCGGGGCCGCCTTCGTTGCGACGCAGGTAGGCGCTCAGCTCGTCGAGTTCGGCGCGCACCTGGTCGATGCGGGCGGGTGCGGGCGGCTGCGCCGGTGGCCGGGGAGCGGGAGGCACGGGAGCCGGGGGCGCGGCCTCGTGCGCGGGCGGCTGCTGCGGTACCGGCGTGTGGTGATGGTGCGGGGGCAGGGGCGGCTGCTGAACCGGCGCGGTGGTGTACGGCGACGGGTGCGGAGGCTGCGGGTAGCCGTAGGGCGTGTGCACCGTGGGGGCGTGGGGTGCCGCACAGCCGGCGGACAGCCGCCACTGCCGGTGCATCTGGATGTCGACGGTGAGGAAGTAGGCCGCGGCGGCCGCACCGAGGATCAGCACCAGGGCCAGGGCGACGTCGCCGCGCGTGTCGCCCTCCGGCACGGAACCGACCACGGACAGCGCGGCGATGGACAGCGGCAGGCTGATCCAGGCCACCGTCCAGTCGAACCACCGGCCACGCAGGATGGCGATCCGGAACAGCGGTACGCACGCGAGCAGACCGCACGAGAGGAAACCGATGGCGGCAAACAGCACGCGCAGGGTGATGACGGTGCCCTCACTGCGGGAGGGCGGCACCGCGCCGTGGCCGTACATGACTGCTCCTGGACCGGTTGGCCGATGGGGACGAGGATTCCGAGCGTATAGGCCGACCCGTACAACCGGTCCCGGGTTGTACCGAACCGTTGTCGCACTGATCACTTCGCCGCCCGCGCGCGTTCTCCGCGCCGGGTCCGTCGCGTCGGATCGGGGCGGCCCCGGTCCGCCCGGTCGGTGACCGGACGACTCCGGCCGACCGGATCGGGCGTCGGCCGACGCGTCCGCAGCTGCCGTCGCCGCCTCACGTGGTGCTGTACCCCGCGGCCCACAGGCGCAGTTCGGGTTCGGATCCCGGTGGAGCGTTTCCCGTTCGGCCGGGTTCGACCACCTGTTAGCGTGCGTGGATGGAGGAACTGGGATCCGTGGTGTGGCCGCCAGAGCCGATCAGGACCGAGAGGCTCGTGCTCCGGGAACCAGAGACCCGGGACCGTGCGGCGTTCGTCGAACTGCTCGCCTCGCCGGAGGTGCACGCCTACCTCGGCGGCCCCCGGCCGCGTGCCGAGCTCGAGCGCGAGCTGTCCGGGGCGCCCGAGCGGTGGCCCGGGAGCTTCGTCGTCGATCTCGACGGGGCGATGATCGGCCAGATCCTGCTCAGGAGAGCGACGGGTCACCGCCGCCCGGCCGCTGCGGGGAAGGCCGATCTCGGCTATCTGTTCCTGCCGCGGGCGTGGGGATCCGGTTACGCCGCCGAGGCGTGCGCGGCGGCACTGCGCTGGCTCGCCGGCGCGCTTCCCGGCGAGTCGGTGGTGCTCACCACCCAGACCGCCAACGTCGCCTCGATGCGTCTCGCGGCGAAGCTGGGGTTCACCGAGGTGGAGCGGTTCGAGGCCTGGGGCGCCGAGCAGTGGCTCGGCATGCGGTCCCCGGTCACGCCGTCCGGTTGAGGCCGCACCAAAACCGCCGGGCCGTACCCGCCCCTCCACGCGCGAACGGTCTGCAACGGCGACGTGCCCGCGCGTGCCGGACGTCGCGACGGGGCGAACGCCCTGCCGGGGACACCGGCCGCGGCACTGGTACTCCTCGTTCGGCTCTGCGGGCCGGGCCGCGGCTCGGGCGGCGGACTGACCGCTGATCCCCGTGCGGCGCTCGCGCCGGCCGCACGCGTACCAGCGCATCGCGGTCGACGAGATGCCGGTGCAGTCGGTCGTTCTCCACGGTGACCGGGTGCCGGGCGCCCGCCGGCGCCGCGACGCCCCCCTTGAGCACGGCGCCCGCCTCAGTCGGGAGTCACCGTCCCGTCGGTCAGCCCGTCGTACATCCCGCGCACGAGCTGCTCCCCGAGCCGGCCCGCGAGCCTCATCGCCCGCTCGAACTCGTCGAGCGCGCGGAAACGAGCGCCGTAGCGCCGCTGCTCCGCCAGCGGCAGCCGGGGCAGGTTCAGCCGGCGCACGTCCAGCCGGGTGGCGGTTGAGGCGTAGCTGCTGGCCTGGCGGTTGTTGGCGGTGCCGCGCAGGAACCCGGCGAGGAACCATGGATCGAGCGCCGTGCGATCGGGGCGCAGGAGCACGAGGTTGCGCCCCAGGGCGGCGCCCCCCGTCACGTCGTCGACCACGCGCGCCACCGCGCCCCCGCCGAGCACCGGCACGACCACGTCCCCCGGCTCCGTCAGCACGGCCTCCTCGTCGCTCTCGGGCAGCGCCCCCGAAGGGCCCGTACCGGCGAGCACGTCGTGGTCGGTGAGGACGGGCACGCGCGCGTGGCCGCCGTTTCCGCCGGTGCGCATCACCAGGGCTCCGCCGCGCGCGAGTTCACCGACGGTGGTGAGCGGCCAGCGCGCGGACCGCCCGCCCCCGGCGTGGCCCGCGGGACCGGCGGGCGGCGGGGTGAGCTCGGTGGTCAGCCGCAACGTCTCCCCCAGCCGTTCCCGTACGGCGATCAGCGCCTCGGCGCCGTCCGCGACGGCGGGCGGCGGCAGGTGGCGGGCGGGGGCGATGTCGACGTCGTCGTCGAGCAGTTCGATGACCGGAACGCTACGCGCCACGCCCGGCCGCTCCTCCAGGGTGCCGGTGCGCTCGAAGGCGCGCCAGGCGTCGAGGACGGCGTCACGCACGGCCGGCCAGTCGGGCCCGCCGCGCCCCTCGCCGGTGAACTGCCCGGCGTCGGCCAGCAGCACCTCCGGCTGCGCCGGACTCTGGCCGGGGCGCCGCAGCAGCCACAGGTGGAGGGGAAGGCTGTACGGCGGGGCCGCACCGGCCGGAAGGGCGACGACGGCGCGCAGGGCACCGCGGCGCAGCAGGTCGGCGCGGATACGGCGGCCGGAGCGGCGGGACGCGGCGGCGGGCGGCATGAGCAGCACGGCGCTGCCCCCGTCCTTCAGGCGGGCGAGCGCGTGCTGCACCCACGCCAGCTCGGACTCCGCACGGGCCGGGAAGCCGTACTCCCAGCGGGGATCGTAGGCGAGCTCGTCGTGGCCCCAGTTGCGCTCGTTGAAGGGCGGGTGGCACAGGACGGCGTCGGCGCGCAGGTCGGGATGGGCGTCGGCGCGCAGGGAGTCGCCGGACGCGCCGTGCACGGTGGCCCGCGTGTGCAGGGCCAGCCGGAGTGCGGTGAGCGCGGCGAGTTCGGGCGCACTGTCCTGGGCGTACAGCTCCTGGCCGGACTGCGGTGCCGCGGCGCGCAGCAGGGCACCGGTGCCGCAGGCCGGGTCCAGGACGGTGCGGGCGGGGCCGGCCAGGTCGGCCATGAGGCCGGCGAGGTCGGCGGGGGTGAGCGTGTACTGGCGCGGGTTGGCGTCGAGATGCCGGCCGAGGAGGAACTCGAACGCCTGGCGTGCGCCCAGGTCGGCGGCCAGCTCCGCCGTGCCGCGCAGGAGGGGGACGGAGGGGAGCAGTTGGGGACCGGTCGGGGTGTGAACAGGTGAGGGACCGGTCGACGCCGGCTGAGTGTTCACAGCCGACCCGGCGCTGGGCATCGGTCCGCTGTGTGTGCCCCCCTCACCGTGAACACCGCCGACGCTGTGAACACTGGACCGGGCCGCACCCGCCGTGCCGAACCGCGGAGCGAGCACCTCCTCCAGCGCGCCCGGCAGCGCCGCCGCGAGCCGCTCGTCGGAGCCGGCGCTCAGCTCCAGCCAGACGGTCGGGCGCTCGTGGATGAGCAGCAGCACGCAGCCGGCGTGGATGAGGGCGCCGACCGGGCCTGCCGGATGACCGGCGAGCTGCTGCCAGACCCGCTCGCGCAGCGGCACCTCGGCGAGTTTGCCCTGGTCCCGCAGCCAGGACTCGACCTCGGCGAGGGCGAAGGACGGGCTGGTCTCGGTTCCGCCGACCGGTTTGGGGAAGTCGGCGTGGCGGCGGCGCCAGTTGCTGACCGCGGCACGGCCGACGCCTGCGAGCCGTGCGATTCCGGCGGCGGTCACCTCTGTCGTGTTGTCCTGCACCGGCCCCGCTCCCCTCGTTCCCCGTGAACACCCCTGCGGCCCTGTGACAGGAGCATACCGAGATGTGCAAGACCTACCGCTTCACGCGCGTGTATTCATCGAACCTTGTGAACCGTGTTGACTCGGTTCACAGCCCATGCTCTTATTGACCCAGCGAACGAGAGATCGTCCGAAGCGGGCGGTCACCGAATCCCAGGGGGACAGTCATGGGCACGAAGAGCAAGGTGGCACTGGGCGCTGTGGTGGGGATCGTCGTCATCGGAGTCGTCTCCGCGAACTCCGGCGGCAGCGACGACGACAAGACGAGCAGCGGCGACAAGGGCCCGTCCGCGTCTGCCGAGCAGAAGCCCGGCGCGAAGAAGGACTCGGGCAAGGACGCCACCGAGAAGAAGGTCGCCTTCTCCGGAGACGGCGACTTCCAGGTCGGCGCGGACATCAAGCCCGGCACCTACCGCACCACCGGCAACACGGACGACGCGTGCTACTGGGAGCGCGCCAAGGACGCCTCCGGTGAGATCGACTCCACGCTGGCCAACGACAACGTCACCGGCACCAGCTACGTCACCGTCAAGCCGAGCGACAAGGTCTTCAAGTCCAGCGGCTGCCACGACTGGGAGGCTGTGGACGCCGCCGCCAAGGGCACCCCGGCGAACTCCATGGCCGGAGACGGGGGGATGTTCAAGGTCGGCGTCGACATCGCCCCCGGCACCTACCGGTCCACGGGCAACACCGACGACTCCTGCTACTGGGAGCGCACCAAGGATTCCGAGCACTCGCTCGACTCGATCCTGGCGAACGACAACGTGACCGGCGCGGCCGTCGTCAAGATCAGCGCCTCGGACGCCTACTTCAAGACCTCCGGCTGCCAGGACTGGAAGAAGACCGGCTGACACCGGCCGTGCGAAGGGGCGGGACCACCGCCCGCCCCGCCGTCCGCCCCGGCTCCGGCTCCGGCTCCGGCTCCGGCTCCGGCTCCGGCTCAGCACCCTCGCCGGCGGGCGAGCCCAGCGCCCCGGGCGACCCAGGCGGCTTCGGCGCCTCGGCGGCCCGGCGGCCGTGCCTCGACCGCCGCAACCGCCGCGACCGCCGCGACCGCCGCGACGCTCCTCGACCCGACGGGCCGGCCGCACGAGCCCCGGCCCCGACCGAGCCGGGCGTGCCGGCGGCGGCGCACGCCGGCATCACAGCCGGTGCCGCATCCAGACGTTGGGCTCGACATACACGGCGCGGTCGTGTTCCGGCTCGCAGCGCACCGGAACCAGCGCGCCTGGCACCTCGACCTCGCCCGCGGTGCCGAAGGGCAGGGCCGTCCACGCACGCCACTACCCCGGCGAGCCGGATACGGACATCGAGACCGGCGCCACGGAGTCGACGACGGCGCCGGCCCGGACGTGCACGCGCAGCCGCGGATCGTGCGGCAGACCGTCAGGGCGCGTCCGGCGGGCGTACTCCGCCATGGGGGTGCGCGGTTCGAGGTGCTCGGCGCTGGGGCGGACGGGAGCGACTCCCTCGCCGAGGGCGAGCGCCCGCGCGTTGTCCCGCATCGCCGTCAGCATGAGCGCGGACAGCCCGCGACCCTGCGCACGGGGCGCGACGACGACCGAGACGGCGGCGACCTCGTCGGGGCGGCACCCTGGCGCAGGTCCGCGAAGGCCCGCACCAGGATCTCGTCCCGGTCGCGCGCGGGAGCGGTCAGTCGGCGTGGAACCGGGCCGGGGCACTGGTCGGATTGCCGCCGGAGGGCAGCGCCTGGTCCGGGCAGCCGGAGAGGACCTTCTTCATCGCGGCCTTCTCGGCGGCGGTGACCCAGAGCTCGTACTTCTTCTTCACCGCGACCTGCGCGGCCACGTACGCGCACCGGTAGGCCTTGTTGGGCGGCAGCCAGGTCGCCGTGTCGCCGTCGCCCTTGGCGCGGTTGGTGCCCGCGTCGACGGCGAGGAGGTTGAGCGGGTCGTTGGCGAGGGCGATGCGCTTGGCGGCGTCCCAGTACTTGGCGCCCTTCTGCCAGGCGTCGGACAGGGCGACGACGTGGTCGATGTCGACCTGGCTGCGGCCACGCCGGTAGGTGACCTCCTTGCCGGAATAGGGGTCCTGTGCGAGGACACCGTAGGAGACCTTGCAGTCGCCGCCGGTGAACCGCACGTCCTTCAGGTCCCGTTTGAGAATGTCGTCACGGGTGTCGCAGCCGTTGGAGTCGGTGTCGGCCCAGGCGGTGCCGAACCTGCCCCGGTCGTATCCGGTCTTCGGTGCACGCCCCTTGACGGTGAGCGAGTCGGCGGCGGCGAGCGCCGTTCCCCCGCCGGTCGTCGGCCCGGAACCGCCCGACCCGGTGGTCTGCTGCTTGCAGCCGACCGCGGCCAGTATCAGTACGGCGGCCAGCGCAGCCCCGCCCCTCAGACGCCTCACGGTGCGCCCTCCCCTTGCTCGACCGGCTCCGCCCCGCTCGGGCGAGTCTTCCCTCGCGCCGAACCGTACACACCGTAGCCGCTCGCCGATCCAGACCATTCCCCGTCCACCTGGGCGTTCACCCCAAGTCGGGCGGATCGTCGGGGGTGATGAGTCGCCTGCGGAAGGAGTGCTGCAGGGGCATCCTCGACAGGTTCGGACACCAGGCACAGGACAAGGGCCACGAGGTGTCCGGCGCCGCGGAGAGGGAGGTCGACGAGGGGACGGGCGGGACGTACGGGGTCCGGGTCGACACCGGCCGGCAGTGGGCCGAGGAGGTGCCGGGCGAGGACCGCGATCGGCCCGCACAACCGGTGGAACGCCCGAACTCACGGAGGAACACCAGGCGCAGAGCGACGAGACCACGCATCACCTGGACGCAGAAGCCGCCCGCCGCAGCACATCTGCCGCGGGCGATCCCCGTGCCGCGGGCGACGCGCCCTTCCCGCCCGGGCGGAGGCGGCACGGCGATCGCCGTGCCGGGTGCCCCGGCGCGACTTCCGGCGTACCGCTCCGGCGCGTTCGGGCGGCCGTCGGGGCGGCAGCCGTGAACCCGGCGCCGTCCCCTGCCGCGGCGGGCCCAGGCTGCCGCCGCAGGCCACGGCTGACGGCGCGAGACACGGCTGCCGGCGTGGGCTACGACCCCAGCACCGACGCCAGGAACTCCCCCACCCAGCCGAGCAGTTCGCGCCCGACCAGCGGCTTGCCGCCCACTTTGGCGGTCTTCGGGCGGGGAACCAGGACCTGGTGCGCGGTCGGCTTGATGACGCTGCCGGGGTAGAGGCGCTTGAGCCGGAGCTCCTGCGACTCGCGCAGTTCCACCGGCGCGAAACGGATGTTGGCGCCCTGCAGCACGACCTCGGCGACACCGCATGCTCGCGCGAGCATGCGCAGGCCCGCCACCAGCAGGAGGTTCTCCACCGGCTCGGGCAACTTGCCGTAGCGGTCGGCGAGTTCTTCGCGGACGGCCTTGACGTCCTCCTCGGTGGTGGCGGAGGCGATGGCCCGGTAGGCCTGCAGGCGCAGTCGCTCACCCGGGGCGTAGTCGTGCGGGACGTGCGCGTCGACCGGCAGCTCGATCTTGACCTCGAGCAGTTCCTCCGCCTCCGCTCCGGGCTCGCCCGCCTCCAGCTGACGCCGGTAGTCGGCGACGGCCTCGCCGACCATGCGGACGTACAGGTCGAAGCCGACGCCCGCGATGTGGCCGGACTGCTCGCCACCGAGCAGGTTGCCGGCACCGCGGATCTCCAGGTCCTTCATCGCGACGTACATGCCGGCGCCCATCTCGGTGTGCTGTGCGATGGTCGCCAGGCGCTCGTGCGCGGTCTCCGTCAGCGGCTTCTCCGGCGGGTACAGGAAGTAGGCGTACCCGCGCTCGCGCCCCCGGCCCACGCGGCCGCGCAGCTGATGCAGCTGGGACAGGCCGAAGGTGTCGCCGCGTTCCACGATCAGCGTGTTGGCGTTGGAGATGTCGATGCCGGACTCGACGATCGTCGTCGACACCAGCACGTCGAACTTCTTCTCCCAGAAGTCGACGACGACCTGCTCCAGAGCCGACTCCGACATCTGCCCGTGCGCGGTGGCGATCCGCGCCTCGGGGACGATCGCCCGCAGGCGGGCGGCGGCGCGGTCGATCGACTCGACCCGGTTGTGGATGTAGAAGACCTGGCCCTCGCGCAGCAGCTCACGACGGATGGCGGCGCCGATCTGCTTCTCCTCGTACGCCCCGACGAAGGTCAGCACGGGGTGCCGCTCCTCCGGCGGCGTGGTGATCGTCGACATCTCGCGGATGCCGGTCACGGCCATCTCCAGGGTGCGCGGGATGGGCGTGGCCGACATGGTGAGCACGTCGACGTTGGCACGCAGCTTCTTCAGCTGCTCCTTGTGCTCGACGCCGAAGCGCTGCTCCTCGTCGACGATGACCAGGCCCAGGTCCTTGAACTTCGTCTCCGACGAGAACAGCCGGTGGGTGCCGATGACGACGTCGACGGAGCCCTCGCGCAGGCCCTCCAGGACCGCCTTGGCCTCGGTGTCGGTCTGGAACCGGGACAGCGCCTTGACGGTGACCGGGAACTGGGCGTACCGCTCGCCGAACGTCCCGAAGTGCTGCTGCACCAGCAGCGTCGTCGGCACCAGCACCGCGACCTGCTTGCCGTCCTGGACGGCCTTGAACGCGGCGCGCACCGCGATCTCCGTCTTGCCGTACCCGACGTCGCCGCAGACGAGGCGGTCCATGGGGACCGTCTTCTCCATGTCCTCCTTGACCTCGGCGATGGTGGTGAGCTGGTCGGGCGTCTCCGCATAGGGGAAGGCATCCTCCAGCTCCCGCTGCCACGGCGTGTCGGAGGCGAAGGCATGTCCGGGCGCGGCCATGCGCGCGCTGTACAGCTTGATGAGGTCGGCGGCGATCTCCTTGACGGCCTTCTTCGCGCGCGCCTTGGTCTTCGTCCAGTCCGCACCGCCCAGCCGGTGCAGCGTGGGCGCCTCGCCGCCGACGTACTTGGTGATCTGCTCCAGTTGGTCGGTGGGGATGTAGAGGCGGTCGCCGGGCTGGCCGCGCTTGGCGGGCGCGTACTCCACGACCAGGTACTCGCGGGTGGCGCCCTGGACGGTGCGCTGCACCATCTCGATGTAGCGGCCGACACCGTGCTGCTCGTGCACGATGTAGTCGCCCGCCTCCAGGGTCAGCGGGTCGATGCTCTTGCGGCGCCGCGCGGGCATGCGGGCACCGTCGCGGCCGGCCGCCTTCTGCCCCGACAGGTCGGTCTCGGTGAGGACGGCGATCCTGAGCTGCGGATCGACGAAGCCGTAGTCGATCGATCCGCACGCCACGTGCACCACCGACGGCGACAGGTCGGCGAGGTCGGTGTCCAGGCGGGCGGCGACGCCCTCGCCGCCGAGCACCTCGACGGTCCGGGTGGCGGGGCCGTGCCCCTCGGTCACGAACACGGTGCGCCAGCCGTCGGCGAGCCAGCCCTTGGTGTCGGCCAGGGCCCGCGCGGTGTCGCCGCGGTAGGTCTCGGGGGCGTGCATGCCGAGCTTGAGGGTGTCGGCCTCCTCCAGCACGTCGGCCGCGAACGGCGACACCGACCACCACATCATGTCCAGCTCGCGCGCCCGGTCGCGGACGTCGGCGATGGACCACAGGGAGGCGGCGCCGACGTCGATGGGAGCCTCACCGCCGCCCGCGGTGGCCGCCCATGAGGCCTGCAGGAACTCCTGCGAGGTCGCCACCAGGTCCGCAGCCCGCGTGCGGACCCGCTCCGGATCGCAGACGAGGGCCATGGCGCCCTCGGGCAGGACGTCGAGCAGCAGTTCCATGTCGTCGACGAGGACCGGGGCGAGGGACTCCATGCCCTCCACGGCGATCCCCTCGGCGATCTTGCCGAGCAGCTCGCCGAGTTCGGGGTGCTGCTCGGCCAGAGCCCGCGCGCGGGCGCGCACGTCGTCGGTGAGCAGCAGCTCACGGCAGGGCGGGGCCCACAGCCCGTGCTCGGCGATCTCCAAGGAGCGCTGGTCGGCGACCTTGAAGTAGCGGATCTCCTCGACGTCGTCGCCCCAGAACTCGACGCGCAGGGGGTGTTCCTCGGTGGGCGGGAACACGTCGAGGATGCCGCCGCGCACGGCGAACTCGCCGCGTTTCTCCACCAGCTCCACGCGTGCGTACGCCGCGGCGGCGAGGGCCTGCACGATGTCGTTCAGGTCGGCGCTCTGCCCCGTCCTCAGCGACACCGGCTCCAGCTCGCCCAGGCCCTTGACCTGTGGTTGGAGCACAGAGCGAACGGGGGCGACGACGACGGAGACCGGGCCCGTCTCGGGGTCGTCCGGGCGCGGGTGGGTCAGGCGCCGCAGGACGGCGAGGCGACGGCCCACGGTGTCACTGCGGGGGCTGAGCCGCTCGTGCGGCAGCGTCTCCCACGACGGGTACTCCACCACCCCTTCCGGCGGCAGCAGGGAGCGCAGCGCCGCGGCGAGGTCCTCCGCCTCACGGCCCGTGGCCGTCACCGCCAGCACGGTCCGGCCGGTCTCGCGGGCCAGCGCGGCGATCGCGAACGGCCGGGCAGCCGGCGGGCCGACCACGTCGACGTGCATGCGGTTGCCGTCTGCGGCCGCCGTGATCGCTTCCGCGAGGGCGGTGTCCTTGACGACGGCGTCGAGCAGACCGTGCAGGCTCATGGAAGGGCTTCCATCCGGGGTGGGCAACACGAAAGGCCCGACGCGAGTCACGGGCCGGGGGTGTCCAGAGTACGACGGCGCGCGGGAGTGCGCCGAGCCTGTGGAAAACCCCGAGTCGTTCATACGTACGAATTTCTGCCACGGGCGCCCCCGCTCGCGCTCTGCCCGGCAGGGCGCACACGCCCGGCAGGCACGGAGGCGACAGCCAGGCGCGGAGGCGCGCGCAAGACACAGACGCGCTCCCCCGGCGCGCACACGCCCCGCGGGCGCGGGAGGCGACGCCCGCCCGGCAGGTACGGGAGACGCCCGGCAGACACAAGAAGCGCCCCGGGCACGCACACGCCCGGCGCCGGGAAGTCCCTCCGGACTCCCGGCGCCGGGCGATACCCCCCGTGACCCCCGTGCACGGTGGTGGCATGTGCCGGCTGACGCGCCGGCCGCTACTCGGTGGCGATGGCGTTCAGCACGTTCATCCGGCCGGCCCGGAAGGCCGGGACCAGGGCGGCGAACAGGCCCACGAAGGCAGATCCGACGAACACGACGACGATCGTCGACCACGGGATCTCCAGGACCGTCAACCCCTCCAGCGCGAGGAGCTTCTGCGCCGTCGCGCCCCAGCCCATGCCCAGCCCGAGACCGAGCAGGGCCCCGAAGAGGGCGATGACCACCGACTCCATGCGGATCATGCGGCGCAGCTGGCGGCGCGAGAGACCGATGGCCCGCATCAGCCCGATCTCACGGGTGCGCTCCACCACCGACAGGGCCAGCGTGTTCACCACACCCAGGATCGCGACGATGATCGCGAGTGCCAGCAGGCCGTAGATCATGTTCAGCAGCTGGCCTATCTGGTCCTTCAGCTCCTGCTTGTAGTCGGTCTGGTCGCGGACGGTGTACTGCGGGTAGTCGTGCAGCGCGGCCTTCAGCGCCGTGTACGCGGCGTCCTGCTGCCCGTCCTTCGCGGTGGCGAAGACCAGCTGGTCGAGGGGCATCCGGTCGGCGGGGACGTACGTGGCGAGCGTGTCGATCGACGTGTACATCGCACCCTGGTCGATCACGACGTCGCTGCTGGTGATCGCGCGGACCGTCAGCTTCGCCGTGGACCCGTCCCGGAAGGCCACCGAGATCGTGGAGCCGAGGTGGATGTCGTGGTCCTCGGCGAACTGCTCGTGGACGGACATGGAGTCCGGCCGGTAGGCGTCGGCGAGGTTCCCCGCGACCGTCTCCGTACGCAGGTCGGTCGCGTACGTCGGGTCGGCCGCGGTGATCGCCGTGTTCTTCAGTGTCTTGCCGTCCGGCGTGCTGAAGTCGGCCTTGGTCCACTTGTACTCGGTGACCCGCTCCAGCCCCGGTGCCGCCTTCATGGCCTGGACCGCCTGAGGTGTGATCAGCTGCCCGCTGTCGCTCTGGACGATGAAGTCCGTCCCGACGGTCTTGTCGAGCTGGTCGGTGGCGGAGGCGACCATGGAGGAGCCGACCACCGACAGGCAGGCGACCAGCGCCAGGCCGATCATCAGGGCGGCACCCGTGGCACCGGTGCGGCGCGGATTGCGCAGGGCGTTCCGCTCGGCCATCCGGCCGACCGGGCCGAAGACACGCAGCAGCACGGCACCCAGGACGCGCACCACTCCGCCCGCCAGCAGCGGCCCGACGACGACGAAGCCGATCAGGGTCAGCACCACGCCCAGACCCAGCCACAGCGCGCCCCGCTTGGCATCGTCCGCAGTGGCCGCGAGGTACAGGCCGCAGGCGCCGGCACCCGTGAGGACCACGCCCACCACGCCCCGCAGCCGGCTCGCCCTGGCGTCGGCCGGGGCGCTCGCGTCACGCAGTGCCGCCATCGGGGAGACCCGGCCGGCACGCCGGGCGGGCAGGTAGGCGGCCAGGACGGTCACGACGACACCGAGCAGCAGGCCGACGACGGGCGTCGTCCACGCCACCGTCAGGTCGTCGGTCGACAGATGCATGTCCATCAGGCCCATGAGCTTCATCAGGCCGATGGCGAGGCCGACGCCCGCGGCCACGCCGAGCACGGAACCGAACACGCCGAGCAGGAGCGCCTCGGCGAGCACCGACCGGTTGACCTGCCGGCGGGAGGAGCCGATGGCCCGCATCAGGCCGATCTCCCGGGTGCGCTGGGCGACCAGCATCGAGAAGGTGTTGATGATCAGGAAGATGCCGACGAGGAAGGCGATCCCGGCGAAGCCGAGCATCGCGTACTTCATGACGTCCAGGAAGCTCTTGACGTCCTGCTGATTGGCGTCGGCGGTCTCCTTGGCCGTCTGCACCTTGTAGTCGCCGCCGATCCTCGCGACGACGTTCTTCTTGAGCTGCTCGTGGGTGACGCCCTGCGCCGCGGTGACGTTGACGTTGGTGTACACCCCGGTCTGCCCGACGAGCGCCTCCTGGGCGGTCTTCGTGTCCAGGTAGAAGATCGCCGCGCCGGGGTTGGTGACCTGGAAGGTGGCGATGCCGGAGATCCTCGCGGTGTGCGTGCCGACCGCGCTGATCACTCCGATCTCGTCACCGAGCTTCAGGTGGTGCTTGTCGGCGGTGTCCGCGTCCACCATGACCTGGTCCGGCCCCTCGGGTGCGGCACCGGAGGTGATCTTCATGGTGCGGGCGTCGTTGCCGTTCCAGTTGCCGACGATGGTCGGGGCGCCCGACGAGGGCGAGAGGCTGTCCTTGTCGGCGTCGACGACGGTCACCGAGGTGGAGAACACCGTGCCCTCGGCCGACTGCACGCCCGCGGCCTTGCGGACCTCGCCGAGCACCGAAGCCGGCATCACCGGCGGCTTGCCGTTGCCGGACGTCGTCTCGCCGGTGTCCGAGGCGCCCTGGGCACTCACCGTCACATCGGAGGTCGTGGCCGCGAAGAGCTTGTCGAAGGTGGTGTTCATCGTGTCGGTGAACACGAGCGTGCCGCACACGAACGCCACCGACAGCAGGACCGCCACGGCCGACAGGGCCATGCGCCCCTTGTGCGCGAAGAAGTTGCGCATCGAGGTCTTCAGGACGGTCATGACGTGCGCCCCCGGGCGTCGAAGTCCTTCATGCGGTCCAGGACCTGGTCGGCGGTCGGCTGGTGCATCTCGTCGACGATCCGGCCGTCGGCGAGGTACAGCACGCGGTCGGCGTAGGACGCGGCCACCGGGTCGTGCGTGACCATCACGATCGTCTGACCGAGGTCGTCCACGGAGCGGCGCAGGAAGCCGAGCACCTCCGCGCCCGCCCGGGAGTCCAGGTTGCCCGTCGGCTCGTCACCGAAGATGATCTCCGGTCGGGCCGCCAGGGCGCGGGCGACGGCGACGCGCTGCTGCTGACCGCCCGACAGCTGCGCCGGCCGGTGCTTGAGGCGGCCGGCCAGTCCGACGGTCTCGACGACACGTTCCAGCCACTCCCGGTCCGGCTTGCGGCCGGCTATGTCCATCGGCAGCGTGATGTTCTCCAGCGCGTTCAGCGTGGGCAGCAGGTTGAACGCCTGGAAGATGAAGCCGATCCGGTCCCGCCGAAGCTGCGTGAGCTTCTTGTCCTTCAGGCCGGTGATCTCGGTCTCGTCGATGTGGATCTGCCCGCTGGTGACGGTGTCGAGGCCGGCGAGGCAGTGCATCAGCGTGGACTTGCCGGACCCCGAGGGCCCCATGATCGCGGTGAAGCGGCCGCGGGAGATGTCCACGTCGACGTGGTCGAGGGCGACGACGCGGGTCTCCCCGGCCCCGTACGCCTTGACGACCTGCCGCGCCCGCGCGGCAACGGCCGTACGCCCTCCAGTGCCCCCGTGCCTGGGAATGGTCACAGCCGATGTCACGGTAAGTCTCCTATGTCGGTCAGCAGATGAGAGTGCTGAGCGGTCGGTGGTTGTCGGTGGTGCGTTCGCCGGCTCTTGCTCCGTGATCGGATCGAGAGGCCGATCCGGTTCACGACACCGACGAGTCTTCCGTCCCGGACGGTCCGGCGCGCTGGGGCGCGGCCCCGTCCTGCCCGGGGGGATATCCCCACCCCTCCCCTCCGGTGGACCGCCCCCCAGCGGCGTATAGCCAGGTTAAGGACAGCCTGTGCCCCGTCTCGTCCTCCGCCGGTACGACCTGCCCCCGACCCTTGGTGCGGAGATCCCCCTAGGGGCCGTCCCCCGCGGGGTGGAGACGGTCTCGGGGTCCGGCTCCGCCCTCCGGCGCAGTCGGACTCCACCTCCCGCTGCCCCGGCCCTGATGGGAAGCTGTCCGGCGGCAGATGCTTGCAGGGGGCACGGGACGCACGGCGCACCGTCGGCTCCCGGGGCACGGTGATCGGAGGGGATCCGGTGGGCAGTACGACACCTGCGATACACGGCGGAGCCGCACCGCGCGCCGGAACCGGGCGGCGCTCGGCGGTCGTCGCCGCGCTGATGCTCGCGATGGCGCTGGCGGCTCTGGACGCCACCGTCGTCTCCACGGCCGTCCCGCAGATCGTCGGCGACCTCGGCGGCTTCTCCGTGTTCTCCTGGCTGTTCTCCGGCTACCTGCTCGCGGTGACCGTCACCCTGCCCGTGTACGGCAGGCTGTCCGACACCTTCGGCCGCAAACCGGTCCTGGTCGCCGGTGCCTCGCTGTTCCTGCTCGGCTCGCTGCTGTGCGCGTCCGCCTGGAGCATGGGCGCCCTCATCGCCTTCCGTATCCTGCAGGGGTTGGGCGGCGGCGCGCTCCAGGGAACGGTGCAGACGCTCGCCGCCGACCTGTACCCGTTGGAGGAGCGTCCGAAGATCCAGGCGAAGCTGTCCACGGTGTGGGCGGTGTCGGCCGTCGCCGGGCCGGGGCTGGGCGGAGTCCTCGTGGCGTACGCGGACTGGCGGTGGATCTTCCTGGTGAACCTGCCCATCGGCGCGGTGGCGCTGTGGCTGATCGTGCGTCACCTGCACGA
This sequence comes from Streptomyces actuosus, assembly GCF_016921115.1. GTDB lineage: Bacteria > Actinomycetota > Actinomycetes > Streptomycetales > Streptomycetaceae > Streptomyces > Streptomyces actuosus_A. Next base: position 122,252 of record NZ_JAFFZS010000013.1, read on the forward strand.
GCCGGAGCGGGACGCGGCACCGCGCGCGCGGGTCGACTGGGCCGGCGCGGTCGCGGTGTTCGTCTGCGGTGGCGTGCTGCTGACCGCGCTGGTGCAGGGCGGGGTGGCCTGGCCGTGGCTGTCGTGGCCCTCGATCGCCCTGTTCGGTACCGGTCTTGCGCTCGTGGCGGTGGTGGTCGCCGTCGAACGCCGGGCGGCCGAGCCGATCATCCCCGGGTGGGTGTGGCGCCGCCGCACGATCGCCGCGGTCAACCTGGCACTGGCCGCGCTGGGTCTGCTGATGGTCGCCCCCACCGTCTTCCTGCCCACCTACGCGCAGTCGGTGCTGGGCCTGGCTCCGGTGGCCGCCGGGTTCGTACTGACCGTGTGGACGGTGAGCTGGCCGGTGTCGGCGGCGCTGAGCCAGCACGTGTACCGCAGGATCGGCTTCCGGAACACGGCGATGCTCGGCATCGGGGCGGCCGCGCTGATCCTGTTCGCGTTCCCCTTCCTGCCCTACCCGGGGGCGGCATGGCAGCCGGCCCTGCTGATGCTGCTGCTCGGCGCCGCGCTCGGCCTGTTCCAGCTCCCCCTCGTCGTCGGTGTCCAGTCGACGGTCGGGTGGGCGGAGCGCGGGACGACGACCGCGTCCGTGCTGTTCTGCCGCCAGACCGGTCAGACGATCGGCGCCTCGGTCTTCGGCGCCGTCGCCAACGGCGTGCTCGCCTCCCGTCTGGGCGATGCCGGGGATCTGGACTCCGTCACGCGCGCGTGGGAGTCCGGCACGGCCCCGGAGGCGGCGCGGCGCGCCATCGCCGACGCGGTGCACGCCGTGTACCTGGGCGCCTCGTGTGCCGCCGCACTCGCCTTCCTGGTCCTGCTGTTCGTAGCGCCGCGCCGCTTTCCGGTGCTGAAGGACCGAGCCCCGCTCCAGCCCTCCGTACCGGACCCCGAAGGTCCGAGTCAGCGGCGGTGACACCCGAGGTCGGACGCGGGGAGGTCACGGGAAGGACATACCGACCGCCCAGTTGGATGAAAACGCCCCACGGGTGAGTACCGGCGAGTAGCGTGCGTGGCTCGCACCCCCCACTCCCTGCGGTCCGCCGCCACGGACCCGAGCCACGCAAGGAGCCCCGGGATGTCCTACGACACGTCCCCGTCGTACCCACGCCCGCCGGCGTATCCCCCACAGGGCGCGCGGCCGTACCCGCCCGCGCCCGTACAGCCGTACCCGCCCGCGCCGGAGCGTGGGCCCTCCACCCCGGCGCGCGAGCATTCCTTCACGCCTGCGCGGGACGATGCTTTCGCGCCGCGTGCCGTGGCGAGCGCCTCGTCGCCGCCCTACGCGACGTACCCGTGGCAGCCGGAGGAGCCGCAGCCCCCCGCCCCGCGGTCCCGGCGCCGGGAGACACTCGGTCACCACAGCGACCTGCGGATCCTGCGCGGGGCCTACCGCCGGCAGCGGCGCGTGGCCACACTGACCGCGCTCGGCTACTTCATGCTCTTCCTGCTGCTGTCGGCGTTCGCCCCGTCGTTCATGACCAGCGAGGTCACCGCCGGTCTGCCCGCGGGCCTGCTGCTCGCGCTGATCCAACTGCCCGTCACCTGGCTCGCGATCGCCCTGTACGAGCGCACGGCCCGCCGCCACGTCGACCCGATCGCGGACCGCATCCGCAAGGAGGCCGAGCTGGATGCCCGACGGGGGGCGGCTCGGTGACCGAGTTCAGCGGCAACGCGCAGACCATGTCCCTGGTGGCGTTCACGGCCGTCGCCACCGTCACCCTGCTCCTGTGCGTGATGACCGGCCCCGACCGGGACGACCTCGACGAGTTCTACACCGGCTACGGCTCCCTGTCGCCCATGCGCAACGGCCTGGCGATCGCCGGTGACTACATATCGGCCGCCACCGTGCTGGGCACCGGCGGCGTCATCGCCCTGTTCGGCTACGACGGCATCGTCCTGGCGCTCAGCACGGCGCTGTCCCTGATGCTGCTGATGTTCCTGCTGGCCGAACCGCTGCGCAACACGGGACGCTTCACCATGGGCGACGCGCTGGCGCGCCGCATGCCGGGGCGCGGCGTGCGCATCACGGCATGCGCGGTGACCCTCGCCGCGCTGCTGCCGCTGATGCTGGTGCAGCTCGCGGGCACCGGCCAGTTGCTCGCCTTCATCCTGGGCTTCGGCGGGGAGTCCCTGCAGACGGGCTGCATCGTGGGCCTCGGCGTCCTGATGATCAGTTACGCGGCCATCGGGGGCATGAAGGGCACCGCCCTCATCCAGATCCTGAAGATCGTGATGCTGCTCGGCTCCGGCACCGTCGTCGCGATCCTCATCCTCAACCGCTTCGGCTGGGACCCGACCGCGCTGTTCGACGCAGCCGCCGCGAAGAGCGGCGTCGGCCCGGCCTACCTGCACTCGGGCCTGCAGTTCTCGCACGGTGCGAGCCCCCGCCTCGACATGCTCACCTCGGAGCTGACGGTGGTCCTGGGCGGCGCCTGCCTGCCCCACATCACCATGCGCATGTACACCGCCTCCACCGCCCGTCAGGTGCGGCGCTCGATGTCCTGGGCGGTCTCCGGCGTGGCCCTGTTCGTCCTGATCATGACCGTCGTCGGGATCGGTGCGACGGCCCTGATCGGCCGCGAGGCGATCGCGCAGGCCGACCCGCAGGGCAACACGGCCTACCTGCTGGGCTCACGGGCGGCGTTCGGCACCGACGTCTCCGGCGCGGAGACGCTGCTGTTCACCACGGTCACCACGGCGATCTTCCTCACCGTCCTCGCCTCGGTCGCCGGGATGATCCTCGCCTGCGCCAACTCCCTGGCCCACGACGTGTTCGCCGCGCGGGTGCGGGACATGCCTCCGCGGCGCGAGATGCTGCTGGCCCGTCTGTCCGCGCTGGCCGTCGGCGTGCCCACCATCCTCCTCGCCACCCAGGTCCAGCACCGCAGCCTGCAACCGCTGGTGACCCTCTCCTTCTGTCTGGGCGCCTCGTCGATCGCGCCCTCCCTGGTGTACGCCCTCTTCTGGCGCCGCTACACCCGGACGGGCCTGCTGTGGACCCTGATCGGCGGCGCAGCGTCCGTCCTGGTGCTGATGCCGGGCACCAACCTCGTCTCCGGCTCCCCCGGCGCCGCCTTCCCCGACGCCGACTTCAACTGGTTCCCGTTCACCACCACCGGACTGGTGTCCATCCCGCTCGGCTTCGTCTTCGGGTGGGCGGGGACGCTGCTCTCCAGCCGCACCGAGGCGGAGGAACAGCGGCACGAGTACGAGGCCCTGGAGGGGCGGATCCTCGCGGGCGCGGTGCGCAGGGGCACCTGAGCCCCGGGCCACCGGCGCGGGACCCAGCGCCGGCACCAAGGCGTGGGCGCGGATCGGCACCGGAACGGCCGAGGCGTGTGCCGGCGCGGGGAGGCGCCGGGACGAGCGGAGAGGTCGTGCGCGCGGGACGCGTGAGCGCCCGGCGCGCGGCACCCCTCCGAGCGCCGCGTGGTGGGCCGGGAGCCGGAGCGACCGGGGCATGGAACACGGCGCGTGGAGCGCGCGCTACTCGGCCGTGCGCGCCGTGAGCGCGCTCAGGCTGGAGCGCAGGCGGTCCATGTGCGCCTGCACGTCGTCCCACAACTCCCCGTGCTCGCGCAGCAGGCGCTCCGTATCGCGCGCGATGCGGTCCTCCCCCAGGCGTGCCTGCGCCAGTAGCTCCGCCGCGCGCGCCCGCGCCTCCTCCTGACGGCGGCGCGCGGACTCCTTCGCCTCGGCGAGCGCGGACTCCGCCTCGGACAGCGCCTCTTCGGCGCACGTCACACGCCGCGCGTGGCGGGACTCGAGTTCCGCCGTCCGTTCGGCGTCCGCCCGCTCCGCCTCGGTCGACCGCGCGGCATGCTCCCTCGCCAGGTCGGCGAGCATGCCGCCAGTGCGCTGCCGCGTCTCACGCAGCGCCGCCAGCGACTCGCTCCGGCCGGCCTTCACCTCTCGCCGGGCGGCGACACGGATGCCATCGGCCTCGGCACGCGCCGCCTGGAGTCGGCCGCGGGCGTGTTCCTCGGCAGCCGCGCGGAGCGCGTCCGCCTCTTCCCGCGCCGCCCGGCGCACGCCGAGAGCACGCGTCTCGGCCTGCACGACCTGCTCGCGCGCATCACGGCGCGCCTGCTCCCGGACGGCCGCCGCCTCCTCCTCCGCGAGTTCGAACACGCGCCGCGCGCGCTCCCCGAGCGCTTCGTACGTCTGTGGCACAAGGGACGCCACCGTCTCACGCAACCCCTCCGCCTGCGCCTCCATGTCCCTCGCGAGCACGGTGAGACGCGCGGCGCGCTCCCAGGTGGCATCACGGTCCCGGCAGAGGGCATCGACATAGGCGTCAACCTGTCCGGGCCGATAGCCACGCCCCCGTACGGCCACGAAGCCATGGGGTGAGACCGGTGTACTGCTCATCCTGGAACCCCTCTCCACCGAACCGGCGCAAAAATGATGATTTCGCGCACATCTTGATGGATCAGACATAGGTGCTCATAACGCGACACTCCGCCGGAAGGTCACGGCACGCGGCGCACCAAGAGGGCCGCCCCCCGGTCCCATGACCGGGAGACGGCCCTCTTCGCCTCGGCCTCAGCGCGGCAGGCGCGTCACAGCAGCCCGTCCCACATCTGCTCCAGCAGAACCGACCACCAGCTCTCCGGCGAACCCAGCGCCGCCGGATCCAGCGAGGCCAACTGGGCCTGGAAGTCGACCGTCCAGCGACCGGCCTGCTCCTGGTTGAGCCCGAACCGCAGCCGCCACATGCGGCCGAGCAGCGCAAGGCAGCGCTGGAACTCGGGCAGTCCCGAGTTCACGAACTGCGGCGGCACGGGCACACCCCCCGGCCCCGCCTCCACGGGCACCGCGACGATGTTCGCCGTGCCGTACTGCACACAGAGCGCCTTGCCGAAGTCGCTGCCCATGACAAGGTACGAGCCCGCGTCCGAGGCAGGCTGAACCCCGCGTTCGGCCGCCAGCTCCGCCAGTGTCGGCACCGGCCGCCCCGGCTGGGCCTGCGCCCAGAAGAAGGGACCCATGTCCACCGGCAGTCCGGCCACCACCAGCGTGTGCGCCACGATCGGCGGCACGCCCTGCCGGGACACCGCCGCCTGCTCGAAGTGGAACACGCCCGGCCCGAACGCCGCACCCAGTTCCTGTGCGATCCCCTCCGGCGGCACCGGGGGCGACGGCTGCACCGGAGGCAGCGGCGCCCGCACCGGCGCCATGCGTGCGGGACCGTCCGCCACCTGGTGCAACTCGCCCTGGTGCGCCAGCAGCTGCTGCATGCCCTGCTGCCGGCTCGCGTGGTCCGTGCCGTACGGCGCGATGCTCGTGATCCGCGCCTGCGGCCACTGCTCCCGGATCATCCGCGCGCAGTACGCGCCCGGCAGCTCGCACGACTCCAGCTCGGTGTGCAGCTCCAGCACCTGGTCCGGCGGCACGTTCATGGCGCGCAGCTCGTGGAAGATCTGCCACTCCGGGTGCGGCGTACCCGGCGCCGATCGCCGGATCAGCTGCTGTTCGGAACCGTCCGGCGCGCGGTAGCGCAGCACCGCCTGGTAGCCGGGACCGACGGTCGGCTGTCCGGGTGGCTGCTGCGGGTAGCCGTATGCCGCCGGTCGGCCCGGCATCGGCTGTCCGGGCACCGGCTGTCCAGGCACCGGCTGCCCCGGAGGCGGGGGCACCGCGCCCGGCGGCGCCGACTGCGGCGCGCCGGGTGCCGGGGGCGGTGGAGGCGCACCTGGGCCGCCCACCGGGGGCGCGGCCAGCACGGTCTCCGCGTGGTGAACGGCCCCACGCGCGCCCCCCGCGGAACCACCCGGCGCGGCCGACGGGCCCGGCATCCCCTGGGCGCCCGGGGCGGCAGGAGCGCCCGGCGCGTGGGACACGCCCGGGGCGCCCGGCGACTTCGGTGCGCCCGCCTGTCCTGTGGCTCCGAGCTGGTTCGGGTCGGCCAGCATCGTGGCAGCGTGGTGCACTCCGCCGGGAGGTGTACCGCCCGGCGCACCGGGAACTCCCGGGGCGCCCGGCGGCTGAGGTGCGCCCGGGGCGTTCGGCGCGCCCGGGGCGCTCGGCCCCTGTTGCACGCCCTCGGCTCCGTCCGGCCCCAGCGCCGACACCATCTGCGTCGGCACGTAAGCACCCGCCGCGCCGGGCGCACCCGGCGGCGGAGGCACGGCGTCCCCCTGCCCTCCGCCCGGCATGCCCGGGGCACCCGGCGGAGGCGGAGGCGTGGCGCCCCTGCCGCGGCGCGGAGGCGGCGCGGCCTTGCTGGTGGCGGCGTCGGCGATGTCACCGGCGTTCGGCGCGAGCGGCCGTCCCGGATCGCCCGGGGGCTGCGGCGCACCAGGCACCGGAGCGCTCTGGGGAGCGCCCGGAGGTGGAGTCGCCGGGACCCCGGGAGCGCCGGGACCCTGCGGATAGCCGTACGAGGGAGCGCCCGGAGGCGGCGGCGTGCCGCCCGCCGGGTAGCCGTAGGACGGCGCACCCGGCGCGGGGGCACCCGCGGGGGGCGCGCCCGGGGTGCCGGGGCCCTGGGGATGGCCGTACGCGGGCGCACCCGGAGGCGGAGGCGGCGTGCTGCTCGGCGTGGGCGTCACCGCGGGGGCGCCCGGCACCGCCGACGCGCCCTCGGCCCGCGCCGCTTGCGCATCCCCCGGCGCACCAGCACCGCCATGCGCCCCGCTCATGCCCTGCACCACCGGCGCACCCGACTCGTCGAGCGCGGGCGCCACCGCCGTCCGCGGAAGCCGGCTCCCGCCCGCCATCAGCGCCGTCTTGGCCTCCGGTGCGGTCACCGGTGGCAGGTCCTCGTCCGCGTCCCCGCTCAACTGGGGCGCGAACACAGTCGCCGGAAGCGGAACGGAACGGTCGTCACCCGGGTCGGCGTTGGTGTCCGTGCCCGTCCACGGCGTGGCCCCCTCCGGCACGGGCACCGCTTGGGGCCCACCCGGAACCGGGACGCCGGGACCGGCCTGCGTCGGGGCAAGAGCCCCCGACCCCGCGCCCACAGCCGCACCCGCACCCGCACCCGCAGGACCACCGGCAGCACCGGACTGCGCGCCGCCGGCACCGGGAACACCGCCACCGCCGGCCGCCCCGGTCCCGGAGCCGGCCTCGGCCGCCCCGGCCGCGGCAGCCGCAGCGGCGGACCCGTCGCGCTCACCGCTCCGCCGGTCCTGGATCCCCAGCTTGTCCGCCGCTTCCTGCAACCACTCCGGCGGACTCAGCAGGAACGACGTCTGGTTCAGATCGACCCGTGCCGCAGGGGCCGGTACCGCGTCCTGGGGCTCGTCGGCCCGCCCGTACTCCTCCTCGTACCGGCGGATCACCTCCCCCACCGGCAGCGCCGGCCACAGCGTGGCCTCGCCGCTGTCCCGGGCGATCACCAGACGCTGCGCGCCCCCGTCCGAACGCGGGCCGTCCGCACGGTCCTCGGCCCACACGACGAACCCGAGCTCGAACTCCCGCACCCGCACCTCACGGTGCTGATACGCGGGAACGTCCCCGTTGACCCACTCCTCCGCGCGCTCCTGCGCCTGCGCGAACGTCACCATCGCCAGCTCACTCCCCGACCACGGAAGAACCCGCGGAGGAACCCGCGGGCGAGCCCGCAGAATCCCCCACGGAAGAAACGGGTACCGGACGCGCGAACCCGCCGTCCACCATCAGATTCGCCACCGTCTCCAACTCCGGCGGATTCCCGGCCAGCCGGGACAGGAAGTCGTCGAAGTCGTCTCCGCACGGCAGCAGCAGCCGCTCCGCACGCTCCGCCGGCGTCCACGCCGGATCCACGTCCCGCGCGTCGTCGTACGCGCAGAACCACACCGAACCGACCCGGTCGCCCTTCACCTTCACGGCCAGCAACCCGCCCTGCACGAACCCGACACCCAGGTAGTCCTTGGTCAGATGGTCACGCAGACACTTGTTGACGTACACCAGGTCGTTGACCGCGGCCTCGTCCCGCACCGTGAAGAACGGCTGGTCGACCAGCAGTCCCAACTCGGCGTCCAGCGCCGCCCCCACCGGCGCGCAACCGCCCGCCGCCTTCAGGAACGACCGGTACGCCCCCGGCAACCGGTAGCCCAGGTCCTCCTCGACCCCCAGCACCTGCTGCTCCGTCACCGCCACACCCGACTTCGGCAGCCGGACATGCGCCGGGCGTGTCTCCTGCAACGGCCGCGTGCCCCGCTTGGTCTGGTCCACCGACGCCGTCGCCACACCACCGTGGTGCCGCAGCAACGCCTTCACCTCGACCGGAACCAGTTCCAGCCGCCGCGAGTGCACCGCGTGGTGCCACGTCCAGCCGTGCGGCGTCGCCACGTTGGGCACGGTGTCCCACAGCGCGTGGCCGCTCGCCGCCTGCGCCGCGTTGGCCGACACGTAGTCCGTCAGCCTCAGCTCGTCCACGCCGAAGCCCTCCGGAGGCTCCGCGATCTCCACCGCCGCGCGTGCGTAGGGCGAGAAGTCGGGGTAGCCGCGCTCGTCCACCCGTACCCCTCTGGGGTGACGGGCGGCCCGGACGGGATCCGGGAAGTGCACGACCTGCCCGGCGTAGGCCGCGTTCGGCGGCGCGGCTTGCTGCCCGAGCCGACCTGTCGTCATGGCGGTTGCCCCCTGCGGCACTCTGTACGAGCCGACAGCCACCGGACCTTCCGGTTCCGGCTCGCCACGCCCCGTATCCGACTGTCTCCAACGGTCTCCACGCGTTGACCGCGCCCATCGCGGTGCCGACAGCCTATGCGGTGCGCCGACCCCGGTCACCGGGCCTCCGCTTTCGTCACCGGACGTCACTCACCGTGACAATCCGGCCGGCCACTGGCGTGTCGCCCGGCCCCAGCTTCCGCACACACCACGCCATTTGGCACTCTGGGGCGACCGGGGGATGCTCGGGAGGGGATGACGATCATGAACGCCACACGAACAAGCGCACACGAAGCGCCGCACTCCAGCGCGCCCGCCGGCTCCCACACCGCTTCCGGCGACCCGCGCACCGCGACCGGCGCCCCCCGCCCCGGCTCCGGGGATCCCCGCGTCGGCTGGAGCTCCGCCGAGGCCCCGCACGCCCCCACGCTCCGTCACCGCCGCGACGGAATCCTGCCCACCGTGGCCGCCGCACTCTCGGTACGCGGGACCACCCTCACCGCCACGGCTGCCCGCGGCGAGACGCCTCCCGCCCTGCACCCCCTCGTCCAGGACTTCCTCGACACCCTCACCAGCGGCCAACGGGACCGTTTCACCGGCCGCTGCGCCGAGACCGTCCTCATCTCCCGGCACATCGCCACCGCCGACACAGCCCGCAGCAAGCGCGCCGCCCGCAAACCCATGACCAACGGCGAGGCACGCAGAGCCCTCAAACAGGCCAAACTGACCGCCCGTCACATCCGCGAGGACGGCGACCCCCTCCACGGCGGCTTCTCCCACCCCTGCCGCGCCTGCACCGCCCTCAGCGCCCACTTCGGCGTCCGCATCGTCGACCCGGCGACACCCGCCGACTGACCACGGAGCGCCTCACCCGATGGCCGCCACCCGAACGAGCCCGACACCGGGCCCGCCCCACCGGCGTCACCCGATCCGGCCCGCACCGTCCCCTACGGCCGCAGTCACCCGATCGGGCCGGCACCGACCGATCCGGCCCCGCCACCCGGCCCCGCCACAGCCCCGCCCCGATCCGACCGGCGACACGCCGCGGGAGCGCCGTCACCGACACGCACGGACCGATGCACACTCACTGACACAGACTCACCGACACACAGTCCACCGCCCCACGAACACCGGCGCAGAGCACCGCCCCACGAACACCGACACCGACACCGACACCGACACCGACAGACGAGCATCGACTCACCAACGGCGCCGCACCATCGGCGGCGCACCACAACAGAAGAACCGACGAGCCAGGGCAGATGCACACCGACCGCACCTCCACCACCCGTTTCTCCGTTCCCGTCGACGCCGCCCTGCGCGCCGCCGGCTGGCAACCCGGACGCTGGGACATCAAACAGGCCGAGATCTGGGCCGACGCCCTCCGCGAACACACCTCCTCCGCAGGCCACCGCCACGCGGTCTTCCCCGCCGCGGTCGAGGCCTGGGCCGAGTTCGGTGGCCTGAGCATCTCCCCCGTCGGCCCCGGCCGCCAGATCGCCCCCGCCGCCCTCCACCTCGACCCCCTGCGCGGCCTGCACATGGCCCGCACCCTCGGCGACCTCGGCCGTGCCCTCGACACCGAGGTGAGCCCCCTGGGCACCGAGACCGGCACCGAAGCCCTCCTCGCCATCGACAGCGAAGGCCGCGTCTACGTCCTCGACCACACCGGCGACTGGTACCTCGGCCCCGACATCGACCAGGCCCTCGCCACGCTCGTCTCGGGCCTGGAACCGGTACGCCTCACCGCAGGATGACCCACCCGTCCCACCGCACGCCGACCACCACAGAACACCGAAACCCAGGACGCCGAAACCCAGAAGCGCGGAAACCCAGGGACGCCGCCCCCCCGGGGCGCGGCGGACACCCCGGGAAGCCGAACCCACGGGACATCGGCGCCCCGTGACGCCGGCAAACGGCACCGCCGGACACGCGCACCGGACAACGGCACCTCGCACGAGGCAACCACCCGTCCCGCCGGCCCCGGCCCGCCGGCACCCGCCCGTCCGCCGGCATCCACGCAGCCGGGCCCGCCTAGACCGACGCCGGAATCACCGCCGACACCCGGAACCCCCCGGCGTCCGTCGGCCCGGACACGAACACCCCGCCCAGAGCGACCACCCGCTCCTTCATCCCCACCAGGCCGTTGCCCCCCGACGGCAGCCCGGCCGACGACGCCGACCCCACCTCCGGCGGCGGCTCGTTCTCCACCTGCATCGCGATCTCCGAGACCCGATGCGCGAGCCGCACGTACGCCTTCGCCCCCGCCGCATGCTTGTGGACGTTCGTCAGCGCCTCCTGCACGACCCGGTACGCCGTCTGCTCCAGCTGAGGCGCGTACGAGCGCGCCTCCCCCTCCACGGACAGATCCACGACCATCCCCGCAGCCGCCGACTGCCCCACCAACTCCGCCAGCTCCGCCAGCCGAGGCCCCTCCGCAAGACCCTCCGCGAACCCGTCCGCGGGCTCCTCCGCCACCCGCGAAGCCGCCGCGGCCGCGGCCGCGGCCGCACCCACCGCGGCGAGCGGCACCGACACCGTCGCCCGCCGGCCGACCACGTCCTCGCCGCTGCGCAGCACCCCGAGCATCTCCCGCAACTCGGTCAGCGCCTGCCGCCCCATGTCCCCCACCAACGCCGCGTTCCTGACGGCCTTCTCCGGGTCCTTCCGCGCGACCGCCTGCAACGCCGCCGCGTGCACCACCATCAGGCTCACCCGGTGCGCAACGACGTCGTGCATCTCCCGTGCGATCCGCGTGCGCTCCTCGTTGCGGGCCCACTCGGCCCGCTCCTCCGCCCGCTCGGCGAGCAGCTGAAGCTCCCGCTCCAGGCTGTCCGCCCGCTCGCGGAGGCTCTCCATCAACCGCCGCCGCGCGCCCACGTACAGACCCAGCAGCACCGGAGGCGCGGTCACTCCCAGGGACGTCGTGATGGAGGCGAACGGCACGAACCAGTCGCCGATCGCCACGTCCCCGTGCGCCATGTCCTGCCGTACCCGCACCAGCGTCACGATCAACGTCCCCACCAGGGACATCCCCGCGAGTGCGCCGATGATCCGCCGCGGCAGCTCCGACGCCGCCAGTGTGTACAGGCCCACGATGCCCATCAGGAAGCCCATCTGGGCCGGCGTGATCGCGATCGATACGAGCACCACCGCGATCGGCCACTGCCGGCGCACCAGCAGCACCGACCCGGCCAGCACACCGAACACGACACCCGCCGCGGCCGGAATCCCCGCGTCCCGCGCGAACGGGATGCCCTCCACCGCGCACTCCGCCGCCGACACCAGCGCCAGGCCGACGTCCAGCACCGCACTGCGCCGCCGCGGCCACCACCACGGCCCGAAGGGCCCGGTCCGGCCCGCCGCGTGGTCATCCCCCGTCGTGGTCATGCCTCCAGCCTACGGGCGGCGGCCACGGCTTTTCCGGCGAGTTTCCGGTACCGCCGCGGTCCACGCCCGGTGACCGAGCCGGGCCGAAACCCACCGGTATCCGTCGAACTGCCGAAGCGATCGGGCGGGGCTCGCCATCGGTTGCGGCCACCGGGCCGTGATCCACGGGACGGCGGACGTGGCGGGCGCCGAACACCATGACGCGACCCGGTCGGCGGCGTCCAGGCGACCGGTCTCCGGCGGACGGCCCTCGACCAGTGCGCCCCGAGGACGGTCCGCGAGAACCTGGGGGACGTGCGTCGCGGCCGTCCTGTCGGCCCGGTTCTGCCGGGCGCCGGCGTGTACCGTCGCGGCGAGGGCCGGTGGACCGCAATCGCGGCTCGGGTGCAAGGGCGTCTCCGGTAAGGTCTGAAGCGCCGTCCCCCGTGGTGTAACTGGCAGCACACTGGTTTTTGGTACCAGCAGGACAAGGTTCGAATCCTTGCGGGGGAGCCACACCAGACCTCACTCCGGGCCCTGACCCAGACAGATCGGGGCCCGCTCCCATGTACCCCGGGAAACGCCCCGGTATCCTGCGGTTGTCCACCCCCACCCCACCAACAGCCGAAGGGCAACCCCGTGAGCGCCATTCGCCCGGCAGCCGTCGTCGTACTCGCAGCGGGTGAGGGCACCCGTATGAAGTCGGCCACACCGAAGGTCCTGCACGAGATCTGCGGTCGCAGTCTCGTCGGTCACGTGCTGGCCGCAGCCCGTGAGTTGGACCCCGAGAACCTGGTCGTCGTGGTCGGGCACGCACGCGAGAAGGTCACCGCGCACCTGGCGGAGACCGCGCCGGGCGTCAGGACGGCCGTGCAGGCGGAGCAGAACGGCACCGGGCACGCCGTCCGCATGGGGCTGGAGCAGCTCGGCGGGGGCGTGGACGGGACGGTCGTGGTCGTCTGCGGTGACACGCCCCTGCTCACCGGTGCGACCCTCGCCCGGCTCGCGGCCGCCCATCACGACGACGGCAACGCCGTGACCGTGCTCACGGCGGAGGTGCCGGACGCGACCGGCTACGGCCGCATCGTGCGCGACGACACGGGCGCCGTGACCGCGATCGTGGAGCACAAGGACGCGACCGAGGTCCAGCGGGAGATCCGGGAGATCAACTCGGGTGTGTTCGCGTTCGACGGGCAGTTGCTCGCGGACGCGCTGAAGCAGGTGCGCACGGACAACAGCCAGGGCGAGGAGTACCTCACGGACGTCCTCGGGATCCTGCGCGAGGCCGGCCACCGCGTCGGCGCCTCGGTCGCGGGCGACCACCGGGAGATCGCCGGGATCAACAACCGGGTGCAGCTGGCCGACGCGCGTCGCGTTCTGAACGAGCGGCTGCTGACGGCCGCCATGCTGTCCGGTGTGACGGTGGTGGACCCGGCGACCACGTGGGTCGACGTCACCGTCACCTTCGAGCAGGACGCCGTCATCCATCCGGGTACTCAGCTGACCGGTGTCACGCATCTGGCGGAGGGTGCCGAGGTGGGCCCGAACACCCGCCTGAAGGACACGCGGGTCGGGGCCGGGGCGCGGGTCGACAACACGGTCGCGGACGGCGCCGAGGTGGGTCCGCGGGCCGCGGTGGGACCGTACGCGTATCTGCGTCCGGGCACGCGGCTGGGGACGCAGTCGAAGATCGGTACGTACGTGGAGACGAAGAACGCCCGGATCGGTGAGGGCACGAAGGTGCCGCACCTGTCCTACGTGGGCGATGCGACGATCGGTGAGTACTCGAACATCGGGGCCGCCAGCGTGTTCGTGAACTACGACGGCGAGAAGAAGCACCACACGACCGTCGGGTCGCACTGCAAGACGGGTTCGGACAACATGTTTGTGGCTCCTGTCACGATCGGGGACGGCGCCTACACGGCTGCCGGCTCCGTGATCACCAAGGACGTGCCGCCCGGTTCGCTGGCCGTGGCCCGTGGTCAGCAACGGAATATCGAGGGCTGGGTGGCGCGCAAGCGTCCCGGCAGCCCGGCCGCGAAGGCGGCCGAGGCGGCCTCCCACGAGAGCGGCGGCGAGGACTGACCGGAAACCGGCACGTCGAAGTCGGCGTACCGTGATAACTGCACACCCGCACCCCACCAGCTGAGACGACCTCTCACGCCCAGTGGCGAGGTCTGCTCGACACCCAGCTGCGACACCTCTGAGGAGACAGTGCTGTGACCGGGATCAAGACGACCGGCGAGAAGAAGATGATGTTCTTCTCCGGCCGCGCCCACCCCGAGCTTGCCGAGGAGGTCGCCCACCAGCTGGGTGTCGGGGTCGTCCCGACGAAGGCCTTCGACTTCGCCAACGGTGAGATCTACGTCCGGTACCAGGAGTCGGCACGTGGTGCCGACTGCTTCCTGATCCAGAGCCACACGGCTCCGATCAACAAGTGGATCATGGAGCAGCTGATCATGATCGACGCGCTGAAGCGCGCGTCGGCCCGTTCCATCACGGTGATCGTGCCGTTCTACGGTTACGCGCGGCAGGACAAGAAGCACCGCGGGCGTGAACCGATCTCGGCGCGTCTGATCGCGGATCTGATGAAGACGGCGGGTGCGGACCGGATCCTGACGGTCGATCTGCACACGGACCAGATCCAGGGCTTCTTCGACGGCCCGGTGGACCACCTGTTCGCGCTGCCGCTGCTGGCCGACTACGTGGGCCGGAAGGTCGACCGGGAGAAGCTGACGGTCGTGTCGCCGGACGCGGGCCGGGTGCGGGTGGCGGATCGCTGGTGCGACCGTCTGGGTGCGCCGCTGGCCATCGTGCACAAGCGGCGCGACAAGGACGTGGCGAACCAGGTGACGGTCCACGAGGTCGTGGGCGAGGTGCGGGGCCGGGTGTGCGTCCTGGTCGACGACATGATCGACACGGGCGGGACGATCTGTGCGGCCGCGGACGCGCTGTTCGCGCACGGCGCGGAGGACGTCATCGTGACGGCGACGCACGGCGTGCTGTCGGGTCCGGCGGCGGACCGGCTGAAGAACTCGCGGGTGAGCGAGTTCGTGTTCACGAACACGCTGCCGACGCCGAGCGAGCTGAACCGCGAGCTGGACAAGATCACGGTGCTGTCGATCGCTCCGACGATCGCGTCGGCGGTGCGTGAGGTGTTCGAGGACGGCTCGGTGACGAGCCTGTTCGACGAGCAGTGATCGGCACGGAGCGCGTGCAGTAAGGGTTCTGCACGTGCTTCCGCCGTGATGCTCGGCGGGCCTCCACGGCCCGCGGTGATCCTTTTGGGTGCGGCCTCCCCGTACGAGTAGACTGCTGCAGTTGCTCGGCGAGGGAGGCCGTGTTCCGTTCGGGACCGGCGCTCCGTTATCGACGCGCTCTTCGTAGCAGGCCGTTCGTGGCCGGGTGACCACGTCCGTTTCCGCTTCCTACGAGGAGTGATCATCATGTCCGAGGTGAAGCTCAGCGCCGAGACGCGCACCGAGTTCGGCAAGGGCGCCGCGCGCCGTATCCGCCGCGAGAACAAGGTTCCCGGTGTGCTGTACGGCCACGGCACGGAGCCGGTGCACCTGGCGCTTCCGGGTCACGAGCTGCTGCTGGCGCTGCGCACGCCGAACGTCCTGATCTCCCTGGACATCGACGGCAAGGCCTCCGAGCTGGCCATCCCGAAGGCTACGCAGCGCGACCCGCTGAAGGGCTTCCTGGAGCACGTCGACCTGCTGCTGGTCAAGCGCGGCGAGAAGGTCACGGTCGAGATCCCGGTGCAGACCGAGGGCGAGCTGGCTCCGGGCGGCAACCTGCTCGAGCACGTGCTGACCGCGCTTCCGGTCGAGGCCGAGGCCACGCACATCCCTCAGCACGTGACGATCTCCGTCGAGGGCCTGGCGGCCGGTGCCTCGGTGCACGCCAAGGACGTCAAGCTGCCCAGCGGCGTGTCCCTGGCCGTGGACGAGGACGCGGTGGTCCTGCAGGTCCTGCAGGCGCAGGCCGAGGAGGCCGCCGAGGGCGCCGAGGGCGAGGGCGAAGGGGTCGCCGAGGCCTGATCCTCGCGGTTCGTCGTCGGTCAGCCGCTGTTCCCCACGGGGGCAGCGGCTGACGCGTATCGGCGTCCCCCTCGGCTCACAGCGCCGCGCCGGAGGCTCCCGGCGCGCATCAGCGCGTCTCTGCGCCTCTCGGCGCGTACCGACGCGTGCGGCGATCGCGTATCAAGGAGACATGCACGTGACGACCGATGCCAGTGCCCCCTGGCTGATCGTGGGGCTCGGCAATCCCGGGCCGGAATACGCCGGGAACCGGCACAACGTCGGGTTCATGGTGGCGGACCTGCTGGCGGAGCGGATCGGCGGCCGGTTCAAGCGGGCGAGCCGGGCGCAGGCGCAGGTGCTGGAAGGCCGGATCGGCCCGCCGGGGCCGGCGAACCGGCGAGTGGTGCTGGCGAAGCCGATGTCGTACATGAACCTGTCGGGCGGGCCGGTGAACGCACTGCGCGACTTCTACAAGGTGCCCGCGGCGCATGTGGTGGCGGTGCATGACGAACTGGACATCGACTACGGCACGCTGCGGCTGAAGCTGGGCGGCGGGGACAACGGCCACAACGGCCTGAAGTCGATGACGAAGGCGATGGGCGCGGAGTACCACCGGGTGCGGTTCGGGATCGGGCGTCCGCCGGGCCGCATGCAGGTGGCGGACTTCGTGCTGAAGGACTTCTCCGCGACGGAGCGCAAGGAGCTGGACTACTTCGTGGACCGGGCCGCGGACGCGGTGGAGTGCCTGGTGATCGAGGGACTGGAGCGGGCGCAGAGCACGTACAACACGTGAGACGAGCGCCGCGAGGGAGGGGTGCGGTGAGGGTCCGGTGCCGACGCGGCGGTCGACTTTGCCCCGCATGAGTTGACCGGGTGCAAGGTCATGGCCAAAGATCTCGGCCATGTTGTCTGCCGTCACCTCCTCTCGGGCCTCCGTCGCCGCGCTGCGCTTCGGGCGGACCGCGGCGACGGGCGCACTCGCGGCGCTGATCCTGGTCGCGGGTGTCTGGGCGTCGTGGGGCACGGCCCAGCACGTGATGCTGACCAGGGGGCGGGAGCAGGGCACGGTCGAGGTGGCGCGGTGCGGGGAGCACACCTGCACGGGTCCCTTCACGCCGCGGTCACCCGGGCCGCGGGCACGACCTTCGGTGGTGATCGAGCGGACGGTCGCCGTGCGGCGGGGCGAGACCTACACGGTGGTGCTGAAGCCGGGCACCGACGAGGTGGTGCGGTCGGGTCCGGCGGGCGTGCTCTACGCGTGGGTGCCGCTGGGCGGTGCGCTGCTGCTGGCGGCGGTCGTGGTCGCGGGCGGTCTGCGGCGCACGCGCGCGGCGTGGGTGCTGGCGGGGGCGGGGGCGGCTCTGCTGACGGCGGCCTTCGCGGCGGTGTGACCACGTCCTCCCGCGCTCACCGGACTGCCGCGCCGTGCCGCGCCCGCAGCTCCGGAGCCCCGTGCCCGCGCGTGACCGCGCGGCCACGGGGCGGCTTCGGGCGGAACGGACAGGCACGGGCGTCGTCGACGCGTGCGGCCGACACGGCAGGGCCGACGCACGGGCGTTCCCGACGCCGGTGCGGCGACGAGAGCCACACCCCCGGCGGGGCGCCACGCGGCGGCGGCCGAACAACCGGACGACCCGGCGGCCGTACGGCCGGGCGATTCGGCCGTACGCGCACCCCCGCAGACGGCGATACGGCGGTGCCCTTGGGTGCGTTCCCGGGGGCACCGCCGTATCCGCGTCCGCGTCCCGCCCGCCGGCGTCAGCCGGTGTTGCGCAGGCCGGCCGCCACGCCGTTCACGGTGAGCAGCAGGGCCCGCGACAGCAGCGGGTCGGCCTCCTCCTGGGCCGCGGCGGCGTCGCGCTGGCGCTTCAGCAGCGTGACCTGGAGGTAGGAGATCGGGTCCAGGTAGGCGTCGCGGATGGAGAAGGTCTGCTTCAGCACGGGCTGGTGGTCGAGGAGATCGGCCTCGCCGGTGACGCGCAGCACCTCCTGGACGGTGAGCTCGTGCTCGGCCCTGATGGTGTCGAAGACGTGCTTGAGCTCGTCCGGCACGAGGGTGTCGACGTAGTGCTGGGCGATGCGCAGGTCGGTCTTGGCCAGGGTCATCTCGACGTTGGAGATGAAGTTGCGGAAGAAGTGCCACTGCTCGTGCATCTCTTCCAGGACGGTGTCCAGTCCGGCCTCGCGCAGTGCCTTCAGACCGGAGCCGACGCCGAACCAGCCCGGGACGATCTGCCGGGACTGGGTCCAGCCGAACACCCACGGGATGGCACGCAGGCCGTCGAGGCCGGCGCCGGAGTCGGGACGGCGCGAGGGCCTGGACCCCAGATGCAGCTCGGCGAGCTGGTCGACGGGGGTGGAGGCGAAGAAGTAGGCGGGCAGGTCGGGGTCCTCGACCAGGCGGCGGTAGGCGGCGTGGGCGGCGTCGCTGACCACGTCCATGGCGGCGTCCCAGCGGGCGAGGGCCTCGCCGGACTGGCGGGGCGCGGTGTGCAGGGCGGAGGCCTGCAGGGTCGCGGCCACCGTCAGCTCCAGGTTCTCCCGGGCCAGGGACGGGATGAGGTACTTGTCGGAGATGACCTCGCCCTGCTCGGTGACCTTGATCTCGCCCTCCAGGGTGCCCCAGGGCTGGGCGAGGATCGCGTCGTGCGAGGGGCCGCCGCCTCGGCCGACGGTGCCGCCGCGGCCGTGGAAGAGGCGCAGCCGGACGCCGTAGCGGTGGGCGACGTCGCGCAGCCGGCGCTGGGCGCGGTGGATCTCCCACTGCGAGGTGGTGATGCCGCCGAACTTGGAGGAGTCGGAGTAGCCGAGCATGACCTCCTGCACGTCGCCCCGCAGCGCGACCAGGCGCCGGTAGGACGGGTCGGAGAGCATCTCCTCGAGGATGGTGTCGGCTGCCTTGAGCTCGTCGGTGGTCTCCAGCAGCGGCACGATGCCGATCTTCGCCCAGCCGGCGTGCAGGTCGAGCAGCCCCGCCTCGCGGGCGAGGACGGCGGCGGCGAAGACGTCGTCGGCGCCCTGACACATGGAGATGATGTACGACTCGATGACCTCGGGTCCGAAGACCTCCAGGGCCCGCTTGACCGTCTGGAAGACGCCGAGGGTCTTCTCCCCGGCGGCGTCGACCGGGGCCGGGGTGGGGGCGAGGGGCCTTCTGGACCGGAGTTCCTTGGCGAGCAGCTTGGTGCGGTACTCGCGGGGCATGTCGGCGTACCGCCAGGACTCCTCGCCGAGGCGGTCGAAGAGCTGGCCGAGGGCGTGGTGGTGGGCGTCGGCGTGTTCGCGGACGTCCATGGTGGCCAGCTGGAGGCCGAACGCGGCGAGGGTGCGGATGATGCGGTTGAGGCGGCCGTCGGCGAAGAGGCCTCCGCGGTGCTCGCGCAGCGAGGTCTGGACGAGGGTGAGGTCCGCCAGCAGCTCGCCGGTGCCGAGGTAGTCGCGGCCCGGCTCGTGCGGGGTGCCCTTGGCGAGGCGCTGCTTGGTGTTCTCCAGCTTCTGCCGGATGCAGGTGGCCTTCAGCCGGTAGGGCTCCTCGGCGTTGAGGCGCTTGTAGCGGGGGCTGATCTCGGGCAGGCCTTCGAGATCGGCCTGGAGCGATTCCAGCAGTTCGGGCGTGGCGCCGGCGTAGCGGATGGAGTTCGACAGGAAGCCGCGGAGTTCGTCGATCATCTCCAGGGCGTCGTTGATGCCGTGTTCGTGCTGGAGGATGAGGACGTCCCAGGTGACCTGGGGGGTCACGTTCGGGTTGCCGTCGCGGTCGCCGCCGATCCAGGTACCGAAGGTGACGGGGCGGGTGTCGTCGGGGAGCGTGACGCCGACGCGCTCCAGCTCGGCGGTGAGGTCCTCCAGGACGTCGCCGACGGCGCCGGCGTGGAGTTCGTCGAGGTAGTAGATGGCGTTGCGGGCCTCGTCGGCGGGTTCGGGGCGTACGACGCGCAGCTCGTCGGTCTGCCAGACGAGGTCGATGTTCTCGGCCAGCCGGGTGTCGTGGCGGCGACGGTCGGAGTCGATGACCGGCTCTTCCAGGAGCGCGGCGATGCGCCGGAGCTTGTTGAGGACCGACCGGCGCGCGGCCTCGGTGGGATGCGCGGTGAAGACCGGGCGCACGTTGAGGTGCTCGACCGTCTGGCGCAGGTGTTCGGGGTCCGCGTCCTTGAGTCGGTCGGCGGTGCGGGAGAGCAGGCCGCCCTCTGCGGCGCGCCGGGCGCGCAGCTCCCGTCCGCGGTGGACCTGCTCGGTGACGTTGGCGAGGTGGAAGTACGTCGAGAAGGCGCGGACCAGCTGGGCCGCGGTCTGCAGTTCGGTGCCGCGCAGCAGCTCGGCGGCGGCGTCGCCGTCCTCGCGGGTGAGGCGGCGGACCTTCTCCACCAGGTCCAGGAGCTCGGGCCCCTCCTGCCGGACGAGGGTCTCCCCGAGAAGGTCACCCAGTCGGCGGATGTCGGCGCGCAGCTCGGCGTTGGTGGTCGCCGTGGACACGTTCTGGTCGTCGGCACTGCTCACAGGTGCGGCTCCTTGCAGTGTTGAAGCTCGTCTGGAGGGAACCCGGAGGTCGGCTCGGGCGGCGGCTGCCGCATACGGGCCGGACATCCGGGAAGAATTCACAGCGGACCGCGCTGTCCGACCGACTCAAGGATAGGTGCCGGTCGGGACGCGCAGACTCTCGGGCTCTTGCCGCCGGGTGATGCGCTGCCATACTTACGACGCCGTAGGTTACGGAGGCGTAGGAACGTGTCCGCGATTCCGGCCGGACGGCAGCTCCCTCGACCCTCGACCCCACAGGGGACGCCCATGACCGCAAGCTCCGACGTGATCGAAGACGCCCCGAAGGCGGACGCCGAGCCGATGCCGTCCGCCACGTTGGGCGGCGAGCAGAAGCGCTCGATCGAACAGATCACCCTTCTGCTCTTCATCACCGTCCCGTTCCTGGCGCTGATCGCGGCGGT
This sequence comes from Streptomyces actuosus, assembly GCF_016921115.1. Classification (GTDB taxonomy): domain Bacteria; phylum Actinomycetota; class Actinomycetes; order Streptomycetales; family Streptomycetaceae; genus Streptomyces; species Streptomyces actuosus_A. Next base: position 143,229 of record NZ_JAFFZS010000013.1, read on the forward strand.
GCCGCTGGCCTGGGGCTGGGGGGTGAGCTGGCTGGACATCGGGCTGCTGGTGTTCTTCTACTTCCTCGGCTGCCACGGCATCACCATCGGCTTCCACCGTCATTTCACCCATGGTTCCTTCAAGGCCAAGCGCCCGCTGAAGATCGCGCTGGCGATCGCCGGCTCGATGGCGGTCGAAGGTCCGCTGGTCCGCTGGGTCGCGGACCATCGCAGGCACCACAAGTTCTCCGACGCGGAGGGCGACCCGCACTCGCCGTGGCGGTACGGGGAGACCGTTCCGGCGCTGCTGAAGGGCCTGTGGTGGGCGCACGTCGGCTGGATGTTCGACGAGGAGCAGACTCCGCAGGAGAAGTACGCACCGGACCTGATCAAGGACCCTGCGCTGCGGGCGGTGTCCCGGCAGTTCGTGCTGTGGACGGTGCTGTCACTGGCGCTGCCGCCGCTGGTCGGCGGGCTGGTGACGATGTCGTGGTGGGGCGCGTTCACGGCGTTCTTCTGGGGTTCACTCGTCCGGGTGGCGTTGCTGCACCACGTGACCTGGTCGATCAACTCGATCTGCCATGCGGTCGGCAAGCGCCCGTTCAAGTCGCGGGACCGTTCGGGGAACGTGTGGTGGCTGGCCGTGCTGTCGTGCGGCGAGTCCTGGCACAACCTGCACCACGCCGACCCGACGTCGGCGCGGCACGGAGTGGACCGCGGCCAGCTGGACTCGTCGGCGCGGTTCATCCGCTGGTTCGAGCAGCTGGGCTGGGCGTACGACGTGCGCTGGCCGTCACGCTCACGTATCGATTCGCGCCGCAACGACGACCGGGACGGCTCCCGGCGCGGGAAGGTGACGGCCGAGGCGGCATGATTGACGCCGTGGCGACCGACTCCAGCAGCACCTCCAGCAACGACAAGCCGCGGCGTGCGCGTCGCACCCGGATGACCGGTGCCGAGCGCCGCCAGCAGCTGCTGGAGATCGGTCGCACCCTGTTCGCGGCCAAGGGCTTCGAGGGCACGTCGGTGGAGGAGATCGCGGCGAAGGCCGGGGTCTCCAAGCCGGTGGTGTACGAGCACTTCGGCGGCAAGGAGGGCTTGTACGCGGTGGTGGTGGACCGCGAGATGCGGCGCCTGCTGGACATGGTGACGGGCTCCCTGACCGCCGGTCATCCCCGCGAGCTCCTCGAACAGGCGGCCTTCGCGCTCCTGGACTACATCGAGGAGTCCACCGACGGGTTCCGCATCCTGGTCCGGGACTCGCCGATCCCGCAGTCGACGGGCTCGTTCGCCTCACTGATCTCCGACATCGCCACGCAGGTGGAGGACATCCTCGGCAAGGAGTTCAAGTCCCGCGGCTTCGATCCGAAGCTGGCCCCTCTGTACGCGCAGGCGCTGGTCGGCATGGTGGCGCTGACCGGCCAGTGGTGGCTGGACGTGCGCCGCCCGAAGAAGGCGGAGGTGGCGGCGCACCTGGTGAACCTGGCCTGGCACGGCCTGGACGGGCTGGAGCCGAGGCCGCGGCTGATCGGGCACCGAAAGAACTGACGGGCGGCCTCCGGTGCGGCGCATCGGAGGCCCCCGCTCATTCGGTGAACTCCAGCCGGTTGCCGACGGGGTCCTCGCTGTAGAAGCGACGGCGGTCCGGCAGAGCGTCGTCCCAGGTGACGGGGGCCTTGTGGGCGGCGAGCCGGTCGGCGCACGCGTCGATGTCCGCCACCCGCAGCCCCGGGTGGGCCTTCCTCGCCGCCCAGGTGCAACTGCACCCCGCCGGCCCGGAACCAGCAGCCGCCGCGAGCGGCGAGCGCGGCGGGCTTGGGGATCTCCGTCATGCCGAGGACGCCGGCGTAGAAAGCCCGCAGCCGTTCTTCGCTGCCCGGCGGCGCCGCGAGCTGCACATGGTCGACGGCGGTGATCATCACGCGGCCTTCCGGGCGACGGCGAACAGTCTGCGGAACGGCAGGACGGTGCCGTACGGGGCGCTCGGGTAGGCCCGGCGCAGCAGGTCGCGGTACTCGGCGACGAAGGCGTCGCGGGAGGCGGGGTCGTCGGCGAGGACGGTCAGGACCGGGCGCAGGCCGGAGCCCTCGACCCAGTCGAGGACGGGGTCCTCGCCGGGCAGGACGTGCGCGTACGTCGTCTGCCACACGTCCGTCTCGCAGCCGAGCCGGGCGAGGGTGTCGAGGTAGGTGCCGGGGGCGTGCACGGAGTCCTCGTGGCGCAGCACGTCGCCGACGCGGTCGCGCCAGCGCGGGTCGCGGCCGAGTTCGCGCATCAGGACGTGCAGGGGGGCGTCGATGTTGTCGGGGACCTGGAAGGCGAAGGTGCCGCCGGGGGCGAGGGCGTCGATCCAGTCGGCGAACCGGTTCAGGTGCCCGTCCACCCACTGCAGGGTGGCGTTGCTGATGATCAGGTCGTACGGCTCGGCGGGGACCCAGTCGCGGGCGTCGGCGGGGGCGAAGTCGAGGCGTCCGCCGCCCGGGACGGGCCCCTCGTGCTCGGTGACGGCGCGGTCGAGCATCGCGGGCGAGTTGTCGTAGCCGGTGATGTGGGCGTCGGGCCAGCGGTCGGCGAGGGTGGCGGTGACATTGCCGGGTCCGCACCCGAGGTCGGCGATGCGGGGCGGCTTTCCGGGGAGTTCCGGAACGCGGGCCAGGAGATCGGCGAAGGGGCGCGCGCGGTGTCCGGCGTGGCGGAGGTACTGGGCGGGGTCCCACGTGGCAGCAGGCACGGGTGGGCCTCCTTCGGAGACGAGGGGCGGCTCTGACCACCAGCCTGCCTCGCAGATATCTTGACGTCAAGAGACTTCACGTCGACACAACCACTACACTGATCGCCATGGAGGACGAGGTCGATCGGCTGGTCGCAGCGTGGCGCCGGGAGCGCCCGGACCTCGACGTGGAACCGCTCGAGGTGCTCAGCCGGGTGAGCAGGCTGGCCCGGCACCTGGACCGGGCACGCCGTCTGGCCTTCTCCGAGCACCAGCTGGAGCCCTGGGAGTTCGACGTGCTGACCGCGCTCCGGCGCGCGGGATCCCCGTACCAGCTCTCCCCCGGCCAGCTGCTGACGCAGACGCTGGTCACGTCCGGGACGATGACCAACCGCATCGACCGCCTGGCCAAGAAGGGCCTGGTGGAACGGCTACCGGACCCCAGCGACCGGCGCGGCGTGCTGGTCCGCCTCACGGACGAGGGCCGCGACCGCGCCGACCAGGCGCTGGCCGGGCTCCTCGACCAGGAGCGGGCGATCCTCGCCGAGCTCTCCCGCGCGCAGCGCGGCGAGCTGGCGGCGCTGCTACGCCAGCTGACCGCCCCGTTCGACAACATCCCCGGCTAGGTCGGCGGGTCCGACGCCGGCCCGGCGGGCGAGGGCGACCGCGGCGAGCGTGGAGTGCACGCCGAGCTTGCCCAGCACGTTCTGCATGTGGGTGCGGACCGTGTGCGGGGACAGGTAGAGCCGTTCGGCGACGGCTTTGCGCCCCAGCCCGGCGACCATGCACCGCAGCACCTCCCGCTCCCGCGGGGTCAGCGACTGGACCAGCCGCTCACTCTCCGTGCGGTGTCTGCGGGCCGCGGTCAGCTCCCTGAGGACCCCGGTGAGCAGCGCGGGCGGCAGATGCGTCTCGTCGCGCAGCACACCCCGGACGACGGCCAGGAGCCGCGACAGCGAGCAGTCCTTGGCGACCCATCCGCAGGCTCCGGCCTGCAGGGCCAGCGCCGCCCGGCGCGGATCGTCCTTCTCGGCGAGCACGACGGTCCGGACGGCCGGCTGGGCACTGCGCACCCCGGCCACCAGCGAGATGCCGTCGACGAGACCGTCCTCGTTGCCCTCCTGCACCGGCACCGCGGGCCGGCCCGCGGGCACGTTGCCGCCCAGGTCGGCGTCGACGAGCGCCACGTCGTAGCGGCGCCCCTCGGCGGCCGCCCGCTCCAGGCAGCGCAACGCCGCCGGGCCGCTGCCGGCCGCGGAGACGTCGACGTCGGGCTCGGCCGCCAGAGCGGCGGCGAGCGACTCGGCGAAGATGCGGTGGTCGTCGACGACCAGGACTCGGATACGAACCACTGACTACCCCCCACTGGTCCGGGAGAACGCCGACCGGCGCGGGTACGACGCCCGGAGGGTCGCACATCCGGACGGCCGCCGCCGCACCGGAATCGCTACCCCCACTTCGAGCGCCGTACCCGACTGTCTCGCCCCCTGATCAGCACCGGCCCCCACCGGTGCTGCTCACAGATTAGGGCTGCCACCGTCCTGCGGAAGGCTATTTGCAGAACTGACCGCCGGGCACGTTTATGGTGTGCCGCATGTTTCGCATTGAGGCAGAAGTGAGCAAGGAGCGGCGCGATCTGCTCCACGCGCGCCTCCGGGACACGAACACGGCGGCCTCCCCGGTCCTGCGCGCCCTGCGCGCCGAACGCGACCGCCCCCTGCACCTCTGGGCGCTCGACGACACCGACACCCTGGCGGCCGGCCTCGTCGGCCACACCTGGGCGACGTGGCTGCACGTGACGTACCTGTGGGTGGACGAGCGGCATCGGGGGGAGGGACTGGGCTCGCGACTGCTGGCGGCGGCCGAACGGCTCGCCCGCGAGGAACACGGCTGCCGGAACGCGCGCCTGGAGACCTGGGACTTCCAGGCACCGGACTTCTACCGGAAGCAGGGCTACGAGGTGGTGGGTGTGATCCCGGACTACCCGCCGGGGATCACGGAGTACACGCTGGCGAAGCGGCTGACCTGACACGTCGGGACGGCCGGGAGCCTCGGGGCGCGCGGGCCCGGAACCCGGCGCGGGCCCGCACTCCCGCTTACTGGTTCCGGACGCCCGACGCGGACGCGGCGTCGCGGGAGGGGCGCACCGGGTGTCCGGGGAACCGGCAGCGGGCCGACCCGCCCGACGCCGGGCGCGCCTCTGCGCGCCGGGGTGGCGCCGGGATCCGGACCCGGCGCCGGCGTGCCGGCCCGGTCAGCGAAGGCGGCGGGCGCCTGGCGAGGGCACCGCCTGGAAGACGCGGGGGGCGGTGAAGCCGGCCGCGGTGAAGGCCTCCTCGACGGCCTTGGTGACGGCGTCGGCGTCGGCGGCCTCCGTCAGGACGATCGCCGAACCGCCGAAGCCGCCACCGGTCATGCGGGCGCCCAGGGCACCGGAGGCCATGGCCGTGTCGACGACCAGGTCCAGCTCGGGGCAGGAGATGGCGAAGTCGTCGCGGAGCGAGGCGTGGCCCTCGACGAGGACCGGGCCGATGGCGCGGGTCTCGCCGGACGTCAGCAGGGACACCACCTGCTCCACGCGGTGGTTCTCGGTGACGATGTGGCGGACCAGACGGCGCACCTCCTCCTCGTCGCCGAGGCGCGCCAGCGCCTCGTCCAGGTCGCCGTACGCCACGTCGCGCAGAGAGTCGACGCCCAGGAGGGCCGCTCCCTTCTCACAGCCGGCGCGGCGCCTGCCGTACTCGCCCTCGCTGTGGGAGTGCTCGACCTGCGTGTCGACGACGAGCAGGCACATGCCCTCGGCCGCGAGGTCGAACGGGATCTGCCGCTGCGACAGGTCGCGGGTGTCGAGGAACAGGGCGTGCCCCGACTCGCAGCAGGCGGAGGCCGTCTGGTCCATGATGCCGACGGGCGCGCCGACGTAGACGTTCTCGGCGCGCTGGCACAGGCGGGCCAGCTGCCAGCCCCTCAGGCCCAGTTCGAACAGGTCGTTCAGGGCGAGGGCCACCACCACCTCCAGCGCCGCCGACGACGACAGGCCCGCGCCGACCGGAACGGTGGCGGCGAGGTGGATGTCGGCTCCGGTCACCGGGTGCCCTGCCTCCCGAAGGGCCCACACCACACCGGCCGGGTACGCCGTCCAGCCGCGGTCGGACCGGGGTGCCGGATCCGCCGGGCGGAGTTCGGCGACGCCGCCCTCGACGTCCGCGGAGTGCAGGCGCAGCACTCCGTCCGTGCGGCGGGAGACGGCGGCGACCGCGGTGTGCGGCAGCGCGAACGGCATGACGAAGCCGTCGTTGTAGTCGGTGTGCTCGCCGATCAGGTTGACCCGCCCCGGCGCCGCCCACACGCCCTCCGGCTCGGCGCCGTACAACTGCGCGAACCGCTCGGCGACCGTCCCTGCCACAGCCTCGCTCATGTCCCCTGCCTCTGACACTTCGTCATGTCCTGTCCGTGCCGCGCGCCGTCTACCTGTGGTTCCGGGTGAACTCCCAGGCGTCGGCGACGATTCCCGCCAGGTCCGCGCGCGACGGGTTCCAGCCCAGTTTCTCTCGGGCCGCGGCGGCGGAGGCCACCAGGACCGCCGGGTCGCCGCCCCGGCGCGGGGCGACCACCTCGGGGATCGGGTGGCCGGTGACCTGGCGCACCGTGTCGATGACCTCACGGACGGAGAAGCCGTTGCCGTTGCCGAGGTTGCAGATCAGGTGCTCGCCGGGGCGGGCGGCCCGCAGGGCCAGCAGGTGGGCCTCGGCGAGGTCGGCGACGTGGATGTAGTCGCGGACGCAGGTGCCGTCCGGAGTCGGGTAGTCGTCACCGAAGACGGAGATGGTGTCCCGCTTGCCCTGCGCGACCTGGAGCACCAGCGGGATGAGGTGGGACTCGGGGTCGTGGCGCTCGCCGTACGCCCCGTAGGCGCCCGCCACGTTGAAGTAGCGCAGCGAGACCGCGCCCAGCCCGTGCGCCGCCGCCTCGCCGGTGATCATGTGGTCGACGGCGAGTTTGGAGGCTCCGTACGGCGAGGTGGGCGCCGTCGGATCGGACTCGGTGATCGGGGTGCCGGCGGGCTCGCCGTAGGTGGCGGCCGTCGAGGAGAAGACGAGGGTGCGGACGCCGGTCTCGCGCATGGCGCCGAGCAGGGCCATGGTGCCGCCGACGTTGTTGTCCCAGTACTTCTCCGGCTTCACGACGGACTCGCCGACCTGGGAGAAGGCGGCGAAGTGCAGCACCGCGTCGAAGGAGGCGTCCAGCCACTTGGCGGCGTCGCGGATGTCGCCCTCGACGAACACGGCGGCCGCCGGCACGCCCTCGCGGAAGCCGGTCGACAGGTTGTCGAGGACGACGACCTCGTGGCCGGCCTCCAGCAGGTGCTGGGCCACCACGCTGCCGACGTATCCCGCTCCGCCGGTGACCAGGTACTTACCGCTCATGAGCTCGCTGCCTCTCGAAGTCGCTGGGCCGCGCGCTCCGGCGGCACGTCGTTGATGAACACGCTCACGCCGGACTCGGAGCCCGCGAGGTACTTCAGCTTGCCGGACGTGCGACGGATCGTGAAAAGCTCCATGTGGAGGGCGAAGTCGTCGCGATGGACGCCGTCGAACTCCTCCAGGGCGCCGAACGGGGCCTGGTGCCAGGCCGCGATGTACGGCGTCGGAGGCTCCCCTTCACCGAAGATCCGGTCGAAGCGCCTCAAGAGTTCCAGGTAGACCTTGGGAAACTCTGTGCGCGCCTGCCCGTCGAGCCCGAGCAGGTCGGGAACGCGCCGCTTCGGGTAGAGGTGCACCTCGTAGGGCCAGCGCGCCGCGTAGGGCACGAAAGCGGCCCAGTGTTCACCCTCCAGGATGACCCGCTCGGCGGCGAGTTCACGCTCCAGGACGGCGTCGAAGAGGTTCTCCCCTCCGGTCGCCGCCTTGTGTGCGGCCAGTTGGCGCAGCATCAGCGCGGTGCGGGGGGCGGTGAAGGGGTAGGCGTAGATCTGCCCGTGCGGGTGCTGGAGGGTGACGCCGATCTCGGCCCCCCGGTTCTCGAAACAGAAGACCTGCTCGACGGAGGGCAGATGCGACAGCTCCGACGTCCGGTCGGTCCAGGCGTCCAGCACCAGCCCGGCCTGCTCCTCGCTCAGGTCGGCGAAGGATGCGGTGTGGTCGCTGGTGAAGCAGACGACCTCGCAGCGCCCGGAGTCGCCGGCCAGGGAAGGGAAGCGGTTCTCGAACACGACCACGTCGTACGTCGAGTCCGGGATCTCGCTCAGCCGCTCGGCCCCGGACGGGCACAGGGGGCACTCGTCGGCCGGCGGGTGGAACGTACGGCCCTGCCGGTGCGAGGCGACGGCGACCGCGTCGCCGAGGAGCACGTCGTGCCGGACCTCGGACGTGGTGACCGTCCGCTCCAGCGGACGGCGGTCGACCGCGGCCCGCACCACGTCGTCGCGCAGGTCGTAGTAGATGAGCTCACGACCGTCCGCCAGCCGGGTCGAGGTCTTCTTCACGCCTGACTCCCTATGACCGCACCCAATGACTCAACACAAACAAACATAACAGATCACAACCCACCAGCCCTCGGTGCATCACGATCCAACAAAGAACATCAACAGAAGTGTTCAGAAACTGAAGCCGGAGGCGTAGGCGCCGTTCCGGATCAGTTCGCGCGACGAAGCGAGTCCTCATGCACACCCCCACGCACCAGGCCGCCGGCCTGGCCGCGGAGCTGCGGCTCCCCACGAACTGGCTCGACTACACGATCCTCGGGATCTACTTCGCCGTGGTCCTGGGCATCGGCTTCGCCGCCCGCACATCGGTGAGGACGACTCTCGGCTTCTTCCTCTCCGGGCGCTCGCTGCCGGCCTGGATCACCGGCCTGGCGTTCGTCTCGGCCAACCTCGCCGCCACCGAGATCCTCGGCATGGCGGCCAACAGCGCCCAGTACGGCGCCTACACCGTCCACTGGTACTGGATCGGCGCCATCCCCGCCATGGTCTTCCTCGGCCTGGTGATGATGCCCTTCTACTACGGCAGCAGGGTCCGCTCGGTCCCCGAGTTCCTGCTGCTGCGGTTCGACAGAGGCGCACACCTGCTGAGTTCGGTCCTGTTCGCCTTTGCCGCGATCCTGATCGCCGGCGTCAACCTCTACGCCCTCGCGATCGTCGTCGAGGCGCTGCTGGGCTGGCCGCAGTGGATGGCCGTCGTCGTCGCAGGCTTCTTCGTCCTCGCGTACATCACCCTCGGCGGGCTGTCCTCGGCGATCTACAACGAGGTGCTCCAGTTCTTCGTGATCCTCGCGGCGCTGATCCCGATCGTCGTGCTCGGCCTGAAGAAGGCCGGCGGCTGGGACGCCCTGACCGACACGCTCACCGAGGCCCACGGCGCCGACTTCACCACCGCCTGGGGCGGCACCGGCATCGGCAACGCCAACCCGCTGGGCGCCAACTGGCTGACCATCGTCCTCGGCCTCGGCTTCGTGCTGTCCTTCGGCTACTGGACGACCAACTTCGCCGAGGTGCAGCGCGCCCTGTCGGCGAAGAACCTCTCCGCGGCCCGGCGCACGCCCCTGATCGCCGCGTACCCGAAGATCTTCATCGTGTTCCTGGTGATGATCCCCGGCCTGGTCGCCGCCGCCCTCGTGCCGGACATCGGCACCGCCGGCTCCGACCTGCAGTACAACCACGCCATCCCGTACCTGATGCAGCAGCTGCTGCCCAACGGCGTGCTCGGCATCGCCGTGACCGGGCTGCTCGCCGCGTTCATGGCCGGCATGGCCGCCAACGTGTCGTCGTTCAACACCGTCTTCACCAACGACATCTGGGCGCGCTACGTGGTCCGGGACCGCGAGGACGGCTACTACGTGCGGTTCGGGCGGCTGATCACCGCGATCGGCGTGCTGGCGTCGATCGGCACCGCGTTCCTGGCGTCGTCGTTCTCCAACATCATGAGCTACCTGCAGACGCTGTTCTCGTTCTTCAACGTGCCGATGTTCGTCGTGTTCGTCGTCGGCATGTTCTGGAAGCGGGCGTCCGCCAAGTCCGGCTTCTGGGGGCTGCTCGCCGGCACGACCGCGGCGGTGGTCAACTACTTCTGGATCTACGAGCAGGGGGTCGTCGGCATCCCCACCGACCAGGGCGCCAACTTCGTGTCGGCCATCGTCGGCTTCGCTGCCGGCGCGGTGGTGATGTTCGCGGTGTCACCGTTCACCGCGCCCAAACCGGCCGACGAACTGCAAGGCCTGGTCTACGGCACCGGCTCCCCCGGCACGGCCGAACCGCCCGCCGTCGGCGACGACGCCTGGTACCGCAGGCCGGCCCTGCTGGGCTGGGGCGCGGTGGTCGTCGCAGCCGCCTGCTACATCCCGTTCTCGTTCTGACCGCGGCAGGATGGAGAGACCATGACCGAGCAGCCCCCGGGCCCCGAACACCCCCCGCACCACGGCTACACCGACGAGGACGCCCAGCGGGAGGTCGTCGAGCTGGAGCACAGGTCGGCCACCGCCACCCGCATCTTCGACCTGCGGCGCATCATCGGCGGCCTGTTCGTGCTCTACGGCGTGATCGTCACGATCACCGGCCTGACCGACTCCGACGCCGCCATCGACAAGGCCCAGGGCGTCAACATCAATCTCTGGACCGGCCTGGGCATGCTGGTGCTGGGCCTGTTCTTCCTGGCCTGGCTGAAGCTGCGGCCGACCGTGCCTCCACCGGCGGACGCCCCGCCGGAGCAGAAGCCCGCGGACTGAGTGGGGCGCACGGCCCGCGGCCGGCGCGGGTCTCCCGCGCCGGCGCCGGGGGCGCTCGCCCTGCGTTCGGCGCACGGGGCCCGCCTGCAGCGCGCGCCCCTGCCGTTTGCGCGGGCACGTCACGGAGTCGAGCCGTGTGCGCCCTCCACCGCGTGCCGGGGCGCGCTCATGACTCGCTTCCGTCTCGGGGCGCCCAACGGTTGCCCGCCCTGCACCCCTGCCCCGTCGCGCCCCTTTGGGCCCGCACCCTCACCGCACACCGGGTCGCCGACTATGTCGGCCCCACCCCGTGCGCCGGTCCGGCGCGGTCCAGGAGCCCCGTCCGCGCCGCGAGCGCCGCCGCCTCCAGACGGGATCCCACGCCCAGTTTCATCAGCACCCGTTGCACATGCGTCCGCGCGGTGGACGGTGCGATCCCCATCCCCGCCGCGATCAGCCGGGTGTCCTCCCCGTCGGCCACCCGCACCAGCACCTCGACCTCTCTCGGAGTCAGCATCTGCAGGAGCCGCTGCCCCTCGTCATCGGGCTGCGCGGCGGGATTCAGCAGCTCACCGAAGGCTCCCTGCAACAGCTGCGGGGCCACCGCCGCCTCCCCCGCCCGCGCCTTCATGATCGCCCGCTCCACACCCTCGATGCGCTCGTCGTGCCGCACATAGCCGGAGGCGCCCGCGGCGAACGCCGCCGCGATGCCGCGCGGACTCGGCACCGGGCCCAGCACCAGCACCGCCACCTGCGGACGCTCCCGCTTGATCTTCACCACGGGATCGAAGATCCCGGGCTCGGCCGGCGTCGCCGTACCGAGCAGGCACACCTCCGGTGCTCGGGCGATCACCAGTTCCGCCGCCCCGGCGGCGGGCGCCGCCGCCGCGAGCACCCGGTGCCCCCGCAGCTTCAGCGCCGAGGCCAACGCCTCGGCGAGCAGTCGGTGGTCGTCGACCACCATCAGCCGCACTCCCACAGAGAACCCCCCAGTCCCCCTCCATTTGGATGCCCACTATGGATGTCCACGGGCCACATGGACAGAGCGCCCCCCGGCGTCTCCGTCGTTCATGCTCCCGGAAGCTACACGCTGGTCGGGCCTCGCGCTGCCCCTACGCGACAGAAGTGCCCCGGATCGCCGACATTCCCCACATTCGAGCGTGATACGCGCTAAGTGAAAGGCCCCGCCCCTGAACAGGAGCGTTCAGGGGCGGGGCCCGGGGCCGACGCGGCGCCCGATGGGCTACTTCGCGCCGAAACCGATCGCCGTGTACTGCTTGCGGTCCGCCGAGTACGGCTTGCTGATCAGCCTCTTGGCCATGAACAGCCGTCCGTCGCCGTACAGCAGCTCCGCCGACGAGGGCACCATGGAGCTGATCGCGCTCTGCACGGTGTCCGACGCCGGGGTCTCCAGCAGCAGGGTCTGCTTGCCGGTCGTGCCGTCCACCGAGACCACCTGGTCGCCCTTGTCGTACGGGCCTTCCTTGTAGGCGAGGAGGTTCCCCCCGTCCATGCGCAGCGGGTAGATCGTGTACCCGTCGCCGGCGTCGATGCGGTCCCGGGTGGACTTGCCGGTGGTCAGGTCGAAGGCGACGATCTCGTTGGTGCGCCGCAACTTGCCCGAGCCCTCGTGCTCCTTGGTCGGCACGTACAGCTTGCCGTTGCCCACCACGGCGCCCCGGCAGCCGTCGTACCGGCCGATCCGGCAGTCGTGCTCGTACTGCCCGTCCTGGAGCCCGATCTTGTAGAGCAGCTTGCCCTGGTCGTCCAGGGAGAAGGCGTCCGTGGCGCCGGAGGCGGTGATGTCGGCGGAGTCCACGCCGACGACGACCGGCTCGGTGGAGATGACCTTGGCGTTGTCGATGCCGGCGGGCAGCTTGTAGGTCCACTTCACGGCGCCGGTCTTCGGGTCGAGCAACTGGATCTCGTACCGCTCGTCGTCGTAGCCGCCGCAGCGGCGGACCGCGACGAGCTGCTCGCCGCCCGCGTATCCGGCGTCCTCGCAGTCGCCGACCTTGGGCTGCCACAGCACCTTGCCGGAGGTGAGGTCGAAGGCCGCGCCACCGTTGTAGCCGCCCCCCACGGCGACCGTGGTGCCGGAGACGCCGACCTCGCCGAACGCCACCTTGGTGCCGCTGGTGGCGATGTGCTTCGTCCACAGCGCCTTGCCGGTGCCGACGTCGAACGCGGTGACCTCGGTGCAGGACTCGTGGTCGCCCTCGGCGTTGCGCTTGGCCTCCTCGGCGAGGACCACGGCGATGCCGCCGGTGCCCACCTGGCGGGAGCCCGCGCACGTCTGGCCGGTCAGCGGGAGCGTCCACTTCTTCGCGCCCGTGCCGGGGTCGTAGCCGTTGATCTCGTAGACGCCGGCCTTGGCATACACGGAGTCGGTCAGCCAGGAGCCCTCGACACTGTCGACCTGCTTGTCGGCGACCGCGGGCGCGGGGATCCGGACGACCATCCCGGCCGAGGTGTCGGACGGCACCTTCTCGGAGCCGTTCGCGTCACCGCCGCCCTTGCCACCGGCGTCGCCCGTGTCACCGCCGGTGCCGCCGTTCGACGCGGCCGCGCCGCCCTTGTCGTCGCTTCCGGAGGACCCGGCGTACCAGATGCCGCCGGTGATGATCAGCGCGATGGCCACGACCGCCGCGACGATGACGGCCAGCTGTGTGTTGATCTTCCGGCCGCCGCCCGCCCGGCCCGCCTGGGGCTGCATCGGCACGGTCGGAGGCTGGAGGCCGAAGCCGGGCTGCCGGCCCGGATACCCGTACCCCGGCTGCCCGGGCGGTTGCGGCTGACCGTACGGCCCCGGCTGCGGCTGGCCGTAGGCCCCCGGCGGCGTGAACGGTCCCGGCTGACCGTACGGCCCCGGCGGCTGCGCGCCCGGGTAGCCGTACCCGGACTGCGGCGGCCCGGCGGGCGGCCCCTGCGGCGGGGTGCCCGGGGGTGGAGGCGGCGGCGTCTGAGGGGCGGCCTGCGGGTGGCCGTGGGCCAGGGCCTGCGGAGCCTGCGGAGCCTGCGGAGCCTGCGGAGCCTGCGGAGCCTGCGGAGCCTGCGGGTAACCATAAGTCGGTTGCGGGGCCGGGGCCTTGGCGAGGTCCGGCTGGGACAGCGGCGGAGCCGGGGGCGTCTGCGGCGGGGACGCCGGGGGTGCCTGGGGCGGTCCGAAGCCGGCCTGAGGCTGCGGCGGTGTGTCCTGCGGCGGGCCGAACCCGCCCTGTGGCTGCCCCTGCTCGGGGGTGTCCTGCGGGGCGTCGTTCGGGGGGGCCTGCGGGGCACCCGGGTCTTCCGGCTGCTGGGGCTGGTTCGACGGCGGGGGCGGCGGCTGGGTCATCGGGTCGGGTACCTCGGGAAAGCGGAACGGCGGGGACGGAGGGTATGACGGACGAGAGCCCGGCTCACTTGCCGAAGGCGATCATCAGCTTCTCCTTCGCGTCGTCGTTCCCGGTCAGGCGGGTGCTGGCGATGTAGAACCGTCCGCCGACCCAGTCGGCCGTCCAGCGGTAGAAGCCGCCCTCGACGCGCGCGGTGCCCACGGGGTTCTGCAGCAGCTTCGCGGGCGTGTGGGTGGAGCCGGCGGTGGGGATCGACACGACCTGCCCGCCGGCGTCGTACGACGCCTCGACGTAGGCGACGAGCTTCCCGCCCTCGGTCCGCAGCGGAATCATCGACGCGTCCGCCGGGGACTTCACCCGCCACTTCTCCTTGCCGTCGGCGAGGCCGATCGCGACGATCTCGTTGGGCCCGGTGGTGGCGTCGGTGGGCAGGTAGAGCGTGTCGGCGTCCGCGACGGCGCCCAGGCAACCCTGGAGGTCACGGCTGAGGACGGCCCAGCTGCACACGGGCGCGAAGCGCTCGTTGACGCCGACCTGGGAGCGGAAGGTGCCGCCGGACGCGAAAGTGGAGATGTTCCACTGGTTCTTGTCCTCGTTCTCGCTGTAGACGACGAGCGGATCGAGGGAGTACGCCCGCTTGACCGTCCAGCCCTTGTCCAGCTTCCGCGTCCACAGCACCTTGCCGGTCCTGGGATCGAGCTGCTGGAGCTCCTCGTGCTCGGTGTCCCGCATGGCGTCGCAGCTCGCGACGGACACCAGCCTGCCCTGCCCGCCCGCGAAGGCGGTCGGGAAGCAGGCGCTGCCGTACTTCTTCTTCTCGTACAGCTTCTTGCCGCTGTGCACGTCGAACGCCGTGCCGGACTGCGAACGGCCCACCATCAGCGTGTCGCCGACGAGCGTCAGGGAGACGGTGAGGGCGCTGTCGAAGAGCGCGCCGTCGTCGACCTTGCCGCTCCAGCCCTTGCGGCCGGTGGCGAGGTCGATCTGCTGGAGCTGGTTGCACTTGGCGCGGTCGCTGGAGCCGCTCATGTACGCGACGACGACCTTGTCGTCGGACGTCTTGTCCCGGGTGACCGCGCAGATCTTCTGCGGGAACGTCACGGGGTTCCAGACGGGCCTGCCGTCACCGGCGTCGTAGGCGACGACCTCCTTGTAGGCCGCCTTCACCACCGCCTTGCCGGTGATCCACAGACCGGGGGAGTCGACGCCGGACCGGGGCACGTCGGGTGCGGTCTTGTACCAGAGCACCTTCGACTCGCCGGGCCCCCGGCCCGCGTTGAGGTCCTCGGGGTCGTCGCCGCCGTCGCCGCGGCCGTCCCCCGGGTCGACCGGGGCCTCTGAGGCCTTGTGGTCGTCGCTCTGCCGGGCGACGGGCCGGTCGTTCTTCGGGCCCTCGTCGCCCCTGCCGGCGACGGCGTACACGGTGCCGCCGATGACGACCAGCGCGGCCACCGCGGCGGCGACGGTGAGGGCCGGCTTGCCCCTGAAGGGGTTGCGGGAGCCTGTGCCCGGCGCGGCACCGGGCGCGCCGGGGAACTGCGGTTGCTGCGGGTAGCCGTAGCCGTACCCGGGCTGCTGACCGTACGGCCCCGGCTGCCGGCCCGGCGCGGTGTAGGGGCCGGGTGCGGGCGGCGTGCCGTAGGGGCCGGCGGGCGGGGCGTAGGGGCCGGGCTGCTGCGGGTAGCCGTAGCCCGGCTGCTGCGGCCCCGCGGGCGGGCCCGGCGGAGGCGGTGGGGTCTGCGCGGCCCCGGGAGGCGTGGACTGCGGAGAGGGGGGCTGCGCGGGCGGGGACTGGGGCGGCTGGGGAGCCCCGAAGACGCCGCCCGGCTGAGGCGGTTGGTGCTGCGGCGCGCCGAACCCTTCCTGCGGCTGCGGCGGTTCACCGGGCGGCTGAGTCATCAGCGTTTCCCCCTCGTTCACTGATTTTTAGCCACGCCCTGAGCTGCGCGGTGGACCCGTGGTCGTGGTCGGACAGTTCTCAGACGGCCCTTTCTATCACTCGGGACCGACAGCACATCGGGCCCGTCCTCCCCTGTTCCCAAGGGAGGACGGGCCCGTGATGCCGTCGTTACGCGCCTTCACGCCCCCTTCACGCGCCATGCGCCGTCCACGTGCGGAGGCGCGCGGTACGGCGCACTGGGCCGCCTGCGCCCCTACGCGTCCTCGGCGAGTTCCAGCCAGCGCATCTCCAGCTCCTCGCGCTGCCCCGCGAGTTCACGCAACTCGGCGTCGAGCTCGGCGACCTTCGCGAAGTCGGTGGCGTGCTCGGCGATCTGCGCGTGCAGCTTCGCCTCCTTCTCGGAGACCTTGTCGAGCTGCCGTTCGATCTTCTGGAGCTCCTTCTTGGCGGCCCGCTGCCCGGCTGCGTTCTTCTCGCCCGCCGGCTTCGGCGCGGCGGGTGCACCGGACACCGCGGCGGCCTCCTCCATCCGCCGGCGCCGCTCCAGGTACTCGTCGATGCCGCGCGGCAGCATCCGCAGGGTGCCGTCGCCGAGGAGGGCGAACACGCGGTCGGTGGTGCGCTCGACGAAGAACCGGTCGTGAGAGATGACGATCATGGAGCCGGGCCAGCCGTCGAGGACGTCCTCCATCTGTGTCAGCGTCTCGATGTCCAGGTCGTTGGTGGGCTCGTCGAGGAAGAGGACGTTGGGCTCGTCCATGAGCAGGCGCAGCAGCTGGAGCCTGCGGCGCTCACCGCCGGACAGATCGCCGACCGGCGTCCACTGCTTCTCCTTGCCGAAACCGAACGTCTCGCACAGCTGTCCGGCCGTCATCTCGCGGCCCTTGCCGAGGTCGACGCGCTCGCGCACCTGCTGCACGGCCTCCAGCACCCGCCAGGTGGGGTCGAGTTCGGCGACCTCCTGCGACAGGTAGGCCAGCTTGACCGTCCTGCCGACGGCGACGCGACCGGCGGCCGGCTGGGTCTCGCCGTCCGTGCGGGCCGCCTCGGCCATCGCCCGCAGCAGGGAGGTCTTGCCGGCGCCGTTGACGCCGACGAGGCCGATGCGGTCGCCGGGTCCGAGCTGCCAGGTGACGTGCTTGAGCAGCACCTTGGGGCCGGCCTGGACGGTCACGTCCTCCAGGTCGAACACCGTCTTGCCGAGCCGCGAGGAGGCGAACTTCATCAGCTCGCTGCTGTCGCGGGGCGGCGGCACGTCCCTGATCAGCTCGTTGGCGGCCTCCACCCGGAAGCGCGGCTTGGACGTGCGCGCGGGTGCGCCGCGCCGCAGCCAGGCCAGCTCCTTGCGCACCAGGTTCTGCCGTTTGACCTCCTCGGTCGCCGCGATCCGCTCGCGCTCGGCGCGGGCGAAGACGTAGTCGGAGTAGCCGCCCTCGTACTCGTGCACGTCGCCGCGCTGCACGTCCCACATGCGCGTGCAGACCTGGTCCAGGAACCAGCGGTCGTGCGTGACGCAGACGAGGGCCGAACGGCGTTCCTGCAGATGCCGGGCGAGCCAGGCGATGCCCTCGACGTCGAGGTGGTTGGTCGGCTCGTCCAGGACGATCAGGTCCTGCTCCTCGATGAGGAGCTTCGCCAGCGCGATCCGGCGTCGCTCGCCACCGGAGAGCGGGCCGATGACCGTGTCCAGCCCCTTCGGGAACCCGGGCAGGTCCAGTCCGCCGAACAGGCCGGTCAGCACGTCCCGGACCTTCGCGTTGCCCGCCCACTCGTGGTCGGCCATGTCGCGGATGACCTCGTGGCGGACAGTGGCCTCGGGGTCGAGCGAGTCGTGCTGGGTCAGCACGGCCATGCGCAGCCCGCCGGAGTGCGTGACGCGCCCCGAGTCGGCCTCCTCCAGCTTGGCGAGCATCCGGATCAGGGTGGTCTTGCCGTCGCCGTTGCGGCCCACGACACCGATCCGGTCCCCTTCGGACACGCCGAGCGACACGCCGTCCAGCAGGGCACGGGTGCCGTACACCTTGCTGACGTTCTCGACATTGACCAGGTTGACGGCCATTTCACTCCTGCGCAGGGGGTTCGGTCAGCGTTCAAGCCTAGGCCCTGCGGCGGGCGGGCCGACGCGCGAGGGTGCGGTCACCGTGTGTGACGATGCGGTCGGTCCGGTCCCTGCGGGCGCCGCCGTCAGATCACGGTCGCGCCCGGCACGGGTCCCGCCGCCACCCGCACGGACCGGCACGTGCCGGACGCGCGCAGGGCCCTGGCCGCCTTCTCCGCCGCCGCGGCGTCGCGCACGAGGTGGGCCGTCGTCGGACCGGAGCCGGAGACCAGCGCGGCCAGGGCGCCCGCGGCACGCCCCGCTGCGAGGGTGTCCGCCAGCTCGGGGAACAGGGACAGCGCGGCGGGCTGGAGGTCGTTGGTGAGGGCCTCGGCGAGCGCGTCCGGGTCGCCCTTGGCGAGCGCGTCGAGGACGTCCCGGGAGGCGACGGGCCCGGGGACGCGCCTGTCCTGCGCGAGCCGGTCGAACTCACGGAACACGGCCGGGGTGGACAGCCCGCGCGGCGCCATCGCGAACACCCAGTGGAAGGTGCCGCCGGTCTCCACCTCCGTCAGCCGCTCTCCCCGCCCGGTGCCGAGCGCGGCACCGCCGACCAGGCTGAACGGCACGTCGCTGCCGAGCTCGGCGCAGATCTCCAGCAGTTCCTCCCGCGGCGCCCCGGTGCCCCACAGGGCGTCGCAGGCCACCAGCGCGGCGGCGCCGTCCGCGCTGCCGCCCGCCATGCCTCCGGCGACGGGGATGTCCTTGGCGATGTGCAGGTGCACGCGGGGTTCGCGGCCGTACCGCGCGGCGAGCGCCTCGGCCGCCCGTGCCGCCAGGTTCGTGCGGTCCAGCGGCACCTGGTCGGCGTCGGGGCCGGTGCAGGTGACGCCCAGGTCACCGGCCGGGGTGGCGGTGACCTCGTCGTACAGGCCGACGGCGAGGAAGACGTTGGCCAGGTCGTGGAAGCCGTCGGGGCGGGCTGCGCCCACGGCGAGCTGGACGTTGACCTTGGCCGGTACGCGGACGGTGACGCTCACTGCTGAACGGGCTCCTTGTGCTCGGCGATCCGCGCGAACTCCTCGACGGTGAGCGCCTCGCCGCGCGCCTGCGGCGACACACCGGCCGCGACGAGTGCCGCCTCGGCCGCGGCGGCCGACCCGGCCCAACCGGCGAGCGCGGCGCGCAGTGTCTTGCGCCGCTGGGCGAACGCGGCGTCGACGACGGCGAACACCTCGCCCTTGGTCGCGGTGGTCCTCAGCGGCTCGGTGCGGCGGACCAGGGAGACCAGGCCGCTGTCGACGTTGGGCGCCGGCCAGAACACGTTCCGCCCGATGGAGCCGGCCCGCTTGACCTCGGCATACCAGTTGGCCTTCACGGACGGCACCCCGTACACCTTCGAGCCGGGCCCCGCGGCGAGTCGGTCGGCGACCTCGGCCTGCACCATGACGAGGGTGCGTTCGATGCTCGGGAAGGTGTCGAGCATGTGCAGCAGGACCGGAACGGCCACGTTGTAGGGCAGGTTCGCCACCAGCGCGGTGGGCGGCGGGCCGGGCAGCTCGCCGACGTGCATGGCGTCGCAGTGCACGAGCGCGAACCGGTCGGCGCGCTGCGGCATCCGCGCGGCGATCGTGGCGGGCAGCGCCGTGGCCAGGACGTCGTCGATCTCCACGGCCGTGACCCGCTCGGCCACCTCCAGCAGCGCGAGCGTGAGGGAGCCCAGTCCCGGGCCGACCTCGACGACCACGTCGTCGGGGCGGACCTCAGCGGTGCGGACGATACGGCGCACCGTGTTCGCGTCGATCACGAAGTTCTGTCCGCGCTGCTTGGTGGGGCGGACGCCGAGGGCCGCCGCGAGTTCGCGGATGTCGGCGGGGCCCAGGAGGGCGTCGGGGGCGGGGCTCGTGCTCACGGGACAAGAGTACGGGGGCCCGCCGGCACCGCCGGACGCCGTGGCGGGGGCGTGGTGCACGGCGGGACGGCAGAGGGCGGGAGGGACCGGGGATTGCCGGGAGCCGGGGCGGATGGTGTTCCGGTTCCCGGGGCGCTCAGCCGTGCAGGCGCGCGCCGCAGTGCGGCCAGGGGGTCGCGCCCCGGCGCATGTAGAGCTTCTTCGCGCGGTAGGTCTGCTCGGTCGCCGGCGCGTCCTGGGGCCGCCCGCGCCCGCCGAGGCTCTGCCAGGTCTGGGTGTCGAACTGGTAGAGGCCGCCGTAGGTGCCCGAGGCGTCGACCGCGTTCGGCCGTCCGCCGGACTCGCACGTCGCGAGACCCTGCCAGTTCAGGCCGTCGGCACCGTGCACGGACGCCGGCAGCGGCTTCGTCCCCACCATCACGACCTGCATCCGCGGCTCCCGCACCACCTCGGTGCCGGTCCGGCGCGGCTTCTGCTTCACCCCGTTGACGGTCCGCAGGGAGTAGGTCACGCGCCGCAGCCCCGGTCGCCCGGCCCGGCCCACGACCTCCGTGCCCCTGAACTGCGCGGGGTCGGCGATGCGCCGCACCTCGAACGGAATCGGTTCCTCGCGCACCTCCTTGGTCCCGGTGATCCGCAGCACGGTGATCGTCTGACCGTCCCGCGGAAAACTTCCGGGCGGGACGGAGGTGGTGTCCTGCCCGCGCAGGGTGACGCCGGCCTCCTCCACCGCCTCGCGCACCGTGGCGGCGTTGGTGCGAAGGGTGCGGGCGCGGCCGTCGGCCATGACCGTGACGGAGCGCTCGGTGCGCACGTCCAGCGCGAGCCCCTCGCGCCCGATCGGACGTGAGCGCGAGGTGGAGAGGTAGGCACCCTCCGCCCGCACCCCCAGCTGCTCGAGGGCGCCCTCCACGGTGTGGGCCGTCGTCCACACCTCGCGCTGGTGGCCGTCGATCGTGAGCCGGAGGGGGCGACCGTAGTGGACGACGATCTCGTCCCCGCTGCGGAGTTCCGCCCGGGGGGCGGGCGCCACCACGTCGTGCGCCCCCACCGTCAGACCCTCCTCGGCGAGCAGTTCGGTGACGTCGTCCGCGAAGGTGTGCAGGGTGCGCGGTGCGCCGCCGTCGACGCTCAGCTCGATCGCCTTGTCCTCCGCGACGAAAGCGGCTGTGCCGCCCGCGAGGAAGGCGACGACCAGCGCCTGGGGCAGCAGACGGCGCACGGTGCTGTCCGAGCGCTCGGTGTACGGGGCCCGGCGTCGGCGCGCGGCACGTCGAATCGCTCCGGTGCGCGCGACGAGCGCAGGCGCCCCCTCCTCCTCGCGCTCCTGACCGCCCGCCGGCCCGACCGGCGCGGCGGCCGGGTGCGCGCCCCCCGCCTGGCGAGGCAGCGACGCGTCGGACGCCTCACGGCGCGGACGCTCCGCTTGACGCCCGTGGTCCGCGAGGTCCCCGCGTTGCTCGTACGCGGGCCGGTAGGTGTCGGCGTACGCCCTCGCCCCGCCCGAGGGGTCGTACGACTCGCCGTACCCGAGGGTCTCCGCGGTGTGCGGGTCGAAGGGGCCGGCGAGGGGGGCGTACGTCCGCACGTACGCCTGTCCGCCGTACGCCCGCTCGTTGTGCTGCGAGTTGCTCACGCCGACACGCTCCAGAGGTCCGGGGATCCGGAGGGTCCGCGGGAGTCCGGATCGGGCCCACAGAACCTAGCGGAGCGACGGTTACTCTCCAAAGCGGCACGACTACGTACGGTCGCGACCGTACGGATGGCTGACCCCCGCGCATGGACCGCGGGGCGACCGGCGGGGACTGGTCCTCAGTAGCCGAACGCGCGGGCGGTGTTGGCGGCGAGAGCCGCCGCCAGGGCGTCCTCGCCCGTGCCGCGCACCGCAGCCATGGCACGCACCGTGACCGGGACGAGGTACGGGGCGTTGGGTCGTCCGCGATAGGGCGCCGGCGTCAGGAACGGCGCGTCGGTCTCCACGAGGACCAGCTCCGGCGGCGCCACCGCGAGCGCGTCGCGCAGGTGCTGCGCGTTCTTGAAGGTGACGTTGCCGGCGAAGGACATGTAGTAGCCGGCGCGGGCGCAGATCTCTGCCATGTCCGCGTCGCCCGAGTAGCAGTGGAACACCGTGCGCTCGGGCGCGCCCTCCTCCTTGAGGATGCGCAGGACGTCGGCGTGGGCCTCGCGGTCGTGGATGACCAGGGCCTTCCCGTGCCGCTTGGCGATCTCGATGTGGGCGCGGAAGGACCGCTCCTGCGCGGCCTTGCCCTCCTCGCCGGTGCGGAAGTAGTCCAGTCCGGTCTCGCCGACGCCCTTGACCTGCGGCAGCGCCGCCAGGCGGTCGATCTCGGCGAGCGCCTCGTCGAGCGCCGCCGCGCCTCCCGGCTCCCGGGCGCCCTGCCGCGACCAGCCGTCGGGATCGCCGTGGACGATGCGGGGGGCCTCGTTGGGGTGCAGGGCGACGGCCGCGTGGACGGCGTCGTACTGCGCGGCCGTCCGGGCGGCCCACTGCGAGCCGCGGACGTCGCAGCCGACCTGGACGACCGTCGTCACACCCACGGACGCGGCCTTCGCCAGTCCCTCCTCCACCGTGCCGGACTGCATGTCGAGGTGGGTGTGGGAGTCGGCGACCGGCACCCGGAGGGGTTCGGGAAGGGGTGGGGCTTCGGCGTGGGAAGGCATGCCCCCGATCCTACGAAAGGGGCATGCCCGGCCGGGGCGGCGAGCCCTCAGCCCGCCTTGCGCTGGAAGACGTGCAGGAGATCGGACAGGTGCCAGTGGTGGTCCTCGGCCGGCCGCGGCTCTTCCACCGGCAGCTCCGAGGCCGCCACGGGTGCCTCGACCGGCCCGGCCTGGGGTGCCGGCCTGCGCAGGTGTCCCTGCGCGCCACGCACCGACGCCACCCGCCCGGCCCGCATGATGCGCACGACGTGGTTGTCGCAGTTCTGACAGAGCGGCCGCCGGAGCGGCGACGGCACGATCCGGCCCTCGGCGACGTAGATCACGTACGCGTGGCCCTCGGCGTCCGTGTGGTGCTCTATCTCGAACGACTGTTCCCAGCCGTGCCCGCAGCGCATGCAGGCGAAGGAATACGACTCGTGGACGACGGCGGTGGCACCGGCCCTCAGGCCGGTCCGTCCTGCACTCTCACTCATGCCAGCTCCTGATTGTCCGCTGGGACGAGGGACACTCGCGTCCCGTCACCCAGTGGATGCCTCGGACCGGCGCGAATGCACGTGGCCTGTCGAGTGTTGGAGCCGATTTGGGCGTTCCTTGCCAAAAGGGCGTCGACGACCGGAAGCGCTTTGCCTTTTCCGGCCGCATTTTGCTCACCGATGGGGCGCCCGCTCAGCGGAGATGCGTCCTGCTCAGAGGCGGTTCCGCGCCCAGGGGCGGCGCCCGCGCCGCGGCGCGCACGCCTCGGCGCGATCGCCACACCGCGCGCTCGGCACACAGCTCTCCACCGCACGCCCCCTGCCGGGCATGCGCCCCGCGTTTTCACGCCCCGCGTGTCCGCCCCGCGCTCACGCTCCCGCCTGTTTCGCCGCCACGACCGCGTCGAACACCTCCCGCTTCGGCACGCCCGCCTCCACGGCCACGGCCGCGATGGCCTCCTTGCGGCGCTCGCCCGCCTCCTCGCGCACCTTCACGCGCCGCACGAGCTCCTCGGCGCCGATCTCCTCCGGGCCGCGCTCCGGCGCGCCCTCCACCACGACGGTGATCTCCCCGCGCACGCCCTCCGCGGCCCAGGCGGCCAGTTCGCCCAGCGGGCCGCGGCGCACCTCCTCATAGGTCTTGGTGAGCTCCCGGCACACGGCGGCGCGCCGCTCCGCGCCGAAGACCTCGGCCATCGCGGCGAGGGTGTCGTCGAGGCGGTGCGGCGCCTCGAAGTAGACGAGGGTGCGGCGCTCGTCGGCGACCTCCCTGAGCCGGGACAGCCGCTCGCCCGCCTTGCGCGGCAGGAACCCCTCGAAGCAGAACCGGTCGACGGGCAGCCCGGACAGGGCGAGCGCGGTGAGCACGGCGGACGGTCCGGGCACGGCCGTGACGCGGACGTCCTTCTCGACGGCCGCGGCCACCAGCCGGTAGCCCGGGTCGGACACCGACGGCATCCCGGCGTCGGTGACGAGCAGTACGCGCGCGCCGCCGAGGAGTTCCTCGACCAGTTCGGGGGTGCGGGCGGACTCGTTGCCCTCGAAGTACGACACCACGCGACCCTTGGGCGTCACGCCCAGCGCCTGGGTCAGCCGCCGCAGCCGCCGCGTGTCCTCGGCGGCGATCACGTCCGCGCCGGCCAGTTCGTCGGAGAGCCGGGGCGGGGCGTCCTGGACGTCGCCGATGGGGGTGCCCGCCAAAACAAGGGTTCCAGTCACACCCCCATCCTCCCAGGGCCGTCCCAAACCAGCCGCATCCGGACCGGTACCGCCGGGGCACGGGACTCCCACAGACGGGTTCCCTACGATGGCGCGGTGACCAGTACCGCGTCCTCCATGGACACCCGGCAGGGCCAGGCACCCCACGACGCGCAGCCGACGTGGCAGCAGCGGCTGCGTCGTTTCGGCTATTCCGCACAGCCCGTCGCCGACGTGCGCGCCCGGCTCGCCCCGCCGTACGCCGCGCCCGGCGCACGGCTGTGGCAGGCGCTGAGCATCCCGCCGGGGTTGGCCGACCGTGTCGCACGCTGGTCCGGCTGGGGCGGCCCGCTGCTGGTGACGCTGCTGGCGGGCGTACTGCGATTCTGGAACCTGGGCAGCCCGCACGCGGTGATATTCGACGAGACGTACTACGCCAAGGACGCCTGGGCCATCGTCCATCACGGCTTCGAGGTCAACTGGGACAAGGACGTCAACAAGCTCATCCTCGACTCGGGCGGCCACGTCTCGCTGCCCTCGGATGCGGCGTACGTCGTGCATCCGCCGGTGGGCAAGTACGTCATCGGGCTGGGCGAGCTGATGTTCGGGTTCAACCCGTTCGGCTGGCGGTTCATGACCGCGCTGCTCGGCACGCTGTCCGTGCTGCTGCTGTGCCGCATCGGGCGCCGCCTGTTCCGCTCCACCTTCCTGGGCTGCGTGGCCGGGGCGCTGATGGCGGTCGACGGCCTGCACTTCGTGATGAGCCGCACCTCGCTGCTCGACGGGGTGCTGATGTTCTTCGTGCTGGCCGCGTTCGGCTGCCTGCTGGTGGACCGGGACCGGGCGCGCGAACGACTGGCCGCGGCGCTGCCCGTGGACGAGGACGGCAGGGTGCGCCCGGACGCCCGGGTCGCCGACACGGTGTTCCTGGGATGGCGGCCGTGGCGCTGGGCGGCGGGCCTGATGCTGGGCCTGGCCATCGGCACCAAGTGGAACGGCCTGTACATCCTCGCGGCGTTCGCCGTGATGGCGGTGCTGTGGGACGTCGGTGCCCGCAAGGTCGCCGGCGCCCGCCACCCGTACACGGCCGTCGCCCGGCACGACCTGGGCATCGCGTTCGTGGCCACCGTGCCCGTCGCGATCGCCACCTACGTCACGTCGTGGATCGGCTGGATCATGTCCCCGACCGACGGCTCCGGCGGCTACTACCGCAACTGGGCCGTCACCGACGGCAAGCACAGCAGCTGGTCGTGGCTGTTCCCCGACTGGTGGCGCAGTCTGTGGCACTACGAGCACGAGGTGTACGAGTTCCACGTCAACCTGCACTCCCCGCACACGTACCAGTCGAATCCGTGGAGCTGGATCGTGCTGGGCCGGCCGGTGTCGTACTTCTACGAGTCGCCCGCGCCGGGCAAGGACGGCTGCCCGGCGGACGCGGGTGAGAAGTGCGCGCGGGAGGTCCTCGCGATCGGTACACCGCTGTTGTGGTGGGCGGCGTGCTTCGCGCTCCTGTACGTGCTGTGGCGCTGGGCCTTCCGCCGCGACTGGCGGGCGGGCGCGATCGCCTGCGGGGTGGCGGCCGGATACCTGCCCTGGTTCCTCTACCAGGACCGGACGATCTTCCTGTTCTACGCCGTGGTCTTCGTGCCGTTCCTGTGCCTGGCGGTGGCGATGACGATCGGCGCGATCATCGGCCCACCGGGGACGAGCGACACGCGCCGCGTGGCGGGCGCGGCGGGTGCGGGCATGCTGGTGCTGCTGATCGCGTGGAACTTCGTCTACTTCTGGCCCCTGTACACGGGCACCGCGATCCCCATCGACCAGTGGCGGTCCCGCATGTGGCTGGACACCTGGGTCTAGTGCCGCGGCAGGCAACGTTCGCCCGTCGAGGAGCGGCGTCCGGTGCGTGCTCTCGGTGTGCCGGACGGAAGCCCTCGTACTGGATGTACTCGGGCTTTCGTCCGGTGCAGCGAGAGTGCGTGCCGGGCGTCGCGACGGGGCGAACGTTGCCTGGTGCGGCACTAGCTGGACGGACACACCACGAGGGTGCGGCATGCTGCCGCGCCCTCGTGGTCTGTGTTGGTCGTTACGGATGTCTCGCACAGGCCCGCGCCGCCGGTGAGGCGATGGCCGGGCGGACCGCCTGGCGGATCTGCCGGGACAACGGCTGGTGGAGCGCCTTCGGCAAGCGAAGGGTCCGCGGCAGGAACACCAAGGCCGGGCCGCCGGTCCACGATGACCTGGTGCGCCGGAACTTCACCGCGGACGGGCCGAACCGGTTGTGGCTCACGGACACCACGAGCACGCGACCGGCGAGGGCAAGCTGTATCTGTGCGCCGTCAAGGACGTGTACTCCGGCCGCATCGTGGGCCGTTCCATCGACGCCCGGATGAAGTCCCGCCTCATGGTCGCCGCGCTGGCGGTGTCGCCGCCGCTGCCCCTCTGCGGGCGGGGTACCGGCGGCCGGGGCCCGGCAGAGGGCATCGTGCGCCGTCCGGATGGAGTGCTGGGCTCACGCGAACTCGGCCGGCTGAGTAGGTCGTGTGAGTAGGAGTGCTCAGGTCTGGGGGACGGTTGCCGGACGACCATGGAGTCGTCGCCGCGAACCACGGCCGACCGACTGTCTCTTCGGGGGTTCTCTCATGTCCAGGCGCATCATCGTCTCCTCGCTCGCCGGTGCCACCGTTCTCGGAGCGGCAGGCGCCTACGCGTTCGTGGCCCGGGCGTCCGAGTCCGGCCCCGCACTGCGGGGCGCCACCGCGGTGTACGAGGCCCCGGACGCGGGCCGCGACGGCTCGCTCGCCTTCACGGCCCGGGCGTCGGACGACTCCGGTGTCCGCAGTGTCAAGGTGCTCGCCTGGCCCGACAGCATGAAGCCGGCCCCGGCGGTGAAGGAGATGGCCGCCGTCGAGTCCGCCGCATGTGCTCCGGCCGGCGACGGGGCTGCCACGTGCCGCTACGCCGTCCCCGTCACCGGTGCCGACGCGGCCGGGTCGCCCGGGGGTGTCTGGCACATCGCGGTCCTGGTCACCGCGAAGGACGGCGACACGGCGTTCGTGCCCCGGGCGGCAGCCTTCTCCACCGTCTGACCAAGGTGTTTTTGATCCTGGTGAACGGTATCTGGACCGTTTGGGGCGCATAGAAGTCGGTGTCTTCAAGACGCGGCACCATGTCAAAGTGCAGCGCATGGCTTTTCGATACCCGTCCCCCCTGTGTCCCGGTGACCGTGTTGGTGTTTCGTCTCCGTCGAGCGGGGTTGCGAAGGAACTGCATGAGCGCCTCGATATCGCCGTTCGTGACGTTCAGGACTGCGGGTACGAGGTCGTCATCGGCCGGTGCATGGACGGCTCCGGGCGCGTCAGTGCTTCGGCCACTGACCGCGCGAGCCTTGATCCTTCCATCCGAGACGAGGCACTTCTCAAGCGGCGCCAGAAGTGACAGGCCCAAGGCCGGAGGGCGGAGGGCACACGGCTGCCGACACGGCGTCCGCCACCGTGATCGTGTCGGCAAGGACCTCA
The DNA here is from genome assembly GCF_016921115.1 of Streptomyces actuosus. Classification (GTDB taxonomy): domain Bacteria; phylum Actinomycetota; class Actinomycetes; order Streptomycetales; family Streptomycetaceae; genus Streptomyces; species Streptomyces actuosus_A. Next base: position 170,674 of record NZ_JAFFZS010000013.1, read on the forward strand.
CCCATGAGGCCGGCGCTGAGGGTGTAGCGGTTGTCCCGATGCGCGTCCGAGCACAGCGGAACAACCGTGAGGCGAGGGCGAGTACTGGTGGAGAATCGCAGCGTCCACTGGCTCGTGAACGGGTAGAGCCCCCGCAGTGCCGGTTCGACGCATGCCGCGATCGGTTGACATGACCATGACTTTAATGCTGACGCAGCGATCATCAGATCGGTCTCGCGAACCAGGCACGACCACTCTTGGCCGGTGGCGGTCCCGAATGCGGCTGGACACCCGGGTCTGATCCGTTTCGACCCGTTGTGGTGATCTCCGTTCGGACACCAAAGGGCAACCTTCCTCACGGTTCTCCCGCCCGCCACCTACAGTGCGAAGGCAGTGGCCGGCGGGAGACCGCGGCCCACGGGGGAGACGACCGACGGGGAAAACGGGGAGGAAGCGCGTCATGCGCAAGGGAGCGAAGGCCGCGATAGTCGGCACGGTGTTCACCGCGATGGTGGGCGGTGCCGGCTACGGGGCGTACAACTTCGTGTCCGCACTCAACGGCGGCGGCAGCGGGGCGAGCGGCCCCGCGCCGGTGAGAACCGGACCGCCGAGCGCCGACGAGGTGAAGGAGACCACGAAGGCCTTCTTCACGGCGTGGGAGAAGGGGGAGGCGACCCGGGCGGCGTCGTACACGGACAACGCCGCCATGGCGGAGCCCCTGCTGACGTCGTACCGCGACAGCGCCCACATCAAGGACGTGACGATCACACCGGGGGCGGTGAACGGCGCCACGGTGCCGTTCACCGTGAAGGCGACGGTGTCGTACGAGGGGAAGTCCGAGCCTCTCGACTACTCCAGCAGCCTGAACGTCGTCCGCGGGGTCACCACCGGGCGGCCGCTGGTGGACTGGCGGCCGTCCGTGGTGCACCCGGACCTGAAGAACATGGGCGACACGCTGGTCACCGGCGCCTCGGCCGCCCCGCCGATCGAGGCCGTGGACCGCAACGGCACGGTGCTGACGAAGGACAAGTACCCCTCGCTCGGCGCGATCCTGGACCAGTTGCGCGCGAAGTACGGCGACGCGGCCGGCGGCACGCCCGGCGTCGAGCTGGCGATCCGCCACTCGGACCCGGACACCGCCGACACCACGGTGCTCACCCTCGCCGAGGGCAAGGCCGGCGAGCTGCGCACGACGCTGAGCGCTTCCGTGCAGGCGGCCGCCGAGCGCGCGGTGCAGAAGTACCCCCAGTCGTCTGTGGTGGCCGTCAAGGCGAGCACCGGTGAGGTACTGGCGGTCGCCAACCATCGCGAGGACGGTTTCAACGCCGCGTTCTCGGGGACGGTGGCCCCCGGCTCCACCATGAAGATCATCAGTGCGGCCACGCTCATCGACAAGGGGCTGACCAGTGCCAACGGTCCCGCACCGTGCACCGAGGACGCGCTGTGGGAGGGGCAGACCTTCCGCAACTACCGGGAGATGACGGACGAGGGCGCGACGCTGTCGCAGAGCTTCGCCCGCTCCTGCAACACGGCTTTCATCAAGTACGTGGACAACCTGGACGACGACTCGCTCACCCGGGAGGCGACCGACCGTTTCGGCCTCGGCCGGAACAACTGGCAGACCGGCATCGCGTCCTTCGACGGCAAGGTCCCGGCCGTCAGCGGTCCCGACAAGGCCGCCGCGCTGATCGGCCAGGGGCAGGTGCAGATGAGTCCGCTCAACATGGCGTCGGTGACGGCGACCGCGATGACGGGCGCCTTCCACCAGCCGGTGATCGTGCCGCAGAGCCTCGACGGCCGGGAACTGGCACACGCGCGCGGACTGTCCTCGAGCACGGTGCAGCAGCTGCGCAGCATGATGCACCGCACCGCGACCGGCGGCACCGCGGCCGGTGCCATGTCCGGGCTGCGCGGGACGATCGGCGCCAAGACCGGTTCGGCCGAGGTCGACGGAGCGGCGCGGTCCGACAGCTGGTTCGCCGGCTACCGCGACGACGTCGCCGCCGCGGCCATGGTCCAGCACGGCGGTCACGGCAGCGACGCGGCCGGTCCGGTCGTCGCGGCAGTGCTGCGGGCCGGGGGCTGACATCCCTCCGGGGACGGGACCCTAGGCTGGTCGCCGTCGTTGGGGTGCGTGAGGGCGACGAGACCCCCCGAGGCGTGGGGGCACCGGGGAATGCGAAGGAACGGTGGCAGTGGGCAAGAGACGACGCGTCGATCAGCGACGGAGAACCGGGCCGGCCGTGGTGGGCGGCGTGCTCGCGGTGGTGGTCGGTGGCGCCGGCGTCGGCGCGTACGCGCTGTACGGCGGCGGTGCCTCGGCCGACGACCGTACGTCCACCACGTCCGCCGGCCACGCGAAGGCCGCCAGGACCGGCCCGCTGTCCGCGGCGGAGGTCACCACGGCCGCGCAGACGTTCCTGACCGCCTGGCAGCAGGGTCGCCTTCCCGAGGCGGCGTCCGTGACCGACGATCCGCAGGCCGCCACCGCCCTGCTGACGGGGTTCACCAAGGACGCCCACATCGAGAAGGCGACGTTCACGGCGGGCACGCCGACGGGCGGCAGGGTGCCGTTCTCGGTGAAGGGCACGGTGCGTTTCGGCGGGGCCGCCGAGCCGCTCTCCTACAGCAGCGCGCTGACCGTCGTCCGGCGTATCGGGGACGGCGAGCCGGTCGTCGACTGGCACGCCGCCGTGGTCCACCCGGACCTGCAGGACGGCGACACCCTCGTCACCGGTGAGTCCGGCAACCCGCCGGTGAAGGCGCTGGACCGGCACGGCGGTGAGATCACGGCTGCCAAGTACCCGTCCCTGGGCACCGTGCTGGACGGGCTGCGCGAGAAGTACGGCAAGAAGGCCGGCGGCAAGGCCGGCGTCGAACTGCGCGTGGTCCGCGGCAAGGACGCGAAGGCGAAGAAGCTCTCCGACAAGACACTGCTGGTGCTGAGCAAGGGCACGCCGGGCACGGTGCAGACCACGCTGAGCCCGGTCTACCAGGCGGCGGCCGAGCAGCAGGTCGCGAAGTGGTCCAAGGCGTCGGTGGTGATGGTCCGCCCTTCGACGGGTGAGATCCTCGCGGTGGCGAACAGCGGCCACGGCTTCAACGTCGGGTTCCAGGGCATGCTCGCGCCCGGCTCCACCATGAAGATCATCACGTCGTCGATGCTGATCGAGAAGGGGCTGGGGTCGGCGGACAAGCGGCACCCGTGCCCGAAGACGTTCACCTACGGCGGCTGGAAGTTCCACAACGACGACGACTTCGAGATCAAGGGCGGCACGCTCAAGGCGAGCTTCGCGCGCTCCTGCAACACCGCCTTCATCAGCCAGGCCCCGGAGCTCGACAACGGCGACCTGACCCGGCAGGCGCAGCAGGTGTTCGGCCTGTCGATGGACGACTGGGCGATCGGCGTGCCGTCGTTCGACGGTTCGGTGCCGGTGCAGTCGGCGGCACCGATGGCGGCCTCGCTGATCGGGCAGGGCGGGGTGCGGATGAACCCGCTGAACATGGCGTCGGTGGCGGCGACGGTGAAGTCCGGCGTCTTCCACCAGCCTTACCTGGTCTCCCCCGACGTCGACCACCGCACGCTGGCCACCGCCTCGCGGTCCCTGTCTCCGTCCACGCTGGCGCAGCTGCGCGAGATGATGCAGTTCACGGCGTCCTACGGCACGGCCGCCCAGGCCATGCGCGGGCTCGGTCCCGACTACGGCGCCAAGACCGGCTCCGCGGAGGTCGGCGGGCAGGAGAAGCCCGACGGCTGGTTCACGGCCTACCGGGGCGATCTCGCCGCTGCCGGCGTGGTGCAGGCGGGCGGCCACGGCGGCGACACGGCCGGACCGATCGTCGCGTCGCTGCTGCGGATGGGCGGCTGAGCGGACCGGCGGGGAGACCGCCGGTCCGCCGCTCGGACGGGGAAGCGGGAGACCGGACGGGCGCGCCGAGCCTCACCCGAGGCCGACGCCCCAGACAGCGGGGACGGGCCCTTGGGGGGACGATCTGCGCCCGAGGCGAAAGGTCATGGCGGCCGGGGCGGACGACCCGCGCCGGAGACGACGGGCCAGGGCCCCGAGGCGGACGGGCGAGCGTCGCGAGGCAGGCCAAGAGCGTGCCTCCCCGCCCGGGGCGGACGCGTACCGAGCGGACGGATACAAGACGGCCGCATACCGGGCGGACGCCGGGATGCGGCCGGGGCTCCACAGCGCGGGAGGCCGGTCGGGAGTCCGGTGCCGGTGCCGCGGCCGTGCGCGTCTAGGCGGCCAGGTAGGTCCGGCGCAGGAAGCGCAGGAGGGCCTTCGACTCGAACTGCACGACGGAGACGCCCTGCGCGGAGTGGAACTCCACGACGGCCTGGACACGGCCGCACGGCCACACCCGGACGGAGCCGGTACCGACCGGGGCGCGAAGCCCCTGTTCCAGCAGCGTGCGGGCGACGGTCCATTCATGGGGTCCGGGAAGGCCGACGCGGATGGAGCGGGGATCGTCGGGGTCGTATTTGAGTACGACCGGTACGGCCGACGATTCCTCCTCGAAGTCGTCCGTGACGATGTGGGCTCGCGCGTACTGTTCGACTACAGACATCGTCCGGCCCCTTACCCTGAGTGGCCTGCGCGAAAGCTGTGCATCCGCTTCCTCTCCAATGTCGCACATTTCCCGGAACGCGCCCGTCGTGCCGTGACATCTCCCACCACGGTGACGAGCAGCTCGCTCTTGCAACTCATTCGCATTAAGCGACTATCATCGAACGGTGCATGTGCCTGACGGATTCATCGACGCCCCCGTCTCCGCGGCGACCGGAGTGGTCGCCGCCTCCGCCATCGCCGTGAGCCTGCGCGGCGCACGGCGGGAACTGGACGAGAGAACGGCGCCCTTGGCCGGGCTGGTCGCGGCGTTCGTCTTCGCGGTGCAGATGCTGAACTTCCCGGTGGCCGCCGGGACCAGCGGACACCTGCTGGGCGGGGCGCTCGCGGCGATCCTCGTCGGTCCCTTCACCGGCGTCCTGTGCGTCTCGGTCGTCCTGCTCGTGCAGGGCATCCTCTTCGCCGACGGCGGGCTGACCGCGCTCGGCGTGAACATCACCGACATGGCGATCGTGACGACGGTCGCCTCGTACGCCGTCTTCCGCCTGCTGGTGAAGGTGCTCCCGCGCTCGCGCCGGTCCATGTCCGTGGCCTCCTTCACCGCCGCCCTCGTCTCGGTGCCCGCGGCCGCGGTCGCCTTCACCCTGATCTACGCCGTCGGCGGCACCACCGACGTCTCCCTCGACAAGGTCGCCACCGCAATGATCGGCGTGCACGTGCTGATCGGCCTCGGCGAGGCCGCGATCACGGCATTGACGGTGAGCGCCGTGATCGCCGTGCGCCCCGATCTCGTGTACGGCGCGCGCGGCCTGCAGCAGCGCCTGAAGCTGCGCGTGAACGGCGTACTCGTGGACGCGCCCGCATCGACGGGGGCGCGCACGGCGCCCGTCGCAGCACGCACTTCGCGGCGCACGCTGTGGCTCACCGGTCTGGCCACCTCGCTCGTGCTCGCCGGTTTCGTGAGCTTCTACGCCTCCTCCAGCCCCGACGGCCTGGAGAAGGTCGCCGCCGACCACGGCCTCGACAAGAAGGCCGCAGGGCATGCCGCAGCGGACTCCCCGCTCGCCGACTACGGCGTGAAGGACGTCGCCGACGCGCGCCTGTCCGGCGGGCTCGCCGGCGTGATCGGCGTGGGCGCGACGGCGGTGGCGGGCAGCGCGGTGTTCTGGACGGTGCGCAGGCGGCGCATGCGCGAGGTGTCGCCCGCCTCCACCGCCGTGGAGAACGTCTGAGATGGGCGCCGGGCACGCGCACCGGCTCTACCGGCACGGCCACTCGCCGGTGCACGGACTGCCACCGCACACCAAGCTGGCCGCCGTGTTCACCTTCGTCGTCGTGGTGGTCTCCACGCCGAGGGAGGCGATGTGGGCGTTCGGCCTCTACGCCGTCCTGCTGGGCGTCGTCGCCCGCTACGCCCGCGTACCGGTCGGCTTCCTGCTCAAGCGGCTGCTGATCGAGGTGCCGTTCGTCGCGTTCGCGGTGCTCATGCCGTTCGTGGCGGAGGGCGGGCGAGTGGACGTCCTGGGGCTGTCGCTGAGCGTGAACGGCCTGTGGGGCGCCTGGAACGTGCTGGCCAAGGGCACCCTCGGCGTCGCCGCCTCCGTGCTGCTGGCCTCCACCACCGAACTGCGCGAGCTGCTGCTCGGGCTCCAGCGTCTGAAGCTGCCGCCACTGCTCGTGCAGATCGCGTCCTTCATGATCCGCTACGGCGACGTCATCACCGACGAGATGCGGCGCATGCGCATCGCGCGTGAGTCACGCGGCTTCGAGGCGCGCGGCGTGCGCCACTGGGGCGTGCTCGCGAAGTCCGCCGGTGCGCTGTTCATCCGCTCCTACGAGCGCGGGGAGCGCGTGCACCTGGCCATGGTCAGCCGTGGGTACACCGGCACGATGCCGGTGATCGACGAGGTGACCGCCACGCGCGCGCAGTGGTCGTACGCGTTCGCCCTGCCGTTCGCGGCTCTGGTCGTCTGTCTGCTGGGATGGTTCCTGTGACACCCTCTCTGGAAGTGGCCGGTCTGGCCTTCGCCTACCCCGACGGGCACCAGGCGCTGTTCGGCGTGGACTTCGGCATCGGGCGCGGCGAACGTGTCGCGCTGCTCGGCCCGAACGGCGCCGGCAAGACCACCCTCGTCCTGCACCTGAACGGGATCCTCTCCGGCGGCGCGGGCACGGTGACGGTGGCCGGGCTGCCGGTGAACAGGCGGAACATGGCGGAGATCCGGCGCAAGGTCGGCATCGTCTTCCAGGACCCCGACGACCAGCTGTTCATGCCGACGGTCCGCGAGGACGTCGCGTTCGGGCCGGCGGCCGCGGGACTCAGGGGGCCGGAGCTGGAGGAGCGGGTGGACCGGGCTCTCGCCCAGGTCGGCATGGGAGCGTTCAAGGACCGCCCGCCGCACCACCTGTCGTTCGGGCAGCGCCGCCGGGTGGCGGTGGCGACGGTACTGGCGATGGAGCCGGAGATCCTCGTCCTGGACGAGCCGTCCTCCAACCTCGACCCGGCCTCCCGCCGCGAGCTCGCCGACATCCTGCGCTCGCTGGACGTCACCGTGCTGATGGTCACCCATGACCTGCCCTACGCCCTGGAACTGTGCCCGCGCTCGCTGATCCTCAGCGACGGCGTGATCGCGGCGGACGGACCCACCGCCGATCTGCTCGCCGACGACGCGCTCATGCGGGCCCACCGTCTGGAACTGCCCTTCGGCTTCGACCCGCGCTCCGTGACAATGGGCGCGTGACGCAACTGGAGGAAGAGGGAGCCGGGAGGGCGGAGAAGTCCGGGAGCCCGGACCAGGGCTCGGACAAGGCCGGGCGGGCGGCCGACGCGAGGGCCGCGGAGGCCGAGTGGGCCGCGAAGGCCCAGGGGGCGCACGGGCCGGACGCGGACGCGGGGTCGCTGCGGCTGGACGACCAGCTGTGCTTCGCGCTGTACGCCGCCCAGCGCGCGGTGACGGCCGCCTATCGCCCGCTCCTGGAGGAGCTGGGCCTCACCTATCCGCAGTACCTCGTCCTGCTCGTGCTGTGGGAGCGCGGCGAGATCACGGTGAAGGAGCTGGCCGGCGCGCTACGGCTCGACTACGGCACGGTGTCGCCGCTGCTGAAGCGGATGGAGTCGGCGGGGATGGTGCGTCGGGAGCGCGCGACGCGCGACGAGCGCTCGGTGCTGGTGGCGTGCACGGGGCGCGCGGAGGAACTGAAAGAGCGCGCGGCGCGCGTACCCGGCGCCCTGTTCACGGCAACGGGGCTCAGCGCTCAGGACGTCGTGCGGCTGCGCGAGGAGCTGTGGAGGCTCGCACAGCAGGCGGACGGGACGGGCAGCGGCTCGTCGTGACGACGCGTGCGCCCCACGCCTCGGGCGCGCGGGTACTCCCCGGGCGCCCCCCGCTCCGGGCCACGCCGGGCGCGGGGGCGGTGCGCGCCGCGGCGGAGCCGACGGCACCGGCGAGCACGGAGGCCGCCAGCAGGAGCAGCCACTGCGCGCGGCCCCGGAGTGTGCGCCGTGCGCGCTGGTGGTGACTGCTGTGCATGCCCTGTAGCTCCTGACCGAGGCGTCGTGTCCTGGGTGTCAGCAGCATCCTCCGGCACGCCCCTGCGCGTTGCCAGGCGGGACCCGCCGAACGGACTCCCGGACCGGACGGCGCGAGTTACCCGAGGTCACACCCCCTGGACTGTCCAGCTGACCGACCGGCCAGTACCTTGTGCACGATAATTTTGTGCGCACTCTTTCCGGGAGAGCCCCACCATGACTGACGGCGCGGCCGCCGAGACCGGCCCCGACACCCGCCCGACCAAGATCATGTACGTCGCCGAGGCGACCGCGCACGGCGGTCGGGACGGCTACGTCACCAGCCACGACGGGCAGCTGGAACTGAGGGTCGCCATGCCGCCGGAACTCGGCGGCGACGGCAACGGCACCAACCCGGAGCAGTTGTTCGCAGCCGGCTACGCCTCCTGCTTCCACAACGCGCTGATCCTGGTCGGCAACCGCGCGGGTTACGACCTGACCGGCTCCACCGTGGCCGCGAAGGTCGGTCTCGGTCCCAACCGGAACCGGGGCTACGGTCTGGCCGTCGCGCTCAGCGTCTCCCTGCCGGTGCTGGACGGGGAGACGGCCGGGCAGCTGGTGGATGCGGCGCACGAGGTGTGCCCGTACTCGAACGCCACCCGCGACAACATCGACGTGACGATCGTGCTGGGGTAGCCGGGCCAGGGAATCACAGGCCCGGCTACGGTGTTGCCCGCACAGTCGCAGGCGATTCGGAGGGAAGTGCGGGCGTGGACGTGCACGGCGCAGTGGCCGAGGGCTTCGAACCGGTCAGGGATGCCTTCGTCCGGAACTTCGAGGTGCTCGGCGACCGCGGCGCGGCCGTCGCCGTGTACCGGGACGGGCACCGGGTCGTCGACCTGTGGGGCGGCACCAGGGACGTGGACGGCACGGCGCCCTGGGAGCGCGGTACCGCGCAGATCGTGCGCTCGGCGACCAAGGGCGTCGCCGCCGCTGCGGTCCTGCTGCTGCACCAGCGCGGGGAGCTGGACCTGGACGCGCCGGTGGGCGACTACTGGCCGGAGTTCAAGGAGGCCGGCAAGGAGCGGACCCTGGTGCGGCACCTGCTCGCACACCGGGCCGGCGTACCGGCTCTGGACCGCCCGCTCACGCCCGCCGAGGCCGCCGACCCGGTCCTCGGCGCGGAGGCGGTCGCGGCACAGGCACCGGCCTGGGAGCCGGGGACCGCGCACGGCTACCACGCGCAGACCTACAGCTGGCTGACGGGCGAGTTGGTACGGCGGGTCGCCGGGCGCCCGGTCGGGGAGTTCGTGGCCGCCGAGATCGCCGCTCCGGCCGGCGCCGACTTCTGGCTCGGGCTCCCACCGGACGCGCGGGCACGCGTGGGACGCGTCGGCCCGATCCCGGCCCCCGAGAGCGGCGGGCTGAAGACCCGCCCCAAGCGGGCGGTCGCCGAGGCCTACGCCGACCCGGACTCCCTCACCCGCCGCGCCTTCGCCGCCATCACACCGCTGCCCGACGAGAACGACCCCGCATACCGGGCCGCCGCCCTGCCCGCGTCCAACGGAATCGCGACGGCCGACGGCCTCGCCCGTGTCTACGCGTCGCTCATCGGCGACGTCGACGGAGGGCGGCGGCTGTTCACCCCGGAGACGGGGTTGCTGGCACGCGCCGAGCAGTCGGCGGGCGCGGACCGCGTCCTGCTCGTCGCAACGCGGTTCGGTCCCGGCTGGATGCTGCACGGCAGCACCTCACCGCTGCTGGGTCCGAGTTCCTTCGGTCACCCGGGCCGCGGCGGAGCCCTCGGCTTCGCGGACCCCGACAGCGGCATCGCGTTCGGCTACGTGACCAACGGCTTCCGCACCTCCGTGACGGCGGACCCGAGGGCGCAGGCACTGGTGCGGGCGGTGCGGCAGGGGCTGGACGTCTAGGGGCCGGCGCGCGACGCGGCTCGCACACCCGGCGGGCGCGCCCTCAGGTTGCTCCGACGTCCTCGCGTGCGCAGCGCGCGCCGGAGCCCTTCAAGCCTCCGCGTGCGCGCTCCAGCGCGCACGGCACGCGTCCGGCGCGAGCGACTCGCGCGCCCGCGCTCGGTTCCGGCTCGGCCGCACCTCCTGCGCTTGACCGGCAGGCCCACCGTCCCCATTCGGCCCCATCGGGGCCCCGCCGGCCCGCCGTACCTGCGAGGCATCCCCCCATCACCACTCGGGGGCGGGTACCTGGGGCGGCGAAGGTGACCGACGGGCGGCCCCTGGTTGAGAAGAGCCGGCGCGCGCCTCTCCGCACACCACCCGGCGCGCTGTGCGCCGCGCCGCACTCCTCTGCACTCCCCCGCGCCACGCCGCACGTCGTGGGCGGCGCTCAGCGCGCCGTCACGGAGGCGCGATCCCCGCATCCGCCAGCGCCTTCCGGTACCACGGCGCGCAGGCGGGGAAGTCGGTGGTGAACGCTGGCCCGGGGCGCGTCGTCACGGTGGACCACAGGCGGCTGCTGTCGTACCAGTGGTCGTGGGCGAGCAGTTCGAGGGGACGTCGGGCGGCGGAGGCGGTCAGCCGGGCCCGGGCCTCGGACAAGGAGACGTCCCCGTCGGGCAGTGGCAGGGAGAGCGCGCGGCAGACGGCGGTGACCAGGTCGCGGACGGTGACGGGTTCGGGGTGCGCGGCGTGCAGGACGCGGCCGGGTGGCACGCCGCTCGCCCCGCCCGGCAGGGGCTCCCCGGGCTCCCCCGACTTCAGGGCCAGTTCCGCGAGGACGGCGGCCAGCACGGGCGCCGAGATGAGGGAGATGCGGGCGGTGGCGCCGTCCACCCAGCGCGGCACCTGGCCGAGCAGCACTGCGAGGGAGGGGACGACCCACCGGTCGCCCTCGCCGTAGACGAGGTAGGGCCGCACGACCGTGCCGCCGGCCGAGAGCACCAGGCGCTCACCGGCGAGCCGGGTGGCGCTGGTGGCCGAGACCGGCGCCTCGGCCGGTCCGCCCTCGGGTTCGCCGCGGTGCGGACCGTCACCGTAGACGGCGGCCGTGCCGAGTTGCACGACCCGCCGGACGCCGGACCGGGCGGCCTCGGCGAGCAGGGCCCGGGTTCCCTCCTCGTTGACGGCGCGGCACTCCTCCTCCGTGCCGCCGATGCGGGCCGCCAGGTGCAGGACCGTGGTGACGCCCTCGCACACGCCGTGCAGTGTGCCCGGGTCGGCGAGGTCGCCGCGCACGGTCTCCACGTCCGCCGACGGCTGGTCGGGGCCGGGACGGCGGTGGGTGAGCAGGCGTACCGCGGGCCGGGGACCGTGGGGCGCGGGCGCCTGCAGCAGAGGCAGGACGTGGGCGCCGATGAAGCCGGTGCCACCGGTCACCAGGATGCGTTCGCGGCTCAACGGCAGCCTTCCACCGGGCGTCGGGAGGGATGGTCGGGGCAGCGGCGGGGACGATCGCGGTCCGCCGCTGCGCCACTCTGCTACATCAGCGCCCCGCTGGGCAAGGCGGCCCGGTGGCCGACGGCGGAGGCCGCGGGCGCGGGGGCGGGGGCCACCGAGACCGACGTAGTCCGGGGCGTCCGACCGATCAACTCCGCAAGCGTGGTGGCCAGTTCGCTCAGGGACTGCTCACGGAGCAGCAGGTGGCTGGGCACCGGGATCTGCAGGGCCGCCTCCAGCCGGCGCTGGAAGGCCAGCGCGGACAGGGAGTCGATGCCCTGGGTGTACAGCGGCCGGGTGCGGTGGATGCGGTGGGCCGGCGGAATGTCGAGATAGGTCGACAGCCCGCGGCTCAGGAATTCCTCGAGGACCTGCACGCGGTCGGCACCTTCGGCTTCGCGCAACCGGCCCAGGTCGGGTGTGGAGGGGGTTCCTGACACGATCTCATCCCTTCGTCGAACGTGCGCGGTCAGGATTGGGGTCGGGGCCGGGGACGGGGCTGGGCGCTGCGCAGGGCACGCGGATCGGGACCCGGGCGCGGGCCGGCGCCGTCCGACCACATCAGGTGGAACCGCCAGCGGCGCAGCAGCCAGCCGGCGGGGGTGCGCACCGCCTCGCCCTCGGCGACGCCACCGATGTCGAAACGGCCGCCGGGGTCGGGGCCGTCGTCGTGGTGGACGTGCGAGGCGAAGAGGTGGACGCGGACGCGTGCGGTGTCGCCGTCGACCTGGATGCCGTAGTTGGACGCCAGGTGGTGGGTGCGGGCGAACCGCGACTTGCGGTCGAAGTGGAAGGCCGCGGCCGTGTGGCGGCCCTCCACGGTGCCGACGGGGAACTCCAGCCGGCAGTCGTCGGTGAAGACCGAGCGCGGCCAGGTGTCGTCGTAGCCGTGGTCGTCCTGCGTGTCGAGCAGGGTGACGTACCGGTCGATGAGGTCGGTGATCTCGGCCCGGTCGATCAGACCGCGCAGTTGCGCCTGGAGAGCGTCGAGTTCGGCCCGCGGGACGGTGATGGTGTCCGGGGCTTCGAGGGACGGGGTGGTGGTCATGGGAAGGATGCTCCGTTTCCTGGCCGGCCGGTACGGGCCGTGCGAGCGTGGCGGGCCGTCGGGCCGTTCGGGCTGTGCCGGCCCGCAGGAGTGCCGGCCCTGCGCGCGGCACCGGCCGTGCGGGCCGGTGGTGCTCTGCGGGCCGTCGAGGCCGTGCCGACCGTTGGTGCTCTGCGGGCTGTTGGGGCCGTGCGGGCTGTTGGGGCCGTGGGCTCCGGGTACCGCCGGAGGGTGCGGTCCCCGGGCGCCCGCACGGCCGTCGCCGCGTTCCTATGCCGCGCGGCTGCCCGCGACGCGCCAGCCGCGGGGATCGCGGTGGGGCTGGTTGCGTTCCGGGCGGCGCCAGGCGGCGGTGGGCGGCGGCTGTTCCTGCAGGCCGGGGCCCGCCGCGGCGAGTGCGGCGGCGCGGGCGAGCAGCACACTGGTCAGCGCGGCGATCTCGGCGGGGCCGGCCCGGCCCTTCACGACCTGGATGACCAGGGCGTCGCCCGCGCCGTCCGTCCCGCTCACTGCGGCGGGTTGCCGTGCTTGCGGCACGGCAGGTCGGCCTGCTTGCTGCGCAGCATCGCCAGTGCGCGGATCAGCGCCTGGCGGGTGTCCCGCGGATCGATCACGTCGTCGATCAGGCCGCGTTCGGCTGCGTAGTAGGGATGCATCAGCTCCGCCTGGTACTCCTTGATCTTCTGTGCGCGGGTGGCCTCGGGATCGTCGGCGGCGGCGATCTCACGGCGGAAGATGACGTTCGCCGCACCCTCGGCGCCCATGACGGCGATCTCGTTGGACGGCCAGGCCAGCGCCATGTCGGTGCCGATGGACCGCGAGTCCATGACGATGTAGGCGCCGCCGTAGGCCTTGCGCAGTACCAGGGAGATGCGCGGCACGGTGGCGTTGCAGTACGCGTAGAGCAGCTTCGCGCCGCGCCGGATGATGCCGTTGTGCTCCTGCTCCACGCCGGGCAGGAAGCCGGGTACGTCGATCAGGGTGACCAGCGGGATGTTGAAGGCGTCGCAGAACTGAACGAAGCGCGCCGCCTTCTCGCTGGCGTCGATGTCGAGGACCCCGGCGTAGGAGGAGGGCTGGTTGGCGACGATGCCGACGACGTCGCCGTCGAGCCGGGACAGGGCGCACACGACGTTGGTCGCCCAGCCCGGGTGGACCTCGAAGCAGTCGCCGTCGTCGACGACCTCCTCGATGACGGCGCGGATGTCGTAGACGCGGCTGGGGTCCTCGGGGACCAGTTCCAGCAGCCGGTCGGTGCGCCGGTCGGCCGGGTCGCCGGCGGGGGCGCGCGGCGGGAGGTCGCGGTTGTTGGACGGCAGCAGGGAGATCAGGTGGCGCACGTCCTCCAGGCAGGTGCGGACGTCGTCGTAGGCGAAGTGGGCGACGCCCGAGGTGGTGGCGTGGACGTCGGCGCCGCCGAGGTCGTTCTGGGTGATCTCCTCGCCCGTCACGGCCTTGACCACGTCGGGACCGGTGATGAACATCTGGGCGATGTCCCGGACCATGAAGACGAAGTCGGTGAGTGCAGGCGAGTACGCGGCGCCGCCTGCACAGGGGCCGAGCATGACGCTGATCTGCGGGATGACGCCCGAGGCCCGGGTGTTGCGCTGGAAGATGCCGCCGTAGCCGGCGAGCGCGGACACACCCTCCTGGATGCGTGCGCCGGCTCCGTCGTTGAGGGACACGAGGGGAGCGCCCGCCGCCATGGCCATGTCCATGATCTTGTGGATCTTCTGGGCGTGGGCCTCGCCGAGGGCTCCGCCGAAGATGCGGAAGTCGTGCGCGTACACGAACACGGTCCGGCCGTGGACGGTGCCCCAACCGGTGATCACGCCATCGGTGTAGGGACGTTTCTTCTCCAGCCCGAAGCCGGTCGCCCGATGGCGGCGCAGCATCTCGACCTCGGTGAAGGACCCTTCGTCCAACAGCAGTTCGATCCGCTCGTGCGCGGTCAGTTTGCCCTTGGCGTGCTGGCGTTCGGTGGCCAGCGGATCGCCGTGCCGGGCGGCCTCCTTGATCAGGCCGAGTTCCTCCAGCCGCTCCGCGGCGCTCCACTGGCCGCGGTGCTCGCGGTCGTGCAGACTCGGCCGGTCGGCGGCGGCCGCAGCCGTCTTCCCGGGCTGCTCGGCTGTGCCGGCCTTCTGGTCGGTCGACATGAGTGCCTCACGCTCCCCAGTCGGGTACGAGGGTGGTCGTGCCGTCGCTGTCCACGCCGTGCGGGTCCGTCTCCCGGCCGCCCTCCCGGAGCGCGTGCTGATCGGCCTCCGGGTCCACCGTGCCGCCGGTGTGCAGCGCGTCCGGCGGCAGCCAGCGCAGCACGACCCGGGTGGGCGGTCCGCCGAGCACCGCGACGGCGGCGTTGTGCCGGGGACCGGACGGCAGGTCCAGCAGCGTCCAGCCGTCGGGCCGGCGGTGCGGGTCGGCGCCCAGGTAGTCGTGGGCGGGGTCCCGGGACAGCCCGGTGCCCAGCGCCTTGAGGTAGGCCTCCTTGCGGGTCCAGATCCGTCCGAAGGCGGCACGCCGATCCTCGGTGTCCAGGCCCGCCAGTTCGGCCTGCTCCCCCGGGTGCAGCGCCGGGGCGCACACCTCGACGGTCTCGTCCCGCGGCAGTCGCTCGACGTCGACGCCGATGACGGTGCGGGAGACGGCGACCACGGCCATGCCGTGGCTGTGCGCCAGGGAGAAGTGCAGCGGCGGATCGGGGTGGGCCACGGCGGGCCTGCCGTGCGGCTTGGCGCAGCCGGGGCAGGGCTCCCGCACGAACGGCACGTCCTGCGGCGCCAGGCCCAGGTAGCCGCCGAGCAGCCGGCGCAGCGCCACGTGCGCGGAGGCGTAGGTGATCCCGTCCGTGGGGCGCACGAAGGATGCGGTGCGCCGGCGTTCCGCGTCGCTGAGTTCGGACAGGTCGAGCAGTTCGGCGGCCGTCTCCAGCCGGGGACGGCGCACCAGCCACACATCGAGCCGTCCCGGGTCCGGCAGCCCGGCCGCGGCCGTCCTCGGGCCCCCGCGGGCCACCAGCTCCCCGATCACCTGGTGCTCGGAAGGTCGTGCGAGACGAGGTGGTCGCGCTGTCCGCCGTGCTTGTGGGGGTCGTCCTCGGGGCCCAGCTGGCCGGCCAGGCAGTCGACGAGCTCGGCGGCGCTGTTGGCGCGCAGCAGCATGTTGAGGTTGACGTCGACCTTGAGGACGGCCTCCATGCGGCGCTGGAGCTCCAGGCCGGTGATGGATCCGATGCCGAGACTGTTCATGGGGCGGCCGGCGGTGTCGATGGTGTCCGGCGGGACCCGCAGCACGCGCGCGAGCTCGGCGCGCACGTAGTCGTCGATGAGGCGGGTGCGCTCGGCCGGGCCGCAGGCGGCCAGCTGCGACAGGCTCGGCGGCTGCACCTCGACGGCGTAGTCGTGTTCGAACTCGTAGTCCGGGTCGTCCAGATCGTCGAGATCGTCGAAGACCCAGGTCTTCGTTGTCTGATCCATGGAAGTTCCCCCGTCGGAAAGGTGTGGGGTGGAGGAGGAGCACCGCGGGCTCCCGAGGGGCCACCGGTGCCGGAGAGTCCGCGGGCACGCGATCCGCGGCTCGCGGGGCGTTGCGGGATCCGGGGCACGGCAGGGTCCCGAGGCGCACGGGCAGCCAGGGGTGGCGCCGGAGCGCCTCGGGCGCAGGGGGATCGCGTGGTACGGCGGGCCGGGGCGATGCCGGAAGCCGGTGGCGCCGCGGGGTCCTGCGGCGGGCGAACGCCCAGGACACCGCGGACGCCCACGACGCTCCGGAAACGCCGGGGGCCGCAGGGGCGGAAGGGGCCGACGGCGCCGCGGGTGTCGCCGCGTCAGGGACGCGGGGCGCGCGGGGCGCCGTCGGGTGTGGTGGAGGGCGCGGCCGAGGTGCCGGACCGGGTCAGCCCCGTGAACCCGACCAGCAGCCCGGCCCCGCCGAGCACGGCCACCAGGACCAGGGCCGACCTGCATGCGGCCACTGCCTGTGCCGGCGTCGTGCCGGGGTCCCCGGCGGCGAGCAGCGCGGCGACGGCGGCGACCGCGACGGCCGCGGCGAGCTGTACGGCCGTCTGGTACAGGCCGCTGGCCGCGCCGCGTTCGGCGGGGGCCGACTGGGACGTCGCCCGCATGTTCAGCGCGGCGAACGACAGCACGAACCCGGCGCCCACCAGCAGCAGCGTCGGCAGTATCCGTCCGGTGTAGTCCAGCGGCCAGGACGGCCGCAGTTGCAGGAGGTACCCGGTGAACGCGCAGGCGGCGCCCCCCGCGATGAGACGCGGGGCACCGAACCGGGCCACCAGCCGTCCCGCGGACAGCGCGGTGAGCGCCGGCGGGGCCGCGGCCGGCACGAGCGCCAGCGCGCTCGTCAGCGGCGACCAGCCGGCGACGGTCTGCATCTGGTACGTCAGCACGAACAGCAGGCCCAGATAGGAGCCGTTGAGGCAGGCCGCGCCCAGCGCCGCACGTCTCAGCGCCGGGCTGCGCAGCGGGCGCAGGTCCACCAGCGGGTCGGCCGCGCCCCGTTCCACCAGCACGAACAGCACCAGCAGCCCGGCCGCGGCAGCCAGCGGCCCGACGGCTCGCGGGTCGCCGAGGCCGCGTCCGGGGAGCGCGGTGATGCCGGACACGAGGGCGAGCAGGGCGCCGGTGAACGCGGCAGCGCCGAGCACGTCGTAGCGCCGGGGCGTGCCCGGGGACGCGGTCTGCTCGGGGATGAGCCGCAGCCCGAAGGCGAACAGCACCAGCACGACCGGCGCCGGGAAGGCGAACGCCAGCCGCCAGGTGTGCCCGGTCAGCCAGCCGGACAGCAGCAGTCCCGCGGTGAAACCGCCCGCGCCGAAGAGCGTGTAGACCGAGACGGCACGGGCGCGGGCCCGCCCCTCGGGGAAGGCGGTGGAGATGATGGCGAGCCCGGTGGGCGCCGTCAGCGCGGCGCAGAACCCCTTGGCCAGCCGGGTGGCCACCAGCAGCCACGGCTCCTGGGCGACTGCGCTGAGCAGCGAGGCCGCGGCGAAGCCGAGCAGCGCCCCCAGGTAGACCCGGCGGCGGCCCAGCAGGGCGACCACCCGGGCGCCGAAGAGCATCAGCCCGCCGAAGCCGACGGCGAAGCCGGTCATGGCCCACTGCGCGCCGGTCGGCGCCAACCCGAGGTCCGTGCCGATCGAGGGCAGCGCCACGACCGCCACGGACACTTCGAGCGCGTCGATGAGCATGTTGCCGGCCAGGACGAGCAGCAGACCCCACAGCCGGGGGCCGAACCGCTCCTGGGCCGGGCCGGCCATGGGCGACGGATGTGTCCCGGCCATGGCGTCAGCCCAGGAGGGTGCCGCCGCTGGCGTCCACGAAGGAGCCGGTGACCCAGCGCGCGTCGTCGGAGACGAGGAAGGCCACGACGTCGGCGACGTCGCTGGGCTCCCCGACACGGTTGAACGTCGACAGTGCCGCCATCGCCTCCACCGCTTCCGGCATGTCGAAGACAGGGTTGCCGTTGCGGGTGATGCCGGGGGCGACGCTGTTGACGGTGATGCCGCGCGGGCCGAGCGCCTTGGCGAAGTGCAGCGCGAGCTGCTCGACGGCGCCCTTGCTCATCGCGTACGCGATCTCGTCGGGGTTGGCGAACCGGGTCAGGCCGGAGGAGATGTTCACGATCCGGCCGCCGTCGGGCATGTTCGCCAGCGCCCGCTGGATGATGAAGAACGGCGCCTTGGCGTTCACAGCGACGATCCGGTCGAACTGCTCCGGCGTGGTGTCCTCCGGCTTCACCCCGCCCATCACGCCGGCGTTGTTGACCAGGATGTCCAGTTCGGTGGAGCCGGTGCGCTCCTTCAGGCCCTCCTCCAGCGCGAGGAACAGCTCGTGCACGTCACCGGGTGCGCCGAGTTCGGCCCGTACGGCGAACGCCCGCCCGCCGTCCTGCTCGATCCCGGCGACCACCTCGGCCGCCGCCTCCTCGTTGGTGCCGTAGTGCACGGCGACGAGCGCGCCGTCCCGGGCCAGCCGCTCGGCGGTGGCCCGGCCCATGCCTCGGCTGGCGCCCGTGACGAGCGCGGTCTTGCCGGTCAGGTTGCCCATGTTCCTTCTCCTGGTCCTGCCGATGGGTTGCGTGTGGGTGTGCAGTGGGCTGTCGTGCGTGCCGGAGCGGCGTGGGGTCCGCGGATGCGCGCCGTCCGCGGGAGCCCTCACATGCTTGTCACGCGCGTGCGTGCGCGCCGAAGCGCTCGGCGTGGACGATGCGTCGAGCGCCTGCTCGGTGGCGGGGGCGCCGGGCGTGAACCATCGCGCGAGCGCCTCGTGGAGGCCGTCCGGTACGTCGCCCGCCCACGCGATGTACCCGTCGGGACGTACGAGGAGGGCGGCGACACCGGTGAGCAGCGCGCCTGCGTCGGGGGCACCGAGGCGGGCCGTCACCACATCGACGGCGCCCGACCAGTCGGCGGCCGCCTCCGCGAGGCGTGCACGCCGGGTGGCGTCGGCGGTCAGCACGAGCAGGACGGCGCGCGCGGGACGCAGCAGTTGGAGCGTGGTGCCGGCGGCGGCGCCCGCGACGTCCGTCAGCGGCGCCTCGGGCAGACGCGCACCGACGAGCGAGCGCTCCTGGATCGCGTTGCGCGCCGTGTGCCCGTCGCGCACGCGGTCGGAACCGCGCGCACCATCGGCGCTACCGGCGCGGCGCGCGCCGTTCGTGCCGCCTGTTTCACGGGCCCCGGCTGCGCGTCCCGCGCCGGCCGGAGCGCCCGCCCCGCGCATGGCGGGCGCGTCCTGGGCGCCGTCCGCGCCGTGCAGTACGTCCAGTCCGCTGATCATCCCGGCCAGGTGCGCCCGCACCGGCTCGTGGGCGGTCAGCTCGCCGATCACGGTGCGCAGGGCCTCCACCTCCGGCCCGCCGAGCAGGAGCCGGGCCTGTGCGCGGATGTTGGACAGGACGCGGCGGCCCACGGCGTGCCGCTCCCGGTGGTAGGTGTCGAGCAGCCCGTCCGGGGCACGCCCGCGTACGGTCGCGGCGAGTTTCCAGCCGAGGTTGACCGCGTCCTGGAGGCCGAGGTTGAGGGCCTGCCCGCCGATCGGCATCTGCTGGTGGGCGGCGTCCCCGGCGAGCAGCACGCGCCCGTCACGGTAGTGCTCGGCCTGCCGGGAGGCGTCGCCGAACGAGTTCACCCACAGGGGGGTGCCGTGGGAGACGTCCTCGCCGGTGACGTCCCGCCAGGCGGAGACGATGTCGGCGAACCGTGCCTCGCCCGCGCCGCGCGGAGG
This sequence comes from Streptomyces actuosus, assembly GCF_016921115.1. Classification (GTDB taxonomy): domain Bacteria; phylum Actinomycetota; class Actinomycetes; order Streptomycetales; family Streptomycetaceae; genus Streptomyces; species Streptomyces actuosus_A. The sequence goes on from NZ_JAFFZS010000013.1 coordinate 190,437, forward strand.
GGTCCCGAACCGGTGGACCATGACGCGGGTGACGCCGTCGCCCCGGCGGGCGGCGATCGCGAGGCCGTTCGGCAGCCGTTCGAAGCGCCGGCCCCGGATGTCGATGCCGTCGACGTCGGCGCGGATCAGTTCGCGTTCGGCGTCGTTGCCGGGGAAGGCGATCCCGGCCAGCCGCCGCACGTCGGAGTGCTCGCCGTCGCATCCGACGACGTACAGCGCGGTGAACTCCCGGCGGCGCCCGGCGTGCTCGGCGGTGACCGTGACCCGGTCCCGGTGGCGGCTCAGGCCGGTGACGCGGTGGCCGCGCAGTACCCGTGCGCCGAGCCGGGCCGCCCAGGCGCCGAGGATCTCCTCGGTGCGGGTCTGCGGCACCTTCCACTGCCCCGGAAAGGCGCTGGGCAGCGTCAGGTCCATCGGCAGTCCGCCGAAGTGCCCCTTCGGTTCACGCGGCGGCAGCGGATCACCGAACGCGATGGTCCCGCCGCCACCGCCGGCGTCACCGCCGCTGCGACCGTCGCGGCCCGCGCCACCGCCGAGACCGGCGGCGGAGCCGTCGAGCAGTCCGCGCTGGCCGAGGATCTCCATGGTGCGCGCGTGCAGCGTGGACGCACGTGATTCCGTCGTCGGGGCGTCGAGCCGCTCCAGCACCACCACGGCGGCGCCGCCGAGCCGCAGTTCCCCGGCGAGCATCAGCCCGACGGGTCCGGCGCCGACCACGACGACGTGCGTATCGACAGCGCCGGTCCCGGCCACGGGTCAGCGCCTCGCTTCGGCGTACGCCTTGGCGTGCCCGAGAGTGGCGCGGCTGTTGGTGCTCAGCGCGGTGCGCACGTACTCCCTGGCTTCGGCCACGCCCGCCTCGGCCCCGAGGATCTTCCGGATGTTCTCGGGGCGCAGCACGACGGTGTGCTGCGAGGAGGCGAGGGTGGTGCCGTCCTCGGTCTCGCGGAAGGTCCAGTAGCCGGTGTGCAGGTTCATCAGGGCCGGCAGGGTGGTCTGTTTGTAGGCGATCTTCCGGCCGTCCAGGCAGACCCGGTACGACTTGGTGGTGTGCGTGGAGCCGTCCTTGGCCCGGGTGTCCATCTCCAGCTCCTGCAGCCCCGGGGTGTCCTCGGTCAGCCGCACCGTCGCCACGTGCGGCAGCCGCTCGGACCACAGGCCGGCCTCGTTGACGAAGTCGTAGAGGTCCTTGGCGGAGCCGTCGACCTCGACGGTGTCCTCGAAGGAGAACGTCAGCTCCTCGGACGCGGCCGCGAGTTCGACGTTGGTCTTCAGCGCCGCGAGCTCCGAGCGGGAGTTGCGGTCGACGGCCTCGTCGATCCAGGCGAGGCCCTCGGGGTCGTCGTCGACGGCGGTGTAGTCGTGGAGCAGGCGGATGCGGGCGCTGGTGTCGTCGAGCGGCTCGATGATCCAGGTGCCGCCCATGCTCGCGACCGGCGGGGTGGAGACCTGCTGGCGGAAGGTGATCCGCAGGCCCTGGGGGTCCAGGACGCGGCGCGAGGTCCAGCTCTTGGGCTCGCCGTTGGCGGTGGCCCAGATGCGGATCAGCTCCTCGTTGCCGGAGCGCTCCAGGTGGTCGACGTAGATGGTCGGGGGGAAGATCCGGGGCCAGTTCGCCACCTCGGCGATGAGCCGGTAGACCTCGGCGGCCGGCGCCGAGACCGTGATCTCGTGCTCGACTTCCCGCGGCTGGGATGCGGACATGGGTGAACTCCTCGCAGGGGTACGGGGGGTGCCGGCCGGTCGTCAGAAGTTGCCGAGGCCGCCGCAGACGTTGAGGGCCTGGGCGGTGATGGAGGCGGCGGTGTCGGAGGCCAGGTAGCCGACCAGGCCGGCGACCTCCTCGGGGGTGGAGTAACGGCCGAGGGGGATCTTCGCGGTGAACTTGTCGAGGATGGCGTCCTCGGTGGTGTCGTAGGCGGCGGCGTAGCCGGCGCGGACCCGCTGGGCCATCGGGGTCTCGACGTAGCCGGGGCAGACCGCGTTGACGGTGATACCGGTGGGGGCGAGTTCGTTGCCGAGGGCCTTGGTGAACCCGACCACGCCGTGCTTGGAGGCGGAGTAGGGGGCGCCGAGGACCACGCCCTGCTTGCCGGCCGTGGAGGCGATGTTGATGATCCGACCGCGGTCCTTGTGGCGCATGCCGCCGATGTTGAGGGCGGCGCGGGTGAGCCGGAAGACGCTGTTGAGGTTGGTCTCGACGACGTCGTACCACAGTTCGTCGTCGAGGTCCGCGGTGACGCCGCCACCGGACCGGCCCGCGTTGTTGACCAGGACGTCGACGGTGCCGTAACGCTCCACGGCGGCCGTCACGAAGTTGTCGATGGACAGCGCCGAACGCACGTCGAGGGTGCTGCCGTCGACCTCCAGGCCCTCGGCGCGCAGTTCCTTGACGGTGGTGGCGACGTTCTCGGGGTCGCGGGAGCCGATGAAGACCCGGTGGCCCTGCTCGGCCAGCAGCCGGGCCACGGCGAGGCCGATTCCGCTGGTGGCCCCGGAGACGAGGGCGACCCGCTGGTGCTTGTCGGACATGACTGCTGCTCCTTGTAGGCGTGTGTCTGCGGGGCCGGATCCGGGCGGGGCCGGATGCCGGGTGAGGCCGCCGGTGCCGACTTCCGGAGGGCGAAGCGGGCACCGGCGGCCCAGGGGGTGCCGAGGTGGTCGCCGTGCGGCGGCGGTGCCGCGGGGGTCCGGCGGCCGGTCCCCGGCACGACGACGGCTCTGCGCCGACTCGGCGTCGGCCCGGACGGCACTGCCGTGGGGATCCGGGGCTTGGTACGGCCGGGACGCGTGCCGGAACCGGGCCTGGATCAGCCCGCGTTCAGGCATGGGTCAGCCCGGGACAGGGGGTCGACCGGCCCGGGAACGGGGGTCGACGGCCCGGGTTCGGGTGGGGATCAGGCCGCGGTCGCCACGTCGGCCAGCTGGGTGTTGACCACCTCGAGCAGGGCGCGGGGCGTCTTGGCCTCGGTCACCACGGTGTCGTCGAGCGCTATGCCGTACTCGCGCTCGATCCGGCCGCAGGTCTCGAGGATGGCCAGCGACTCGTAACTGAGTTCCTCGAAGTCGGTGTCGAGGATGTCCCCGTCGAGGTCGACGTTCTCGTCCGCCCCGGCGGCCTCCAGCAGGATGCGCTTGAGGTCGTCGAGGGTGAAGGGCTGGGTGGCCACGATGCATGTCCTTTCTCTTCTGGAGGTCCGGTGCCCCGGAAGGCCTCCCGGGGCACCGGACATGAGCAACGCCCGCCGCCCGGCCCCGGCGTGGGAGAGACGGAGCGGGCCGGGCGGACGGGCGCGTTGAGGGACGGCCGGCCCCGTCGGCAGCCCCGGCAGGGGCCGGCGGCGGGCCGTGCCGTGAGGGTGTGCGAGGGGGGCGGGCCGTGCCGTTCCGGACAAGGCGAGAGCGGGACCGGCCCCGGAAAGGGGCACGCCCCGGGACCCGGTCCCGGAAGGAGCGCCTCCGAAACGGGTCCCGAAAGGCGAGCGGCCCGGCGAGCGGGCCGACGGCACCGCCCGAAGCCGTACCCCGGCAGCGCACCACCGGACGTCAGGATCCGGCGGCACGCCACCGGGAGTCGGGGCCCGGCAGCGCACCGCCCGGGGGCCGGGCTCCGGACGACACCCGCCGTACCGGCGCACACACCGGGGCGCGACCGCGGGCATCGCCCGCGGTGGGGGCCGGGGCCGGCCGTGGCCGGGGCTACGCCGCCCTGACCACGACCGCCGAGTTGAAGCCCGCGTGGCCCCGGGCCAGGACCAGGGCCGTGCGGACCTCCGTGACGCGGGGCTCGCCGGTGACGAGGTCGAGGTCGTAGGAGAGGTCGGGGTCGACGTTGGTGGTGGCGGGGACGACGCCGTCGCGGAGGGCGAGGAGGGCCGTCGCCACGTCGAGCGGGGCCGCGCCCGAGTAGAGGCGGCCGGTCATCGTCTTGGGAGCGGTCACCGGCACGCCGTGCGGGCCGAAGACGGCGCTGATCGCCTCCGCCTCGGACCGGTCCAGCTCGGGCACCGCCGCGGCGTCGGCGAAGACGACGTCGACGTCACCGGCGTCCACGCCCGCGTCGGCGAGGGCGAGTTCGACGGCCTTGCGGAGGCCGGGCGGACGGCCGACACCGGGCGCCGGGTCGAAGGTGGCGCCGTAGCCGGCGATCTCGCCGTAGACGTGGGCGCCACGGCGGGCGGCCGACGCGTCGGACTCCAGGATGAGGATGGCGCCGCCCTCACCGGGCACGTGCCCGCGGGCCGCGGCGTCGAAGGGCAGGTAGGCCCGGTCGGGCTCCTCCGAGGTGGCCAGCCGGCCGCCGGCGAGCTGGGCCGCCCAGCCCCAGGGGCAGATGGAGGCGTCGATCGCGCCGGAGACGACGAGCTGGGTGCCCTTGCGGATCTGGCGGCGGGCGTGGGCCAGCGCGTCCAGCCCGCCGGCCTGGTCGGAGACGACCACGCCGCTGGGGCCCTTCATGCCGTTGCGGATGGAGATCTGACCGCTGTTGACCGCGTAGAACCAGGCGAAGGACTGGTATGCCGAGACGTACTGGCTGCCCTGGCTCCAGAGCCGCTGCAGCTCGCCCTGACCGAACTCGAAGCCGCCGGAGGAGCTGGCGGTGACGACACCCATGTCGTACGCGGGCACCTCGGTGGGGTCGACACCGGCGTCGGCCAGCGCCCAGTCGGTGGCGACCAGCGCGAGCCGGGTCATGTGATCGGTCTGCGACAGCAGCCGGTTGGGCAGATGGTCGGCGGCGTTGAAGCCGGGCACCTGTCCGGCCAGCTTGGACGGGTAGCCGGACGGGTCGAAGCGGGTGATGCGGGCGATGCCGCTCTTGCCGGAGCGGGTGGCCGCCCAGTAGTCCGCCGTCCCGAGGCCGTTCGGGGCGGCGACGCCCAGACCCGTCACGACGGTCCGCGGGGTGGACGTGCTCATGCGGCGCTCCTCTCCGGTCGGGCGAGCACCATCGCGCTCTGGAAGCCGCCGAACCCGCTGCCGACGGTCAGTACCGCGTCCGTGCGGTGCTCACGCGCGGTGAGCGGCACGTAGTCCAGGTCGCACTCGGGGTCGGGGGTGTGCAGGTTCGCCGTCGGGGGCACGACGTTGTGCTCCATGGCGAGGACGGACGCGGCGATCTCGATCGAGCCGATCGCGCCGAGCGAGTGCCCGACCATCGACTTGATGGAGGAGACCGGGGTCCGGTAGGCGTGGTCGCCGAGGCTCTTCTTGAAGGCGGCCGTCTCGTGCCGGTCGTTCTGCTTGGTGCCGGAGCCGTGCGCGTTGATGTAGTCGATGCCCTCGGGGCCGAGCCGTGCCTCGTCCAGGGCGACGGAGATGGCCTCGGCCATCTCCAGGCCGTCGGGGCGCAGTCCGGTCATGTGGAAGGCGTTGCAGCGGGAGGCGTATCCGGCGATCTCGGCGTAGATGTGCGCACCGCGCGCCCTGGCGCTCTCCAGCTCCTCCAGGACGAACATCGCCGAGCCCTCGCCGAGCACGAACCCGTTGCGGGTGCCGTCGAAGGGGCGTGAGGCGTGCTCGGGGTCGTCGTTGCGCGGGGTGGTGGCCTTGATCGCGTCGAAGCAGGCCAGGGTGATGGGGGAGATCGGGGCGTCGGTCGCCCCGGCCACCATGGCGCAGGCCGAGCCCTCGCGGATCAGCTCCACGGCGTGCCCGACGGAGTCCAGGCCGGAGGTGCAGCCCGTGGAGACGACGGTGGTGGCGCCCTCGGCACCCACCGCCCACGCCACCTCGGCGGCGAAGGAGCTGGGCACGAGGTAGTTGTACAGATGCGGCACCGCGTAGGTGTGGTCGACCAGGTCCAGCCGGCCGCCGTCGCTGACGACCCGGTACTCCTGGTCGAGGCCCATGGTGGCGCCGACCGCGCTGCCGAGGGTGACGCCGACGCGGTGGGGGTCTGCGCCGGACAGGTCCAGGCCGCTGTCGGCGAGGGCCTCGCGGGCGCTGACCACGGCCAGTTGGGCCGCCCGGTCCATGCGGCGGATCTCCTGGGGGCTCAGGCCGTGCTCCTCCGGATCGAAGTCGATCTCGGCGGCGACCCGGGACCGGAAGGAGGAGGGGTCGAAGAAGGTGATGCCCCGCGTGGCCGTGCGGCCCTCGCTGAGCAGGTTCCAGAAGTTCTTGGTGCCCACGCCGCCGGGAGCGGTGACGCCGACTCCGGTGATGACCACCCGCCTGGCACTCACGCCCGGCCCTCCCAGTCGTAGAAGCGCGTGGCGACCGCGTCGGCGGGGGACCGCCAGGTGGCAGGGTCGTACGCCTGGACGAACGGCTTCAGGTCGTCGCTGATCTGCACGAAGCGCGGGTCGGTCTTGGCCGCCTCGATCAGCTCGCCGCCGTTGTCGGTGTCGAAGTCCTGGAGGTGGAAGTAGAGCCCGCGGTAGGCGAAGAGCTGCCGGCGCCGGGTGCCCATCAGGTGCGGCATGTCGGTACCGTCGAACTCCCGGAACAGCCGGGCCACTTCCTCGCTGCTGCCCGGGTCCATCCGGGCGACGATCAGCGTGCTGTGCATGGGGTCTCCTTAAAGGGAACGCAGGGGCAGCGCGGGTGTCGTCGGGCGGTGCCGGCGAAGAGCGCAGGAGGACCGCGCCGGCGAGCGGTGTCAGCGGGCCGGGCCGAACCAGCGCTCCAGCGCCATCGGCAGATCGGCATGGCTGCCCGGCGCCGCCCAGGCCACGTAGCCGTCGGGCCGGACGAGGACGGCGGTGGTGCCCTGCAGCACGCTGCCTTCGGGAAGGACGGGCGTGGCGGAGACGACGTCGACCCGGTCCCACCACGGATACGCGCGGTCCCGCAACCGCTCGTTGCCGGCGAGGTCCAGCAGCACGCCGCGCCCCGCACGCAGGGCCTCGGTGCTGGAGGACACCAGCTTGTGGCCGGTGAGGGCGACGTCCGGCAGCCTGCGGCCGAGCAGCGGGTGGGGGCCGCCGTCGACGTCGTAGTGGATCTCCAGGCCGGAGACCATCGCGGCGAAGTGGCGGCTGACCTCCGGGTAGCGGATCAGCTCGTTCAGGACGTCGCGCAGCGGCTGCACCTCCGGCCCGGACAGGAACAGCAGGCCCTGGGCCTGGGTGTTCATCAGCAGTCGTCGGCCCACCGGGTGGCGTTCGCCGTGGTAGGTGTCGAGCAGGGCCTCGGGGGCCCGGCCGCGGACGACCGCGCCGAGCTTCCAGCCGAGGTTCACCGCGTCCTGGATGCTGGTGTTCATGCCCTGCCCGCCGGCCGGCAGGTGGATGTGGGCGGAGTCGCCGGCGAGGAAGACCCGGCCGCGCCGGTACTCGGTGACCTGGCGGGTCGCGTCGCCGAAGGAGGACACCCACACCGGTTCGGCGTGCGAGATGTCGTCACCGGTCAGCCGCTGCCAGGCCGCGGCGACCTCCTCCCACGTCGGCGGCTTCTCCCGGCGCTGCGGCGGGGTGCCGCGCTCGCAGACGATGAGCCGGGTGATGCCGCCGGGCAGCGGGCCGACCATGACCATGCCACCGGGCAGGGTCTCGCCGATCATCCGGGGCTCCAGCTGGATGCCGCGCACGTCGGCGAGGAACATCTCCAGCGTGGCGGTCGTGCCGGGGAAGTCGAAGCCGACCGCCTTGCGGATGGTGGAGCGGCCGCCGTCGCAGCCGACGAGGTACTCGGCGCGCAGCCGGTGCTCGCCCTCGGGACCGCGGACCTCGACCTCGACGCTGTCCTCCTTCTCCTTGACGGACAGCACCTCGTGGCTGCGCCGGATGTCCGCGCCGAGCTGCGTGGCCCACTCCTCCAGCACCGTCTCGGTGGCGGACTGCGGGATGGTCTTGGCGGCCTGGTGGGCTCCGTCGAGGACGCCGAAGTCCACCGGCAGGCCGCCGAAGTGGCCCACGTTGCTGACCTCGATGTCGCCGAAGCGGGGCAGCAGGCCGCGCTGGTCGAACACCTCCATGGTGCGGGCGGTGAAACCGAGGCCGCGCGACTCGCCGGTGCGCGCGGCCAGCTTCTCCAGAACGACGACGTCGACGCCCGCCAGCCTGAGCTCGCCGGCGAGCATCATGCCGGCCGGGCCGGCGCCCACGACGATGACTTGTGCGTCCATGACACTCCTCGGGAACAACCCGCCCTCCGGGCGGGGAAGGAACGGGTCAGAGAGGGTGGGCCTCACCCGGGCGGGGCTCGCGGCGGAGGGGCCGGGGGGTGGGCCTCACGGGAAGAAACGGGCAGGGATCGGGGCTCACAGGTACAGGCGCCCGATGGCCTGGTTGGCCACGTGCGCCGCAGCGGCGTGCCGCGGGTCGGGGGCGTACCCGTCGTGGCGGACGGCGACCTCGGCGAGCTTGATGGTGTGCTCGTCGCCGATCTGCACGGCGTCCGCGAAGACCTCGTCCACGTCCGGCGCCTCGGGCAGCGGGGCGGCCGGCCGCGGAGCGGCATGGAACCAGTCGAGCATGGTGCGGCTGACGGCCCGGGCGGTCCGGTACGACGGCCAGCGCTGGGCCGGCGGCAGGTGCTCGACCACCAGCCGTACGGCGGCGGGCCCGGTCACCGCGTGGATCAGCGGGATCGGGTTGTGCTGGGCGACGGTGGCGTAGACGCCGGAGTACTCGGCGACCAGTTCGTCCAGGGCCCGCGCGGCCGGGTCGCGCCCGTCGTCGTCGCGGACGTCCTCGGCGTCGCCTCCACCGGGGTCCACGGGGACGCCGCGGGTGGAGTGGCGGGCGGCCCAGTAGCCGAGCCCCTGGGCCAGCTCGCCCAGCTGCAGCCGGTTGTCGTCGCCGGCCGCGACCACGGCACGCACGGCGTGCGCGGTGCGGATCACCCCGTGCGTCAGCATGCCCGACATGCCGGGCAGCAGGCGCGGCCACCAGTGGGCGAGCACCTCGGTCCAGGGGGCGTAGGCCAGCTCACGCTCGAACAGCGCGGTCCAGTCGGCGACCCGGGCGAACTCGCCGAGCGCCGCCTGCCAGTCGGCGGGGTCGGTGGGGTCGATGGCCCAGCGTCGTTCGGGCACGTCGTGGTAGGAGCGGCTGCGCAGGTTGCGGTCGACCCACCCGGGCACCTCGTCGGCGTATCCCATGTGGGCCATGGCCTCGGCGGCCATCGGGGCGTGGTTGACGAAGCTCCGGCCGTGCTCGAAGCCCACGGAGCGCAGCCGCGTCAGGGCCTCGCTCACGGCGTCGGAGTAGGTGAGTGCTGCCACGTGGATCAGTCCTTGATGTCGCAGACGGCGGCACCGGAGGAGAGCGCCAGGCCCACCTCTGCGGTGAGCCCGGTGACGGTGCCGGACTTGTGGGCGGTGAGCGGCTGCTCCATCTTCATGGCCTCCAGGACGACGACCAGGTCGCCCTTCTCGACCCGGACGCCCTCCTCGACGGCGACCTTGACGACGGTGCCCTGCATCGGGGAGGCCAGGGTGTCGCCGGATGCGGCCGCCCCCGTGCCGCCGCTGCGGCGGCGGGGCCGGGCGGCGGCGCCGACGAGACCGAGCTGCCGCTCGGGTGCCACGCCGAGGGACGCGGGCAGCGTCACTTCGAGCCGGTGGCCGCCGACCTCGACGACGACCCGCTCCCGGTCCGCCGTCTCCTCCTGGTCCGGTGCGGGGGCGGCGAAGGGGGTGATGTCGTTGACGAACTCGGTCTCGATCCAGCGGGTGTGGACCGTGAAGGGCTCGTCCGAGCCGGTGAGTTCGGGTGCGAAGGCGGGGTCGGTGACCACGGTGCGGT
>NZ_JAFFZS010000129.1 GCF_016921115.1 Streptomyces actuosus
ACGCCTTCGCCACCGTTCGTCGCCGCGCCGGGTTGCCGGCCGTCGCGCTGGCCTGGGGGCCGTGGGCTCCGGGGGCGGGCATGACGGCCGAGCTGACCGAAGCCGACCTGCGCCGCATGGCACGCGACGGCATGCAACCGCTCGCGCCGGAGCGGGGAGTCGATCTCCTGGATGTCGTGCTGGAGCGGGGCTGTGCTCTGGAGCGAGCGGCAGTGCTGCCTATGGACCTCCACCTTGCGGGCATGCGTCGACGGACGCCTGACGAGGTACCCGCACTGCTGCGGGCTCTTGTCCGGGGACGTGCCCGCCGCAAGGCCGAGGTAGGGGCCGGAGCACACCGTCAGGATCTCAGGGCCGAGCTCACGGCGGCGCTGCCGGCCGACCGGGACCGGCTGGTCGCCGAGTTGGTCGGTGGTGCCGCGGCTGCCGTGCTCGGTCACGGATCAGGTGTCGACATCGAGCTGGACCATACCTTCAAGGAACTCGGTTTCGACTCCCTGACCTCGGTCGAGCTGCGCAACCGCGTGGGCGCGGCCCTCGGGATGAGGCTCCCTGCCACGCTGATCTTCGACTACCCCACACCGACTGCGCTGGTCCGGCACATCAGGTCGACGCTGGTCGGTGGCGACGAAGACGTGAACACGGCACTGCCGTCGGTTGCGACCAGCGTGGACGACGATCCGGTGGTGATCGTGGGGATGGCGTGCCGGTTCCCGGGTGGGGTCGGTTCGCCGGAGGATCTGTGGCGGCTGGTGAGCGAGGGCGGTGACGCGATCGGCGCGTTC
>NZ_JAFFZS010000130.1 GCF_016921115.1 Streptomyces actuosus
TTATTATACAAAACCCTGATGGTTGCACAATTGAATATAGTTAATAAAGATGTTGGGCGTAAAAAAAAGGATTATTGTTAGCAATACTCACCTTTTAGTCGTTGAACGTACTTATTTGTTTTTTATACTACTAAAATAAGTTTCGCTTCAAATTCACTTTCATCTACTGAAGTTGTTTTTGAAATTTACCCAAAATATTACCAATATTTTATAATATTGGAGGACTCACAGTTATAAATCCCTAGCGTAACTTTTTCTATAATCCAAGACCTTTCCTTTATGCATCTTGTGATCATATGCCCCGCTTACGCGACTGATAGACTTGTAGGTCAAACAGTAAAGCAAGATTTAGCCATTAAACTTTTAAAGTATAAATAATAATCATACTAATAAAGAAAAATTATGCAATATTAATATAATAAAAAACTTTTAAATATAAAGTTTAAAATACATCTATTCACCATATAGTTAAAATCTTACTTAAATTAAATAATAAATATTGAATTTAATCTAAAATTAACTGTATAATTATAAATATAATTATAACAAATTAAAATATTTGTAAAGAAATTTACAAATTTACATATGAACTTTGGATATACCCAGGTACTTTTTGTGGGATCTGTGCCCCGCATAAACTGCCTCCCAATCCTCAAGAGCATATATTAGGAACGAATAAAGGTGTTTCATTGTTATCTTACAACTACCTTATACACTCGAAATCATCCTAAAGTTTAACTCTTGCAATTAGTAACAGTA
>NZ_JAFFZS010000131.1 GCF_016921115.1 Streptomyces actuosus
GAGTAGGGTGAAGAGACCTGTGAGTACCCGCGGGTTCACCTGTCTTGGCAGTCCATACCCCATTAGGAAGGTAGCTAGTACCTATAGGGTATAGTATGATGGTGAGTCAAGTCGGGTAACTCATTAATTCACTACATTGATGCCTGGTAATGGTTTTACAATCAGGCATCTGCCACATCTCCTTCACAAATTCACCTATATAGCAGCCACCATCTGAGCCACCACCTATTATATAAAAGGAATATTAGTGTATTATGGTTATATTAGGCCATATTCTATAATCTATATATATAGTGATATAATAAATAGAAATACCTGGTGATTACATAGATTTACTATATCTAGATAAAATACCCTTATTATATAGTGGTGAATACAGGATAATTGTAATCATTGGATTCTATTTTATGGAACCGGTAAAAAATTTTTAAAAAATTCTTAAAAATACTTTAGGATATATAGAATATTATAGTGTTTTCAAATTTCCCCGCGTGTCAAATATATGGGTATTAGATGAATAGTGAATGGGGTTGGTGAATGGTGAGTGGAGATATATATATCTACAGTGGTAAATATATATATTGAATACATACCATTACCAGCCACTTTATCCTAATATATCTCCACCCACACTCCTTATAAGCCAAATCTAATTAAAGAGATAGGATGAATGGGCTATGAATGATATGTATTCACTAACAGATTTAAATTATATTCACTGTTTAAAAAGTGGGTCTAGTGAGTACTCCATAGAGT
>NZ_JAFFZS010000132.1 GCF_016921115.1 Streptomyces actuosus
CGCCGACTCCACGGTGAGATAGGGCACATCCCGCCCGTCGAATACGAAGCCAACTACTACACCGAACTCAAGAAACCCCAGGTCATCACCACAATCTGAGATCTCTACCGAACCCGGGGCGGTTCAGACTCTCTGCTGTTCGGTGGGTTGTCGTGGGTGACTCGGCTGCTGTCAGGGATGCCGATTTGGTGCTGGCGTTTTTGGCGTTGTTGCGGGTCGATTGGTCGCAGGTTGGTACAGCGGGGAGCGCGTTGCGGCTGGTCATGAGTGTGCGGGCGATGCGCCGGGGTGTCGGGGGCTGTGGGAGGCGGGGCATCGTCGCCTTCTACCGGTGGTGGCCGAGTGTGTAGCGGATTCCTGCTGCGGTGAGGCGGAGTTGTTCGCCGCCCTGGGCCGTGATGAGTGGGAAGAGTGGACTGTCCGGCGCACGGTCCTTGAGCTGTCCGTGGATGCCGGCGGTGCGTACGAGGCAGCGTGCCCAGGTGGGGAGGGGGTAGAGCCGGCATCTGCGGTGGGCCGTGCTGTCGTGGACTTTGACGGCGGTCGCTGTTTCGTTGATGTCGATTCCGCGGATCAGCGCGAGCCTGCTGATGTCTGCCCCGGTGACTGCGTGGAGAGCAATGCTCATTACCTGTGGATCGGCTCGGGAGGGCACACGCGGAGGGCGTACCTTCCCGAGTGATCGATTGACTGGTATCGAGTAGGCCCGCGTTGCCGCGCGGGTCGGGAAGGCACGCCCGTG
>NZ_JAFFZS010000133.1 GCF_016921115.1 Streptomyces actuosus
TAGTCGTCGCGCACCTCGGCGACCATGCGCACCGCGCGACGGCGCAGCTCAAGCGGGTAACGGGAGGGTCGTGCCATGACTCAATCCTTTCACGGAATCGAGTCTCTACCTGACACGGGGCGGTTCATAGTAGGCGTAGACAGTTCCGTGGTTCGGGAAGTCGTGCGGGAGGTTTTCCAGGGGATTCCGGTGCGGTTCACGTAGAGGGTTGTGTTGAGGACGTCCCGTAAATCGACCTTGTCCGGTGGGTCTGCGGTCAAGTCGGGCCTTTCCCCGAGCCGTCAACGTCGGCTCGGTCCGGGCCCATCGGGCGTCGGGCAGGTCGCTGGGGTACGGCTTGCGCTCACTCACGGCGTAGCGTGATCGCGGGCGAGGTGGAAGGGTCGGTTCCGCTGTTCATTGGGCGATTCCGCGGCAACTTCAAACCAGACGGATTTCCAGGTACGGAAGCGAACGAGACGGATGGCCGAGCATCCGTCCCGGAGAGCGCCATGCGCCGTCTATGAGATGAAGGACTCTGTTGCTGAATTGCCTGCAGGGGCACGGGACAGTTCGGCATGATCGTTGGTGCGGTCGTTCTGTCTGCCCCGATCGCAGGGTGAAGTTCCCCCCTCGAACTGGACAGCGGGTGTTTACGCTGCCGGGACGAGGTTCTGCCTGAGCAAGGATCTCGTTTCGAGTGGAGTGACGTACCCGTAGTCGGGGTGCCGACGGAGCCGGCTGC
>NZ_JAFFZS010000134.1 GCF_016921115.1 Streptomyces actuosus
CGACGGCAGCGAGGAGTACCTCGACTCGGAGAAGTACCAGCTCAGGGCACGCGACTGGGACGCCGCCGCCCGCGAGGGACGCACCATCGCCCCCCTGATCACCCGCCTCAACGACATCCGGCGCCGCAGCCCGGCACTGCACCGCCTGCGCGATCTCCACTTCCACCGGGCCGACCAGGACGCGGTGATCGCGTACTCGAAGCGGGGCGGTTCGAACACGGTTCTGGTGGTCGCCAACCTCGACCCCCACCACACCCGCGAGGCCACGGTCTCGTTGGACATGCCGCAACTCGGCCTGGACTGGCACGAGTCGGTGCCGGTGCGCGACGAGCTCACCGGCGAGACCTATCACTGGGGCAGGGCCAACTACGTGCGACTCGAACCGGGTGTGAGGCCCGCGCATGTCTTCACCGTCCTGCGACCGTCCAACCCGCAGATCGGAGGGTCACCCATACAATGATCGTCAACGAACCCGTTCCGGACACCTTCGAGGACACCCCGGCCAAGGACCGCGACCCCGACTGGTTCAAGCGCGCCGTCTTCTACGAGGTTCTCGTCCGTTCCTTCCAGGACAGCAACGGCGACGGCGTCGGCGACCTCAAGGGCCTGACCGCGAGGCTCGACTACCTGCAATGGCTCGGCGTGGACTGCCTGTGGCTGCCACCGTTCTTCCAGTCCCCCCTCAGGGACGGCGGCTACGACGTCTCCGACTACA
>NZ_JAFFZS010000135.1 GCF_016921115.1 Streptomyces actuosus
TGTAGTCGGAGACGTCGTAGCCGCCGTCCCTGAGGGGGGACTGGAAGAACGGTGGCAGCCACAGGCAGTCCACGCCGAGCCATTGCAGGTAGTCGAGCCTCGCGGTCAGGCCCTTGAGGTCGCCGACACCGTCGCCGTTGCTGTCCTGGAAGGAACGGACGAGAACCTCGTAGAAGACGGCGCGCTTGAACCAGTCGGGGTCGCGGTCCTTGGCCGGGGTGTCCTCGAAGGTGTCGTGAACGGGCGAGTTGACGGTCATGACGCTCCTGGCCTCCCTTCGCTGGTGCCGGTCACCGGACGTGGAACACGTGGGCCGGCGTGCGGCCGGGCTCCAGGCGTACGTAGTTGGCCCTGCCCCAGCGGTAGGTCGCACCGGTGAGTTCGTCGTGGACGTTCGGCTCGGCATGCCGGTCCAGGCCGAGCTGCGGCATGTCCAACGAGACCGTGGCCTCGTGGGTGTGGTGGGGGTCGAGGTTGGCGACCACGATCACCGTGTCGGCCCCCTCGCGCTTGCTGAAGGCGATGACCGACTCGTTGTCCGTCCGGTGGAAGCGGAGGTTGCGCAGGCGGTGCAGGGCGGGGTGGCGGCGCCGGATGTCGTTGAGGCGGGTGATCAGGGGGGCGATGGTGCGTCCCTCGCGGGCGGCGGCGTCCCAGTCGCGTGCCCTGAGCTGGTACTTCTCCGAGTCGAGGTACTCCTCGCTGCCGTCG
>NZ_JAFFZS010000136.1 GCF_016921115.1 Streptomyces actuosus
ATAAAAAGACTATATTTTTAGTTATAACAGCTATAGAAGGAATTAAAAAAGCTATTAATTTAATATATGTTAATATTAGAACAGAATATATATTTAATCAAATAACTAATTATATATTAAATCAAGATAATTATGCTGAATTTAGTAAAAATTTTAATTTAATATTAAATTTAAGTAATGATTGAAAAAATCATTGATTTGCTGGTTTTACAGATGGTGATGCCAGTTTTCAAATAGAAATACTTAATAGTAATAAAAAAATTAAAGTTATGTTAAATTTTCAAATAGATCAAAAAAAAGAATATATTTTATTATATATTAAAAAGTTTTTAGGTTGAGTTATATCATATAATCCATTAAATGGGTTATATACATATAATTCTTATAGCTATGGGTCAGCCAGAAATATTATCTCCTATTTTAACCATTATCATCTATTGTCTAGTAAACATGTTAATTATTTAAAATGAAGAAAATCATATATAATAATTCAAAATGGAGATAATTTAAATAAAAAGGGGATTGAAAAAATTATTAAATTTAAAAATACAATGAGTTATACACGGTGTGTTATAGATCGTGATTATAAATAATGCCTTTAACAGGATAAGCTTAGTATCTCATAATAATAATATTTCAATTTAAGATAAAGTACTAACAAGAATGTTAAGATCTTGAGTATTAATTATGAATAGATTA
>NZ_JAFFZS010000137.1 GCF_016921115.1 Streptomyces actuosus
CACTTCGGCATGCAACCGGTAAAGTGGCTTATCGGCAATCACGCTCGTTCTTCTGCCATGGCTTGCACGGAACCAGAGAAAGTCCCGCCGTACGTCCTCAATATCGTGGCATATTGCATTTCAAGGGGATGCGAGATAATCACTATTGCTGGACTTTCTGTCCACGTGGAGAATCGTATTATTTAAGAGACTGTTGAACAGTTCGATTCAAAATCTGACGGAGCGGAAGGCACATATTTGCAATGGTGCTTTGTTAAATTGACCAGACAGCGATTGTTCATGCTTCGAGAGTGTGTGAAATGATTGAGTCGTGCATATTTTGGAATTGCCCGGGAACATTTCAACTAGTTTCAATAGCTTTTAGATGGCTACTAGCGTGACTGAAGGTTGCTGCAGATAGATAATTGTTATCCTCCATGGATTTCAAAAATAAGTGATGCTGCAGACCGCGTTTCGGGTTTTACTAAGGAGAACAAAGACTGTCGCGAGGATGCAATGGCTTCGGGGTGCCTGGCTGTGGGTTCGACAAAGGTATGAGCCATGAATGTTCGCCATACGAGATCTTTGCTAATGGAAGACATCGCTATGCACAGGTCCGTCATCCAGTGCCAGGATATTTATTCCCCGGAAGACGAGTTAAATTTGCATTCAAGGAGAGACAAACTGTTGGGTCTGTCAACCTCTAAAAGAC
>NZ_JAFFZS010000138.1 GCF_016921115.1 Streptomyces actuosus
TTCTGGGTGTCACCGACAGGTCTTGCATACAAGTCAGTATCATGTCAAAGGGGAGAGAATGAAAGAAAGGACATCACGCACGCTGGGATCTTCTCGACCACTGTAGGAAGCACTTGGGGCACATTCAATCCAGTCTTGGCTGATACCCCTATGGCATTTTCTGTATCAAGCTCAAAAGTACTCCCAATCTGCTCCAGCGCCCGTTCCGGTTCAGCGGAAGGCAAATCGACCTTGTTTAGAACCGGAATCAATTCTAGTCCCTGCGCAAATGCAAGATAGAAGTTCGCGACCGTCTGCGCCTGGACGCCTTGACTGGCATCGACCAGAAGCAACGCTCCTCCACAACTGGCATAACTGCGCGATACCTCTGCACGAAAGTCCACATGTCCCGGGGTATCAACCAGATGGAGCAGATAGTCCTCCCCGTTATGATTATAGATCATCGTACATGTCTGCGCCTTGACCGTAATACCTCGTTCCCGTTCGACGTCCAACTTGTCCAGCACCTGCTTGTTCGTTCCCGGTTGGATCGTGCCCGTCAATTCCAGTAGCCGGTCGGAGAGGGTACTCTTGCCATGGTCGACGTGGGCAACGATGCAGAAATTGCGATATCGCTCGATTGGGATCTCCGCGATTCTCTTTTCGAGTTCGCCAATTGGCTTTTGTACAGTCGTAGTCCGG
>NZ_JAFFZS010000014.1 GCF_016921115.1 Streptomyces actuosus
CGGAGCCCTGCGCCTCCATGACCGCGAGCGGGGCGAAGTTCTCGGAGGCGATCATCTCCAGCGTCGACTGCTGGCGGACCAGCTCGGCGTCGACGGCCGCGGCGACCTCCGGGTCGAGCTCGTGCAGGGACGTGTTCAGGACGGACATGGGGTCTCCCTCGTCAGCCGGCGGAAAAGGCGGTGTACTCGTCGGCGGAGAGCAGGTCCTGCGGCTCCTCCGTGACGCGCACCTTGAACAGCCAGCCGCCCTCGAAGGGGGCCGAGTTCACCAGCGACGGGTCGTCCACCACGTCCTGGTTGACCTCGGTGACCTCACCGGCGACGGGGGAGTACAGGTCCGAGACGGACTTGGTCGACTCCAGCTCGCCGCAGGTATCGCCCGCGCTCACGGTGTCGCCGACCTCCGGGAGCTGGACGAAGACCACGTCGCCGAGCGCGTTGGCCGCGTGCTCCGTGATACCGACCGTCGCCACGCCGTCCTCGGCGGCCGACAGCCACTCGTGCTCCTTGCTGTAACGCAGCTGCTGGGGGTTGCTCATGGCCTGAATTCTCCTGTACGCGGGAAAGTGCTGGTGAATGGGGGAGGGCGCAGGGGCCGACGTGACCGGGGGGATGTGTCCCGCCTCACGCGCGTGTGACTACGACGCTGTCACTTCTGCCGCTTGTAGAACGGCAGCGCCACGACCTCGTACGGCTCGTGGGCGCCGCGGATGTCCACGCCGACGCCCTGTGTGCCCGGGGCCGCGTGCGCGGCGTCGACGTAGGCCATGGCGATCGGCTTGCCCAGCGTGGGGGAGGGAGCGCCGGAGGTGACCTGGCCGATCACCTGGCCGCCCGCGACCACGGCGTATCCGGCGCGCGGCACCCGGCGGCCCTCGGCGACCAGGCCGACCAGGACCCGCGGCGGGTTCTCCTCGGCGTGCCCGGCGGCCTTCCGCAGGGCCTCGCGCCCGACGAAGTCGCCCTCCTTCTCGAACTTCACCACCCGGCCGAGCCCGGCCTCGAAGGGGGTGAGCTCGGCGGTCAGCTCGTGCCCGTACAGCGGCATGCCCGCCTCCAGGCGAAGGGTGTCCCGGCACGACAGGCCGCACGGGACGAGCCCGGCGCCCTCGCCGGCCTCGGTCAGCGCCTGCCACAGCTCCACGGCGTGCTCCGGCTTCACGAACAGCTCGAAGCCGTCCTCGCCGGTGTAGCCGGTGCGGGCGATCAGGGCCGGGACGCCGGCGACGGTGCCGGGCAGCCCCGCGTAGTACTTCAGGCCGTCGAGGTCGGCATCGGTGAGGGACTTCAGGATGCCGGGGGACTCGGGCCCCTGGACTGCGATCAGCGCGTAGGCGTCCCGGTCGTCGCGGACCTCGGCGTCGAAGCCGGCCGCGCGCTCGGTGAGGGCGTCCAGCACCACCTGGGCGTTGGAGGCGTTGGCCACGACCATGTACTCGGTCTCGGCGAGCCGGTAGACGATCAGGTCGTCCAGGATGCCGCCGTCGGCCTGGCAGATCATGGTGTAGCGGGCGCGGCCCACGCCCACGGCGGCGATGTTGCCGACGAGTGCGTGGTTCAGCAGGGCGGCGGCCTGCGGCCCGGTGACGGTGATCTCGCCCATGTGCGAGAGGTCGAAGAGGCCGGCCCGGGTGCGCACGGCCAGGTGCTCGTCGCGCTCGGAGCCGTAACGCAGCGGCATGTCCCAGCCGGCGAAGTCGGTCATCGTCGCGCCGAGCGAGCGATGCAGGGCATCGAGCGCGGTACGGCGGGGCTGAGGTGAATCGGTACTGCTCATCGGACGGTCGTCTCCCAGGGAAACAGGACAGGCGAGGAGGTTCCTCCCCATCTGTCATCGGAACCTGAGAGGTTCGCCATGACCACACGCGTGGTCCTGGCTTGCACCTTGGGTGGGACCGCTGAGTACAGCGGTCCGCTTTTCAGATGTGCCTCGCCCGCGCGGTAACGGGGCCTGAGAGATTCAAGGGAGGGACTTGCTCCTTCGGCGCCCCAGTGACCTGGGGACTCTCCCGCGCGGATTCAAACGGCCGGTATGCAGTTGGCGCGGACATCATTGCACGCCTGCCCCGATCGCGGCAGGGCCGCATCTGTAACCGGCTTGTGGCGGTAAGCGCACACAACGGCGAGCCATCCGGTATTACCTTCTCTTTACGTTCGGTGGGCAGGTCGACCACCTGGCCCAGGGGAGGGACGATGACGGTGAACAGGACCACGGCGTACGCCGCCACCACGGGCATCCCGGTGCCCCGCCGGCCGGCCGCCGTGCGGTCGCGCGACGCCCGCCCGGCACCCGTCGTGCGCGACCTGCGCGAGCGTGCCGGCCGCAGCCCGCACGCCCTGCTCTTCGGCCCGCAGGACCTGGTCGTGATCACCGGCTTGCCGGGCAGCGGCAAGTCCACACTGATGGGCCGCGCGGTCCGGGGCGTCGGCATCGACTCCCAGGACGCCCGCGACCGGTGGGCGGGCCGTATGCCCCGCCTCCTCCCCTACGCCGTCTACCGCCCCCTGGTCCGCCTCGCGCACTACGCCGCGGTGCGCCGCGCCCTGCGCGCCGGCCGGGGCCTGGTCGTGCACGACTGCGGCACCCAGACCTGGGTCCGCGGCTGGCTGGCGCGTGCCGCCCGGCGCCGTGGCGGAACACTCCACCTCGTGCTCCTCGACGTCACCCCCGACACCGCCTTGTCCGGACAGCGCGCGCGGGGGCGCGGTGTCTCCCGCTACGCCTTCCTGCGCCACCGCCGGGCGACGGCCCGGCTGGTCCGGGCCGTGGAGCGCGGCGAGCTGCCGTCCGGCTGCGACTCCGCGGTCCTGCTCGACCGGGACGCGGCCGACACGCTGCGCAGCATCGCCTTCCGGGCGACGGGAGGGGCCGCCCCGGCCCACGGCCGGTAGCAGCCGGCGGACCCGCGGGACCCCGGCGGTCCCGGCAGACGTCCGGCGAGCGGTCGGCGACACGGCGCGGGGTCTGCCCGCGCGCCGGAGGGGGGCTGCGGGCGGCGGGGTGCCGGCGGGGCCAGCGGGACCGCGAGGTGCCGGCGGTCCGGCGGGGTCGAGGGGGCAGCAGGTCGCCGGGGGCCGGCGCACCGGAGAGGGTCAGTAGGCCGGCGGGCCGGGAAAGCCGTAGCCGCCGCCCGGCGCCTGGACCGGGGCGGTGGCGTGGGCCTCGCGGTCGTAGAACGGCCGGGCACTCGCCCGCATCCACATCGCGACCGGGTCGTGCTCGTCGGA
Organism: Streptomyces actuosus; assembly: GCF_016921115.1. Classification (GTDB taxonomy): domain Bacteria; phylum Actinomycetota; class Actinomycetes; order Streptomycetales; family Streptomycetaceae; genus Streptomyces; species Streptomyces actuosus_A. Next base: position 3,229 of record NZ_JAFFZS010000014.1, read on the forward strand.
CATCGCCACCGTCGACACCGCGAGCCCGTCCGGCACGGCGGCGACCGACTGCTGCATCATCGCGCGCACCGCGTCCACGGCCTGCGGCGAGGTGTCGTACACCTCCAGGCCGATGGCCAGGTAGGGCGCACCGAGCGCGGGCTGCACCCAGGCGCGGCGCAGGGCGCGGACCGCGGAGGTGCGGTGCGCGTTCTGCGTGAGCAGGGCGTAGAACTGGGGGATCTCGATGCCGGGCTCGCTGAGTCGCAGCGGGCCGGCCGGCTGGCGGTCCAGGCCCGTGGCGATGCGGCGCAGATCGAGCCAGGGGACGCCGACGCCGCCGCCCGGGGTGTGCGGATTGAGCCAGAGCCCGTAGTGGTCGGGGTAGAGGGTGCGCGCCACGTCGAGGCCGTCGACGACCTCGTACGAGCGGTTCCAGCCGCTGGCCGAGAGTTCCTGCGCCGAGGTGACGCAGGGCGCGTAGCCGTGGCCGTCGACCTCCATGTTCCCGTACTGGGCGTCCGGGGAACCGGCCTGGCCGTGCCACAGGAGCATCCAGATCTGGCCGGAGCCGGGGGTCGCGAGCGCGCGCAGGAGCGCCTCGTAGGCGTCGTAGCGCCCGGGCGTCACCTGGCGCAGCATGTGCTCGACCTGCCCGGTCGCGGCCGTGCCAGCGCTCACTTCGTATCGCCCCTTCGTTCAACACCCTCGGCCGAGCTATGAAATCAGGTTAAGCGGTGGGTTGGGAGGACCGGGGAGGGCTCGGGGGTCAAAGTCCCCGCTGATAGAAGGGGCGCACCTGCTCCCTCATCCAGTCCGCCACCGGATCCTGTGCCACGTCCATCAGGACCAGGTTGACCGGCCACCGCACCGGGACCCTGCCCAGGGCGCGGCCGAGGGCGTCCAGCGGGGCCGCGCGCACGTCCCCCTCGCCGGGGGAGAGCTCCACCCCGACGAACACCACCGGGTCGGCCGTCTCGATCGCGGCCAGGCAGCGGCGGGCGGTCAGGACGACGCCGGTCGCCTCGAACTCGGCGGCGGCGGCCGACAGGAAGTCGACGGGGTCGTCCTGCCAGTCGGGCTCGAAGAGACGGACCCTGCCGCCGCCCCCGGGGCCGTCCAGCGGGGTGAGGCCGGCCCGGCACAGCTCCGCCACCGCCTGCGGCGGCAGCGGCACACCGACGACGCCCCCCGGGTTCACCGCGAGGCCCACCTGCGGGGGCAGACCGCGGGCGAACTCGACCGCGGGGGCGACGGTGTACGGCATGTGGGCCCCGGCGACCCGGCGGAGCTGCTCCTCGGAGCTGAAGACCGGGACGTAGGCCTGACCGTCGATCTCCGTGCCGGGCAGATCGAGCGCACCGCTGTCCGGGCCGCCGCCCCCGGGCAGCGGCACCCAGAGGAAGCTGCGGCACAGCACCTCGATGATCCGCCCGCCCGCGCCCGGGACGCCGAGCGAGGCGGACAGCACCTCCTCCAGCTCGTTGCCGGGCCACCCGCCGTGCGGGTGGGGGTGTGCCGGTGCGGGGAAGTCGCCGGGGAGATCCGCCGGAAAGTCCATCTGCCTACCGCCTGGTGGGAACCGTCATTCGCGGTGTCCAGGCTATCCGCAGGGCGGGTGGGCCGGGGCGCCGATCGTCCGCAGGGCGGCGGGGGCTGTTCGGATAACGGATTCCCCAGGCAGGTGTCACGGTTGCGCATACTTTCGCGGTCAGATCTGGCGCGTGATCGCGGCCCCATTGAAGACTCACCTCTCAAGACGCTCATCGATCCTTTGATCGAGTGCCCATTAGGCGCCGAAAAGGGATGAGTTGGACAGGTGAAGGCATCGATCGTGCCCACCGCACAGCAGGTAAGCGAACGAAGCCGCCCACAGCGGCGGACAAAGGCCGGTCACCACCGGCGAGAGGGGTCGGGTCACCGTGACCGCACCGATCGAGACCACCGGGTCGGCGCCCGAGGCACAGCCTGAGACTGTGCCCGACGGTGTCGAGAAGGGGCGGATCGAGGGCCGTTCCCTGGGGCAGATCGCCTGGTCCCGTTTCAAGAAGGACCGCGTGGCGGTCGCCGGCGGCGTCGTGGTGGTCGTGCTGATCACCCTCGCGGTCTTCTCCCGTCCCCTCCAGGCGCTCTTCGGTCTGGACCCGAACGCCTTCCACCAGGACCTCATCGACCCCAACACCTCGCTGCCCACCGGCAGCATGGGCGGCATGAGCGCGGATCACCCGCTCGGTGTGGAGCCGAAGTTCGGACGCGACATCGCCACCCGCATTCTCGAGGGGTCCTGGGTCTCGCTGGTCGTCGCGTTCGGCGCGACGCTGCTGTCCAACACGATCGGCACCGTCCTCGGTGTGGTGGCCGGTTACTACGGAGGGCGGGTGGACACGGTCATCAGCCGCCTGATGGACACCTTCCTCGCCTTCCCGCTCCTGCTGTTCGCCATCGCGATCTCCGCGACGCTCCAGGGCGGCGCCTTCGGCCTGGAGGGCCTGCCGCTCCACATCAGCGTGCTGATCTTCATCATCGGCTTCTTCAACTGGCCCTACCTCGGACGCATCGTCCGCGGTCAGACCATGGCCCTGCGAGAGCGTGAGTTCGTCGACGCCTCCCGGGGGATGGGCGCCAGGGGGCCGTACATCCTCTTCCGGGAGCTGCTGCCCAACCTGGTCGGCCCGATCATCGTCTACTCGACGCTACTCATCCCGACGAACATCCTCTTCGAGGCCAGCCTGAGCTTCCTCGGGGTCGGCATCCAGCCCCCGCAGGCGTCGTGGGGCGGCATGCTCAAGGAGGCCGTCAACTTCTACCAGGTCGATCCGCAGTTCATGATCGTGCCCGGCCTCGCCATCTTCGTCACCGTCCTGGCGTTCAACCTGCTCGGTGACGGTCTCCGCGACGCCCTCGACCCGCGCAGCCGCTGACGTGCCGCCGCGCCGAGAGCCCATCAAGTTTCCGACAATGGAGGGGAAGCAGACCATCATGCGAAGGTCAGCGCTGGCCGCGCTCGCGGCCGTCGGCACCGTCAGCCTGGTGCTTTCAGGCTGCAGCAAGGCCGATGACAACAAGGACAACAACTCGGGCAAGTCTGCTGGGGCCAACGCAGCGACCAAGGGTGTCGTCAACGCCTCCACCCAGAAGGGGGGCACGGTCACGTACGAGTACTCGGACGTGCCGGACTCCTTCGACCCGGGCAACACCTACTACGGGTACATGTTCAACCTCAGCCGGCTCTACGCCCGCCCGCTGATGACCTTCACGCCCGGTCCGGGCCAGAAGGGCAACGAGCTGGTCCCGGACCTCGCTGCGAGCGCCGGTGTGCCCAGCGACGGCGGCAAGACCTGGACGTACAAGCTGCGTACGGGCCTGAAGTACGAGGACGGCACGGCGATCACGTCGAAGGACGTCAAGTACGCCGTCGAGCGTTCCAACTTCGCCCGTGACGTGCTCTCGCTCGGCCCGAACTACTTCCAGCAGTTCCTCGACGGCGGCGACAAGTACAAGGGTCCGTACAAGGACAAGAGCGACGCGGGCCTGGCGTCCATCGAGACGCCGGACGACACCACGATCGTCTTCCACCTGAACCGGGCCTTCCAGGAGTTCGACTACCTGGTCGCCAGCCCGCAGACGGCCCCGGTGCCGAAGGCCAAGGACACCGGCGTCGACTACGTCAAGCACATCGTGTCCTCGGGCTCGTACAAGTTCCAGAGCTACGAGGAGGGCAAGCAGGTCGTCCTCGTCCGCAACGACAACTGGGACGCGAAGACCGACCCGCTGCGCAAGCAGTACCCGGACAAGATCGTCGTCAAGCTGAAGGTCAACCCGGAGACCATCGACCAGGACGTGATGGCCGGCGAGGCCATCGACCTCGGTGGTACGGGCGTCCAGGCCGCGACGCAGGCGAAGGTCGTCAACGACGCCTCGCTGAAGGCCAACACGGACAACACCTACGGCGGTCGCCTCGTCTACATGGCGATCAACACCAAGCTCGCACCGTTCGACAACGTCGCCTGCCGCAAGGCCGTCGAGTTCGCGGTCGACAAGGTCTCGGTGCAGACCGCCGAGGGCGGCCCGGTCCGCGGTGACGTGGCCACCACGGTCCTCCCGCCGGACATCCCGGGCTACCAGAAGTCGGACCTGTACGCCTCCGACGGCAACAAGGGCGACGTCGCCAAGGCCAAGGAGCAGCTGAAGGCCTGCGGCAAGACGTCGATCAACACCAACATCTCGGCGCGCAGCGACCGTCCGCAGGAGATCGACGCGGCGACCGCGATCATCAGCTCGCTGAAGAAGGTCGGCATCAACGCCACCCTCAAGCAGTACCCGTCGGGCAAGTACTTCACCGACTCCGTGGGTGTGCCGAAGTTCGACGGGCAGCAGAACATCGGCCTGATGATGATGCAGTGGGGCGCCGACTGGCCGTCCGGCTACGGCTTCCTGCAGCAGATCCTGCACGGTGACGCCATCGGCGAGTCGGGCAACACCAACCTCTCGCAGCTCGACAACGCCGAGATCAACACCAACCTGGAGAAGGCGATCGCCACCCAGGACCAGGGTCAGCGTGAGGCCCTCTACGCCCAGATCGACCAGAAGACGATGGATGAGGCGGCCCTCGTGCCGCTGACCTACTTCAAGGTCCTGCTGTACCGCCCGGCGAACTTCACCAACCTGGTGTCGACGGCGGCCTTCAGTGGTCAGTACGACTACCTCAACATCGGCACGACCAAGAAGTAGCCCCGGAAGGCAGGTGAAGGCATTGGTGCCCGCGGGCTTCGCGGCCCGCGGGCACCAGCGCCGATCCCCGTGATCTCGTACATCATCCGCCGGACGATCGCGGCAGTGATCCTGCTGCTGGTCGTCGCCGCGGTCACCTTCGGCATCTTCTTCCTGCTGCCGAGGCTCGCCGGTCAGACCGTCGACCAGCTCGCCCAGCAGTACATCGGGAAGAACCCGTCGCCGGCCGACATCGCCGCGGTCAAGCGCAACCTGGGACTGGACCAGCCCGTCTACATCCAGTTCTGGCATTTCATCAAGGGGATCGTGGCCGGCGCCACCTATGACCTCGGCCCCACCACCGTGCACTGCGACGCGCCGTGCTTCGGCTACTCCTTCAAGACCCACGTCGAGGTCTGGCCGCAGCTCACCTCCCGCCTGCCGGTCACCATCTCGCTGGCCGCCGGTGCCGCCGTGCTGTGGCTGGTGTCCGGTGTCACCGCCGGTGTGATCTCCGCCCTCAAGCCGGGCTCGATCCTCGACCGGCTGTTCATGGGCGTCGCGCTCTCCGGCGTCTCGCTCCCCATGTTCTTCACGGGCCAGCTGGCGCTGCTGCTCTTCACCTTCCAGTGGCCGATCTTCGGCCGCACCTACGTGCCGTTCACCGAGAACCCGTCGCAGTGGGCGAACACCCTCTTCCCGGCGTGGTGCTCGCTCGCCCTGCTCTACTCCGCCATCTACGCCCGGCTCACCCGCTCCGGGATGCTGGAGACGATGAGCGAGGACTACATCCGCACGGCCCGCGCGAAGGGCCTGCGCGAGCGCAACGTCGTGGTGAAGCACGGGCTGCGGTCCGTCCTGACTCCGATCATCACCGTCTTCGGCATGGACCTCGGCCTGCTGCTCGGCGGCGCCGTCATCACCGAGACCGTGTTCTCCCTGCACGGCATCGGCGAGTACGCGGTGAAGTCGATCCAGGACAACGACCTGCCCCCGATCCTCGGCGTCACCCTGCTCGCCGCCTTCTTCGTCGTCTTCGCAAACTTCCTGGTGGACCTGTTGTACGCCGCCGCCGACCCGCGGGTGAGGCTCTCGTGACCGAACTGTCCAAGACCGGCGCCGCCGTGGGCGAGCCCGCCCCGGCCTCCCCGGACGGGACCGCCTTCCTCGACGTCCGTGACCTGAGGGTGCACTTCCCCACCGACGACGGCCTGGTCAAGTCCGTCGACGGCCTCAGCTTCCAGCTGGAGAAGGGCAAGACCCTCAGCATCGTGGGCGAGTCCGGCTCCGGCAAGTCGGTCACCTCGCTCGCGATCATGGGCCTGCACCGGCTCGGTGCCCGCGGCAAGAACGTGCAGATGTCCGGCGAGATCTGGCTCGACGGCAAGGAGCTGGTCTCCGCCGACCCCGACGAGGTGCGCCGGCTGCGTGGCCGCGAGATGGCGATGATCTTCCAGGATCCGCTGTCCGCGATGCACCCGTACTACACGATCGGCAACCAGATCGTGGAGGCGTACCGCGTCCACCACGACGTCAGCAAGAAGGCCGCCCGGGTCCGGGCCGTCGAGATGCTCGACCGGGTCGGCATCCCCGAGCCGCACAAGCGCATCGACGCCTACCCGCACGAGTTCTCCGGCGGTATGCGCCAGCGCGCGATGATCGCCATGGCGCTCGTCAACAACCCCGAGCTGCTCATCGCGGACGAGCCGACGACCGCCCTCGACGTGACCGTCCAGGCGCAGATCCTCGACCTGATCCGGGACCTGCAGAAGGAGTTCGGCTCCGCCGTCGTCATCATCACCCACGACCTCGGCGTCGTCGCCGAGATCGCCGACGACGTGCTGGTGATGTACGGCGGCCGCTGCGTGGAGCGCGGCACGGTCGACGACGTCTTCGAGCGTCCGCAGCACCCCTACACCTGGGGCCTGCTCGGCTCGATGCCCCGCATCGACCGCGACACCACCGACCGGCTGGTCCCGGTCAAGGGCCAGCCGCCGAGCCTGATCAACGTCCCCTCGGGCTGCGCGTTCCACCCCCGATGCCCGTACGCGGACGTCCCCAAGGACAACGTCACCCGTACCGTCCGCCCGGAACTTCAGCAGGTCGGCACCGGGCACTGGTCCGCGTGCCACCTCTCGCCCGAGGACCGTACGCGGATCTGGACCGAAGAGATTGCGCCGAAGCTGTGAGTGAGACGAAGAAGACGGACCCGGTGGCCACGGTTCCGGCGCAGGCGTCGGCGCCCGAGGAGCGGGAGGTACTGCTCAAGGTCGAGGGCCTGGTCAAGCACTTCCCGATCCGCAAGGGCCTGCTCAAGCGGCAGGTCGCCTCGGTCAAGGCCGTCGACGGCATCGACTTCGAGGTGCGCAAGGGCGAGACCCTGGGTGTGGTCGGCGAGTCGGGCTGCGGCAAGTCCACCATGGGCCGGGTCATCACGCGGCTCCAGGATCCGACGGGCGGCACGATCCGCTTCGAGGGCAAGGACATCACGCGGCTGAACACGGCCGGGATGCGCCCGCTGCGGCGCGACATCCAGATGATCTTCCAGGACCCGTACGGTTCCCTGAACCCCCGTCACACCATCGGCTCGATCGTCTCGGCGCCCTTCCGCCTCCAGGGGGTCGAGCCCGAGGGCGGGGTGAAGAAGGAGGTCCAGCGGCTGCTGGAACTGGTCGGCCTGAGCCCCGAGCACTACAACCGCTACCCGCACGAGTTCTCCGGCGGTCAGCGCCAGCGCATCGGCATCGCCCGCGCGCTTGCCCTGAACCCGAAGCTGGTCGTGGCCGACGAGCCGGTGTCCGCCCTGGACGTGTCGATCCAGGCGCAGGTCATCAACCTCCTCGACGACCTGCAGGACGAGCTCGGCCTCACGTACGTGATCATCGCGCACGACCTGTCGGTCGTCCGGCACGTCTCGGACCGGATCGCGGTGATGTACCTCGGCAAGATCGTGGAGCTGGCCGATCGCGACCAGCTGTACCGCTCGCCGATGCACCCGTACACCAAGGCCCTGCTCTCCGCGGTGCCGATCCCGGACCCGAAGCGCAAGGGCGGCAGGAACGAGCGCATCCTGCTCAAGGGCGACGTGCCCTCGCCGCTCTCCCCGCCGAGCGGCTGCCGCTTCCACACCCGGTGCTGGAAGGCCACGGAGGTCTGCCGGACCACCGAGCCGCCGCTGATCGAGCTGCAGGTGGGCCAGCAGGTCGCCTGCCACCACCCGGAGAACTTCGACGACCAGCAGCCGCAGGACACCGTCCTGCTGACCGCTTCCGAGAAGGAGTCCGAGCCGGTGACCGAGGAGGCCGTCGAGGCCGCGCCGGAGGAGACCGCGGCGGAGGAGGCCGCGCCGGCCGGGACCGCGGCCGAGGAGACCACGGTGACCGGGGAGACCGGGTCGGAGGAGCCGGCCGACGGTCCGGGCGAGCCGGCGGGTGACGCCGAGGCCGAGGAGGACGCCCCCGCGCAGGCGACCGCCGCCTCCGACGACGCCGAGGGAACGTCCGAGAAGAAGTAGCTTCACCCGAGCCCCCGCCTTGCTTTGTAAGGCGGGGGCTCGTCTTCAGGCGAGAATGTTGGGGTGTATCAGCAACTGTTCAGCCCGTCCGTCCAGCACACGCTCGACCTGGTCGGCATCTTCGTCTTCGCCATCTCCGGCGCGCTGCTGGCCGTCCGCAAGAACTTCGACGTCTTCGGCATCGCCACTCTCGCCGAGGCCACCGCACTGGGCGGCGGGCTGTTCCGCGACCTGATCATCGGCGCCGTCCCCCCGGCCGCCTTCACCGACCTGGGGTACTTCACCACGCCGCTGCTCGCCGCCCTGCTCGTGTTCTTCCTGCATCCCCATGTGGAGCGGATCCAGGTCGGGGTGAACGTCTTCGACGCGGCGGGCCTCGGCCTGTTCTGCGTCGCGGGCACCACGAAGGCGTACGACTACGGACTCGGCCTCCCCCAGTCGGCGGCCCTCGGACTGGCGACGGCGGTCGGCGGTGGCGTGCTGCGCGACGTGCTCGCCAACGAGGTTCCGTCGCTGCTGCGCTGGGACCGCGACCTGTACGCGGTGCCCGCCGTCGTCGGCGCCACCATGGTGGCGCTGTGCATCCGCTACGACGTCCTGACCCCGCTGACCAGCGCGCTCGCCGCGGTCACGGCGTTCGTGCTGCGGCTGCTCGCGATGCGGTTCAACTGGCGTGCCCCACGTGCCTGGAACCGCCGCTCGACGGTGCGGGAGGAGTAGACCCGGCCGGTGCGTGCCGCGGGCCCTGGTGCAACGTGAGCCAGCGGAAGGCCGGCACCACCTGCGGCCGCCACAGCGCCATCGTGTGGCCGCCGGCGTTGCGCGGCAGATAGACCACGTGCACGTAGGTGGGTGCCTTCGCGATCCTCCTCAGGGCGAGGGCGGCCTCGTACCCGTCCCTCGGCTGCCCGGAGAGGTACAGCGAGATCCGCGGCGGCACGGGTGCTTTCCTCAGCAGCAGGTAGGGATTGTTGGCGGCCCGCAGGGCCGGGCTCTGCGCGGTGACGGAGCGGCGTTCGCCGATGGGGTCGTTGTAGCCGGACATGCTCACGGCCGCCCGGTAGCGGTCGGGGTGGGCGACGGCCAGCCTGAGCGCGCAGTGGGCTCCCGCCGAGTAGCCGGCGACCGACCAGCCCGACGGCCCCGGTGCGGCCCGGAAGTTGTCCCTGACCATCTTCGGCACGTCGATGCTGAGCCAGCTGTCGGCGTTCACCGTGCCGGCGGTGTTCGCGCAACCGGTGTCGCGGCCGGACAGCAGGTTGGTACGCGGCGCGACCAGGATGAACGGTGCCACGCTGCCGGAGCGCATCAGCGGCAGCAGCTGCTCGTGCGCGTGCAGCGAGCCGAACCAGGCCTTCGCCGAGCCGGGGTAGCCCGGCAGCAGCTCGACGACGGGGAACCTGTGGTGGCGGTAGGCGGGGTCGTCGTACTGCGGCGGCAGCCAGACGTAGACCTCCGCGTCGACGCCCGAGACCCGCCCCCGGAGCTGGGTGACCCGGACGCCGCCGGCCGAGCGCATCCCGGGACCCGACGCCGGCTCGAACCTCTGCCGCACGGACGGCAGCTGCTCCACCACGACGCCCCCGGTGCCGTTGGCACCGAGGTCCGCCGCCCGCCGCACATGCTCGCCCGTGCCAAGCAGGTCTCCCCAGTTGTCGTACAGGTTGTTGTCGTTGTTCACCAGTACGAAGACCAGGGCGACGGCCGTGCCCTGGGCGAACAGCAGCATCACCACGCGGGCCGCGGCACGCAGCAGCCGGGGCCCGCGCAGGCGTGACCAGAGACCCAGGGGCAGGGCGAGAGCGACGACGGCCAGCGTGATCAGCGTGGCGAGGAAGGGAGTCCCGGTGAGGCTCATGTCCCTAGAGAGGGAAAGCGTGGGCCCAAGGTTGACGGACGAGTACGGACACTTACCGATTAATTGCCGAAGATTCACCGGTGCGGCAGCGGTGCAACCCTGAAAGCTACCGCTTAGTAATTTTTCGTTGTACCGTTCGACCATGCCAGAAGCAGCCTTCGCCGCAGCCGACCGGGCCGTGATCGGCGACAGCGAGTTCGACCGGGACACCGCGCTCACCCGCCGGGAGCCCGGCGTCTACGACATCGACCTCTCGGCCGGCTGGACGATCATCAGTGCCGTCAACGGCGGCTATCTGCTGGCCGTCCTGGGCAGGGCCCTGGCGGACGCCCTGCCGCACGCCGACCCCTTCACCGTCTCCGCGCACTACCTCACCGCCTCCCAGCCGGGGCCGGCCGTGGTCCGCACGGACGTCGTGCGCAGCGGCCGCAGCCTCTCCACCGGCCAGGCCTCCCTCTTCCAGTACGACGAGGACGGCACCGAGGTCGAGCGGATCCGCGTCCTTGCGTCCTACGGCGACCTGGACACCCTGCCCGACGACGTCCGCACCTCGGCGAAGCCGCCGGCCATCCCGCCCATCGAGCAGTGCTTCGGCCCCGAGGACGGTCCTGCGCCGGTCTCCGGCAGCTCCGCCATCACCGAGCGCCTGATGCTCAAGCTCGATCCGGCGACCCTCGGCTGGGCCCTCGGGCAGCCGTCCGGCCGGGGCGAGATGCGGGCGTGGTTCGGACTGGCCGACGGGCGCGACGCCGACCCGCTCTCCCTCCTGCTCGCGGTGGACGCCCTCCCGCCCACCGCCTTCGAACTCGGCCTGTCCGGCTGGGTGCCCACGGTCGAGCTGACCGTCCACGTCCGCTGCCGTCCGGCCCCGGGCCCGCTCCGGGTGGCGATCACCACCCGCAACCTCGCCGGCGGTTTCCTGGAGGAGGACGCCGAGGTCTGGGACAGCGCCGACCGGCTGGTGGCGCAGTCCCGGCAGCTGGCACGGGTCAGACTCCGCTGAGCGGCCCGTCACTCCTCCGCGCCGCCGCCCGCCCGTAGGCACCGGCGGCCCTCCGGCTTCCCACACGGCGCCGAACGGCACGGGCGCGTGCGCCGCTGTGTCGGTGTCCTGCCCTGAGTCCCGTCCGCCCCCAGCGTTCGCGTCCGCGTCCGGGTCCACCCTTGCGTCCGCCTCCGTGTCCGGGTCCGCGTCCGGGTCCACCCCTGCGCCCGCCTCCGGGTCCGCGTTCCTGCCCCGACGGGCGCGGGCGGGGAAGCCGGCGTGCCGCGGGTGTGTGCCGCCGGATGCCGGACACCGAAGGCCCCGACGTCCGCCCCTGTGCGGCCCGTGCGCGGTGCTCCCGCCGTATCCGGCGGGTCCGGCGGCGGCTCGTACGGCGGCTTCTGTCACGAACCCGTACCAGGGGCCGGGCGGGCGCGGGCGGTGACGCCCCTGGTCGGGGCGGTGCCCCCGTGCCGTGCACAGGCGCGGGACAGGCGGGGCCCAACAAAGGCCCAGGTGCCGTTGGTTGAGTGCGCTCCTCAGAAGATCCTCACCTTTCGTGGAGCTGATCGTCATGAAGCGTGCCCGTCTCCTTCCCGCGGTGGCCCTGCTGGCACTGTCGCCCCTCGCCCTGGCTGCCTGCGGTTCGGGCGACTCGGCGTCCTCCTCGTCCGACGGGGGTGGGGCCGGGCGGCCGACGGCGTGCGGCGCCCCGGGCGGGGATCGGTCGGGGGCGCCCAGCGGCATGCCCTCCCGGAGGCCGGAGGCCCCGTCCCCGGGTGCCTCTGGCGCCCCCGCCGCCGGTCCGGGCGGCGCCGGGCCGTCGGGTGCGCCGAGCGGGGCGCCCGACGGGCGCCAGGGCGGTCCCGGTCGCGGTGGTCCGGGCCGCGGCGGCGTCGAGGGCGGCGGCTGCGGCGGGCCCGGCGCGAAGGCGCCGGGCCGAAGCGGCGAACAGGCCGGACAGCAGGGCTGATCCGAGGTTGGGCGGCGCACCCCGCGAGGGGGCGCCGTCCCGCGGCGTTTCCGGGCGGCTCAGTCGTGCCAGTGCCGGCGGCCGATGCTGATGAGGCGCAGCTGACGGCGCGCCAGATCGGCGGCCCGGATCCGTTCTTCCTCCGGAGCGTCGAGCGTCTCCAGGAACAGCGAGGCGGTACTGAGCATCTGGTCGACGTAGAGGTGGGCGAGCATCAGCAGGTCGTCGTCGTTCCAGTCGGTGGAGACGGGGTCCTCGGCCAGCTCGGTCCGCACCTCCTCGGCGAACCGCGCCAGTTGGTCCCGGATCGCCTCGCGCACCGGCTGCACGCCGCCGTGCCGCTCGCGGGCGATGAAGCGGACGTGCGCGGGGTAGGCGGCCACATGACGGGCGATCAGCTCGATGGCGCGGTCGATGCGCTGCCGACTGTCGCCCGCCGTGGACACCGTTGTCCGGATCATCGGGTGCAGGCTGCCCAGCGCTTCCTCGACCAGCGCCACTCCCAGGTCCGCGGTGGACGGGAAGTGCCGGTAGAAGGCGGTCGGCGCGACGCCGACGGCGCGGGTGACCTCGCGCAGGCCCAGGCTGCTCAGGCTCTGCTCCTCCAGCAGGTGCAGGGCCGCGTCCAGGAGCGCCTGACGGGTCTTCTGCTTCTGTGCCTGCCGGATGCCGACGGTGTGACTCATGCCATACAGTTAACAACTGTTCTCTGGAATTGGGAAGCCGTGCGACGCGCTAGACTCAAAAGTCAGTGAACAAGTGTAACCACAAGCGTTCACCGAACTTCACGGAGGGGGATTCCGTCCCATGCTGTTCCTCGTCGCCGCACTCCTGCTGCTCGGGGTCGTGATGGGCACCGTGGCCCACGCGCCGTTGCCCTTCACCCTCGTCACGGCCGCCGTCATCGCCGCCTGGCTGGGCATCTTCGCGCTCCGCGAGCACCACGCCCGCCGCCGCGGCTCGTCCGTCCACTGATCCGCCCCTACGTCCGACCGGGAGCTGACCCGCCATGCAACTCACCGCACCGGCCACGCGCCGCACCGGTACCCGTGACACCGACGGCATGGCCGTCGCGTCCTTCATCCTGGGCCTGCTCGGCCTCCTCGTCCTCAACCTCTTCCTCGGTCCGGTCGCCATCGCGCTGGCCGCCGTGGCCCTGTGGCGCGGAACGACCCGCCCGGGTCGCGCCTACCTCGGCCTCGCGCTCGGCGTCGCCGACCTGGTCGTCCTGCTCGCCTTCATGCAGGTGGACCACACCGTCTCCTGGAGCTTCTAGCGCGGCTCGGCGCCACCGGCGCCCTCCCGGGCGCGTGGCCGACTTCCCCTGCGGGCCGACGCGATCCGGCCCCGTAGAATCGGCCTCACCATGGCTTACCTCGACCACGCCGCGACCACGCCGATGCTCCCCGAGGCAGTCGAGGCGCTCACCGCCCAACTCGGCATCACCGGCAACGCGTCCTCCCTGCACGCATCGGGACGCCGCGCCCGGCGCACCGTGGAGGAGGCCCGCGAGACCCTGGCGGAAGCGCTCGGCGCCCGCCCCAGCGAGGTGGTCTTCACCTCCGGCGGCACCGAGGCGGACAATCTCGCCGTCAAGGGCCTGTACTGGTCCCGCCGCGACGCCGACCCGGCCCGCACCCGGGTCCTCGCCAGCCCGGTCGAGCACCACGCCGTCCTGGACGCCGTCCACTGGCTCGGCGAGCACGAGGGCGCCACCGTCGAGTACCTCCCCGTCGACGCCCACGGCCGCGTCCACCCCGAGGCCCTGCGCGAGGCGATCGCCCGCAACCCCGGCGACGTCGCCCTGGCCACCGTGATGTGGGCGAACAACGAGATCGGCACACTCATGCCGGTCCGTGAACTGGCCGACGCCGCCGCCGAGTTCGACGTCCCGCTGCACGCCGACGCGGTCCAGGCCTTCGGCCAGGTCCCGGTCGGCTTCGCCGACTCCGGGCTCGCCGCGATGACCGTCTCCGGCCACAAGGTCGGCGGCCCGTACGGCATCGGCGCGCTCGTCCTCGGCCGCGCGTACGAGCCCGTGCCCGTGCTGCACGGCGGCGGGCAGGAGCGGCACGTGCGCTCCGGCACCCTGGACGTCCCCGCCATCGCCTCGTTCGCCGTCGCCGGACGGCTCGCCGCCGAACGGCGCACGTGGTTCGCGCGGGAGATCGGCGGCCTGCGCGACGACCTCGTCGACGCGGTCGCGGCGGCCGTCCCGGACGCGATCCTGGGCGGGGACCCGGTCGACCGCCTCCCGGCGAACGCCCACTTCACCTTCCCCGGCTGCGAGGGCGACTCCCTGCTGCTCCTGCTGGACGCCCAGGGCATCGAGTGCTCGACCGGCTCGGCCTGCACCGCGGGCGTCGCCCAGCCCAGTCACGTCCTGCTGGCCACCGGCACCGATCCGGACCTGGCCCGCGGCACCCTGCGCTTCTCCCTCGGCCACACCTCCACGCGGGCCGATGTGGAGGCGGTCGCCAAGGCCATCGGCCCGGCGGTGGAGCGGGCCCGGGCGGCCGGACTCACCTGAGGCCCGGTCCCGCGGAAACCGGTGCCCGCGCGAGGCGGGGACCCGTCCGGTCCGGGGTCGGGCGGGAGCATGCGCGGGGCCGGTGGCCGCCCCCGGGAGGGGCGAGCGTGGCGAGCCCGGGCGCAGGTCGACCCGGTGGTCCGTCGGGGGAGGGCCGGGTCCGGCCGCGGGCCCGAACACGAAGCGACCTACGAGACGGGTTCCCTTCGCCGGCATGGTCCGGATCAGGTGACTGGGGGTCGCCTTCCGGTCGATCGGCCTTTCGGTCGGTCGGCCTTCCGGCCTCTCAGCCCTACCGTCGACGTCGGCATCGGCGGAAACCGAGGCTTCACGCCCACGTCGGCTACTCCGGTCGGACTCCCTCACTCATCTCGTAGGTCTATCTCCAGAGTAAACCGTTTGCTATCGGGCGGAAGGGGATGCAGCGGGATTTTTCTTCTTGTTCTCGGCGACCGTTCTCGCACGTCGCACGAGCCCCAGATACCGCTCCCAGTCCCAGTGCGGTCCCGGGTCGGTGTGGTCGGTCCCGGGCACCTCCACGTGCCCGACGACGTGCTCGCGGTCCACGGGTATGCCGTACCGCAGGCAGACCACCGCCGCCAGCCGGGCCGAGGCCGCGTACATCGCGTCCGTGAAGTCCTGCGGCCGGTCCACGAAGCCCTCGTGCTCGATGCCGACGCTGCGCTCGTTGTACCCCCGGTTGCCCGCGTGGAAGGCCACGTCCAGCTCACGGACCATCTGCGTGACACCGCCGTCCTGCCCGACGACGTAGTGGGCCGCCGCCCCGTGCCCGGGATCCCGGAAGGCCTTCACCGCCCCGCCCCGGCTGCCCTGGGTGACATGGACGACGACCCGGTCGACCGCATAGTCGTCCGGCCGGTCCGCCCGCCGGAAGTTCGCCGGCGACGCCGACACCCACCGCGCGCCCGGGAAGTCGACCGCACCCGCCGTGCGCGGTTTCTCCACCCCGGGCAGCCGCCACCACAGCCGCGCCAGCTCCGCACGGGCCAGCACCGCCGAACCCACCGCCGCGGCCCCGCCGCCGACCAGCAGGGTGCGCCGCCCGATCCGCCGGTCCGTGTCGCTCCTCGCATCCCCCATGTGATCGACAACGCGCAGGCGCGGACCCCGGTTCCCGCGCCCCCGTACCCTGGAGGGGTTATGACTGACACCCCGCAGCACTCCCCCCGCCCCCTCCGCGTCCTCGCCGCCATGTCGGGCGGCGTCGACTCCGCCGTCGCCGCCGCGCGCGCCGCCGAGGCGGGCCACGACGTGACCGGCGTCCACCTGGCGCTCTCCGCCGACCCGCAGTCGTTCCGCACGGGCGCACGGGGCTGCTGCACCATCGAGGACTCACGCGACGCCCGCCGCGCCGCGGACGTCATCGGCATCCCCTTCTACGTGTGGGACCTCGCCGACCGCTTCCGCGAGGACGTCGTCGAGGACTTCGTCGCCGAGTACGAGGCGGGCCGCACCCCCAACCCGTGCCTGCGCTGCAACGAGAAGATCAAGTTCGCCGCGCTGCTGGACAAGGCGCTCGCCCTCGGCTTCGACGCGGTGTGCACCGGCCACTACGCGAAGATCGTCGAGCACGCGGACGGCGGCAGGGAGCTGCACCGCGCCTCCGACGCGGCCAAGGACCAGTCGTACGTCCTCGGCGTGCTGGACGAGAAGCAGCTCGCCCACGCCCTGTTCCCGCTCGGCGACACCGTCACGACCAAGGACGAGATCCGCGCCGAGGCCGAGCGGCGCGGCCTCACGGTCGCCAGGAAGCCCGACTCGCACGACATCTGCTTCATCGCCGACGGCGACACCCAGGGCTTCCTGGCCCGGCGGCTGGGCACGGCCGAGGGCGAGATCGTCGACGAGGCCGGCAACCGGCTCGGTACCCACGAGGGCGCGTACGGCTTCACCATCGGCCAGCGCAAGGGTCTCAGGATCGGCACGCCCGCCGCGGACGGCAAGCCGCGCTACGTCCTCGACATCTCTCCCGTGAACAACACCGTCACCGTGGGCCCCGCCGAGGCGCTGGACGTGTCCGCGCTGACCGCGATCAGGCCCCGCTGGTGCGGCACCGCCCCGGCCGGCCCCGGCACCTACACCGCACAGCTGCGCGCCCACGGCGGCGAGACGGAGGTGACGGCCGAGGCGGGTGCCGGGGAGCTGACGGTGACGTTCGCCGAGCCGGTCCGCGGCGTCGCCCCCGGTCAGGCCATCGTCCTGTACGACGGCACGCGCGTGGTGGGCTCCGCGACGATCGCGTCGACCACGCGCGCGACGACCGGGGTCTGAGCGCTCAGCCCGCGACGAACTCGGCCAGCACCGGCCCCAGTACGTCCGGATCGATCATGTGGGTCTGCCCCTCGAGCTCCCGGTACGTGCCGTGGGCCACGGCCCCGGCGATCTCCCGGCCCGCCTCACGCATCCATCGCGGGCTCGCCGCGCCCGCGACCGACAGGACGGGCACGCCGATCGCCGCCAGCCGCTCGCGGGGGAGGAGACCGTCGCCCATGACCGCGGCGTCGTGGGCCAGGCTCGGCGCGACGGCTTTCATGCCGGCCCACATCGGGGACTGACGGGCACCGGCGATCATCTCCTCGCCGAGGCCCGTCAGCCGCAGGAACAGCTCGACCGCGTCCCCGCGCCGGCCCTCGCCGAGCGCCCGCTCCAGGTCGGCCGTGTACCGGGCCTGCTGCTCGGCGCCGCCCGCCAGGCTGTCGGCGAACGGCACCTCGTAGACCGCGACCCGGCCCACCGGCAACCCGGTCGCCGCCGCCCGCAGCGCCAGTGCACCGCCCGAGGAGACACCGAACAGGGCCGCGTCCCCGCCCACCGCCTCGGTCAGCGCCACGAGATCCTCGACCTCGCGGTCCACGGCGTAGGGCGCGGTGTCACCGCTCTCGCCGCGTCCCCGGCGGTCGTACACGACGGCCGTGCAACGGCCGGCGAGCCGCTGCGCCAGCGGGGCCAGGGTGCCGCCGGTGGACATCGCACCGCTCACCAGGACCACCGTCGGGCCCCGGCCGGTCACGTCGTACGCGACCGCGGTCCCGTCGCGTGAAACAGTCTGCTTCTCCATGCCTGTGCAGACTGCCATTGCGGCGCGGGCTCATCGACGACGACATGCCCGGATCGTGCGGCCCGGCCCGCTCAGCCCCAGTGCACCGGATGCGTGAGTGCCACCCCGTGGGTGGCGAACGCGATGGTGACCCGGTCCCGGTCGGCCATGGTGAAACCGTGGTGGAAGCTGCTGCGGTCGGCACCGAGGTAGACGTAGTGCACGCGGCCCGGATGCAGCAGCGAGGAGTACGACAGCAGCCGCGAGGTGATGTCCCGCAGCGGGTAGTGCAAGGCCTTCGTCCCGGTCACGAACGCGCCCTGCCAGGCCGCGTCCCCGTCCCGCTCGATCGTCACATGACCGGTGACGTGTGTGGGCGGTGTCCCCAGGAACAGCCACGGGGCGATGCCCGCGTCGCACAGCTTGGCGTACGACAGGTGCCCGTTGTGGCGGCGGAACCGGCCGATGTCCGTCAGGTCGTTGCCGAAGGTGTACCCGGCATAGCGCGGCGTGCCGTCTGCGTCCCCGACGTACACCAGCACGACCTCCGCCTCCTCGGTGACCGCCACCGCGGACCCGGGCACGCGCAGCGGTTCACCGGAGACCTTCAGCACGTCGCCGAGTCCCTTGAAGAACCAGTTGGGCTGGTCGGGCGCGCCACTGTCGGCCTTGACGTTGTGGGTCGCCATGAAGCCCCCGACCAGGGCGTCCCCCGGCGAGCGCGGCAGCAGCGGCGGCCGGAAGGACACGTCCAGGGCGGGCACCTCCACCGGGCGGCCCGCGGTGAGCGCCCGCGTCAGCGCCTCCGTGTCGCTCCCGGCGGCGAGCACCGCCCCCGGCAGGTCGAGCCCGGCCGCGGGATACAGGGTCAGCTCCGCGTCCTCCGGATCGCCGAGTCCGACGTACGGCTCTCCCCGGTGGGACGCTTCGAACAGAACGGTCACAGAGCACTCTCCTCGACGGGGGCGGGGTGGGACGGCGCCACGGACCGCCAGCCGTCCGCGGTCCACGACAACGCCGCCCACGGCTCGGCCCGTTCGTTCAGGCGCAGGCCGAAGCCCGGCCCGGTCACCGGGGCGACGGTGTTGGCGATGCGGTCCACGACCGGGGGCGGCGAGACGATCATCTCGGGGAAGAAGCGGTCGGACTGGCCCGCCTCGACGGCCAGCGCGTCCGGGCAGCGCAGCGCGAGCGCCCGGCCCGCGTTGATCAGCGGACCGGTCTCGGCGACCTGCACCCCGATCTGGAAGCCGAGTCCCGCGCTGCGCGCGAACGCCACGAGACGGGCCGACGCCAGCAGCCCGCCGTTCTTCGCCACCCGCACGTTCAGCGCGTCGCACGCCTCGGCGGTGGCGGCCTGCCGGGCGTCGGCGAGGGTGCACACCGACTCGTCCAGCATCACGCGCAGGCCGGTCGCGCGCCGCAGGTCGCGCAGCGCCCGCCAGGAGCGCGGTGGCAGAGGCTCCTCGACGTACCCGGCGCCCGCCTCCCGCAGCCGCTCCGCGTGCCGCGCGGCGCCGGCGGGCGTCCAGCTCATGTTGGCGTCCACCATCACGGGCACGTCCGGGCCGAGCCGGTCGCGGATCGCGGCCACCGTGCGGACGTCCCGGTCGAGGTCGTCGGACGCCTTGACCTTCACGAAGTGGAACGGCCCGCGCGTGTCCAGGAACTCGCCCACGTCCATGCTCAGGTCCAGCACCTGCGAGACGCGGACCTCCCGTCGCGGGAGGGCCGTCGACACCGCCGCACCGGCGGGCAGTCCGAGCCGGCGCGTGAGAAGGTCCAGGACGGCCGTCTCCAGCAGACAGAGAAGGTTGTTGCCGGAGCCGTCGGCGGGTGGCCGGGGGCCGCCGAAGGTCTTCGTGAAGCCCTGCTCCCGCAACTCGGCCAGCAGAGCCGCCGGCTCGCCGCGCACGAGCCGGTCGAAGAGCACCTCCATCGGGTGGCGGCGCAGCGCGTGCGCGACACCGTCGGAGGTCTCGCCGGTGACGTACCGGCGCGGCGCGCACTCGCCGATGCCGTCGGCACCGTCGACCGTCAGCCGCAGGACGAGGCTGTCGCTGGTGCGGCGGCGGGCCGCCGGGTGGTCGAAGGCGATCCGCATCGGCAGCGCCACCCGGTACAGCCGCGCCTCACACGACGTCACGGTCCAGCCCCTGCAGCAGAGTGTGCGTCGAGGCCCAGTCGACCAGGCCGTCCCGGACGTCGGTGTAGAAGAGGTAGTGCCGGTCGGTGGGGAACTGCAGGACCAGCCCCCGGCCGTCGAACAGCTCCTGGAAGACGCCCCGGGTCGCCTCCAGGTCCACGATCGGATCGGTCAGCCCCGACACGAACGCGGTGGGTGCGTCCGGCGGCCTCGGCCGGTCCGGTGCCATGTACCGCGCCTCCAGGGCGAGCAGCACGGCCCGGGAGCGCCGGGTGAGGCTGCGCACCGCCAGATCGTCGTGGTCGATGAAGTCCCGGTAGCGTGGGTCGGCGGTGAAGTCGGCCGACTTCAGGCCCGCGTCCCACGGCTCGCTACCCTGCTCGGCGGCCAGCTCCGCCCGCTCCCGCGGGGACAGGACGGTGTGCAGCCGGCCCAGCCAGGCTGAGCAGAAGACGGTGGCCTCGTGGCGGACGGTGAAGGCCGGATCGTGCAGCAGCGCGGCCAGGAAGGAACCGCCCAGGCAGTGCCCGAAGAGCGTCAGCGGCACGTCGTCGCCGACGAGTTCCCGGGTGTGCGCGATCGCCGCGGTGTAGTCCGCCATGATCGTGCCGGTGTCCGGCAGGTCGCCGCGGTCGCCGCCGCTGATGCCGCTGCCGCGCCGGTCGAGCACGAAGAAGGCGATGTCGTTGTCGGCGAACCGCGGCCCCACCTCCCACAGCCATCCCGCGTGGCTCTGCAGGCCGTGGAAGTAGAAGACCGCGCCCTTGGCCTCCCCGCGCGGGCGCCACAGGTGCAGCGCCAGGTCGGCGCCGCCGCGGGGCAGGGTGATGATCTCGCGGCGGACGTTCTGCGGAGGTCTCCTGGTCTCGATCACCGGTGCGCTCCCGCCCCGCCGACCAGGTCGGCGACGAATTCGGTGTCCTTCTGGAACGGCTTGTACTTGTACTGGGTGGCGTTGCCCTGCTGCCGGCGTGCCTCGGCGTAGGCGGCGACGGCGTCGGGCGCGACGGTGCGGAACTCCAGCCGGCCCAGCCGGCCGCTGGTGCGCTTCGACGCGTACTCGATGTTGATGTCGCTGAGCGCGCCGTCCACCGCACGGGACAGCGACTCGTCCAGCGCGGCGCCCGGCTCGGGGACCTCGCCGACCACCACGTAGTACGGGGGATCACCCCACTGCGGCCCGCACAGGTACAGCCCGCCGGCCAGCCCCGCCGCGGTCAGGGCCCGGTCGAGGGCGTCGGTGACCTGCCCCTCGGTGATCTTCTCGCCGGTGAAGGAGTGGAAGATGCCGTCGCGGTGGACGAAGCGGATCCAGGGCACGCCGTCCACGATCCGGTCCACCCGGTACACGTCACCGCTCCACAGCCGGTACAGGCCGTTGCCCTGCGTCATGATCAGGTGGTAGTCGCGGCCCGCGGCGACCTCGTCGAACAGCAGGGTGTCGACGTGCTCGCCCGCGTCCAGCAGCCGGCCCAGGTCGACGTCGGCCGGCACGAACTCGAAGAACGCCTGGTTCACCGCGAGCGGCTGGCTCTCCAGGGAGTCGTCGACCGGGATGGTGGTCACGCCCTCGGTGCCGCAGCTCATGAACGGCATGGCGCGTGCGTGCGGCAGCAGGGCCTCCAGCCGGGAGCGGTAGCGCCCGGCGGAGGAGGACAGCCAGCAGCTGTAGACGCCGAGGGAGGGCCACAGGTCCGAGAGCGTGAACTCGCCCTGGTCGAGCACGGACCGCAGATGCCGGGCGGCCTCCGGGTCCGGGTCGGTGTACGGCTTCCCCTCCAGGGTGCCGTCCGCGAGGTCGCGGACCAGGTCGTCGCCGAACTCCCCGATCAGGTCGCGCAGCGACATCAGCGTGCTCGGGTTGATCGCGGAGACGAACTGCAGCCGCCGGCCGATCAGGTGGCGGGCCCGGTGGTACATCCGGCCCGCGTGCGAGGACGGAGCCTCGGTGCCGAACCAGGGAGCCGCCGCCCACGGCGGGTTCCAGTCGCGGCTGTTGATCCGCGGGTGACGGTTGCTGATCGACTGGTACTGGACGCCGTGGAGGAAGTCCTCGACGTCGTCGTGCACGGTCTGGGTGTCGAGGGTGGCGTGCGGATGGGCGAGCAGGGAGGGGTGGTGCAGCAGATAGGTGCCCCACATCGCCTGCATCGCCGGGATCCGGTACGTCAGCAGCCAGTGCAGGGTGTACGGGACGCGCTTGGGGGTGCCCGTCGTCCCGCTGGTCTTCAGCCAGCGCATCACCGGGCTGCACGACAGGACGCCTCCCTTGGTGAGGGCCTCCCGGTCGATGGCCGCCGCGAAGTCGTCGTAGCGCCGGATCGGCAGGGCGTCCCGGAAGCTCTTCGCGTCCGCCGCGACCGTGTCGTAGCCCTGCTCCTTCCAGTGCAGCGAGTCCCGGCACACGGCGACCACGTCCCGCAGGGCCCGGTCCTGGGCGGCCCAGGGTTCGGCGAGGTCGGCCAGGAGCCCGTCCCGGGAGCGCCGGCACTCCTCCCGGAAGACCTCACGCCGCCTCGTCCAGTGCTCTTGCCAGTGCGAACCGCTCACGGCTTCCCAATCCCCCTTGTACTGCCTGCTCGTTCTCACCTGTGCTGTCCGGGCGTTCACGCGAGAAGGGTGCGGAACTGGCCCGCGTGGAAGACCAGCGGCCGGACTGCGCCGGTCAGTGCGCCGCGGTCGGCCGAGGCGACGACCAGTTCGTGGTCGCCGGCCGGATGGATGACGGAGATCTCGCAGTCCAGCCAGCCCAGTCCGTCGGCGGGGATGGGATGGCCGGCCTCGGTGCGCGCCCACTCGTGGCCGGAGAAACGGTCCGCTCCCGGGGTGCTGAACAGTCGGCACAGGTCCGCGTGCCGCTCGCCGAGGATGCTCACCGCGAATCCTCCCGCCGCCCGGACGGCCGGCCACGTGGTGGAGGTCCGGCCCGCGCACAGGGCGACGAGCGGCGGGTCGAGCGAGACGGAGGTGAAGGAGTTGACGGCCATGCCCGTCGGTCCGTGCGCGGTCTGCGCGGTGACGAGCACGACTCCGGTCGTGAAACGGCCGAGGATGTCACGGAACGAGCGCTGGTCCAAGGATGTCGATACCGGCTCGGTCTGCTGAAGCATGTGAGGACTTCCACTCAATCCGGCGGGGTGGTTTCGGTGTTGAGGGACGCACGTGCCGGCCGGGCGGCGGCCGGGATCGGACGGCCGCCGCCCGGCTCCTCGATCACTTCGCTCGGCTGGCGATCGCCCAGTCGACGGCCTCCTGGGGGCGGTCGACGAAGCCGTTGACGCGCGGGGCGACATAGCGGGCCAGCAGCTCCATGCTGCGGTCGGTGGCCTCGTAGCTCGCCCAGTCGGCGACGTAGACCAGGAGCGTGCCGAAGCCGCCGGTCATCTCGTGCATCCGGCGGATGCCGTCCACGACGTCGTCGACCGAGCCGACCAGGGCGCCGCCCGCCTCCACCCGGTCCTCCAGGGCCCGCTCGCGGTCGGCACCCGGGGCCAGCACGTCACGGCCGGCGGCCTTGCCGAAGTACTCGAAGAGCCAGCGGTCGTAGCCTTCGCGCACCTCCTTGTAGGCCTGCTCGCGGGTCTCGGCCACGTGGACCGGCAGCGCCACGCGCCAGTTCTCCCGGTGCAGGGTCCGCCCGTGCTCGGCCGCCGACTCCTCGGCGAGCTTCCACTGCTGGGCCAGGCCCATGTGCTCAGGGGCGCCCGGCGTCAGCAGCGCGAACGGCAGCGCGAACGAGGTCATGCTCAGGCCGTACCGGCCGATCAGCCGCGGGCTGGTCTCGGAGGTGCCGGAGGTGGCCAGGGCGACCTCCATCGGCGCCGTGCCGTAGCGGGGCAGCTGGAGCTTGGCGTCGACCAGCTCGAACCAGTCCGTCTTGCGGGTGATCCGCTGCTCGCCGTTGACCAGTTCGAGCACGGTCGGCAGCGCCTCGTCGAGCCGCTTGCGCTGCTCCTTGGGGTTCAGGCCGAACAGCGCACCGTCGAAGGGCACGCCGGGACCCACGCCCAGGATGTAGCGACCCCGCGACAGGTGGTCCAGGTGCACCGCGCGGCTGGCCACGTGGAAGGGGTGGTGGCCGGAGAGCGGGACCACGCCGTGCGCCAGCTTGATCTGGCGGGTGCGCTGGGCGGCGGCGGCGATCAGCGTCTCCGGGGCGCCGACGAGACCCCAGCCCAGGCTGTGGTGCTCACCGAACCAGGCCTCGTCGAAGTTCAGGCGGTCGGCGAGGTCGACCAGTTCGAGGTTGCGGTGGATCGCCAGATGCGGGTCCTGGCCCGTCTCGTGGACGGGTGAAAGGAACAGGCCGATGCGGCTGTGCACTACTGTCCTCCAGCTCGGGACAAGGGCTTCGGGAGGGAAGCTCCGGACGGACGCGTCGGACGGAGGCGTCCGTCCGAGGCGTCGAGTGGTCAAGCGGGTGGGAAGACCCGGCGGGGACGCCGGGTGGGGCGGTGGGGCGTCGGCGGCCCCGCGGGCGCGGCGGTGGGTCAGCCGACGCGGTAGACCGAGTCCTTCAGGGTGCGGACCCGGTCGTAGTCGGCGGCCAGCCGGGCCTCGTCGGACGAGGTGAGGTGCACCCGCAGGGCCGCCGACATCAGGTCGGCGGTCGGGCGGATGCGGGACCCGGGCCGGTACTTCACCCCGGTGACGACCGTGCTCGGCAGCGCGTCGATCGCCGCGACCGCCGCCTCGTCCACGTCCGTCACGACGCCGTCGAGGGCGGTGGGCGCGTTGTACGTGTAGGCGGACTGCAGCTTGCGGTAGACCCGGTCCCCGTACTCCCGGGCGAAGCCGTCGGGGTCGATGTACGCCCGCGCCGACAGCCCGGCCTGGTTGTGGCCCAGGCACAGGTCGTGGAAGGTCGGATTGAGGTTGCCGTTGAGACGGGTGGCGATCTCCACCAGGACCGGGCCGTCGTCCGTGACGATCACCTCGGCGTGCGTCGGCCCCCAGCGCACCGCGAGCGCCCGCAGGACCTCGTCCACGTAGGCCACCAGCGCGGGCACGGGAGCCTCGTCGGCGGACACCAGGATGTCCCGGTTGTAGATGTTCCGGCCGGTGGGCAGCAGCGTCTTCTCGTACCGCCACACCCCGCACACGTAGCGGTGCCCGTCGGCGCTGACCGTGTCGACGATGTACTCGGTGCCCTCCAGGTACGACTGCACCAGCGCCTCGGCGTTGGCGAAGCCGAAGAGGTTCCGCCCGCCCAGGATGCGCTCGGCGGCGGCCCTGGCCTCCTCGGCCGTGCGGCACACGTACACCGAGTCGGACCCGGCGGAGTCCACCGGCTTGACGACGACCGGCCACCGGCCGGCGTCCTCGGCCCACTTCACGATCAGTTCGGCGTCGTCGCTCTTGAACTGGTCGGCGCAGCGCACTCCCGCCCGGCGCAGCGTCTCGATCATCTCGTACTTGTCACGGCGGGCGGGGGACAGCGCGGTGCCGTTGGTCGCCGCGCCGACCGCCTCACTGAGCCGGTCCGCCAGCTGCACCGCGGACTCCTGGCCCGCCACCACGGCGGCGGGGGCGTACGGGCGCAGGAGCGCGGCGGCCTCCCCCGCGTCGGAGGCGACGATGTTCCGCTCGTAGGCGCTCAGGTCCGGGGCGAGCATGGTCGGGATCAGCTCCGGCGTGCTCTGCAGGTGGATCACGCGGGCGCCGGCAGCGGTGAACGCGGCGGGGTAGAAGTTTCCGGCCGAGTATCCGTCGACGACGACGGCGAACGGTTGGTCGGACGCGCTCATGCCGCGGCTCCGGGGGTTGCGGGGGCGGTCTCGCGGGAGGTGGGGCGCTGCGTCCCGGGGGACGTCTCGCGGGGGGTGTCCTCGATGAAGCGGGCCAGCCGCGCGATGCCCTCGCGGATCGCTTCGGGAGCGAGGTTGCTGAAGCCCAGCCGCATCTCGTGCCGGCCGCCGCCCTCCAGGTGGAACATGCTCATCGGGGCCCAGCTGACACCGTAGTCGCGGGCCGAGCGCTCCATGGCCGCGAGGTCGGCGGTGAACGGGACCTTCAGGGCCAGGAAGAAGCCGCCGCGCGGGGTGTTCCACTCGACGCCGTGGTCCGCGCCGGGCGGGAAGTGCTCGGCGAGCGCGTCCAGCGCCGCGTCCAGCCGCTCCAGGTAGACGGCGGCCAGCTCCCGGGTGGCGGAACGCAGATCGTGGTCGTGCTCGACGAGGATGCCGCCGATCACCGCCTGCGAGAGCGTCGAGGAGCCGACACTGTACATGGCCTTGGCCTTGGACAGGGTCTGGGCCAGCGTGCGGACGGTGCCGGAGCCGTCGGCGACCTCCTGGTCGGCGACCAGATAGCCGAGCCGGGCACCAGGGAAGGCGGACTTG
This sequence comes from Streptomyces actuosus, assembly GCF_016921115.1. GTDB lineage: Bacteria > Actinomycetota > Actinomycetes > Streptomycetales > Streptomycetaceae > Streptomyces > Streptomyces actuosus_A. The sequence continues at coordinate 29,323 of NZ_JAFFZS010000014.1, forward strand.
GCGAACGACCCCAGGTAGAGCACCCGGCCGGCGGTGTCCAGGGACTTCAGGGTCGGCATCGCCTCGCCGTCGCGGGCGAACAGGCCGTAGGGGTTGTCCTCCAGGATGTACAGGTCCTCGGCCTCGGCCACCTCCAGCAGGCGTCGGCGGGCCGCGAGGGGCAGCACCGTGCCGGAGGGGTTGTTGAAGTCCGGCACCAGGTAGAGGGCGGCGGGGCGCCGGCCCTCGGCGCGCACCGCGCGGGCCGCCTCCGCCACGGCCTCGGGGTCCAGCCCGTCCGGGCCCTCCAACACGCCGCGGATCGGGATGTCCAGCATGCGGGCGGCGCCGCGGATGCCGACGTAGGCCGGGGACACCGACAACAGCACGTCGTCCGGGGAGGCGCACAGGCCGCGCAGGGCGATCAGGGCGGCCTCCTGGAAGCCGTGGGTGATCATGACGGCCTCGGGCGGCACGTCGATGCCCTCGTCCTTGCGGAGCATCAGGGCGACCTCGTCCTGGATCAGGCCGTTGACGGGTCCGTACTGGAACATCAGGCGCGTGATGCGGGCGTCCGGCACCCCCTTGTCCCGCAGGTGCTTGATGTACCGGTCCGTGTAGAAGCTCAGGTTGGCCAGATCATGGTTTCCGTCGTACGGCGCGCCCGAGGAGAATGACAGCGCGTCGGGGAAGCGCAGCGCGGTCTCACTCAGGATGCGCATGGAGTCCATGTCGGGGTCGGTGATCGAGGGGTGCAGCGAGTCCTGGCCGAATCGCGCCATGTCAGTGGGTTTCCTTTCCGGCGGGCACCGTCTCGGAGCGGTTCAGTGCGGCGATCCAACTGCCCTTGCCGGGCGCCCATTCCCTGACGCGGATTTCGGCCACCACGCCGCCCTTGACATACGGCTCCTCGTCGAGCAGCCGTTGAAGTTCCTCGCGGGACGCGACCTCGTACACCAGAAGTCCGGAATTCTCCCCGACGAGCGGACCGCCGAGCAGCAGGACGCCCTTCTCGGCCAGTCGGTAGAGATTCTCGGCGTGCGCCGGATGCAGGCTTTCGCGGCCGGCCCGGTCGACGTTGTACTCGAATTCGACGACAAATTTCGCCACACCAAGCTCCTTGCGCTGGAATTTCCCGGGCCGGCGGCCGGAAATCGACCGCGACCGGTCATGGGTGTGCACGGGCGCCACGACCGTGCGGATTTCGGCCACGGCGGACCTGTTCGGCTCCGCTGCGGACGGACCGTCCGCGCGGGCGACGGGCCCCGGGCCGGGGGCCCTCGCGCGCCGCGCGCGGGCAGGTCACATGTAGAGGCCGCCGTTGACGTCGACGACGGATCCGGTCGAGTAGCCGGCGCTCTCCGAGCACAGGTGCAGCACGCTTCCGGCCGCCTCGGCCACGGTGCCGTAGCGGCCCATGGGCAGCCGGGACAGCACGTCCTTCTTCGACTCCTCGGTGCGCCTGTCGAAGGCGCCCGCGACCCGTGCGGTCGCGATCGGCCCGTGTGCGACCACGTTGACGACCACACCTGTCCCGGCCAGCTCGTACGCCATCTGCTTGGTCATGCCGATCACCGCCGCCTTGGCGCCGACGTAGGCGGCGTTGTTGAAGTGGCTGTACGTACGGCCCCCCGCGGAGGCGAAGTTGACGATGCGTCCGTAGCCGTCCGCGACCATCCGCGGGGCGCACACCTTGATCGCGATCCAGGTGCTCACCACGTTCTCCAGGTGGGTCTGGTCGAAGTGGGAGCGATCGAGGTCGGCGTAGCCGATGATGCGGGTGTCCCCGCCGACCCCGTTGACCAGGACGGACGGGGCGTGCCGGTCGACGATCCCGGTCAACTGCGCCTCCGCGGCGGGGATGTCGGTGATGTCGCCGACGACGACCTCGATCTTGGTCCGTCCGGCCAGCTCGTCGGCGAGGCGGGTGACGGCCTCCTCGTTCCGGTCGAACAGGACGAGCGGGTGTCCCTGGTCGGCGAGGCCGCGGGCCACGTCCGAGAGGATTCCGCCGGCGGCTCCGATCAGAAGCGCGGTACGAGCGGTCACTTTGCTATTCACCTGGCTTTTCATAGGTCGGTGACCCTGAACGGGCAGGGCTCTTGTAGGGAAGCTCGGTAGAACGCAAGCCAGGCCGGCCCGGGGTTTGCTCGGGGGGCGGCCAGACGGTGGTCTGAAGTGTTCGCCACTACGCGCACAGCAAACGGGCACAGGGAAGCAGGTCCCCCGTGAACCTCACCGACGATCACATTGATCTTGGTGCCTTGTCAACGTGTTTCAACAACTCTTCCGTGGTGCATTCTTGCCAGTGGCGACTGTCGCATCGATGGCCTGCCACCGGTGCATCCGGGGCCCTCGGAAGTATGCGATACGGTTCGGCCAAGTACCGTGAACAATGGATGAAACGTAGTGTCCAGCCGAACGGCGGGATCGGTTTTTGCGCCAAACCGAAGGCGCGACCGGCGGCCGTGGAGCCGGTGGGTATGTGAAACGGGGGCGCAAATGAGCATTCTTGCACAGGGTGATATCCGGCCATCGTTGCCCGGATCCTTCAGGCCGCCCGGGCATGGTTGAACGCAGCACGTTCCTCGCCGACGAGGCCCCCGGCTCCCGGGCGGCCCTGCCCGACCACCGGATGAACGGACCATGTCAGCCAACTCTCCCTGGCGCACGCCTGACTTCCGCACGCTCTTCACCGCCTCCGCCCTCAGCCAGCTGGGCACCAACATCAGTTACGTCGCCGTCCCGCTCGTCGCCGTCTCGGCGCTCGACGCCGGCCCCGGTCAGGTCGGTGCGCTCGCCACGCTGAGCACGGTGGCCTTCCTGCTGATCGGCCTGCCGGCCGGGGCGTGGGTGGATCGGCTCAGTCACCGGCGGGTGCTGATCGTGGCGGACGTGGGGCGCGCCCTGTTGTACGCGTCCGTGCCCGTGGCCTGGTGGCTGGATGTGCTCACTCTCGGCCAGCTGTACCTTGTCGTTCTGCTCAACGGATGTGCGACGGTGTTCTTCGACGTCGGTTCGCAGAGCGTGCTGCCTCAACTGGTGTCCAAGGAAGGCCTGGTTCAGGCCAACGCGGACGTCAACACGCTGATCGCCGCGGGGAACGTCCTCGGGCGCAGCGCGGGCGGCGGGCTGGTCTCGCTGCTCACCGCACCCGTCGCCGTGCTGGTCGCGGCCGGCTCCTATCTCGCCTCCGGGCTGGGCCTCACCCGGCTGCGGCGCACCGCGCGCCCGGCTGCCGCGCCGGGCGCCGGCCCCCGGCTGTACGCCCAGGTCGCCGAGGGGGTTCGGCATGTGTTCGGCAACCCGGAACTGCGGGCGCTGGCGCTCACCGCCGCGATCGCCAACCTCGGGTCGGCGGTGATCAACACCATGCTGCCGATCTGGTTCGTGCGTGAACTGGGCCTGCCCAGCGCCGCGTTGGGCCTGTTCTGGGGAGCCGGCGGGGTCGGGTTGTTGATCGGTGCGCGCTGCGCCCGCCCGGTCGCCGCGCGTCTCGGATACGGTCGTACGCTGGGCCTGGCCGGCCTGTCCCTGTCGCCGGCGGTGTTGCTGGTGCCGCTGGTGGACCACGGGTTCTGGCTGTTGCCGGCCGGGCTGGGCTGGTCCGTCGCCATGTTCAAGATCGGCATGGACAACGTGCTCGGAGTCAGCCTCCGCCAGCGGATGACACCGGACGCCCTGCTGGGTCGCATGAACGCCACCTTCCGATTCCTCCTCACCGGCGCTCTGGCGGTCGGCGCCGCGCTCTCCGGGGCGCTCGGTGAACTCATCGGCATCCAGGCCGCGCTGTGGGTGGGTGCGGGCTTCGCCGCGGCGGCCTTCCTGCCGGTGTTCCTCTCGCCGGTGCGGGCGCGCCGTACGCTTCCCGAGCCGGTGGCCCGGGAAGCGGCGGCCTGAATTGCCGGAGAATTCACCAGATCTTTTTCACGTACCGAAGCGGTTGACCCTGAGGGTGAAAACCTGTCAGGATTGATCACGCACCCAGTCACATCCCTTACGCGTGCGCGCATTCACGAGAGTCCGACCGGACATCGTTGCCCGGCGCCGCCAGATCCCTGACCTCAAGGAGTGCGATGGCAGCCATTGACAGTGGCTACCGGACCGAAGGCATTGCGGATCATATGGATCCTCGCGAAACCATGCGTGCGCTGCCCCGGTTCGTCCAGTACCCGCTCACCATATTCACCGGAAAAGCTTTACCGGGGCAGAATGCACTGTCCTGGTGGACCCCGGGTTTCCATCTCCTCACGGCCGTGGTGTCGATGCTGTGCGGCGTCGTCGCCGGCTGCGCCGGACTGGCGCTCGGCGGGGTCCGGCTGCTGCTGGTCCCGGCCGGCTGGGCCGTCACGCTGCACGGGATGCGGAACCTGCGCATGATGGTCTACCACCAGTGCTCCCACCGGAACATGTACCGCAGGCGCCGCCTGGACGCCGCCATCGGCCGGGCCACCTCGGGCCTGCTGATCATCCAGAACTTCGAGCGCTACAGCCGCGAGCACGTCAGCGACCACCACGCCGCCCACCACATGACGCTGCGCGACCCCACCGTGCAGGCCTTCCTGATCAGCCTCGACCTGCACCCCGGCATGAACCGTCGGCAGATGTGGCGGCGTGTCCTGGGCAAGATCCTCTCACCCTGGTTCCACCTCAACTTCGCCGTGGCGCGTGCCCGTTCGTTCTGGAGCGGCTCCGCCCGCAGCGAGAAGGCGGTCTGCGTCCTGCTCTACGGCACGGCCGTGGCGGCCACCGTCGCCACCGGCACCTGGGCGCAGCTGCTGATCGTCTGGTTCGTTCCCCTGGTGCCGCTGTTCCAGGTCAGCAACACCCTGCGGCTGTGCGTCAAGCACACCTTCCCAGCGCCGGACCTCACCGTGCGCCGCGGCAAGGAGTACTTCGGCGGGCTGACCAATGCCATCTTCATCGGTGAGGCCGCCCCCACGTCCGCACTGCCGCCGGTCCGCCGCGCCGCGGCCTGGGCGCGCTGGAGTCTGCGGATGCTGTTCGTCCATGCCCCCACCCGCTACCTGGTGCTCACCGGGGACACCGTCGTGCACGACTTCCACCACCGTTATCCCTCCACGCCCCGTTGGGCCAACTACATATTCGAGCGCCAGGCGGACCTGGAGAAAGGCAGCCCCGGCTGGCCGGCGTACAAGCAGGCCTGGGGTCTCGTACCCGCCATCAATCTGGTTTTCGACTCGCTGTCCGCGGCCGACCCCGAGGAATTCAACGTGGCTCGTCTGCGCGAGGTGAGCAAGCGGGAGTTGTTCGCCGCATTCGATGACTGAACGCACCGAATGTCATTCCGCTCGTTCCGTGCACCGCCGACATTCGCTCGACGATTCCAGGGGGACTCCATGCGGCACGAAACCGCTCAGCGCACCGTCATTCTCGGGGTGGCCGCCAGTGACAGCCATGTGGTCGCCAACCACCTCATCGCCCACGCCCTGCGCGCCCGGGGCTTCCACGTCGTCAACCTCGGCGCCTGCACCTCCGTCGCCGAGTTCGCCGACGCGCACGCCGAGCATCCGGACGCCGAAGCGGTGATCATCGGCAGCCTCAACGGGCACGCCCACGAGGACCTGCACGACCTCCCCGCCGCCCGTGCGGCCGGGCGCCTGGGCTGCCCGGTGATCGTCGGCGGCAACCTCTCGGTCGGCAGCTACAAGCACACCTCAGACCACGAGCGCCTGTACGCACTCGGCGTGGACGTCGTCCTGACCGACCTGGACGCCCTTCCCCCGACCCTGGACCGGCTGCGCGCCGGGACCACGCCGGCCGCCACCGCCCCGGGAGCCTACGCCGCCGTTCCGACGGTCACCTCATGAGCGGCACCGTCTCCCCGGGCGACGCGCCCCCGCTGCCGTCGCTCGCCGAGTCCGTCGCCTATGTGCGCGCGCTGGGCAAACCCACCGCGGCCCAGGTGCTGCGCGATGCGCGGGCGGCGGACCGGGTGGCGCTGCAACCCCGGTGCGGCGTCGGTTCCCACGCGCAGATGATGACGCTGCTGCAGGACCTGGACCGGCACGCCCGTCCGGACATCCTGACGCTGACCATCGACTCCTACACCCGGCTCAAGCAGTTCGACAGCGCGCGGGCCGTCCTGGAGCGCAACCCCGCCGACCTCAACGGATATCCGCTCGTCGCCCACGGCTGGCAGCGGGGGCGGGAACTGAACGAGGCGGTGGCGGTGCCGCTGGAGGTACGGCACGGCTCCCCGGACGCGCGCCTGCTGTTCGAGACGTCCGTCGCGGCGGGCATCACGTCGTTCGAGGGCGGCGGCATCTCCTACAACCTGCCCTACTCCAAGGCCGTTCCGCTGTCCGACTCGCTCGCCGCCTGGCGGGACGTGGACGCGCTCTGCGGTGAACTGGCCGAACTCGGGCTGGTCGTCGACCGGGAGCTGTTCGGCACCCTCACCGCCGTCCTGGTCCCGCCCTCCATCTCCCTGGCCGTCAGCGTGCTGGAGGCGGTGGCGGCGGCGCGCGAGGGCGTGCGCTGCATCTCCGTCGCCTATCCGCAGGGCGGCCACTTCGAGCAGGACGTCGCGGCGCTGCGCGCCGTGCCCCTCCTCGCCGCCCGCTATCTGCCGCCGGACGTCGAAGTCCACTCCGTGCTGCACGAGTTCATGGGGGTCTTCCCCCGTGAACGGGCCAACGCCGAGGACCTCATCCTCTACGGCGCGCTCGTCGCCCGGCTCGGCGGCGCCAGCAAGCTGATCAGCAAGACGTACCAGGAGGCGCACGGCATCCCCGACACCCGGGCCAACATCGACGGCCTCCTGCTGGCCTCCCGGGCCAACTCGCCACTGCTGGACTTCATCGCGCTGGACGAGGGCCGCATCGCCGACGAACTCGACTGGATCCTCACGGAGGTCGCCGAGATCGTGGAGCCCGTGCTGTCGGTGTCCGACCTCCACAAGGAGATCCCGGCCGCGTTCGCCGAGGGCCGCCTGGACATTCCCTTCAGTGCCAGCCGCCATGCGCTGTCCCGGATCATTCCGCGCCGGGCCGGCGACGGTGCCATACGCTACTCGGCCACGGGAGCACTGCCGTTCTCCGCCGCCGTCCAGCGGCGCAACGAACGCAGCCTCGCCGCCGGCGGCCAGGCCGGAATCGGCGACATGGTGAAGGGGCTGACGGCGGACATCAACTACTTCCTCGACGTCTTCGGCGAGCAGACCGGCACCGGGGGCCGCGGCAGAGCCGCGGCCCCGTCCTGACCGCCCCTCGCCCGCACCACCGCACGGTACGACCCAGAACGGGAAGAGAGAGCATGCAGTCCATCCGCGTCAGCCGGCCCGGCGAGGCGTCCGAACTCCGCCTGGAGCAGATCGGGCAGCCGGTTCCCGGCCCCGGCCAGGTCCTGGTGCGCAACACCGCCGCCGGGGTCAACTTCATCGATGTCTACTACCGCAACGGCACCTATCCCGCCGAACCCCCGTTCACTCCCGGCCAGGAGGGCGCGGGCACGGTCGCCGCCGTCGGCGAGGGCGTCACCGACCTCGCACCCGGCGCCCGGGTGGCGTACGCCTCCCAGCTGGGCGCCTACGCCGAGTACACCGTGGTCCCCGCGGACAAGCTGATCGCGGTGCCCGACGGGGTGGACCTCACCGAGGCCGCCGCAGTCACCCTCCAGGGCCTGGCCGCCCACTACCTGACGCACCAGACGCACCCCGTCGACGACGGCGAGACCGTGGTCGTCCTGGCCGCCGCGGGCGGCCTCGGCCGGCTCCTGGTGCAACTGGCAGCGGCCCGCGGCGCCACCGTGATCGGCATCGCGTCGAGCGAGGCCAAGCAGTCGGTCGCACGGGAGGCCGGCGCCCACCACACCCTGGGCTACGACGGATTCGACGAGGCCGTGCGCGACCTCACCGGGGGCCGGGGCGCCCACGTGGTCTACGACTCCGTCGGCGCCGCCACCCATCTGGCCAGCCTGCGCAGCCTCGGCCGGCGCGGCACGCTCGCCCTGTGCGGGCTGTCGAGCGGTGCCGTACCGCCGCTGGACATCGAACTGCTGCGCGGCGGCGGCTCGTTGTTCCTGACCCGGCCCACCATGAAGGACTACGTGTACGACGCCGAGTCGCTGCGCGCCGCCGGCGAGGCCGTCTTCGGCCGTCTCGCCGACGGCGTCATCAAGCCGCTCGTGCACGCCGCCCTGCCGCTGCAGGAGGCCGCCGAGGCGCACCGGCTGCTGGAGGCCCGCGCCACCACCGGCAAGCTCCTGCTCACGCTCTGACCCGTTCCGCCCGCACCTTCATTCTCTCAGGAGCCCAGATGACCGAGGCCGACCGTCAGCTGCTCTTCGTCGGCGGAGCCGGGGACGCCACCCTCGCCGTGGACGTCGTCTCCACGGCGCTCCAGCAGGCCCGCCGGCGCGGACTGCGCATCCACGTCACCAACCAGGAGGCGACCCTCGCCGCCACCCCGGGCATCACCGCCCAGGCCGACGCCGCCTCCGCGGTCGACTTCTCCACGCGCGGCGCCAGCGCGGCCTGGGCACAGGCGCAGGCGGCCGCGGGGGAGCGCTACGACGTCGTCTTCGGCGTCCGGGAGATGGCGCAGGAGGCGGTGGCCGAGGTCGCCGAGGCGCTCGGCGTGCCCGGCAACCCGCCGCAGGCGGTGCACCGGGTGCGCACCAAGGACGAGGCGCGGGCCCACCTGGCCGCCGCCGGGTTCCCCCAGCCGCGCTTCCTGGTCTGCGAGGACGAGGCCGCGGCGCGCGGGTTCCTGGCGGAGACCACCGGGCCCTGGGTGGTGAAGCCGCGGGACGCGATGGGCAGCGAGGGCGTCACCCGCATCGACGAGCCCGGACAACTGTCCGCGGCCCTCGCCTTCCTGCCCGGCGGAGGGTCCTTCATCGTCGAGGAGTTCGTCGAGGGGCCCGAGTACAGCGCCGAGGGTGTCTTCCTCGACGGCAGGCCGCACGTGCTGGCGCTGACCTCGAAGGAACTGCTGCCACCGCCGAACTTCTTCGAGATCGAGTACGTGATCCCGGCGATCCTGCCCGAGGACACCGCCCGGGAGATCGAGGAGCAGGTCGTCGCGGCACTGACCGCCCTGGAGCTTCGATTCGGCCAGTTCCACGTCGAGTTGTGGTGGACCGGGCGGGGCGTCGTCCTCGGCGAGATCCACGTGCGCAACGCGGGCGGCTGGATCCACCGCATGCTGGCGCACGTGATCCCCGGCCTGGAGTGGTTCGGCCTGGTCTACGACGACGTCCTGGGCAACCCGGTCGACCGGGAGGCGCTGAAGCCGGTGCGGGGCTCCGCGATCCGCTTCCTGACCCCGCCGACGGGCCGCCTGGTCGCCGTCGAGGGCTGGGACGAGGTGTTGTCCCACCCGGCCGTCATCCACGCCGAACTCGCCGTCGCCCCCGGCACGGTCGTCGCGGCGCACCGCTCGGTGGAGAACCGCGTCGGGCACATCGCGGTCGGCGCCGACACCCCCGAGGAGGCGCAGGCCCTGGCCCGGAAGCTGGAGTCCCGGGTCCGGTTCGTGACCGAGCCCGCTCAGGGGTGACGGACGGGCAGCCGCGCCGCCCTCGGATCAGCCGACGACGTCGACCTCGTAGAAGCAGAGGTGGTCCTTGATCAGGGCCACCTCGGGCTTCGGCTCGGGGTAGGCCCAGACCAGGTCCGCCGCGTCGGGCAGCGACCAGTAGGACGCCGTTCCCTTGAAGGGGCAGTGGGTCCGGGTGCCGGAGGGAGCCAGGAGGTCCATGCGGACGTCCTCGGCGGGCAGGTAGTAGCGCACCGGGCAGCCCGTCTCCCGCAGCACGAGCGGCCGGTCGCTCTCCGCCAGGACCTGGCCGCCGTGCACCACGCGGACGCGCCGGGTGCCCTGCTCGATGGTGATCGTGTGTCCTCGGGTCATGAGGAGGACAGCGTTCTCCGGGGCCGTCTTCTTCCCGCGTACGGTGGCCCCATGCGCATCTGTGTCTTCCTCTCCGCCGCCGACCTCGACGACCGCTACACCCGCCCCGCCCGCGAGTTCGCCGCTCTCCTGGGCAAGGGCGGGCACACCCTGGTGTGGGGCGGCTCGGACGTCGGGCTGATGAAGGTGGTCGCCGACGGGGTGCAGGAGGCCGGCGGGCGGCTGTGCGGGGTGTCCGTGGAGTTCCTGGCGGCCAAGGCGCGCCCGGGCGCCGACGAGATGGTGATCGCCCGCGACCTGGCCGAGCGCAAGCGGCTGCTGCTGGAGAGGTCCGACGCCGTGGTGGTCATGGTCGGCGGCACCGGCACCCTCGACGAGGCGACGGAGATCCTGGAGCTGAAGAAGCACGGCCACACGGACAAGCCGGTGGTGCTCCTCAACACCGCCGGCTTCTACGACGGCCTCAAGGAGCAGTTCCGGCGGATGGAGGCGGAGGGCTTCCTGCCGCGCCCCCTGGGCGAGCTGGTGTTCTTCGCCGAGGAGCCGGTCGGAGCCCTGGCCCGTCTGGAGGAGAGCCGGGGCATCGGGTGAGGGTGCGGCCGGTGGTGGCAGCATGGCGGGCATGGCTACCCATGTGATCACCGGTGCCGGGTCCGGCATCGGCGCGGCCGTCGCCCGCCGTCTGCACGCGCGCGGCGACGACCTCGTCCTGCACGCCCGCGACGCCGGCCGCGCCAAGGAGCTGGCGGCCGGCTTCCCCGGGGCGAGGACGCTGGTGGGCGATCTCGCCGACCCCGACAAGCTGTCCTGGGCCTTCTCCCACCAGACGCTCCCGGACCGGGTGGACTCCCTGCTGCACATCGCGGGCGTCGTCGACCTGGGGCGGGTCGGCGACCTGACCCCGAAGGCCTGGCGCCACCAGCTCAACGTCAACCTCGTCGCGCCGGCCGAGCTGACCCGGCACTTCCTGCCGCAGCTGCGGGCCTCCCGCGGCCACGTGGTGTTCGTCAACTCCGGCGCCGGCCTCGCCGCGCACGCCGAGTGGTCCGCGTACGCCGCCTCCAAGCACGGCCTGAAGGCCCTGGCGGACTCCCTGCGCCAGGAGGAGCACGCCCACGGCGTCCGCGTCACCTCCGTCTACCCCGGGCGCACCGCCAGTCCGATGCAGGCCAAGGTGCACCAGCAGGAGGGCAAGGAGTACGACCCCGCGCGGTGGATCGACCCCGAGTCGGTCGCCACCGCCCTGCTCATGGCCCTCGACCTGCCCGCCGACGCGGAGGTCAACGACCTGACGGTGCGGCCGGGCCGGTGAAAAGCAGCGCCGGCGTTCCGTAGGCTTCCCGGGTGAGTGAAAACAGCCAGTTCAGGTTCGGTGCCGCCACCGGGGTCGGGTCGCTGCCCGGCGGCGACGCCCGGGAGGCCGCCAAGACCGCCACCGGGTCCTTCGAGGACTTCGCGTTCCTGCCCGAGCTGCCCGCCCGCGGGCCCGGCGCGGACATGATCGGGCGCACGGCCGGGATGCTCGTCGAGCTGTACGCGCGCGTGGAACCCAGCGGCTGGCGCATCGGCGACCGGCCGGGCCGCGACACCCGGCGGGCGCGGGCCTGGCTCGGCGAGGACCTCGACGCGCTGGAGGAGTTCACGCAGGGGTACGAGGGCCTGCTCAAGGTCCAGGCAGTCGGGCCGTGGACGCTGGCCGCCGGCGTCGAGCTGAAGAACGGCGAGGCCGCGCTGTCCGATCCCGGCGCCTGCCGCGACCTCGCCGCCTCCCTCGCCGAGGGCCTGCGCCTGCATCTCGCCGAAGTGGGGCGTCGGGTGCCGGGCGCCCGGATCGTCCTCCAGCTCGACGAACCCTCCCTCACCGCCGTCCTGCGCGGGCGGATCGGCACCGCCAGCGGCTACCGCACCCACCGCGCCGTCGACCGGCAACGCGTCGAGGCCACACTCCGGGACGTCGTCGCGGCCCACGGGGGCGGCCCCGTCGTCGTGCACTCCTGTGCCCCGGACGTCCCGTTCGCCCTGCTGCGCCGGGCGGGCGCGGCGGCCGTCTCCTTCGACTTCGCCCTTCTCACCGAGCGTGACGACGAGGCGATCGGTGAGGCGGTGGAGGGGGGGACCCGGCTCTTCACGGGTGTCGTCCCCGGCACGGACGGCCCGTTGTCGGACCCTGCCGGTAGCGTCATGGGGGTCAGGACGCTGTGGCGCAGGCTGGGGCTGCATCCGGGGCTGCTCACGGAGGCGGTGACGGTCACCCCGGCGTGCGGCCTCGCGGGCGCGTCCCCCGGGTACGCCCGCCGGGCGCTCGCCCACTGCGTCCGGGCGGCGAGATCCCTCGCGGACAACCCAGAGTAACGGGAGGACAACACGGTGGCCGGCGACAAGCAAGCGGAGACGACGACGGTGCCCGCCGAGGCACGGGAGCAGCACGCGCGGCTGGCGGAGCAGGTCGAGGAGCACCGCTTCCGGTACTACGTGAAGGACGCTCCCGTCATCAGCGACGCGGACTTCGACGAGCTGCTGCGGTCCCTGGAGGCCCTGGAGGAGACGTACCCGCAGCTGCGGACGCCGGATTCGCCGACGCAGAAGGTGGCCGTCGAATTCGAGACGGACCTCGCCGAGGTCGAGCACCACGAGCGGATGCTCTCCCTCGACAACGTCTTCGACGACGCGGGCCTCGCGGCCTGGGCCGAGCGGGTCCACAAGGACGCCGGGACGTCCGACTACCACCTGCTCTGCGAGCTGAAGGTCGACGGGCTCGCGGTGAACCTGACGTACGAGAACGGGCGGCTGACCCGGGCGGCCACCCGCGGCACGGGTCGCATCGGCGAGGACATCACGCCGAACGTCATGACCATCTCGGAGATCCCGCACCGGCTCCCCGGCGACCACGTCCCGCGGCTGGTGGAGATCCGCGGCGAGGTCTACTTCCCGATGGAGGCCTTCGCCGAGCTCAACGCCCGCCGGGTCGCGGCCGGTGAGAAGCCCTACGCCAACCCCCGCAACTCCGCCTCGGGTTCGCTCCGCCAGAAGGACCCGAGGGTGACGGCCACCCTGCCGCTCCACATGGTCGTCCACGGCATCGGCGCCCTGGAGGGCTTCGAGGGGCCGGCCCGTCTCTCCCAGGTGTACGACCTGCTGCGGACCTGGGGGCTGCCCACCTCGCGGCACAACCGGGTGGTCGACGACCTCGACGGCGTGCGGGAGTTCATCGCGTACTACGGCGAGAACCGGCACTCCGTGGAGCACGAGATCGACGGAGTGGTCGTCAAGCTGGACGAGATCCCCCTCCAGGGACGGCTCGGCTCCACCTCCCGGGCGCCGCGCTGGGCGATCGCGTACAAGTACGCCCCGGAGGAGGTCAACACCAAGCTCGTCAACATCCGAGTGGGGGTGGGCCGCACCGGCCGGGTCACGCCGTACGCGCAGGTCGAGCCGGTGACGGTGGCCGGCTCGGAGGTCGAGTTCGCCACGCTGCACAACCAGGACGTGGTCAAGGCCAAGGGCGTCCTCATCGGCGACACGGTGGTGCTGCGCAAGGCCGGTGACGTCATCCCGGAGATCCTCGGCCCCGTGGCCGACCTGCGCGACGGCACCGAGCGCGAGTTCGTGATGCCGGCCGAGTGCCCCGAGTGCGGCACACCGCTGCGGCCGATGAAGGAGGGCGACGTCGATCTGCGCTGCCCCAACGCCCGGACCTGCCCCGCCCAGTTGCGGGAGCGCCTGTTCTATCTCGCGGGCCGCAAGGCGCTGGACATCGAGCACTTCGGCTATGTGGCCGCGGCGGCGCTCACCCACCCGCTGGAGCCCGCCGAACCGCCCCTGGCCGACGAGGGCGACCTGTTCGACCTCACCGTGGAGCAGCTCCTGCCCATCAAGGCCTACGTCCTCGACCAGGACAGCGGTCTGCCCAAGCGCGACCCGAAGACCGGTGAGGAGAAGGTCGCCACCGTCTTCGCCAACCAGCAGGGCGAGCCACGGAAGAACGCGCTTGCCATGCTGGAGAACATCGCCGCGGCCAGGCAGCGGGCGCTCGCCCGGATCCTGACCGGTCTGTCGATCCGGCACGTCGGACCGGTCGCCGCCGAGGCGCTGGCCCGCGAGTTCCGGTCCATCGACCGCATCGAGCAGGCGAGCGAGGAGGAGTTGGCGAACACCGAGGGGGTCGGCGCGATCATCGCCGCCTCGCTCAAGGAGTGGTTCGCCGAGGAGTGGCACCAGGAGATCCTGCGCAAGTGGCGGGCCGCGGGCGTGCGGATGGAGGAGGAGAGCGCGGGCGAGGACGAGGGGCCGCGTCCGCTCCAGGGCCTCACCGTCGTGGTCACCGGCACCCTGGAGAACTTCACCCGGGACGGCGCCAAGGAGGCCCTGCAGACCCGAGGGGCGAAAGTGACCGGTTCGGTCTCGAAGAAGACCTCGTTCGTCGTTGTGGGTGACAACCCCGGATCGAAATATGACAAGGCGATGCAGCTCAAGGTTCCCGTTCTGAACGAGAGCGGCTTCGAGGTCCTGCTGGAACAGGGGCCCGACGCGGCGGCCGAAGTCGCACTCCCGACCGAGGAGTAGCGGTTGAAGGCCACCCGATCGGCGCATATCAGATGCATACGGGTGGCCCGGGCGCAAACGGGCAACCGTCGACGACCGGTGCCCGTGGAAGCCTTCTGCGGCCTACTGTTGAGGTGTGCACCTGCCGTGCCCAACTGCGGTCGGGGCATCCCCTTGTTCCGGACGGGCTCGTCAAGGACGGGGGAAAGGGTTTCCCAACGCGGAGCCGCTGACGGTTGTCGGGCATCGGGCCGCGTGGCGTGGGCACCGCCGGCTGTGAGAGGGACGGGAATGGAACCGACCGAGAGCGCCGCCCCGGCCTCACGACTGCGCTTCCGCCGCATCGCGGGCGCATGGCGTGACCGGGCGACACGGGCATCGGAGCGCGGCGGCGCCCAGGGGCGCGCCGCCACCGTGCGCACCGCGCCGGACGCGCCGCTCGCCCCGGGGTGCCCCGCCGGCCTGGGCGGTGCCGAGCCCGAACGGCACCTGCCGTGGCCCCCGCTGCCCGCCACGGTCCTCGCCTCGGCCGCCGTCGTGCTGGGCGCCGGCTTCCTGCGTGCCTTCACCGGCGACCACGCTCTCTTCCCGTCCGGCGCGGTCGGCTGGTCGCTGGCCCTGCTGACCGGCATCATCGTCGGACACCTCGTCATGCTGGGCCGCGCCCGCTGGTGGGGCGGCACCGGCTCCGGCGCCGCCCTGACCCTCGCCGTGCTGCTGCTCTACGGCTGGGTGCCGGCCGGCATGGTCAGCCTCACCGTCGTCGTCCTGGTCGGCATCGCCCGCCGGCACCGCTGGCGGCAGGGCGTGCTGCACGGTGCGGTGGACATCCTCGGCATCGGCGCCGGCGCCCTGGTGCTGGCCGCCTTCGGCGCCGTCCCGTCCGTCGAGGAACCCTGGGACCCCGACACCTGGACCCTCTACACCGTTCCCGAGGTGGTGCTGGTCGCGGCGGCCTACCTGCTCGTCTCCCGCACGCTGCTGTGGTACCTGCACGCCCCCCGCTCGGGCGGACTGCCCACCGTCGCCCGCACCGCCCTGGTCCGCCAGGGCCTGGTCGCGGTCGCGCTGCTCGGCATCGCCCCGCTGGTGTGCGTGGTGGCCGTGGCCGAGCCGATCCTGCTGCCGCTGTTCTCCATCCCGCTCATCGCCCTCGACTCCACCCTGTGGATCGCCCGGGCCCGGGCGGAGG
Source organism: Streptomyces actuosus (assembly GCF_016921115.1). Taxonomy (GTDB): domain Bacteria; phylum Actinomycetota; class Actinomycetes; order Streptomycetales; family Streptomycetaceae; genus Streptomyces; species Streptomyces actuosus_A. Next base: position 44,914 of record NZ_JAFFZS010000014.1, read on the forward strand.
AGCAGCTGCGCGACCCGCTGACCGGACTGCCCAACCGCCAGTGGCTGCTGGAGCGCATCTGGACGGCCCTGGACGACGCCGAACGCATCGACGCCCGCGCCGCCCTCATGCTGATCGACCTGGACCGGTTCCGCTCCGTCAACGACACCCTCGGCCACCTCGCCGGCGACCGGCTGCTGCTGCAGACGGCCGACCGGCTGCGGCTGGCCCTGCCGCGCGGGGCCGAGGTCGCCCGCCTGGGCGGCGACGAGTTCGCCGTCTTACTGCCCGTCGCCGACTCCACCACCTCGGCGACCCGCGTCGCCCGCAACCTGGTCGCCGCCCTCAGCTCCCCCCTCGATCTGGACGGGCTCACCCTGGTGCTGGAGGCCAGTGCCGGAGTGGCCGTCTTCCCCGACCACGCGCTGGACGCCGAGGGGATGCTGCGCCGCGCGGACGTGGCGATGTACCAGGCGAAGCGGGACCGCACCGGCGTCGAGGTCTACGAGTCCAAGCGCGACTCCAACACCCCCGACCGGCTCGGACTCCTCGGCGACCTGCGCCGGGCGCTGGACGCCCAGGAGGTGCAGCTGCACTACCAGCCCAAGGTCCGCTTCGACGGGCAGGTGGCCGGCCTGGAGGCCCTGGTCCGCTGGGTGCATCCGGAGCGCGGCAAGGTGCCGCCCGACGAGTTCATAGCCATCGCCGAGTCCTCCGGCCTGATGCCCCATCTGACCGAGTACGTACTGGAGACCGCGCTCGGCCAGGTCGCCGCCTGGCGCTCCCAGGGCCTGTTCGTCCCGGTCGCCGTCAACGTCTCCCCCCGCGACGTCCACACCCCCGGCTTCGCCGGCTCCGTCGCCGCCCGCCTGGCCCGCCACGGGGTGCCCGCCGGGGCGCTCCAGCTGGAGATCACGGAACACGTCCTCCTGGAGGACCCTCAGCGTGCCGCCGACACCCTCGCCGGCCTCACCGGCCACGGCGTGAAGATGTCCCTCGACGACTTCGGCACCGGCTACTCGTCCCTGGTGCACCTGCGCAGGCTGCCCGTCAGCGAGCTCAAGATCGACCGCTCCTTCGTCGCCCGCCTCGCCGTCGACACCGAGGACGCCGAGATCGTCCGCTGCACCGTCGACCTCGCCCACTCCCTCGGACTGCTCGTCGTCGCCGAGGGGGTCGAGGACGACGAGACCTGGGAGCGGCTGCGCGACCTCGGGTGCGACGCCGTGCAGGGCTGGCTGGTCGCAGCGGCCATGCCGCCCGAGGAGACCACGGCCTGGTTGCTGGCCCGCGGCTCCCGCGGCTGGCAGCGCCCGGCGGCGGCCCTGCCGGCGGCCACGGCGGAGGACCCGGGCCGACGCGCCTGAGGCCACGCCGGCGGCGCCGCGCGACGCCGCCGGTCGCCCGCCACGCCGCCGGCGCCGGCCGCGGCGTGCCCGCGCTCCACCGGACCCGCCCGTCCGCGGCGGACGCTCCCCGGGTCCCGCCACCCGGTCCCGGGACCGGAAAGAGGGGACCGCCGAGTGCTCCCCGGGGCTCGACGCCCCGCCGGTCCCGCCCCGCGCCACGGCGCCACGGGACGGCTCCCGCGTGCTGAGCGGCCAAGGGCCGCCGGCGCGGCCGAAGGGGGGTCGAGGAAACCGTTTCACGGGCACGCGTCCGTGCCCCATAGGATTGGCCCCACAACCCACACACTCACCCCAGAGGATCGCTGCATGCCTGGCATCACGCGCGAGGAGGTCGCCCACCTCGCCCGGCTGGCGCGTCTGGAGCTGAAGCCCGAAGAGCTCGACCACTTCGCAGGCCAGCTCGACGACATCATCGGCGCGGTGGCCCGCGTCAGCGAGGTCGCCGACCAAGACGTACCGCCGACCTCGCACCCGCTCCCGCTGACGAACGTCATGCGCCCGGACGAGGTCCGACCCTCGCTCACCCCCGAGCAGGCGCTCTCCGGCGCCCCGGCCCAGGAGCAGCAGCGTTTCAAGGTGCCGCAGATCCTGGGGGAGGACTAAGCAGCCATGACGGACATCATCAAGCTCACCGCCGCCGAGATCGCCGCGAGGATCGCCTCCGGCGAGCTCACGGCCGTCGAGGTGACCGAGGCGCACCTCGCCCGTATCGACGCCGTCGACGAGAAGGTGCACGCCTTTCTGCACATCGACCGCGAGGGAGCCCTCGCCCAGGCCCGCGCCGTGGACGACAAGCGCGCCCGGGGCGAGAAGCTCGGCCCGCTGGCCGGCGTCCCCCTCGCGCTGAAGGACATCTTCACCACCGAGGGCATTCCCACCACCGTCGGTTCGAAGATCCTCGAGGGCTGGATCCCGCCCTACGACGCGACGCTCACCAAGCGCCTGAAGGACGCCGACGTCGTCATCCTCGGCAAGACCAACATGGACGAGTTCGCCATGGGGTCCTCCACCGAGAACAGCGCCTACGGCCCGACCGGCAACCCCTGGGACCTCACCAGGATCCCCGGCGGCTCCGGCGGCGGTTCCTCCGCCGCGCTCGCCGCCTTCGAGGCCCCCCTCGCCATCGGCACCGACACCGGCGGCTCGATCCGCCAGCCGGCCTCCGTCACCGGCACCGTCGGCGTGAAGCCGACCTACGGCGCGGTCTCCCGCTACGGCATGGTCGCCTTCTCCTCCTCCCTCGACCAGGGCGGGCCGTGCGCCCGCACGGTGCTGGACGCGGCCCTGCTGCACGAGGTGATCGCCGGGCACGACCCGTTGGACTCGACCTCGATCGACGCCCCGGTCCCGCCCGTCGTCGAGGCCGCCCGCAACGGCTCGGTGGCCGGCATGCGCGTCGGCGTCGTCAAGCAGTTCCGCGGCGAGGGCTACCAGGCCGGCGTCATCCAGCGGTTCGACGAGTCCGTCGAACTGCTGAAGGAACTGGGCGCCGAGATCGTCGAGCTGGACTGCCCGTCCTTCGACCTCGCGCTGTCGGCGTACTACCTGATCGCGCCCTCCGAGTGCTCCTCCAACCTGGCCCGCTTCGACGGCCTGCGCTACGGCCTGCGGACCGGCGACGACGGCGACCACTCCGCCGAGGAGGTCACCTCCCTCACGCGCGAGGCCGGCTTCGGCCCCGAGGTCAAGCGCCGCATCATGCTGGGCACCTACGCCCTGTCCAGCGGCTACTACGACGCCTACTACGGCAGCGCCCAGAAGGTCCGCACGCTCATCACGCGGGACTTCGAGACCGCCTTCGAGCAGGTCGACGTGATCGTCTCGCCGACGACCCCGACCACCGCCTTCGCGATCGGCGAGCGCGCCGACGACCCGATGGCGATGTACCTCGCGGACCTGTGCACCATCCCGACCAACCTGGCCGGCAACGCGGCCATGTCCCTGCCCTGCGGCCTCGCCCCGGAGGACAACCTTCCCGTCGGCCTCCAGATCATCGCCCCGGCGATGCAGGACGACCGCCTGTACAAGGTGGGCTCGGCGGTCGAGGCGGCCTTCGTGGAAAGGTGGGGGCACCCGCTCCTGGAGGAGGCTCCGTCGCTGTGAGTGCACTGTCCAAGGCCAAGGGCTTCAAGAAGTCCAAGTCCGGCACGTACCTGACCATGGCCACCACGGCGTTCGGCGCCCTCGGTGTCGCCAAGCAGATCAAGAAGGCTCGCACCGAGAACGACACGCTGCGCCTGATCGACGCCGCTGTGACCGCCGCCGGGATCGTCACCGGCCTCGCCATCCTCTACCGCGAGCTGAAGCGGCTGGGCGACGACGACGTCCTGCTGGGCTGAGAGGGAAGTTTTCACCGTGACCACCACGACCGACCTGGTGTCGTACGAGGACGCGCTGGCGTCGTACGACCCCGTCATGGGCCTCGAGGTCCATGTCGAACTCGGCACCAGGACCAAGATGTTCTGCGGCTGCTCGACCTCGCTCGGCGCCGACCCGAACGCGCAGACCTGCCCGGTCTGCCTCGGCCTGCCCGGCGCGCTCCCGGTCGTCAACGCGACCGGCGTGGAGTCGGCGATCAAGATCGGTCTCGCGCTGAACTGCGAGATCGCCGAGTGGTGCCGCTTCGCCCGGAAGAACTACTTCTATCCGGACATGCCGAAGAACTTCCAGACCTCCCAGTACGACGAGCCGATCGCCTTCGACGGCCACCTCGACGTGCAGCTGGAGGACGGCGAGATCTTCCGCGTGGACATCGAGCGTGCCCACATGGAGGAGGACACCGGCAAGTCGACGCACGTCGGCGGCGCCACCGGCCGGATCCACGGCGCGTCCCACTCCCTGCTGGACTACAACCGCGCCGGCATCCCGCTGATCGAGATCGTCACCAAGCCCATCGTGGGCGCGGGCGACCGCGCGCCCGAGGTGGCGAAGGCCTACGTCCGCGAGCTGCGCGAGCTCATCCGTGCCCTCGGTGTCTCCGAGGCCCGCATGGAGATGGGCCAGATGCGCTGCGACGTGAACCTGTCGCTGATGCCGCAGGGGTCCGAGAAGTTCGGTACCCGCTCGGAGACGAAGAACGTCAACTCGCTGCGCTCCGTGGAGCGTGCGGCCCGCTACGAGATCCAGCGGCACGCGGCCGTGCTGTCCTCGGGCGGCACGATCGTCCAGGAGACCCGCCACTTCCACGAGGACACGGGGTCGACGACCTCGGGCCGCGTGAAGGAGGAGGCCGAGGACTACCGGTACTTCCCGGAGCCGGACCTCGTCCCGGTGGCCCCGTCCCGCGAGTGGGTCGAGGAGATCCGCGCGGCGCTCCCCGAGCTGCCGCTGGCCCGCCGCACCCGGCTGCTCGCCGAGTGGGGCATCTCCACCACCGACATGCAGGCGATCCTCAACGCCAACGCCCTGGATCCGATCGTCGCCACGATCGACGCCGGTGCCGACGCCGCGTCCGCCCGCAAGTGGTGGATGGGCGAGCTGGCGCGCAGCGCCAACGAGTCCGGCAAGGCCCTGGACGAGCTGGCCATCACCCCGGCGCAGGTGGCCCGGGTGACCGTGCTGGTGGCGAAGGGCGACCTGAACGACAAGCTCGCCCGTCAGGTCATCGAGGGCGTCCTCGCCGGCGAGGGCACTCCGGACGAGGTCGTCGACAAGCGCGGTCTGAAGGTCGTCTCCGACGAGGGCGCCCTGGGTGCCGCCGTCGACGAGGCCATCGCCGGCAACCCGGGCGTCGCCGACAAGATCCGCGGCGGCAAGGTGGCCGCGGCCGGCGCCCTGGTCGGCGCGGTCATGAAGGCCACCCGCGGCCAGGCCGACGCGGCCCGCGTCAAGGAGCTCATCCTGCAGAAGCTCGGCGTCGAGGAGGGCTGATCCCGCGACGGCGCACGGGCCCCGGGGACACCCGTCCCCGGGGCCTTCGGCGTCTTTGCCCCGCCGCCCCGCTCCCCGCGAGTGTCCCCCTCGGCCGGCTGCGGGGTGTCCGTGCCGCCGGGCGCCGCCCGGGGCATCGGCACCTCCTCGGCTCCCCGGGCAGAGGCAGCGCCCGTGCCTGCGGGGCATCGTGGGCGCCGCCTGTCCCGGCCCCGGCCCGCCCGGACGACCACGGCGCCGGCGCCGACCGGCGGGGACGGCCCTGCGGGGACGGGCTCGTGGCGCTCCCCGGCAGGGGCGGGCGCCGCGCGACCCGGACGGGGACGGTCGTCGCGCCGCTCCCACGGGCACCGGGGACGCATGCCGCGTCGCGGCAATCGGGGATCCGCGTCGACGGGTGAAACCCGGCTGTCCATGCCGCCCCTCGGCAGTCGGGCATCCGCACCGCCCCGTGCCCCCGCCGCGGTCCCCGTCCGCGTCGCCGGCGGGACGGTGACCTCCCCGCCGGTCCCGCGGGCGGAGACGCTACGCTCGCGCCGCATGGATGGACGTGCCGATTCCGATTCCGCCCCCGAGACGCCCCGGGACCTGGGGCCCGAGGATGCAGAGGACCCCGAGGAACAGCACTCCGCGGACCGGACGCCGCGGGCCGCCCCGGAGTCCGCGGAACCCGGGGAGCCGGCGGGTCCGGGGGAGCGGGTCGAGGACGCGCGGCGGGCCCGCTGGACGGCGGCCGGCACCGGTGCCCTGCTGGCCCTCGCCGGGGTCGCCGCCGCGCTGATGCGCCTCACCGGCACCGCGCCCGTCCTGGTGCCCGCCGCCTACGCCCTCGGCGCCGCGGGCTGCGGCTGCGCCGCCGTCCTCGGCTCGCGTGGACGGACCCGGCGCGCCCTGTGGCTGATGATCGCCGGAGTGATGGTGATGGCCCTCGGGGACCAGTTCGACTGAACGTGCCGACGAGGTGACAGAGTTCACCTCGTTGTCCTGTGACGTGCCTCCCAGTGCTGTGAATAAGCCCACGAAGTCCTCAAAGGATCATTTCCTCCTGCAAGAGTGGCTTTGCATTGCTCAAGCGTTCTTTGCGGGCCTTTCGTGACACGAACGACTGTTCCCGGTCAAAGATCCACAGTCCAGCAATTCCGGGAGCATGTTCGTGGCAGCACTCGCCCGCTGGTGTGTCCAGCGCCGCCTCGTCGCCGTACTGCTGTGGCTCCTCGCCTTCGGCGGGGTGACCGCCGGCGCGGCGATCGCCGGTTCGGCGTACAGCAACGACTACGCGGTCCCCGGCACCGAATCGGGCCGCGCCACCGAACTGCTCCAGGAGGGCTTCCCCGGCCTGGGCGGCGACAGTGACACCGTCGTCTGGCACACCACGTCCGGCACCGTGCAGGACGCCGACGTCGAGCAGACCATGACCGGCACCTTGGACCGGATCGCCGAGCTGCCCGAGGTCGCGTCCGTGAGCGGGCCCTACGACGGCGCCGGCGCGGGCCGGGTCAGCGAGGACGGGCACACGGCGTACGCCACCGTGACCTTCGCGGACTCCGCCGAGAACATCTCGCCCGCCGAGGCGCGCTCCGTCGTCGACATCGCCAAGGAGGCCGAGACCGACGGGCTCCAGGTCGAGCTGGGCGGCACGGCCATCTCCGCCACCGAGTCCTCCGGCGGGCATCTCGCCGAGGTCGTCGGCGTGGTCGTCGCCGCGATCGTGCTCTTCCTCGCCTTCGGCTCACCCGCCGCCTCACTGCTGCCCATCGCCACCGCCCTGGTCGGCGTCGGCACCGCCTACGCGGGGATCGCGCTGCTCGGGCACGCCATGACCGTCGCCGACTTCGCGCCCATGCTCGGCATGCTGATCGGCCTCGGCGTCGGCATCGACTACGCGCTGTTCATCGTGACCCGGCACCGGCGCGGGCTGAAACGGGGGCTCAGCGTCACCGAGGCCGTCACCAACGCCGTCGCCACCACCGGGCGTGCGGTGGTGTTCGCGGGTGCGACGGTGTGCATCGCGCTGCTCGGCATGCTGATCCTCCGGCTGAGCTTCCTCAACGGCGTCGCCGTGGCCGCCTCGCTGACCGTGATACTCACCGTCGCCGCCTCCGTCACCCTGCTGCCCGCCCTGCTGTCCTTCATCGGCATGCGCGCCCTGAGCCGCCGCGAGCGGCGCCGGCTCGCCGAGCACGGACCCGAGCCGGAGGTGCCGACCGGGCTCGCCGCCCGCTGGTCGGCGTTCGTCGAGCGCCACCCCAAGCTGCTCGGCTCCCTCGCCCTCGGCGTCGTCACCCTTCTCGCCCTGCCGACCTTCTCCCTGCACCTGGGCACCTCCGACCAGGGCAACGACCCGAAATCCAGCACCACCCGGCAGGCCTACGACCTGCTCGCCGACGGTTTCGGGCCCGGCGTCAACGGCCCGCTGACCCTGGTGACGCCGGTGGACGGGGCCGAGGACCGACTCGCCCTGGACAGCCTCGACACGTCCCTGCGCGGCGCCGAGGGCGTCGCCTCCGTCACCCCGGTGACGTACAACTCCGGCGGCACCACCGCCTACCTCACCGTCGTCCCCGACTCCTCCCCGCAGTCGCGGGCCACCAGCGACCTCGTCGACCGGCTGCGCACCGACATACTGCCCCGCGCCGAGGCCGGGACCTCGCTCGACGTGCACGTCGGCGGTGTCACGGCCGCCTACGACGACTTCGCCGACGTGATCGTCGGCAAGCTGCCGGTCTTCGTCGGGGTCGTGATCGGACTCGGCTGCCTGCTGCTCCTGCTCGCCTTCCGGTCCGTCGGCATACCGCTGAAGGCCGCCGCCATGAACGTCGCCGCGGTCGCCGCCGCCTTCGGCGTCGTCGTCGCGATCTTCCAGTGGGGCTGGGGCAGCGACATGCTCGGTCTGGGGCGCGCCGGACCCATCGAGCCGTTCCTCCCCGTGATCATGGTCTCGGTCCTCTTCGGGCTCTCCATGGACTACCAGGTCTTCCTGGTCAGCCGCATGTACGAGGAGTGGCTGGAGACGGGCGACAACCGGCGCGCGGTCCGCGTCGGCCTCGCCGAGACCAGCCGCGTGATCAACTCCGCCGCGGTCATCATGATCTCCGTCTTCCTCGCCTTCGTGCTCAGCGGCGACCGCGTCATCGCCATGTTCGGCATCGCCCTCGCCTCCGCCGTCGCCCTGGACGCGTTCGTCCTGCGCACCCTGCTCGTCCCCGCCCTGATGCACCTCCTCGGCGGCGCCAACTGGTGGCTGCCGCGCCGGCTGGACCGCATCCTGCCCCGGATCAGCATCGAACCGCCCGAGTGCCGTGCCGCCGCGCATGAGAGGCTCACGGACGTCGTGGAGGTGCTGGAGAAGGAGAGTCAGCAGGATGTACGCGATATCCCTGGGTGACGACGGGGCCGAACTGAGGCCGCTGGAGCCCTGGCACGCCGAGGAGTTCCTCGACAACCTGGAGCGGGGCCGGCAGTTCATCAACCAGTACATCCCCTTCGGCTCCCGCGTCACCGACCTGGACACCGCGCGGGAGACCCTCCAGCGGTACGCCGGGATGCGCGCCGCCGACACGGCCTCGTACCACGGCATCTGGCTGGACGGAAAACTCGTGGGAGGCGTGCTCACCCTCGCCTTCGACGCGGAGCAGGGCACCTGCGAGGTCGGTTGCTGGCTGGAACCCGGCGCCACCGGGCGCGGACTGATCACCCGGGCTATGCGCGTGCTCATCGACTGGGCCGTCGAGGAACGCGGCATCCACCGCGTCGAGTGGGTCGCCGCCTCCGGCAACACGCCCAGCATCGACGTGGCCCGGCGGCTCGGCATGACCCGCGACGGCGTCCGGCGCGCCGCCCACCTCCACCACGGCGTACGGCACGACCTGGAGGTGTGGTCCGTTCTCGCCCCCGAGTGGCGCGCGGCACAGGCGCGTACCGCCCACAACGAACGTTAAGGGACCTCTCAGACTCGCTCCGTACGGTGCGGGCCATGGGAACGAAGACTGTGGACGAGACCGCCGGGACGCCGGCCGACGAGACCCCCGCCGAGGAGACCCGCGCCGCCGGGACCGGGACGGGCGAGAAGACCACCGCGGGCGTCCCGGGCGGCGGGGCGCCGGGCGACGGGACGGCCCGGACCACGCAGGCGGCGGACCGGCCGGAGGCGGCCGAGGAGGACACCGAGCGGATCGAGCACGAGGACGGCCCCGAGGACGCCGCCGCCGACCAGGGGCCCTCCGGGGTCGGCCAGGGCGCCGGCGCCGTGGTCTCCGCGGGGCTCGGCGTCGTCTCGCTCACCGGCGGCTGGATCGGCACCGTCGCCTCGGCCCGCGAGTCGCTCGTCGGCCAGTTGCAGACCTCGTCGTCCTCCGACATCGCCAAGATGATCAAGGAGGGCTACGGCGACGCCTGGCACGCCACCGCCCTGTGGGGCGGGCTGTTCGCGCTGCTCGCCCTGATCACCGGCGTCGCCGTGCTCGCCCGGCCCGCGTTCGGCGCACCCGGACGGCCGCAGGCGCCGTGGATCAAGTCGGTTGCCTGGGCGGGCGTGGCGCTCGGCGTCATCGGCCTCCTCCTGGCCGTCCTGAAGTACACCGACATCCTGCTCGGCCTGCCGTCGGCCTGAGCGATCCGCCGGGAGCGCCGCGACGGGCCGCCGGGCGTCCTCGGCACCGTGTGGCCGGTCGCGCGGTTCCCCCCGGCCCCCTTCACGGGTGCTGCCGGTCCGCACCGGACCGCACCCGGCCGGCCCGGCCTCCGGAACACCGCCGAGCCCCCGCCCGGTGTGCCACCGGGGGTCTCAGACAGCCTCAGGAGGGGCCTTAGGCCGTTCCGGGGGGACCGGGACGCGGCTAAGGACCTCCGGGCGGCCGAAGATGCGGAAGTCTCCCGATGTGGCGGACCCCCCTGGGAGACGAAGGTTGAGGCATCGCGACAGAGCGAACCGCAAACCGCACTCTCCGCAGGGGGAAACGCCATGTACGAGTACGAGATCCAGAAGTTCAGGGCCGCCGAGCTGATCCGCCGGGCCGACCAGGAGCGGCTGGCCCGCGAGGCCGTCCGCGTCCGCCGCGCCGCCCGCCGGGAGGCCGCACAGCGCTCGGTGGAGCGCGAGGACCATACGGGCCGCTCCGGGCGGCGCTGGTCCCCGCGTGCCGCGTGACCGGAGCGCCGCCCGTGACGCAGGGGCCGAGGACGACCCCTGCCGCATCGTCCGAGGCGCATGCGATGCTCGGACCCGTGGAGATCAAGTCCGTCAGTCCCGTGTTCGTCGGTCGCGCATCCGAGTTGGCCGCCCTCGACGAGGCACTCTCCCGCGCCGCCGGTGAGGGCGCCTCCTCCGCGTCCCGCACGCGGGGGGAACCACAGGCGCTCCTCATCGGCGGCGAGGCCGGTGTCGGCAAGACCCGCCTGGTGGAGGAGTTCGCCGCCGCCGCCCGCCGCAAGGGCGCGGTCGTCGCGCTCGGCGGCTGCGTCGAGATCGGCGCCGACGGTCTGCCGTTCGCGCCGTTCTCCACCGCGCTGCGCACCCTGCACCGCGAACTGCCCGCCGAACTGGCCGCGGCGGCCGCCGGGCAGGAGGGCGAGCTGGCCCGCCTGCTCCCCGAGTGGGGCGAGACCGGCCCGGGAGGCCACGACGAGGAGGGCACCGCCCGCCTCTTCGAGCTCACCGCCCGCCTGCTGGAGCGCATCGCCGCCGAACGGACGGTGGTGCTCGTCCTGGAGGACCTGCACTGGGCCGACGCCTCCACCCGCCACCTGCTGTCCTACCTCTTCCGCACCCTGCGCGCCGGCCGCCTCGTCGTCCTGGCCACCTACCGCTCCGACGACATCCACCGCCGGCACCCGCTGCGCCCCCTGCTCGCCGAACTCGACCGGCTGCGTACCGTGCGCCGCCTCGAACTCGCCCGCTTCAGCCGCGACGAGGTCGGCCGCCAGATCGCCGGGATCCTCGCCGCCGAACCCGACCCCGCGCATGTCGACGAGATCTTCCAGCGCTCCGACGGCAACGCCTTCTTCGTCGAGGAACTCGCCGTCGCCACCGCCGAGGGCTGCTGCCCCGGCCTCAGCGAATCCCTGCGCGACGTCCTGCTGGTCCGCGTCGAGGCGCTGCCCGAGACCGCTCAGAACGTCGCCCGGATCGTCGCCGAGGGCGGCTCCACGGTCGAGTACCGGCTGCTGGCCGCCGTCGCCCGGCTCGCCGAGGACGACCTCATCGAGGCGCTCCGCGCCGCCGTGAACGCCCACCTCCTCACTGCCGCGGCCACCGGGGACGGTTACCGCTTCCGCCACTCCCTGGTCCGCGAGGCCGTCGGCGACGACCTGCTGCCGGGCGAGCGCTCCCGCCTCAACCGCCGCTACGCCGAGGCGCTGGAGGCCGACCCGACACTCGTCCCCGCCGACCAGCGCGCCACGCGCCTGGCCACCTACTGGTACCAGGCGCACGATCCCGCCAAGGCCCTGCCCGCCGTTCTGGACGCCTCCGTCGAAGCCCGCGCCCGGCACGCCTACAGCGAGCAGCTGCGGCTGCTGGAACGGGCGATGGAGCTGTGGGACGCCGCACCGCAGGAGGTGCGCGCCGCCCTGCGCCCCTTCGACTACGCCGAGGCCTACCCGGCGTGCGGCTGCGACCCGGCGACCACACCGCTGCGCTACGTGGACCTGATGGCCGAGGCCGTCTTCGCGGGCCGCTACAGCGGTGACCGGGAAGGGGCTCTGAAGATCACCCGGCGGGCGCTGCGGCTGCTGGAGGAGGAGAACGACCCCCTGCGCGCCGCCTGGTTCTGGGTGCAGCGTGCCCGCCTCGTCCAGGCCATGGCCCGTGGTGACGGCTGGCCCGAACTGGCCAGCGCCCAGGAACTGGTGCGGGGCCTGCCACCGTCGGAGGTGCACGCCGACGTGCTGGCCAGCGTCGCCGCCTGGTCGATGCTCCACCAGCCCGGACCCGAGGCGCTCGCCGCGGCCGAGCAGGCCGTGCGGTACGCCGCCATGGTGGGCGCCCGCGAGGTCGAGCTGAACGCCCGGGTGACCGCCGGCGGCCTGATGACGGCCGCCGGGGACGTCGAGGCGGGTATCGCCGAGATGACGGAGGCCAAGGACCGGGCGCTGGCGGAGGGCGTCCACCGGGTCGCGGGCCGGGCCTACATCAACCTGCCGTCCGCGCTGGAGGGAGCCGGCCGCTCCCGCGAGGCCCTGGAACTCCTCGCCGAGGGCACCGGACACACCCACCGCTTCGGCCTGCTGGACGCGGAGTCATGGGTGTGGGCGAACTACTCGGACTCGCTGTTCTCCCTGGGCCGCTGGGACGAGGCCGCCGACGCCGGGGCCAAGGCCCTGCAGCGGGCGCAGAGCGCCAAGCCCCGCGGCACCGCGGCGCTCTGCCTCGCCCAACTCGCCTGCGCCCGCGGCGACGTGGAGGAGGCCGTGCGGCAACTGGCCGCCGCCCGGCAGCACTTCGGCGCGCACGACCTGATGCCCCAGCAGTGGCTGCCCCTGGCCCACCTCGCCGTCGCCACCGCCGCCGCGCAGGACCGCCTCCCCGACGTCCGCGCGGAGGTCGCCGCCGCGCTGGACGCGGGCGTCCTTCCCGGCACCCACCGCTACGGCTGGCCGATGCTGCTGGCCGCCGCGCGAGCCGAGGCCGACGCGCGGGTCCTGCCCGCCGCACGGCCGGGGCGGGAGCAGGCCCTGGCCCGGATCGCCGACGCGGCCGGCAGGCTCACCCTGGACGCCCCCCTGTGGCACGCCCACGAAGCCTGGATCCGTGCCGAACTGCTGCGCGCCGAGGGCCGCGACACGGTCGCCGCCTGGTCGGACGTGGTCACCGCGTTCGAACCGCTGGAGCGCCCCTACCCCCTCGCCCGCGTCCGCCACCGCCTCGCCGAGGCGCTCCTGGCCCACGGCGGCGACGACGAGCGTGCCCGGGCCACCGATCTGCTCCGCCTCGCCCACACGGTCGCCGAGCACCTGGGCGCCCGTCCGCTCGCCGGCGCGGCCGGAGCCCTCGCCCAGCGGGCACGCCTGCCGCTGGCCCCGGCACCCGCCCGTCCGGCCGACCCGGTCGAGTCCCTCGGCCTCACCAGCCGTGAGCACGACGTCCTGCGCCTGGTCGCCGTCGGCCGCACCAACCGACAGATCGCCGAGGAACTGTTCATCTCGCCGAAGACCGCCAGCGTCCACGTCTCCAACATCCTCGCCAAGCTCGGCGTCGCCGGCCGCGGCGAGGCGGCGGCCGTGGCGAGGCGGCACGGACTGTTCCCGGCGCCCGCGCAGGCGCCGAGCGCGTGATAATGGCGGGGAGCCCACCCTCCGGGAGAGGAGATGCCGGGGATCGCGCACAACCGGTCCCGGAATCCGACGCCGGGGACGTCGGCGGCGCGCCCGCCGCGCCTCGCCGTCCCCGTCCCGGACCCGGCCCCGGAGCCGTCGCACGTGCCGACCGACAGCAGCGGGCTGCCGCGCGGCCCGGAAGGGGACAGCCGTGTTCAACGCCTTCGAGGAACTCTTCGCACCCGGCCGCAAACACACGCGTGACGAGCAGAACCGCCTGGAGCTGACCCGGGAGGACGTGGGCGACGCGGACCCCGGGCGCGGGCCCATAGACCTGGCGTCCGGAAAGGTCGTCGTACGGCGTCCCCCGGCCGACGACCAGGACGGCGCGGCCACGGACGACGGAACCGCCGGGCCCGGGTGAGCGCCCCGGTCAGCTCACCCGGACCTCCAGGATCCGGTCGTCGCCGCTCGCCGGGTCGCCCCGGCCGTCGGTGTTGCTGGTCGTCAGCCACAGCTTGTCCCCGCCCGCCGGGACGACCGTGCGAAGACGCCCGTACCGGCCGGTGAGGAATGCCTGCGGATCCGCCGACACCTCCGTGCCCTTCAGCGGGACGCGCCACAGCCGCCGGCCCCGCAGCGACGCCATCCAGATCGAGCCCTCGGCGTAGGCGATGCCGCTGGGAGAGGCCTCGTCGGGGTGCCACTGGGCGATCGGATCGTGCAGACCGGGCGTGCCGGACCTGCCCTCCGCACGCGGCCAGCCGTAGTCGTCGCCGGGCTTGATCGCGTTCAGCTCGTCCCAGGTGTCCTGGCCGAACTCCGAGGCGAACAGGCGCTGCCGGGTGTCCCAGGCCAGGCCCTGCACATTGCGGTGGCCCAGCGAGTAGACGGGGGAGTCGGGGAAGGGGTTGCCGGGGGCCGGCTCACCCTCGGGGGTCAGGCGGAGGATCTTGCCGCCCAGCGAGCTCCTGTCCTGGGCGAGACCGCGCCGGCCGCTCTCTCCGGTGCCCGCGTACAGCATCCCGTCGGGGCCGAAGGCGATCCGGCCGCCGTTGTGGACGACGCCCTTGGGGATCCCCTTGAAGACGGTGTCCGGTGCGCCGAGCTGCTCACCGGCGGGCTTCTTCTCCTCGTAGAGCACGCGGACGATGCGGTTGTCCGACGCCGAGGTGAAGTACGCGTAGATCATGTGGTCGAAGGCGTAGTCCGGGGAGAGGGCGATGCCGAGGAGGCCCCCCTCACCGGCCGCGTCCACGCCGGCCACCTCGCCCAGCTCGGTCTTCCGCCCGCTCCCGGCGTCGACGCGGGTGATCGTGCCCGCGTCCCGCGAGGACACCAGCAGGTCGCCGTCCGGGAGCGGCGCCAGGCCCCACGGTGTGTCCAGGCCCGTCGCGACGGTCCGCAACACCTCCACCGAGCCCCGCGCGGGGGGTGTCTCCTCGGCCGCGGCGGACCCCGGGACCGGCGTGCCCGCACGGCTGGGGGAGCTCCGCTCGCCCCCGGCCGGCGGTCCCGTGCCGTCCGCGGAGCAGCCGGCCGTCAGCACCAGCACGACGGCGGCCAGCACGGCCGGTACGGCTCGACGTTGCACGATCACGGTCCCTTCGACGCGGCGGCCTCTCCCCGCACCGCCCCGCTCCCGGCGGACGCCGCGGCGCGATGCACGGCCCACCGCGCGCGGGCGCCGCCGGTGCTCCACGCGGTGCGCGGGGGAGGAGTGCGGGCCCTGCTCAGTCCCACGATCCCCGTGCCGCGGGCAGGGCCGCAACCTCCGCCAGGTCCTCGGCCGTCAGCCGGAGGTCCGCGGCGCCCGCGTTCTCGCTCACCCAGCGCTCCTGCTTGGCGCCCGGCACCGGGACCACGTGGCGGCCCTGGGCCAGGACCCAGGCGAGGGCGACCTGGCCCGGGGTGACCGACTCGCCGTGCCGGGCGGCGATCCGGCGCAGACCGGCGACGATCGGCTGGTTGGCGGCCATCATCTCGGCGGTGAAGCGGGGGTGGCGGGCGCGCATGTCGTCCGGTTCGAAGCCCTCGCCCGGGGTGAGCGTGCCGGTCAGGAAGCCGTTGCCGAGCGGCATCGCCGCCAGGAAGCCGACACCGCGCGCGGTACACCACGGCAGCAGCGTCCGGAGCGCCTCCGGCGACCACACCGACAGTTCCGCCTGCACCGCGCCGACCGGGAAGACCTGCTGAACCCTCCGGAGCTGCCGGATCGTCGTGTCGTAGAGCCCGGCCCCGGTGCGGCGGCCCCCGCGCACCCCGACCGCGCACAGGCCGAGGGCCCGCACCTTGCCCGCCCCGACCAGCTCCGCCATCGCCCCCCACGTCTCCTCGACCGGGACCTCCGGGTCGGCGCGGTGCAGCTGGTAGAGGTCGATGACGTCCGTCTGGAGCCGGCGCAGCGAGGCGTCGCAGGCCCGCTTCACGTACCCGGGTCGGCCGTTGGCGACGATGTGCTGCTCGCCCGCCAGCAGGCCGACCTTGGTCGACACGAAGGCGTCCGCCCGGCGTTCCTTCAACACCCGCCCCAGCAGGAGTTCGTTGGTGAACGGGCCGTACATGTCGGCGGTGTCCAGCAGCGTCGAGCCCAGATCCAGCGCCCGGTCGACCGCCCGCAGGGACTCCTCGCCCCGCTGCCGCGACCCGCTGTAGGCCCAGCTCATCGGCATGCACCCGAGTCCGACGGCCCCCACCGAGAGCGCCGCCGCGCCGATCGTCCTGCGCTCCACCTGCTCGTGACCCTCCCTCTTCTGGCGCCCCCAACCTAACCTCTGCGCCTGCGTGGACCTGACATAGCCTCCTGACATGACTGCTGACGTGTGGCTGCCCCTCCGCGCCGACGAGATCGAGGGGCTCCCCGAGGGCCCGAACTACCGCTTCTGGGACGGCGGGGAGGACTTCCCGGCCGACCCCGCCGACTGCGTGTACTACGTCGTGCCGTACATGAAGCCCAGTGGCGTCGGCGTGCGTCCGCTGCCGGGGATGACGGCCGTCGAGGTGGTGCAGACCCTCTCCGCAGGCATCGACCACGTGGAGCCCGGCCTGAAGCACCTGCGCCCCGGTGTGCGGCTGTGCAACGCGCGCGGCGTGCACGAGGCGAGCACCGCGGAACTGACCCTGGCGCTGGTCCTCGCCTCGCTGCGCGGCATCCCGGACTTCGTCCGCGCGCAGGAGCGCGGCGAGTGGCTGGGCGGCTTCCGGCCCGCGCTGGCCGACAGGAACGTCCTCATCGTGGGCTACGGTGCGATCGGCGCCGCGATCGAGGACCGGCTCGCGCCCTTCGAGCTCGCGTGCGTCGCGCGCGTCGCGCGCTCGGCGCGCACCACGGCGCGCGGTCCCGTGCGCCCGTTCACCGACCTGCCCGCGCTGCTGCCCGAGGCCGACGTCGTCGTCCTGTCCGTGCCGCTGACGGAGACCACCCGCGGCCTGGTCGACGGCACATTCCTGTCCCGCATGAAGGACGGCGCGCTGCTCGTGAACGTCGCCCGCGGCGCCGTGGTCGACACCAAGGCGCTGCTGGCGGAGCTGGAGACGGGCCGGATCACCGCGGCGCTCGACGTCACCGATCCCGAGCCGCTGCCCCGGGACCATCCGCTCTGGCGCGCGCCGGGCGTCCTCGTCAGCCCCCATGTCGGCGGGCCCACCTCCGCCTTCCTGCCGCGTGCCGAACGGCTGATCGTGGACCAGTTGACGCGTTTCGTGAACCGGGAGCCGCTGCGCAACGTGATCCTGACGACGGGCACGTGACCTGTTCGCACACCCTCCGCAGTCCTGCGAACGCGGTCCGTGCCCGCATTCCCGCTGGTCGTCACGGAGCGTAGAGAGGCTATGTCCCTGAGTGACGATCCTGGTGTATCGTCCCGACAGGGGCTGCGCCGCGCACCGTTCGGCGCCGGGGATGGACATTGCAGACTGGTGAGGGGGGCGACGGGCGATGCACGGCCTATGGGCGAACGATCCGACGCGGCGGGACCGCCGTCAGCGACCCTGGCACACGGTCGCACGCAGACGCGGTCACCACGCCGATCACAGCAAACACCCCACTCTTCCGGCCCACCGCGGCCGGCACAGCGGTCGGCGCACGCACCCACGCCTGCCCGCCGCCCGCCGCAGGCACCCGCACCCGGTGCGCCGCACCCCCCGGGGCCAGGGGGCGGAACGGACCGGGAGGGTCCGGTGAAGTCGCCGCCTCCGGTGACCGCCCTCGGCGCGGCACTGCGCGCGCAGCCGTCCGCGCAGGTGCCCCCGCCCCGTGCGCCGGCCCCGGGAGGCGGGGCGAGCCTGGTCCACCAGTTGCTGCTGGCCGCGGTGTGCGCGGGGTACGCCGTCGGCTCCGCCCTCGGCTGGGGATCGACCCGGCTCGCTCTCGTCATGGGTGACTTCGGGCTGGCCGGCGCGGCGGGCACGGCCGCGGTGTCCTGCTTCCTCTACGCGCGCTCCCGGCGCGTCCGCTTTCGACCGGCCTGGTTGCTGTTCGCCCTGTCCTCGGCGATGGCGGCCCTGGGGAACGGCATCTGGGGGTGGTACGAGGTCGTCCTCGGCCTGCCCGTACCCAGCCCCTCCTGCGCCGACCTGTTCTTCCTGTGCTTCGCGCCGCCCGCCATCGTGGGCCTGCTGGTGCTCGCCAAGCGGCCGGTGACCAAGGCCGGCTGGGTCTGCCTGGTACTCGACGCCTGGCTGATCGCGGGCTCCCTGCTCACCCTGTCCTGGAGCCTCGCGCTGGCCCAGGCCGCCACCTTCGACGGCCCGAGCGTCGCGCACGTGGCGCTGTCGCTGGCGTACCCGCTGCTCGACATCGCCCTGGTGAGCATGGTGCTGGTGCTGCATTTCCGGCGCTCGCCGGTGAACCGCACGGCCGTCAACACCGCGGTCGGCGCGCTCGCCCTGACGGTGATGTGCGACGCCATGTTCACCTCGCCGCTGCTGCACAACAGCTACCGCTCCGGCCAGCTCCTCGACGCGGGCTGGTTCGCGGGGTCCCTGCTCCTCGCCTACGCCCCCTGGGCCGCCCGCCACCCTCGGGACGGCGACGGGCACACGCGCGTGGTCCACGAGCACCTGCCCGGCCGGAGCCCCGCCGACCGGCCTCCGGCGCCGGGCGGCGAGCAGGGGCGCCATCCGGGCAGCCGGCCCATCACCGGGTCCCTCGCCGCGCTCACGCCGTACCTCGCTGCCGCGGTCTGCACCCTGGGGATCCTCTACAACGTCCTCAACGGCCGCAGTGTCTCCCGCGTGGTGCTGCTGACCGGCGGAACCGTCGTGCTCGCCCTCGTGGTCCGCCAGGGGATCATGCTGCTCGACAACATCACCCTCACCCAGGAACTCGCCCAGAAGGAGAACCACTTCCGGTCCCTGGTGCAGGGCTCCAGCGACGTCATCATGATCGCCGCGCCCAACGGCATCCTCCGGTACGTCTCCCCGGCCGCCGCCGGGGTCTACGGCCGTCCCGCCGAGGAACTGGTGGGCACCGAACTGGCCCACCTCATCCACCCGGACGACCTGGGTTGCGTGCTGCACGAGGTGCGCCGCTTCCTCGCCACCAGTCCGTCCGAGGAATCCACCACGCGCATCGAGTGCCGCTTCCGCTCGGGCGGTGGGGGTACCTCCCGCTCGACCGAAGCCGAGAGCGGGGGAGGCTGGCTGAACGTCGAGTCCACGATCAACCGCCACCACGGCGGCCTCATCTTCAACAGCCGGGACGTGACCGAACGCGTGCGGCTCCAGGCGCAGTTGCAGCACAACGCCGAGCACGACCCGCTCACCGACCTGCCCAACCGCGCCCTGTTCACCCGGCGCGTGCAGCAGGCCCTGTCCGGGCGCCGGGCCACGGACCGCGGCACCGCCCTGCTCAACACGGCCGTCCTCTTCATCGACCTCGACGGCTTCAAGGCCGTCAACGACACCATCGGGCACCAGGCCGGCGACGAGCTGCTCGTCCAGGCCGCCCGCAGACTCCAGGACGCGGTCCGCCAAGGGGACACCGCGTCCCGGCTGGGCGGCGACGAGTTCGCGGCGCTGATCGCCGGTGACGGCACCCGCGACCGCACCGCCCGCGAACGCCACATCCTGGAGTTGGCCGACCGGCTGAGGGCCACGCTCTCCCAGCCCTACCTCGTCGACGGCAACGACGTCCGGGTCAACGCCTCCATCGGCGTCGCCTTCGCCGAACCGAGCCTCGGTGCGGCGGAGCTGCTGCGCAACGCCGACCTTGCGATGTACCGGGCCAAGGCGGCCGGCAAGGGCCGCGTGGAGCTGTACCAGCCGCAGATGCAGCACGACGTCGTCCGGAAGGCCGAGCTGGCGACCCGGCTGCGGGCCGCGCTGCACGACGGCGAGTTCACCCTGCTGCACCAGCCCGTGGTCCGGCTGGAGGACGGCCGGATCACGGCGGTCGCCGCCCAGGCCCGCTGGCGCTCCTCGCAGGGCGTGCTGTTCACGCCCGCCGAGTTCCTGCGGGTGGCGGAGGACAGCGACAGGACCGCCGAGCTGGGCCGATGGATGCTCCAGGAGGCCGTCGAACAGGCCGCCGAACGCACCGCGGCCGGCGTCGCCCTCCCGGTGGCCGTCCGCGTGTCCGCGCGGCGGTTGCTGGACCGGTCGATGCCGCTCGGCTCGATCGAGGCCCTGCTGACCCGGCACGGCCTGCCGTCCGGTTCGCTGGTGATCGAACTGGCCGACCTCGACCCCCGGGTGCCCATGGACGAGCTGGAGCGCAGGCTGACGACGCTGCGGCGGATCGGCGTCCGCATCGCACTCGACGGCTTCGGCACGGGCTACGCGGCCGTCACGGCGCTGCGGCGGCTCCCCGTGGACCTGCTGAAGCTCGACCGCACCCTCGTCGAGGGGCTCGTGGAGTCGGCGCGCCTGCACAAGATCACCACCGGTCTGCTCAGGATCGCCGGCGATCTCGGGCTCCAGTCCGTGGCCGAGGGCGCGGATCTGCCCGAGCAGGTCGCCGCCCTGCGCGCGATGGGCTGCACGCACGGGCAGGGGATGGCGTTCGCCGGTCCGCTCGACGAGTACCGGCTGCGCAGAGCGCTCGGATCCGGCCATTTACCGGTGCCGCACACTTCGGCCGAACCGGCCTTCGCGGGCGGCGGTACGGGGGTGTACACAGGTGGTGTGTCCGCTGTTCTGGGCCGGGGTGCACTCGGCGGAACAGCACTGCGCTCACATGATGAGACTCCCGTCCCACCCACTTGACACCGGGTGCGTGCCGGGGGGAGGGTCAGTGCCATGCGCACCCGAATTCTCGTACTTGGAAAGCGCGTCGGCTGACGCTGAGCCTCTGATCGCTCAGCGAATCCACCCGGCGCGCTCCCCTCGCTTGCCTTACGGCACGAGGGGTTTTTTGTTGCACCAGCAACAGCCGCACTTCGCCCGAACTTCGCAAAAACCCTCAGCATCGAGAAGAGAATGCCGATGACCGAGCAGGCCACCGGGGCCCATCATCCGCAGCCGCGGCCCCGATCCGGAGGACAGCAGCCGACGCCCGTCGAGCACGTCACGGGTGCGCAGTCCCTCATCCGCTCTCTCGAGGAGGTCGGAGCCGACACGGTGTTCGGCATTCCCGGCGGTGCGATCCTGCCGGCCTACGACCCGCTGATGGACTCCTCCCGGGTGCGCCACGTCCTGGTCCGCCACGAGCAGGGCGCCGGCCACGCGGCCACCGGCTACGCGCAGGCCACCGGCAAGGTCGGGGTGTGCATGGCCACCTCAGGTCCGGGGGCGACCAACCTGGTCACACCGATCGCGGACGCCCACATGGACTCGGTCCCGATGGTCGCGATCACCGGCCAGGTCGCGTCCACGTCGATCGGTACGGACGCCTTCCAGGAGGCGGACATCGTCGGCATCACCATGCCGATCACCAAGCACAACTTCCTGGTCACCAAGGCCGAGGACATCCCGCGGGTGATCGCGCAGGCGTTCCACATCGCCTCCACCGGCCGCCCGGGCCCGGTCCTGGTCGACATCTCCAAGGACGCCCTCCAGGCGAGGACCACGTTCTCCTGGCCGCCCACCATGGACCTGCCCGGCTACCGCCCGGTGACCAAGCCGCACGCCAAGCAGATCCGCGAGGCCGCGAAGCTCATCGCCTCCGCCAAGCGGCCCGTCCTCTACGTCGGCGGCGGCGTGCTGAAGGCCAAGGCCACCGCCGAGCTGAAGGTTCTCGCCGAACTCACCGGCGCGCCCGTCACCACCACCCTGATGGGACTCGGCGCGTTCCCCGACAGCCACCCGCTGCACGTGGGAATGCCGGGCATGCACGGTGCGGTCACCGCCGTCACCGCGCTGCAGAAGGCCGACCTGATCGTCGCCCTCGGCGCCCGCTTCGACGACCGCGTCACCGGCAAGCTGGACAGCTTCGCCCCGTACGCCAAGATCGTCCACGCCGACATCGACCCGGCGGAGATCGGTAAGAACCGCGCTGCCGACGTGCCCATCGTCGGCGACGCCCGCGAGGTCGTCGCGGACCTGATCCAGGCCGTGCAGAAGGAGCACAGCGACGGCCACCGCGGCGACTACAGCGCCTGGTGGAAGGACCTCAGCCGCTGGCGCGAGACCTACCCGCTCGGCTACGACCAGCCGGACGACGGCTCGCTCTCCCCGCAGCAGGTCATCGAGCGCATCGGGCAGCTCGCCCCCGAGGGCACCGTCTTCGCGGCGGGTGTGGGACAGCACCAGATGTGGGCCGCCCACTTCATCCAGTACGACAAGCCGGCCACCTGGCTGAACTCCGGCGGCGCCGGAACCATGGGCTACGCCGTCCCGGCCGCCATGGGAGCCAAGGCCGGTGTGCCGGACCGGGCCGTCTGGGCGATCGACGGCGACGGCTGCTTCCAGATGACCAACCAGGAACTGACCACCTGCGCCCTGAACAACATCCCGATCAAGGTCGCCGTCATCAACAACGGCGCCCTCGGCATGGTCCGGCAGTGGCAGACCCTGTTCTACAACCAGCGCTACTCCAACACCGTCCTGCACTCCGGCCCGGAGCACGACGGCAAGGAACCCGCGCAGGGCACCCGCATCCCCGACTTCGTGAAGCTGTCCGAGGCCATGGGCTGCCACGCCATCCGCTGCGAGGACCCCGCCGACCTCGACAAGGTCATCGAAGAGGCGAACGCGATCAACGACCGACCCGTCGTCGTCGACTTCATCGTCCACCAGGACGCGATGGTCTGGCCGATGGTCGCCGCCGGCACCTCCAACGACGAGATCATGGCCGCCCGGGACGTCCGCCCCGACTTCGGCGACAACGAAGACGACTGAGCGAGAAGAGAGCCTCACGACCATGTCCAAGCACACGCTCTCCGTCCTGGTGGAGAACACGCCCGGCATCCTCGCGCGCATCGCCGCCCTGTTCTCCCGCCGCGGGTTCAACATCGACTCGCTCGCCGTCGGCGTCACCGAGCACCCCGACATCTCCCGCATCACCATCGTGGTGAACGTCGAGGATCTGCCGCTGGAGCAGGTGACCAAGCAGCTCAACAAGCTCGTCAACGTGCTGAAGATCGTCGAGCTGGAGCCGTCGCAGGCCGTTCAGCGCGAACTCGTTCTGGTGAAGGTGCGCGCCGACAACGAGACGCGCTCCCAGATCGTCGAGATCGTCCAGCTGTTCCGCGCCAAGACCGTCGACGTCTCCCCGGAGGCCGTCACGATCGAGGCCACCGGCAGCAACGACAAGCTGTCGGCGATGCTGAAGATGCTGGAGCCGTACGGCATCAAGGAGCTCGTCCAGTCCGGGACGATCGCGATCGGCCGCGGCGCGCGTTCCATCACCGACCGCTCGCTGCGCGCGCTCGACCGCAGCGCCTGACACGGCGCACGGGCGGCCCGCCGCCACCGGGGCCGCCCGCGCCACGCCCGTATACCGAGACCCCGAGACTTCCCTTCCCCCCGCCGTCATACGGTGGGACGCAACATCAGCACCCCGAGGAGAGAACCCAAAGTGGCCGAGCTGTTCTACGACGCCGACGCCGACCTGTCCATCATCCAGGGCCGCAAGGTCGCGGTCATCGGTTACGGCAGCCAGGGCCACGCCCACGCCCTGTCGCTGCGCGACTCCGGCGTCGACGTGCGCGTCGGTCTGCACGAGGGCTCCCAGTCCAAGGCGAAGGCCGAGGAGCAGGGGCTGCGCGTGGTGACCCCGGCGGAGGCCGCCGCCGAGGCCGACGTCATCATGATCCTCGTCCCGGACCCCATCCAGGCCCAGGTCTACGAGGAGTCCATCGCCCCGCACCTGAAGGACGGCGACGCGCTGTTCTTCGGCCACGGCTTCAACATCCGCTTCGGCTTCATCAAGCCCCCGGCCGGCGTGGACGTCTGCATGGTCGCGCCGAAGGGCCCGGGCCACCTGGTGCGCCGCCAGTACGAGGAGGGCCGCGGGGTTCCCTGCATCGCCGCCGTCGAGCAGGACGCGAGCGGCAACGCCTTCGCACTGGCCCTGTCGTACGCCAAGGGCATCGGCGGCACCCGCGCCGGCGTCATCAAGACCACCTTCACCGAGGAGACCGAGACCGACCTGTTCGGTGAGCAGGCCGTGCTGTGCGGTGGTACGGCCGCGCTGGTGAAGGCGGGCTTCGAGACCCTGGTCGAGGCCGGCTACCAGCCGGAGATCGCCTACTTCGAGTGCCTGCACGAGCTCAAGCTGATCGTCGACCTCATGTACGAGGGCGGCCTGGAGAAGATGCGCTGGTCGGTCTCCGAGACCGCCGAGTGGGGCGACTACGTCACCGGCCCGCGGATCATCACCGACGCCACCAAGGCCGAGATGAAGCAGGTCCTCACGGAGATCCAGGACGGCACCTTCGCCCGCAACTGGATGGACGAGTACCACGGCGGTCTGAAGAAGTACAACGAGTACAAGCAGCAGGACTCCGAGCACCTGCTGGAGACCACCGGCAAGCAGCTCCGCAAGCTGATGAGCTGGGTGAACGAGGAGGCGTAAGCCTCACGGCGGGGGCCGGGGCGGTTGCCCCGGCCCCTGTTGTCCACCCTGTCCAGCCACGGACGGGTGATCCTTCCGCCAAGGCGCAGGACGGCCGTCGCCGCGCCACTACACTTCTCCACAACACGCGTCAGGCCCACAGCGTCGTGCGTCTTCCACGCGGCAAGCCCCCTCCACCGCCTGCGGCCGTCGGGACGGCCGTCCGCATCGCACATGTGAGGACTCACGTGAGCTCGAAACCCGTCGTACTCATCGCTGAAGAGCTGTCGCCCGCCACCGTCGACGCGCTCGGCCCGGACTTCGAGATCCGGAACTGCAACGGGGCGGACCGCTCCGAACTGCTGCCGGCCATCGCCGACGTGGACGCGATCCTGATCCGCTCGGCCACCAAGGTCGACGCGGAGGCCATCGCCGCCGCGAAGCGGCTCAAGGTCGTCGCGCGAGCCGGCGTCGGCCTGGACAACGTCGACGTCTCCGCCGCCACCAAGGCCGGCGTGATGGTCGTCAACGCCCCCACCTCCAACATCGTGACCGCCGCCGAGCTGGCCTGCGGTCTGATCCTCGCCACCGCCCGCAACATCCCGCAGGCCAACGCCGCGCTGAAGAACGGCGAGTGGAAGCGCAGCAAGTACACCGGTGTCGAGCTCGCCGAGAAGACCCTCGGTGTCGTCGGCCTGGGCCGCATCGGCGCCCTCGTCGCCCAGCGCATGTCCGCCTTCGGCATGAAGGTCGTCGCCTACGACCCCTACGTGCAGCCCGCGCGCGCCGCTCAGATGGGCGTGAAGGTGCTGTCGCTGGACGAGCTGCTCGAGGTCTCCGACTTCATCACCGTCCACCTGCCCAAGACCCCCGAGACGATCGGCCTGATCGGCGACGAGGCGCTGCGCAAGGTCAAGCCCGGCGTCCGCGTCGTCAACGCCGCGCGCGGCGGCATCGTCGACGAGGAGGCTCTGTACGCGGCGCTGAAGGAGGGCCGGGTCGCGGGCGCCGGCCTCGACGTGTACGCGAAGGAGCCCTGCACGGACTCCCCCCTGTTCGAGTTCGACCAGGTCGTGGCCACCCCGCACCTGGGCGCGTCCACCGACGAGGCCCAGGAGAAGGCCGGCGTCGCCGTCGCCCGCTCGGTGCGACTGGCCCTCGCCGGCGAGCTGGTCCCCGACGCGGTGAACGTCCAGGGCGGTGTCATCGCCGAGGACGTGAAGCCGGGCCTGCCGCTCGCTGAGCGTCTCGGCCGCATCTTCACCGCGCTCGCCGGGGAGGTCGCCGTCCGCCTCGACGTCGAGGTCTACGGCGAGATCACCCAGCACGACGTGAAGGTGCTGGAGCTCTCCGCGCTCAAGGGCGTCTTCGAGGACGTCGTCGACGAGACGGTCTCCTACGTCAACGCCCCGCTGTTCGCGCAGGAGCGCGGTGTCGAGGTCCGCCTCACCACCAGCTCCGAGTCGGCCGACCACCGCAACGTGGTCACCGTGCGCGGCACGCTCTCCGGCGGCGAGGAGGTCTCGGTCTCCGGCACGCTGGCAGGCCCCAAGCACGTCCAGAAGATCGTCGCCGTCGGCGACTACGACGTCGACCTGGCGCTCGCCGACCACATGGTGGTGCTGAAGTACGAGGATCGTCCGGGTGTCGTGGGCACCGTCGGCCGCATCCTCGGCGAGGCCGGCATCAACATCGCCGGGATGCAGGTCGCCCGTGCGACGGTCGGCGGCGAGGCGCTCGCGGTGCTGACGGTCGACGACACGGTGGGCGCCACCGTGCTGGCCGAACTCGCGAGCGAGATCGGCGCCACGTCCGCCCGCTCGGTGAACCTCGTCTGAGGTCCCGCGCTGTTCGGTGACCGGCGGCCGAGGCCGCCGGTCCCGGGGGACTTCCGCCCCCGCCGCCCGTTCGTCGCGAACGGGTTCGTCCTGCGCACGCCGGGCGGGCCGGTCGGCCCGCCCGGCGTTTCGCGTCGTGCCGCGCCCTCAGACCGCGATCGCGTCGGGTGTCGCCTGCTCGCCTCGCACCGGCATCCCCCGCAGCGTCCG
Source organism: Streptomyces actuosus (assembly GCF_016921115.1). Classification (GTDB taxonomy): domain Bacteria; phylum Actinomycetota; class Actinomycetes; order Streptomycetales; family Streptomycetaceae; genus Streptomyces; species Streptomyces actuosus_A. The sequence goes on from NZ_JAFFZS010000014.1 coordinate 71,409, forward strand.
GGCCGCCAGGGCGGCCGCGCCCAGCAGGAGCAGCGCACCCGCGATCGCGGCGGCGTGCATGCCGTTGGTGAACGCCTCCCGTGCCACCGCCGCCAGCCCCGGTTCGCGTTCCGCCGCGGCGAGTGCCCCGCCCAGCGTCTCCCGGGCCGCGGTGGGCGCCGAGGCGGGCATCTCATGGCGGTAGACGGCTGTCCCGATGGAGCCCAGGACCGCCATACCCAGCGCGCCGCCGAACTCCGCGCCGGTCTCCAGCAGCGCCGACGCCGAGCCCGCCCGCTCCGCCGGTGCGATCCCCATCGCCAGGTCGGTGATCTGGGAGATCACGGTGACGATGCCGCAGGCGAGGACCCCGCACGCGGTCAGCACCAGCCACAGCGCGTCGGTTCCGGCGAGCGCCAGCATCCCGTAGCCGGCCGCGGCGACGGCGCAGCCCGCCGCGACGACGCGGGCGCGGTCGGCGCCCCGTTGCACCAGGGCCGTCGCCGCCGGTGCGGCCATGCCGATCGGCATCGAGGGGAGCAGCGCCCACAGCGCCGCCTCCAGCGCGCCCTTGCCGAGCACCGACTGCAGGTACTGCGTGGTGAAGAACGCCGAGCCCATCATCCCGAACGAGGAGACCAGGTCGAGGGCGACCGCGGGGGCGAAGCCGCGGCTGCGGAACAGGTCCGGGGAGATCATGGGGGAGTCGGTCGTGCGCTGGCGGTGGACGAAGAGCGCGGCGAAGAGCAGGCCGACGGCGACCGCGACGACGTACTGCGGGTGCCATCCCCGTGACGGGATCCCCTTGAGGCCGTAGACCACGGGCAGCACCGCGGCCATCGACAGCGGCACGCTCGCCCGGTCGAAGCGGCCGGGCCGCGGGTCCCTCGACTCGGGCAGCAGCAGCGGGCCGAGGACGAGCAGCAGGGCCATGGCCGGCAGGTTGATCAGGAAGACCGAACCCCACCAGAAGTACTGGACCAGGACTCCGCTCAGCACCGAGCCGAGTGCGACGCCGGCCGTCATCACGCCGGACCACAGGCCGATCGCCCTCGCGCGCTGGCCCGGATCGGTGAACATGGTGCGGATCAGCGCCATCGTGGACGGCATCAGCGTCGCCCCGCCGACGCCGAGGACCGCGCGGGCCGCGATCAGAGTCTCGGCGCTGTTCGCGTACGCGGCCACGAGCGAGGCGGTTCCGAAGGCGCCGGCGCCGATCAGCAGCAGGCGGCGGCGCCCGACGCGGTCACCGAGCGAGCCCATCGTCATCAGCAGGCCGGCGAGCACGAACGCGTAGACGTCGAAGATCCACAGCTGCTGTGTGCCGCTCGGCTCCAGGTCGGCGCTGATCGCGGGGATCGCGAAGTACAGCACCGAGACGTCCATCGAGACCAGCAGCAGCGGAAGCATCAGCACGCCCAGGGCGGTCCATTCGCGACGGCCGGCGCGGTCGGCCGGGGGCGGGGAGGTGCGCGGCGAGTTCGTCATGGCAGGCAATGTACGCATGTTTAAAACGCTTGTCTATGACGACTGTATAAATCGATTGTGTAAGTCGGCTGTCTGGGACGTCTGTATGGATCGGCGGTAGGGTGATCGCCATGGGACACCGTGAGGATCTGCTCGAAGGCGCCAAGCGCTGCCTGCTGGAGAAGGGATTCCTGCGCACCACGGCGCGCGACATCGTCAAGGAGTCGGGGACCAACCTGGCCTCGATCGGATACCACTACGGTTCCAAGGACGCCCTGCTGGTGCAGGGGTACGTGGCGCTCATCGAGGGCGTGGGGGAGGACTTCGACCCCGGCTGGGGCGCGGGCGGTGACCTGACGGCGCCCGCCGGCTCGCTGGAGCGGTTCCAGGAGGTGTGGGCGAACGTCATCCGGACCGTCCCCGCGTCACGCGGGATCTGGCTGCTCACCTTCGAACTGCTCCTCCAGGGCGACCGGCTCCCGGAGGTGCGCAAGCTGCTGGCGGAGGCGCAGGTGGAGGGCCGCAAGGGCATCGTGTCCCTGTTCAACGGCGTCCCCGAGGACCGGCTGGACGAGGAGACCGTCGACACCGAGGGCCGCTTCTACCAGACCCTCCTCAACGGGCTGATGGTCCAGTGGCTGTTCGACCCCGGCTCGGCGACGGACGCCGCCCGGCTCACCGAGGGCCTGCGCCGGGTGATCGAGGGGACGGCTCAGGCCTGACGCCCCCTCACGCCGGCGGGGGGAAAGCCCGTGGTGGGCGGACCCCGCCGCGTGGCAGGCGCCGGAGCAGGGCGCCGTGGCACGCAGGCCAAGCGGAGCGCCCGGTCGGGGCCCGGGGGCTACAGTCGCGCCCCCTTCAGGACCATGTGCAGCAGCAGGCGGTCCTCGCCGTCGTCGAGGTCGAGGCCCGTCAGCTGCTCCACCCGGGAGAGGCGGTAGTACAGGGTCTGGCGGTGGATGCCGAGCGCGGCGGCGGTGCGGCCGGCCTGGCCCGCGTGGTCGAGGTAGGTCTCCGCGGTGCGGGCGAGTTCCCGGTGGGCGGGTGCCAGCAGCGGGGCCACGGCGGGGTCCCGGGCGGTCGCCGCGGGCAGTGAGGCCAGCAGCCGGTAGGGACCGATGCGGGACCACTCGGCGACCGGGCCGAGGCGGGGTTCGGCGAGTGCGGCGCGGGCCGCCGCCGAGGCCTCCTGCCAGGAGTCGCCCACCTCGGCGAGACCGGTGCGGACCTCGCCGACGCCGGCCGCGCCGGTGCCCTCCTTCAGCAGCCGCGAGGCCGCCGTCAGCGCCGGCAGGCGCACGTCCGTCGAGCGCAGCCGCACCAGGACCGCCAGGCACTGCCCCGCGGCACCCCACGGCACCGTGCACAGCGCGGTCGTGTGCGGCACTGTCCGGGCCGACGGGGCGTCCTCGGGGTCGGCGGACGGCCAGGGCGCGACGCAGACCACGGTGTGCGGGCCCTCCGCGCGCGGGCCCAGCGCGGTGCGCAGCGCGGCCACCGCCATGTCCTGCTGCCAGCCCCGCTCGGCGGTCAGTACCGCCCGGAACTCGCGGGTGAGGTCGGCACCGTGCTGGACCTCGTCGGCGAGCAGTGCGCCGATCCGGGCCGTCACCTCCATGGCCGCGGCCAACCGGGCGTCCGTGGGGCCCGGGTCGTCGTCCAGCAGCCAGACGTAGCCGAGGACGACACCGCGGTGGCGCACCGGCAGGCAGATCCGCCCCCGGTACACGCCGGCCTCCGGGGTCGGGGGGATGCGGACCGGGCCGGTGGCGCGGGCGATCCCGAAGCCCTCGAACCAGGTGCGGACCGCGGTGGTGGACCGCCGGGTCAGGATCGAGCGGGTGCGGACGGGGTCCAGGGCCGACGGATCGAGGTCGCCCTCGCTGTCGTAGGCCCCGAAGGCGATCAGCTCGAAGTCGCGGTTCTCCAGGGTCGCCGGTGCGCCCAGCAGCTCCGAGATCTCGTCGACCAGTTCCTGGTAGTCACCCCTGTGTTCCGACGTCACCCGGGCATTGTCCCGCATGGCCGCGCCGCCTTCATACATCTGTCTGAGATCCCGGGCACGGATGCGTGACAGCTGTCGATGGCCGACGATCGGAGGGATCCTTAGGTTTCACGGTGGTTCTCCGTGCCGTCCCCCGATCGTCGGGCGGCGGCCGTCTTCCGGCAGTTTGTGGAGGTGCCCCGTGCTGGGTCCCGTGATTCTCGCCGCGTCGCGCAGCGACCGGATGCGTCGCCTGATCTCGGCGGCCCCGGTGACCAGGCAGGTCGTCGACCGCTTCATCCCCGGGGAGACCGTCGGCGACATCGTGCCGATCATCCAGGGCCTGACGGCCAAGGGGCTGGAGCTGACGATGGACGTCGTCGGCGAGGACATCACCACCCCCGCGCAGGCCGCCTCCGCCCGGGACGCCTACCTGGAGCTCATCGGGCGTCTGAAGGAGCTGGAGCTCGGCGAGCGGGTCGAGATGTCCGTGAAGCTGTCGATGTTCGGCCAGGCGCTGGAGGGCGGCCACGAGCTGGCCCTCGGCAACGTCCGCCCGGTCGTCGAGGCCGCCGCCGCCATCGGTACGACGGTCACGCTCGACGCGGAGGACCACACCACCCTCGACTCGATGTTCGCCATCCACGAGGAACTGCGGAAGGACTTCCCGCAGACCGGCTGCGTCATCCAGGCCTATCTCTTCCGCACCGAGGCCGACGCCCGCCGTCTCGCCGCGGACGGCAGCCGCGTGCGGCTGGTGAAGGGCGCCTACAAGGAGCCCGCCGAGGTCGCCTACCAGCAGAAGCACGAGATCGACAAGGCGTACGTCCGCATCCTGCGGATCCTGATGGAGGGCAGCGGGTACCCGATGATCGGCTCGCACGACCCGCGCCTGATCTCCATCACCCAGGAGCTGGCCCGCGCGGCCGGGCGAAAGCTGGACGAGTACGAGTTCCAGATGCTGTACGGCATCCGCAGCGACGAGCACCTGAGGCTGGCCGCCGAGGGCCACCGCATGCGCGTCTACACCGCCTACGGCACCGACTGGTACGGCTACTTCATGCGCCGCCTCGCGGAGAAGCCGGCCAACCTGCGCTTCTTCCTGCGCTCGATGATCAGCAAGGGCTGAGCCCCGCACACGCTCGCAACACCGCTCAAGTCAAGGAGTTACGGAACCCATGGACGCTGTGACCCAGGTCCCCACCCCCGTCAACGAGCCGGTGCACGGCTACGCCCCCGGCTCGCCCGAGCGGGCCCGCCTGGAGGCCAAGCTGAAGGAGCTGGCCGAGAACCCCATCGACCTGCCGTGCACCATCGGCGGTGAGCAGCGGATGGGCGGCGGCGAGGCCTTCCAGGTCGTGCAGCCGCACCACCACAAGTCGGTCCTCGGCACCTACCGCAACGCCACCCGGGCGGACGCCCAGGACGCCGTCGACGCGGCCCTGGCCGCCGCGCCGGCCTGGCGTGCGATGTCCTTCGACGACCGTGCGGCGATCATCCTGCGCGCCGCCGAGCTGCTGGCCGGCCCGTGGCGCGAGACCCTGGCCGCCTCCACCATGCTCGGCCAGTCCAAGACCGCCCAGCAGGCCGAGATCGACACCCCCTGCGAGCTGGTGGACTTCTGGCGCTTCAACGTCGCCTACGCCCGCCGGATCCTGGCCGAGCAGCCGCCGGCCAACTCCCCGGGCGTGTGGAACCGCCTCGACCACCGCCCGCTGGAGGGCTTCGTCTACGCGATCACGCCGTTCAACTTCACGGCCATCGCGGGCAACCTGCCCACCGCCCCGGCGCTCATGGGCAACGTCGTGGTGTGGAAGCCGTCCCCCACGCAGACCCACGCCGCCGTGCTGCTGATGCAGCTGCTGGAGGAGGCCGGGCTGCCCAAGGGCGTCATCAACCTGGTCACCGGTGACGGTCTCGCCGTCTCCGAGGTCGCCCTGAACCACCGCGACCTGGCCGGCATCCACTTCACCGGTTCGACCAGGACCTTCCAGTACCTGTGGAAGACGGTCGGCGCCAACATCGAGAAGTACCGTTCCTACCCGCGCCTGGTCGGCGAGACCGGCGGCAAGGACTTCGTCGTCGCGCACCCGAGCGCGGACCGCGCCGTGCTGAAGACCGCCCTGACCCGCGGCGCCTTCGAGTACCAGGGCCAGAAGTGCTCGGCGACCTCGCGCGCGTACATCCCGGCGTCGATCTGGAACGACGGCTTCAAGGAGGAGTTCGCGGCCGAGGTCGACCGCATCACCATGGGTGACGTGACGGACCTGTCGAACTTCGTCGGCGCCGTCATCGACGAGCGCGCCTTCGCCAAGAACAAGGCCGCCATCGACCGCGCCCACCAGGACCCGGCCTGCACGGTCGTCGCCGGCGGCTCCTACGACGACTCGGTCGGCTACTTCGTCCGCCCGACCGTCATCGAGTGCACCGACCCGGAGAACGAGGTGTTCACCACCGAGTACTTCGGCCCGATCCTCGCCGTGCACGTGTACGACGACGAGAAGTACGACGAGATGCTGACCCAGATGGAGTCCGTCTCCGACTACGCCCTGACCGGTTCGGTCGTCTCGGGCGACCGCGCGGCCGCCGCGTACACGATGGAGAAGCTGCGCTACGCGGCGGGCAACTTCTACATCAACGACAAGTCGACCGGCGCCGTCGTCGGCCAGCAGCCCTTCGGCGGCGGCCGGGCCTCCGGCACCAACGACAAGGCCGGGGCCCCGCAGAACCTGATGCGCTGGACGCTGACCCGCGCCATCAAGGAGACGCTGGTGGCGCCGACCGACTACACCTACCCGCACATGGGCTGACGCCCGCGCGGTACGCCGCGGTGAACGGCCGGGGGCCGGGCCCGCGGGGCGCTCGGAGACGAGCACGCCCCGCCGTGGCCCGGCCCCGTCCGTGCCGGCCGGCTCCCCGTTTCCCCGCGGTGGCGCCGGAGCCCGGTCCGCGGGCCGGGCTCCGGCGCGCGGGGCGTGTACGCGGGGGCCGGACCCGGTGGGCTACTCGGCCACCTCGGTGCGCTCCCACCACTCGTAGACCGCGAGCCGGCCCTCGGACGTGTCCTCGTGCCGGGACGTCGCCCGGAAGTGCTCGTAACCGCCCCTGAAGGGGATCTTCAGTTCCGTTCCCGGAGGGGTGATCGGGACGACCCGCTCGGACAGGTCCTCGGGGCCGCCCTCCAGCAGTGCCTTCGCCGCGTTGGTCATGACCTCACCCGTTCCCGCTGCCGTGCCGTGACGTCCCCCGTCGTTCAGCAGGATCAGCCGCGGGGGCGAGGTGCGCAACCGGGCCTCACCCGGCCGTCGCGTGCCGGCCGAGGAAGTCCCGCATCAGCCCCGCGATCTGCGCCGCGTGCGTCTCCAGGGCGAAGTGCCCGGTGGGCAGCAGGTGCACCTCGGCGGCGGGCAGGTCGCGCCGGAACGCCAGGGCCCCGGCCGGCACGAAGATCTCGTCGTGGGCTCCCCAGACGGCCAGAAGTGGTACCCCGCTGGTGCGGAAGTACTCCTGGAAGGCGGGGTAGAGGGCGAGGTTGGAGCCGTAGTCGGCCATCAGGTCGAGTTGGATCTCCGACTGGCCCGGGCGCGCCAGACGCGCCGCGTCGTGTTCGTAGGAGTCGGGGCTGACCAGCTCCTTCATCTCCTCGGGAACACCGTGCAGGTACTGCCACCTGATTCCTTCGAGGGTGTGGAGCGCGCGCACCGCCGCCTCCGTCCGCGGCGAGCGCTGCTCGATCAGTGCCAGGACCGGTGCCCACGCCTCGGTACCGAGCCCCTCCTCGTAGGCGTTGCCGTTCTGCGTGACGATCGCTGTGACCCGTTCGGGGTGTGCGAGGGCCAGGCGCAGGCCGACGGGGGCGCCGTAGTCCTGGATGTACAGGGCGAACCGCTTCAGGCCGAGCTGCTCGGTGAACTCCTCGGTGACGGCGGCCAGTTCGTCGAAGGTGTAGTCGAAGTCGGCCGTCCCGGGCGCCGCCGAGCGGCCGAAGCCGAGGAGGTCGGGGGCGATCACCCGCAGAGGGCGGGGGTCCGCCGGGGCGGTGCCGGCGGCCCGCGGGGCGTCGACGAGGAGCGGTATCAGGTCGCGGAACATGTGCGAGCTGCTCGGGAAACCGTGCAGGAGCAGCAGTACGGGGCCGTCGGCGGGGCCGGCCTCGCGGTAGTACACCTCGTGGCCGCGGACGACGGTGGTGCGGTGGTGGACCTGCTGGTCGGACATGACCGGACGCCTTTCTAACCATTGAAAACGATGTGAGTGGTTAACCCGGTGCACAGTCGACCAGGCTTCGACCGACCGGTCAAGTGTCTTTAGGTGGTTAGCTCGGGGTGGTGAGGACGAGTTTGCCCCGCAGGTGCCCCGCCTCTCCCAGGGTGTGTGCCTTCGCCGCCTCGGCGAACGGGAGCACCGCCTCCACGTGGATGCGGACACGGCCCTCCGCCAGGAGGGCGGCGATCTTGGCGAGGCGCTCCGTCGACGGCTCCGCCTCGACGACCGCGAAACGCATCCCGCGCGCCTCCACGTCCTCCGGGGCCAGGCCGGGGTCGCCGGGGAGCGCGCAGACCAGCAGGCCGTTCGGCCTGAGGGTGTTGAGCGTGCGCGGGCCGTAGCCGCCGCCGACCAGGTCGAGGGCGACGTCGATGTCGTGGACGGCGGAGGCGAAGTCTTCCACGGTGTAGTCGATCACCTCGTCGGCGCCCAGCTCCCGCAGGAAGTCGTGCCGGTCCGCGCGCGCGGTACCGGTGACATGGGCCCCCTCCGCCTTGGCCAGCTGCACCGCCGCGTGCCCGACGCCGCCCGCCGCGGCGTGCACCAGCACCCGCGTCCCCGGGCCGATCCGCGCGGTCTCGACCAGTGCCTGCCAGGCGGTGAGCATCGCCGTGGGCGCCGCGGCCGCGTGCACATGGTCCAGTCCGGGAGGCTTCACGGCCAGCCGGGCGGCAGGTGCGACCGTGTACGTGGCGCAGGCGCCGCCGTCCACGGTGCCGAACACCTCGTCGCCGGGCCGGAACGCGGTGACACCCGCGCCGGTCTCCTCCACCACTCCGGACACGTCCCGGCCGAGCGTGAACGGCGGCTCACCGTAGCGGGGGGCGGTTCCCGAACGGGCCAGCCAGTCGGCCGGGTTCACCCCGACCGCCCGCACCCGCAGCAGCACCTCCCCGGCCGTGGGCCCCGGGCGCGGGCGGTTCTCGATCTGCAGCACCTCCGGTCCGCCGAACCGGTGCTGGGTGATGACCTGGGTGAGCGCGGGTGCCGTGCCCATGGAGTCTCCCTCCCGCGTGGTCCCGTTTCTCCCATCGTGCGCCCGAGGCGGACGGCCGGCCAGAAGGGCCGCCGCGGACAGGCCGGCCGGATCGGTGGCCCCGCGGAACCGCATCGCAGGCCGCCCGGCTCCCCGCGCCGCCAGGCGGCTCCCCCGGCCCCGGTAGGCATCCGTCCTCTCCGTCCGCCCTGGTCGCCGGCTCCCCGGCGACCAGGGCGGGGCCGGTCGCTCCCGCCTGCTCCTCGCCGTCCGGCGGGTCCGGCCGATCCCGCCGGGCCGCCGGCAGTGCCGGATCGCGGGGTGTGCGCCCGGTCACCGCGGGCGGCGGCGTCGCAGGTCGGCGCGGTGCGGTGGGCTCCGCCGTCTCAGATAGTAGGAAGTCCGAGTAATTGTGGAGACAGGTGCGTCCCGCTCCCTTAGCTTTGTAGGAGCCGAACGCCTCGCTCGACCAAGCGAACGGCGGCTGTGAGCCGGGCCCCAAGCAGGCAACCCCTGCGGCACCGCCGCTCCCCGCCCCTTCCGGTGCCTCGTCACCCCCTTCCCGAGCTACGGGTCTGCCCGAAGGAGTCGATCCCCATGGCCGAGACGACCGTCCGCCGCGTCCGCCACACCTCCCGCACGAGCGAGAGCGACCGCAAGAACGCCGCCGCCGCGCTCCAGCGCGCCCTCGACCGCCGCGACAACGGCGGCGCGACCGGCCACTGAGTCGATCGGGCGGCGCGCCCCCGCCGCCCGCCGCTCCGTCCGCATGGCGGACAGCTTGTGTCATCCCATGGGACGAGGAGTAGGGTGCCGGCATGTCTCGCAGCATCGATCTCGCAGTGATCCCCGGTGACGGCATCGGCCAGGAGGTCGTGGCCGAAGGCCTGAAGGTCCTCTCCGCCGTTCTCCCGCAGGATGTGAAGCTGGAGACCGAGGAGTACGACTTCGGCGCCCGGCGCTACCACGCCACCGGTGAGACCCTCACCGACGCCGACCTCGACGCCCTGAAGCAGCACGACGCGATCCTGCTCGGCGCCATCGGCGACCCGAGCGTCCCGTCCGGCGTTCTGGAGCGCGGCTTCCTGCTCAAGCTCCGCTTCGCCTTCGACCACCACGTCAACCTGCGGCCGTCGAAGCTCCTTCCGGGCGTCACCACGCCGCTCGCCGGCCAGCCCGAGATCGACTTCGTCGTCGTCCGCGAGGGCACCGAGGGCCCCTACACCGGCAACGGCGGCAGCATCCGCACCGGTACCGAGCACGAGGTCGCCACGGAGGTCTCCGTCAACACGGCCTTCGGTGTCGAGCGCGTGGTCCGCGACGCCTTCGCCCGCGCCCAGGCCCGCCCGCGCAAGAAGCTCACGCTGGTCCACAAGAACAACGTGCTGACCTTCGCCGGCCACCTGTGGACGAACATCTTCGCCAAGGTGGCCGAGGAGTACCCCGAGGTCACCACCGAGTACATCCACGTCGACGCCGCCACCATCTACCTGGTCACCCAGCCCGAGCGGTTCGACGTCATCGTCACCGACAACCTCTTCGGCGACATCATCACCGACCTCGCCGCGGCCGTCTCCGGCGGCATCGGCGTCGCGGCCTCCGGCAACATCAACCCCGGCCGCGCCTTCCCGTCCATGTTCGAGCCGGTCCACGGCTCGGCCCCGGACATCGCCGGCCAGGGCACGGCCGACCCCACCGCGACGGTCCTGTCCGTCGCGCTCCTGCTGCGCCACCTCGGCCACGAGACCGAGGCCGCCCGCGTCGAGGACGCCGTCGCCGCCGACCTCGCCGAGCGCGCCGGCAAGCCTGCCCGCAGCACGTCGGAGATCGGCGACGCGCTCGCCGTACGAGTAGCCGGCTGACCCGAGCTGCTCGAAACCCTCGCAGCCGTCGGGTCGCCCACCGCGCCCGGCGGCTTTCCTCTGCCTGCCGCCGGGTGCCACCATCGAATCCTGGGTCGCTTCACCCCGATTCCTTCGGTCGCCACCTTCGCGGGATAATCGAACGCGGAGCCGCGGTATGAGGGAATGCTCGGACGTCCTAGCACCGGCCGCCAGGCCGGTTCCGGGTGTGAGCGCGGCCCGTCACGACAACCGGTGAAGGACAACCACTCATGACGACGCCCACGATCGAGCTCAAGCCCTCCGCCCATCCGCTGCCCGCCGCGGAGCGCGAGGCGATCCTCGCCGACCCCGGGTTCGGCCGCCACTTCACCGATCACATGGTGACGATCAAGTGGACGGAGGGCCGAGGCTGGCACGACGGCCAGCTCGTTCCGTACGCGCCGATCCCCCTCGACCCCGCCACCAACGTCCTGCACTACGCCCAGGAGATCTTCGAGGGGCTCAAGGCCTACCGCCAGCCCGACGGCTCGGTCGCCACCTTCCGCCCCGACCAGAACGCCCTGCGCTTCCAGCGCTCGGCCCACCGGCTGGCCATGCCCGAGCTGCCGGTCGAGACGTTCGTCGAGGCCTGCGACGCGCTGGTCCGCCAGGACCGCGACTGGGTGCCCGCGCACGGCGGCGAGCAGTCCCTCTACCTGCGCCCGTTCATGATCGGCACCGAGGTCGGCCTCGGCGTCAAGCCCGCCAACGAGTACCTGTTCATCGTCATCGCCTCGCCGGCCGGCGCCTACTTCCCCGGCGGGGTCAAGCCGGTGTCGATCTGGGCCTCCCAGGACCGCGTCCGCGCCGTCCCCGGCGGCATGGGCGACGCCAAGACCGGCGGCAACTACGCCGCGTCCCTCCTCGCCCAGGCCGAGGCCGCCGCCCAGGGCTGCGACCAGGTGTGCTACCTCGACGCCGTCGAGCACAAGTGGGTCGAGGAACTCGGCGGCATGAACCTGTACTTCGTGTACGGCGACAGGATCGTCACGCCCACCCTCACCGGCTCCATCCTGGAGGGCGTCACCCGCGACTCGCTGCTCGCCGTCGCCCGCGACCTCGGGTACACGTCCGAGGAGGCCCGCGTCTCCATCGACCAGTGGCGGGAAGACACCGAGAGCGGCGCCCTCACCGAGGTGTTCGCCTGCGGCACCGCCGCCGTCATCACCCCCGTGGGCACCGTCAAGACCGACGGTGCCCAGTGGGCCCAGGGTGACGGCACGCCCGGCCCGGTCACCCTGCGCCTGCGCGAGGCCCTGCTCGGCATCCAGCGCGGTGTCACAGAGGACAAGCACGGCTGGATGCACCGGCTCGGCTGAGCCGTCAGCGCTCCCCGCTCATGCTGAGGGCCGCCTCGGACTCCGTCCCCGAGGCGGCCCTCGGCCGTGCCGCGGCCGGCGTCAGCAGCAGGTACACGGCCCCGCCGACCAGGCCCGACAGCAGGAAGCTGCAGTCCACGCCGCCGGTCAGCCCCAGCAGCGGTCCCTCGTACCGGGGCAGCGACACCGCGAGCAGGCCGACGAGGGCGCCGAGTGCCCAGGCGGCGGCTGCCCGCGTGTTCCATCCGGCCCGGTACCAGTAGATCCCGCCCTGCGAGCGGCGGTTGAAGACCTGGAGGGCGTCGGCGTCGTACACGCCGCGACAGCGGGCGAAGCCGATGAGGGTGATCACCGCCCACGGGGTGCCGATCGCGGTCAGCAGCAGCACGAAGGACGTCATGGCGGACTGGGCGTTCCAGGCGTAGTGGCCGACGAAGACGCACGCCGTGGCGACGACGGCGACCGTGTGGGTGGCGCGGGCGCGGGAGGCGCGCGGCAGGATCGCGTCCAGGTCGAGGCCCATCGAGTACAGCATCAGCCCGGCGTTGCCGACCGAGCCCGCGGAGGCGGCCAGCAGCAGCGGGACCAGGTACCAGGTGGGCGAGCCGACCACCAGCGGACCGGCGTAGTCGAGGACGGCGCCGGAGGCGTACGCGGTGAAGGTGCCGAACAACTGGGGGACCAGCAGGCCGAGGACGAGGCCCAGCCAGGTCGCGTGGAGCACGCGGCGCGAGGCGTGGCGGGCGGGGGAGATGTAGCGGGTGTAGTCGCCGAGCAGGGTGATGAAGGCGATCGGTCCGGACAGCCCCGCCGCCACCGTCGACAGCAGCCACGTCGGCCAGTACCCGCCGAGCAGATAGCCGCCGGCCTCCGGCAGCGCGCCCGTGGTGAAGTGCGGGGCGTAGGCGACCAGCCCCAGCGCCAGCAGCGCCGTCATGCCGATCGCGAGGACGCGGGACATGGCGAGCAGCACCTTGTAGCCGTAGACGGCGCCGGCGACGGTGGCCGCGGCGAGCAGGCCGTAGACGATGCCGTACGACCACCCGTCCGCCCGCAGACCGAAGAGCCTGCCCAGCACGCCCACCATCACGTCGCCGCCGATCCACACCGTCAGGGCGGTGTAGCCGAGCGCCAGGAGCAGGCCGACCACCGAGCCGATCAGCCGCCCCCGCACGCCGAACTGGGCGCCCGAGGACGTGGACAGGTTGGTCGCGGTGCGCAGGGAGATCAGCGCCAGTGGGGCCGTCAGAGCCGTGCCGACGAGCGTGCCCACGACGATCGAGCCGACGCCCGACCAGAAGTCGAGCCCGAACGACGCGGGCAGCCAGCCGAAGACGATGACGCCCAGGCAGAGGTTGGAGCCGAGCAGGATCGAGACGAGATCGCGGGGGCCGCTGGTGCGCTCCTCCTCGGGGATGGTGTCGACTCCGCGCTGTTCTATGGGCATGGCTGGTCTCCTTCGACGCCGCCAGATGGTTAGAGCAGCGTTCAATCTGCTTGCTCGCCAGTTTCTCGTCAAGCTTTCGGTTGCGTGAATCCGATGTTTAGAGTGATGCTCTAATGAGTGGGAAAGCAAGAGGGAAACAGGGAGGTGCCGCGTCGTGAGACTGACCCCCACCGAGCGTGACCGGCTGCTGCTCTTCGGAGCGGCGGAGCTGGCCCGGGCACGCCGGGCCCGAGGGCTGAGGCTCAACGTCCCCGAGGCCACGGCGCTGATCGCCGACACGGTCTGCGAGGCCGCCCGGGACGGCGCCCGGCTCGCCGAGGCGATCGAGCGGGCCCGCTCGGTGCTCGGCCCCGACGACGTGCTGCCGGGCGTCGCCGACGTCGTCACCGAGGTGCACGTCGAGGCCGTCTTCGACGACGGCTCCCGACTCGCCGTCGTCACCGCCCCCCTCGGTGGCGGCCTGGGAGACCGGGCACCGGGCGCGCTGCTGCCCGGACCGATGCACGCCGATCCCGAGCCGGTGACGACGCTGACGGTCACCAACACCGCGGCCGTGCCGGTCTCCGTCACCTCCCACTTCCATTTCTTCGAGGCCAATCCGCGCCTCGACTTCGCCCGCGCCCGGGCCTACGGCATGCGACTGGCCGTCCCTGCCGGCTCCTCGGTCCGCTTCGGGCCCGGCGAGGCGCACGAGGTCGGGCTCGTACCGATCGGCGGCGACCGGGTCGCGATCGGCTTCGCCGGCCTCGTCGACGGGCCGCTGGACGCGCCCGGCGCGCGGCAGGAGGCCCTGCGTCGGGCCGCGGCCTGCGGATACCTCGGAGCCGGCACCGGGGACGTCGCGTCGTCCGGCGCCAGGGTGTCCGACACGTCGGAAGGAGGCGAGTGATGAGCCGCTCGAAGGGACGGGAGATCAGCGAGACGGTCCACGTCGACCCCTACGCCTACGCCGCCGCCCACGGCCCCCGGGCCGGGGACCGGATCCGCCTGGGCGACAGCGGTCTGACGATCGAGGTCGAGTCCGACGCGCAGCTCCACGGCGACGAGTTCCTCGCCGGATTCGGCAAGACCGCACGCGACGGACTCCACCTGAAGGCCGCCGCCGTCCGCGACACCTGCGACGTGGTCGTCAGCAACGTCGTCGTGGTCGACGCCGTGCAGGGCATCCGCAAGGTGTCCATCGGCATCCGAGAGGGCCGGATCTGCGCGATCGGCCGGGCCGGCAACCCCGACACCCTCGACGGGGTGGACGTCGTCGTCGGCACGGGTACCTCCATCGTCTCCGGTGAGGGGCTCATCGCCACCGCCGGGGCCGTCGACACCCATGTGCACCTGCTGTCGCCGCGCATCATGGAGGCCTCCCTCGCCTCCGGCGTCACCACCGTCGTCGGGCAGGAGTTCGGCCCGGTCTGGGGCGTCGGCGTCAACTCGCCCTGGGCCCTGCGGCACGCCTTCGGCGCGTTCGACGCCTGGCCCGTCAACATCGGCTTTCTGGGCCGGGGTTCGTCCTCGCACAGCGCTCCCCTGGTCGAGGCGCTCGCCGAGGGCGGCGCCAGCGGCTTCAAGGTCCACGAGGACATGGGGGCGCACACCCGGGCGCTGGACACCGCGCTGCGGGTCGCCGAGGAGCACGACGTCCAGGTCGCCCTGCACAGCGACGGCCTGAACGAGTGCCTGTCCGTCGAGGACACCCTGAGGGTCCTGGAGGGCCGCACCATCCACGCCTTCCACATCGAGGGCTGCGGCGGCGGGCACGTGCCCAACGTCCTGAAGATGGCCGGCGTGCCCAACGTCATCGGCTCCTCGACCAACCCCACCCTGCCCTTCGGCCGGGACGCCGTCGCCGAGCACTACGGCATGATCGTCTCCGTCCACGACCTGAAGACCGACCTGCCCGGCGACGCCGCCATGGCCCGCGACCGGATCCGCGCCGGGACCATGGGGGCCGAGGACGTGCTGCACGACCTGGGCGCCATCGGCATCACGTCGTCGGACGCGCAGGGCATGGGCCGGGCCGGCGAGACGGTCCGCCGTACCTTCGCCATGGCCGGCAAGATGAAGGCCGAACTGGGCGCCACGGGCGACCACGACAACGAGCGCGTCCTGCGCTACATGGCCAAGCTGACGATCAACCCGGCCATCGCGCACGGCCTGGCCCACGAGGTCGGTTCGATCGAGACCGGCAAACTGGCCGACATCGTCCTGTGGCGCCCGGAGTACTTCGGCGCCAAGCCGCAACTCGTGCTGAAGGCGGGATTCCCGGCGTACGGCGTCGTCGGCGACCCCAACGCCGCCACCGACACCTGCGAACCCCTCGTCCTCGGACCCCAGTTCGGGGCGTACGGGGCCACCCCCGCCGACATCTCCGTCGCCTTCGTCGCCCGGGCCGCGCTCGACCAGGGCCACGACACCATGCCCACCCGGCGCCGCCGCGTCGCCGTCCGCGGCACCCGCGGCATCGGCCCGGCCGACCTGCGCCTGAACTCCCGCACCGGAGCGGTGGACGTCGACCAGCGCACGGGCCTGGTGACGCTGGACGGCGAGCCGCTGCGCTCCGCGCCCGCCGACTCCGTCTCCCTCAACCGCCTGTACTTCCTCTGACCCGCCAAAGGACCCGCTGCATGAGCACCCCTGCCGCCGACGGCTTCCGCATGCCCGCCGAGTGGACCCCCCACGAGCGCACCTGGATGGCGTGGCCCGGCCCCAACCCCACCTTCGACGACCCTGAGGCCCTCGCCGCGTCCCGGGCCGCCTGGGCGTCGGTCGCCCGCGCCGTCCGCCGCTTCGAACCGGTGACCGTGGTGTGCGGGCCGGGCGGGTCGGCGCAGGCCGCCGCGCTCCTCGGCCCCGGCATCGACCTGGTCGAGCGTGAACTGAACGACGCCTGGATGCGGGACATCGGCCCGACCTTCCTCACCGACGCCCGCGGGGAACTGGCCGCCGTCGACTGGACGTTCAACGGCTGGGGCGCCCAGGACTGGGCCCGCTGGGAGCACGACGCGAAGATCGCCGCCTACGTCTCGGACCTCGCCGGCGCGAAGACGTACGCGTCGAAGCTGGTGAACGAGGGCGGCGCGATCCACGTCGACGGCGAGGGCACCGTCCTGCTGACGGAGACGGTCCAGCTCGGCCCCGAACGCAACCCGCACTGGACCCGCGCACAGGTCGAGGCCGAGATCCACGCCCACCTCGGCACCCGCAAGGCGATCTGGCTGCCCCGCGGCCTCACCGGCGACTACCCGCCCCACGGTTTCGGCACCCTCGGCCACGTCGACATCGTCGCCGCCTTCGCCCGCCCCGGCGTGGTCGTCGCCCACCACCAGCCGGACCCGGCCCACCCCGACCACGAGGTGACCCGCGAGGCCATCGGGATCCTGCGCTCCCAGACGGACGCCCGGGGCCGCAGGCTGGAGGTCGTCGAGGTCCCCGCGCCCGCCGTCCTGGAGGCCGACGGCCACTGGGCCGACTACTCCTACATCAACCACTACCTCTGCAACGGCGGCGTGGTCCTGTGCGGCTTCGACGACCCGCGCGACGAGATCGCCGCGGGCATCTTCCGCCGGCTGTTCCCCGCGCGGACGGTGACCCTCGTCGACGCCCGGACGGTGTTCGCGGGCGGAGGCGGCATCCACTGCATCACCCAGCAGCAGCCGAAGGCCCCCCTCGGGTAGAACGTACGGGTGAACGTAACGCTGCACCGCCGGGCCCGCGGTCACCGGCCCACCCGAGCCCCGCACCGTCCGGCCGCACTCCGGGGGCACTCCGGGGGCGACGGGCTCCCGGGTCCGGGCCGCGTCCTGCCCGGCGCGGCGTCCGACGCGGCCCGGGGGGCAGGCGCATGAGCGCCCCCGCCTCCCGCCGCCGCACGCCCGCCCCGCCCCGCGAGGAGGTCCTCGCCGCGGCCATGGACATGATCGCGGAGCGCGGGCTGGAGAAGCTCACCATGGCCGCGCTGGGCCGTCAGGTCCAGATGAGCAGCGGGCACCTGCTGTACTACTTCCACTCCAAGGACGAACTGCTGCTCCAGACCCTGGAGTGGAGCGAGGGAAGGCTCGGCGCCGAGCGCGGAAGGCTGCTGACCCGGCCCGGCACGGCCCGCGAACGCCTCGACGCCTATGTGGACCTGTACGTCCCCGACGGCCACCGCGACCCGCACTGGACACTGTGGCTGGAGGTCTGGAACCGCTCGCAGAACGCCGACGCGGCCGCCCGCGACCGGCAGGCAGCCATCGAGGGCGCCTGGCACCGCGATCTCGTCGCCCTACTGGCGGAGGGGGCGTCCCGAGGGGAGTTCCGCAGGGTCGACCCGGACCGCTTCGCCACCCGGCTGCGAGCGCTGCTCGACGGCTTCTCCATCCACGTCGCGATCGGGCTGCGCGGGACGGACCGGGTGCAGGTCCTCGGTCACGTGAGGGAGTTCCTGGAGCAGGCGCTCCTCACCGGCGCCTGACCGGGTCGCGCCCAGGCGCCGCCCGACAAGGGAACCGCGGCCCGCCGACAGCCCGAGGCGGTCAGCACACTGCTCGCATCCTGAGACGGACGGTGAGCACGGGGGCGGAATGTGCCAGACTGCCCCCGTGCTCTCGTTCGCCACGATTATTGGCAGCAGGCGCGCCGGTCCGCAGTGACCGTCACGTACGACCAGGTACGGGCGGCCACCGTCGTCCTCGACCCGCGCGCAGACCTCTCGCACCCGCGAGGGGTTTTTCTGTTTCCTGGCCCACCTTCAGCCGGGAGGCACGTGCGAGGGAACATGGGGGGACGGTGGAGCCGGTTGTTCCGGTATGACCGAAGATTCACAACAGGAGCCTTGAGACCATGACCGAGACGGCACACAACGAGCTCGACGACTCGTTCCACGTCTTCGACACCACGCTGCGCGACGGCGCCCAGCGGGAGGGCATCAACCTCACCGTCGCCGACAAGCTCGCGATCGCACGGCACCTGGACGACTTCGGCGTGGGCTTCATCGAGGGCGGCTGGCCCGGTGCCAACCCGCGGGACACCGAGTTCTTCGCCCGCGCCCGGCAGGAGATCGACTTTCGTCACGCCCAGCTCGTCGCCTTCGGCGCCACCCGCCGAGCCGGCGCCACGGCGGAGGAGGACCCGCAGGTCAGGGCGCTGCTGGAGTCCGGCGCCCCGGTCATCACCCTGGTCGCCAAGTCCCACGACCGGCATGTGGAGCTGGCGCTGCGGACCACCCTGGACGAGAACCTGGCGATGATCCGGGACACGGTCGCCCACCTGCGGTCGCAGGGGCGCCGGGTCTTCGTCGACTGCGAGCACTTCTTCGACGGCTACCGGGCCGCCCCCGAGTACGCCAAGACCGTGGTGCGCACCGCCGCGCAGGCGGGCGCGGACGTGGTGATCCTCTGCGACACCAACGGCGGCATGCTCCCCGCCCAGATCCACGCGGTCGTCTCCACGGTGCTGGCCGACACCGGCGCCCGACTCGGCATCCACGCCCAGGACGACACCGGATGCGCGGTGGCCAACACGCTCGCTGCGGTGGACGCCGGCGCGACACACGTGCAGTGCACCGCGAACGGGTACGGCGAACGGGTGGGCAACGCCAACCTCTTCCCGGTCGTCGCCGCACTGGAGCTGAAGT
Organism: Streptomyces actuosus; assembly: GCF_016921115.1. Classification (GTDB taxonomy): domain Bacteria; phylum Actinomycetota; class Actinomycetes; order Streptomycetales; family Streptomycetaceae; genus Streptomyces; species Streptomyces actuosus_A. The sequence continues at coordinate 90,341 of NZ_JAFFZS010000014.1, forward strand.
ACGGCAAGCAGGTGCTCCCCGAGGGGCGGCTGCGCGAGATGACCCGGATCTCGCACGCCATCGCCGAGGTGGTGAACCTGACGCCCTCCACGCACCAGCCGTACGTCGGTGTCTCCGCCTTCGCCCACAAGGCCGGGCTGCACGCCTCCGCCATCAAGGTCGACCCGGACCTGTACCAGCACATCGACCCGGAGCAGGTCGGCAACACCATGCGGATGCTCGTGTCCGACATGGCCGGCCGGGCGTCGGTGGAGCTGAAGGGCAAGGAGCTGGGGGTCGACCTCGGCGGCGACCGTGAGCTGGTGGGCCGGGTCGTGGAGCGGGTGAAGGAGCGCGAGCTCAAGGGGTACACCTACGAGGCGGCCGACGCGTCGTTCGAACTGCTGCTGCGCGCGGAGGTGCACGGCGGCAAGCCGCTGCGGTACTTCGAGGTCGAGTCCTGGCGGGCCATCGTCGAGGACCGGCCCGACGGCAGCCACGCCAACGAGGCCACGGTCAAGCTGTGGGCCAAGGGCGAGCGCATCGTCGCCACCGCGGAGGGCAACGGCCCGGTCCACGCCCTCGACCGCGCCCTGCGTGTGGGTCTGGAGAAGATCTACCCGCCGCTGGCCACGTTCGAGCTGGTCGACTACAAGGTCCGCATCCTGGAGGGCAAGCACGGCACCGAGTCCACGACCCGGGTGCTGATCTCCACGACGGACGGCTCCGGCGAGTGGTCGACGGTCGGCGTCGCCGACAACGTCATCGCCGCCTCCTGGCAGGCGCTGGAGGACGCCTACACCTTCGGCCTGCTGCGGGCGGGTGTGGAGCCCGCGCGCTGACCCGCACGCCGGACCCGCCGCGGCCGGGTGCCGGCCGGCCGCGGCACCGGCGCGGCAGCTCGCGGGGGTCCGCTCGCCCCTCCCGGCCGCACCGCGCCCGGGCCGTCCCGCCCCGCCGTCGGCGGCCGGGGCGAGCGTGGTCGGCTCGGACTTCTCGCGCCCGCCCGCTGCGCCGAGCCGTCCGCGGACGCGGTCGGGGTCGACGCCGCTTCGGCGAGCAGGCGCCGGGGCCGTCCTGCTCGGTGGCCGCGGCGAGCGCGTGGCGGGCGTCCGGTTCCTCACCGCCCCCGACGGCGGCGATGCCCCCGGCCCGGGCGGGCGCCCGGGCCGGGGGCATCGCCGCGCAAGGGGCACCCGGCCCGCGCCGCCCCGCGGGGCTACAGGTCGGGCACCCGCTCGGGCCGCCCGCCGGCCGCTCCCGCCCCGCCGGCGCCGCGCGGCCCCGCCCCGGTCCCGTGGCCTCCGGGCGGAACGGGGTGTCGTCGTGCCGCGCTCCCGCGCGAAGGGGGTGCGTCGGAGACGGGGCGCGGCCCGTCTCCGCCCGGGGCGGGCCGCCGACCGGGGGCGAGCGGCCCGGGGGGTGCCTTTCCGGTCACAGCACCGCGCCGCCGCGGCGCGTCACAGGGCCGAGGAACGCGGCCTCGAAGCCGGGTCGGCGCCCTGGTCGCGTCCGGTGGTGCGGTCCAGCCGCAGCACCCCCGCGTGCCCCGGCCGCTGGCCGGCGCTGGGCGTCGTGGAGCGGGTCAGCTCGTCGATCCCGTCGGCCAGGTAGCCCATCCACGCCCTGCTCTCCTCCTCCAGGATCCGCTGGCCGTCCGCGCGCAGCCGCTCGATCACGCCCAGCAGCGCCGCCTGCTCCTTGTCGCTGGGGGAGTCGGTGATCCTCAGATACGCCTGCGCCCATTCGGCCTGGGCCTTCTTGAGGATCTGCTGGAGTGCCAGCTCGCTGCGGATGTACCGGGTCCAGGACGCGGAGAACCCGAAGATCCGGTCGAAGAGGACGCAGCCGGCGCCGCCCGCCAGGAAGACGAAGCCCCACTCGGGCTGCACGGCCGCAGGCACGGCGGCGTGCACGAGCGGGGTGATCGTCCCGGCGATGCCGAGCAGGGCGGCGAGGGCCCGCAGCGCCCGCGACCACATCGCGGGGCGCTTGCGCTGCTCCAGGTACCAGCCGATCGCCCCGATCACCTCCTGCTCGGCATGCCGGAACAGCTCCAGCAGGAGGTCGGCCCGTGTGCGCGACCGGTCCAGCTCGGCCAGCTCGCTCACCGTCGTGTCGCCGGCTCTGCGCCTGACGAACGTCCCCATCCCCGCCCCCTTCGCTGCGGCCGGTCGGCCGGTCGGCCGACGGCGGTAAGGGCATCGTAGGGGCAGGGCGCGGGGTGGGTCCGCCGGGGTGACATGGCCGATGCGACGTCTTGACGGACCAGCGGGCCGCCAGTTAACTCACGGCGTGAGCTAAGCCATGAGTGAACAACGAGAGTCAAGGGAAGGTCCATGCCGAGAACCGCCCTGCTCGTCTCCACCGCCCTGCTGGCCGCCGCACTCCCGCTGTCCTCGGCGCACGCCGCCGACGCCCCCGCCCCCGTGCCCGTCGACCTTTTCGAGGGCGAGGTCCCCTTCGCCTCCCAGCCCGCCGAAGGCATCTTCACCTGGGGTGCCGACAGCGACGACCCGCCCACCCTCCGGCTCCCCGAGCGCGCCGACGCGCCCGAGGGCGGCCACGTCCTCGCCGGCGACTACGACATCAGCGGCTACGGCGGCTTCACCCACGACTACGCCGCCGACCGGCCCGCCCACGACTGGTCCGCCCACCGGGGCATCCGCCTGTGGTGGGAGGGGCGCGGCGACGGCCGCACCATCTCCTTCGAGATCAAGGACGGCGGTGCCCACGGCGAGGCCTCCGAGCTGTGGACCACGTCCTTCACCGACGACTTCACCGGCTGGAAGCGGATCGAGCTGCCGTTCACGGACTTCGTCTACCGGACCTACCACCAGCCCGTCGGCGGTATCGACCACGTCCTCGGCCTCACCGAGATGTGGGGGTACGCCGTCACGCTCCCCGCGGGCACCGCGGGGCAGTTCGCGATGGACGGCGTGGAGCTCTACGGCAGGGCCGACCCGGCCCTGCGCACCTTCGTCACCACCGACGCCCCCGTCCACTCCGTGCGCGAGGGCGGCACCGCCGCCGTGACGGTCACCGTCGCCACCGCCGGCGCCGCACCCCTCGGCGAGCCCGTGACCGTCGCCTACCGGACCGCCGGCGGCACCGCCGAGGCCGGCCGGGACTACACCCCGGTCGCCGGCACCGTCACCTTCCCGGCCGGCACCCCCTCGGGCACGGCCCGCACCGTCCGGGTCCGCACGCGGAAGGACGCCTCCGCCGAGCCGGCCGAGACGGTGCCGCTGGAGCTACAGGTCACCGGAGCCCGGGCCCCGGCCGAGACCCCGCAGATCGTGATCGACGCCCACGGACTGCCGTACCTCGACAGCGGGCGGCCGGTACGCGAGCGGGTCGCCGATCTGCTGTCCCGCATGTCCCAGGAGGAGAAGGCCGGCCAGATGACGCAGGCCGAGCGCGGCGCGCTCGCCGCCCCCGGGGACATCGGCGCGTACGGCCTGGGTTCGCTGCTCTCCGGCGGCGGCTCGACCCCGACACCCAACACCCCTGCGGCCTGGGCGAAGATGATCGACGCCTACCAGCTGCGGACGCGGACCACCCGCTTCCAGATCCCGCTGATCTACGGTGTCGACGCGGTGCACGGGCACAACAACCTCGTCGGTGCCACGATCATGCCGCACAACATCGGCATCGGGGCGACCCGCGACCCCCGTCTCGCCCAGCGGGCCGCGGCCGTGACGGCCGCAGAGGTGCGCGCCACCGGCATCCCCTGGGACTTCGCCCCCTGCCTCTGCGTCACCCGCGACGAGCGCTGGGGTCGCTCCTACGAGTCCTTCGGCGAGGACCCCGCCCTGGTGGAGTCGATGGAGACGGTCGTCCAGGGCCTCCAGGGGCGCGCGGACGGGCGCGACCTGAGCCGGCCGGACAAGGTCCTCGCCACCGCCAAGCACTTCGCCGGTGACGGCGGCACGGCCTACGGCTCCTCCACTACCGGCACCTACACCATCGACCAGGGCGTCACCCGCGTCACCCGGCAGGAGCTGGAGGCCGTCCACCTGGCCCCCTACGCCACGGCCGTGGAGCGCGGTGTCGGCTCGGTCATGCCGTCGTACTCCTCCCTCGACATCGCCGGCGACGGACGGGGGCCGGTCAAGATGCACGCCCGCGCCGACATGATCGACGGCGTGCTGAAGGGCCGGATGGGCTTCGACGGCTTCGTGATCAGCGACTGGGCGGCCATCGACCAACTGCCCGGCGACTACGCGAGCGACGTCCGCACGTCCGTCAACGCCGGCCTCGACATGATCATGGTGCCCTACGCGTACCGGGACTTCCGCACCACACTCATCGACGAGGTCCGGGCCGGCCGGATCAGCGAGCGGCGCATCGACGACGCGGTCTCCCGCGTCCTCACCCAGAAGTTCCGCCTCGGGCTGTTCGAGCGGCCCTACGCCGACACCCGCGGGGCCGCGGAGATCGGCTCGGCCGCGCACCGCGCGGTGGCCCGGCAGGCCGTCGCCGAGTCGCAGGTGCTGCTGAAGAACGCCGGCGGTCTGCTTCCCCTGAAGCCGTCGCAGAAGGTGTACGTCGCCGGTACCAACGCCGACGACATCGGCAATCAGGCCGGCGGCTGGACCGTCACCTGGCAGGGCTCCTCCGGAGCCGTCACCCCGGGGACGACCGTCCTGCAGGCCATGCGCGGGGCCGGCGGGAACGTGACGTACTCCGCGGACGCCTCCGCGCCCACCGACGGCTACGACGTCGGCGTGGTCGTCGTCGGGGAGGCACCGTACGCGGAGGGCGTCGGCGACGTCGGCAACGGCCACGACCTGGAGCTGTCCGCGGCCGACCGGGCCGCCGTGGACCGGGTGTGCGCGGCGATGAGGTGCGCGGTGCTGATCGTCTCCGGCCGGCCGCAACTCGTCGGCGACCGCCTCGGCACGATCGACGCCCTGGTCGCGTCCTGGCTCCCGGGCACCGAGGGCGACGGCGTCGCCGACGTGCTCTACGGCCGGCGGCCGTTCACCGGACAGCTGCCGGTCACCTGGCCGCGCTCCGAGGCGCAACTGCCGATCAACGTGGGGGACGCCGTCTACGACCCGCAGTTCCCCTACGGCTGGGGCCTGACCACGCTGGCCCGGATCCCGCAGGGCGGCGAACGCACCCTCGCCGCGCTCGGCGCCGCCGCCCGGGCCGCCGAACGGGCCGGCGCCCACCGGGCCGGGCAGACCCTGGTCACCCGGGCCCGGCTGATCGTCCAGCACCGAGCGGGGGACACGATGACGGCCGCGGTGGCCGTGCCGTTCGCCGAGGCCGATCACCTTGTGTCGACCGGACGCTACGGAGCGGCGGTGGCGAGGCTGACGGCGGCCTACCGTTCCGCATGAACCGGTACATTTCCCACCCGCATCACTGACCGGCCCGGAAGGCTTCGGGTAACTTCTATATATGAAGTCCGTCACACGGACCCGAAGCCTCCCGGGACTCCTGCTGGCCCTCGCGCTCGTCGCGCTGGCCGTCCTGGCCGGTCTTCCGCACGCCACGGCGGACTCGGGAAAGCAGCGCGGTGCCGCGCGCGCCGCGGTCGTGGACGCGAGCGTGTCGACCGTCGCCGAGGCCCTGCGCCAAGGGCCCGTCTACGTCGACCCGGCCGCCTCCGGCCAGCTGTCGCCCGCCGACGCCGGCGCCCTGGCCCAGAAGATCAAGGACGCCGACAAGCCGCTGTTCGTCGCGGTGCTGCCGGCGGACTACCCCACCGAGAACCTGTTCACCGACCTGCGCACCGCGACCGGCATCACCGGCCTGTACGCCGTCCGCCTCGGCGACCGCTTCGACGCTCGCGCCGACTCCGCGGTCCTGCCGCCCACGGCCGTCCGGAACCTGGTCACGAGCGTCCGGAGCGACGGCGACGCCGCGACCCAGCTCGACGACTTCGCCGACCGCGCGCTGGTCAACATGGGCGGCGCGGCGCCCGCCGGCTGGGGTTCCTCCGGCAGCGGTGGCGGGGCCTCCACCACCGCGCTGGTCACCGCCGGCGCCGTGGTCCTCGCGGGCGGAGCGGGCGCGTACGCGCTGGTCCGCCGCAGCCGGCGCCGTCGCGCCGAGGAGCAGCGGGCCGCGCTGGAGAAGCTGCGGGTCGTCGTGGACGAGGACATCACCGCCTTCGGCGAGGAGCTCGACCGCCTGGACTTCCACCCCGCGGAGGCGGGCGCCGACGACGCGATGCGCGCGGACTACGAACGGTCTCTCGACGCCTACGAGGAGGCCAAGTCGCTGATGGGTGCCGCCACCCGGCCTGAGGACGTCCGCGGGGTCACCGAGGCGCTGGAGGACGGCCGCTTCTCCCTCGTCCAGCTGGCCGCCCGCCGCGAGGGCAGCCCCCTGCCCGAACGCCGCCCGCCCTGCTTCTTCGACCCGCGCCACGGTCCCTCGGTGGCCGACGCCGAGTGGACCCCGCCCGCCGGTTCCCCGCGCGAGGTGCCGGTCTGTGCCGCCGACCGGGTCCGCCTCGCCGACGGCCACGACCCGATGGTCCGCGAGGTCGACACCGACCAGGGCCGCCGCCCCTACTGGGACGCGGGCCCCGCCTACGGACCCTGGGCCGGCGGATACTTCGGCGGCGGCATCCTGCCGGGCCTGCTGATCGGCACGATGCTCGGCAACATGATGGCCGCCCCGGCCTACGGCGCCGACTACGGCGGCGGATACGGCGACTTCGGCGGCGGTTACCAGGGAGGTGACGTCTCGGGCGCCGACTTCGACCCCGGGGACTTCGGCAGCTTCGGCGGCGGCTTCGACGGGGGAGGCGGCTTCGACGGCGGGGGAGGGGACTTCGGAGGCTTCTGAGGCGGCGGACGGTCCGACGTGGACCGGCATGGAGCGACAGCGGACAGGACCTGTCCTACATCGCCCGTACTGTCGCCGCATGACGACATCCCCGCTCGCCTTCCGCACCGCCGGCGACCTCGACTCCTGGCTGCTGGCACACGCCGCTTCCCATCCGGGCCTGTGGATCAAGGTCGCCAGGAAGGGCAGCGGCATCCCGTCCGTCAGCGCGGCCGACGTCAACGACGTCGCGCTCTGCCACGGCTGGATCACCGGGCAACGCAAGGGGCTCGACGACGCCTGCTTCCTCCAGCGGATCACGCCGCGCCGCCGCGGCAGCGTCTGGTCGCAGGTCAACGTCCGGCGCGTGGCGGAACTGACCGCCGCCGGGCGCATGCGACCCGCAGGCGTCGCCGAGGCGGAAGCGGCCCGGGCGGACGGCCGCTGGTCGGCCGCCTACGCCTCGCAGAAGGACGCGCCGATGCCGGACGAACTGTCCCGGGCCCTGGCGCGTGCGCCGCGTGCCAGGCAGCGTTTCGAGGCGCTGGGCCGTACCGACCGCTACCTCCTGACGCTTCCCGTCCTGCGTGCCCGCACCGCAGCCGCCCGCACGGCCAGGGCCGAGGCGGCGGTGGCGGGGCTGACGGCGCCCGGCGGATGAGTCCCGGGAACTCCCGCCGGGTGGCGGGCGCGACGACGGGCACGGGTCCGGCGGGGCGTTCGCGACGCGCATGCGGACGGCCGTGGGTACGGCGGGGCGGTTCCTCCTCCGGTCCTCCTCCGGTCCTCCTCCGGCCGATGCCGGCTGCGGGGGAGGCGGTGAGGGGGAGCTCCACGGCAGCGGTGCCGGAGCCGACCGCGGGTCCGAGCCGTCCGGCGAGGCGGAGCACGCCGGGGGCTGCTGCTTGTCGCGGCACCGGTGGACGCACAGGGGCGGGCGAGTGGACCCCGCGGACGTTCGTGCGATGTGCGCTCCGGGGGAGGAGCGGGTGGGGCCTTTCGGTTCCCGCCGTGCTCCTCGCTTCCCGGGCGCCTCGGCTCACGCGTTGCGGATCGCCGAGATGTCGAAGACGAGCTTGATCTTGTCGGACACCAGGACGCCGCCCGTCTCCAGCGCGGCGTTCCAGGTCAGGCCCCACTCGGAGCGGAGGATCTCCGCCTTGCCCTCGAAGCCGACGCGCTCGTTGCCGTAGGGGTCCCTGGCGGAGCCGTTGAACTCCAGGTCGATGGTGAGCGGCCGGGTGGTACCGAGGATCGTCAGGTCGCCGGTGATGCGGTAGTCGTCGCCGCCCAGGGCCTCTGCATCGGTGGAGCGGAAGGTCATGGTCGGGAACTCCTCCGCGGTGAAGAAGTCCGCGCTCTTCAGGTGGCCGTCGCGGTCGGCGTTGCCCGTGTCGATGCTGTCCATCGCGACGTCGATGGCGGCGGTGGACCGGGACGGGTCGGTGCCGTCCAGGTGCAGGCTCCCGGTGAAGTCGCCGAACTTGCCCTTGACGTTCGTCACCATCGCGTGCCGGGCGACGAAGCCGAGGGTGGAGTGGGACGTGTCGATGGTGTAGTCGCCGGTGAGGACGGCCAGTTCGGGGTTGACGGCGGCCGGTGCGGTCGCGACGGCGGTGGTCTCGGTGGTCCTGCGGCCGAAGATGCCCATGACGTGCTCCTTGGGGACGGAGGGAAGGCCTGTGACTCGGAGCCTTCTGTTGAATGTTCAACTAGCCCAACGCTGTCGACCGTAGCCCTATTCCATTCAAGCTTCAACATTTCTGTGCCGCGTGTCCGGGGCGTCACCCCTCCCGCTAACCTCTTCGGCGGTCCCCGCGTCACTCCGGTGATGGCATCCCGCGCGCCGGATGTGGGGCACGTCGCACCCCCTGCGATTGTCGGAGACCTACAACGCCGAGGCCCTCTGGGCAGTCGGAACGCCTGCACTCGGCCAAGGTTCTGTTCAGGGGTACCAGGAAAACGCGCCCGAGACTGTACGGAGTCGACGGCTCGCTTTCCTCGGCGGGCTTCGTAAGGTCGCTACATGACCGTTTTGGAAGAGACGACGGGTGAGCCGATCGGCGAGCCGACGGATGCGCGCGGACGGGTCGCCGAGCTCCACGGGATCCGCACCCAGGCGCTGGCCGGCCCGAGCGAGAAGGCGACCCAGGCGCAGCACGCGAAGGGCAAGCTCACCGCCCGGGAGCGGATCGAGCTGCTTCTGGACCCGGAGTCCTTCCGGGAGGTCGAGCAGCTGCGCCGGCACCGGGCGTCCGGTTTCGGCCTGGAGGCGAAGAAGCCGTACACCGACGGTGTGATCACCGGCTGGGGAACCGTCGAGGGTCGCACGGTCTTCGTCTACGCCCATGACTTCCGCATCTTCGGCGGCGCCCTCGGTGAGGCCCACGCCACCAAGATCCACAAGATCATGGACATGGCCATCGCGGCCGGTGCGCCGCTGGTGTCGCTCAACGACGGCGCCGGCGCCCGTATCCAGGAGGGCGTTTCCGCGCTCGCCGGCTACGGCGGCATCTTCCAGCGCAACACCAAGGCCTCCGGGGTCATCCCGCAGATCAGCGTGATGCTCGGCCCGTGCGCCGGCGGCGCCGCCTACAGCCCGGCCCTGACGGACTTCGTCTTCATGGTCCGCGAGACCTCGCAGATGTTCATCACCGGCCCCGACGTCGTCAAGGCCGTGACGGGCGAGGAGATCACCCAGAACGGGCTCGGCGGTGCCGACGTCCACGCGGAGACCTCCGGCGTCTGCCACTTCGCCTACGACGACGAGGAGACCTGCATCGCCGAGGTGCGCTACCTCCTCTCCCTCCTCCCGCAGAACAACCGGGAGAACCCGCCGCAGGCGGAGACCTCCGACCCCGCAGACCGCCGCTCCGACGTCCTGCTCGACCTGGTCCCGGCGGACGGCAACCGGCCGTACGACATGGCCAAGGTCATCGAGGAGATCGTCGACGACGGCGAGTACCTGGAGGTCCACGAGCGCTGGGCCCGCAACATCATCTGCGCGCTGGCCCGGATGGACGGCCAGGTCGTCGGCATCGTCGCCAACCAGCCGCAGACGCTGGCCGGCGTGCTCGACATCGAGGCGAGCGAGAAGGCCGCGCGCTTCGTCCAGATGTGCGACGCCTTCAACATCCCGATCGTCACGTTCCTCGACGTGCCGGGCTTCCTCCCGGGTGTCGACCAGGAGCACGGCGGCATCATCCGCCACGGCGCGAAGCTGCTCTACGCCTACTGCAACGCCACCGTGCCGCGGATCTCGCTGATCCTGCGCAAGGCGTACGGCGGCGCCTACATCGTCATGGACAGCCAGTCCATCGGTGCCGACCTCACCTACGCCTGGCCGACGAACGAGATCGCCGTGATGGGCGCCGAGGGCGCCGCGAACGTCATCTTCCGCCGTCAGATCGCCGACGCCGAGGACCCCGAGGCCATGCGCCAGAAGATGGTCAAGGAGTACAAGGCGGAGCTGATGCACCCCTACTACGCCGCCGAGCGCGGACTGGTCGACGACGTGATCGACCCGGCCGAGACCCGTGAGGTGCTCATCCGCTCGCTGGCGATGCTCCAGACGAAGCACGCCGACCTGCCCTCGCGCAAGCACGGCAACCCCCCGCAGTAACCCAGCGGATTCTTCGCGGTACCCCCGCGGAAACCTCTCTTCCGGAGACTGACACCCATGAACACTCCCGACATCCGCGTCGAGAAGGGCCACGCCGAGCCCGAGGAGGTCGCCGCCATCACGGCGGTCCTGCTCGCCCGCGCCGCCGCCCGGCCTGCCGACACGACTCCTTCCCACCGCGGCCGCCCGCGTGCCGGGTGGCGCCGCCTGGAGCGCGAGTCCGGTTTCCGCGCCCCGCACAGCTGGCGCTGAACCAGGCCCCCGGCCGGCAGCGCAGCCGGCACCGGGCCGGCCTCCACGGCCGGCCGCCGTACGACACGCCGAAGGGCCCCTCTCGCAGCTTAGGTTCTGGTGGTCGTTGCAACACCCCAGTTCAGGGGTGGCAATGGACTTCAAGATCCGGGAGAACCGGAGGCCGCAGGGACCCAGGAAGCTGGTCCAGGAGCGGGAGGCATACTTCCGGCTTGTGGATCAAGGAATGGGTTACTCCGAGGCTGCCGCAGTCATCGGCATCAACGTCCGCACTGGCAAGCGATGGCGGAACGGACGCGGCGCCTCGGGCAGGAACAAGGCGGCACCACCGATCAACGCGGTGGTGCCGCCGCCCGTTGGGACGGGCCCGCCCGCGCCCTCGCGCTACCTGGGTGAGGCGGACCGCATTCACATCGCCGACCGGCTGCGTGAGAAGGCCACCATCCGGGCCGTCGCGGCCGAGCTGGGCCGCAGCCCCTCAACGGTCAGCCGGGAGATACGCCGCAACCGGCACCCCGTGAACGGCCAGTACCGGCCGCACGCTGCCCAGGCCCCTGCCCTGGCCCGCCGGCCCCGGCCCAAGCCCGGCAAGATCGGCCAGACTGTCCACACTGCTCGCGGCTTGATCAACTCACCGCGTGTTGCGACGACCCCTGGAATCCGCCCAGGAGAGGGGCCCTTCGGCGTTGCCGGGGAGGCCGCAGGCGCGGCGGCGGGGGAGACGGCCCGACGGGGCGTGGGCGCGGTTTCGGGCACGCGTGAAGGGCCCCTCCCGTGCGGAGAGGCCCCTTCGTCCTGAACCGGCTACCGCAGGCGTGCCATCAGGGCGTGCTCCACCAGCGTGATCAGCGCGGACTTGGCGTCGGCGCGGTGGCGCGCGTCGGTGGTGATGATCGGGGTGTCGGGGCCGATCTGGAGCGCCTCGCGTACTTCGTCGGGCTGGTAGGGCTGCTGTCCGTCGAAGCCGTTGAGGGCGATGACGAAGGGCAGGCCGCTGTTCTCGAAGTAGTCGACGGCGGGGAAGCAGTCGGCGAGCCGGCGGGTGTCCACGAGGACGATCGCGCCGATGGCGCCGCGCACGAGGTCGTCCCACATGAACCAGAAGCGGTCCTGTCCGGGGGTGCCGAACAGGTAGAGGATCAGGTCCTGGTCCAGGGTGATGCGGCCGAAGTCCATGGCCACTGTGGTGGTGGTCTTGTCCCCGGTGTGGGTCAGGTCGTCGATGCCCGCACTCGCGGACGTCATGACGGCCTCTGTGCGCAGCGGGTTGATCTCCGAGACGGCGCCGACGAACGTGGTCTTGCCCACGCCGAAGCCGCCCGCCACCACGATCTTCGCGGAGGTGGTGGAGCGGGAAGGACCGCCGCTAGAGCTTGCGAAGTCCACTGAGCACCCTTTCGAGCAGTGTCACGTCTGGCTGGCCGCCGGCGCTCTCGTCGCCGCCGGGCTGATGGATGGCGACCAGGCCCGCCTCCGCCAAGTCGGCGACGAGGATCCTGGCCACGCCGAGAGGGATCGTCAGCAGGGCCGAGATCTCGGCCACCGACTTGATCTCGCGGCAGAGGTTGCAGATCCGCTGATGCTCGGGCAGTTGCCCCTGCATCTGGTGCGGAGCCGCGGTGGTGTGCACCAGCGCCTCGATGGCGAGCTGGTACCGCGGTCGGGTCCGTCCACCGGTCATGGCGTACGGACGCACCAACGGGTTGTTGGACGCCCCGGCGGGCGCCGGCTCGGGGGTACGGCGGTGCGGCTGCCCGGGCTGGATGCGCGGCGCCGACGGCTGGTCGTACGGCGACGGGCCGGGGCCCTGAGGTGCGTACGGCTGCCGGTGGTTGGGCGCGGAGGGGGGGAAGTTGTACCGGTTCGCCGAACCGTCGCCCGGTGCCTGTGCGGGACCGTACGACCAATTGCCCGATTGTGAACCGCCTGGGGGTGTTGCCACTTCTGTTCTCCTCCTCCGACTGTGCCTGGCATCCATCATTGTGGACGCCGCGTCCCGAAACCTTACGGCCCCGGGACGCCAAAACGCACCGTCCGACTTCTAGTTGAGAAGGCTCCCCTGGAGCTCCGCCCGGAGATCCGGGGTCAGGACCGTGCCGGCCCGGTCCACCAGAAGGGCCATCTCGTACCCAATGAGACCGATGTCCGCCTCCGGGTGTGCCAGAACCGCGAGCGACGAGCCGTCGGAGATGGACATGATGAACAGGAATCCCCGCTCCATCTCCACAACCGTCTGGTTCACGCTGCCGCCCTCGAAGATCCGAGAGGCACCGGCGGTCAGCGAGGTCAGACCGGATGCGACGGCCGCCAGCTGGTCGGCTCGGTCGCGCGGAAAGCCTTCGGACATCGCCAGAAGGAGTCCGTCGGCGGAGACCACCACCGTGTGCGACACACCAGGGGTGTTGTCCACGAAGTTGGTGATCAACCAGTTCAGGTTCTGTGCCGCCTGGCTCATCGGGCTCACACTAACGCTCCTGGTCGTAGGTGCTGTCAGGACCGAAGCCCTGGCCGTTCGTTTCACTGCCTGCGCTGCGTCCGCGCTGGACGCCTCGGCGCAGGTTGCTCAGCCTGCCCCGGACGTCTTCCGGGGCACGGGAGACCTGTGGGCCTCCCTGGGGAGTGGATGTGGCGGAACCCTCGACCAGATTGGCCTTGGGCACCCGCCGAGGCAGGCCTGAGGCGGTTACCCCGCCTGCCTTGGGCTTACGAAGCTGCGAGGCCTGCTGCCAGCGCTCGTCGTTCGCCGACCGCCAGTCGCCGCTGTCGCCGCCGCTGTCCGGAACGGACCCCGGCGTCTCCTGCTGCCCGTGCCCGGCGGAGCCGTTCGTACCGCCCGCGAAGGATCCGCGGCGGGGAAGCCCGGCGTCCGTCAGGTCGTGGCCGGCGGAAGCGGCCGCTCCAGGACGGTCGAAGCCTACGCTGTCCCGCTGACCTGCGTCAGCGGCCTGCGCAGATTCCGCTTCCGGAGCGTACTCGTCCGGGTAGCCGTTCCGGTAGCCGTTGTTCTGCGGCCAGTCGTCCTGGTAGGACTGCCTGTCCAGGCCGGGGTAGTCCTCCGCCGCGGCACCGTGCGCGGGCGTCGACTCCTGCTGGACGGGCTCCGCATACGACGGTTCCGGGTAGCCACCGGACGAGAATCCGTCGGTCTGCGGCAGGCTGCCGTTCTGGCCGTAGTACGGGTCGTCGTACGTCGGCTGCTGCGGCTCACCGTAGCCCGCCTGGTGCTGCTGCTCCTCGTACGCCGTCTGCCCGTCGTACGCCGCGTGTTCCTGCTCGCCGTAACCGTCGTGCTGACCCGGCTGTCCCGGGCCGAACTCGTCGGCGTACGACGGCGCCTGGGACGTGTGCTGCTCGGGCTGCGGATGGGCCTGGGCCTCCAGCGCCGCCCGGCGCTCCTCGCGCATCAGGGAGCGGCCCACGGGGTCGAGTTCGCGGACGTCGTCGGGGACCTCCGCGTAGCGGCTGTCGTCGAAGCCGAGTTCGGCCGCGGTGCGCATGGGCTGGGGCTGGTTGAAGTCCTCGCCCTGGAAGTGCTGCTGCGGGATCATCTGCGAGACGGTGAACTCGTCGCGCTCCAGCACCGACTCACCGCCACCACCGTGCGTGATCGCGTCCGGGAGCATGACCAGCGAGGTCGTTCCGGCCTGCTCGCCGGAGGGGCGCAGCTGGACGCGGATGCCGTGCCGGTCGGACAGCCGGCCGACCACGAACAGGCCCATGCGCTGGGAGATCGCGGCGTCCACGGTCGGCGGGTTGGCCAGCTTGTGGTTGATGTCCGCGAAGTCCTCGGCGGTCAGGCCGATGCCCTTGTCGTGGATCTCGACCATGACGCGGCCGTCGGGGAGACGGGTCGCGGTGACGCGGACCTTGGTCTGCGGGGACGAGAACGTCGTCGCGTTCTCCAGCAGCTCCGAGAGCAGGTGCACGAGGTCGGTGACCGCGCGGCCGTGGATCTCGGCCTCGGGTATGCCGGACAGTTCGATGCGCTCGTACTGCTCCACCTCGGAGGACGCCGCGCGCAGCACGTCCACCAGCGGGACCGGCTGGTCCCAGCGGCGGCCGGGCTCCTCGCCCGCGAGAATGAGGAGGTTCTCGCCGTTGCGGCGCATACGGGTGGCAAGGTGGTCCAGCCGGAAGAGGTTCTCCAGCTGGTCGGGGTCGGCCTCGTTGTTCTCCAGGTCGGTGATGAGGGTCAACTGGCCCTCGATCAGCGACTGGTTGCGACGCGAGAGGTTGGTGAAGATCGCGTTGATGTTGCCGCGCAGCAGGGCCTGCTCGGCGGCGAGCCGGACGGCTTCGCGGTGGACCTGGTCGAAGGCGCGGGCGACCTCGCCGATCTCGTCGGTGGTGGCGATCGGGATCGGGGCGACCCGGGTGTCGACGCGGCCGGGGTCGGTGCGCGAGAGCTGGTCGACCAGCATCGGCAGGCGCTGCTCGGCGATACCGAAGGCGGCGTTGCGCAGCTGGCGCATCGAGCGGCTCATCTGGCGGGCCACCATGCCGGCCAGGATGAACGCGGCGAGCAGGGCGACCACGACGGCGGCACCGGTGATCAGAGCGTCGCGCTTGGCCCCGTCGGCGACGTCCTGCGCCTCGGACACGGCCTTGTTCACCAGGTCGCTCTCGACCTCGCGGTAACCGTCGAACTTTGCGGTGGACGCGGCCAGCCACGACTTCTCGGTCACGCCCTTGGCGGCCAGTTCGTCGGCGGTGAAGCTGCCCGCGGCGATGCCCTGGAGCATGGCGTCCGCGACCGGCATGGCGGTGTAGGCGCCGCCCTGCGTCGAGGAGCTGTCGCCGGCGCCGACGGCGGTGCCCGTGTCACCGACCTTCTTGCGCTGGGCCGCCATGATCTCGTCGAGCTTGTCGACGTCGCCCTGCGTGGCCGCGGAGACGAACTCGTTGACGGCGATGCCCTCCAGATAGCGGTACGACACCAGCGAACTGCTCTGCTGGCGCGTCACCGCCTCCTTCGAGCTGGGCCGGACCAGCATGTGCACGCCGATGGAGCGCTGGAGCGAGACGGCGGCCTTCGCCAGCGAGACGGCGTAGACGGTCCGGCCGTAGGAGGTGACGTTGCCCGTGCCCAGGCCCAGCTCGTTGGCGAACTCCATCAGGGAGTGCTGGACGGTGACGTAGCCCTCTTCGGTTTTCACCGGGTCCATCGTCTTGCCGTAGGCCGCCTCGCGCAGCGCCGCCAGCTTGGACTCGTTGGAGCGGAAGAGCTGCATGCGGCGGTCGAGCGCCGCCGTGTGCGGCAGGTTCTGGGCCGCCTGGTCGAAGGTGTCCTTGGCCGAGTCGGTGGCTGCCCGCAGCTGCTTGACCGTCTCCGTGGAGCCCTTGCCCTGCAGGAGGTCGGAGGCGGTGAGGTCGCGCTCGTTCAGCAGGGCGTTGCCGTAGTCGTCGGCGGCGCGCACGAGGAGCGCGACGTTCTCGGCGTCCTCGGCCTCCTGCCAGGTGTCGATCGAGCTCTTCACCTGGAAGCCGCCCATGACGAGGCCGACCAGCACGGGTATGAGCAGGATCGCGTTCAGCCGGGTCGGCACCCGCCAGTTGCGTGGGGAGAGGCGACCGCTGCTCGCTGCGGGCGCGGCTGGCGGCTCGGAGCCGGATGCAGGGGCGGGCGCCGCTCCGCGCGGCGGCGGGGTGAAGTTGCCCCGCGCCGCCGGCTCGGGACCGTTCTTGCTTCGCCTCACTCGACCAACAACCTCTCGGCGGTCGGCACCTATGTCGTGCCGCAGTGTCTCAGAGCCCGTTCCGTCGCCGACGACCTCGTGTGCGACGACCAGGAGTACGTCGACCGGTAGTACGTCATTGACTATTGGGCAGTTCAGGCATTCCAGCACGTCGACCAGCGCTCTTCCAAACACTGCGCGGAGCGGATCGGGAGTGATGTAAGCCCTAGATAAAACGGTCATAAAGAGCGAGCCCCGCCAAAAGACGGGGCATTCGTACGCACAGCGGCACCGCACGACCGCGACGCGTGGCGGACCTGCGGGATTCCTCTGCCGAACTGTTATGAACACCGGAGCCGGCCGTGTCAAAAGCCACAGCCGGCTCCGAAAGCCTCTACGACAACTACCGTATGAAAACGGCCGATTGCGCTACCGCAGGCGTGCCATCAGGGCGTGCTCCACCAGCGTGATCAGCGCGGACTTGGCGTCGGCGCGGTGGCGCGCGTCGGTGGTGATGATCGGGGTGTCGGGGCCGATCTGGAGCGCCTCGCGTACTTCGTCGGGCTGGTAGGGCTGCTGTCCGTCGAAGCCGTTGAGGGCGACGACGAAGGGCAGGCCGCTGTTCTCGAAGTAGTCGACGGCGGGGAAGCAGTCGGCGAGCCGGCGGGTGTCCACGAGGACGACCGCGCCGATGGCGCCGCGCACGAGGTCGTCCCACATGAACCAGAAGCGGTCCTGTCCGGGGGTGCCGAACAGGTAGAGGATCAGGTCCTGGTCCAGGGTGATGCGGCCGAAGTCCATGGCCACTGTGGTGGTGGTCTTGTCCCCGGTGTGGGTCAGGTCGTCGATGCCCGCACTCGCGGACGTCATGACGGCCTCTGTGCGCAGCGGGTTGATCTCCGAGACGGCGCCGACGAACGTGGTCTTGCCCACGCCGAAGCCGCCCGCCACCACGATCTTCGCGGAGGTGGTGGAGCGCGAAGATTCAGAGCTTGCGAAGTCCACTGAGCACCCTTTCGAGCAGTGTCACGTCCGGAGCGCCGGTCGCCTCGTCGCCACCCGGCTGATGGACCGCGACCAGACCGGCCTCGGCGAGGTCCGCCACCAGGATCCGGGCGACCCCGAGCGGCATGTTCAGCAGGGCCGAGACCTCGGCCACCGACTTGACCTCGCGGCACAGGTGGCAGATCCGCTGGTGCTCGGGCAGCAGCCCCATGAGCGCCGCTGGATCGGCGGTGGTGCTGATCAGCGCCTCGATGGCGAGCTGGTAGCGCGGCCTGGTCCGGCCGCCGGTCATGGCGTAGGGCCTGACCAGCGGCTGGTCGCCCTCTTCCTCGTACGACTCGGCGTACGGATCATGAGGGACGGTGGGCGGGGTCATGAATCCTCCGGGCTGGACAGCAGGTCGAGCGAGTCGCGGTCGTGCCGTCTGACGGGGCCGGTGGGGGGATTGTGGCGGCCGGACGGTGATTTGGTGAGACGGGTGGATCCTGAACCGGTCAGTGAAGCAGACTTCCTTGGAGCTCGGCGCGCAGGTCGGGCGTGAGCACCGCACCCGCGCGGTCGACCAGGAGCGCCATCTCGTAGCCGACGAGGCCGATGTCGCACTCCGGATGCGCGAGGACGGCCAGGGAGGAGCCGTCCGAGACGGACATGATGAACAGGAATCCCCGCTCCATCTCCACAACCGTCTGGTTCACGCTGCCGCCCTCGAAGATCCGCGAGGCACCGGCGGTCAGCGAGGTCAGACCGGAGGCGACCGCCGCAAGCTGATCGGCGCGGTCGCGGGGAAAGCCCTCCGACATCGCCAGCAGCAGACCGTCGGCGGACACGACCACGGTGTGGGACACCCCGGGGGTGTTGTCCACGAAATTCGTGATCAACCAGTTGAGATTCTGTGCCGCTTGGCTCATCTGGCTCAACTAACGCTCCTGCTGGTGAGTGGGGCTGGGAAAACTGCCCGTCTGGCCGTTGTTGGCCTGACGGCCCTGTGCGATGCCCCGACGGAGATTGGTCAGCCGGCCGCGCACGTCCTGGGGCGCGCGAGAGACCTGCGGACCGTTCTGCTGCTGTTGCTGCTGAGCCGTGCCGGGGACGAGGTTCGCCCGGGGCACGCGCCGCGGCAGACCGGACGTCGTCACCCCGCCGGAGGCGGGCTGGCGCACCCGCTCCGCCTGCCGGACGAGATCGTCGTTGGGCGAGGAGCGCCAACCGGACCCCGCGGGCGGCTGCTGCGGGGCGGGTGCCTGCTGCGGCTGCTGCGCGGCCGGTGCCGGACCGCCCTGCTGCGGCTGCCCGGCGTCACCGCCGCGGCCACCGCGGAACCAGTTCGTCTCCAGCGTGTCGTACAGCGGCGTACGGCCGTCGCCGGGGCCCGCCGGCGGCAGCGCCTCCGGTCCCGGACGCTCGGGCCGCTGTGGTCCAGCCGGCTGCGGGTAGCCGTAGCCGCCGGTCTGCTGGCGGTCGTACCGGCCGTTGCCCGGCCCGTCCTGGCGGCCGGGCAGAGCGTGCTGACCGGTCGACGACGCGTCCTGGCCCAGGCCGTCGAACTGACCCGTGGAGCCGTTGCCGTACCCCTGCGGGGCCGGGAACTGGCCGGTGGAGCCGTTGTCGTAGGCCTGCGGGGCCGGGAACTGGCCGGTGGAGCCGTTGTCGTAGGCCTGGGGCCGCTGGAACTGGCCCGTGGAGCCGTTGCCTGACGCCGACGGGGCCTCGAACTGGCCGGTGGAGCCGTTGTCGTAGCCCTGGGGGCGCTCGAACCGACCGGTCGACGCGGGGCCGCCCTGGGCGCCCGGTGAACCGAACACGTCCGAGCGCACGAACTGGTCGTTGCCACCGTGGTCCGCGGAGCTCTGCGCGTCGAAGTCCGGACGACCGTACTCCGAGGCGCCGGCGGGACCCTGCCGGTCGTCGTGGCGCCCGATCGCCGGGATCTCCGCGGTCGCGCCCGGACCCTGGCGGTCGTCGAGGCGAGGCATCCGCGAGGTCTGCGCGACGTCCGGCTCCTCGTGGCCGCGGGGGGCGTCCAGCGAGGCGCGCGGCACGGGCGGCTGCGCGTTGTCGTCGCTCCAGCTGGGCGTGCGCTGCTGCGGGTTGCCGCCGGGCAGCTCGGCCCGTGCGCCACCCCGCGGCGGCAGCTGCGGCTGACGGCCGCGGCGGCCCTGCTCGTTCCGGGCAGGGCCCTGGTTGTCGTTGCCGCGCTGCGCGGGCACCGGGCCGCGCACCGCACCGAAGGCGTCCTGTTCCTGGGCCGGGGCACCCCCGCCCTGCGTCTGCTGTCCGGCGCCGGAACCCTGGAAGCCCTGCTGGGCGTTCGGGGCCTGACCGAAGGCGGCCGGGGCGCCGGACGGAGCCGGGCGGCCCTGCTGGGGGTTCTGCGGCCCCTGCGGACCGCGCGTGCCACCCGCAGCGCCCGGACGGCCGTCCTCGCGGCCGGGCAGTGCGGCCCGGGGGCCCTGCCCGGCACCGAGGCCGGCGGCACCCTGCGCACCGCCCTGGTTGGCCTGGCGGCGCGCGGCGGCTGCACCGGCGGCGGCCTGCGCGGCGGCGGGGCCTCCGGAACCGCCCTGACCGGGCTTGCCCTGCGGCTTCTTGCCGCCCTGGGCGACGTCCACGGGCAGCATGACCAGCGCGGTCGTACCACCGGAGTCGGACGGGCGCAGCTGGATGCGGATGCCGTGGCGCTGCGACAGACGACCGACCACGAAGAGGCCCATGCGGCGGGAGACGGAGACGTCCACGGTGGGCGGCGAGGCGAGCCGCTCGTTGATCGCCGCGAGGTCCTCGGGGGAGAGGCCGATACCGGTGTCGTGGATCTCGATCAGCACGCGGCCGTCGGGCAGCGCGTGACCGGTGACCTTGACCTTGGTCTGCGGCGAGGAGAAGGAGGTGGCGTTCTCGAGCAGCTCGGCGAGCAGGTGCACGAGGTCGTTGACGACCCGGCCGGCGACCTCGGTGGCGGGCACGGCGGCCAGCTCGATGCGCTCGTACTGCTCCACCTCGGACGCGGCGGCGCGGAGCACGTCGACCAGCGGAACCGGGCGGGTCCAGCGGCGGCCGGGCTCCTCACCCGCGAGGACGAGGAGGTTCTCACCGTTACGGCGCATGCGGGTCGCGAGGTGGTCGAGCTTGAACAGCGAGGACAGCTGGTCCGGGTCGGCCTCGCGGGACTCCAGCTCGGAGATGAGGGAGAGCTGGCGCTGGATCAGACCCTGGGAGCGGCGCGAGAGGTTGGTGAACATCGCGTTGACGTTGCCCCGCAGCAGGGCCTGCTCGGCGGCGAGGCGGACCGCCTCGCGGTGCACGTCGTCGAAGGCCGCGGCCACCTGGCCGATCTCGTCCCGGGAGTGCACACCGACCGATTCCACGGACGTGTCGACGTCCTGCGGGTCGGACTCGGAGAGCTGCTTGACCAGCTCGGGCAGGCGGTCCTGGGCGACTTTGGTGGCGGTCTCCTGCAGGCGGCGCAGCGAGCGGATCATGGAGCGGGCCACGATGAAGGCGCCGACCAGCGAGACACCGAGGACGAGCAGGATGAGGGCACCGGAGATGATCGCCTCGCGCTCGGACTGGGCCCGCAGGGCACGCGCCTTCTGCTCCATCTCCTCGAGCAGCGTGTGCTCGATGTTCTTCATCTGCTGGATCTTGGTGGAGCTGTCGTCCACCCAGTCCCGGTAGGAGCGCTTGTCGAGCTTCTTCAGGCCGCCGGTGCCGCTGAGCACGCGGGTCGCGTACAGGTCGGTGGCCTCGATCGTCGGGTTGCCCTGGTCGATGGGCTTGAGCAGTTCCTCGGCCTTCTCGGTGCCGTAGATGCTGCGGAAGGTGCTCAGATCGGACTTCTGCCCGTCGAGGGCCGACGAGGCGTAGGCCCGGTCGTTCTCGGAGAGGTCACCGTAGGTGGTGTTGTTGGCGGGCAGCGCGGCGGCGATGACGGCGCGTTGCACGGACGCGTACTCCTTGGCGGAGGAGAACGCCGCCAGGGCGCGCGTGCGCTGGATCATCTCCGGGTTGCTGGTGGCCTCGGCCATGTCCTGGGAGAGGTCCAGCAGGTGGCTGATGAGGCGGTGGTACGCCTCCACCGTCTGGGTGGAGTTGCCCTCGTCGCCGTAGGCCTCGGAGCGGATCTTGCTCAGGGTGTTCAGGTCGCGGGCGATGCCGATGACGCTGTCGCGGACACCCTGGAGGTTGCCGTTGGTGCTCGCGGTGTCGACCGCCTCGGAGGCGTTGAGGAAGCTCTCCTTGGCCCGGTCCGTGCGGTTGCGGTAGCCGGTGACCGTGTAGTCGGTCGCCTTGCCCTTGTGGGCCAGCGGGCCGGCGGACTGGTCGCGCTCCTCCTGGAGCGCGGCGGCCAGCTCGGTGGCCTGCTTGGTCATCTCCGTCAGCAGCTTCATGTTGTCGAGCTGCTGGATCTCGTCCATCGAGTCGCTGATGCGCAGCGCACCGAGAGTGGTGGCCGCGACCACCGGCAGCGCGAGCAGCGACACCAGACGGGTGGAGATGCGCCAGTTGCGCAGGGCTATTCGCGGGCCGGGGCCCGTGGGGGTCTTGGGCGCCTTCGCCGCGGGGGCGGCGATGGGGGGCGCGGGGGCCGGCGACGACGCGGACGCGCCGGGCCTGCCGGAGCGTTCACCGGCGTCGCCGGACGGGGTCGGGCCCGGGTTCTGGGCGTGCTGGGGCGAGGAGCTGACGGCCATCGGGCCAGTCCCGCCGTGCGGCTCCGGCTCCGCCGAAGCGCTGCCATCCCTCTTGAAACGTCCCTGCACTAGCGTCGCAACCTCTGGACCAGGCGCCCCTCCGGGTGAACGGAGAAGCGGTGTCGGCGTTGTGGGGAGCGTCCTGAACACGCCCCCCGGGTGGTCTGAGTGACCGGCGCTGGCTCCCCCTTCCCGCCGCCACTCGGCGCTGCGTTGCGCCCCAGCGCGCCGGATCCATCCCGCGGCGGTCCGTGGCATTCCAGCACAGTGCAGGATCTCCAACAAGGCTCGTGGGCCAGGCTGTGACCTCCGTGACACCATGTGAGTGATGGGTTACCTGGTGTGGAATGTGTTCCCGTGCGAATCGGGTGAATTGGGGCGAGCCGCCAGGTCGGGTCGGGTGTCCCAGTCGCCATGATCAGGAGCGGAATGATGGCTTCAGCGGCAGAATGTCCGTTTCGCTGAATTCCGAGCGGGGTCTGAATTGACCGGTTTGAGTCTCGACTCGTGAGTAAAATCACACCCGAGCCGTGCACGCTCCGCGTCCCGGGTGGGAATTCGCGCGTTTAACCTGACGGTTTACAGAACGCCACGGTCTGGTAACCACGCGCCTGTGGGATACGTTGATCCGCCTCAGGATTCCCTCCGCGCCCCGACACGACGAGGTTCAGTTCCACAGTGAAGACGCCGCCGATGTTCCACAAGATCGCCAACCCGCGCCGCACGACGCTGGCCCACCTCGAGGATGCCGCGGAGCTCCAGCGGCCGGAGTGGCCGGAGCACTCCGTCGACCTCCCCACCCAGACCGCCAACCCCCAGCGCACCGTCCTCGACGAGATCCCCGTCGCCGCCGCCGCGCAGTGACCTCGCACGGGGGGATACGCGCGCGGTCCGCGATCCACTCAACGCGGCCACCCCGCGCCGTACGAAGGGCGCCCGCCACCGGCGGGCGCCCTTCGTCGTGGCCGGACCCCCCGCGACGTGCGCGGTGCGCTCCGCGCCGGCGGGCGCACCGGGCCCGCGGCGGCGCAATGCGCGCGATCAACCGCCCTCACCCGCGTTAGCCTGGAGCGTCAGACTCCAGTCGGCTCAGTGACACAGTTAAGGGGCGCAAGGATCCCGTGCGCATCGCCAGGTTCTCCATCGACGGGAACGTCGCCTTCGGCGTGGTCGAAGGCGACTCGCCGGACGAGCTCGTCCTCGACATCATCAAGGGCATCCCGTTCGCGGACTTCGAACTCTCCGGCACGAAGGTGCCGCTGAGCAAGGTCAGGCTCCTGCCGCCGGTGCTGCCCAACAAGGTCGTCGCCTTCGGCCGCAACTACGCCGACCACGCCAGGGAGCTGGGCAACGAGGTGCCCGACGCCCCGTTCGCCTTCTTCAAGCCGTCCACCTCCGTGATCGGCCCCGGCGACGAGATCCGCTACCCCTCGTTCACCGAGGACCTCCAGCACGAGGCCGAGCTGGCCGTCGTCATCGGCCGTATGTGCCGTGAGGTGCCCCGCGACCGCGTCCGCGACGTCGTCCTCGGCTACACCTGCGCCGTCGACGTCACCGCCCGCGACGTGCAGCGCCGCGAGAAGCAGTGGGCGCGGGCCAAGGGCTTCGACACCTCCTGCCCGCTGGGCCCCTGGGTGGAGACGGACCTGGACCCCTCGGACCTGACCATCCAGCTCACCGTCAACGGCCGGCAGCGCCAGCTCGGTCGCACGAGCGACATGATCCACTCCGTCGAGGACCTGATCGTCAACATCACCGAGGCCATGACGCTGCTCCCGGGCGACGTCGTACTCACCGGCACCCCGGCCGGGGTCGGACCCCTCACCGTCGGCGACGAGGTCGCCGTCACCATCCAAGGCATCGGCACTCTCACCAACAAGGTTGTACAGCGTGGCTAGCGCACCCGGCTCCTCCGTCCGCGTCCGTTTCTGTCCGTCGCCCACCGGCAACCCCCACGTGGGCCTGGTCCGCACCGCCCTGTTCAACTGGGCGTTCGCGCGGCACCACGGGGGCGCCCTGGTCTTCCGTATCGAGGACACCGACGCGGCCCGCGACTCCGAGGAGTCGTACCACCAGCTCCTGGACGCGATGCGCTGGCTGGGCTTCGACTGGGACGAGGGTCCCGAGGTCGGCGGCCCGCACGCGCCCTACCGCCAGTCGCAGCGCATGGACCTCTACAAGGAGGTCGCCGCCAAGCTCCTCGACAGCGGCCACGCCTACCACTGCTACTGCTCCCAGGAGGAGCTGGACAGCCGCCGCGAGGCGGCCCGCGCCGCCGGCCGGCCCTCCGGCTACGACGGCCACTGCCGTGAGCTGACCGAGGCGCAGGTCGAGCAGTACCGGGCCGAGGGCCGCGCGCCCATCGTCCGCTTCCGCATGCCCGACGAGACGATCACCTTCACGGACCTGGTCCGCGGCGAGTTGACGTTCACCCCGGAGAACGTGCCGGACTACGGCATCGTCCGCGCCAACGGCGCCCCGCTGTACACGCTGGTGAACCCCGTCGACGACGCCCTGATGGAGATCACCCACGTCCTGCGCGGTGAGGACCTGCTCTCCTCCACCCCCCGCCAGATCGCGCTCTACAGGGCGCTGATCGAACTGGGCGTCGCGAAGGAGATCCCCCGCTTCGGCCACCTGCCCTACGTCATGGGCGAGGGCAACAAGAAGCTCTCCAAGCGGGACCCCCAGGCGTCCCTGAACCTCTACCGCGAGCAGGGCTTCCTGCCCGAGGGCCTGCTCAACTACCTGTCCCTGCTCGGCTGGTCGCTCTCCGCCGACCAGGACATCTTCTCCGTGGAGGAGATGGTCGCCGCCTTCGACATCGCGGACGTGAACCCGAACCCGGCCCGCTTCGACCTGAAGAAGTGCGAGGCGATCAACGGCGACCACATCCGCATGCTGGCGGTGAAGGACTTCACCGAGCGTTGCAGCCCCTGGCTGAAGGCCCCCTTCGCGCCCTGGGCGCCGGAGGACTTCGACGAGGCCAGGTGGCAGGCCATCGCCCCGCAGGCGCAGACCCGCCTGAAGGTCCTGTCGGAGATCACCGACAACGTCGACTTCCTGTTCCTGCCCGAGCCGGTCCTCGACGAGGCGAGCTGGGCCAAGGCCATGAAGGAGGGCAGCGACGCGCTCCTGCGCACGGCGAGGGAGAAGCTCGACGCCGCCGACTGGACCTCTCCCGACTCCCTCAAGGAGGCCGTCCTGGCTGCCGGCGAGGCCCACGGCCTCAAGCTCGGCAAGGCTCAGGCGCCGGTTCGCGTGGCCGTCACCGGCCGCACGGTCGGCCTGCCGCTGTTCGAGTCCCTGGAGATCCTCGGCAAGGAGAAGTCGCTGGCCCGCATCGACGCGGCGCTGGCCAGGCTGACGGCGTGACGAGCGCGTCGGGCGCGACCACGCGCGCCTGAGCGGGCGTGTACCCGAGGGCGGCATCCGGTTCCGGATGCCGCCCTCGGGTCTTCCGTGCCGGTAGCACGCCGGCCCTGCGCGAGTCACCCGGCCCCGTGCCGGGCCCGGGGTGGGCGGTTGCGCGGAGTCCGCCTCCCGGCCGCTCGGCGGCCGATCACGGGACATGCCACCGGACCGCGGGATACCGTCCCCTCATGAGCATCAGTGCCGTGGTCTGGGACGTCGACGACACCCTCTTCGACTACACGAATGCGGATCGCGCCGGTATGCGCGCGCATCTGCTCGCGGAAGGGCTGCTGGCCCGCTACGGCAGCGCGGAGGACGCACTCGAACGCTGGCGGGAGGCCACCCACCTGCATTGGGGCCGCTTCTCCGCGGGCGAGGCGACCTTCGAGGAGCAGCGCCGGGACCGCGTACGGACGTTCCTGGACACCGAGCTGAGCGACGCCGGCGCGGATGCGTGGTTCGCTCGGTACGTCGGACACTACGAGGCGGCCTGGTCCCTCTTCCCTGACGTGCTGCCCGCGCTGGACGCCCTCGCCGCCAGCCACCGGCACGCCGTGCTGTCCAACTCCAGCCTCACCGTGCAGGACCGCAAGCTGCGCAGGCTGGGTGTGTACGACCGCTTCGAGATCATTCTGTGCGCCGCCGAGCTCGGCGTCTCCAAGCCGGAGGCCGGCGCCTTCCATGCCGCCTGCGAGGCCTTGAACCTCGCCCCGCACCAGGTCGCCTACGTCGGCGACCACCCCGAGATCGACGGGTGGGGCGCGGCCGAGGCGGGGCTGCTGTCGATCTGGATCGACCGTGACGGCGTCCACACGCTCGGTGAGGGCCCCGGCGCCCCGCGCCGGATCGCCTCCCTCGCCGAACTCCCCGCCCTCCTCGGGGCGGGAACTCGTTTTGGAGCCCCGTCC
Source organism: Streptomyces actuosus (assembly GCF_016921115.1). Taxonomy (GTDB): domain Bacteria; phylum Actinomycetota; class Actinomycetes; order Streptomycetales; family Streptomycetaceae; genus Streptomyces; species Streptomyces actuosus_A. The sequence goes on from NZ_JAFFZS010000014.1 coordinate 116,673, forward strand.
ACCTTCGGGTAATGTTCTTCCTGCGCCGAGGGGAGCGGGCCGAAAGGCCGGAAACCCAAGCGCAAAAGACTAGAACACAAGCCCCTGGCGGGGTTGCGTTCCAGTGGCCTATGGTGTAATTGGCAGCACGACTGATTCTGGTTCAGTTAGTCTTGGTTCGAGTCCAGGTAGGCCAGCTCGCAGAGCTCATCTGCACCCGCGGATCCCATCCGCGAGCCCCCGTTGTGTAGCGGCCTAGCACGCTGCCCTCTCAAGGCAGTAGCGCCGGTTCGAATCCGGTCGGGGGTACTGATCCCAGGGAAGCCAGGGATCGCCAGGGCCCCCGTTGTGTAGCGGCCTAGCACGCCGCCCTCTCAAGGCGGTAGCGCCGGTTCGAATCCGGTCGGGGGTACTGCAGGTGAAGACCTCAGTGGTCTGAACCACCTTGGTCTATGGTGTAATTGGCAGCACGACTGATTCTGGTTCAGTTAGTCTTGGTTCGAGTCCAGGTAGACCAGCTGATCTGCGGAAACGCATGATCTGCGCCCCCGTTGTGTAGCGGCCTAGCACGCCGCCCTCTCAAGGCGGTAGCGCCGGTTCGAATCCGGTCGGGGGTACGTGGGACGAAGGCCCTCCAGCGCGCTGGAGGGCCTTCGCCGTGTCCGGGGCGGGCGGGCCCGCCCGTCGGCTTCGCGTGCCGCGGGTCGGCCCCGGCTCGGGATCCGGGTCACTCGAAGCCGTATCGCCGCGCCGACTCCTCCTCCTGCGCCAGCCGGTGCAGGGCGCTCAGCATCGGCTCCACCAGGATCGCCCCCAGCACCGCCGCCTCCACCCGCTCCGCCTCCGACGGCTGGGTGTCCACGAAGTCGAGATCGAGGACGGCCGCCCGGTGCATCAAGCGCGCCCGGTCCACCAGCAGTTCGGGGCCCCAGTCGTAGCCGAGCCGCCGCAGTGCCGCCACCGCCACCACCAAGGAGCGGAACGCCGGTGAGACCGAGGTCAGCAGGGCGGCGTTGGACCATCCCAGCGTGCGCAGCAACTCCTCCACCTCCTCGTGGGCGCCGCGCACGTAGGCGTCCTCCGCGTCCGGCTCCGGCACCTGCGGCAGCGCCCACAAGGCCGCGCCCAGGCGGACCGTGCGGCCCAGGGAGTCGTCGTCGACGTGGCCGAGCACCTCCTTCACCGTGGCGACCGGCAGCCGTCCCACCTGCACCATCGCCCGCACCAGGCGCAGCCGGCGCAGGTGGCCCTCGTCGTACTCGGCCGTGGTCCGGTTGATCTCGCGGCCGGGCAGCAACAGCCCCTCGCGCAGGTAGTACTTGATCGTCGCGGTGGACACCCCGCTGCGCTCGCTCAGTTCCGTCAGCCGCATCCTCTTGCGTCCCTTCTTGGATAACGGCACTATCCAAGCACGCCCGTCCCGGGCCTGCCGCCCACCCGCAGGGGGATGCCATGCCGTGGAGACCGACCGCCGCCACCCGTACCACCGCCGACGCCCGGGGGGAGGTGGTGGTGCTGCTGATCGGCATGCGGATCAACCGCTTCTGGGCGGTGCACCAGTGGCTTCCGGTGATGCTGGCGATGATCCGCATGCTCACCGAGCTGCGGAAGGCCCCGGAGCGCGGACTGCTCTCCCACGTGCTGCTGACCGCGTCACCGCGCACGTACTACGTCGTCCAGTACTGGGACTCCAAGGAGAAGCTCTACTCCTACGCGACCGCTCCCGACGCCTTCCACCACCGGGTGTGGGCGAAGATCAACCGCAAGGAGCGCGCAGGCGAGGTGCGCGGGCACGTCGGCATCTGGCACGAGGCGTACGTCGTGCCGGAGGGGTCCTACGAGGCCGTCTACGGCGACATGCCGGCGTTCGGACTGGCGGCGGCGCACGGCCAGGTGCCCCTGGAGGCGCGCGGGCGGTACGCGAAGGACCGGTTCGCCCACCGCACCGAGGCGCGGGGGTAGCCCTCCCGGGCCCGCGGGCGCGCGCACGCCGGGGGAGACCTGTGCGGGTGCGCTGTCCCCCGCGGGAGGCGTCAGGATAGGGAGGGGCGCCCGCGCCGGGGATCCCCGCGCGGGCGCCCGCGTCCCGTGAGGCGTCGGCCCCGTCGGGAAGAACCTGCCGCGGCGTTGAGGCCGGCTCCTCCTCGGTGGGGCCGTAATGCGGGGCGGGACTCAGCCCGAGCGGCGCAGGGCCTCCGACAGCCGGGCCGCCGCGTCGATGACCGCCTGGGCGTGCATGCGGCCCGGGTGGCGGCTCAGACGCTCGATCGGGCCGGAGACGGACACCGCGGCCACCACGCGGTTGGAGGGGCCGCGCACCGGCGCGGAGACGGAGGCGACGCCCGGCTCGCGCTCGCCGATCGACTGGGCCCAGCCGCGGCGCCGTACGCCCGACAGGGCCGTGGCCGTGAACCGGGCGCCCTGCAGGCCACGGTGCAGCCGCTCCGGCTCCTCCCACGCCATCAGGATCTGCGCGGAGGAGCCCGCCTTCATCGTGAGCGTCGAACCGACCGGGACGGTGTCCCGCAGACCGGAAAGCCGCTCCGCGGCGGCCACGCAGATCCGCATGTCGCCCTGGCGGCGGTAGAGCTGCGCGCTCTCGCCGGTGACGTCGCGCAGGTGCGTGAGCACCGGCCCCGCCGTGGCGAGGAGGCGGTCCTCGCCGGCCGCCGCCGCGAGTTCCGCCAGGCGCGGGCCGAGAATGAACCGGCCCTGCATGTCCCGTGCCACCATGCGGTGGTGTTCCAGGGCCACGGCCAGGCGGTGGGCCGTGGGTCGTGCCAGTCCGGTGGCCGTGACCAGACCCGCGAGGGTGGCCGGACCGGACTCCAGAGCGCTCAGGACGAGTGCCGCCTTGTCCAGAACGCCGACGCCGCTACTGTTGTCCATGCAACGATACTCACGTCTCACTCTGTGAAACGCAAGTTCAATTTTCCGTGGAACGCGCCACTCTGGATGTCACGAAGGCACAGCGGCCCGCGTCTCAACGGGCCTGGCGGTGGTCGCCCGGACGCCGGGGCGCGGGCGACGCCTCCTCAAGATCTCTAGTTGGGCCGGTGGACGCTTGCCGGCCGGAGGGAAAGCGATGGGTAGGACACTCGCGGAGAAGGTCTGGGACGACCACGTCGTCCGGCGCGCCGAGGGCGAGCCCGACCTCCTCTACATCGATCTGCACCTGCTGCACGAGGTGACCAGCCCGCAGGCCTTCGACGGCCTCCGCAAGAACGGCCGCAGCGTGCGCCGTCTCGACCTGACCATCGCCACCGAGGACCACAACACCCCCACCCTCGACATCGACAAGCCCATCGCCGACCCGGTCTCCCGGGCCCAGCTGGAGACGCTGCGCAAGAACTGCGCCGAGTTCGGCGTGCGCCTGCACCCGCTCGGCGACGTGGAGCAGGGCGTCGTCCACGTGGTGGGACCGCAGCTGGGTCTGACCCAGCCCGGCACGACCGTCGTCTGCGGCGACTCCCACACCTCCACCCACGGCGCCTTCGGCGCGCTGGCCTTCGGTATCGGCACCTCGCAGGTCGAGCACGTGCTGGCCACCCAGACGCTGCCGATGGCCCGCCCGAGGACCATGGCGATCACCGTCGACGGCGAACTGCCCGAGGGCGTCACCGCCAAGGACCTCATCCTGGCGATCATCGCCCGGATCGGCACGGGCGGCGGCCAGGGCTACGTCCTGGAGTACCGCGGCGAGGCCATCGAGAAGCTCTCGATGGAGGCCCGGATGACGATCTGCAACATGTCGATCGAGGCCGGCGCCCGCGCGGGCATGATCGCCCCCGACGAGACGACCTTCGCGTACCTCAAGGGGCGCGCACACGCCCCCGAGGGCGCCGACTGGGACGAGGCCGTCGCGTACTGGAGCACGCTGCGTACCGACGACGACGCCGAGTTCGACGCCGAGGTGGTCATCGACGCCGCCGAGCTGTCGCCGTTCGTCACCTGGGGCACCAACCCGGGCCAGGGCGCCCCGCTTTCGGCCTCCGTCCCCGATCCCGCTTCGTACGAAGACGCCTCGGAGCGCCTGGCCGCCGAGAAGGCCCTGGAGTACATGGGGTTGGAGGCCGGGCAGCCGCTGCGCTCCATCGGCGTGGACACCGTCTTCGTAGGCTCCTGCACCAACGGCCGCATCGAGGACCTGCGTGCCGCCGCCGACATCCTGCGGAACCGCAAAGTCGCCGACGGCGTGCGGATGCTGGTCGTCCCGGGCTCCGCGCGGGTCGGTCTGCAGGCCGTCTCCGAGGGCCTGGACGTGGTCTTCAAGGAGGCCGGCGCCGAGTGGCGGCACGCGGGCTGCTCGATGTGCCTGGGCATGAACCCGGACCAGCTGGCCCCCGGTGAGCGCTCCGCCTCCACCTCCAACCGCAACTTCGAGGGCCGGCAGGGCAAGGGCGGCCGGACCCACCTGGTGTCGCCGCAGGTCGCCGCCGCCACGGCGGTCCTGGGCCACCTGGCCTCCCCGGCCGATCTGTCCGACGCCGAGACCCGTACGCCCGCTGGAGTCTGATCAGTCATGGAAGCTTTCACCACCCACACCGGCCGGGCGGTTCCGCTGCGCCGCTCCAACGTCGACACCGACCAGATCATCCCAGCTCACTGGCTGAAGAAGGTCACCCGCGACGGTTTCGAGGACGGTCTGTTCGAGGCCTGGCGCAAGGACGCGGACTTCGTCCTCAACCGCCCCGAGCGGCGGGGCGCCACGGTCCTGGTGGCCGGACCCGATTTCGGCACCGGCTCCTCCCGCGAGCACGCCGTCTGGGCCCTGCAGAACTACGGCTTCAAGACCGTGATCTCCTCCCGCTTCGCTGACATCTTCCGTGGTAACTCGCTGAAGAACGGGCTGCTCACGGTGGTGCTGGAGCAGCAGACCGTGGACGCGCTGTGGGATCTCGTCGAGGCCGACCCGCAGGCGGAGATCACCGTCGACCTCGTCGAGCGCGAGGTCCGCGCCGAGGGCGTCACCGCCTCCTTCGAGCTGGACGAGAACTCCCGCTGGCGGCTGCTCAACGGCCTGGACGACATCTCGATCACCCTGGGGAACGAGGCGGACATCGCCGCGCACGAGGAGAAGCGCCCGGCGCACAAGCCGCGCACCGTCCAGGCCTGATCCCCGCCTGGCCGAAACGGTCCGGGCCCGGAGCCTCCCGCACCCCCGGACAGGTCGAGTTTCGGCCACCGCGACACCCCCGCCGTACCCCCGATCGCTCCGATCGGGGGTACGGCTGTTTCTGTACCCGAACGGCCCCGCGCGCCGCCGCGACATTCGGCAACTTCCCACGTTAAGACGGTGGTTGCCGGGGTAAGCGAGCCTGGAGGTCGCGGCCCCCGGAGTTGCGGACGAGGCCGTTCGTGGCGGCAGTTGCCCCCTGCGCGGGCGACAACTCGCCCCAGATGGCACAATCTGTGCATGGACCACGACGGCCAACTCCAGCTCTATACGGCAGTCGCGGACCAACTCAAACAAGCGCACGCCAGGGTGCGCACACTGCAAGTCCCGGAGGGCGTACGGATGGCGCTGACCCGGAAGCTGCTGGTCATTACGGCCGCGGCCAAGCACGATCTCGCCGATGCGGCACGGCGTCTGGAGGGGTTCATCGCGGACCTCGATGCGGGGCGATTCCCCGAAGAGGACCGCTGAACACATCCGTGACAGTCGAGTTCGTTGCGGCGCACGGGTGATTAGCCCGTTTCGTGTTTGATTTGCGGTATATATCTGCCTAACGTGCGAAAACGCTTGAACACTTTCGTTCGGGCAATGTCTCCGAAGGGGAAGACGTGAACAAGGCGCAGCTCGTAGAAGCGATTGCCGACAAGATGGGGGGCCGCCAGCAGGCCGCCGATGCTGTCGACGCGGTCCTGGACGCCATCGTCCGTGCGGTCGTCGCAGGTGACCGGGTCTCGGTCACCGGGTTCGGTTCGTTCGAGAAGGTCGACCGTCCGGCCCGTTACGCCCGCAACCCCCAGACGGGCGAGCGGGTTCGGGTCAAGAAGACCTCCGTGCCGCGCTTCCGCGCGGGCCAGGGCTTCAAGGACCTGGTGAGCGGGTCGAAGAAGCTCCCGAAGGGCGACATCGCGGTCAAGAAGGCCCCCAAGGGCAGCCTGACCGGCGGCGCCACCGCGACGGTCAAGAAGGCCGCCGCGAAGAAGGCCACCACCAAGAAGGCCGCAGCGAAGAAGGCCGCGGCGAAGAAGGCGCCCGCGAAGAAGACCACGACGGCCGCAGCGAAGAAGGCTGCGGCGAAGAAGGCGCCCGCGAAGAAGACCACGACGGCCGCGGCCAAGAAGGCGACCGCGGCCAAGAAGGCCGCCACCGCCAAGAAGACGACGGCGAAGAAGGCCCCGGCCAAGAAGGCCACGGCGAAGAAGGCCCCCGCCAAGAAGTCGACGGCCCGCAAGACCGCCGCCAAGAAGGCCACCTCCCGCTGACCCGCGGAGCACGGGGTCACTCACGCGCCGGGCCGGACTCCCTGTCGGAGTCCGGCCCGCGGCGTGTCCGGCGGCGCTGAGCTGCTCGACGGCGCTCGGACGGTCTGCCTCAGAAGGTCTGCAGGGTCACCAGGGTGATCCGGCGGTCCGCGCCCTCGCCCGTGGTCTCGATCCGCACCCGCTGGCCGGGCCGCAGCAGTCGCAGCCCGCCCGCGTCGAACGCCGGCGCGTCGAAGGGCACCGGGGTGCCGTCGTCGAGCAGCACCTGCCCGCTGCGGGTCGCGGGGTCGTACGTGTATGCCGTCGCCTGCATGACGGCAGCCTACTGCCCGGCCACCGGAAGCCGCCGCGTGGCCAGGGCCGTCCGTGGACCCACCCCCAGCGTCAACGCCGCCCGCAGATCGTCCGCCGTGTCGACGTCCTGCCGCACGGAATCCACCTCCGCGACGGTGATCTCCACCGCTCCCGACGCGCGATGGCGGGCACGGGAATCCGGACCGAATTCCGGACACAATGCGCGGCCCGGTGCCGCGGAGAGCAAGGTGGTGCCGATTCCGGCCGCATCCGGGAGAAAAGCGCGCGGGAATTCCGCCGCGGCATCCAGAACCCTGGTCAATTCCATCGGCCGAAGAGCGGGAAGGTCCGCGTTCAGAGCCGCCACCGCGCCGTCGGGGCGCGCGGCGCGCACCGACGCCGCCGCATGCGCCAACGCGGCGTTCAGCCCGCCGCCCGGCTCGTCCGGGACGATCCGCGCGCCCAGCGCCGCCAGCTCCCGGCCGGCCAGTGCGTCGTCCGTGACGACGGCCACATCCCGCACCGCGGGCGTGGCCAGCGCCGCCGCCACCGTGTCCTGCGCGAACGCCAGCGCCAGACCGGGCCGCACCCCGTCGTCGGCCGCGTCCGCGAGTCTGCTCTTGGCCCGTGCCAGGGGCTTCAGAGGGATGACCAAGGTCCACTGCACCGGCGCACCGCCCCTTCCGTGTCGCGGCCATTGTCACTCAGCCGTCACCGGGGCCATCTGGCGGTGGCCGCATCGGGGCGTACCGTGTTCTCGACAGACCGACGGCCTGGGGCGACACTTGTGCGGCCCCCCGGCCCTGGTGGCAGCCCTAGAGGAAGGTGCTCGCGTGCCCCGCCGCAAAATCGGCTTCTGGTACCGCTTCGCCGCAGTGATCTGCAAACCCCCGCTGCTGGCCCTGGTCAAGCGGGACTGGCACGGAATGGAACACATTCCGGCCGAGGGCGGATTCATCACCGTGGTGAACCACAATTCGCACGTCGACCCCTTCGCCTACGCCCACTTCCAGTACAACACCGGGCGGGTTCCGCGATTCCTGGCGAAGAGCGGACTTTTCAAGAAGGGCCTCGTCGGCGCCGCGATGCGCGGCACCGGGCAGATCCCCGTCTACCGAGAGTCCACCGACGCGCTCAGCGCCTTCCGCGCCGCGATCGACGCCGTGGAGCGCGGCGAGTGCGTCGCGTTCTACCCCGAGGGCACCCTCACCCGCGACCCGGACGGCTGGCCCATGACCGGCAAGACCGGCGCCGCCCGCGTCGCCCTGCAGACCAGGTGCCCGGTCATCCCGGTCGCCCAGTGGGGCTGCAACGAGCTGCTGCCGCCGTACGCCACGAAGCCGAACCTGCTGCCGCGCAAGACCCACCGCGTCCTCGCCGGCCCACCCGTGGACCTCTCCCGGTTCTACGGCAAGGAGATGACGGCCGACCTCCTCAAGGAGGCCACCGAGGCCATCATGGCCGCCATCACCGCCCAGCTGGAGGAGATCCGCGGCGAGAAGGCGCCCGATACGCCGTACGACCCGCGCCGCGAGCGCATCGAGCAGCGCCGCCGCACCCAGGCGCAGACGCTGAAGCAGGCATCCGCGCAGCCGCAGCCGCAGTCGCCGCAGGCAGAAGGGCAGGGCAAGTGAGCAAGCCGGTCCGGCCGGTCAAGGCCGCCGTCCTCAGCGCCGGTTCGTGGGGCACGGCCTTCGGAAGGGTGCTCGCCGACGCGGGGTGCGAGGTCGTGCTCTGGGCACGCCGCACCGAGGTCGCCGAGGCGATCAACTCCACCCGCACCAACCCCGACTACCTGCCCGGTGTCGAGCTACCGGAGAACGTCCGGGCCACCACCGACCCCGCCGAGGCCGCGGCCGGCGCCGACTTCACGGTCCTGTCCGTGCCGTCCCAGACGCTGCGCGCCAACCTCGCGCAGTGGACTCCGCTGCTCGCGCCGGACACCGTCCTGGTCTCCCTGATGAAGGGCGTCGAACTCGGCACGACCATGCGGATGAGCGAGGTCATCGAGGACGTCGCCAAGGTCGGCCCGGACCGCGTCGCCGTGGTCACCGGTCCCAACCTGGCCCGCGAGATCGCCGCGCGGATGCCGGCCGCGTCCGTCGTCGCCTGCACCGACGAGTCCGTCGCCCGCCGCCTCCAGGCCGCCTGCCACACGCCGTACTTCCGGCCGTACACCAACACCGACGTCGTCGGCTGCGAACTGGGCGGCGCCGTGAAGAACGTCATCGGCCTCGCCGTCGGCATCGCGGACGGCATGGGCCTCGGCGACAACGCCAAGGGCTCGCTCATCACCCGCGGCCTCGCCGAGACCACCCGGCTCGGCCTGGCGATGGGCGCCGACCCGCTCACCTTCTCCGGGCTCGCCGGCCTCGGCGACCTGGTCGCGACGTGCTCCTCGCCGCTGTCCCGCAACCACACCTTCGGCACCAACCTCGGCAAGGGCATGACCCTGCAGGAGACCATCGCGGTCACCAGGCAGACCGCCGAGGGCGTCAAGTCCTGCGAGTCGGTGCTCGATCTGGCCCGCCGGCACGGCGTCGACATGCCGATCACGGAGACGGTCGTCGGCATCGTGCACGAGGGCAAGGCCCCCGTGGTGGCCCTCAAGGAGCTGATGTCGCGCAGCGCAAAGCCGGAGCGACGCTGAGCGGGGACCGGAACGCCGTCGGCGAAGGACGACCCGCCGAACGCTGACTCGGGCCCTACGGGCGGGTACGCTCATCGCGATATGAGCACCGAGAACCTCCCCCAGAGCCCTGATCAGCAGCCCCGCAAGCCGCGCGTGGCCGTCGTGTTCGGTGGGCGCAGCTCCGAACACGGGATCTCCATGGTCACGGCGGGTGCCGTGCTGAGCGCCGTCGACCGGACGCGCTACGACGTCCTGCCGATCGGCATCACCCGGGAAGGCCGCTGGGTGCTGACGGCCGACGAGCCCCAGCGGATGGCCATCGCCGACCGCCGCACCCCCGAGGTCGAGGACCTGGCGGAGTCCGGTGAGGGCGGCGTGGTGCTCCCCGTCGACCCCGCGAGCCGTGAGGTCGTCTACAGCGAGCCCGGCTCGGTGCCCAAGGCGCTCGGGGAGGTCGACGTGGTCTTCCCGGTGCTGCACGGCCCGTACGGCGAGGACGGCACCCTCCAGGGCCTGCTGGAGCTGTCCGGGGTGCCGTACGTGGGCTCGGGCGTGCTCGCCTCGGCCGTCGGCCAGGACAAGGAGTACATGAAGCGGGTCTTCACGTCCTTCGGGCTCGCGGTGGGTCCGTACCTCGTGATCCGGCCGCGCGAGTGGGAGCGGGACCGGCCCGCCGCCCGTAAGAAGATCGTCGACTTCGCCGGCGACCACGGCTGGCCGCTGTTCGTGAAGCCGGCCCGCGCGGGTTCGTCGATCGGCATCACCAAGGTCGAGGACCTCTCCGGCCTGGACGAGGCGATCACCGAGGCCCACCGCCACGACCCCAAGATCCTGATCGAGGCCGCGCTGCGGGGCCGCGAGATCGAGTGCGGCGTCCTGGAGTTCGAGGACGGCCCGCGCGCCTCCCTCCCCGCCGAGATCCCGCCGCCGGACGCCCACGCGTACTACGACTTCGAGGCCAAGTACATCGACTCCACCCCGGGCATCGTGCCCGCCCCGCTGACGGGCGAGGAGACCGCCGAGGTGCAGAGGCTCGCCGTACAGGCGTTCGAGGCGGCGTCGTGCGAGGGCCTCGTCCGCGCGGACTTCTTCCTCACCGAGGACGGCGAGTTCGTGATCAACGAGATCAACACGATGCCCGGCTTCACGCCCATCTCGATGTACCCGCAGATGTGGCAGGCGAGCGGCGTCGGCTACGGGGAACTGGTGGACCGGCTCATCCAGGCGGCGCTGCGCCGTTCGACGGGCCTGAGGTAGTCCGCCCCGGGCGTCCGGGGCCGCACCGGAACACGGCTCCGCCCTCGGCGCCCGCCCCGGGCCCCGGGCGTACCGCCCTGTGAACAGCTCCCCGTGAGCGGCCTCCCGTGAGGGGGCTGCTGCGAACGGCCTTCGCGAGGTCCCTGGGGCACCGAGGGCGGCCCGGGTAGGCCGGGTGAGCCCCGCGGGGCACCCCGCCGGCCCCCGCGACCGGTGAGGTTCACCGGCCCGGTACGCCGGACCCGTGCGAGGCGCCGCACCGCGGCCGCCGCGAGCGTCCCGGCCCGCCCTTCCGGCGGGCCCTTGCGGTCACCGCTCCTACTGGTCGGCTATCCCCTCGGGCACCGCCTTCTTGACGGCGGGCGCCAGATCGACCAGCGGTGCCATGCCTTCGGCGGTCAGCTCCGCGGGGAGCGTGACCTCGACGTACGCCGTGCGCAGCGTCGTCGTGAACCGGTACGCCCCGCCGTCCCGCTTCTCCACCAGCCAGCCGACGCCGTTCACCTCGACCCCGTCGGCCTCGGTCGAGGACATCGAGGAGGGCCGCGGCACACCGCATCGCAGTATGATCGCCGGGTCCCCCCACCCCGCGGTCAACGCGGACGCGGGCTCGGGGTCCCGGCGATCCCGGCCGTCGACCTCGGACGGAAGTGCCCTGTCCAGGTTCCGGCACAGTCCGGACACCTTCGCCCCCGGCGAGGGAACCGCCGCCGCCGGACTGTCGTCCGTCGAGGAGCAGCCTGCGACAGCGGTGATCAGCAGGGCGAGTACGGGCAGACCGAGAGGCCGGTGACGGGAGAAGCTCACCGGCCCAGGGTAGACGGGGGCTACAGATGAACCACCGGGCAGGTCAGGGTGCGCGTGATGCCGTCCACCTGCTGGACCTTGGCAACCACCATGCGACCCAGGCCGTCGACTGTGTCGGCCTGGGCCCGGACGATGACGTCGTACGGTCCTGTGACGTCCTCGGCCTGGATGACTCCAGGGATCTTGCTGATCGTCTCGGCGACGGTCGACGCTTTGCCGACCTCCGTCTGGATCAGGATGTACGCCTGTACCACGGAACCTCCAGGGCGGCCACGAGGATCATGTGGGGAAAAGGAACGCCACGGTATCGCGTCGCCGCTCGCCGCGGGGAGACCTGCGGGCACCGGCGCCTGCGTGCCGGGGTGCAGACGGTCGGGAAGTCGACGGTCTCCTCGACCGTATCGAGCACACTGGTCGGGCGCGACCGGGAACGGACAGAGGCAGAAGGGGAGCAAGGGACATGAAGGGCACTGTTGGTGAGCTCGGGGAGTTCGGGCTCATCAGGGAGCTCACCTCCCGTCTCACCACGACTCCCGCGGTGCGGGTCGGCCCCGGCGACGACGCCGCGGTGGTGGCCGCGCCCGACCGCCGGGTCGTGGCCAGCACCGACATCCTCCTGGAGGGGCGGCACTTCCGGCGGGACTGGTCCACGGCCTACGACGTCGGCCGCAAGGCCGCCGCGCAGAACCTCGCGGACATCGCCGCGATGGGCGCCGTGCCGACCGCTCTGCTGCTCGGCCTGGTGGTGCCGGCCGATCTGCCGGTGACCTGGCCGACGGAGCTGATGGACGGGCTGCGCGACGAGTGCCAGGTCGCGGGCGCCTCGGTGGTCGGCGGGGACGTGGTGCGCGGTGACACGATCACGGTGTCGATCACCGCGCTCGGCGACCTGCGCAACCAGGAGCCGGTGACCCGCGGAGGCGCACAGCCCGGAGACGTCGTCGCGGTGACGGGCTGGCTGGGCTGGTCCGCGGCCGGGTACGCCGTCCTCGCCCGCGGCTTCCGCTCGCCGCGCGCCTTCGTGGAGGCCCACCGCCGCCCCGAACCGCCCTACCACGCCGGTCCGGCCGCCGCGGCACTCGGCGCCACCGCGATGTGCGACGTGAGCGACGGGCTGATCGCCGACCTCGGGCACATCGCCGAGGCGAGCAAGGTCCGGATCGACGTCCGCTCCGGCGCGATCGACATCCCGACCCAGATGAACGACATCGGACAGGCCGTCGGCGTCGATCCACTGCAGTGGGTGCTCACCGGGGGCGAGGACCACGCCATCGTGGCCACCTTCCCTCCGGACACCAAGCTGCCCGCCCGCTGGAAGGTGATCGGCGAGGTGCTCAACCCCTCGGCCCTTCCGCAGGTGACCGTCGACGGGGCCCCGTGGACCAGGAAGGGCGGCTGGGACCACTTCGGGGACATCGAGTCATGACCCCGCCCAGGGTTCTCACCGTGGCGGGCTCGGACTCCGGCGGCGGCGCCGGGATCCAGGCCGACCTGAAGACGATGCTCGCGCTCGGTGTGCACGGCATGAGTGTGGTCACCGCGGTCACCGCCCAGAACTCCCTGGGCGTGCAGGGCGCTTGGGAACTGCCCGCGGACGCGGTGCGCGCGCAGTACCGCAGCGTCGTGGACGACATCGGCGTGCAGGCGGTGAAGACCGGGATGCTGGCCTCCGCCGAACTCGTCCGCACCGTCGCCGGGTTGATCGCCGCGACGGACGCGCCGGCGGTCGTCGACCCGGTGGGCGTCTCCAAGCACGGCGACCCGCTGCTGGCCGCCTCCGCACTGGAGGCGGTGCGCACCGAGCTGCTTCCGGCCGCCACGGTCGCCACCCCGAACCTCGACGAGGTGGCGCAACTGACCGGCGTCCGGGTCGAGTCCGAGCCGGACATGCGCCGGGCCGCGGCAGCCGTGCTGGAGTACGGGCCGCGCTGGGTGCTGATCAAGGGCGGCCATCTCGCCGCGGACGCGGCGCGTACCGGCGGCGAGATGGCCGCCGACCTGCTCACCGACGGCTCCGACGAGCACTGGTTGCGCGCCCCCCGGTACGGCAACCGGCACACCCACGGCACCGGCTGCACCCTCGCCTCCGCTGTCGCCTGCGGCCTGGCCCGGGGGGCGTCGGTGCCGGAGGCGGTGGCGGCGGCCAAGGTGTACGTCACCGGGGCCATCGCGGCGGGATTCGCGCTCGGCGGCGGGATCGGCCCCGTCGACCACGGTTGGGACCTCGCACGGGGCGCGAGCGGAGCCTGACACCGGCCGCCGTACTCCGGCCCGGGTCCTCGTGGCGGTTCTCCGCGCGGGCCTCGCGGGACCCTGAGGGCAGGGGAGGGCGGCGGGAGCGCCTGCCTGTGCGAGAGCCGGGCGGCCGCCCGCGTGTGGATGACGGCTGCCGTCTGCGTTGATCTGGTCCGCTGCCACTGATTCGAGCTCTTGCCGGCCTTGGGGGTTCGGCGGTGATGGGTGGCGGCCGAGCGTTCCTACCGCTGCCAGACCGGTGGGCGTTTCTCGGTGAACGCGTGGGCGCCCTCAGCGGCAGTGGTGGTGGTGAAGACAGGTGTGCTGAGGGGATCCTGGACCGTGTAGGCCGTGTGGTCGTCGAGGCCGCGGGTGTCCTGAACGATCTGCTTCGTGATGCGGACGGCATCGCGGGAGTGGGCTTGGACGCGTTCGGCCAGGGCGAGGGCTGCGTGGAGGGCCCCGCCTTCCCGGCTGAGCTGGTTGACCAGTCCGTACCGGGCTGCGTCCGGGGCGGGCAGCGTAGCCGCGGTCAGGAGCATTTCCATGGCCACGTGGTAAGGGAGGCGGCCGGGCAGGCGGATGGCTCCGCCCTCGGCGGCGACCAGCCCGCGGGCGACCTCGGGCAGGGCGAAGAACGCGGTGTCCGCGGCGGTGATGAGGTCGCAGGCGAGGGCGAGTTCGAAACCGCCGGCGACGGCCGCGCCCTCGACTGCGGCAATGAGCGGTGTGCGAAGGCGGGCGCGGGTCACGCCGGCGAGCCCGCGATCGGCGACGACCGGGACGCCGTCGGCGGGAAATGCCTTGAGGTCCATGCCCGAACAGAAGTGACCGCCTGCCCCGGTCAGGATGCCGACGGTCAGGGCCGGGTCGGCGTCCAGGCGGGTGAGGGCCGAGTCCATGGCCTCGGCCAGGGGCTGGTCGATGGCGTTGCGGACGCGGGGCCTGTTGAGGGTCATGAGTAGGACTCCGGGGCGCGGTACGGTCACGACGACGGGGTCTTGGCTGTCCATGCGGTGCTCCTGGTCAAAGGGATGTCCGGTGCGGCGGGCGGGGGTGGTCAGCTCCGCACGACGGGTAGTGCGGCCAGGCCGCGCATGACCCGGGCCGGCCGCCAGACGAGCTCGTCGGCCGGCCTGGCCAGCCGCGCGGAGCCCAGACACCGGAGCAGCAGGGGGAAGGCGACGGCCCCTTCGAGGCGGGCCAGGGCGGCGCCGATGCAGTAGTGGGGTCCGTGACCGAAGGCGAGGTGGTCGTTGGGCGTTCGGGCCACATCGAGCCGGTCCGCGTCCGGGAAGCGGGTGCCGTCCCGGTTGGCGGAGCCGATCAGGAGGCTGACGACGTCTCCCTTCCTGATCCGTTGCCCGTGGAGGGAGATCGGTTCCGCGGCGCACCGGAAGGTCGCGTCCCGCACCGGGGAGTCGTAGCGCAGCAGTTCCTCTACTGCAGTGGCGACAGTGCCCGGGTCGACTTGTGGTGCGGCGAGCCGGGCGGCCTGGCCGGGGTTGCGGAGCAGGGCGAGCATGCCGTTTCCGATGAGGTTCATGGTGGTGTCGTGTCCTACCAGGAGCAGCAGGTAGGCGGTGGAGCGTAGTTCCGCCTCGTTCATCGCCCCGCTTTCGTCACCGGCCCGCACGAGAGCGCCCAGCAGGTCCGCTGCACTTTCGCCTCCGCCGCGTTTGCCGGAGATCAGCGTGTCCAGCAGGACGTGCAGGTCGTTCTCCGTCCGGGCCGGGTCCGGTCCCGGCGTGGGGGCGATGGTGGCCATGAGAGTGTCGCGGGTCCCCTGGTGGTCCAGTTCCCTGGGGACTCCGAGGATCGTGCAGATCATCCGGAAGGTCAGGGGAGCCGCGAAGTCCGCGATCACATCCAGGTGGGCGCGATGCTCGATCTGGTCCAGCAGCCGGTTCGCGGTATCCGTGATGACGGGTTCCAGTTGTGCGATCCGGCGGGGGACGAACGCGGCGTGCACCAGGGTCCGCAGACGGGTGTGGTCCGGGGGATCACAGTGGACCACATGCCGGTTGAGCCCGGTCGGGCCCGGTACGTAGCCGGGCACCCGGCCCGGGTCCTTGCTCAGCCGACGGTCGGTCAGCAGAGCCCGGACGTCCTCGTAACGGGAGATCTGCCACACGGTGGGACGCCCGGGTCTGCGGTCCGCGTGGGCGGGCGCATGCCGGCGCAGCCAGGCGAAGTAGGGGTACGGGTCCTGTACCCGTCCGGCCAACAGTTCAGGAGGCGGGGACGGCACAACGGGAGCGTGCACGGTAGCTCCGGACTCGAGACCCGACACGGACGCTGCACCAACGACCGGCGACGCCCGGAAGATGCGGAAGCCACCACGTTCAGCGCTACCGGACGGGCAAGACCACCCCGAAGAACCAGTTCATCTGAGGCGAAGAACAAATCGGACCAGATTGCTTGAGACCGGGAGCAGACAGCAGGAGACAGAACACCAGCTTCTGACCCGCATGAACAAGATTCGCTGTCACGAAACCGATAGGCGTCACGGTCCGATGGCAAGCGAGCAGGATCCGATGACAGAGGACAGTGACGGCGTGACGGCGTGACGGCGTGACGGCGTGACGGGGTGACGGGGTGACGGCGCAGCGCGGGCCCGGGGGACGGAGGGCCGGAGCGGGGCGTACGGCCCCCGTCGGACGCGGTGACACGCGTGCGTGGGGGCAGGCGCCCGTCGTCCCGCCGCCGACGCGCGTGGCCGTGGGCCGTTGCGCCGGGACACGGGCCGTTCGGCGAGCCCGGGGGCGAGACCGTACGGCGAGTCGGGGCGGAGAGGGGTGCCGGAGACGTGTGCCCGGCGCCGGAGGCGGGAACCGGCTCGGGCCGACCGCACCGGAGCGTGTCGCGACCCGATGTCCTGATCATGCGCTCCGGCGCCGCGGGGGCCCGGCGCCGCCGGGGGAGCAGGTGGCGTCCGAGCATGCAAAAAGCCGGTCCACACGAGGTGGACCGGCTCAGTGCAGCTGACCGGACAGTGGCCGCGCGCTGTAGCGAAGCGTCAGCGCGAGACCTTGCCGGCCTTGATGCACGAGGTGCAAGCGTTCACGCGCTTCGGCGTCCCGCCGACCACGGTACGCACACGCTGGATGTTCGGGTTCCAGCGGCGGGACGTACGGCGGTGCGAGTGCGAGATGTTGTTGCCGAAGCCCGGCCCCTTGCCGCAGACGTCGCAGTTGGCAGCCACGGGTCACTCCAAAGACTTCAGATGCGCTAACGGTCAATCCCGGCATGCCGGGATCGAGATCTTAGGATCTGTCTCGATCCGAGATCTGAGTGGCGTTGCCAGGGGGGATAGACCCGATCAGGATCGGGCCAACCGGAGCAGCATACAACGGCTGCTCCCGTACAACGAAACTACCATGGCAGCTCAGGGGGCCGCTCCCGGCCCTCTTCCGGCGCACACCCCCTCAAGGTCTACGCTGCGTCCCGATCCAGCAGCTCAAGGAGGCGCAGGTGGCGCAGGTGCCGCAGACATTCCTCGATGCTCTCGCGGTGCGCACCTGGTGCGGCCTCGCGCTGGACGCGCTCGGGCGGGCGCGCGAGGAGATCGACGCCATCAACGTCTACCCCGTCGCCGACGGGGACACCGGCACGAACCTCTACCTGACGGTGGAGTCCGCCGTCGCCGCCGTCGAGGCGGTCTTCACGGGGTACGAGGCGGGCGGCTCCGGCGAGGGCGCCTGCCCCTCGCTCGCCGACGCCGCGCGGGCGATGGCGCACGGGGCGCTCATCGGCGCCCGCGGCAACTCCGGGACCATCCTGGCGCAGCTCCTGCGCGGCATGGCCCAGGTGCTCGCCACCGAGGAGGAGGGCATCCGGGCCGACGGGCAGGGCCTCCGGCTCGCCCTGCGGCACGCTGCCGACTCCGCCCGCCAGGCGGTCGTCCACCCGGTCGAGGGCACCGTGCTGTCGGTCGCCTCGGCCGCCGCCGAGGCCGCCGCCGTGGCCGAGGACGACTGCGGGGCCGTGGCACGGGCCGCCTACGACGGCGCCAGCACGGCGCTCGCCGCGACGCCCGGCCAGCTGGCCGTGCTGGAGCGCGCCGGGGTCGTGGACGCGGGCGGGCGGGGACTGGTGGCGGTCCTGGCCGCCCTCGTGGAGACGTTCACCGGGGAGGCCCCGGCGGCGGCCCCGGCGCCCGTGCCCCACGCGCGCGTGGAGGCACCGGTGGCCGCTGCGGCCGGCTGCCCCGACGGGACGGCCACGCCCCCGGAGGACGGGCCGGCCTTCGAGGTGATCTACCTGCTGGAGGCCGACGACGACGCCGTCGGCGGGTTGCGGCGGCGGCTGGACTCCCTCGGCGACTCCCTTGTCGTCGTGGGCGGCGACGGGCTGTGGAACGTCCATGTGCACGTCGACGACGCGGGTGCCGCCGTCGAGGCCGGGGTGGAGGCCGGACGGCCCTACCGGATCCGCATCACGCACTTCGGGGCGGGCGACGTGCACACCGCGCGCGGCGAGCGCCCGGCCCGCGAGCGGGCCCAGCGGGCGGTGGTGGCCGTGGTGCCCGGCGAGGGCCTGGCCGGGCTGTACACCGAGGCCGGCGCGACCACTGTGCTCGCACGCCCCGGGGAGCCGCCGGCGAGCGGGGAGCTCGTCGAGGCCGTGCGGCGGGCCCACGCGCGCGAGGTCGTCCTGCTGCCCAACGACGCCGAGCTGCGCCACACCGCGGCCGCTGCCGCCGAGCAGGCCCGCACGGAGGGCATCCGGGTGGCCCTGATCCCGACGCGCTCCGCGGTCCAGGGCATCGCCGCCCTGGCCGTGCACCAGCCGGACCGCCGGTTCGACGAGGACGTCGTCTCGATGACCTCGGCGGCGGGCGCCACCCGGTACGCCGAGCTCGCGGTGGCCGAGCGGCAGGCCTGGACGATGGCCGGCATCTGCCAGGCCGGAGACGTCCTCGGCCTCATCGACGGCGACGTGGCCGTCATCGGCACCGACGTCACCGCCACCGCCGAGACCGTCCTGGACCGGATGCTGGCGGCGGGCGGCGAACTCGTCACGCTCGTCCTCGGCGACCAGGCCCCCGAGGGCGTCGCCGACCGCTTGGAGGCCCGGGTGCGGGAGGCCTACCTGGCGGTCGACACCGTGGTGTACCGCGGCGGCCGGCAGGGCGCGCTGCTGCTGATCGGCGTGGAGTGAGCCCCACGCCCCGCACGCTCGAGCACCGGCCACTCGGGCACCGGCCTCTCCGGCGTTCGCCGGCCTCCTCGGCTCCGGTTCCTCCGGCGCCGGTCTCCGCCTCCCCGACCGCTCGGTCCCCCGGCAGCGGCCCCGGCGCGTCGCTGACCGCCCGCTTCCCCGCTCTACGGCTCCGTCCGGTCGCGGGCGGACCGGAGCAGTCGCTCCGCCTCCGCCCGCCGGTCCCCGACCGTCGCTTCCTCCTCGTCGGTCTCCCCGGCCCTCCCGGGACGGTCGTCGCCGTCCGGGTAGGCCTCCAGCACGGCACGCGCGTGTGCCGCCGCCCGCTCCCAGCGCCCCAGCCCGGCCTCCAGCCGGCCCGCGGCGAGCTCCGCACCGGTACGGGCGTGCAGCGCGGGCGCACCCAGCGTCGTGAACACCTCGACCGCGGCCCGCGCCTGCGCCAGGGCCTCCGTCAGCACCACCCGCGCCGTGTCCTCCCCGGTCTCCCCGCCGGACCCGCCGCTCTCGGCACCCTCGGCGCGCTCGGCGACTTCGGTGCCGGAGCGGGCCAGGAGGTCCGCGAACTGGCGGTGGGTGTGGCCCAGCTCGGCCGTGAGCCGGTGGCGTGCCTGTGTGTCGTCGGTCCCCTCCCGTGCAGCCGTGCAGGCCTCGACCGCGCTCGCCATCAGCTCCCGGGCCGCACGGTGCCCGTCCCGGTCCTCGGTGCGCAGGGCGAGCCACGCGCGGGCCCGCAGGGAGCGCACCAGACCGTGGGCGTCGCCGAGGGCGCGCCACAGCTCGCTCGCTCGGGCGTAGGCCCGGTCCGCCTCGTCGGGCAGGTCCGCCCGGCCGAGGCTCTCCGCGGCGAGGTGCGCGAGCGTGGCATGGTCATGCTGCTCGGGCCAGTGCCGGGCGATCTCCGCGGCCCGCAGCCGGCGTTCCGCGGCCGTGACGTGTTCCCCCAGCTCGCTCAGGCAGTCCCCGAGCCACCACAGGGTCTGGACGACCGCGCCGTCACCGTGCGTGTCGGCGTGTATGTCGGGCAGCGCCGACTCCAGCACCTCGGCCGCCTCCGCCCAGCGCCCCTGGTGGACCAGGAACCCGCCGAGCTGGTGCCGCGCCCAGGCACCGAGGTCGTGGCCCTCGCCCGCCTCGTCCGCCCAGTGCGCCGCCTCCAGGGCGTGGTCCGCCGCCTCCTGCAGGCGCCCCAGGCCCCCGACGACCTCGCCGAGCTGGAGGTGCAGCTGGGCGCGCCCGACCGCCTCCAGATGCTCCCCGCCGTGCTCCAGGGCCGCCCGCAGTGCCCGCTCCGCCCCGGCCGGATCACCGAGATGGTGGGCGAGCTGCGCCAGCCGTGCCTCGTACTCCACCGCGAACCACGGCAGTCCCGCCCCGGTGAACTCCTCCGCGGCCCGCGTGAACAGCTGTGCCCCCGCCTCCGCGTCGCCGCCGCGCGCCGCGAGCTCCGCGAGCATCGCGAGGCACTCGGCGTGCCGCGCGGCCAGCCGGACGTCGTCTCCCGTGCGCCCGTCGACGAGCGCCACCACTTCACGCACGGCCGCCTCCACGGCCCCGGCGTCCGCGGCCCCGACGGGCCCTTCGGCCTCGTGGACGCGTCGCATCAGGATCCGCGCCCGGCTGATCAGCACCGACGCCGCCTGCCGGACCCCTGTGCCGCCCCCGGCGTACAGCGCGAGGACCTGATCGTACGGTGCGGCGACCGCGGTGAGCGCCCCGTCGACGTCCCCGGCCAGGGCGCGTGCACTCGCCGCACGCGCGCGTGCGGCGAGCGCCTCCCCGGCGTCGTCCGCCTCCTCGTACCAGGTGGCCGCCTGCTCGAACCGGGCGGCGCTCTCCGGGCCGAGCTCCATGGCCCGGTGCTCGATGATCTCCGCGCGGTCGTACGCCGTCAGCGCCTCGTGTCCGGTGCCGTCCGCGCGCTCCGCTGCCCGCGCCACCGCCGCCCACGCCTCGCCGGCGTTCGGCCGGAGCATCCCGGACAGGCGCCGCGCCTCGGCCAGCAGGGCCGGCAGATCGGAGGCGGAGGGCGACCGAGGGGCGTGCGGCGAGGCCTGCCCGCCGGGCTCGCCCGGCACCGGGGGAGCGGTGGTGCGTGCCGGGCGCGCCGGGCGCACGGAGCGCACGCCGAGCGGGAGCCGCTCCACGAGCGCCGGCTGGTCCATGCGCGCCCGGGCGCGCTCACTGACGTACGCGCTCCCGTTGCGCTCGTCGAAGCGCTCCGCCAGCGCGAGCGCCTCCGCGCGCGCGTGCACGGCGAGTTCGCCCGCCGTCCACACCCGTCCGGGCGGCCCCGGCACCTGCTGCCCGGCGAGCCCCAGGGCGTCCAGCCGTTCCATCAGCAGTGCCACCACCGCCATGAACTCCAGCCTGCTGCGCGGATGCCCGTCGTCGGTGAAATACGCCGGCCGTTCGGCGAGCAGTTCCAGGCCGCGCGCCTCGTTCCCGGTCAGCGCGCAGAACTCGACGTGGTCGGCGTACGCCCCGCGCATGCTCTCCATGGCGCGCACCAGGCGAAAGCCCCGCAGATGGTGGGCGCGCGCCTCGTCCGCGCGGCCGAGGCGCAGCAGCGGTGCCAGCGAGGAGGCGAGCACCGTGTGCGGCTCGTGGGCGCACGTGAACTCGCCCTCCAGCACCGGCCGCCACAGCTTGAGCGCCTCGGCGTCCCGCCCCCGCTCCGCCTGCCACCAGCCCTGCTGGTGCAGCTCGCACGCGTGGCAGTCGGCCATGCGGTCCCGGTCGGCCGCCAGCCACCCGGCGCAGGCCCGCTCCGCCCGCGCCACGTCCCCCACGTGTGCCGCCACGCTGAACTCCGCGCTGCGCACCGCCCGCTCGGAGTGCCCCGCCAGCCGGTAGCGGTGCTCCATCTCGCCGAGCCACTTCTCGACGGAGGCCAGCGGGATGTGCGGCTGGTCCAGCATGCCGGCCGTCATCCACTTGAACACCCAGTGCAGCGAGTGGGCCTCGTAGGCGTCGAAGTCCTCCGGCCGCTCGTCCCACATGCGCAGCAGCCGCGCGAACGGGACGAACATCTTCGCCTTCTCGGAGCTGTAGTTGTAGACCTTCAGCTGGTGCCCGAGCGCCTCGATCACCGCGAGCGGGATGTTCAGGCTCTCGGCCTCGGCGAGCAGTTGCTCCGCGCGCGCGTTGCGGGCCGGACCCTCCGGTTCCTCGGAGTTCTGCGCCATCGCCCGGCGCAGTTCGTCGAAGTCGCCGGTCTCGCTCATCGTCCGTCGCCCTCCCCGTGGGTCGCCCATTCCAGCAGTCCGATGAACGCCCGGTTCAGCAGCGCCGAGTCGGCCGGCGCCAGCGGGCGCTGCGCCCTCAGCAGCGCCTGCCCGTACAGCGACTCCGTCGCCGTGCCGATCAGCTCCCCATCCCCCAGCGAACCGATCCGGCGGACCAGCGGATTGAGGTGGTTGAGCACCAGCCGGGCCCGGGGCGCGCTGCCGCGCAGCGAGCCGAGGATGCCCGCCCACAGGTCGTCGGCCTGTTCCGCGGCCTGCGCGCGTGCCTGCTCGTGCCGGGCGTCGCGGTCGTCCAGGTGCAGCGCCGGGACCGACAGAGGGTGGAAGGCGCGCAGGACGACGTCGCAGCCGAGCGGGTCCAGGGTGGCCCGGGCCGCCGACAGGAAACCCGACAGCGCCAGTTCCTCGGCCGGATCGACCGCATCCAGATGGGCGGTCACGGTGTCCGCGTCCAACTCGGCGACCACCGTGCCCGGCCGCACCGACGGCAGCGCCTCGACCAGCTCGCTGTCGTAGGTGTAGCCGCCGTTGACCACCCCGACGCCCTGCGCGGCCGCGATCGGCGCGACCTGCCGGTACTCCTCCACCGTCCGGGTGAAGTGCACCACCGGGTGCCGCTGGGCGAACTCCTGCAGCGACAGCCGTCCGTCGCTCGTCTCGAACGGCAGCCAGGGCAGCATCGTCCGCAGCATGCCCTGATCGTGCCGGGCCAGGGACTTCACTCCCAGGTGGTGCACCGACAGGAATGCCGCCAGGCGCTCCGGATCGCCGGCCGCGAGCCCGGTGAGCCAGGACCGGATCCTGTCGCCCAGCGCCTCGCGGACCGCCGCCAGTGTCTCGTCCTCGTACAGCGACTCGCGTGAGGCGGTCGGCCGCAGACTGTCCGTGTCCAGCACGCAGCGCACGAAGAACGCCCAGTCGGGCAGCAGCTGTTCCGCCCGCTCCGTCAGCAGCATGCCCTTCAGGTGCACACGATGACCCGCCCGCTGGGCGGGGCTGACCGCCGACGGCAGCACGTACGCCACGCCGCGGATCCCGGCGACGGGCACGTCCAGGTCGATCGAGTCCAGCGGCGTGAAGCCGAACAACCCGTGGCAGTGGCGTGCCAGGGCCACACGGCGCGCCGCGGGGGAGGGGTACGGCCGGTCCCATGGGGCGGGCAGATCGTTCACCTGCTCGTCGCCCACGCGCACGTCGTACGGCAGCAGCGAGCCGAAGTCCCGTGCCAGCGCAAGGACCCGCTCGGCCGCCAGCCACTCCTCGGCGCCGGCCCGCGCGGCCAGATGCACGGTCGTGCCCGGCTCGGGGCGGGCCTGCTGCGGCAACGTCCGCACCGTGTACGAGCCGTCGTCGCGCGCCGTCCACTCCACCGGCGGCGCGTCCGGCGTGCGAGCGCTGCGGCTGACCACCCGGATCCGCTCGGCGACCACGAAACAGGCCAGCAGCCCGATGCCGAACTGCCCGAGGAAGTCGGAGCGTGCCTGCTGAAGTCCGTCCGCCCGCTTCGAGCTGCGGCCGATGGTCGCCAGCAGGTCGTGCACGTCCGTCTCGGTGAGCCCGATCCCGGAGTCCTCCACACGCAGCGCGCCGTCCTCGGCGTACAGCCGCACGCGGGCGGCGGCGCCGGGGTCCTCGGCCCGCCGGGCGGTGATCGCGTCGACCGCGTTCTGCAGCAGCTCGCGCAGGTACACCTTGGGGCTGGAATAGAGGTGATGGGAGAGCAGGTCCACCAGACCGCGCAGGTCGACCTGGAACGTATGCGGTGATCGGGGTGACTGGGATGCCTGTGATGACTGTGAGGTCTGGGAGTCCATCGTCACGGCGCCGACGGCAGGGGAGGCTCGACGGCGCGGGGTCGGGCGGTCCCTGTGGGGCGGGAATCCGCGGAGGAGGTCGGAGCGCGTCATCCTACGACCCGATCGACCGGGCTGACCAGGGATTTCCCAAGACGTACACGGGCCCCGTCGCCACCGGTCCGCGGCATTGTCGGCGCCGTGGTGTGCAATGGATCCCGTGCCCGCACTGCAAGAACCACTGGAACAGCCGTTGAAGTCGGTGCTCGGCCCCGCCACCGCGAAGGTGATGGCCGAGCACCTCGGCCTGCACACCGTCGGCGATCTCCTCCACCACTATCCGCGCAGATACGAGGAGCGCGGGCAGCTCACCCACCTCGCCGACCTCCCCATGGACGAGCACGTCACGGTGGTCGCCCAGGTGGCCGACGCCCGCCTGCACACCTTCGCCTCCGCGCGCGCCCCGCGCGGCAAGGGGCAGCGCCTGGAGGTGACGATCACCGACGGCAGCGGCCGGCTCCAGCTGGTCTTCTTCGGCAACGGAGTGCACAAGCCCCACAAGGAACTGCTGCCCGGCACGCGGGCGATGTTCGCCGGCAAGGTCTCCGTCTTCAACCGCCGCCTGCAACTCGCCCACCCCGCCTACGAACTGCTCCGCCGCGACGGCGAAGAGGGCGAGGAGACCGCCGAGGCCTGGGCCGGCGCCCTCATCCCCCTCTACCCGGCCACCGCCAAGCTGGAGTCCTGGAAGATCGGAAAAGCCGTCCAGACCGTCCTGCCCAGCGCGCAGGAGGCGGTCGACCCGCTGCCCGACTCCCTGCGCGACGGCCGGGGCCTGGTCTCCCTCCCCGAGGCCCTGCTCAAGATCCACCGCCCGCACACCAAGGCCGACATCGCCGACGCCCGCGCCCGGCTCAAGTGGGACGAGGCCTTCGTCCTCCAGGTCGCCCTCGCCCGCCGCCGCCGCGCCGACGCCCAACTCCCGGCCGTCCCTCGCACCGCCGGGCCCGACGGCATCCTCGCCGCCTTCGACGACCGCCTCCCCTTCACGCTCACCGACGGCCAGCAGAAGGTCTCCGCGGAGATCTTCGACGACCTGGCGCGCGAGCACCCGATGCACCGCCTGCTCCAGGGAGAGGTCGGATCCGGCAAGACCCTCGTCGCCCTGCGCGCCATGCTCGCCGTCGTCGACGCCGGCGGGCAGGCGGCCATGCTCGCCCCCACCGAGGTGCTCGCCCAGCAACACCACCGGTCCGTCACCGAGATGATGGGCGAGCTCGCCGAGGGAGGCATGCTCGGCGGCGCGGACCACGGCACCAAGGTGGTCCTGCTCACCGGCTCGATGGGGGCAGCCGCCCGCCGCCGGGCCCTGCTCGACCTCGCCACGGGTGAGGCCGGCATCGTCATCGGCACGCACGCGCTGATCGAGGACAAGGTCCGCTTCCACGACCTCGGCCTGGTCGTCGTCGACGAGCAGCACCGCTTCGGCGTCGAGCAGCGCGACGCCCTGCGCGGCAAGGGCAAGCAGCCCCCGCACCTGCTCGTCATGACCGCCACGCCCATTCCCCGCACCGTCGCCATGACCGTCTTCGGCGACCTGGAGACCTCCGTCCTCGACCAGCTCCCGGCCGGCCGCTCACCCATCGCCAGCCATGTCGTCCCCGCCGCCGACAAGCCCCATTTCCTGGCCCGCACCTGGGAGCGGGTGCGGGAGGAGGTCGCCAAGGGCCACCAGGCGTACGTCGTCTGCCCCCGCATCGGCGACGAGGAGGACGGTCCCGCAAAGGCCGGGAAAGCAGGTGGATCCGCGGAGGACGAGGCCGAGAAGCGGCCCCCGCTCGCCGTCCTGGACGTGGCCGCGCAGCTGGCGCGCGGGCCGCTCGGCGGCCTCGCCGTCGAGGTGCTGCACGGCCGTATGCAGCCCGACGACAAGGACGCCGTCATGCGTCGCTTCGCCGCCGGCGAGACCGACGTGCTCGTCGCCACGACCGTCATCGAGGTCGGCGTCAACGTCCCCAACGCCACCGTCATGGTGATCATGGACGCCGACCGCTTCGGCGTCTCCCAGCTGCACCAGCTGCGCGGTCGCGTCGGGCGGGGTTCCGCCCCCGGACTGTGCCTGCTGGTCACCGAGATGCCCGAGGCCTCTCCCGCCCGGCAGCGCCTCGGCGCCGTCGCCTCCACCCTCGACGGCTTCGAACTGTCCCGCATCGACCTCGAACAGCGCCGCGAGGGCGACGTCCTCGGCCAGGCCCAGTCCGGTGCCCGGTCCAGTCTGCGCGTCCTCGCGGTCATCGAGGACGAGGAGATCATCACCGAGGCCCGCCAGGAAGCCTCGGCCGTCGTGGCGGCCGACCCGGAGCTGACCGGCCTCCCGGGCCTGCGGACGGCCCTGGACGCCCTGGTGGACGAGGAGAGGGAGCGGTACTTGGAGAAGGGCTGAGAAAGGCTGAGAGGAGCCGAGAAGGGCCGAGGCGGGTCGGCCCGCGGGCGCAGCGCGCTGCGCGACCCGCCACACTGAACTCGAAGCACCCCACTACCAAGGACCCGAGATGACCCGCGTAATCGCCGGCGCAGCCGGCGGACGCCGCCTGGCCGTTCCGCCGGGCAACGGCACCCGCCCCACCTCCGACCGCGCACGCGAGGGCCTCCTCTCCACCTGGCAGTCCCTCCTGGGCGGCCCCCTCGACGGCGAGCGCGTCCTCGACCTGTACGCCGGTTCCGGCGCCGTGGGCCTGGAGGCCCTGTCCCGCGGCGCGAGCCACACCCTGCTGGTCGAGGCCGACGCCCGCGCCGCCCGCACCGTCCGGGAGAACGTGCGGAACCTGGGCCTTCCCGGCGCCGAGGTCAGGGCGGGCAGAGCGGAACAGGTCGTCCGCGGCGCACCTCCCGCGGAGCCGTACGACATCGTCTTCCTCGACCCGCCGTACGCCGTCTCGGACGACGATCTTCGGGAGATCCTGCTCACACTCCGCTCGGAGGGCTGGCTCGCGGACGCCGCCGTCGTCACCGTGGAGCGCAGCACCAGAGGCGGCGAATTCCGGTGGCCGGACGGCTTCGACGCCGTTCGGGCCCGTCGCTACGGCGAGGGAACGTTTTGGTACGGTCGCGCCGCCTCTACGTGCGAAGACGCACGATGACCGGACCGGAGAGCGAGGGAACTCAAGTGCGCCGCGCCGTATGTCCCGGGTCGTTCGACCCGATCACCAACGGACACCTCGACATCATCGCCCGGGCTTCCCGCCTGTACGACGAGGTGTACGTCGCGGTGATGATCAACAAGGCCAAGAAGGGCCTGTTCGAGATCGAGGAGCGGATCGAGCTGATCCGCGACGTCACCGCCGAGTACGGGAACGTCCGCGTCGAGGCCTTCCACGGCCTGCTCGTCGACTTCTGCAAGCAGCGCGACATCCCGGCCATCGTCAAGGGCCTGCGCGCGGTCAGCGACTTCGACTACGAGCTGCAGATGGCCCAGATGAACAACGGCCTCACCGGCGTCGAGACCCTCTTCGTCCCGACCAACCCCACCTACAGCTTCCTGTCCTCCTCCCTGGTCAAGGAAGTGGCCCAGTGGGGCGGCGACGTCTCCCACCTGGTGCCGCCGGCCGTCCTGGAGGCCCTCGACCGGCGTCTGCGCCAAGGCTGAACGGGCCACAGCCCAACGGGCTACAGTCGTCCCGTCCGTCTCCAACACATCGGTAGAGAGTGGCGAGCACACGGTGGACGTGCAGAAGAAGCTCGACGAGATCGTGGCCACGGTCTCCAGCGCCCGAGCCATGCCCATGTCGGCGTCGTGCGTGGTCAACCGCGCCGACCTGCTCGCGATGCTGGAGGAGGTCCGGCAGGCCCTGCCCGGCTCCCTCGCCCAGGCCCAGGAACTCATCGGCGGCCGTGAGCAGATGGTCGAGGACGCCCGCCGCGAGGCCGAGCGGATCATCGAGCAGGCGCACAGCGAGCGCGGCTCGCTGATCTCCGGCACCGAGGTCGCCCGCCGCTCCATGGCCGAGAGCGACCGCATCCTCGCCGAAGCCCGCCAGGAGGCCGAGGAGGTCCGCGCGGAGGCAGACGACTACGTCGACTCCAAGCTCGCCAACTTCGAGGTCGTCCTGACCAAGACCCTCGGCTCGGTCGGCCGGGGCCGCGAGAAGCTCCTCGGGACCGGGCCCCGCCCCGAGGAGCAGGGCTACGTGGACCCGGAGGACGACGACGCCCCCGAGCGCAGCCACGACCCCGAGACCCTGCGCCGCGACGCCGACGCGTATGTCGACACCAAGCTCGGCGCGTTCGAGGCGGTCCTGGCCAAGACCCTGGAGGCGGTCGGCCGCGGCCGCCAGAAATTGCACGGCCGGATCGCCACGGACGACCTCGGCGCCCTGGCCGACGACACCTCCACCGTCCAGCACTCCAGCGACGCCGACTACCTCGCCGACCTCACGGCCCTCGCCGAGCAGGACGCAGCGGCCCAGGCGCAGCAGTCGCAGCAGTCGTCGTACGTCTACCAGCAGCAGCCGGACCCCTACGCCGGCTACCAGCAGCAGTACGCCCAGCAGGACGCCTACGGCTACCCGCAGGCAGACCCCTACGCCTCCGGGTACGGCACGGCGGGCGCCGCCTCCTACCAGGGCGGCTACGAGGTCCCCCAGCAGCCCGGCTACGACCCTCAGCAGACCCACCCGTCCCACGAGCCCCAGCAGCAGGACCCGCAGGGCTACGCGCTCGACGAGACCAGCCTCTTCGACACAGGCATGATCAGTGCGGAGCAGCTGAGGGCCTACGAACAGGGCCGCGGGTTGCAGTAGAGCACCGGATTGGGTCCTGGGCGAAAGGTCAAGTATCCTGGCCCTTCGGTCGCGTCTACGTCCGCGATCTGCGCTGCCCTGGAGCACCGAGGGGTGGTGTCTCCTCCAAGTTTGGAAGACCGAAAGCAGTAATGGCTCACAACGCCCGCCTCGACCACCGCGACCCTCTCGTGTTCGACACGCACGAGCTGGGGCGGCGGCCTGGTGCGTTGCAGCGCCTGAACCGCTCGGTCCCCACTCCCCGGGACTTCGGTGTCCAGGGAGTCATCGGCGTGCCGGAAGGTACTCCGCTGGAGCTCGAACTCCGACTCGAGTCCGTCATGGAAGGGGTGCTCGTCACAGGCACCGCCCGTGCACAGGCCGAGGGGGAGTGCGTAAGGTGTCTGGAGTCGCTTCGCCTCGATGTCGAAGCGGAATTCCAGGAGATGTTCTCGTACCCTGACGCCGACGACCGGGGCCGCGTCCAGCACGCGGAGCCCGGCGACGACGCCGAGGACGACGAGGACAGGCTCTTCCTCGAGGACGGACTTTTCGACCTCGAACCTCTGCTGCGGGACGCGGTGGTGCTCGCACTGCCGATGCAGCCGGTGTGCCAGGAAGACTGCCCGGGTCTGTGCTCCCAGTGCGGAGCGCGGCTCGCGGACGACCCGGACCACCATCACGACGCCGTCGACATCCGTTGGGCGGCATTGCAGGGATTCGCCGATTCACTCGAAGCCGGCGATAAGGACGAGATGAGCGGCGACGCGACTCGATCAGCGCGCGTCGACGAGAAGCAGGAGAAGTAGCCGTGGCTGTTCCGAAGCGGAAGATGTCGCGCAGCAACACGCGCCACCGCCGGTCGCAGTGGAAGGCTGCGGTCCCCACCCTGGTCGCGTGCGAGCGCTGCCACGAGCCCAAGCAGCAGCACATCGCGTGCCCGTCGTGCGGCACCTACAACAAGCGCCAGGTCCTCGAGGTCTGAGCGGCTGGTGAGAGGCACTGTGTCCACGCCGAAGAAGAACTCTGCGGACAACCAGGCCTCGTCCCACACGCTTCTGGAAGGGCGGCTCGGCTACAAGGTCGAGTCCGCCCTTCTGGTGCGTGCGCTGACCCACCGCTCGTACGCGTACGAGAACGGCGGTCTGCCGACGAACGAGCGACTGGAGTTCCTCGGGGACTCCGTGCTCGGCCTCGTCGTCACCGACACGCTGTACCGCACCCACCCCGACCTGCCCGAGGGCCAGCTGGCCAAGCTGCGGGCCGCGGTGGTCAACTCGCGTGCGTTGGCGGAGGTCGGCCGTGGGCTCGACCTGGGCTCCTTCATCCGGCTCGGCCGGGGTGAAGAGGGCACGGGCGGCCGGGACAAGGCGTCCATCCTCGCCGACACCCTGGAAGCGGTGATCGGTGCGGTCTATCTCGACCAGGGCCTCGACGCGGCCTCCGAACTGGTGCACCGCCTGTTCGATCCCCTGATCGAGAAGTCCTCCAACCTGGGAGCCGGCCTGGACTGGAAGACGTCCCTCCAGGAGCTCACCGCGACCGAGGGGCTCGGTGTTCCCGAGTACCTGGTCACGGAGACCGGGCCCGACCACGAGAAGACCTTCACTGCTGCTGCCCGCGTCGGAGGCGTCTCGTACGGCACCGGCACCGGCCGCAGCAAGAAGGAGGCGGAGCAGCAGGCCGCGGAGTCCGCGTGGCGGGCCATCCGGGCCGCGGCGGACGAACGCGCCAAGGCAGCTGCCGAGGCGTCCGAGTCCACCGAGGGCGCCGACGAGGCGCCGGCCTCCGCCTGACCGGCACCAGTCGATACACCGGACCGAGCGTCCGCCCCCGGCAGAGCCCCGGGGCGGGCGCTCGACCCGTACCCGAAGCCCCGGCGGGGTGCCGGGCGCGGTGTGCGGGCCCGACGACCCAGGTCCGGGCCTCCGCCGTGGTGGCGCCGGGCTGCCGGCGGCCCGAGGCGCCGCCGCCCGACCGGTCCGTGCCACCGCCGCACCGGGACGAGCGGCGTCCCCCGCCCCCCGGTGGCCGAGGGACGTCCACGGCTGCCGCGCTAGGCTTCCCGGCAGCGCCGTCCTGAGGAGCCCTGAGGAGATCCGTGCCCGAACTGCCCGAGGTCGAGGTCGTCCGGCGGGGTCTGGAACGGTGGGTCGCCCACCGGACCGTCGCCGACGCCGAGGTGCTGCACCCGCGTGCGGTCCGCCGTCATGTGGCCGGTGCCGACGACTTCACCCATCGCCTCAAGGGGCACCGCATCGGCACGCCCCGACGCCGCGGCAAGTACCTGTGGCTGCCCCTGGAGGACACCGACCAGGCGGTCCTGGCCCACCTCGGCATGAGCGGCCAGCTGCTGGTGCAGCCGCACCAGGCGCCGCCGGAGAAGCACCTGCGCATCCGCGTCCGGTTCGCGGACGACCAGGACACCGAGCTCCGCTTCGTCGACCAGCGCACCTTCGGCGGCCTGTCGCTGCACGACACCACCCTCGACGGGCTGCCCGACGTCATCGCGCACATCGCCCGCGACCCTCTCGACCCGCTCTTCGACGACGACGCCTTCCACCGGGCGCTGCGCCGCAAGCGCACCACCGTCAAGCGGGCCCTGCTGGACCAGTCGCTGATCAGCGGGGTCGGCAACATCTATGCGGACGAGGCGCTCTGGCGTTCCCGCATCCACTACGACCGTCCGACCGCGAGCCTTACCCGCCCGCGCGCCGTGGAGCTGCTCGGGCACGTCCGGGACGTGATGAACGCGGCCCTCTCCGTCGGCGGCACGAGCTTCGACAGCCTGTACGTCAACGTCAACGGCGAGTCGGGCTACTTCGACCGCTCGCTCGACGCCTACGGCCGCGAGGGCCTGCCGTGCCGGCGGTGCGGCACGCCGATGCTCCGCAGGCCCTGGATGAACCGGTCCAGCTACTTCTGCCCGCGCTGTCAGCGGCCGCCACGCGTCACGTCGTAGCGTTCCCGGGCGGCGAGGACGTCGTCCATGCTGCCCTCGACGAAGTGGATGAGGGCGAGCAGGCGCTCGGCGACGCCGCGGCCCAGCGGGGTGAGCTCGTAGTCCACGCGCGGCGGGTTGGTCGGCTGTGCCTCCCGGTGCACCAGACCGTCGCGCTCCAGCGCGTGCAGTGTCTGGGAGAGCATCTTCTCGCTCACACCGTCGACGCGGCGGCGCAGCTCGTTGAACCGCAGTGACCCCTCGTGCAGCGCCCCGAGCGTGAGTGAGCCCCACCTGCCGGTCACGTGTTCCAGGGTGCCGCGCGAGGGGCAGGCCTTGGCGAACACGTTGTACGGGAGGTCCTGCTCCGACGTGTGCTCCTGCGTGGTGGTCATGCCGCCAGCGTACTGGACGGCAGCGCTGTCCAACAGATTGCACTAACCAAGGGTTAGTGCTCCGGTGCTGCCCCGGATCACCCGCGGTGTCCCGCCCGGTCCGGGCACGAGACTCGTTCCTCCGCGTGGGCCTGACCAGGGAGGACGCCTGCCCCGACGTACTGCTCGCCCACGCGGGGGCCGAGGGCCCGTCGCCGCGCGTGGGTGAGTGGGAGGCCCCGCGCGGCAGCCGGTGCCGCTCCAGGCTCGGCCCCACAGGGACGGAGCACTCCGCGCATGGTTCACCCCAGCGTGGCCGCACTGATGAGGATCCTGCCGCCGCCTCCGGTCGACTCCGGGGGCAGATACCAGGTCCAGGTCCCGGCGCCGCTCGCGGACTCCGGAGGCGACCGCTTCGACGGGGAGGACCTCGCGGCACGCACCGGTTGGCGCTATCCCTCCGACTACCGGTGCTTCCTGGAGACCTACGGTGCGGGCGGCGAGATATCCGGGACCATAGGCATCGACTCACCCCCGCCCGCAGGCGTGGAACACCGCGTCGACCGCCGCGACGTCTACCTTTGATCAGCCAGCTCCGGCCGAGGCGACGGCCGACCGCACCGGCTGGTGCCCGGCCCTGCCCGGCGTCGCCGATGCCGGAGGCTGATGTCAGTGGCTGATGAAGCGAAGGAGCGGGCCTCTCACCTGCGGCCGTTCCCTCCAACACCGCTGTGGCCCGCTCGGCTGCCGCCGGCTCGTCGGCCTCGACCGTCGTCGAGCGCCTTGGGGCGGACCGGGGGGCGGCCCCGGAAGGGGGCTGGAGCGGAACGGGCGGGGACCACGGGGTCCCGTCAGTGATCGTCTCTTGGTCGTACAGTCGTTGATACGCGGCGACTGTGTCACCGAATTGCCTGCCGCCCAGTTCCTGCAGGCGGCCGTCGCGACGGTCCACGACGACGGGTCCGGTCCCGACCCACATGTCCCGTGGGTTTCCCGTCCGGGCGTACGTCGAGCTCTGATAGTGGAACTCCCACCCGAACCGGTGCTCCCGCACGCTGATGAACACAGCGGTGACGCCGGGGTCCGGGGGGTAGGGCGTAGCTCGGGCAAGAAACGCGTCAAAGATCTCTCGGGCGTGCTCGGCTGTGATCACAACGCGAGCCTATGCAGGAGGGGAGATGTGACCTGCGGTTATCTCAGTAGCCGAAGTCCTGCGTCCACCACGGGCCGCCGGAGCCGTAGTGCACGCCGACCCCCAGCGTCTTGAAGTCGCAGTTGAGGATGTTGGCCCGGTGGCCCGGGCTGTTCATCCAGGCCTCCATCACGGCCGCCGCGTCGGCCTGGCCGCGGGCTATGTTCTCGCCGCCGAGGTCGGTGATCCCGGCCTTCGCGGCCCGGTCCCAGGGGGTCGCGCCGTCGGGGTCGGTGTGGTCGAAGAAGCCCCGCGCGGCCATGTCCGTGCTGAAGGCCTCCGCCAGCGAGGTCAGGGAGCTGTTCGCGGCCACCGCGCTGCAGCCGACCTTCGCCCGCTCCTCGTTGACGAGCCGCAGCACCTCCGCCTCGACGGCGGCCTCCGGCGACACCGTCACCGGGGCGGTGGTCCGCTGCGCCGTCCTGGTCGGGGTGGGCGTCGGGGTCTGCACCGGCGTCCGGGTCGGCTCGGGCTTCGCGCTCGGTGTGGCCGTCCGCGACGGCGTCGGCTCGGGCTTCTTCGTCTCGGGGGTCTTCGTCGGCGCGGCCGAGGAGGTCGAGGGCGCGGCCGACGGCGACAACGAGCGGCTCGTGTCCCGGCTGGTGGAGCCCGGTGCTTCGGTGCGGCTGTCGGCCGCGCCGGACGTGCCGCCCTGCTCGCTCGGCGAGTTGGTCGGGGAGTCGGCGGCCTGGATCCGGTCGCCGGAGCCGCCGTCGCCGCCGAGGCGGTAGTTGTCCAGGCCGGGCACCACACCCGAGGCGACCGCCACCGTGCCGAGGGCGACGGCGGCCGACACGCCGAGCAGTCCGGTGCGGACCGGCGGCACCGTCTTCTTCCGGCGCCGGTGCGAGGCCGCACGCCGGGAACCGCCGTCGGGTGTGAACCCGGGAGAGGCGAAGATCGCGGTGGCGTCCTCGGTGCCGAAGAGGTACTCCTGGCTCTTGGCGTGGGCCTCGGCGTACGCCTCGGGGTTCAGATAGGGCGCGATCCCCAGCGGTGCGTCCACGCCACCGTACGAGTCCCCCGGGATGCGGCTGTCCGGGTAGGAGCCGTCCGTGTACGTGTCCCCCGTGGCGCGGCCCGTGGCGGCGCGGCCGGCGGCAGAGCGTCGGTGGCGTCCCATGTCCTGGCCTTCCTCGTCCCTTGCGGTCGACCCGGGCCCGCCCCGGGTCTGTGCGATGCGCTGGTCCGTCCGAGCACGTCCCCCCGGCCCGGCAGCCGACCAATCTCACTCGATCGAGTGAGTTTCATATGAGATGCATTGGGTCGGGACGGTACCGCATGGCGCCGGGGGAGCGAGTGCTCCGAGTGACTTTGGCCGGTTAGGTTGCAGCTATGAGCGAGGAAGTGCGACTGGTCGCCTGGGTGCGCGGAAGCGTCCAAGGTGTGGGTTTCCGCTGGTTCACACGAGCGAAGGCATTGGAGATCGGCGGCCTGAGTGGCTTTGCTCTCAATTTGGACGACGGACGGGTCCAGGTGGTCGCCGAGGGCCCTCGCGCGGGTTGCCGAAGCCTCCTCGACTGGTTGGAGGGCAGCGACACGCCCGGACGCGTGGATGGTGTGACCGAGATCTGGGACACACCGAGGGGCGGCTACGACGGCTTCGCGATCCGCTGATCCCGCGGACCGCGGGGCGCCGGGAGAAATGACCAGGTCGTTGCCGAGAATGGCTTGCGGGCCGAAGCCTCCGCACGCAAGGATGATCGCAACGCCCCCAGGGCCCCGCAGAAGCCCGCAGCACCGCTGTTCTTCCGCCGTCTGCACCGGGTCGCCCGCCGATACGGGGCGTGATCGTGTTGACCGTCAAACTTTTTGGTGAGACGCTGAAAGCCCCGCGCACCTTAGCTGTTTGGCATGGCTGAACGGCAGTACAACTCCAGGCCTGCCAAGCAACCGCGGGTGCGAATCCCTCACGACCCACACCGCTTCGGTCGGTCACTCAGTGTGGAGGACCATCCATCATGGCAAAGGCGCTTCTCGGTTACGTCGGCGGCTCCGACCCTCGACTCCTCGCCGAGATGCGACGGCTCCAGCAGCGTGTCCAGGACCTCGAATCCGAGCTCGTACGGATTCAGGCGGAGAACGAGGCGCTGCATGCTGCCGCTTCTCACGACAGGATCATGGAGAGCATCGACGCGAACCAGGCGGAGCCTGCGCTCACCTGATCACTGCATCGCTCCACGACAGCACACAGGCAGTGGTCGGGCAGCCCGTACGACCGCTCAGTAGTCAGATGTGCAAGGGACGCCTCGGCGTCCCTTCTTTCTTTCCCCCGCGCATCCTTTCACCTTCTTCAACGTGTGGTCTGCCCTGCACGTTCAACGGCGAAACCGCCGGTTCATGGAGTGGGACGGGTCCGGAAGGTAGAGTCCGGCGGCGTGCACCTCAAGGCCCTGACCCTCCGCGGGTTCAAATCGTTCGCCTCTGCGACCACGCTGCGCTTCGAGCCGGGCATCACGTGCGTCGTCGGGCCGAACGGTTCGGGCAAGTCCAACGTCGTGGACGCCCTCAGCTGGGTCATGGGCGAGCAGGGCGCCAAGTCGCTGCGCGGCGGCAAGATGGAGGACGTCATCTTCGCCGGCACCACCGGGCGGCCCCCGCTGGGCCGGGCCGAGGTGTCGCTGACCATCGACAACTCCGACGGTGCCCTGCCCATCGAGTACGCCGAGGTCACCATCACGCGGATCATGTTCCGCAACGGCGGCAGCGAGTACCAGATCAACGGCGACACCTGCCGTCTGCTGGACATCCAGGAACTCCTCTCCGACTCCGGCATCGGGCGCGAGATGCACGTCATCGTCGGCCAGGGCCAGCTCGACTCCGTCCTGCACGCCGACCCCATGGGCCGACGCGCCTTCATCGAAGAGGCCGCCGGCGTCCTCAAGCACCGCAAGCGCAAGGAGAAGGCCCTGCGCAAGCTGGATGCGATGCAGGCCAATCTCGCGCGCGTGCAGGACCTGACCGACGAACTGCGGCGCCAGCTCAAACCGCTCGGCCGGCAGGCCGCTGTCGCCCGCCGGGCCGCCGTCATCCAGGCCGACCTGCGTGACGCACGGCTGCGCCTGCTCGCCGACGACCTCGTGGGGCTCCGGGAGGCCCTGCGGGCCGAGGTCGCCGACGAGGCCGCGCTCAAGGCTCGCAAGGAGGCCGCAGAGGAGGAGCTGAAGAAGGCCCTCCAGCGCGAGGCGCTGCTGGAGGACGAGGTACGCCGGCTCACCCCGCGCCTCCAGCGAGCCCAGCAGACCTGGTACGAGCTCTCCCAGCTCGCCGAGCGGGTGCGCGGCACCATCTCCCTGGCCGACGCCCGGGTCAAGAGCGCGACCTCGGCCCCGCCCGAGGAGCGGCGCGGTCGCGACCCCGAGGACCTCGAACGCGAGGCGGCCCGCGTCCGCGAGCAGGAGGCCGAACTGGAAGCGGCCCTGGAGGCCGCCCGGCACGCCCTGGACGACACCGTCGCCCACCGCGCCGAACTGGAGCGCGAACTCGCCGCGGAGGAGAGGCGCCTGAAGGATGCCGCCCGTGCCGTCGCCGACCGCCGCGAGGGCCTCGCACGGCTCAACGGGCAGGTGAACGCGGCCCGTTCACGTGCCGCCTCGGCGCAGGCCGAGATCGACCGGCTCGCCGAGGCCCGCGACGCGGCTCAGGAGCGGGCCGCCTCCGCGCAGGAGGAGTACGAGGCCCTCAAGGCGGAGGTCGACGGCCTCGACGCCGGCGACGCCGACCTCGCCGGGCAGCACGAGGCCGCGGGGCACCGGCTCGCCGAGGCCGAGGCCGCGCTGACCGTCGCCCGCGAGGCCTCCACCGCCGCCGAACGTCGGCGCGCCGCCACGCAGGCCCGCCACGAGACCCTCGCGCTCGGCCTGCGCCGCAAGGACGGCACGGGCGCGCTGCTGGACGCCCGGGACAGCCTCACCGGCCTGCTCGGCCCCGCCGCGGAGCTGCTCACCGTGGCCGCCGGCCACGAGGTGGCCCTGGCCGCCGCGTTCGGCGCCGCCGCGGACGCCCTCGCCGTGACCACCCCGTCCGCCGCCGCCGACGCCATCCGCCTGCTGCGCAAGCAGGACGCCGGCCGGGCGGCGCTGCTCGTCGGAGGTGCCCTCGACGACGTGCCCGAGCCCGCCCGGCCCGAGGCGCAGCCCTTGGCGGCCGACCTCGTGAACGGACCCGACGACCTCCTGCCCGCCGTGCGGCGGCTGCTGCGCGGGATCGCCGTCGTCGGCACCCTGGAGGATGCCGAGGACCTGGTCCGGGCGCGGCCCGACCTCACCGCGGTCACCGCAGAGGGGGACGTGCTCGGCCCGCACTTCGCGCACGGCGGCTCCGCGGGGGCGCCCAGCCTCCTGGAGGTGCAGGCCTCCGTCGACGAGGCCGCCGCCGAGCTGGAGGAGCTCGGTGTGCAGTGCGAGGCGCTGACCGCGGCGCAGCACGCGGCGGCGGAGCGGCGCGGAGAGTGCGCGGCGCTGGTCGGGGAGCTGGGGGAGCGCCGCCGGGCCGCCGACCGGGAGAAGTCGGCCGTCGCCCAGCAGCTCGGCCGGCTGGCCGGACAGGCCCGGGCGGCCGCGGGCGAGGCCGAGCGGTCCAGTGCCGCCGCCGCACGAGCCCAGGAAGCGCTGGACCGGGCGCGCGAGGAGGCCGAGGAGCTCGCCGAGCGGCTGGCGGTCGCCGAGGAGATGCCGGTCGACGAGGAACCCGACACCGCCGTGCGCGACCGGCTCGCCGCCGACGGCGCCAACGCCCGGCAGACCGAGATGGA
Organism: Streptomyces actuosus; assembly: GCF_016921115.1. Classification (GTDB taxonomy): domain Bacteria; phylum Actinomycetota; class Actinomycetes; order Streptomycetales; family Streptomycetaceae; genus Streptomyces; species Streptomyces actuosus_A. The sequence continues at coordinate 154,554 of NZ_JAFFZS010000014.1, forward strand.
GGCCCGCCTCCAGGTCCGTACGCACGAGGAGCGCGTCAAGGGGCTGGCCGGACGGGCCGACTCCCTGGACCGCGCCGCCCGCGCGGAACGCGAGGCCCGCGCGCGTTCCGAGCAGCGCCGGGCGCGCCTGCGTCACGAGGCTGACGTCGCTGGGGCCGTTGCCTTCGGTGCCCGCCTGCTGCTGGCGCACGTCGAGGTCTCGCTCGCGCGCGCCGAGCAGGAACGTACCGCCGCCGAGGTCGCCAAGGCCCGGCGCGAGGAGGAGCTGGCCGCCGCCCGGGCGGCGGGGCGCGACCTCAAGGCGGAGCTCGACAAGCTGACGGACTCCGTGCACCGGGGCGAGGTGCTCGGGGCCGAGAAGCGGTTGCGGATCGAGCAGCTGGAGACCAGGGCGCTGGAGGAACTCGGCGTGGAGCCGGCGGGTCTGGTGTCCGAGTACGGCCCCCACCAGCCCGTGCCGCCTTCACCGCCCGCGGAGGGCGAGGAACTGCCCGAGGACCCCGCACATCCGCGCAACCGGCCCCGTCCCTTCGTGCGGGCCGAGCAGGAGAAGCGGCTCAGGGCGGCCGAGCGGGCGTACCAGCAGCTGGGGAAGGTCAACCCGCTCGCTCTGGAGGAGTTCGCGGCGCTGGAGGAGCGCCACCAGTTCCTCAGCGAGCAGCTGGAGGACCTGAAGAAGACCCGCGCCGACCTGCTGCGGGTGGTGAAAGAGGTCGACGAGCGCGTCGAGCAGGTCTTCACGGAGGCCTACCGGGACACCGCCCGCGAGTTCGAGGGCGTCTTCGGCCGCCTCTTCCCCGGTGGCGAGGGGCGGCTCGTGCTCACCGACCCCGACAACATGCTCACCACGGGCGTGGACGTCGAGGCGCGTCCGCCGGGCAAGAAGGTGAAGCGGCTGAGCCTGCTCTCCGGCGGGGAGCGGTCGCTGACGGCCGTGGCGCTGCTCGTGTCGATCTTCAAGGCACGGCCGAGCCCGTTCTACGTCATGGACGAGGTGGAAGCCGCCCTCGACGACACCAACCTGCAGCGGCTGATCCGCATCATGCAGGAGCTGCAGGAGGCCTCGCAGCTGATCGTGATCACGCATCAGAAGCGCACCATGGAGGTGGCCGACGCCCTCTATGGCGTGTCCATGCAGGGCGATGGTGTGTCGAAGGTCATCTCGCAGCGGCTGCGCTGAATCGGGTGTCACCTACACCTGTTCTCCCCTGCACTTCCCTTTGACTTCATTTCCTGAACGAAGTCACCCTCCGGGCTGTTGCTCTGATGCGGGAAGGCTGGAAAGAGGCCCCGCTTTTGACTTCGAAACTTGAAGGCATAGTCTCTGCGGCGTTGCACTTACCTTCAGGTGTGAGCGGCGTGCGTGTGTGCGCCACTGCCACCTGACAGGGCAGACCCCCACCCGGCAGCGTTGCCGGTGGCCCGAGGAGTACACGTGACCAGTACGACGCAGGCGCACAAGCCAGGAGCCGGGACGGCTCACCCCGAACATCTCGGGCACGTCATCTTCATCGCCGCGGCAGCCGCGATGGGCGGTTTCCTCTTCGGCTACGACAGCTCCGTGATCAACGGCGCCGTCGAGGCCATCCGCGACCGCTACGACATCGGGTCCGCGGCGCTCGCCCAGGTCATCGCGATCGCCCTGATCGGCTGTGCCGTCGGCGCCGCCACCGCCGGCCGCATAGCCGACCGGATCGGCCGCATCCGCTGCATGCAGATCGCTGCCGTCCTGTTCACCGTCAGCGCCGTCGGCTCGGCCCTGCCCTTCGCGCTGTGGGACCTCGCCCTCTGGCGCGTCGTCGGCGGCTTCGCCATCGGCATGGCCTCCGTCATCGGCCCGGCCTACATCGCCGAGGTCGCCCCGCCCGCCTACCGCGGGCGCCTCGGCTCCTTCCAGCAGGCCGCGATCGTCGTCGGCATCGCCATCTCGCAGCTGGTCAACTGGGGTCTGCTGAACGCCGCCGGCGGCGACCAGCGCGGTGAGCTGATGGGCCTGGAGGCCTGGCAGGTCATGCTGGGCGTCATGGTGATCCCGGCCGTCCTGTACGGCATGCTCTCCTTCGCCATCCCCGAGTCCCCGCGCTTCCTCATCTCCGTCGGCAAGCGCGACCGCGCCCGCGAGATCCTCGAAGAGGTCGAGGGCGGGAACGTCGACCTCGGCGCCCGTGTCGCCGAGATCGAGCACGCGATGAAGAGCGAGCGGAAGTCCACCTTCAAGGACCTGCTGGGCGGCTCCTTCTTCTTCAAGCCGATCGTCTGGGTCGGTATCGGCCTGTCGGTCTTCCAGCAGTTCGTCGGCATCAACGTCGCGTTCTACTACTCCTCGACACTGTGGCAGTCGGTGGGCGTCGACCCCGCGGACTCGTTCTTCTACTCCTTCACCACGTCGATCATCAACATCGTCGGCACGGTCATCGCGATGATCTTCGTGGACCGCATCGGCCGCCGCCCGCTCGCCGTCATCGGCTCCGTCGGCATGGTGGTCGGCCTGGCACTGGAGGCCTGGGCCTTCTCCTACGACCTGGTCGACGGCAAGCTGCCGGCTGCGCAGGGCTGGACGGCCCTGGTCGCCGCCCACATCTTCGTCCTCTTCTTCGCCCTGTCCTGGGGTGTGGTCGTCTGGGTCATGCTCGGCGAGATGTTCCCGAACAAGATCCGCGCCGCAGCCCTGGGCGTGGCGGCCGCCGCGCAGTGGATCGCCAACTGGGCGATCACCGCGAGCTTCCCGTCGCTGGCCGACCGGAACCTCTCCACGACATACGTGATCTACACCTTCTTCGCCGCGCTCTCCGTTCCGTTCGTCCTGAAGTTCGTCAGGGAGACGAAGGGCAAGGCCCTGGAGGAGATGGGCTGAGCCGACGGGCGAAGCCACCGCAGACTCGAGGAACGGGCCCATGTCCCCGCTGCCCGCTCCTCGACCCCCGTGAGGCGTACCGCCCCGGCCCGGAGAACCGTCCGCGCCGGGGCGGTACGCGTTCCCGGGGCGACGGCTGCGCCTGCGCGTGCCGACGAGGCCGACAGCGGCGCGCTTCGCCGGGTTCGTCCGCTCCGGTGTCGTTCGTCTGCCGGCGGACGGTGCATGACGGGGTCGACCGACCCCCATGACTGATACTGGACGCGTTATGGAAACCGTCATCCTTGCTGTAGTCATCGCCGTGGTCGTGCTCGGCGCGATCGGCGGGCTCGTCATCGGCAGTCGGCGGAGGAAGCCGCTGCCCCCGCCGCCGCCCGCAGCGCCCGACATCACCGCCCCTCCGGCCGAGCCGCACGTCGGCGAAGAGGCCGAGACGCCGCGGGAGGAACCGCGGCGCACCATAGAGGAGGTGGATCTTCCGGAGGGCTCGGCCCCCACAGCGGTCGAGGAGCCCCCCGCCGAACCGCTCGCCGTGACTCCGGAGATCGAGATCCCGGAGCCCACCGCAGGCCGCATGGTCCGCCTGCGCGCCCGCCTCGCCCGCTCCCAGAACGCCCTCGGCAAGGGGCTGCTCGGCCTGCTGTCGCGCGAGCACCTCGACGAGGAGACCTGGGAGGAGGTCGAGGACACGCTGCTCACCGCCGACGTCGGCGTGCAGCCCACCCAGGAGCTGGTCGAGCGGCTGCGCGAGCGCGTCAAGGTGCTCGGCACCCGTACCCCCGAGGAACTGCGCGGCCTGCTGCGCGAGGAACTGCTCACCCTGGTCGGCACCGACCAGGACCGCACCCTGAGGACCGAGCCCGAGGCGAGCAAGCCCGGCATCGTGATGGTCGTCGGCGTCAACGGCACCGGCAAGACCACCACCACCGGCAAGCTGGCCCGCGTCCTGGTCGCCGACGGCCGCAGCGTCGTCCTCGGCGCAGCGGACACCTTCCGCGCCGCCGCCGCCGATCAGCTGCAGACCTGGGGCGAGCGGGTGGGCGCCCACACCGTGCGCGGACCGGAGGCCGGCGACCCGGCCTCCGTCGCCTTCGACGCGGTCAAGGAGGGCAAGGAGATGGGCGCCGACGTGGTGCTCATCGACACCGCCGGCCGTCTGCACACCAAGACCGGGCTCATGGACGAACTGGGCAAGGTCAAGCGGGTCGTGGAGAAGCAGGCCCCGCTCGACGAGGTGCTCCTCGTCCTCGACGCCACCACCGGGCAGAACGGCCTCGTCCAGGCCCGGGTGTTCGCCGAGGTCGTGGACATCACCGGCATCGCGCTCACCAAGCTCGACGGCACCGCCAAGGGCGGCATCGTCGTCGCCGTCCAGCGCGAGCTGGGCGTGCCGGTCAAGCTCGTCGGACTCGGAGAGGGCCCGGACGACCTGGCGCCGTTCGAGCCGGAGGCGTTCGTGGACGCGCTGATCGGCGACTGAGCACTCCGCCTCCGGGAACCGGAGGCGTCTGCCGCATGCGAGAAGCGCCCGCCCCGCGGTGCAGGCCGGGGGACGGGCGCTTCGCCGTTCCGTGACGGGGGGCGTGGCCGCCGCTTCGACGGGACGGGCCGGGGCCCGGCTCGGCGGACGGAATCACACGAGGGCGGAAGGGGGCGGCCCGGGGGATCGGGCTGCCGGCCGTCGCCGCGCGAACGGCCCGCCGAGAAGCCCGCGGTGCGCCGCGCGGCGGAGAGCCGTCCCCGGACCGGGCGGACCGAAGGAGTACGCCCCCGCGGCACCGGGAACGCTCAGCCGGGAGCCGGGAGCCGGGAGCCGGGAGCCGGGAGCCGGGAGCCGGGAGCCGGGAGCCGGGAGCCGGGAGCCGGGAGCCGGGAGCCGGGAGGGGAATCCGCGCCGGGCGCGGTGAGCCGGTGTGCCGCGCCCTTCGTGGTGCGGTGCCCGCGTGCGGTGCCGTGGTCCGCGCCCTTGTGGCGCTAGGCCCGCGACCGGTGGGCGACGTAGGCCAGTGTGCCCAGCAGCAGTCTGGCCGCCGGCGGCTTCGTCGCAGAGTCCAGGGCCGGCGGGCGCAGCCATCGCACCGGGCCCCGGCCGCCGCGGTCGGACGGCGGTGCCGTCAGGTGCGTGCCGTGGCCGAGGCCGCGCAGGTCGAGCGCAGGGTCGTCCCAGCCCATCCGGTACAGCAGCCGCGGCAGGTCGGCCGCGCCGCCCGGCGCGACGAAGAAGTGGGCGCGGCCCTGAGGGGTCGCGGCGACCGGGCCGACCGGCAACCCCATGCGCTCCAGCCGGGCCAGCGCCCGCCGGCCCGCCGGCTCGGCCACCTCGATCACGTCGAACGTGCGCCCTACGGGCAGCATCACCGCGGCACCAGGCACCTCGGCCCAGGCCTCGGTCACCTCGTCCAGCGTGGCGCCGGCGTGGATCTCCGGCGCGAAGTCCAGCGGATGCGCGCCCGGTGCCGGACAGTCCGCGCGGCCGCAGGAGCACGCCCCCGAGGCGGCCCGGGCGCCGGGGACCACGTCCCAGCCCCACAGGCCCGTGAACTCGGCGACGGCGAGGCACTCGGACGAGCGACCACGGCGACGTGAGACGGACCGGATGTCGCGGATGCCCCGAGTGCTGCCGATCGTGAATCCCATACCCCCTCCAACGGGTCCGACGCACCGGTGGTTACGAGACGCGCCCGGATCGTGACTGCGTGTGACCGCCTTGGTCTCGGTCGGCGGCGCGTCGCAGTGCACGTGGTGGTGCGCTCGGCGGTGCGCGCCCCTCTGTGCACCGTTCCGCTCGCTCTCGGTTGTCGTATGTCAAGTGAATCGTGTGCGGGCGACAGGGAGTTCATTCGAAGGGGTGGCGAATGGTGGCGTTTCCAGGTTCCTCGTGGCTGGACGGGTGATCGTAGGACTACTTTGAGTGCACGAGACCCCGGGGCACATGCGTCTGCGGGTATGCCGGAGGCAAGTCGGGTTTCCGTTCGGAGGCTGAGAAGGTGCGGACGGGCGCCGGGTGTAGCGGCATTCTGATAGGGGTTGGCGCACTCGGCGACACAGAGGTCTTGACGGATGGGGGCGTTCCAGTGAGCGGCAACGGCGGTGGCGGGACGAACGCGGACAAGCGCCCCAACGAGCTGCTGGGTTCGTGGTTCGTGCGCAGCGGCTGGTCGAAGGGCGAGCTCGCCCGCCAGGTCAACCGCAGGGCCCGGCAGCTCGGCGCCAACCACATCTCCACCGACACCTCGCGCGTGCGCCGCTGGCTGGACGGTGAGAACCCCCGCGAGCCCATCCCGCGCATCCTGTCCGAGCTCTTCTCCGAGCGGTTCGGCTGTGTCGTCTCCGTCGAGGACCTGGGCCTGCGCACCGCACGTCAGTCGCCCTCCGCGACCGGCGTCGACCTTCCCTGGACGGGCCCGCAGACCGTGGCGCTGCTCAGCGAGTTCTCGCGCAGCGACCTGATGCTGGCACGGCGCGGCTTCCTCGGGAGCTCGCTGGCCCTGTCCGCGGGCCCGGCCCTCATCGAGCCCCTCCAGCGCTGGCTCGTGCCCGCGCCCCCCTCGCCCGTGCAGGCTCCCGAGCCCGGCTCCCTGCGTACGCGCGGACGGCTGTCCCGGCCCGAGCTGGACCTGCTGGAGTCCACCACCGCGATGTTCCGGCAGTGGGACGCCCAGTGCGGAGGCGGCCTGCGACGCAAGGCCGTCGTCGGCCAGCTGCACGAGGTGACCGACCTCCTGCAGGAGTCCCAGCCCGAGGCCACCGCCAGGAGGCTGTTCAAGGTCGCCGCCGAGCTGGCCGAACTGGCCGGATGGATGTCCTACGACGTCGGCCTCCAGCCCACCGCCCAGAAGTACTTCGTGCTCGCCCTGCACGCCGCCAAGGAGGCCGGCGACAGGCCGCTGGGCTCCTACGTCCTGTCCAGCATGAGCCGCCAGATGATCCACCTCGGGCGGCCCGAGGACGCCCTGGAGCTCATCCACCTCGCCCAGTACGGCAGCCGCGACTGCGCGAGCCCGCGCACCCAGTCCATGCTGTATGCGATGGAGGCCCGCGCCTACGCCAACATGGGCCAGCCGGGCAGGTGCAAGCGGGCCGTGCGGATGGCCGAGGACACCTTCAGCGACGCCCACGAGTGGGACGAGCCCGACCCCGACTGGATCCGCTTCTTCTCCGAGGCCGAGCTGCACGGCGAGAACAGCCACTCCTTCCGCGACCTCGCCTACGTCGCCGGCCGCAGCCCCGCCTACGCCTCCCTCGCCGAGCCGCTGATGCAGCGGGCGGTGGACCTGTTCGCCAAGGACGGCGAACACCAGCGGTCGTACGCGCTCAACCTCATCGGCATGGCCACCGTGCACCTGCTCCAGCGCGAGCCGGAGCAGAGCACCGTCTTCGCGCAGCACGCCATGAAGGTCGCCAAGAAGGTCCGTTCCGAGCGCGTCAACACTCGTATCCGAAAGACGGTCGACACCGCCGCCCGCGACTTCGGCGACCTCGCCCAGGTCGTCGACCTCACCGACCGTCTCTCCGTCGAGCTGCCCGAGACCGCGGAGGCGGTCTGAGCACAGGCGGACCCCCGACCCCGGCCGCGGCCGGCCCTCCCGAACTGCCCGACTCGGCTCCCCCGTGCCAGGTCATCGGAAGGCCGTCCGCGGCCGGTTCTGTTTCCCCCGCCGAAGGTTGCGCCACGATAACGATCGACGCAGCCCATATCTGCCAGTTCATCGACGCGTAACACGCGCGGTGCCTTCGTCACGGCCGCGAAACAACGCGGGGCTTCCACCGAAACCGCGCTGCGCCAATCTCATGGCGCATAACCGGCCCACCCCTCACGCCGCTCAGGCTTCCCCCGCACGGGGCCGTACCTACGACGAGGAGATACCGGCATTGAACGGCACAGATACCGGATTCGTATTGATCAGTGCAGCGCTCGTCATGGTGATGACGCCTGGGCTGGCCCTGTTCTACGGCGGCATGGTCCGCTCCAAGAGCGTCCTCAACATGCTGATGATGTCCTTCATCTCGCTGGGCGTCGTCAGTGTCCTGTGGGTGCTCTACGGCCACTCCCTCGCCTTCAGCGGTGACTCCGGTGGCTTCATCGGCAACCTCGACATGATCGGGCTGAAGGGCGTCAGCGCCGACAGCGTGGTGGACAGCTTCGTCACCGACGCAGGCGGCAAGGCGCACCAGATCTCGACCTTCGCCTTCTCGCTCTTCCAGATGCTGTTCGCGGTGATCACCGCGGCGCTGATAAGCGGTGGTCTGGCCGACCGGGTGAAGTTCGGCTCCTGGATGGTCTTCATCGGGCTGTGGGTCACCGTCGTGTACTTCCCCGTCGCCCACTGGGTCTGGGGCGGCGGCTGGCTCGCCCAGCTCGACCCGGCGGTGATCGACTTCGCCGGTGGTACCGCGGTCCACATCAACGCGGGTGTCGCCGGACTCGCCGCGGTCCTCGTCGTCGGCAAGCGCGTCGGCTTCAAGAAGGACCCGATGCGCCCGCACAACCTGCCGCTGGTCCTGCTCGGCACCGCCCTGCTGTGGTTCGGCTGGTTCGGCTTCAACGCCGGCTCCGAGCTCGGCGTCGACGGCACCACCGCCAACATGGCCATCAACACCCAGGTCGCCACGGCCGCCGCCATGCTGGGCTGGCTCGCCTACGAGCGCATCCGCCACGGCGCCTTCACCACCCTGGGCGCCTGCTCCGGCGCCGTCGCGGGCCTGGTCGCCATCACCCCGTCCGGCGGCAACGTCAACGTCTTCGGCGCGCTGCTCATCGGTGTCGTCGCCGGTGTCGTGTGCTCCTGGGCCGTCAGCCTCAAGTACAAGCTCGGTTACGACGACTCGCTGGACGTCGTCGGCGTCCACCTCGTCGGCGGTGTCCTCGGCACCCTGATGGTCGGCTTCCTGGCCATCGACGGGGCCGGCGGCTGGAAGCAGTTCGTCTCCCAGGCCATCGGCGCCTTCTCCGTCATGGGCTACACCTTCGTGGTCACCTTCATCCTCGCCTTCGTCATCCAGAAGACGATCGGCTTCCGGGCCGCCGAGGACGACGAGGTCACCGGCCTCGACCAGACGGCGCACGCCGAGACTGCATACGACTTCAGCGGCACCGCCGGCTCGCACCTGAGCGCCGCCGCGCCCGCCCCGGCCGGCACCGCCGCCACGAGCAAGAAGGTGGACGCATGAAGCTCATCACCGCCGTCGTCAAGCCCCACCGGCTCGACGAGATCAAGGAAGCCCTCCAGGCCTTCGGAGTCCACGGTCTGACGGTCACCGAGGCCAGCGGTTACGGTCGGCAGAGGGGCCACACCGAGGTCTACCGGGGCGCCGAGTACACCGTCGACCTGGTTCCCAAGATCCGCATCGAGGTGCTGGCCGAGGACGACGACGCCGAGCAGCTGATCGACGTCATCGTCAAGGCGGCCCGTACCGGCAAGATCGGTGACGGCAAGGTCTGGTCCCTCCCGGTCGAGACGGCCGTACGGGTCCGGACCGGCGAGCGCGGCCCGGACGCGCTCTGACACGCATCAAGAACAGGAGTCGCTGGGTGACGAGTACGGACGTGCGGAAAGATGCAGAGGACTCCGGACCCAGCGGCTACGCGGCGGCCCGGCTGCGCCTCCTCACCGAGGGGGCGCAGTCCGGGCCGCCGCGCCGTGCCGCCCTCGCCGAACTGACCGACGACTGGCTCGCCGGGCTGTTCACCGCGGGCGCCGGCGAACTGCGCGGGGTGTCCCTGGTCGCCGTGGGGGGCTACGGCCGCGGCGAGCTGAGCCCGCGCAGCGACCTCGACCTGCTCCTCCTCCACGACGGCACGGACGCCGCCGCCGTCGCCTCCCTCGCCGACCGGATCTGGTACCCCGTGTGGGACCTGGGCCTCGCGCTCGACCATTCGGTGCGCACCCCGGCACAGGCCCGCGCGACCGCCGGCGAGGACCTGAAGGTCCAGCTCGGCCTGCTCGACGCCCGCCACATCGCCGGCGACCTCGGACTGACGGCCGGTCTGCGCACGGCGGTCCTCGCCGACTGGCGCAACCAGGCCCCCAAACGCCTGCCCGAGCTGCAGGAGCTGTGCGCCGAACGGGCCGACCGGCAGGGTGAGGCCCAGTACCTGCTGGAACCCGACCTGAAGGAGGCCCGCGGCGGCCTCAGGGACGCCACCGCGCTGCGTGCCGTCGCCGCCTCCTGGCTCGCCGACGCCCCCCGCGAGGGCCTCGCCGAAGCCCGCCGCCGCCTCCTGGACGTCCGCGACGCCCTGCACCTGACCACGGGACGGGCGACGGACCGGCTGTCGCTCCAGGAGCAGGACCAGGTCGCCGGCGAGCTGGGCCTGCTCGACGCCGACACCCTGCTGCGCCAGGTGTACGAGGCGGCCCGGGTCATCTCCTACGCCAGTGACGTCACCTGGCGCGAGGTGGGGCGCGTGCTGCGCTCGCGCTCGGTGCGCCCGCGCCTGCGTGCCATGCTCGGCGGAGGCAAACAGCCCGCCGAGCGCTCCCCCCTGGCCGAGGGCGTGGTGGAGCAGGACGGCGAGGTCGTGCTGGCCCGCGCCGCGCGCCCCGAACGCGACCCCGTCCTGCCGCTGCGCGCCGCAGCCGCCGCCGCGCAGGCCGGTCTGCCCCTGTCGCTGCACGCCGTACGGCACCTCGCGACGACCGTGCGCCCGCTGCCCACGCCCTGGCCCGCGGAGGCCCGCGAGCAGCTGGTGACCCTCCTCGGCTCCGGCCGTCCGACGGTCGAGGTGTGGGAGGCCCTGGAGGCCGAGGGGCTCGTCACCCGCCTCCTGCCCGACTGGGAGCGGGTCCGCTGCCGTCCGCAGCGCAACGCCGTCCACGTCTGGACCGTCGACCGGCACCTCATCGAGACGGCCGTCCGCGCCTCCGCGTTCACCCGCCGCGTCAGCCGCCCCGACCTGCTGCTGGTCGCCGCGCTGCTGCACGACATCGGCAAGGGCTGGCCCGGGGACCACTCCGTGGCCGGGGAGATCATCGCCCGCGACGTGGCCGGCCGTATCGGCTTCGACCGGGCCGACGCCGCCGTGCTGTCCACCCTCGTGCGCCACCACCTGCTGCTGGTCGACACCGCCACCCGGCGCGACCTGGAGGACCCCGCGACCGTGCGCCTGGTCGCGGAGGCCGTCGGCAGCCAGTCCACCCTGGAGCTCCTGCACGCCCTCACCGAGGCCGACGCGCTGGCCACCGGACCGGCGGCCTGGTCGTCCTGGCGCGGCTCGCTCGTCGCCGAGCTGGTCCGCCGGGTCGCCGCGGTGCTCGCCGGGGACGCCGCCGAGGAGCCCGAGCCCGCCACGGCCACCGCGGAACAGGAGCGGCTCGCCCTGGAAGCCGTCGCGACCGGCGGACCCGTGCTGGCGCTGCGCGCGCAGACCGAGGCCGCTCCGCAGGCGGCGGAGGGCACCCAGGAGCCGGCGGAGGCGGTGGACCCGGAGCCGCTCGGCGTGGAGCTCGTCATCGCCGTACCCGACCAGCCGGGTGTGCTGCCCGCGGTCGCCGGTGTCCTCGCCGTGCACCGGCTCACCGTTCGGACCGCCGAGCTGAGCGCCCTGGAGCTGCCACAGGGCGTCGAGGGCTCCGTACTGCTGCTGAACTGGCGGGTCGCCGCGGAGTACGGTTCGCTGCCGCAGGCGACGCGACTGCGCGCGGACCTCGTCCGGGCCCTCGACGGCTCCCTGGACGTCGCCGGCCGCCTCGCCGAGCGGGACGCCGCCTACCCGCGGCGCCGGGGCGTGGTGGCCCCGCCGCCCAGGGTGACCGTCCACCCCACCGCCTCCCGTCTCGCCACGGTCATCGAGGTCCGCGCACAGGACGCCCCGGGCCTGCTGTTCCGCATCGGGCGGGCCCTGGAGGACGCGGCCGTGCGGGTGCGCAGCGCCCATGTCTCGACGCTGGGCGCCAACGCCGTGGACGCCTTCTACGTGACCGGGCCCGAGGGGGCTCCGCTGCCCGGTGAGGAGGCCGCGGCGGTGGCCCGGAAGCTGGAGGAGACACTGCGCGGGTGAGCCCGGCCCGGCGACTTGTGCCGCCGGGATACCCTGGAGGGCGATCCGTTTCCCTGCCACCGACCCCGAGGACCGACGTCGCCGTGTTCGATACTCTCTCCGATCGCCTTTCAGCGACCTTCAAGAACCTGCGCGGCAAAGGGCGTCTGAGCGAGGCGGACATCGACGCCACCGCGCGCGAGATCCGCATCGCGCTTCTCGAGGCGGACGTGGCGCTGCCCGTGGTGCGCTCGTTCATCAAGAACGTCAAGGAGCGCGCCCTCGGCTCCGACGTGTCCCGGGCACTCAATCCGGCCCAGCAGGTCCTGAAGATCGTCAACGAGGAACTGGTCACCATCCTCGGCGGCGAGACCCGGCGTCTGCGCTTCGCCAAGCAGCCCCCGACCGTCATCATGCTGGCGGGTCTGCAGGGTGCCGGTAAGACCACCCTCGCCGGCAAGCTCGGCAAGTGGCTCAAGGAGCAGGGCCACTCGCCGCTGCTGGTCGCCTGTGACCTCCAGCGCCCCAACGCCGTGAACCAGCTCAGCGTCGTCGCCGAGCGCGCGGGCGTGGCCGTGTACGCGCCGGAGCCCGGCAACGGCGTCGGCGATCCGGTCAAGGTCGCCAAGGACTCCATCGACCACGCGAAGGTCAAGGTCCACGACATCGTGATCGTGGACACCGCCGGCCGCCTCGGCATCGACCAGGAGATGATGCAGCAGGCCGCCGACATCCGGGACGCGGTCTCGCCCGACGAGATCCTCTTCGTCGTCGACGCGATGATCGGCCAGGACGCGGTCAACACCGCCGAGGCCTTCCGCGACGGCGTCGGCTTCGACGGCGTGGTGCTCTCCAAGCTCGACGGTGACGCCCGTGGTGGTGCCGCCCTGTCGATCCGGCAGGTCACCGGCATGCCGATCATGTTCGCGTCGAACGGTGAGAAGCTCGACGACTTCGACGCCTTCCACCCGGACCGGATGGCCTCCCGCATCCTCGACATGGGTGACCTGCTCACCCTGATCGAGCAGGCGGAGAAGACCTTCAGCCAGGAAGAGGCCGCCAAGATGGCCTCCAAGCTGGCGTCCAAGAAGGGGCAGGACTTCACCCTCGACGACTTCCTGGCCCAGATGGAGCAGGTCCGGAAGATGGGCAGCATCAGCAAGCTGCTCGGGATGCTGCCCGGCATGGGGCAGATCAAGGACCAGATCCAGAACCTGGACGAGCGGGACGTCGACCGCGCGGCCGCCATCATCAAGTCGATGACCCCGGCGGAGCGCCAGGAGCCGACGATCATCAACGGCTCCCGCCGCGCCCGTATCGCCCGCGGTTCCGGTGTCGAGGTCAGCGCCGTGAAGAACCTGGTCGAGCGATTCTTCGAGGCCCGCAAGATGATGTCCCGCATGGCCCAGGGCGGCGGGATGCCCGGCATGCCGGGCATCCCGGGCATGGGCGGCGGCCCCGGCCGGCAGAAGAAGCAGCCGAAGAAGGCCAAGGGCAAGCAGCGCTCCGGCAACCCCATGAAGCGCAAGCAGCAGGAGCAGGAGGAGGCCGCGCGCCGCGCGGCCGCCGCCGAGGGCGGTGCCTTCGGCCTGCCCCAGCAGGGCGGGCAGGAGTTCGAGCTCCCGGACGAGTTCAAGAAGTTCATGGGCTGACCGCCCACCGACCGCGGCCACCTCGCGCGCGGCCCAGGACGAGGCCGGCCCCGCGGGGCCGGCCTCCGGGTTCGGGCCGGCACACGCGCCCCCGGGGCGCGTGCATCCGCATGCTTGTGCGGCTTACGTGCCGTGGCGTCCGGACACGGCACGTCCTGCCCCGCCGCGCACGTCTCCCGACCAGCCCTGGCGCTCCGAGGGCACGCCCACACCGACACGCGCGGTCGCCGGTGAGGCCGGGGTGCCGTTCTCCTCCGCGGGCGTACGGCCTCGCCGCCGCCCCGCAGACCCTGGACGTGATCGGCGGCGAGATGCGCCGCATCGTCGACGCGTGCCACGAGGAGGCCTGCGGCCGGCAGGACCGTCCCAGCGACCGGGTCGACGCCCACGCCGAGGCGCTGCCGGAGCAGGAGACGCCGGAGGAGACCGACGCGTACCGCACGCGGAGGTGACGCGACAAGTGAAGGACACCGCGGCGTGACGCGCCCGCGCACCGCTGCGCCCAGGATGCCTACGGCACGCGCGCGATGAGGTAGCGGAAGACGTTCGGCATCCACACCGTCCCGTCCGGCCGCCGGTGCGGGTGCAGGGCCTCGGTGAGCTCCTTCTCCACCTGCGCCTGGTCGGTGGCCGCGATCGCCGCGTCGAACAGTCCGGTCGACAGCAGGCCGCGGACGGCGCTGCGGGGGCCGGTGTAGCCGAACGGGCAGGCGACCCGGCCCGAGCCGTCCGGCTTCAGGCCGGCCCGCTGGGCGACCTCTTCCAGGTCGTCGCGGTGCGTGGGACGCCAGCCGCCGGTGAACCGCAGCGGATCGGCCAGCCGGGCGGCCACCCGCAGCACGGAGGACGTGGTGCACCGTTCCGGCGGACCCCAGCCCGCCAGCACCACCGCCGCCCCGTGCTCGGCGAGCGGGACCGCGCCCGCGAGCAGCTCCGCGAGCCCCTCCGAGTCGCCTGCCAGGCAGCCGATCGGCTCGAACGCCGTCACCAGGGTGTACGGGGCCGTCCGGGTGTCGGTGACGTTCTCCGGGCAGTCCTCGACGAGCCGTGCCTCCACCCCCGCGGGTGCCTCCGGCGCCTCGGGCAGCAGCCGGTCGCGGGCCAGGGCCAGCCGCTCGGGGGAGTGGCACTCCACGCCCGTGATCTCCGCGCCGCGCGAGGCCGCCATCAACAGGGCCAGGCCCGAGCCGCAGCCCAGACCCAGCAGCCGGGTGCCGGGGCCCACTTCCAGTCGTTCGTAGACGGCCTCGTAGAGCGGGACGAGCATCCGCTCCTGGATCTCGGACCAGTCACGCGCGCGTGCACACAGGTCCACGCGGGGGGCCGGGCCCGCGTGAGGGAGATGCTGCCGCACGAGCGTAGGTGTCATAGGTACGCGCCCCAATCCGCCGAGAGTCGCTGCTGTGCCCGGATCTGCGCACCGCCGGGCCCCCCGTGCAGTGCGCTCGCAACTTCCCCCCCTGTATGCCAGGAAACTCCGCCTCCGACCGGTCGTCCAGTGGAAGGCGCCCCCGGTTTGGGAGTTGACCGCCCCGGTGGCGAGATTTCACACGCCCGCAACGTCGGCCCGTACCATCGCGCCATGGCCAGGACACCGGTTGTCACCCCGCGCGCCGAGACCTCCCCCGCTGGTACCAGGACCTCGTCGCCGAGGCGGAGCCGGCGGACAACGGCCCGGTGCGGGGCACCGTGGTGATCCGCCCGTACGGGTCCGCCCCGTGGGAGCGGATGCCGGCCGCGAGGGGCACCCGGATCAAGGGGACGGGTACACCGCGAACGCGCTCGAGGGTGTCCGTGGGCCTCACTCGGTGAGAACGGAGAGGCGGGGCTCGCCGGGCGGGGCGTGACCGTGCGGTGTCCGGTCGCCGAGTAAGGGCCGGTTCCGGAGGCCGAGTACGCCCCGGGTGACGCCGCGGCCGTCGCGCGCGCTTACTGATACAGCGGGCTTTCGGCTGGGGCGTGTCCGAAACACCTCTTGCGCAACCGCCGGCCCTGCCGTCACGGCGTGCGGCCCGTTCGCGTGCCGGACCGGCCGGGTGCCCGGGGGAGGGTCCGAGCGCGGAGGGCGGTGGCGGACGGATGGTCCTACATCGGACTACGTACCGCCTTAGGGGGAGCTGTGAGGCTTCTCCGCAGATCAGCGCACCCGCCCTCGTCGGGAGGCATCAGCCGCAACTGACGGGTACGTGCAAATTATTTGGGATGGCCCGGAATCGGAACACAGAGGCCCTCCGGCTCGTTGTCATTACGTGAGCACGACACAGACACCACCTGTACTCGCCGCAGAGCTGGCACAGGCGTGGGCCGACATTCAGCGGTACCACCCCGAGCTGCCGGACCTTGCCGCACCCGAGTCCCTGATCGGGGAGTCGTCGTCCGCGTGCGGTCACGAGCTCTCCTTCGAGCGACTGCTTCATGAGGCAGTCCATGGCGTCGCCGCCGCGCGCGGCGTGCGCGACACCTCCCGTGCCGGCCGCTACCACAACCGCAGATTCCTCGCCGTGGCGGAGGAGCTCGGCCTGGACCATCCGGACGAACCGCACCCGAGCAGCGGCTTCTCCCTGGTCACGCTGAGCCCCGAGGCCAAGCGGCGCTACCGTCCGACCATGGAGCGGCTGCAACGCGCTCTCAAGGCCCACTCGGCGGCGACCTCGGCCGAGACCACCCGTGCCTTCCGCGGCCCTGCCGCCCGGCACGGCTCCTCCGGTGGGGGCGTGCGCGTCAAGGCCGTCTGCGACTGCGGCCGCAACGTCCGCGTCGTCCCGTCGGTCCTGGCCCAGGCGCCGATCGTCTGCGGCGGCTGCGGCAAGCCGTTCCGGATCCCGGAGGTCGTGGGTGCGGCGTAGCGGGCGGACGTCCGGCACCGGCATCTCGTGGCTGCCGGTGCCGCACGGCGTCACCCCGTAGCGCCGGGCCGCGCATCCGGCGGCGATCCTCAGGTCGCCGCCGGATGCGCCTTCGGCATGCCCTGGTCCCTGCACCCTGCGGCCCGGACCGGACCGCAGGGTGTGGCACAATGGCTAGCTGTACTCGACAGTCGCACAGGACCCCTCTCTCCTCCGGCTGACGCGTCCATCGGGCACTCGGGTACCGCAACCCCACGCGGCGAACCCGCCGTGCCCAACCACGTCAATTCCAGGAGAATCCACTCCCGTGGCAGTCAAGATCAAGCTGAAGCGTCTGGGCAAGATCCGTTCGCCTCACTACCGCATCGTCGTCGCCGACTCCCGCACCCGCCGTGACGGCCGGGCCATCGAGGAGATCGGCAAGTACCAGCCGACGTACAACCCGTCGGTCATGGAGGTCGACGCCGAGCGCGTGGCGTACTGGCTCTCCGTCGGCGCCCAGCCGACCGAGCCCGTGCTCGCCATCCTGAAGAAGACCGGCGACTGGCAGAAGTTCAAGGGCGAGCCCGCCCCGGCGCCGCTGCTGCAGCGGGCCGAGAAGCCCGCGCGTCCGTCGTTCGAGGCCATCGGCGGCGACGACGACGCCAAGGGTGAGGCGATCACCCAGAAGAAGAAGGCCGAGAAGAAGGACGAGGCCGCTGCCGAGTCCTCCTCGGCTGAGTCGACCGAGGCCTGAGCATGCTCGAGGAGGCTCTCGAGCACCTCGTGAAGGGCATCGTCGACAACCCTGACGATGTGCAGGTCGCCTCGCGCAACCTGCGCCGCGGGCGTGTGCTGGAGGTCCGGGTCCACCCCGACGACCTCGGCAAGGTGATCGGCCGCAACGGCCGCACCGCACGCGCTCTGCGTACCGTCGTGGGCGCCATCGGCGGTCGCGGAGTCCGTGTCGACCTCGTCGACGTGGACCACGTCCGCTGACGCTTCGCAGCACCGGCTCGGGCCGGGGAGGGCCACTGGCCGTCCCCGGCCCGCAGTCGTCTGACGGAGCAGAAGAATCGACAGGATGGTCAGAAGTGTCAGGAGTGACCGTAGTGACAGGAGAATGGGTCACGTGCAGCTGGTAGTCGCACGGATCGGCCGCGCCCACGGCATCAAGGGTGAGGTCACCGTCGAGGTACGTACCGACGAGCCGGAACTGAGACTCGCGCCGGGTGCCGTCCTGGCCACCGACCCCGCCTCCACCGGACCGCTGACCATCGAGACCGGCCGGGTGCACAGCGGCCGGCTGCTGCTGCGGTTCGAGGGCCACACCGACCGCAGCGCCGCCGAGGCGCTGCGCAACACCCTCCTGATCGCCGACGTCGATCCCGACGAGACGCCCGACGACGAGGACGAGTACTACGACCACCAGCTCATCGACCTGGACGTGGTACTGCCGGACGGCACGGAGGTCGGCCGGATCACCGAGATCTCGCACCTGCCCCACCAGGACCTCTTCATCGTCGAGCGCCCCGACGGCTCCGAGGTGATGGTCCCGTTCGTCGAGGAGATCGTCACCGAGGTCGACCTGGAGGAGCAGAGGGCGGTCATCGACCCGCCGCCGGGCCTGATCGACGACCGCGCCGAGACCGCCTCGTCGAGGGACGACGAGGCATGAGGCTCGACGTCGTCACGATCTTCCCCGAGTACCTCGAACCGCTGAACGTCTCCCTCGTCGGCAAGGCACGCGCGCGGGGCCGGCTCGACGTCCACGTGCACGACCTGCGGCAGTGGACCTACGACCGCCACAACACGGTCGACGACACGCCCTACGGCGGCGGCCCCGGAATGGTGATGAAGACCGAGCCCTGGGGCGACGCCCTCGACTCCGTCCTCGCCGACGGCTACGAGGCGGGCGCCGGCGAACCGGCCCTCATCGTGCCCACGCCCAGCGGCCGGCCCTTCACCCAGGACGTCGCCGTCCAGCTCTCCGAGCGGCCGTGGCTGATCTTCACTCCCGCCCGCTACGAGGGCATCGACCGCCGGGTCGTCGACGAGTACGCCACCCGGATGCCCGTAAACGAGGTGTCCATCGGCGACTACGTCCTCGCGGGCGGCGAGGCGGCCGTCCTCGTGGTCACGGAGGCGGTGGCGCGGCTGCTGCCCGGTGTCCTCGGCAACGCCGAGTCCCACCGGGACGACTCCTTCGCCCCCGGCGCCATGGCCAACCTCCTGGAGGGCCCCGTCTACACCAAGCCGCCCGCCTGGCGCGGCCGGGACATCCCGGACGTGCTGCTCAGCGGCCACCACGGGAAGATCGCCCGCTGGCGCCGCGACGAGGCCCTGCGGCGGACGACGGCGAACCGGCCCGACCTCATCGAGCGCTGCGGCCCCGAGGCCTTCGACAAGAAGGACCGGGAGATGCTCTCCATCCTGGGCTGGGAGCCCGACCCCGAGGGGGCGCTCCACGGCCGATTTTGGCGCAGGACCCCGGGCGTGGAACAATAGGCCGCTGCTGTCGGCCGTCCGGCGTGCGCCCCTGCCACAGGGGGACACGACGTCCGCTCCGACGGAGGCAGCACTCACCGAACGATCTAGTTTCCGTTGATGACCTGTGGCATCAACGAAGAAAGCAGACGACATGTCGCACCTGCTCGACTCCGTCGACGTCGCGTCGCTCCGCAGCGACATCCCGGCCTTCCGCCCGGGTGACACCGTCAACGTCCACGTCCGCGTCATCGAGGGCAACCGCTCCCGTGTGCAGCAGTTCAAGGGCGTCGTGATCCGCCGCCAGGGTTCCGGCGTGCGCGAGACGTTCACCGTCCGCAAGGTCTCCTTCTCCGTGGGCGTGGAGCGCACCTTCCCGGTGCACACCCCGATCGTCGAGAAGATCGAGCTCGTCACCCGCGGTGACGTGCGCCGCGCCAAGCTGTACTACCTGCGCGAGCTGCGCGGCAAGGCGGCGAAGATCAAGGAGAAGCGCGAGAACTGATCTCGCGCGGGCGTTCACAGCGGGGCCGGATAGCATCTGGCCGCGATGGACACCGAAGCACAGCCGACGAAGCGCGACCGCTCCCCCCTCCCCGACACCGGGGCGGGGGAGAGCCGGTCGCGCTTCTCGCATGTGGCGCGTGCGGCGGGCCGGCTGCCCGGTGGGCGGATCACCCTGACCCTGTCGATCTGCCTGGTCTTCGCGCTGTTCCTGAACCTGTTCGTGATGCGGCCCTTCCAGATCCCCTCCGGATCCATGGAGGCGGGGTTGAGGATCGGGGACCGCGTCCTCGTAAATAAGTTGGCGTACCGTTTCGGTGCCGAGCCACGCCGCGGGGACGTGGTTGTGTTCGACGGCACCGGGTATTTCGGGGACGCCGACTACATCAAACGCGTTGTGGGTGTGGGGGGAGACCACGTGGTCTGCTGTGACAAGGAAGGGAGGATCATGGTGAACGGCCGCTCTGCCGACGAGTCCGCGTTCCTCCACCCGGGGGACGAGCCGTCCCTGGTGCCCTTCGACGTCGTCGTGCCCTACGGCCGCCTCTTCGTCCTCGGCGACCACCGCAGTGTCTCCAGCGACTCCCGCGACCACCTGGGCTCGCCGGGCGGCGGCATGATCCCCGTCGGGGACGTGATCGGCCGCGCCGACTGGATCGTGTGGCCCTTCGGGCACGCGGCCCGGCTGCACCGTCCCGGCGCCTACGCGGGCGTGCCGGACCCCGGACCGGTCGCCGCGGGGGCCACGTCCCCGGACAGGGCGGGCGCGCATGGGTAACCGAGGCAAACCCCGCGGCGTGCCCGCCGACGCCACGGACAACCTCCTGCCCACCGGAGCGCGCCGCGCCTCCACCCCGTCGAGCGGACGCAGCCGTGCCGATCGGCGCAAGCTGCAGAGGAAGGTCAAGCGCAGGCGCAGGCGCGGCGCCGTCAAGGAGATACCCCTTCTTGTCGGTGTCGCGGTGCTGATCGCGCTCGTGCTGAAGACCTTCCTCGTCCAGGCGTTCGTGATCCCCTCGGGCTCCATGGAGCAGACGATCCGCATCGGCGACCGGGTCCTGGTCGACAAGTTCACCCCGTGGTTCGGATCCCGGCCGCAGCGCGGGGACGTCGTGGTGTTCAAGGACCCCGGCGGCTGGCTGAAGGACGAGCAGACCACCACCAAGAAGGACGACCCCATCGTCGTCAAGCAGGTCAAGGAAGGCCTCACCTTCATCGGCCTGCTGCCGTCCGACAACGAGAAGGACCTCATCAAGCGGGTCGTCGGCGTCGGCGGGGACCACGTCAAGTGCTGCGACGCGCAAGGGCGTATCACCGTCAACGACGTTCCCCTGAACGAGGACTACCTGTACCCCGGCAACGCCCCCTCCGACACACCCTTCGACATCACCGTCCCCGAGGGGCGCCTGTGGGTGATGGGCGATCACCGCGCCAACTCCGCGGACTCCCGCTTCCACCAGGACATGGACTACGGCGGCACGGTCTCCGAGGACGAGGTCGTCGGGCGCGCCATGGTGATCGCCTGGCCGATGGGCCACTGGAGCACGCTGAACGAACCGAAGGCGTTCGCCGCGGTGACCGACGCGGCCCCCGGGTCGAACGTCGCGGCACGGTCGTCGCATAGGGTTGCCCACGACGATGTGAACGAAGCGGTCCCTCTCCCGACCCCTGCGGAACTCCCGCTCGTTATGGGAGTGGTGGGCCTGCGCCGTGTACGGGGCAGGCGGCGGCAGAGAGTGAGGAGTTGGCGTGGGGGATGTGGCGGTTGGCGCACGGTCCGGACACGATGGCGAGGAGCACCCCGGGCGCCCCGTGGAGTCGGCCGCGCCGGCTGCGGACAGCGCCATGACCTCCGGGAGTGACGGGACGGCGGCCGGGGACGACACCCCGGCGGACGACCGGGACAGGACCGGGGACGGCGACGCGGGTGCCGGCGACTCGGGCGCGCCGAGGAAGCCGCGACCGTTCTGGAAGGAGCTGCCGCTCCTGATCGGTATCGCGCTCGTGCTGGCGCTGCTGATCAAGACGTTCCTGGTGCAGGCTTTCTCGATCCCGTCGGAGTCCATGCAGGACACTCTGCAGAAGGGCGACCGGGTCCTGGTGGACAAGCTCACGCCCTGGTTCGGCTCCGAGCCCGAGCGCGGCGAGGTCGTCGTCTTCCACGACCCGGACAACTGGCTGGCCGGTGAACCCACGCCCAGGCCGAACCCCCTGCAGAAGGTCCTCAGCTGGATCGGCCTGATGCCCTCCGCGGAGGAGAAGGACCTGATCAAGCGGGTCGTCGCCGTCGGCGGCGACACCGTCTCCTGCAAGGGCACCGGCCCGCTCACGATCAACGGCCACGCGCTGAACGAGCCGTACGTCTACCCCGGCAACACGCCGTGCAGCGACGACGAGGGCGGCCAGTTCACCGTGAAGGTTCCCAAGGGCTTCATCTGGGTCATGGGCGACCACCGGCAGAACTCCCGGGACTCGCGCTACAACCAGAACGACAAGAACCACGGCTTCGTCCCCGTCGACAAGGTCGTCGGCCGCGCCGTCGTCCGCGCCTGGCCGATCAACCGCTGGGGCACGCTGCCCATCCCCGACACCTTCGACCAGCCGGGCCTGGGCGACCAGTCCTCGTCCGCCGCGCCTCTGACGGCCGCCCCGGACGCGCTCGTCCTGGCCGGTGCGGTGCCGGTGGCGCTGCGGCGGCGCCGCAGGTCGCGGAGGGACTGACGCCCCGGCGGAGCCGCGGGGCGGGTCCCGCTCCCGGCCCCGGGCCCGTCCCCGACGGGGACGCGGCATGGGCACTTCTTGACCTTCGCCGTGCGCCCGACGGGGTGGGCCGCACTCGTACCGACCGGTAGGGTGCGGGTCCATGAGCGGCGAGAGCACGATACGCACGGCGGCGTCCCGGCCCGGCGGAACGGCGGGCGGCCGGCTGGGGCACCGGCTGTCCGGGCTGGCCGTGGCGCTGGGCCTGGTGCTGTTCCTGGGCGGTTTCGTCTGGGCGGCGCTGGTCTACCGGCCGTACACCGTGCCGACCAGTTCGATGGCCCCGACGATCGGCGTCGGCGACCGGGTGCTGGCGCAGAAGGTCGACGGCGCCGACGTCCGCCGCGGTGACGTCGTCGTCTTCCGTGACAAGACCTGGGTGACCAACGCCCCCGTGGTCAAGCGGGTCGTCGCGGTCGGCGGCGACACCGTCTCCTGTTGCACCGACGGCAAGCTGACCGTGAACGGGCGGCAGATCGACGAGCCCTACCTGCCGGCCGGCAGCCTGGCCGAGATCACGAACTTCCCCACCGTGAAGGTGCCCGAGGGGCGCCTGTTCCTGCTCGGGGACGAGCGGCGCGGCTCCCTGGACTCCACCGCCCACCTCACCGACGCGGCCGGCGGCACCGTGGCGCGCAGCGCCGTCACCGCCCGCGTCGACGCCGTGGTCTGGCCCATGGACGGCATGCTGAAGCGTCCCACGGGCTTCGAGACCCTCGGCACGCTGTCGCAGCCGGGCCCCCTGCGGACCCTCGGCGCGCTGATCGTGGCCGGGGCGGTGCTCGTGCTCGGCGGTGGCGCCTACGGCCCTGTCGCCAAGCGGCTCGGGGGCGGGGCCCGCTCCCGTTCGCGGACGACGGAGCCCGCCGGTGCCCGCTGAGCCGCGCCGGGTGGCCCGGGTGGTGCTGCTCGACCCGGCCGACCGTGTCCTGCTGCTGCACGGCCACGAGCCGGACGACCCCGCCGACGACTGGTGGTTCACGCCGGGCGGCGGGGTGGAGGGCGACGAGACCCGTGAGGAGGCCGCGCTGCGGGAACTCGCGGAGGAGACCGGCATCACCGACGTGGAACTGGGCCCGGTGCTGTGGCGGCGGCAGTGCTCGTTCCCGTTCGCGGGCCGCCGATGGGACCAGGACGAGTGGTACTACCTGGCCCGCACGACGACCACCGTGACCCGGGCCACGGCTCTGACGGAGCTGGAGCGGCGCAGTGTGGCCGGGGCGAGGTGGTGGACCTGTGCCGAACTGACCGGGTCGCATGAGACCGTGTATCCGACCAGACTCGCCGAGCTGTTTCGCAGGCTGCTCGACGAAGGTCCCCCGGCCGGGCCCGTGACCCTGGAGACGGAAATCGTCTAGGGGCGCGGAGGACTGGCGCACAATGGGGGGACCGCACGGCTGAAGGGGAACATGCCATGAGCGCCGAGGACCTCGAGAAGTACGAGACCGAGATGGAGCTGAAGCTCTACCGGGAGTACCGCGATGTCGTCGGGCTGTTCAAATACGTGATCGAGACCGAGCGGCGGTTCTACCTCACCAACGACTACGAGATGCAGGTGCACTCGGTCCAGGGGGAGGTGTTCTTCGAGGTCTCGATGGCAGATGCCTGGGTGTGGGACATGTACCGGCCCGCGCGCTTCGTCAAGCAGGTGCGGGTGCTCACGTTCAAGGACGTGAACATCGAGGAGCTGAACAAGAGCGATCTGGAGCTCCCGAGCAGCTGAGGTCACCCGCACGGGTGGGGAGGTTCTCCACAACCGCCGAGTAACCCACCAAGATCCACCACGGGGTCGAGGATGCGTGACGGTGGGCACCGGAGGTGGTGCCGACATGAACACCCAGCAGGCACGCAGTGCGCTCGGCAGGTACGGAGAGACGCTGGCCGCCCGGCGGCTGGCTGCGTCCGGAATGGCGGTCCTGGAGCGCAACTGGCGCTGCGGCAGGACCGGTGAGGTCGACATCCTCGCCCGGGACGGCGACGTCCTCGTCCTGTGCGAGGTGAAGACCCGCAGGGGCGGCTCCTTCGAGCACCCGATGGCCGCCGTCACCCAGCAGAAGGCCGAGCGGCTCCGGACCCTGGCCGAGCGATGGATCCAGGCACACGGGGGAGCCCCACCGGGCGGCGTCCGCATCGACCTGGTCGGCGTGGTCCTGCCCGCGCGCGGGGCACCCGTCGTCGAGCACGTGCGGGGGGTGGCCTGACATGGGCTTCGCACGCACCTGCTCCGTGGCCCTCGTCGGCGTCGAGGGCGTGGTCGTCGAGGTCCAGGCCGACCTCGAACCGGGCGTCGCCGCGTTCACCCTGGTGGGCCTCCCGGACAAGAGCCTGACGGAGAGCCGGGACCGGGTGCGGTCGGCGGTGGTGAACTCGGGCGGTGCATGGCCGCAGAAGAAGCTCACCGTCGGGCTCAGCCCGGCATCGGTGCCCAAGGCGGGCAGCGGCTTCGACCTCGCCGTGGCCTGCGCCGTCCTCGGCGCGGCGGAACGCATCGACCCGCGCGTGCTCGCCGACGTCGTGATGATCGGCGAGCTCGGCCTGGACGGGCGGGTGCGGCCGGTGCGCGGCATCCTGCCGGCCGTCCTGGCCGCCGCGGACGCCGGGTACGAGCAGGTGGTCGTGCCCGAGAGCGCGGCCGCGGAGGCATCGCTGGTGCCCGGCGTGTCGGTGCTCGGGGTGCGCAGCCTGCGCCAGCTGGTCGCCGTCCTGGCCGACGAGCCCGTCCGCGAGGAGCCGACCGACGAGCAGGGACGCCCGGACCCGCTCCTGGCCGGACTGCGTCTGCCGGGCACGGGCGCGGCCACCGGCCTGCACGGTCCGGATGCCGCCCGGCCGGACCGGGGCCACGACTTTGCCGACGCCGCCGACCTCGCCGACGTCGTCGGCCAGACCGTCGCGCGCACGGCCGTGGAAGTGGCGGCGGCGGGCGGGCACCACCTGTTCCTCGAAGGCCCCCCGGGAGCCGGCAAGACCATGCTGGCCGAGCGGCTGCCCACCGTCCTGCCGCCCCTGGACCGGCAGGAGTCCCTGGAGGTCACGGCGGTGCACTCGGTCGCCGGACTGCTGCCACCGGGCAGGCCCCTGATCGACGTGGCACCGTACTGCGCCCCGCACCACTCGGCCACCCTTCAGGCCCTCGTCGGCGGCGGCCCGGGCATCGCCCGGCCGGGCGCGGTGTCCCTCGCCCATCGGGGTGTGCTCTTTCTCGACGAGAGTCCGGAGTTCGGCAGTCGTGCGCTCGACGCCCTGCGCCAGCCGCTGGAGGCCGGGCACGTGGTGATCGCGCGCAGCGCGGGCGTGGTGCGCTTTCCGGCGAGGTTCCTCATGGTCCTGGCGGCGAATCCGTGCCCCTGCGGCCGGTTCTCGCAGCGCGACATGTCCTGCGAGTGCCCGCCCTCGGCGGTCCGCCGCTACCAGGCCAGGCTCTCCGGCCCGCTGCTCGACCGCGTCGACCTGCGTGTCGAGGTGGACCCGGTCGGCCGGGCCGAGCTCGTTCAGCGCGGCGCGGGTGGCGAGTCCACGGCCACGGTCGCCGACCGGGTGCGGGCCGCCCGGGAGCGAGCGGCGGCGCGGTTCGCCGGCACCCCCTGGCGCACCAACAGCGAGGTGCCGGGCCGTGAGCTGCGCAGCCGCTGGCACGCCGGGCCCGGCGCCCTGGACGACGCCGAGCGCAGCCTCGAACGCGGGATGCTCACGGCCCGGGGGCTCGACCGGGTGCTGCGCGTGGCCTGGACCGTCGCCGACCTCGTCGGCCACGACCGGCCCGACGCGGCGGACGTCGCCCTGGCCCTGCACCTGCGCACCGGTGTGCCGCGCGGCGTGCCGATGACCCTCGGAGCCCGCGCATGACCGGGGTGGCCGACGACGACGAACTGCTCGGCCGAGTCTTCCTCACCAGGGTGGTCGAACCGGGGGACCGGGCCGGCGGGCGGTGGGTGCGCCGGTTCGGGGTGGCGGAGGTGGTGCGCAGGTTGCGGGGGCGAGGCGCGGCGCTGCCGGGCGTGAGCGGGCAGCGCTGGGCCGGGTTGCGGGCGCGGGCCGCACTGGCCGATCCCGGGCGCGACCTCGACGCCGCACGACGAGCAGGGGTGCGGTTCGTCGCACCCGGGGACACCGAGTGGCCGGGCCGGCTGGACGACCTGGGCGACGCCCGGCCGCTGGGCCTGTGGGTGCGCGGGAGGCCCAGCCTGCGGATGTGGGCGCTGCAGTCGGTCGCCGTCGTCGGCGCCCGCGCCTGCACCGAGTACGGCGCCCACATGGCGGCCACCCTCGCCGCCGGCCTCGCCGAACACGGGTGGGTCGTGGTCTCCGGCGGGGCCTACGGCATCGACGGCGCCGCCCACCGAGGCGCCCTCGGCGCGGGCGGCGCCACCGTCGCGGTCCTGGCCTGCGGCGTGGACCGGCCCTATCCGGCCGGGCACGCACAGCTGATCGCGCGCATCGCGGAACAGGGCCTCGTGGTGGGAGAGTTGCCGCCCGGCTGCCATCCCACGCCCACCAGATTCGTGCTGCGCAACCGTGTCATCGCCGCCCTCACCGCGGGCACTGTCGTCGTCGAGGCGGCGCACCGCAGCGGCTCGCTGGTCACGGCCCGCGCGGCCCAGCGCCTGGGCCGGCACACCATGGGCGTGCCGGGACCGGCCACGAGCGGCCTCTCCGCGGGGGTGCACGAACTTCTGCGCGGGGAGGCGGTACTGGTCACCGACCCCGCGGAGGTCGTCGAACAGGTCGGCGCCATGGGGGAACTGGCTCCCCTGCGGCGCGGGCCCGTGCTCCCGCGAGACCTGCTGGAACCGGCCGCCCGAGCCGTCCTGGCCGCCCTTCCCGGCGGCCTGCCGGCCACACCGTGCGACATCGCCCGTGCCGCCCAGACCACCACGGAGGACGCGGTCGCGAGATTGTACGAACTACGAGCACTTGGATACGTCGAACGACTCGGCGACGGCTGGAAGTTGACACGCCAGGCGGTGATCTCCGCCCGGGGCGGTCCAGGCCCGTCCTGACCGAGCGTGTTCGGCCGTCCGGGGGACCCCCGAAATCCTTGCGGTGTGCGGCAGTTGACGCTCCGTCGCGTCACGGAGAGCTACCGCGGCGGAACGGCCGGGGGTCTCCGGTGACACCTTCGTGCGGGGATCGAGCCTTGCTCTTCGCGCACCGCGACCGGCCAGTCACGCTACGCTCACGAGGATTCCGGCACACACCGGCGACTCGACATCAGACCGACGGCTCACCCAAGCAACCCCCACCCCGGCCCACTTCACGGCAGAACGGCACAAGGCGACGAATGCCCCAGCACACCTCCGGCTCCGACCGGGCGGCGGTCCCGCCGGCCGCCCGCGACGGTGGCAGCGTGCGGCCTCCCGCTCCCTCCACGCTCGAGGAGCTCTGGCGCTCGTACAAGGCGACGGGAGACGAACGGCTGCGGGAGCAGCTGATCCTGCACTACTCGCCGCTCGTCAAGTACGTGGCGGGCCGGGTGAGCGTCGGCCTGCCGCCCAACGTCGAGCAGGCCGACTTCGTCTCTTCCGGAGTCTTCGGGCTGATCGACGCGATCGAGAAGTTCGACGTCGACCGGGAGATCAAGTTCGAGACGTACGCGATCACCCGCATCCGCGGCGCGATGATCGACGAACTGCGGGCGCTGGACTGGATCCCGAGGTCGGTGCGGCAGAAGGCACGCAATGTGGAGCGGGCCTACGCCACCCTGGAAGCACGTCTGCGGCGTACGCCCACCGAGCAGGAGGTGGCCGCCGAACTCGGCATCGGCGTGGACGAACTGCACGCGGTGTTCAGTCAGTTGTCGCTGGCCAACGTGGTCGCTCTGGAGGAGCTGCTGCACGTCGGCGGTGACGGCGGTGACGGACTGAGCGTCATGGACACCCTGGAGGACACCGCCGCCGACAATCCCGTGGAGGTGGCCGAGGACCGCGAGCTGCGGAGGTTCCTGGCACGGGCCATCAACACCTTGCCCGAGCGGGAGAAGACGGTGGTCACGCTGTACTACTACGAGGGGCTGACCCTGGCCGAGATCGGGAACGTGCTCGGGGTCACCGAGAGCCGTGTCAGCCAGATCCACACCAAGTCCGTGCTCCAGCTGCGCGCCAAGCTGGCCGGCTTCGGGCGGTGACGCCGTACTCACTCCCGCCGAGGGTGATGCGTCCGTAGAGTGGTTGACGTGCCAAGGATTCGAGCGGCCTCCGTGGCCGAGCACCGGTCGATGCAGCGAGCCGCCCTGCTGGACGCGGCCCGGTCGTTGCTGTCCGAAGGCGGGACGGAGGCGCTGACCTTCCCCGCGCTCGCCGAGCGGACGGGGCTGGCGCGGTCGTCCGTGTACGAGTACTTCCGGTCGCGGGCCGCCGTGGTCGAGGAGCTGTGCGAGGTCGACTTTCCCGTGTGGGCGGCGGACGTCGCCGAGGCGATGGCGGCGATGGACACGCCCGAGGGCAAGGTCGGCGCGTACGTGCGCAAGCAGTTGGAGCTGGTCGGGGACCGGCGGCACCGGGCGGTCGTGGCGATCTCCGCGAGCGAGCTCGACGCCGGGGCGCGCGAGAAGATCCGCGCGGCGCACGGCGGGCTGGTCGCGATGATCGTCGAGGCGCTCGGCGAACTGGGGCACGCGGAGCCCCGACTGGCCGCGATGCTCGTCCAGGGCGTCGTGGACGCAGCCGTCCGGCGGGTGGAGCTGGGTGCCGCCGAGGAGCCGGACGTCATCGCCGCAACGGCGGTGGAACTCGTCCTGCGGGGCGTCCACGGCTGACGGCGGACCCGACGTACGGGCATCCTTCGCCGCGGTCCCTCCCCCCTTGGGGGAATTTCCGGCCGGGCGGTGTCCCGGGCCCGCGGGCCTCGCGGGCCCCCTCCGACCGGGCCGGGAACGTGCCCCGCCGGTCGCCGAGGCCCCCCTGCCTGGTCTGTTCCCTCGCCATCGCCGGGCCGTGGCCGGTGCCGTGTCCTCTTGGGACGTCGGGGCCTGACGGTGCGCCGCCGTGTGCGGCGCCCGCCTTCGGCACTACCCCGGCAACGGCACCCCGAGCACCGGGAGCAGTCTCGGCGGGGTCCTCCGCAGGAGGCGCGGAGGCAGGAGGGACAGCGGATCGAGGTAGGCGTCCCCCCGCCGCAGGCCCCAGTGGACGCAGGGTGCCGCGCAGTGGGAGCCCGTCGGCTCCACCGTGCCCACCGCCTGCCCCGGGTCCACGGCGTCGCCCTTCGCCACGGACGCCGTCACCGGCTCGTACGTCGTCCTCAGCGGTGGATCACTCGTGCCCGACAGCTCCACCGACACCACCCCCCTGCCCGCCACCCGCCCCGAGAACGACACCCGCCCCGCCGCCACCGCCCGCACCACCGCCCCGGCCGGAGCCGCCAGGTCCACGCCCCGGTGGCCGCGGCCGTACGGGGTAGCCGGCGGTTCCCAGCCGCGGACGACGGCGGGGCGTACCCCGACGGGCCAGACACGGGCCACGGCCGGTACGCCCTCCGCCGGTGCCGGTGCCGGTGCCGGTGCCGGTGCCGGTGCCGGTCCGTCCGCCCGTGCCGCCGCGGGCAGGGCAGTCAGCGCCAGGCCCAGCAGCACCGCCCGCATCACCCGTACGTATCGCTTCGCTCGCATGCGGAAACCGTCCCGCACCCGGCCCGATCATGGCGCGATCTGTGGACCACTCGCAGGTTGGGGACAACGGCGTCACCCGGTGCTTCGCCGGTCCCGTACACTTCTTCTGGCGATCCGGGTCACCGGGTCGACTTCGCACGCCCCGGTACGGCATCCGGAAACGGTCCGTATCAGCGCCTCTCGGTCCTTCGCGGCTCGGCGCACCGTGGGCGTCAGGCGCGGGAGCCGTCCGGCTGCCGCGGCACAACCGAGAAACTCAAGGAGAACGGCCATGGCCGTCGTCACGATGCGGGAGCTGCTGGAGAGCGGCGTCCACTTCGGTCACCAGACCCGTCGCTGGAACCCGAAGATGAAGCGCTTCATCTTCACCGAGCGCAACGGCATCTACATCATCGACCTGCTCCAGTCGCTGTCGTACATCGACCGCGCCTACGAGTTCGTCAAGGAGACCGTCGCCCACGGCGGCACGGTCATGTTCGTCGGCACCAAGAAGCAGGCGCAGGAGGCCATCGCCGAGCAGGCCACCCGCGTCGGCATGCCCTTCGTCAACCAGCGCTGGCTGGGCGGCATGCTCACCAACTTCTCGACCGTCTACAAGCGTCTGCAGCGCCTCAAGGAGCTGGAGCAGATCGACTTCGAGGACGTCGCGGCCTCCGGTCTGACCAAGAAGGAGCTCCTGGTCCTCTCCCGCGAGAAGGCCAAGCTGGAGAAGACCCTCGGCGGTATCCGCGAGATGCAGAAGGTGCCCAGCGCCGTCTGGATCGTGGACACCAAGAAGGAGCACATCGCGGTCGGTGAGGCCCGGAAGCTCAACATCCCGGTCGTCGCCATCCTCGACACGAACTGCGACCCCGACGAGGTCGACTACAAGATCCCGGGCAACGACGACGCGATCCGCTCCGTCACCCTGCTCACCCGTGTGATCGCCGACGCCGTCGCCGAGGGCCTCATCGCCCGCTCCGGCGTCAACGCCGGTGACAAGGGTGAGAAGGCCGCGGGCGAGCCGCTCGCCGAGTGGGAGCGCGACCTGCTCGAGGGCGAGAAGAAGGCCGAGACCCAGGAGGCCGCTCCGGCTGCCGAGGCGCCGGCTGCCGAGGCTCCGGCTGCCGAGGCGCCCGCTGCGGAGGCGCCCGCTGCGGAGGCTCCGGCCACCGAGGCTCCGGCCACCGAGGCTCCGGCCGCCGAGGGCGAGCAGGCCTGACCCGTCAGCGTTGACGGCGGGAGCGGTGACATGAACTCCGCTCCCGCCGTTCACCCGTAGGTCAGCGGCTGGACAGCGGCCTTTGCCCACATGGAGGCCGTACCCCGCAGATCTTCGATCTTCCAGACTTCGAGAAAGACTCACAGACTCATGGCGAACTACACCGCCGCCGACGTCAAGAAGCTCCGCGAGCTCACCGGCGCCGGCATGATGGACTGCAAGAAGGCGCTGGACGAGGCCGAGGGCAACGTCGAGAAGGCCGTCGAGGCACTGCGCATCAAGGGCCAGAAGGGCGTCGCCAAGCGTGAGGGCCGCTCCGCCGAGAACGGCGCCGTGGTCTCCATCATCGCCGACGACAACTCCTCCGGCGTCCTGGTCGAGCTGAAGTGCGAGACGGACTTCGTCGCCAAGGGCGAGAAGTTCCAGGCCGTCGCCGACACGATTGCCGAGCACGTCGCCAAGACCGCTCCGGCGGACATCGAGGCCCTGCTCGCCTCCGAGATCGAGGCCGGCAAGACCGTCCAGGCGTTCGTGGACGAGGCCAACGCCAACCTCGGCGAGAAGATCGTCCTGGACCGCTTCGCGCAGTTCGCGGACGGCTTCGTGCTCGCGTACATGCACCGCACGATGCCCGACCTGCCCCCGCAGATCGGCGTCCTCGTCGAACTCGACAAGCCGAACGCCGAGGTTGCCAAGGGCATCGCCCAGCACATCGCCGCCTTCGCGCCGAAGTACCTCTCCAAGGACGAGGTCCCGGCCGACGTCGTCGAGGCCGAGCGCCGCATCGCCGAGGAGACCACCCGCGCCGAGGGCAAGCCCGAGGCCGCCCTGCCGAAGATCGTCGAGGGTCGCCTCAACGGCTTCTTCAAGGACGCCACGCTGCTGGGCCAGCCGTACGCGCTCGACAACAAGAAGTCCGTCCAGAAGATCCTGGACGAGGCCGGTGTCACCCTGAAGCGCTTCACGCGCATCAAGGTCGGCATCTGAGTCCGTACCGCGACCGACGCTCGACCCCGATAGGGTCGACAACAGTCGCCCCTGCCGTACGCGTACGGCGACGCCCAGGCGCGCGTCGCGGACGGCAGCTGATCTGACGAGGAGGCCATTGCCGTATGGGATGCGAACCACACCCCACCGGCAATGGCCTTCTTCGTATGTGCACCACGAGGAGAACGCCATGAGCACCAAGCCCGCGAAGAGCGACGACGGCAAAGTACGCGGCCGGTTTCTGCTGAAGCTGTCCGGAGAGGCCTTCTCCGGCGGCGGGGGCCTCGGTGTCGACCCCGACGTGGTGCACAAGATCGCCCGCGAGATCGCCGCCGTCGTGCGCGACGGTTCGCAGGTCGCGGTCGTCATCGGCGGTGGCAACTTCTTCCGTGGTGCCGAACTCCAGCAGCGCGGCATGGACCGCGCCCGTTCGGACTACATGGGCATGCTCGGCACCGTGATGAACTGCCTCGCCCTCCAGGACTTCCTGGAGAAGGAGGGCATCGACTCCCGCGTGCAGACCGCCATCACCATGGGGCAGGTCGCCGAGCCGTACATCCCGCTGCGGGCCGTGCGCCACCTGGAGAAGGGCCGCGTGGTCATCTTCGGCGCCGGGATGGGCATGCCGTACTTCTCCACCGACACCACCGCCGCCCAGCGCGCCCTGGAGATCGACGCCGAGGCGCTGCTCATGGGCAAGAACGGCGTGGACGGGGTCTACGACTCCGACCCGAAGGCCAACCCGGACGCCGTCAAGTTCGACGCGCTCAGCTACGGCGAGGTCATCACCCGCGACCTGCGGGTCGCCGACGCCACGGCCATCACGCTGTGCCGGGACAACCAGCTCCCCATCCTCGTCTTCGAACTCCTGAAGGAGGGCAATATCGCCCGCGCCGTCAAGGGTGAGAAGATCGGCACCCTCGTGGGTGAGCAGCGCGACCGGGACTGACCGGAGATTCACCCGGACCCTGACCGGGGGATGGACAATGTCCTGCCGGTCGGGAACCGTGCAGGACAGAAGACGCGACGCAGCCGGCCGCCGCCCCCACAGAGGAACCGCAGCCGGGCCTACTCAAGACACGCAGGAGCAAGTGGTGATCGAAGAGACCCTCCTCGAGGCCGAGGAGAAGATGGAGAAGGCCGTCGTGGTCGCCAAGGAGGACTTCGCCGCGATCCGCACCGGCCGAGCGCACCCGGCGATGTTCAACAAGATCGTCGCCGACTACTACGGCGCGCCGACGCCGATCAACCAGCTGGCTTCGTTCTCCGTGCCGGAGCCGCGCATGGCGGTCGTCACCCCGTTCGACAAGAGCGCGCTGCGCAACATCGAGCAGGCGATCCGCGACTCCGACCTCGGCGTCAACCCGAGCAACGACGGCAACATCATCCGTGTGGTGTTCCCCGAGCTCACCGAGGAGCGCCGCCGCGAGTACATCAAGGTCGCCAAGGGCAAGGGCGAGGACGCCAAGGTGTCCATCCGCTCCGTGCGCCGCAAGGCGAAGGACGCCATCGACAAGCTGATCAAGGACGGCGAGGTCGGCGAGGACGAGGGCCGCCGTGCGGAGAAGGAGCTCGACGACACCACCGCCAAGTACGTCGCCCAGGTGGACGAGCTCCTCAAGCACAAGGAAGCAGAGCTGCTCGAGGTCTGATGAACGACTCTTCCTGGGCGGCTCAGCCGCACGCCGGGCAGGCCGGGTACTGGGGCTCCGCAGATCAGGGGCACGTCCAGGGAGCCACCCCGGCGGGTCCCGCGTACGATGCGCAGAACGCACAGCACACTCGCCCCATGCCCATCGTGCCCGACGTATCCGCACACGGCGGAGACCAGGATGACGAGCGGGGGGTCACTGGGCTGAGCGGCCCCTTGTTCCGCGACGAGAATCCGGAGTCCATGCCCGACGCCCCCCAGCCGGTGCCGACACCGCAGAAGAAGAGCGCGGGCCGTGACCTGGGCGCCGCCATAGGAGTCGGCGTCGGGCTCGGTGCGGTGATCATCGCGTCGTTGTTCATCGTGAAGGCCGTGTTCGTCGGTGTGGTCGCGGTGGCCGTCGTCGTCGGGCTGTGGGAGCTCACCAGCCGGCTCCAGGAGCGCAAGGAGATCCGGGCACCGCTGGTGCCGCTCGCCGTCGGCGGCGCGGCGATGGTGGTGGCCGGGTACGTCCGCGGTGCGGAGGGCGCGTGGGTGGCGATGGCGCTCACCGCGCTGGCCGTGCTGGTCTGGCGGATGACGGAGCCACCCGAGGGCTATCTGAGGGACGTCACGGCGGGCGTCTTCGCGGCGTTCTACGTCCCGTTCCTGGCGACGTTCGTGACGATGATGCTCGCCGCCGACGACGGTCCCTGGCGCGTGCTGACCTTCCTGCTGCTGACCGTTGTCAGCGACACCGGCGCGTACGCGGTCGGCTGGCGCTTCGGCCGGCACAAGCTCGCGCCGCGCATCAGCCCGGGGAAGACCCGCGAGGGCCTGTTCGGCGCGGTCGCGTTCGCGATGGTCGCGGGTGCGCTGTGCCTGCAGTTCCTCATCGACGACGGGGCCTGGTGGCAGGGACTGCTGCTGGGCCTCGCGGTCGCCGCCAGTGCCACGCTCGGCGACCTCGGCGAGTCGATGATCAAGCGGGACCTCGGCATCAAGGACATGGGCACGCTGCTGCCCGGTCACGGCGGCATCATGGACCGCCTGGACTCGCTGCTGCCGACGGCACCCGTGGTGTGGCTCCTGCTGGTCCTGTTCGTCGGCACCGGCTGACCGCCGCGCACGCACGACGCGTGAGCCCCCGCCCCCCGGGCGGGGGCTCACGCGCGTCCCGGCCAGAAATGGTGCTCGGCGCGCTGCGGTGGGACGATGCCCGTGCAGGCCCACCAGCGGGTGGGACGCCTTGGGAAGGGGGCATCATGTCCGGATTCCACGACGAGATCTACCTCGACTGCCGCCCCGAGGATGTCTGGGCGTACGTCGTCGACCCTGCGCACCTGCCGGAGTGGCAGGCGAGCGCGGTGTCCGCGGAGCAGCTCGACGACGGCCCGTTCGGGCTGGGTTCCCGGGTCAGGGTCACCCGGCACGTGGGCGGGCGCGACATGGCGATGACGATGGAGTGCACCGAGTACGAGCCGATGCGCTCCTGGACCGTCCGCGGCATCGACGGGCCCATCCGCGGTGACTTCCACGGAGAGATCGTCCCCATGGACGAGGGGCGCCGCACCCACATGACCATGGACCTCGACTTCGAGGGCCACGGGATCGGGAAGATCCTGCTGCCCCTCGTCGTCCGTCCGCAGGTCCGCAAGGAGATGCCGCGCAACGAGCAGCTCCTGAGGGAGCACCTCGAACACGCCTGACCGGCGGAGAACCTCCAACCACCCGGGGCAGCCGTCGTCCTCCCCCGGAGGCGGAGGGCCACCGTCGCCCTCCCCGGCGGCCTCGGGCGCCCGGCGCCGACCGGCCATCCCTTCCTGGATCCGGAGGCGGGCCGGATCCCCCCCCTCCGTTGCGGGAGGCAGCTCTTGCACCTGCCGCGGCACCAGGGTTCCGGCATGGGGAGCAGACGCAGAGTCCGCCGCATGGAGGCGGGTGGCACGGTGTACGGCTGGTGCTTCGGGCACCGGCACGATCGCGTGCGGGGCTACCCCGGGTGCCGCAGCACGGTGACGCTGTGGCGCCCCCGCGGAGCGGCCTGTCTGCGCCTCGTGTTCCACCCCTCGCCCGGCCGTGTCGTCGCCGGCAGCTTCTTCGACGAGGCCACGGTGGTGAGGCTGCCGGACCGGGAACATCTCAACCTCCACGAGCCCGGCAGCGTACGGGCGCTCCTGGACGAGTCCCTGGTCCGGGGGCTGTTTCCGGCAGCGGGGACGGTGGAGGTGGACGGCTGGCCCCTCTTCGACGCCGTGCGGCCGCTCGATCCGTCGGAGTCGGACCAGCTGTTCGGCCCGGCGGACGTCGAAGGCTGATCCGCTGCCGTGCCGCAGCGCAACCGGCAGTCCGCGGCCGACCCGCGGAACGGTCGCGGCGGTGGCGTGGGCAACGACGGCCGGTCACCGTGCTAGCTAGTGCTACGACAGGCAACGTTCGCCCGATGAGGAGCGGCGTCCGGTGCGTGCTCCCGGCGTGTCGGCCGGAAGTCCTCGTACTGGGCGTACTCGGGCTTCCGGCCGGTGCGGGGGGTGGGGGCACCGCCCGCGCCCTCGGGGCAGTGGGGGAGCGTGCCGGGCGTCGCGACGGGGCGAACGTTGCCTGTCGTGGCACTAGTAGTGCTTGGTCAGGTTGGTGTGTGGGTGGGTATGTCGCGGTGGCAGGTGGGGCAGGCGCCGGTCCAGGTCGCGAGGAGTGTCTGCAGCTCGCGGACGACGTGGTAGAGGCTCAGGCCG
>NZ_JAFFZS010000139.1 GCF_016921115.1 Streptomyces actuosus
GTATAGTATCATTGTTAGTTTATCATAGCCGGTAAATTATCCTCCGTCAAAGGGTTTATATTTAATTAGGAAGCTAAGGTGTTTATATATTTTTCATATATCATATAGATTGGTATAGATACTTGTGAAAAGTATACTTGGATTAGAATTTTAAAAACAAACAATAAATGTGTTTATAGGCGGGTTGATGTAAAGGTAACATATATGGCTCATGACCATACATTTTAGGTTCGAATCCTAGACCCGCTTTTAAAGGCTATAGCTTAATAGGTAAAGCGAACCACTCATGATGGTTTGAATAAATGTTCAAGTCATTTTAGTCTTAAATAATCCGAGTGCTGGAATAGGTAGACAGTCTTAACTTAAGATTAAGTGACGCAAGTCGTAAACGTTCAAATCGTTTCTCGGATCTATTTTATAGAGGAGGGGGGTTATAGTTTAACTGGTAAAACGGCGATTTTGCATATCGTTATTTCAGGATCGAGTCCTGATAACTCCATAGTTTTTTAGCTTGAGAAGCTCAATTGGTAGAGCGGATCACTGAAGATGATTAGGTTATAAGTTCAAGTCTTATCTCGAGCAATTTATAGCTATGCTAAATTTATAAAATTTTAAACAGGTTTAATAATAATAACTAAACCCTAAATCTTTCCTCTTATGCTTAATGTAGTAT
>NZ_JAFFZS010000140.1 GCF_016921115.1 Streptomyces actuosus
TTTCTGTTGCACCTTTGTATCTTTCGACAGATGATTCTTTGATCCGTCCACTCCCAAATTCGCATCCATCGGTCCAGTCATTTCCCGTATCGGCAGCACAGACATTGGCCTTGCGACACTTAAACGAGAATGTGGTATTCCAAAACCAGACTTTCTCCAGCACTGAGTCCCAAGGGGGTAGGTACGCCTCAAGGGGATTAGAAACACGGCAGACATCAAGCCTCGTGAGCGTCTCCACATGGAGAACTCGTTCACTAGTTCCACTAATGCCATGTTTATTCATGCTTGATTGCAGCGTTTTCCATCCGCCAACCCCAATCTCTCTACATGTGGGTATGGCAGGATTGGGCCTGGGCTGGTCAAGATGCTGCGCATATACCGGCAAAGGGGAGCGCTATAGGTCTGCACTATTCGATGAGGATGGCAATGTAGTCTCATTTTTCAACTTTATTGAGACAGGGAAGAATATTGGTATCAGTGTATCAGCATACGAGCTCGTGAAAGCTGGATATTCACTTGTCACACACTGTCCTAGAGACTTATCCATGTAGACTAGTTGTTGATTTGCTAATTTGGCCATACTTCTTGGGAAACTATTGCCCAGGCTGCTCAGTGGGCAAAAGCGAGGGAAAGCCTTTGAGCTGTTCAGGTACGGACGTATGTCTGTTTCCT
>NZ_JAFFZS010000141.1 GCF_016921115.1 Streptomyces actuosus
TCAGAGTTACCTGGTGACAGGAAACTCACCGAATCTCCGCCCGAACGGTATCCCCCGTTTTCAGCTCGACCAGGTCACCCCGCACGATTTCCGATGATGGCACTGAGAGAGTCTTCCCACCTCTCGAGACAGTCCCTGTCGGTGAGGACAGTGAATGCAACGACTCCATAGTTTTCTCCGCGGCGTACTCCTGAAAGAACCCAACAACAATATTCAGGACAATGACGGCGCAGATCACTCCGCCCTCAATCCACGACTGAATTCCGAAACTGACCGCCATGGCCAGAATCAGCACCTGCAAAGAACAAATTGGATCAGATTTGGAAAGTTCTCAACAAAATTTCAAGATATCAACGGATAGTGGGTCCCTTAACTAGCATCATTGCGTTGGCCACCTGGCGCACGAGAATCTTGAGCACCGACACGCCCTCGCCTTCGTCCAATTTATTCGGACCATATTGTTGGAGACGGCGACTGGCTTCGTCGGGGGTCAGACCGTCGTCTAGCTGAGTACCGAGTTCCTTGATCACGGCTTCATAAGTAAGCGTGTGAGCCGGCTGGTGTAGTGGACTGCCACCCGATATAGTGTCAGGGGCGATGCTATGCTTTTCGTCTGGCATTGGAGAATCTCTGGTGAGTAGCTCGCTGTAGCTATGACTACTGAAC
>NZ_JAFFZS010000142.1 GCF_016921115.1 Streptomyces actuosus
CAGGTCAGGTTATCCCAGGTATATAAGTAGGCTTTATATTTGCTTGAGCTTTAATTAAGCTGATTTGTAGATACAATGAGCTTAAAGGCCGTACTCGAGCCTCCTATATAAGGAAATCCGAGGTTTAAGATCTGGAAATCGTACGTCAGTGGAAATGGCCACTTGCGTCACGGTCACGTTGGAAGAGAACAAATAAAGCGGAATTAGGGCTTGTGGAGTTGTAGCATTGCAGAGCTGTCAGTTGTATAGATAGACAGGAACCCGGATATGTATATACCATCGCTCGTTAGCATACTGTTATCTGAACCATTTCGTAAGAATAAATTTGTGCAATGAATCAAGCAAATCAACCATGGGCGCCAGGCTATGAAACAAAACTGCAAAGTACCATGCCATAAACAAAAAGAATCACGTCTCTTCCTCCTTTGCTCCCGGGTTCAATGGCTGGCTCGGATCATAGCCAACACTCTTAACAATCCCCAGACCCTTGGTCTTTCCCTCTCGGAAAAGTATTCGATCACCAGGTGCCAGGAACTCAGGTCGTTGGATGAAACGGAAAGCCACCAGAGCACGATCTCCTGTCCGGAGTAAGGGACGGTCAATGTCAACCACTGAGCACGTTTGGCTCACTGCTCCTACGTGCAACATTGCTT
>NZ_JAFFZS010000143.1 GCF_016921115.1 Streptomyces actuosus
ATGGCTTCAATGTAATGGTACTTGCACAATAAATAACCAAATGCTCATGCTTCCACTTAAAGAAATTCCATTGTCCCCCCTTAGTATCGTTGGGAGGTCCGTCTCCCCCCATCCATCACCATCGGCTCGGGTTCTCCATCGTAGTACTGCGGTTCCTCTCGCAATGTCGGTGCGCGACTAGAAACATACATCGGTCGCTCAATGTACTCTCGCGCCCGCTGCGGGTCATCGTCCATATACATACTCATGTCTCGTCCACCACTCGGTCGCACACTCGCCACGCGGGGGAGTACCTCCCGCGGTTCTTCGTATCGCGCCGTAGGGGGTCGGACGCTCGACATTCGGACCACCCGTTCTCGTGGAACCCCAGGGTCTTCCATGTAGGCCATACGCCGGGGAGGATACTCGCCCGCTTGAACACTGCCGCCGCGGGGAAACGGCTCGCGGTCATCAACCGGCGTGGCATAGGGCCGTGCGTAGTCGGCGACCCGACGATAGGCGCTTGGCGGCGGTGGTGGCATCTCCTGCACATATCTTCGGCCCCCGTAAGAGTCTTCGATGATCGATGCAGCCCGCACGCTGGCTTGGCGCACTGGTGCACCGTCATCAAAAACATCGTTCCTTGGCATCCGGCTGGCAGGTGGGAAGT
>NZ_JAFFZS010000144.1 GCF_016921115.1 Streptomyces actuosus
ATCAACGCCTATCTCTTGACCCTGGTTATTGTCACGCGGCTCAGATAGTAGTAAACGAACTAATATTCAAACTACTATGTAGCTATCGACGAGAAAATCAAGCATGAGAAAGGAAAAGGAAGAAGAAGATAGAGTGTCATTCCCTACCCGCAATTCCCACTCCCATTCCCTACCCGACCCTATGAGGGTCGGGAATTGGGACCAGATTCCATTTCCCGCATGGGAATGGGACTAGAGAGGGAATTCCCACTCCCAATCCCGCATTTCCCGCATGTCCCAAAGCATGGACCACCTTCCTTATTAGGAAGGTACTAGGCTTAACCAGGAAGGTAGGGTTAGGGCTATTATCATCTAACTTAGACCCACCTTCTTTATTAGGTCCACCGCCTGTTATATTAGGAAGGTGGTCGGTGCTTTGGGACTACAGTGGGAATTCCCGACCCGACCCGATGGGAAGAGGGTGTGGGAGTGGGAATATATATTGTGGTCCCGACCCTCTGAGGGTAGGGACAAGTGTGCTCAATTCCCTACCCGACCCGACCCTAATGACACTCTAGGAGGAAGCAGCATCCATGTATCCCTGGGCACTAGTATACTGTTGATTCTTCTGGATTTGGTGGCTCATGACTTCAAGGTGGCTCATGG
>NZ_JAFFZS010000145.1 GCF_016921115.1 Streptomyces actuosus
ACATATAACAACAGACAGTAGTTTTTTTTTTTTTTTTTTATGGACACCGCTGAGTACTACTCAGACGGGGCTGGGTCAGCCCCATTTGAACCAGTTTCAATAATGGGGTTACGGAGTTACTATGATCTTAGAAACTCCCCCAGTTCTAATACTTTATCAACACATCTAACAGCTGCGGTTTCGAGGACTTATCTGCACAGAGTAACGAGGATGCAAAGCCTCGGCGGTCTGACAAGATAATATCAGTGGCTGGGCTGGTTTTTTGTTAAAAGTAGATGTCACATGATATAACTGTCACTGAGACCTTGCTTCGCAAGGCAGTCTTGACGCAGTTGTAGTCAGATAAGGCACCGAGGTGTCACAGAATTCCAATAATATGATTCAGGAGAAGAGTGTACACGCGGTAGGGCGACTCAGCCCATGCATAGACCAGTAGTATTATCCCTGCTTACACACCTATCTTGTCTGCCGGATATCCGATTGCATATGTTAGCGAACGGAGAGCATCCGGAGGATCTGCCCGAGATAGGTGCATTGATTAATCCCTACACTGTAGGATGTAGTCCGAAAGGATGATGGTGACACGAATTGACACTCCCAAGTC
>NZ_JAFFZS010000146.1 GCF_016921115.1 Streptomyces actuosus
GACCCGACGGCAACGCGACATCCAGGTGCAGGCACACCGCGTCGAACGCGTCCGCGAACACCGGATACGTCTCGTACAACTCCCGGCCCATCCCCAGGCGCTGCGAGCCCTGACCCGCGAACAGGAAAGCCGTACGGCCGCCGCCGGCCGTCACCGCGCCGGTGAGGACATGCCCCGGCGTCTCCTGCTGTGCGACGGCCCGGAGACCGCGCAGGGCCTGCTCCCGGTCCGCGGCGAGCACGACCGCGCGATGTTCCAGCGCGGACCGCGTCGTCGCGAGGGAGAGCCCGACGTCCTGCGGGGACAGCTCCGGATCGGACGCCATCAGGCTCACCAGGCGTTCCGCCTGGGCGCGCAGCGCACCGGGTTCGGCGGCGGAGAGGGGCAACGGGACGGTCCGGGATCCGGTGGCCTCGGCGGGTACGTCGCCGTCCGCCGTCGCCCGCGAGGATTCCACGGTCGGCGGGCCTTCTTCGAGGATGACGTGGGCGTTGGTGCCGCTGATGCCGAACGAGGACACACCCGCCCGACGCGGCCGGTCCTCCGCCCGCTCCCACGCGGTGTCCCGCGTCAGGAGCGCCACGTCCCCGG
>NZ_JAFFZS010000147.1 GCF_016921115.1 Streptomyces actuosus
CGAACGGCAACTCGGCGTCCACCGCGTCGAAGGCAGCGGCGAACACCGGAAACGCGGCATACAACTCCCGCCCCATACCGACCCTCTGCCCACCCTGACCCGCGAACAGGAACGCCAGTCGGCCACCTGTCTGTACGGCGTTCCTGACGACGCCGGGTTCGCTCCGGCCCTCCGCCAAGGAGCGCAACGAGCGCAGCAACTCGTCGCGGTCGGCGGCCAGGACCACGGCGCGGTTCTCCAGCACGGTCCGAGTGGTGGCCAGGGCCAGGGCGGTGTCCCCGAGGGGGAGGTCGGGACGGGCCTCGACGAAGCCGACCAGTTGCTCTGCCTGGGCGGGCAGCGCGTCGCCCGCTGCGGACAGTACCCAGGGCATGACTCGCGGGAGCTCCGATCCCGGTTCGGGTTCGGGCCCGTCTCCCTCACTCGGCCCCTTTCGAACCTCCCGACGGGCTTCCTGAGGAGCCTCTTCGAGGATGACGTGGGCGTTGGTGCCGCTGATGCCGAACGAGGACACACCCGCCCGACGCGGCCGGTCCTCCGCCCGCTCCCACGCGGTGTCCCGCGTCAGGAGCGCCACGTCCCCGGCCG
>NZ_JAFFZS010000148.1 GCF_016921115.1 Streptomyces actuosus
GTAGTGAATCGAGAAGTAGCCAATGGCTGTTCTTTTCTCTATCGAGTCCACGCCTCCCTGATCAAAAGCAATAATTATTCCACGTCTTTGGCTAATGTGAGTATGTTGGTTATTAGCTGTTTGCGTGTTGAATCTCATGGGATGAGCAGATAATCATGTGAAGCTGATCCAGGCGAGGACAGACGTGTTCTGGTTGGTGCCAAAACACCCAGAGGTCTGCCTTTGGAGGAGACAGTTAACGGTATTGATCAATATCAGGTAGACCGTGCTGGTTTGGTGTTCTCTTCAGTGCTTAAGAATGTTGCTTTACATTGCGCGGGTTTGTTGGATCAGGTCATTCAACCAAAAAGATACCATGGTACCAATTCGTCAATGGGTAAGATAATCATAAGTCAAGACTGTACAGACAGTTAGCATCACACTTGCAAACCTTTCAGGCTGGTTTTATGTACCTTTCTGCTGGCTATCTGGATGAGGAAAAATACACGAGAGCCTCAGCAGAAAGTCGTCTCTGGGTTCCTGGATCTCGCTTTGCGGTGTTGGGCTGTT
Source organism: Streptomyces actuosus (assembly GCF_016921115.1). Classification (GTDB taxonomy): domain Bacteria; phylum Actinomycetota; class Actinomycetes; order Streptomycetales; family Streptomycetaceae; genus Streptomyces; species Streptomyces actuosus_A. The sequence continues at coordinate 550 of NZ_JAFFZS010000148.1, forward strand.
TAGGTCTTGAGACGTTTCAAGG
>NZ_JAFFZS010000015.1 GCF_016921115.1 Streptomyces actuosus
CTTCCGGCTTCCGGCTTCCGGCTTCCGGCTTCCGGCTTCCGGCTTCCGGCTTCCGGCTTCCGGCTTCCGGCTTCCGGCTTCCGGCTTCCGGCTTCCGGCTTCCGGCTTCCGGCTTCCGGCTTCCGGCTTCCGGCGGATCACACCCAGAACTCGTTGGTCCTGTCGATGTCCGCGACGCACTCGTCGAGGTCGGTGATCTTGTCGCCGACGATCCGGAAGACGATGCCTCCCATCTCGTCGATGTGCCGGTCACCGCGGTCGGCGGTGAAGTGGTGCACGGACACGGCGTGCCCGCGGCCGTCGACGAAGACGTTGCGCAACTCGACCCGGAAGGTTCCACCCGTCTCCGAGTGAAGCCGGGCGTAGTACCCGCCGAGGATCGCGTCGGTCCCCTTGTGGTCACCCGAGAGCGGGTGCGTTCCGGGCACGTGCTGTGCGCAGTCCCCGGTCATCATGTCGCGCAAGGTGTCCATGTCCCCGCGCTGGAATGCCTCGTAGCCCTTGCGGACGAGCGCTGCGTGCGGGTGTTCAGCCATGGCGATCGCCACCTCTCCTTCGCTCGGCGATGAACGGCTGACACCTCCGATTCTCCTCGCGCCGGACCGGGATGACGAGACGAGCCGGAACCCGCTCGGCACCGGGGCACCTATCCGCGGCCCCGCGATCTTGCCGCCCGGGCGATGACGACGACCGCCTTCTCCAGGGCGTACTCGGGGTCGTCGCCGCCGCCCTTGACCCCGGCGTCGGCCTCGGCGACGGCCCGCAGGGCGACGGCCACACCGTCCGGCGTCCATCCGCGCATCTGCTGCCGCACCCGGTCGATCTTCCACGGCGGCATGCCCAGCTCGCGGGCGAGGTCGGCGGGCCGCCCACCGCGGGCGGAGGACAGCTTCCCGATGGCCCGCACACCCTGCGCGAGCGCACTGGTGATCAGCACGGGTGCGACGCCGGTCGCCAGGGACCAGCGAAGCGCCTCCAGCGCCTCCGCGGCCCGGCCCTCGACGGCCCGGTCGGCCACCGTGAAGCTGGAGGCCTCCGCCCGCCCGGTGTAGTACCGCCCGACGACCGCCTCGTCGACCGTGCCCTCCACGTCGGCGACCAGCTGGGAGACCGCCGACGCCAGCTCGCGCAGGTCGCTGCCGATGGCGTCGACGAGCGCCTGGCAGGCCTCGGGGGTCGCGGACCGCCCGGCGGCGCGGAACTCCTGCCGCACGAAGGCCAGCCGGTCCGCCGGCTTGGTCATCTTCGGACAGGCCACCTCCCGCGCCCCCGCCTTGCGCGCGGCGTCCAGCAGGCCCTTGCCCTTGGCGCCGCCGGCGTGCAGCAGCACGAGCGTGATCTCCTCCGCGGGCGACGAGAGGTACGCCTTCACGTCCTTGATCGTGTCGGCGGACAGGTCCTGCGCGCTGCGGACGACGACCACCTTGCGCTCGGCGAACAGGGAGGGACTCGTCAACTCGGCGAGTGTCCCCGGCTGAAGCTGGTCCGGGGTCAGCTCGCGCACGTCCGTGTCGGCGTCGGCGGTCCTCGCGGCGGCCACCACCTCCTGCACGGCGCGGTCGAGCAGGAGGTCCTCCTGGCCCACGGCCAGCGTCACCGGGGCGAGAAGGTCGTCGTTCGCAGTCTTCCTGGGCATCGGGACAAGCATGGCACGCGCCACCGACAGCGCCTTGCGGCCGTCTGTCGCAGCGGCCGCGGCGGGTGGGCCCGGCGGCCCCGGGGCGCGGACCGAGCCGCCACGGCCGTGGAGCCGACCGGCCGTGGCGGGCCGACCGCAGGTGGGCCGGCTCAGGTGGGGCGGCTCAGGTGGGGCGGCTCAGGTGGCAGCGGCTGCCGACGGGCGGGGTAGACGGGCGGGGTAGACGGGCCACGGGTGAGGCGGCTGGTGGCGGGCGGGTGGGAACGGCCGCGGCTGGGGGCAGCTGCCGGCGGGCGGATGAGGCCGGCCGCGGGGTGCGGGTGGCTGCGGGCCGGGGCTCACCTCACGGCTCCTCGCGCCACCCGTCCCACTCCCCCGCGAACGCGTCCAGCTCGCCCGGGTCGAGCCGTCCCTCCTCGTCCCGCAGCACGACGAGCCACTGCGCATCCTCCGCATCGTCCTCCCCGGCCAGCGCGTCCCGGACGACCAGCGGCTCCTCCCGTACCCCGAACCGCTCCGCGAGCGCCTCCACGGCCTCCTCCGCGGCATCGCGGTCGGGCAGCACCAGCACATGTCTCACATCACTCACGCCGCCATTTTCCGGCATGCCCGGACCAGGGACTGCCGGGCGCCCACGGCACCTTCCGCCCGTCCGGCCCGACCGGGTGCCGGACCCCGCCGTGCCGCAACCCCGTGCCGGTCCCGGCACCGCCGACGGGTTCGGCGTGGTCGCCGTACCCAACGCACCCGGCGGCCCCGGCACATCCGGCCCAGTCGCCGGGCCCCGCATGCCGCCCTCCCGGTTCGGCAGGCCCGGCAGGCAGGCCGCGTGCCCGAGGCCCAGGGGCCCGGGATCAGCCGTCGCCGTCGCGGTCCCGCACCTCCGGCACCCGGTCCAGCTCCATGCCGAAACGCTCCCGGTACACCGACAACACCTCCTCGTCTCCCTCCAGTTCCCGCGTCTCGCGCCCGCCGTCGGCGTCCGTCACCGTGAGCCGCCGCCCGCTGAGCGTGATCCGGCCCCCGTCCTCGGTGACGCGCGAGCACACCAGCGACTGCAGGAAGTGGGAGCGCGGGCTGGTGCTGTGCCACCAGGCGCCGGTCACGAAGTTCCCGAGCACCCGGGGCCGCAGCTCCAGGCGGTACTGGCGCGCGCCGTCCCGCAGGACGTCCAAGTCGCCTCCTCCGCCCGCCTGCTCGACCGCCCCGCCTCCGGCACCGGCCGCGTCCGGTGCCGACTCCGCGATGCGGAACACCCCGCCCGGGTCGAACTGGTCGCCCCGGTCGGCCAGTGCCAGCGGGTAGTGGCTGTGCGCCCCGAACCCGACGTCGGCCAGCCAGTCCCCGCCGTCCTGCGTCCGCACCCGCAGCGCGAGATGGTCGTACGGGACACCGAGCCGCCCGGCCTCCCCGTACACCCGCGCCGCGAGCAGCGCCACCTCGAAGCCCAGTGCGGAGAGCAACGCCCCGAACGCGCCGTTCAGTTCGTAGCAGAATCCGCCACGGCGGGCGGCCACCAGCTTGTCCACCAAGTGCTTGTCGTCCAGCACGATCTCCTCACCGAGGTGGACCGACAGGTTCTCGAAGGGGACGGTGCGCAGGTGGCGCAGGTGCAGCGCGCGCAGTCCCTCACCGGTGGGCGGGACGGGGGTGTCCGCGGCACCCAGGCGGCGGAGATAGGCGTCGACCTGTGCAGCATCCATGGCCTCAGTCTGCCGCCACCCGCAGCCCTCCGTCCGCCCCCGTGACCGCCAGCGTTCCGTCCCGGTCCGTGCGCAGCACCGCCGCCCCCAGGGCCCGCAGGGCCGCGACCGTGCCGGGCGCCGGGTGGCCGTAGGGGTTGTCCGCGCCGCACGAGATGAGGGCCAGCCGGGGTGCCACCAGGCGTATGAGGCCCGCGTCCTGGTAGGCCGAGCCGTGATGGGCCACTTTCAGCACGTCCACACGGCCCAGCAGCGCTGCCGCCGGCGACCTCAGCAGCGCGTGCTGGGACGGGGGTTCGAGGTCGCCCAGGAGCAGCATCCGCAGCCCGGCCGACCGCACGAGCAACGTGACGCTGGCATCGTTCGGCCCTTCCGGCTCCACGGTGGCCGCCGGGCCGCCCGGCGGCCACAGCACCTGCCAGTCGACACCCGGGGCCCGCCGCAGCTCCCCCGCCGCGGCCCGGGTCAGCGGGATGTTCCGCCGCGCCGCCTCCCTCCTGACGAACCGCACCTGGTACGGGGGCTCATCGAACCCCGTCGTCTCGATCGCACCGACCTGCCGCCCGCGCAGCACACCGGGGAGCCCGGCCACGTGGTCGGCGTGGAAGTGGGTCAGCACGACGAGCGGGATCCGGGTGACGCCCAGCCGACGCAGGCAGCGGTCGACGCGGCGGGGCTCGGGACCGGCGTCCACGACCACTCCCGTGTGCGCGCCGGCCGCGAGCACGACCGCGTCTCCCTGCCCCACGTCGCACATCACCAGCCGCCAGCCGGGCGGCGGCCAGCCCGTGACCACCCGGGTCAGCGGGGGCGGCTGCACCACGGCGAGCAGGAGCAGCACGCCGCAGGCACCGCAGAGCCAGGGGCGGCCGGGCAGCAGCCGGCGTCCGACGAGAACGAGCGCCACGGTGACGAGGGCGAGCAGCAGGGCGCCGGTCCAGCCGCCTGGCCAGTCCACGGCCCCACCGGGCAGCGCGGCGCCGGTCCGGGCGATCCCGGCGATCCACCCGGCGGGCCAGCCCGCGCACCAGGCGAGCCCCTCGGCCACCGGCATCGCCACCGGCGCGCACGCCAACGCGGCGAAGCCGAGCACCGTGGCCGGCGCGATCGCGACCTCCGCGAGCAGGTTGCAGGGCACCGCGACGAGGCTGACCCGCGCGGACAGCACCGCGACGACGGGGGCGCACACGGCCTGGGCCGCCCCTGCCGCGGCCAGTGCCTCAGCCGTCCGGGCAGGGACCCCGCGCCGCCGCAGGGCGGCGCTCCAGTACGGTGCCAGCGTGAGCAGGGCACCCGTGGCCAGCACGGACAGCAGGAAGCCGTAACTGCGGGCCAGCCAGGGGTCGTACAGCACCAGCAGGAGCACCGCCGTCGCCAGCGCCGGGAGGAGCGACCTGCGGCGCCCCGTGGCCAGTGCGAGCAGCGCGACGCCCGCGCAGGCCGCCGCCCGCAGCACACTCGGGTCGGGCCGGCACACGAGCACGAACGCCAGCGTGAGCATCCCGCCGAGCAGCGCCGTCGCGCGCAGTGTGAGGCCCATGCGGGGCGCTGCGCCGCGGCGCTCGGCACGCTGGGCGAGCCCGGGCGGCCCCAGCAGCAGGGCGAGGACGACGGTGAGGTTGCTCCCGGAGACGGCGAGGACGTGTGCGAGGTCGGTCTCGCGGAAGGCGTCGGCGAGCTCCGGGGCGATGCGGGCGGTGTCCCCCACGACCAGCCCGGGCAGCAGTGCCCGGGCATCCGCCGGCAGCCCGTCGGTCGCCTCCCGCAGCCCGGCCCGCAGCCGCCCCGCGAGCCGCTGCGGTCCCGACGGCTGCCCCACCACGAGCGGTGGTGCGGCGCCCCGGACCCGCAGCACGGCCGCGATCCGGTCACCGGTCACGGCGGGCGGTGCCAGCCGTCCGGTCACCCGCACCCGCGTCGTCGGCAGCAGCCGCAGCCATCGCGAGCGGTCCGGCGCGCCGTCCGTCTCCTGGGCACGGCCTCCTCGGGCCGGGACGATCACCAGCACCGGGGTCCTGGTCGCCACGGGCGCCCCGGCGCCGTGCTCGATGCCGCGCACCTCCGCCTCCAGCACCACCGAGGGCGGGGCCGCACGGTCGCCCGTGACCCGGGGGCGGGTGAGCCGGGGGTCGGACACGACCTCCACGTCGGCGGTCACGGTGGCGTAGCGGCGGGCCAGCTCCGGCAGAGGTCCCCGGCTCAGGTCCGCCCCGTGCAGCCCGGCCGAGGCGGCAGCCGCGGCGGCGCAGAGCAGCGCGGCGGCGGCCGTGGCGCGCGGCCATCCGCTCCGCCCCGGCCCGGGAGGGCCTGCGGGCCGGCGCCGCCGGGCCGCCAGCAGCAGGGCGGCGGCGAGGCAGGCGACGACGGCAGCGGTGACCGCGGCCTGCGGGGCGTTCAGCGCGAGGGCCGCCGCGGCCCAGGCGGCCAGTGCCGGAGGCACCAGTCTGAGGTCCGCCGGCGCCTCCTGCCGCGGGTGGGCCGCGCCGAGGCGGCTGCCGGAGGCGCGGTGCACGTCGTGCCGCCGGGCGGGCGGTGCCGAGGCGGTGCGGGCGGTGCCGTCCTCGCTCCGGCTCACGGCCGCACCAGGTTCCGCAGATCGGCGAAGCGGCGCTCGCCGATGCCGTTGACCTCGCGCAGTTCGTCCACCGAGCGGAATCCGCCGTGCCGGGTGCGGTAGTCCACGATGTGCCGCGCCAGCACGGGGCCCACGCCCGGCAGCGTGTCGAGTTGGTCCAGGGTGGCGGTGTTGAGCGAGACGGGGGCCACGGGCACCGCACCGGGCGCCATGGGGCCACCCGGTGCGGTGCCCGCGCCCGTCACGGTCACCGGGGCCGTCGCGCCGACGATCACCTGCTCCCCGTCGGCAAGGAAGCGGGCCCGGTTCAGGCCCGTGAGGTCGGTGCCCGGACGCGCCCCGCCCGCGGCGTCGAGCGCGTCGGCCACCCGGGAGCCGGCCGGCAGGCGGTGGATCCCGGGGCGGCGGACCTTGCCGCCGACGTCCACGACGATCTCCGCGCCGGGCGCGGCGCCCGGCGCGCCGCTGTCCGCGCCGCCGGGCCGTGCCGCCCCTCCGCCGGAACCGAAGGCGGGTTCCGGACCGGTCCCGGCCGCGGTGCCCGCGGGAGCGCTCGCGTCACCGGTCCGCTCCATGCCGTGGGGAGCCGCCGCCCGGACCACCTCCGGGGCCCGCACGGGCCTGGTCCGCCCGCCCCAGAAGTGCTGTGCCGCGAAGGCGACGGCGACGACGAGCAGCACGGCGAGCGCGATCACGCTTCTGCGTTCCAGTCCGCACCGTGTCTGGACCCAGACCGGCATCCGCTCGCGCAGCGCCATCCCGGCACGCGCCCACCACGCTGCCCCGGCGGGCGCGGCCGCGACGGCGGCGTCCGTGCCGGCGTCGGGGTCCGCCGGCGCGGGAGGCCCCGGGTCGCCGGTCCCGGCGGTCCGCGGACCGCCCGGAGGCGGTCCCGCGCCCGACTCGTCTCCGGGGCGGGCGCGTTGGTGCTCCTCGCCGGCGTGTCGCCGCTCCTCCTTGCTGTGCGGGGTGAGGAGGAGCGCCTCCGCGCGCCGCTTGAGGTCCTCGGCCGGCGCGCGGCGCTGCCGGGTGTGCCCGCGGCCCCGCGGGCGGCGGTGGTGGACGCGGCGGTCGGAGCCTGGCTCGCGGCCCGGTCCACTGGTGGCGGTGTGCGAACGTGATCGAAGTGCCATGCCCCGAGAATGGGGCACGGCCGGACATCGCGATGATCTTGCTCAGTTTCCGGGGACGAGGGCCCGATTGTGGACAACTCCGCCACCCGCACGAGTGATGCGTCGTACGGGCCGCCTCCCGGGGACGCCCCCGGTGGAGCGCACGTTCACCGCGAGGAGACCACGACCCCCAGCAGTCCCGGCCCCGTGTGCGCCCCGATCACCGCGCCGACCTCGCTCACGTGCAGGTCGGCCAGGCCCGGCACCCGCTCGCGCAGCCGGTCCGCCAGGGCCGTGGCCCGGTCGGGGGCGGAGAGGTGGTGGACGGCGATGTCGACGGGGGCGCCGCCGGCGCGGTCGGCCACCAGCTCCTCCAGCCGTGCGATCGCCTTCGACGCCGTGCGGACCTTCTCCAGCGGCTCGATCCGGCCCTTCTCCAGCTGCAGCAGCGGCTTCACCGCGAGGGCCGAGCCGAGCAGCGCCTGGGCCGCGCCGATCCGGCCGCCGCGGCGCAGGTAGTCGAGAGTGTCGACGTAGAAGTAGGCGAAGGTGCCGGCGGCGCGCTTCTCCGCGGCCGTGACGGCCTCGTCCAGCGTGCCGCCGGTCTCCGCCGCCTCGGCCGCGGCCAGCGCGCAGAAGCCGAGGGCCATGGCGATCATCCCGGTGTCGACGACCCGCACCGGCACCGGTGCCTCCCGGGCGGCGGCGACCGCCGCGTCGTAGGTGCCGGACAGCTCGGCCGACAGGTGCAGGGAGACGATGCCGGCGGCCCCCGTCTCGGCGACCTTGCGGTAGGTCTCCGCGAACAGCTGGGGGCTGGGCCGCGAGGTGGTGACGGGGCGTCGCTTCTGCAGCGCCTGGGCCAGGGAGCGGGTCGAGATCTCGGTGCCCTCTTCCAGTGCCCGGTCGCCGAGAACGACGGTCAGGGGCACCGCGGTGATGCCGTGGCGCTCCATCGTCCGCGGCGGCAGGTAGGCCGTTGAATCGGTGACGATCGCGACATGGCGGGACATGAGCTGGAGATTACCTGTCGTACCGCTCGTGCGGCAGCCCGACCCCGCTCACCCGGGACAGGTGTGGCCGGATCACGATGTGCTCTCGGGGCGGGGCTTCTTCTGCCAGGAGTACGTCGTGCGAGGGGTCGGCGGGGTGACGGCGGGGCGGGCCGCTTCCCCGGGCAGCGGGGAGGACGGGGGCGGCTCCGGGGCCGTCCAGTGGCGCAGTGCGCCGGCCTCCACGTCGATCTGGGCGCTCAGGGAGTCGAGGTCGTCGTCGGCGAAGCGGCGGGCGCGGTCGCGTGCCGCCCAGCGCAGCGAGTCCGCGGACCGCGTGATGCGTTCGGTGCGCTCGCGCAGGGCGGGCAGCAGCCGGGCGAGCGCCACGCGGTCCGGTTCCGCCTCCAGGCGCTTGAGTTCGTCGTCGAGTTCACGCCCGTGCAGGCTGAGCCGCTCGAACAGGCCGACGGACTCCTTGAGGGACTCGTCGCCGCTCACGCCCGCGTGCAGCGCGTCCTGGGTGGCGCGCATCGATGTGCGCAGGGTGAGGCGGAGCTGCGCGATCTCGCCCGCGGGCCCGGGCTGGGTGAGCGACTTGGCGCGCAGGGTGTGGTCCTCGACGGTGCGGCGGGCCTGAGTGAGGGTGCGGTCCACTCCGCGCCTGGCGGCACCGATCGCCTTCACCGTGACGTACGCGCCGAGGCCCACGAACAGTACGAAGAGCAGGGCGAAGACGGCGACAACTACTTCCACGGCACTCCTCCTCCGGCCCGCGGCACCCGCCGCGCCGCTCTTCCACGGTAAACGCAACGGGCAGGTTCGGGGTTCCACCGGGAACCCCGAACCTGCCCGTAGGGGACTACCCCGAGCGGGACACCGGCCCGCCCCGGCGGCTCACGCGGGCACGATGTTCACCAGCTTCGGCGCCCGCACGATCACCTTGCGGATCCCGGCGCCGTCCAGTGCCGCGACGACCTTGTCGTCGGCCAGCGCGGCCTTCTCCAGTTCCTCCTCGGAGATGGCCGGCGGCACCTCCAGCCGCGCCTTGACCTTGCCCTTGATCTGGACGACGCAGGTCACGGTCTCGTCGACCACGTAGGCGGGGTCGGCGACCGGGAAGTCCCGGTGGACGACGGAGCCGGTGTGGCCCAGCTTGCGCCACAGTTCCTCGGCGATGTGCGGGGCCAGCGGCGCGACCAGGAGCACCAGCGCCTCGGCCACCGGCCGCGGCACCGGGCCGCCCGCCTTGGTCAGGTGGTTGTTCAGCTCGGTGACCTTGGCGATGGCGGTGTTGAACCGCATGCCCTCCAGGTCGCCGCGCACGCCGTCGATCGCCTTGTGCAGGGCGCGCAGCGTCTCCTCGCCGGCCTCGGTGTCGACGACGGTGGGTTCGCCGGTCGCCTCGTCGACGATGTTGCGCCACAGTCGCTGCAGCAGCCGGAACTGGCCCACCACCGCGCGCGTGTCCCACGGGCGGGAGACGTCCAGCGGGCCCATCGCCATCTCGTACAGGCGCAGGGTGTCGGCACCGTACTCGGTGCAGATCTCGTCCGGAGTCACCGCGTTCTTCAGGGACTTGCCCATCTTGCCCAGCAGGCGGCTGACCTGCTCGCCCTGGTAGAAGTAGGCGCCGTCGCGCTCCTCCACCTCGGCGGCGGGCACCGCGATGCCGCGGCTGTCGCGGTAGACGTAGGCCTGGATCATGCCCTGGTTGAACAGCTTGTGGAACGGCTCCGCGGAGGACACGTGCCCCAGGTCGTAGAGGACCTTGGACCAGAAGCGCGCGTACAGCAGGTGGAGCACGGCGTGCTCGGCGCCGCCGACGTACAGGTCGACGCCTCCGTGCGGCAGGCCCTCGCGCGGGCCCATCCAGTACTGCTCGATCTCGGGGTCGACCAGCTTCTCGCTGTTGTGCGGGTCCAGGTAGCGCAGCTCGTACCAGCAGGAACCGGCCCAGTTGGGCATGGTGTTGGTCTCACGCCGGTACTTCTTCGGCCCGTCGCCCAGGTCCAGGGTGACGTAGACCCACTCCTCGTTGCGCGACAGGGGCGTCTCGGGCTGGGTGTCGGCGTCGTCGGGGTCGAAGGTGCGCGGGCTGTAGTCCTCGACCTCGGGCAGCTCCAGCGGCAGCATCGACTCGGGCAGCGGGTGGGCGATGCCGTCCTCGTCGTAGACGATCGGGAAGGGCTCGCCCCAGTAGCGCTGGCGGCTGAACAGCCAGTCGCGCAGGCGGAAGTTGACGGTGCCCTCGCCGATGCCGCGGCGCTCCAGCCACTCGGTGATGCGCGCCTTGGCCTCAGTGACGCCCAGTCCGTCCAGCTCGACGCCGTCGCCGGCCGAGTTGACGATCGTCGCGTCGTAGGAGGAGAACGCGTCGTCCCAGGTGGTCGGGTCGGTGCCACGGCCGTCGGTCGGCTCCACGACGCAGCGCACCGGCAGCTCGAAGGCGCGGGCGAAGGCGAAGTCGCGCGTGTCGTGCGCCGGGACGGCCATGATCGCGCCGGTGCCGTAGCCCATCAGCACGTAGTCGGCGATGAAGACCGGGACCTGCTCGCCGTTGACGGGGTTGGTGGCGAACGCGCCGGTGAAGACACCGGTCTTGTCCTTGGCCTCGGCCTGCCGCTCGACGTCGGACTTGGACGCGGCCTGCGCCCGGTAGGCCGCGACGGCCTCGGCCGGGGTCGCGTGGCCGCCGGTCCACGTCGCGCGGGTGCCCTCCGGCCAGGCGGCGGGGGTGAACTTCTCCACCAGCGGGTGCTCGGGCGCCAGCACCATGTACGTCGCGCCGAACAGGGTGTCGGGGCGGGTGGTGAAGACGGTGATGCGCTCTCCGTCGATCGGGAAGTCGACGCGGGCGCCCTCGGAGCGGCCGATCCAGTTGCGCTGCTGGAGCTTGATGGCCTCGGGCCAGTCCAGCTCCTCCAGGTCGTCCAGCAGCCGGTCGGCGTAGGCGGTGATGCGCATGTTCCACTGGCGCAGCTTGGCCTTGAAGACGGGGTAGTTGCCGCGCTCGGAGCGGCCGTCGGCGGTGACCTCCTCGTTGGCCAGCACCGTGCCCAGGCCGGGGCACCAGTTGACCGGCGCGTCGGAGGCGTAGGCCAGGCGGTACTCGCCCAGCACGTCGGCGCGCTCGGTGGCGCTCAGCTCGCTCCACGCGCGCGTGGTGCCCGGAACGGCACGCTCACCGGAGGCGAACCGGGCGACCAGCTCGGAGATCGGGCGGGCCCTACCGGCCGCCTCGTCGTACCAGGAGTCGAAGATCTGCAGGAAGATCCACTGGGTCCACTTGTAGTACTCCGGGTCGATCGTGGCGAACGACCGGCGCTTGTCGTGGCCCAGACCCAGCCGGCGCAGCTGGGCCTTCATGTTCTCGATGTTGGCCTCGGTGGACACGCGCGGGTGCGTGCCGGTCTGCACGGCGTACTGCTCGGCGGGCAGGCCGAAGGCGTCGAAGCCCAGGGTGTGCAGCACGTTGTGGCCGGTCATCCGCTGGAAGCGGGCGAAGACGTCGGTGGCGATGTAGCCGAGGGGGTGGCCGACGTGCAGGCCCGCACCGGAGGGGTACGGGAACATGTCCATGATGAACTTCTTGGGCCGGGCGACCAGCTCGGGGTCGCCCGCCAGGTCACCCTGCGGGTTGGGCGCCGCGTAGGTGCCCTCGGCGTCCCAGAAGTCCTGCCAGCGTGCCTCGATCTCGGCGGCCACGGCAGCCGTGTAGCGGTGCGGCGCAGCCACCTCCGAAGCGGCAGCGGTGTTCGTCTCGCTCATGATCCTCTAAGCTCCATCGATCGTCTCTGCCTGCGCTTCACCCAAGAAACGAAAAAACCCCTCGCACAGGAGGGGACGCCGCGCCGACTCCGACCACGTTCTCACCGGTGGTCGGGACTGATCAGCGCGGCCCGCTAAGCAGAAGGCGTACGGCACGCATGGCGCCAGGGTACCGCACGGCTTGAGCAAGCCGCGACGCCCTTCCGTACGCCTAGTCGACACACCCCGTCGACGCCCGCATCCACAGAACCGAGGTCGGATTACTTCGCGTAACACACCCTAAGGGACATCACACCGGCCGCATTGTCCTTTGATAACAACGCAATAACTCAAACCTCGTACTGATCGGTATGGCGCGACCTAGAGTGCGGCCCGGGACCGCTCACCCGAACTGCTCGGAGTTGCCCCCATGAACCCTCGTCGTAGTACCACCTCACTCCCCAAACCGGGCCGCTCGGCCTACGGGGCGGCATCCGTCGTCGTCCTGCTGCTCATACCCGTGATCGTGCTGATCGGAGGTGAATGGCTGCGGAACTTCCTCAACTTCGGTGCCGGCGTGCTGTCGCTGGTCTCGCTCAGCTGCTCGGTGATCTGGGGCCTGGTCGCCCAGGACCGGCTCCTGCTCAACATCCGCCAGCGGATCATCGGGCAGGCGGTGCACCGTACGACCGCGGTCGCCTCGATCGCCTTCCTCCTGGTGCACATCACCATCAAGCTCGCGCTGGATCACACCGAACTGATCGCCGCGGTGATCCCCTTCTCCCTCGGCTTCAGCAGCAGCGGCGGACTCATCGGCCTCGGCTCCCTGGCCGGCCTGTTGATGATCTTCGTCGGCATCACCGGTGCCCTGCGCAGCAACTTCGCCGCCCCGGCCCCGGTCGCGGCGCGCTGGCGGGCCATGCACATGCTGGCCTACCCGGCCTGGTGTGCCGCGCTCGTCCACGGGCTCTACGCGGGTCGCCCCGCCAAGCCGATCTTCACCATCCTCTACGGTCTGTCCGTGCTCGGCGTCATGGCGGCGCTCGCCCTGCGGGCCGCCCCGCGACCGGTCAAGCGCAAGGTCGCCGACCGGATCATGGAACTGCTCGGCACCGAGGACCGGCCCGGCCGCGAAGACCTGGACACGAGCCGGGCGCGAGCGGCGGACACCGGTTCCACCGCCCTGCCGGGCTATGAGGGCCGCCGCCGAGCGAACCCCGCCGAGTCGCCCGCCGCACCGCTGTTCGACGCCCCGGAGCCCGCAGAGCCCGCCGGTTCCGGATTCTCCGCGGCCTACCGCGCCGTGTCCTCCCGCGGGCGGGGACGGCAGCAGTACGCCACCGGCGAGACCGCGTACAGGGACGTCCCGCAGGCCGCTCAGCCCACGGAGACGCTCCCGCGCGTCGACAGCGGCGGCAGCACCTCGGGCAGCTGGCCGATCCCTTCCCCGCCGCCGGTCGGAGAGGCGCCGCCGTCGGCGTACGACCCGCTCACGGACACCGGATACACCGTCCCCACCTATGGCAATCCGGGCGCCGGCGGCTACGACGGACGTGATGTGTACGACACCGGTGAGACGAACACGGGGTACGGCACGTACAACCAGAACGACACGTACAACAGCGGTCCCGCAACCGAACCACTCCCCGGCACGTTCGACGCGCCGGGTTCGGGCGAACCTTGGAACATGCCGTCCGGAGGCTATAGGTGAACGAGGCCCTGCCCGACGTCCCCGAAGTCCGCGTGGTCGGCCTTCCCCAGCTCACGTCAGGTTTCGACCTTGTCGAACGGCTCGATCTGCCCATGCACCTGAAGGTGCACGGGCCGCTCGAACCGATGGGCGGCGAGCAGCTCGCGCAGCTCGCCGAACGCATCAACCTCAGGGGCCGCGGCGGCGCGGGCTTCCCCTTCCACAAGAAGCTGCGGTCGGTCGCCGAGTCGGCGATCCGCCGCGGCGTGAGGCCGGTCGTCGTCGTCAACGGCAGTGAGGACGAACCCGCCTGCCGCAAGGACACGGTGCTGATCAACCGCTCCCCGCACCTCATCCTGGACGGCGCCCTGCTGTGCGCCGAGGCCCTGGGTGCCCGCACGCTCGTGGTGGGGGTCACCCGGGAGTCGACGCAGCGCTCCATGGAGGCGGCACTCGCCGAACGCGGTCTGAGCAACGGGCGCCGATCGGCGCTCCGCGCGCGCGTGCAGCGCAATCCGGTACGGATGGTGACCGGCGCCGCCGCCTCTCTGATCCGCTCGATCGACGGCGGCCCGGCCATCCCGCCCGGCCGCAAGGTCAGCGCCTCGCAGACCGGCGTCGGCGGCGCACCCACCTTGCTGTCGAACGCCGAGACGTTCGCCCAACTGGCCATCGCCGCCCGCATCGGCCCGGAGCGCTACGGCAACACCGGCCTGTACGACGAACCCGGCACCGTGATGCTGACCGTGTCCGGCGCGGTCGCCCGCCCGATGGTGATCGAGGTCCCCACGGGCGTGCCGCTGCGCTACGTCCTGCAGCTGGCCGGTGCCCCACCGGTGCCGCAGGGCGTGCTGACCGGCGGCTACCACGGCCGGTGGATCGACGCGGCGACGGTCAACGAGGCGATCGTCTCCCGCAACTCGCTGGACGCGGTGGGCGGTGCGCTCGGCGCCGGCGCGATCCTGCCGATCACTCAGGAGACCTGCCCGCTGGGCGAGTCGCTGCGGGTGGCGCAGTGGCTGGCGGAGGAGAGCGCGGGCCAGTGCGGCCCGTGCTACCTCGGGCTGCCCGCGGCGGCGCGCGGCATGGAGGACATCCTCAACGGCGGCGGACCGGCCGCGTTGGAGGCCCTCAAGCAGGTCGCCAAGAGCGTCAAGCGGCGCGGCGCGTGCTCGCACCCGGACGGCTCCGCGATGTTCCTGGAGTCGACCATCAAGGCGTTCACCGACGACCTCGCGGCGCACGTCCTCGGCAACGGCTGCGGACGCCCCGTGGAGGGCGTGCTGCCGCTCTTCGAGGGGGGCAGGGCCCCGACGGGCATCCCGGGCGGCGCGGAGTCCGAGGAGAACGGTCCCAGCCGCCAGAAGATCTACGTCGACTGGACGCTGTGCCGGGGCCACGGCCTGTGCGCGGACATCCTCCCGGAGGTCTTCCAACTCGGCGCGGACGGTTTCCCCACCGTCGCGCAGGCGGCGGTTCCGCGGTACGCGGAGGCGAAGGCGCTGCGTGCGGTACGCCGCTGCCCGGCCCTCGCGCTGCGCCTGGAGGAGGACACGCGCGCGCAGGGGGAATCCCGCACCAATCTGCCGGTGCTCTCCCAGGGGCGCGGCAGGCGGGCCCTGGGACGCTGAGCGACGGAGCGGATCCTCCACCGGGGGGATCCGCTCCGCTCCGTCCGCGTCGCGTACGCACGCGACACCAGCCGGGTCACCGAACGTCGAGGGCGGGCCACCCGTTCCGGATGGCCCGCCCTCGACTTCTGTGGAGCTAAGGAGAATTGAACTCCTGACCTCTTGCATGCCATGCAAGCGCTCTACCAACTGAGCTATAGCCCCTTGTTGTCATGTGGTGGAACCACATGCTTTTTCATTTCGCCCGGTTCCCCCGGCGACGACGACAACATTACACGGTCCTGGGGGGTGAACACCAAATCGGTTCTCCGTCGGGCCGTCAGGCCGTGACGAACGAGTAGAACCGCTTCAGCGTGCAGTGTTCCTCCAGGAGGCGGCCGTAGATCGGCTCGCCCTCCAGCTCGCGGTAGGTCTCGATCGGGTCGCCTTTTATGATCAGCGCCCGCGCGCATTCCTCGCACCAGTACTGGTAGTCCGGGTTGACCGGTTCCATGTCCCGCACGATCGGGGTGCCACTGCCGCACCAGTCGCACTTTCGCCTGTGTGCACCCATCGATCAGCTCCAGCTGTGACCGCAGGAGGTGCACACGTACGAGATTCCGCCGTTGTCGCCGAGGACCTGGGCCACATGTGCGGAACCGCAGGAAGGGCAGCTGAGGCGGGTCGCCGTGTCCCGTGTCCAGCCTGCGTCGGAGAGGTGACCGACCTCTCCGAGGATGCACGAAGGCATCACTGCTCCCTCCCGTCGGGCCGCGCCCCCTTCCGGCCGTTTGATTCTGCCACGGCCCGGCCGATACGGTCAGCGACGCCTCAGGACCAGTCCGGACACCGCACCCGCGACGGCCGTCGCGGCGAGGGCGAGCATGCATGTGAGAAGCGCTTCCGCAGAGGTATACGCCCCCGGGGCCCCGAGCGACTCAAGCCGACCGAGGAACAGGGCGCCGAAGGCCGCGACTCCGACCAGCTGGCCGAGCTGCGCGACCGTGGCGAGCAGTCCGCTGGCGTCCGCCGCGTCCTCGGGCCGGACCGCGGCGAGCGCCCGGGTGAGCGTCGGGCTGAAGGCGAGCGCGAGCCCGGCCCCGACGCCGGTGTACGCCGCCCAGAGCGCCGCGCCGCCGGAGCCACCGCCGTCGAAGGCCAGGCCGACACCCGTGACGCCGACGGCGGTCACCGCGAACCCCGCCGGCGTCAGCGCCCGCTGCCAGGAGGCGGGCCAGCGGCGCCAGGTCAGGCCGACGGCGCCGAAGACGGCCGCGGTCGGCGCGAAGGTGAGTCCGGCGCGCAGGGCGCTGTAGCCGAGGCCGCCCTGGACGTGCAGCGTGACCCCGAACAGGAAACCGCCGTTGACGGCCATGACCGCCAGGATGCGCAGCACGGCCAGGCCCATGCCGGGGTTGTGCAGCACGCGGGGCGCGATCAGCGGGGCCCCGCCGCGCCGGGCGAGCCGGGACTCGTATCCGCGGAACAGGCCGAACACGACGGCGGCCGAGGCCAGGGACAGCCAGGACCACAGCGGCCAGTCATGCTCCTGCCCGAGCACCAGGGGCACCGTCAGCAGCGTCACCGCACCGCCGAGCAGCACCAGGCCGGGCAGGTCGAGGCCGCGCTCCCGTTCGCTCCGCGGTGTGGCGCCCAGCGGCAGGACGCGCCGCCCGAGGGCCAGCAGCAGGGCACCCACCGGCACGTTCACCAGGAACACGGGCCGCCAGCCGGTGCCGAAGAGGTCGGCGTCGACCAGGATGCCGCCCAGCACCTGCCCGGCGGCCGCGCCCACGGCGAGCACCGCCGAATAGGCGCCGAGGGCCCGGGCCCGGCGCTCGCCGCTGAAGGTGCGCTGGATCAGACTGAGCACCTGCGGGATCATCAGGGCCGACCCGGCGCCCTGCAGCAGCCGGAAGGCGATGAGCCCGGTGGCGCCCTGCGCCAGGCCGCAGGCGAGCGAGGCGGCCGTGAACAGGGCGAGCCCGGCGAGATGGACCCGGCCGTGGCCGAGCCGGTCGCCCAGCCGGGCCCCGGTGATCATCAGCACCGAGTAGGTGACGGCGTAGCCGGCGATCACCATCTGCAGGTCGGCCCCGGAGGCGTGGAGGTCGGAACCGATCGTCGGGGCCGCCACGTTCACGATGAAGACGTCGAGCAGTGCCATGAACTGGGCCGAGAGGACCAGGGCGAGCAGCCGCCGGTCTCGGGTGCCGGTGGCGGGGGCTTCACTGGATGCGGGGCCCGGCAGGGGCGCCAGGCCCGGCTGCGTCCCGGGAGTTGTCGTCATGCGACCCAGCCTGGCGACGCCCCGGTACGGGTGCCGAGTGCCCGCCGATGCTGGTGGTGGCAGCACCTGGCAGGCGACGGAGCGGGACGCGAGGATGGGGGACGTGACGGTGGGTACGACACAGCGGCGCCGGCCCGAGCTGGCCGCCTTCCTGCGCAGCAGACGCGCCCGGGTGACCCCGGCCGACGTGGGCATGCCGCCGGGCCTCCGGCGTCGCACGCCGGGGCTGCGCCGCGAGGAGGTCGCCCAACTCTCGGGGGTCGGCGTGACCTGGTACACCTGGCTGGAGCAGGGCCGCCCGATCAACGCCTCCCCACAGGTGCTGGACGCGGTGGCGCGGACCCTGCGCCTGGACCCGGCGGAGCGCGAGCACCTCTACCACCTGGCCGAGGTGCCCTGCTCCCCCGCCCCGGAGGCACCGGCGCAGAGCGTCGGCCCGGAGATCCAGGGCATCGTCGACGCCCTGGATCCGCGCCCGGCGGTGGTCTACAACTCGCGGTACGACGTCCTGGCCTCCAACGCCGCCTACCGCGACCTCTTCCACCCGGGCCTGCTGCCCGCCGGCCGTCCCGCCAACGCGCTGTGGACGCTGTTCACGACCCCGGAGGAGGACTGCCCGCTGGTGCAGCGGGACAGGGAGCTGCCGGTGATGGTGGCCACCCTGCGCGCGGCGTACGGCCTGCACGCCGGCGAACCCGTCTGGGACGACTTCGTCCTCCGGCTGTCGGCGGCCAGCGGGCTCTTCGCCCGGCTGTGGGCGAGCGGTGACGTGGCGCTGCCCGGCCGGCGGGTGAAGGTCTTCCGCCACGGGCACGTCGGCGAGCTGCGGATGAGCACCCTGTCGCTGTCGGTCGACGGCATGCCGGAGTGCCGGGTGGTGGTCTACTCCCCGGACGACGCGGAGACGGCGCGCCGGGCGGCACTGCTGCGCGAGCGGCGGGAGAGCCTGTGGCCGCGGGGGACGGAGCATCGGGAGCGGACACCGTGACAACAGAAGATCCCGCCCCCTGTGGGGACGGGATCCTCGTACCGTTCCTCGGCGACTCCGTGGAGTACCGATCGGTGGAGCTAAGGAGAATTGAACTCCTGACCTCTTGCATGCCATGCAAGCGCTCTACCAACTGAGCTATAGCCCCTTGCCGCCATGCGGTGGAACCGCATGCCTCGTCCGCCCCACCCAGCGGGGCGAACAAGAAGAACTCTAGCCTGCCACCTGCCGGAAAGTGAAATCCGGGGTCGGCGGCCGCTTCGGGCGGCAGTCAGTCGTCGTCGCCGAGCACCGGCTCCGGCAGCGTCCCCGCGTTGTGCTCCAGCAGGCGCCAGCCGCGGGCGCCCTCGCCGAGGACGGACCAGCAGCAGTTGGACAGGCCGCCGAGGCTCTCCCAGTGGCGGCCTTCCAGGCCGAGGAGGCGGCCGATGGTGGTACGGATGGTGCCGCCGTGGCTGACCACGACGAGCGTGCCGTCGTCGGGCAGCTTGTCGGCATGCCGCAGGACGACGGGCGCTGCACGCTCGGCGACCTCGCTCTCCAGTTCGCCGCCGCCGCGGCGCACCGGCTCGCCGAGCTTCCAGGCCGCGTACTCGTCGCCGTGGCGTTCGACGATCTCGTCGTGGGTCAGCCCCTGCCACACCCCTGCGTACGTCTCCCGCAGACCCTCGTCATGGGTGACGTCGAGCCCGGTGAGCGCGGCGAGTTCGGCAGCGGTGTTCGCCGCCCGCTGCAGGTCCGAGGAGACGATCGCGTCGGGGCGCAGCGAGGCGAGCAGCCGCGCGGCGCGGCGGGCCTGGGCGATGCCCGTGTCGGTGAGTTCGACGTCGGTCGTGCCCTGGAAGCGGCGCTCCACGTTCCAGGACGTCTGGCCGTGGCGCCACAGGATGACGCGGCGGCCCCGGCCCGGCCGGCCGGCGCTCACCTCACCGGTGCGGCTCACCGCCACTCACCACCCGGTCCCGCCGCCTCCTCGGCCGCCTGCAGCTCGGCGTGCTCCTCGGCCTTTCCGCGGGTCGCCTTGGCGTCCTCGGGCAGCTCGATCTCGGGGCAGTCCTTCCACAGGCGCTCCAGCGCGTAGAAGACGCGCTCCTCGCTGTGCTGGACGTGGACGACGATGTCGACATAGTCGAGCAGGACCCAGCGGGCCTCGCGGTCGCCCTCGCGGCGTACCGGCTTGGCGCCGCGCTCCTTGAGCAGCCGCTCCTCGATCTCGTCGACGATCGACTTGACCTGGCGGTCGTTGGGCGCGGAGGCCAGCAGGAAGGCGTCCGTGATCGACAGCACGTCGCTGACGTCGTAGGCGATGATGTCGTGCGCGAGCTTGTCGGCGGCGGCCTGTGCGGCGGTGTCGATCAGCTCGAGGGAACGGTCGGTTGCGGTCACTGCAGGGCTTTCCGTCGGCGGTCACTTGCCGTCCAGGGTCTCACGGACCGCCGCCGGCACCCCACGCGATAACGGGATCACGCCGGGCGGCCACGCTCCGTCACCGGGACCGGGCCGCCGCGGCACCGCCGCCGTCCCCCGGGGCGGCGCCCGGGGGACGGCGGCGGTCAGGGCTTGTAGTCCTGGCCGAGGACCACCGAGACGTCGGCGTTCCCGGAGACCTTGCCCTGGACGACCGCCCCGGTCGGCAGGCCGAGGGTCTTGGCGACCTCGGTGGCTCCGTCCTTGTCGGCGGCGTCGGCGTAGGTGACCGTGGAGGACGTCCGGGCGGTGCCGGTGCCCGCGTCCAGGAAGGTGAAGCCGCCGTTGAGCAGGACGACGCGGGCCTTGTCGGTGTTGCCCGTCGCGCCGCTGGCGTTGCGCACGGAGACGCGGACGGCGCTGCCCTGGTCGGGGCTCTTGGCGGTGCCGCCGAGGACGTCCTTGACGACGCTGTCGGACGCCTTCGCGCTCAGGGTGCCGTCGTCCTGGACCGGCAGCAGGGCGGTCTTGTAGTCGCCGCCCTTGGCGAGATCGGCCAGTTCGGCGAGGAAGGTGCCGAGGTCCTTGTCGGTGAGGGAGGGGTCGAGGATCTGCGCCAGGGTCTGCACGGTGACCGTCGCGGCCTGCGGGTCGGACGACAGCTTGCGCAGCACCCCTTGCATGACCTGGCCGAAGCGCTGCAGCTGGGCGTTCTGGGACTCGCCGGAGGCGCGGTAGGTGGCGTAGGCGACGGCCGTCTTGCCACTGAGGGTCCGGTCGGCGCCCTTGCGGACGACGGGGGGCGCGCCCTTCTTCTTGGCGTCCGGGTCGGGGACGTCGGTGTCCGCGTCGACCTCGATGTTGCCGACGAGGTCGACGAGGTTCTGCAGGTAGGGGGTGTCCAGACGCCAGGTGCCCTGGATGTCGGTGCCGAGAACGCCGTCGAGCGCCTCGCGGGTGCCGGAGGAGCCGTCGCCGTCGACGGACTTCGCCAGGGTCGTGGTGGTGCCGTCCTCGGAGGTCAGGGCGAGGGCGTTGGGCAGCAGGACGGTGGTGCCCTGCCGGGTGGTGGTGTTGTCCACGAGCAGCGCGGTGGCCGTGCCGCCCTTCTTGGTGTCGTGCAGGTGGACGACGATCACGTCGCGTTTCTGGGCGCCCGCGGCGGTCGTGCCGCCGGACTCGGCCGCGGAGTCCGACAGGCCGGGCAGCTTCCCGGCGTACCAGAGGTAACCGACGCCGCCGACGGCGACCAGGGCGAGGACGACCAGGAGGGCGATCATGCGGCTGCGGGCGCGGCGGCGGGCCTCCTCGCGGCGCTCGGTGCGGTTCTCGGTGAACTTCAGCCAGTCGATGACGTCCTCGGAGTCCCGGTCGGGCTCCTCGACGAAGGCGAACTGCTCGGTGTGGTACTCCCGTTCGGCGGACCCTTCGGACGCCTCCTGCTCGGCGGGGCCGGCCTGCTGCGGGATGTGGGCGGTCTGCTCGGCGACCCGGGACTGCTGCCCACCGGCCGGGGAACGCCCGTAGGGGTCGGACCCGCCGGCGGCCTGCCGGGGCATGCCGTAGGGGTCGTGCCCCACCGCGGGCTGCCGGCCCGTCTCATAGACGCCCTGACGCCCGGCGGGGTGCGTTCCCGTCTCATAGGCGCCCTGGTGCCCCGCGGCGGGGTGCTGGGGGGTGCCGTACGGGTCGTAGCCGGGGGCGGTCTGCGGGGGCGTTCCGTAGGGGTCGTAGCCGGAGGGCGCGTGCTGCGGCGAGCCGTAGGCGTCGGGTCCGGTGGGCTGCTGCTGCCGTCCGGTGCCGTAGGGGTCGTACGGAGGCACCGGCGGCTGCTGACCGGTCGCGTACGGGTCGTAGCCGTAGCCCTGCTGTGCGTGAGGGTCGTACGCCGGGTGGGGCGCCTGCTGCGACACCTGCCGGTAGACCGGCTGCCCGTACTCGTCGTAACCGACGAGCTCGTACTGGTCGCCCCCGTGACCCGCGTCGTATCGGTCGTTCACCGGTAGCCCCTCTCGGCTCACTCGCCGCGGTACAGCCGGCGTTTGGCGATGTAGCGCACGACTCCGTCCGGCACCAGATACCAGATGGGGTCGCCTTTGGCGACTCGCGCACGGCAGTCGGTGGAGGAGATGGCGAGGGCGGGGACCTCGACGAGGGAGACTCCGCCCTCGGGGAGCCCGGGGTCGTCGAGGTGGTGGCCGGGCCGGGTGACGCCGATGAAGTGTGCCAGGGAGAACAGTTCCTCGGTGTCGCGCCAGGTGAGGATCTGGCCGAGCGCGTCGGCACCGGTGATGAAGAACAGGTCGGTGTCGGGATTGAGGACGCGCAGGTCGCGCAGGGTGTCGACGGTGTACGTCGGACCGCCGCGGTCGAGGTCGATGCGGCTCACGGAGAACTGCGGGTTCTCGGCGGTGGCGATGACCGTCATCAGGTAGCGGTCCTCGGCCGGGGAGACCTTGCGGTGGGTCTTCTGCCACGGCTGGCCGGTCGGGACGAAGACGACCTCGTCCAGGTGGAACTGCGCGGCGACCTCGCTGGCCGCCACCAGGTGGCCGTGGTGGATCGGGTCGAACGTGCCGCCCATGACGCCCAGGCGGCGCTTGCCCGGGTTCGACGGGCCGGCTCCCGGGTCGGGCGCGGGCCGGGGCGCACCCGTGCGCACCGCGTCGGCCGCGCGGTGCTCCGTGTCGACCGGATCACGCACCGTGTCGTGCGCCGGACCGGTAGGCATGTCCTGCTCTCCCATGCGTGCAGACCCTACCGGCCCGGTCCGAGAGCCTCCGCCGCCAGTCGACCGGCGCCGGCCGGGAGGGTCTGCCGGGCAGGGCTCAGCGGTCGCGGTTGAAGCGGGTGGTGACCCACAGCAGCAGCAGCAGGATGACGAGGGCGCTGCCGCCGGTGACGTAGGGGCTCAGGCTCTCGTGGTTGCCGCCGTGCTCCTCGCCCTCGGCGGCGAGGGTGACCAACTGGGCAGCGGCGCTGTGGAAGCTCATCTTCGGCAGGACCTATCCGGTGTGGGCGGGACAAAGACGTCGGCCCATCGTAAGCGGGCGCCTCCTCGGCGATCACGCCGACTCCGCCAATGGGAGCCGCGGCTCGGCCGCACCGGGTCCCGGGGGAACTTTCCGGGCGCCTCAGTCGTCCTTCCGGCTGTAGCCCCGGAGCAGGAACCACCCGGTCAGGACACACCCGACGACCATCACGATCAGGATGACCCGGAGCAGGTACCCCGAGCCCTCGTGCGGAGCGGTACCCGCTGCCTCGGCGAGCCAGGCGGCGGCAGGGGGGTACTCCATGGCAGGGGACTCCTTCGCTGTGGTGCCCGTCCACGGTAACTCCACCTAGGCTGGGCTCTGCCTCGGGGGCGCACAGGGCCAAAGGACGGCCACATCGACGCACATGGGGGACCACATGTCCGAAGACGGCCACCGGTACGACGAGCACGCGAACGTGCCGAGCAGGCAGCGCAGGCGCTTCCCGGGGATCTCCTCGCGTGCCTACGAGCACCCGGCGGACCGCTCCGCCCTGGTGGCCCTGCGCAAGCTGAGCGGGTTCGACACCGTCTTCAAGGCGCTCAGCGGACTGCTGCCCGAGCGGAGCCTTCGGCTGCTGTTCCTGTCCGACTCGGTGCGCGTGTCGGACCAGCAGTTCGCCCACCTCAACGACATGCTGCGAGACGCCTGTTACATCCTGGACCTGGAGAAGGTCCCCCCGATGTACGTCAACCAGGACCCGCAGCCGAACGCGATGTGCATCGGCCTGGACGAGCCGATCATCGTGGTGACCACCGGGCTCGTCGAGCTGCTCGACGAGGAGGAGATGCGGGCGGTGATCGGCCACGAGGTGGGGCACGCCCTGTCCGGCCACGCGGTCTACCGGACGATCCTGCTGTTCCTGACCAGCCTGGCCGTCCGGGTCGCCTGGATCCCGCTGGGCAATCTGGCGATCATGGCGATCGTCACGGCGCTGCGGGAGTGGTTCCGCAAGTCGGAGCTGTCCGCCGACCGGGCGGGCCTGCTGGTGGGGCAGGACCTGACGGCTTCGATGCGCGGCTTGATGAAGATCGCGGGCGGCAACCACCTGCACGAGATGAACGTGGACGCGTTCCTCCAGCAGGCCGAGGAGTACGAGGCCGGGGGCGACCTGCGCGACTCCGTGCTGAAGATCCTCAATGTGCTGCCGCGCTCGCATCCGTTCACGGCCGTGCGGGCGGCCGAGCTGAAGAAGTGGGCTGCGTCGCGGGACTACCAGCGGATCATGGACGGCCACTACCCGCGGCGCGACGAGGACAAGGACACCTCGGTCTCCGACTCCTTCCGTGAGTCGGCGGCGCACTACGCCGGCCACGTCAAGTCGTCGAAGGACCCCCTGATGAAGCTGGTCACCGACCTCGCGGGCGGGGCGGGCGACCTGGGCGGCCGGGTCCGGCGCGGCTTCGCCGGGTTCGCGGGACCGGGCGGCCAGGAGGCGCAGGGCACCGGCGGCGCGACGACGAAGGACCGCCCCGCGGGGGACCCCCGGGACGAGGACGAGGACTGATGCGCCGCCGCAGGCGGCAGGCGGCGCCTCCGCCCGGCCGTCAGCGGCCGGCGGCGCCCCCCGGGCGACCGCTGCGGGCGGTCCGCGGCGCACCCCGGGGAGCCTCCCGGACGGTGGCGTGACTCGGGCGACCGGAGAGCGGCCGCATGCCTCGGGCGACCGGTGGACGGTGGCGCGTCGCGGACGGCGGACATCAGGCGGACGACGGCCGGCGGCCCAGGAGCCTCGCTCCGGCGGCTCGCCGGTGACCGGCCGCTCACAGCCGCGGCTGCGCGCCCGCCGCCATGGAGCCGCACAGGGCCGTCGCGCTGCCC
Organism: Streptomyces actuosus; assembly: GCF_016921115.1. Classification (GTDB taxonomy): domain Bacteria; phylum Actinomycetota; class Actinomycetes; order Streptomycetales; family Streptomycetaceae; genus Streptomyces; species Streptomyces actuosus_A. The sequence continues at coordinate 24,610 of NZ_JAFFZS010000015.1, forward strand.
GTGGCGTAGGGGTCGGTGCCGGCCGGGCCGCCGCTCTTCGCGGTCTGCCCGGCGAGCAGCGGGTGCAGCTCCCCGACGGTGTCCCCGGAGCAGGACAACGGGCCGGCCTGCGCGGAGGAGGCGACCAGCTGGGCCTGGTGCAGGCGCAGGTCCTCGCGGTCGAAGCGGAACTGCACCTGGCGGCGGACGGTGAACAGGGAGATCTGACCACCCGCGCCGGAGCCGGCCGGGCTCAGGGCGTAGACGAAGGTGTGGTCTGCGGTGACCTCCAAGGTGGTGGCGTCGGTCTCGGCGGCCTGGAGGGTGCCCTGGACGCGGATCTTGGCATCGGCGAGCCGGGCCTCTGAGGAGGCGAAACGGACCAGCCATCCGGTGGGCTCGTGCCGGCCGTCGGCGGTCGGGTGGTCGAAGCTCTCGTCGAACTGGCTGAGTTGGCCGGGATCGACCAGGACGCGCACGGGGCGGATCTGCTCTCCGGTGAGCACCTCGGGATAGAGGGAGGAGCGGACCAGGTAGTCCTTGGCGGTGGTCAGGGCGGCCACGACCTGGCTCTCGGAGAAGTGCGCGGTGCGCCGCGAGGCCGGCAGCGGGATGCCCTCGGCGCCGATCCGGAACTGGGCGGCGGGGCTGTGCGCGTACAGGTACTCGGCGTCGGCGGCGCCGGGCACCCGGCCCTCGGGGGCGAGCGGGACGACGGTCATGCGCAGGGGCTCCGGGGGCCGCCGCGCCTCGGAGGACGCGTACGGGTGCCGTATGCCCATGTAGACGGCGGTGCTGAAGGCGACGGCGATCAGCAGGACCAGGCCCAGCACCTGCCGGGACAGGCCGCGGTGCAGCGGCGGGCGGCGGCGCACGGCGGGGGTGTGCTCGGCCATCCGCTCCCGGGCGGAGTACTCCTGGAGTCGGGCAGCGCGGACGAACGACTCGTCGAAGACGACGGATCGGTACTCGTCCTCACCACCACCGGGGGCTCCCTCGGGTGTCCCCTCGGGTGGCTCTCCAGGCCCGCCCATATCTTCAGGGTAGGTCTCCGCAAGCCCCGATAAACGCCCAGGTACACGACAAGTTCTGACAGGTCCTCAACAGCGGGCGCGGGCGTCGGGAGGTCCGGGTGTCAGGGGGTGCGGGGGACCGCGGAGACGGCGGGCTGCGAGTAGTCCGCGGAAGCCGAGGGCGCCACCTCACCGGCCCCGTCCAGCCCGGTCGAGGCGGGCGGCGGCGGGACCTGGTCGCGGCTGCCTCCCGAGGAGGCGCCCCGGTAGACCGCGGTGAAGGCCAGCGCGACCATGCCGACACCCATCACGAGGGCGAGGACCCAGGCGACGGGGCGGTGCCAGCGGGCCTGCCGGCCGTAGGGCCGCCGGGTGTCGTGGTGGTCGTCGAAGGCGTAGGCGTCGTCGACGTCGTCCGGGGCGCCCAGGTCGGGACCCCCGCCGGGCCCCCGGTATCCGTCCGGGCCTGGGCCGTCGTGGCGCTCGCCGCGGCGGCGGGCGCGACGGGCCTCGAACTCGGAGGCCTCCGCTCTCGCCCGGGCGGCGGCCAGGAGGCGTTCGACGGCGGTCGGCTCATGCACCGTGGCCGCCCGCACGAAGGCCTCGTCGAAGACCACGGAGGCGAACTCTTCGTCCGACACCCCGCGGTCGTGGTCGTCGTCGGGCTCCCAGCCGTCGCGAAACGGCGTGCCCCCCACGTCCTCCGGCACGGAACCAGAGTAGACCTGGGGGGTCAATTTGGGCAGACGGTATGGAAATTCATCCGCCGGGTGAGACGGCTTTCGAGCGGCGCGCGCCCGGCCCGGGGGCGCATGCCGGTCGCATATGCGCCCGCCGGACGGGGGTCTCAGGGGCGCACGTGCCCGTCACCGGTGACGATGTACTTGGTGCTGGTGAGCTCGGGGAGGCCCATGGGGCCGCGGGCGTGCAGCTTCTGCGTGGAGATGCCGATCTCGGCGCCGAAGCCGAACTGGCCGCCGTCGGTGAACCGGGTCGAGGCGTTCACGGCCACGGTGGTGGAGTCCACCAGCTGGGTGAACCGGCGGGCCGCCGCCTGCGAGGTGGTGACGATGGCCTCGGTGTGACCGGAGGTCCACAGCCGGATGTGCTCCACGGCCCGGTCGAGGGAGTCGACGACGGCCGCGGCGATGTCGTACGACAGGTACTCCGTCTCCCAGTCCTCCGGCGTGGCCTCCACCACGGTCGCCCGGGAGGCCTTGGCGTGGGCCATGACGCGCTCGTCGGCGTGAACGGTGACACCGGCGTCGGCCAGGGCGTCCAGGGCGCGGGGCAGGAACTCGGCGGCGATGTCCTGGTGGACCAGGAGGGTCTCGGCGGCGTTGCAGACACCGACGCGCTGCGCCTTGGAGTTGATCAGGATCTCGACGGCCATGTCGATGTCGGCCTGCGCGTCGACGTAGACGTGGCAGTTGCCGGTGCCGGTCTCGATGACCGGGACGACGGACTCCTGGACGACGGCGTTGATCAGCGAGGCGCCGCCGCGTGGGATCAGTACGTCGACCAGGCCGCGGGCGCGCATCAGCTCGCGCACGCTCTCGCGGCTCTCGCCCGGCACCAGCTGGACGGCGTCGGCGGGCAGCCCCGCCCCGCCGACGGCGTCGCGCAGCACGCGCACCAGGGCGGTGTTCGAGCGGTAGGCCGAGGAGGAGCCGCGCAGCAGGACGGCGTTGCCGGACTTCAGGCAGAGGGCGGCGGCGTCGACGGTGACGTTGGGGCGGCCCTCGTAGATGATGCCGACGACGCCCAGCGGGACGCGGACCTGGCGCAGGTCGATGCCGTTGGGGAGGGTGGAGCCGCGGACGACCTCGCCGACCGGGTCGGGCAGGGCGGCCACGTGGCGCACGTCGGCGGCGATGGCGCGGACCCGTTCCGGGGTGAGGGTGAGCCGGTCGATCATGCCGTCGCTCATGCCGCTCTCGCGGGCCTTGGCCAGGTCCAGGGCGTTGGCCTCCACGATCTCACTCGTGCGGACCTCCAGCGCGTCGGCGATGGCGAGCAGTGCGTCGTCCTTCTCGGCCCGCGGCAGCGGGGCGAGCGTCGCGGCGGCGGCCTTGGCCCGGTAGGCGGCCTGGGTGACCGGGGACATGGAGTCGTACGGCGAGAGCGTGGTCATGGGGGAAGGGTAGTGCGCCGGGCGGCGCCGGCCGCCGCGTGTTCCACACCCCGAGACATTCTCAAAAGGGGTGAACTCCGACAGGGACCGCCGGTGGCGGGCCGTAGCCCTCGGCCACGCGCTGGTGGTACGTCTCGCGGTCGATGACCTCCAGGCCGACGATCTCCCAGGGCGGCAGTCCGGCGGTGCGGCGGTGCTCGCCCCACAGGCGCAGTGCGACGGCGGCGGCGTCGTGCAGGTCGCGGGCCTCCTCCCAGTAGCGGATCTCCGCGTGGTCGCCGGCGTAGCGGCTGGTCAGTAGGAAGGGGTGGTCATGGGCGAGCTGCTCCAGCCCCCGCCGCACCTCCGTCAGCGGTACCTCCCGGCCGGAGACGCTGAGGGTGACGTGCCACAGCCGCGGCAGGTCGACGGGGTCCCTGCCGCCACCGCTTCCGATCCCCGGGGCGGGGACACTGGCCAGGGAGCGCTCCTCACCGTCGGTACGGGGGCCCCGCGGGCCGCCCGCGCCTCCGTTCGCGCCACCGCGGGACGCCGCAGCCCCAGGGCGTACTCGTCTCACGACGGCCACGACTGCCTCCTTCGCCCGGTCCTCGCCCACTGCTCGTACGGAATGCGCGTCGCGGGCACATCCCCTGGGACACAGTTGAGCAGGCCGTACGGCTTCGCGGGGCGGTTTTACGGAACGTCCCCCACCGGGACCGAGGGTTTCGACACCGTTTACGGGTGGAGGAGGACCAGGTCGTCCCTGTGTACGACCTCGCGTTCGTACGCCGGGCCGAGCTCGCGGGCCAGTTCCCGGGTCGAACGGCCGAGCAGCCGGGGGATCTCCTTGGCGTCGAAGTTGACGAGCCCGCGCGCCACCGCGTGCCCCGCGCCGTCCCGCAGCTCCACGGGGTCGCCCGCGCTGAAATCGCCCTCGACGGCGGCGATGCCCGCCGGCAGCAGGGAGGTGCGCCGCTCGACGACCGCGCGGACCGCGCCGTCGTCCAGGGTGAGGGAGCCCTGCGGGGTGGAGGCGTGCTGGAGCCACAGCAGGCGGTCGGCGGAGCGCTTGCCCGTGGGGTGGAAGTAGGTGCCGGTGTCGCCGCCCTGGAGCGCGACGGCGGCGTGGACCGCGCTGGTGAGGACGACGGGGATGCCCGCCGCGGCGGCGATGCGGGCGGCCTCGACCTTGGTGACCATGCCACCGGTGCCGACGCCGGCCTTGCCCGCGCTGCCGATCTCCACGCCGGAGAGGTCGGCGGGGCCGCGCACCTCGGCGATCCGCGAGGTACCCGGCCTGCTGGGGTCGCCGTCGTACACGCCGTCGACGTCCGACAGCAGGACCAGCAGGTCCGCCCTGACCAGATGGGCGACGAGAGCGGCGAGCCGGTCGTTGTCGCCGAAGCGGATCTCGTCGGTGGCGACGGTGTCGTTCTCGTTGACGACCGGCAGGGCGCCCATGGCCAGGAGCTTGTCCAGGGTCCGGGAGGCGTTGCGGTGGTGCGCGCGCCGGCTCATGTCGTCGCTGGTCAGCAGCACCTGCCCGACACGGACACCGTAGCGGGCGAGGGAGGCGGTGTAGCGGGCGACGAGCAGGCCCTGACCGACGCTGGCGGCGGCCTGCTGCCGGGCGAGGTCCTTGGGCCGGCGCTGCAGGCCGAGGGGGGCGAGACCGGCGGCGATGGCGCCGGAGGACACCAGGACGATCTCCTTCTCGCCGCCGCTGCGGGTCTTGGCGAGGACGTCGACGAGAGCGTCGACACGGTCCGCGTCGAGTCCGCCGGCCGCGGTGGTCAGGGAGGACGAGCCGATCTTGACGACGATCCGGTGGGCCTGAGCGACCTGTCGCCCGGCCGCCACGACGCCGTCCTGCCTTGCCGCTGACACCTGCGGTCCATCCCCTTCACGCACGCTGCTGCGGGCCGATGCCCTGAGCGGCAATCTACGCGAAGCGGGGCCGGGGCCGCGCTCCGGTTTCAGTGGGTGGGCGGGACGCGGCGCGGGCGCCGCGCCGGCCACCGGGCCGCGGTGGACGCCGACGCAGTCCGTCGGGCGGGCACCGGTGGGCCGCGACGGTCCCCGGTGGCCGGCTCGCCCACCTGGCCGGCGCCTGGCCACGACCGCCCCGGCTCCGGTGCCGACGCCGGTCCGGGGGCGCGTTCCCCGGCCTCCCACGCGCCGCCCGTTCTTCCGCGCGGCGCTTCCGCCTCGTGCGCGCGTTCCGCTTCCGCCGTGTCCCCGCTCGTCTCCGCGGCGACCGGTTCTCACGGGTGCCGCCCCGTCCTGCGCGCGGGGACGCCGTGCCGCTCCCGCGTGCCGGATCGCCCCTCCCTGGTCGGCGCGACGGGGCCGGGCGCCGGCCCGGGAGCCGGTCCGCGCGCGGGCGCCTGCCGCCACGGGGCCGACGGCCCCGCGCGCCGGATCGCCCCTCCCTCACCGCACCGCACCGCACCGCACCGCCGAGCCTCACGCCGGACGGACGGGGGCGCGGTGGTGCAGCGCCCCCGCGGTCGGGGCTCAGGCGTGGTGGTGCCGCCAGCCCTGCCAGGCCGAGTCGATCATGTCGTCGAGACCGTGGCGGGCCGACCAGCCCAGTTCCCGGTGGATGCGGTCGGCGGAGGCCACCACCCGCGCCGGGTCGCCGGGCCTGCGTCCCGTCACCACCGGGGCGACGTCCGTGCGGCCGGTGGCCTTGAGGATGTGGTCGACCATCTCGCGGACCGAACTGCCCTCGCCGCGGCCGACATTGAGGGTGAGAGCGATGCCCGGCTCGGCGTCGGCCAGGCGGAGGGCCGCGGCCAGGTGCGCGGAGGCGATGTCCTGGACGTGAATGTAGTCCCGTACGCAGGTGCCGTCCGGCGTACTGTAGTCGTCGCCGAAGATGCGCGGCGCCTCGCCTGCCTCCAGGCGCTCGAAGACCATCGGGACGAGGTTGAACACGCCCGTGTCGGCGAGCTCGGGACCGGCCGCACCGGCGACGTTGAAGTAACGCAGGCTGGCCGCGCGCAGACCACCCGCCCGTGCGGCGGCGTTGATGAGCCATTCGCCCACCAGCTTGGTCTCCCCGTACGGGCTCATCGGCGCGCAGGGGGTCTCCTCGGTGACGAGGTCCACGTCGGGCATGCCGTAGACGGCCGCGGAGGAGGAGAAGACGAGCCGGTCGACGCCGGTGGCCGCCATGGCCTCCAGCAGCGTCTGCAGGCCGGTGACGTTCTCCCGGTAGTAGTGGAGCGGACGCTCCACCGACTCCCCCACCTGCTTCTTGGCCGCGATGTGCACGACACCGGCCACGGCGTGGTCGCGGATCGCCCGCTCCAGCAGGGCCGCGTCCAGCACGCTGCCGACGACCAGCGGCACGCCGGCGGGCACGCGGTCGGCGCTGCCGGTCGACAGGTCGTCGTAGACGACGACGCTCTGACCTCCTCCGATCAGCGCGCGCACCACATGTGCCCCGATGTATCCGGCCCCGCCCGTGACCAGCCAGCTCATCCGCACGTCTCCTCCGTCGACGGTCATCGGATGCAGACTCGCCCCTGCACACCGGAAAATCGAATCAGACATTCGGCACACAAGGCGGTAAGAAGCGGCAAATGGCGGACGGGTGGGAGTTCCTGTCGGCCATGAGTCGCCCGCCACCTCCCCCACGGAAACAGCACGTGAATCCTTTACCCTGAGGGCTGCGGTACCCCGGGCCGCAGGCGGGCACTCCGGCCCGCCGACCCCCTCGCGGTCAGCCCTCGGAACAGGTTGTAAGGATGCCCCGACTCTCTCTCATCGTCCCTGCCTACAAGGTGCAGGGCTATCTCTCCGAGTGTCTCGACTCCGTCCTCGGCCAGGACTACACGGACTTCGAGATCATCGCGGTGGACGACTGCTCGCCGGACGGTTCCGGGGCCATCCTCGACGAGTACGCCCGTCGCGACGCGCGCGTTCACGTGATCCATCTCACCCGGAACGTGGGCCTGGGACACGCCCGCAACGCGGGCATGGAGAAGGCACAGGGCGACTACATCCTCTTCCTCGACAGCGACGACACGATGACCGAGGGGGCGCTGGGGGCGATCGCCGACCGCCTGGACGCCACCGGGGACCCCGAGATCCTCATCTACGACTACGCCCGCTCCTACTGGGACGGCCGGATCGAGCGCAACTACCGCGCCGACCTGCTCCGGAGCGACGGCCAGGACGTGATACGGCTGGCGGACCGCCCGCAGCTGCTCGACCTGCTCCAGATCGTCTGGAACAAGGCGTACCGCCGCGACTTCGTCGACCGGGTCGGCCTCGCCTTCCCCACCGGGTACTACGAGGACGCCCCCTGGACGTACTGCTCCCTGATCAGCGCCGAGAGCATCACCCTGCTCGACCGGGTGGGCGTGCTGTACCGGCAGCGCAGGGAGGGCGGCAACATCCTCAAGACCACCAGCCGCAAGCACTTCGACGTCTTCGACCAGTACCAGCGCGTCTTCGAGTTCCTCGACGCCCACCCCGAGCTCGACCAGTGGCGCGAGCCGCTGTTCCGCAAGATGGTGGGCCACTACCTGACGGTGCTGGAAAAGCCCGGGCGGCTGCCGAGCGCCGACCGCGCCGAGTTCTTCCACCGGGCGTCCGCCGACTACCGGGCGCGGGTGCCGAAGGGCTTCACCCGGCCCGCGGGCGGGAAGGGCAAGAAGCTCGCGCTGCTGGAGCGGGACGCCTACGCCGCCTGGGCCGGCGCGATGACCGCGGTCAAGTTCCGTCAGACCGTCAAGAAGCGTGCCCGCACCGCCGTCAGCTTCTCCAAGCGCGGCGCGATGGGCGCCTTCTACCAGTCCCAGCTGCGCCTGCCGCTCGACGAGAACCTCGCCGTGTTCTCGTCGTACTGGAGCCGCAGCGTCTCCTGCAACCCGGCGGCCATCGACGCCCGGCTCGCCCTCCTCGCCCCGCACATCCGCCGGGTGTGGGTGCTCCGGCCGGACGCCGTGGGCGAGGTCCCCGCGGGCGTCGACCACGTGATCCTCGGGTCGCGCGAGTGCTGGGCGGCGCTGGCACGCGCCAAGTACCTGGTCAACAACGTGAACTTCGCGGACGTCGTGGTCAAGCGCGAGGGACAGGTCCACGTCCAGACCCACCACGGCACCCCGCTGAAGACGATGGGCCTGGACCAGCGCAAGTACCCGGCCTCCACCGACATGGACTTCGACAAGCTGCTGGAGCGCTGCGACCGCTGGGACTACAGCGTCAGCGCCAACCGGTTCTCCACCACCGTGTGGGAGCGCGTGTACCCGTGCTCGTACACCACACTGGAGACCGGCTACCCGCGCAACGACGTCCTGGTGAACGCCACGGCGGCCGATGTGCGCCGGGCGCGTGCGACGCTCGGACTGGCCGACGGCACCCGCGCGTTCCTCTACATGCCGACCCACCGCGAGTACCAGCCGGACTTCCGGCCCCACCTCGACCTCGCCCGGATGGCGGAGGAACTGGGCCCGGACGTGACGCTGCTGGTGCGCGGCCACTACTTCTACGGCTCGTCCCCGCGCCTGGCCGACCTGCGCCGCAGCGGCCGGATCGTCGACGTGTCCGCCCACCACCCGGTCGAGGACCTCTACCTGGCCGCCGACGCGCTCATCACGGACTACTCCTCCGCGATGTTCGACTACGCCGTGCTGGACCGGCCGATCATCATCCACGCCCCCGACTGGGACGTGTACTCCGCCGTCCGCGGCACCTACTTCGACCTGCTCCAGGAGTCGCCCGGCGCGGTGTCGACCTCGCAGGCCGAACTGGTCCGCCTGCTGGACTCCGGCGACTACGACACCGCCGACACGACCGAGCGCCGCGCCGCCTTCCGCAGCCGTTTCTGTGAATTCGACGACGGCCACGCAGCCGAACGGGTGGTTCGGAGCGTCTTCCTCGGTGAGGACACTCCGGTGCCCTTCGTCCCGTTCCCCGAGCGCACCCACGCTCCGACTCCCGCCCAGGCGCTCGCACCCGTCGAGCGGGCCTGACCCCGACAAGGAGACCCACCACGCCATGGCCCCTCGGCTCAGTGTCATCGTCCCGATCTACAACGTGGAGCGGTATCTGCCCGCGTGCCTGACGTCGCTGGCTGCGCAGACCATGCCCGACCTCGAGGTCGTCATGGTCGACGACGGCTCGCCGGACGGCTCCGCGGCCATCGCCGAGGAGTTCGCCGCGAAGGACGCGCGGTTCCGCCTGGTGACGCGGGAGAACGGCGGCCTGGGCGCGGCCCGCAACACCGGACTGGAGCACCTGGCGCCCCAGAGCGAGTTCATCGCCTTCGTCGACAGTGACGACGTCATACCGTCGGACGCCTACCGGCTGATGCTGGCGAGCCTGGACGAGTCCGGTTCGGACTTCGCCACCGGCAACGTGCTGCACGTCAACAGCAGCAAGATCTGGCAGTCGCCGATGCACCGCATCCTGTCGCGCGGTGCCGTGCAGGGCACGCACGTCACCCGCGACCTGCGGCTGCTGACCGACCGGATCGCCTGCAACAAGGTGTTCCGCAGGTCCTTCTGGGAGCGCCACGACTTCCGCTTCCCCGAGGGCGTGCTCTACGAGGACACCCCGGTGATCGTGCCGGCCCAGTTCCTGGCCCGGTCCGTCGACGTCATCAGCGCTCCCACGTACTACTGGCGCCTGCGTGACGGCGAGGCCGCCCCTTCCATCACCCAGCGCCGCTCCGAGCCGAAGGCGGTCCGCGACCGCACGTCCGCCGTCCAGTCCGTCAGCCGGTTCTTCGCCGAGCGCCCGGAGGCGACCGCCGCGGAGATGAAGCGCGAGTACGACCGCACGGTGCTCACCGGCGACCTGCGGATCTTCCTGAACGTCCTGCCCGAGGGCAAGGAGGAGTTCCACGCCGAGTTCTTCCGCGTGGTCAACGGCTACCTCGACCAGGTCGACCCGGACCTGGTCATGGAGCTGCCCGCGCCGGCCCGCGTGAAGTGGCTGCTGGTGCGCAAGCACGCGCTGGCCGAGCTGCTGGAGCTGTTCGAGTCCGAGCGGCGCGGCGACCGCGTCCGCATCGACGGCCTGCTGCGCAAGTACGCCGCCTTCTCCGCGCTGGAGAACAGCTCGCTCCGGCTGCCCAAGCGCGTGCTGCGCATCGACCGCGACATGACGGCCGCGGCCCCGCTGCGCGAACTCAGCTGGCGCGGCGGCAAGCTGCACATGGCCGGCCACGCCTGGATCAACCGGGTGGACCAGTCCGGCCCGCGCAGCGCCATCAAGGTGCTGGCCCTCAAGCGGGACGGCTCCCGCAAGCGCACCGTCCTGCCGCTGCGCAACGTGCACGCGCCCGAGTGCACCGCGCTGTCCAACCAGCGCCAGTACAACTACGACTGGGCCGGCTGGGAGTACGAGTTCGACCCGGCCCGGCTGCGGCGCGGCAAGACCTGGCAGGAGGGCACCTGGCACCTGGGCGTCGGCATCGCCTCGGCGGGCCTGGTCCGCAAGAAGGCCATACACACCAGTGGCGCCGCCGCCCAGAACCACGCCACCTACCAGTGGCTGGACGAGAACTTCCGGATACTGCCGAGCACCGCCACCGGCTCGCTCAAGCTGCGGATCGAGCGGGTGCGCGCGGTGGTCACCGACCGCCGCCAGGTCGACGACGCCCTGGAGCTGAAGGGCGAGATCCGGGTACCGCTGTCGCCGAACGAGCGCGTCGCACTGTCGGTCACCAACCGCAAGAGCGGCGAACGGCTCGACTACCCCGTCGAGCTGGGCGCGACCCAGGGCGAGCGCACCGCGTTCCGTGTCTGCGTGCCGCTGGAGGACGTGGCGCTGCTGCCCGAGCACATCGACGCCACCGGCACCGATGTCTCCAGCGGCGGCGCCGACCCGGCGCAGGTCGCCACGCGCACCTGGTCGACGGAGCTGGTCGCGACCGACCTGGAGGGCAAGAAGCGCAAGTTCGGCACCGTCGTCGCGGACGCGCTCCCGGACCTCCAGATCCGGCTGCCGCTCTCCCTCGGGGAGGGCGCGGACCACTTCGAGCTCGCGGTGCTGGGCGGCAACACCGGCTACCTGAAGTTCACCGGCCGCAGCCTGCGCGCCTGTGTCACCGGCGTGCGCTGGGCCGACGGCCGCTACACCGTCCACGGCACGGCGCCGCGGGACATCACCGGCTGGACGTTCCTGATCAAGGCGCGCGACTACTTCGACGAGAAGACCATCGACCTGACGGTGGACGCGGACGGCCGCTTCGAGGCCCACTTCACGCCGTCCCGGATGTCCGGCGCGGCGAAGAACCTGCCGCTGAAGACGGGGCGCTGGAACCTGTTCCTGCGCTCCGGGGGCGACGAGCCGGACATGCCGTGCATCCTGGACCGCCATGCCTCTCCCAAGCTGCCGATCTCCGGCGAGCACAACGGCCGCGGCTACGACTTCGAGGCCCGCTGGTTCGACCACCCGCAGCTGCACTGCCTGCCCGACCTGACGATGGAGGAGCGCGGCGCCTTCCACCAGGCCCGGCTGCGCAGCGAGGTGTACGAGCAGGGCCGCACCAAGCCGCTGCGCGAGTCGGTGCTGTTCATCAGCTACAACGGCAAGCAGTACTCCGACAGTCCGCGCGCCATCCACGAGGAGCTGGTGCGCCGGGGCACGGACCTGGAGCAGCTCTGGCTGGTCCGGGACGGCCAGGTGGACGTGCCGTCGACGGTCACCCCGGTGCGGTTCCAGGGCGCCGACTGGTACGACGCGCTCGCCCGCTGCCGCTACATCGTCACCAACGCGCACCTGCCGCACTGGATCGAGCGCCGTCCCGAGCAGGTCGTCGTGCAGACCTGGCACGGGACCATGCTGAAGAAGATCGGCCTCGACATCGACGCGCCGAAGTTCAACCCGGACTACCACGACCAGCTGCGGCTGGAGGCGGCCAACTGGTCGATGATGGTCTCCTCCAACCGCTTCAGCACCCCGATCCTGAAGCGGGCCATGGCCTTCGACGGCGAGATCGTCGAGACGGGCTACCCCCGCAACGACTACCTGTACGCCTCCGACCTGGACGAGCGGGCGGCGGAGGTGCGGCGGCGGATCGGCGTCCCCGAGGGGAAGAAGGTCGTGCTGTACGCGCCGACGTGGCGCGACGACCTCTCACACCGCGTGGGCCAGTTCCGTTTCGAGCTGCGCCTGGATCTGGAGGACGCCCAGCGCCGCCTGGGCGACGACCACGTCCTGATGATCCGCCGGCACTCCAACGTCGTGGACAGCATCCCCGGCGCGGGCAACGGCTTCGTCTTCGACGTCTCGGAGTACCCGGACATCGCGGACCTGTACGTCGCCGCGGACATGATGATCACGGACTACTCGTCGGTGATGTTCGACTACGCGCACCTGCGCCGGCCGATGCTGTTCTTCACCTACGACCTGGAGCACTACCGGGACCGGCTGCGCGGGTTCTACTTCGACTTCGAGAACGACGCGCCCGGACCGCTGATCCACACCTCCGAGGAGCTGATCGACGCGATCCGCGACATCGACCGGGTGTCGGACAAGTACCGCGCCGAGTACGACCGCTTCCACACGCTGTTCTGCGACCTGGACGACGGCCATGCCGCCGAGCGCGTCGCCGACCTGATGTTCGAGCAGGCGCGCCGGTACGACAACAGGCTCTGATCCGCCTCGCCGTGTCTGCCGGCGGGCCGGGACGGTCGGTGCCGCCGGGCCCGCCGGCGGGCTCAGACGGTCACGGTCTTCACGGACAGCTGCGCCGCGCTGTTGAAGTACGGGCGCACCTCGACGCCCTTGGGCGGCTTGGGCGCGGCCGTACCGGTGATCTTCCGCCTGACCCGGCGCAGCTGCCTGCCCAGCGGGCTGGGCTGGGCGGGCGCGACGGCCTTCAGCACGGGCCGCGGATAGGTGTAGACGTCGATCGGCTTCAGGACGTCGGTGGCGAGCTTGCTCAGCGGCAGCCGCTCGGCGTCGGGCGCGGGCCGCAGCCACACGTCCCAGATGGTCTCCTTGCCCTTGTGGTCGCCGATCAGCCGCTTGCTGTCGAGCCGGGCCGACAGCGCCCCACCGGAGCCGGGCTGCGTGTCGAAGGTGATCGTCGCCGGTTCCTTGCCGCGCCGGGTCGCCTCGATGACGGCGCCGCTCGCCGCCGCGCCCCACAGCGCGGCGTCGACGACCAGCGTGAAGCCGTCCACGGTGAGGCCCGCGACCTCGGCGTGCCGGTCACGGACCCGGCTGCGGACGCGCAGCCGCCCGTCGCCCTGCCGGTACGGCAGCAGCCACTCCAGGGCCGGGCCGTCGCCGGTGCGCGGCAGTTCGACCGTGAGCAGGTCACGGGTGTCGACGCCGAAGCCGTCGGTGGTCAGCGGCACCTCCAGGCCGTCCGCGGTGCCCACGGACACCTCCCACTCGCCCTCGGGCAGTCCGTCGTGCCAGGGCACGAGCGCCTCGCCGGCCGGGGACAGCGGGAAGCGGCGCTCCTCCTCGTCCTGGCCGGGCCGACGGCAGATGATGTCGACCTCGCCGAGGTCGGCGGGCATCCGGTCGACTGCGACGAGGACGGAGCCGTCGCCCTGGACGACCGCGGTGGCGGTGTGCGGCAGCCGGCGGCGCGCCAGGGCCCGTTCCAGGACGGCCTCGAACCGCTCGCGGCTGCCCGTCTCGTGGAAGCGTTCGGCGTTGCGGACGGCGGCCCGGCCCATGGTGCGGCGGCGCTCGTCGTCCCCGACCAGCGTCATCATCGCGGCGGTCATCGCCGCGACGTCGCCCTTGGGCACGACGAAGCCGTCCTCGCCGTCGGTGACGATGTTGCGCGGCCCGTGGTCGGCGTCGGTGCTGATCACCGGCAGTCCGGCGGCCATGGCCTCGACGATGACGTTGCCGAAGGCCTCGCGCTTGGACGGCATCAGGAACACCGATCCCTTGGCGAACTCCGGGGAGACCGGGGTGGCCGGGCCCATCAGCAGCACGTCGTTGTACAGGCCGAGCTTCTCGATCTGCTTGCGCAGATTCGCCTTCTCCGCGCCGTTGCCGTAGATGCGGAGCTTCCAGCCGGGGTGCTCGGCGACCACCGGGGCGAACGCCTCGACGGCCATGGCGAAGTTCTTGTTCTCCTTCAGCAGGCCCGCCGCGATGATCACCTTGTTGTCGCCGGTGGAGCGGTGCGTGGAGGCGGGCACGCAGTTCGGCATGACCTCCAGCCGGTTGCGCACACCGGGCACCAGCTTGCCCAGGCTGGCGACCTCCTCGGGGGTGAGGGCGGTGATCGCGTCGAGGTCGTGGTAGGTACGGAAGAGCGGCTTCTTCTCCCACTCCGCGTAGATCGCGGGCATGGAGTGCTCCTGCGCCAGCCGGAGATAGTCCTTGCGGGCGTGACTGAGCATGATGGTGATACGCGGGTTGGAGCTGACCACCGCGTCGGCGTCGGTGGTCTCCAGCCACTCCAGCAGCCTCAGTTCGGCGAGCCGGCTGATCCACGGCGTGCCCTCCCGCTCCTTCGGCGGGAAGACGTAGACCTTCGGGAACTCCTCGATCAGCGGGTTGTCCAGGTCGGAGGCGGGGGAGTTGCCGCGCAGGTCGGTGAGGACAGTGACCTTCACCCGCGGGTCGAGCGGGAAGTAGGACTCGTCGCGTGACTTGCGCAGGCACACGATTTCCACGTCGTGTTTCTCCGCCAGCGCCCCGGCGAGGTTCTGCGTCGCGCTCACCACACCGCCGATGTGGCAGAGGTTGCTGACAATGAATGAAATCTTCATCTGTGCAAGTACTTTCCGTCCGGCGGTGAGGCGCAGCGCTGGCAGGCGCCGACAACAGAGGCCGCTGTCGTCTCAGGGAAGACGTCCCACCGCTCGGAAAAGTTGTAGACCTGGGGCCATTTTGACGGCGATCGGGTGAACACCGCGTGAGGACCCGTCAGAACGGCTCGAAGTCGTCGTACGCACGCTCCGACTCGTCCCGTTCGGCCTGCCGGTCGCGGCGGCGCTGCGCCGCGGGCCGGGGCGCCTCGAAGCGGTGGTCCTCACCGCGCCGGCCCAGCATCTCCGCACCGGCCGTCACCGTCGGCTCCCAGTCGAAGACGACCGCGTTCTCCTCGGGGCCGATCGCCACACCGTCGCCGGAACGGGCGCCCGCCTTCATCAACTCCTCTTCCACACCGAGGCGGTTGAGCCGGTCGGCGAGGTAGCCGACGGCCTCGTCGTTGTTGAAGTCGGTCTGGCGCACCCAGCGTTCGGGCTTCTCGCCGCGGACGCGGAAGAGCGGCTCGCCGCCGACGTCCTCCCGGGTGACCGTGAAGCCCGCGTCGTCGACCGCCTTGGGGCGGATGACGATCCGGGTGGCTTCCTCCTTGGGCCTGGCCGCCCGCGCCTTGGCCACCAGCTCGCCCAGCGCGTACGTCAGCTCCTTCAGCCCGGTGTGCGCCACCGCGGACACCTCGAAGACCCGGTAGCCCCGCTCCTCCAGGTCCGGCCGCACCATCTCGGCGAGGTCGCGGCCGTCCGGCACGTCGATCTTGTTCAGGACGACGACGCGGGGACGGTTGTCCAGGCCGCCGTACTGCCGCAGCTCCTCCTCGATGACGTCGAGGTCGGAGACCGGGTCGCGCTCGGCCTCCAGGGTGGCCGTGTCGAGGACGTGGACGAGCACGCTGCACCGCTCCACGTGCCGCAGGAACTCCAGCCCCAGGCCCTTGCCCTCGCTGGCGCCCGGGATCAGGCCGGGGACGTCGGCGACGGTGTAGACGGTCGAGCCGCTGGTGACCACGCCGAGGTTGGGGACGAGGGTGGTGAACGGGTAGTCGGCGATCTTCGGCCGGGCCGCCGACAGCACCGAGATGAGGGACGACTTGCCCGCGCTCGGGTAGCCGACCAGCGCCACGTCGGCGACGGTCTTCAGCTCCAGGACGACGTCCTGGAGGTCCCCCGGCTCGCCCAGCAGCGCGAATCCGGGCGCCTTGCGGCGGGCGGAGGCGAGGGCGGCGTTGCCCAGCCCGCCCCGGCCGCCCTGTGCGGCGATGTACGACGTGCCGTGGCCGACCAGGTCGGCGAGGACGTTGCCCGCCTTGTCGAGCACGACCGTGCCGTCCGGCACCGGCAGGACGAGGTCCTGGCCGTCCTTGCCGGAGCGGTTGCCGCCCTCACCGGGCTTGCCGTTGGTGGCCTTGCGGTGCGGGGAGTGGTGGTAGTCGAGGAGCGTGGTCACCGACTGGTCGACGGTGAGGATCACGTCGCCACCGCGTCCGCCGTTGCCGCCGTCGGGCCCGCCCAGCGGTTTGAACTTCTCACGGTGGACGGAGGCACAGCCGTGGCCTCCGCTACCCGCGGCGACGTGCAGCTCGACGCGGTCCACGAAGGTGGTCATGGTTCAGTGCCTCCAGATACGTGCGGTCATGGCGTTGCAGTGCTGTGTTCCATGAGAACAAGCGAAAGGCGGACCCGCCTTCCCGCACGGGAAGTGAGGTCCGCCTCGCGAAGTGATGCGTCCGGTCAGGCGACCGGGACGATGTTCACGACCTTGCGGCCGCGGTGGGTGCCGAACTGCACCGCGCCGGCCTGCAGGGCGAACAGCGTGTCGTCGCCGCCACGGCCCACACCCGCACCGGGGTGGAAGTGGGTACCACGCTGGCGGATCAGGATCTCGCCCGCGTTCACGACCTGACCGCCGAAGCGCTTCACACCGAGCCGCTGGGCGTTGGAGTCGCGACCGTTCCGGGTGGACGATGCGCCCTTCTTGTGTGCCATCTCTCCTCAGTCCTTACTTCGCAGCCGCGGGGATCGACGTGACCTTGATCGCCGTGTACTGCTGGCGGTGGCCCTGGCGACGGCGGTAGCCGGTCTTGTTCTTGTAGCGCAGAATGTCGATCTTCTGCCCCTTGTGGTGGTCCACGACCTCGGCCTGGACCTTGATGCCGGCCAGCACCCACGGGTCGCTGGTCACGGCGTCGCCGTCGACAACGAGCAGGGTCGAGAGCTCGACCGTGTCGCCAACCTTGGCGGTGGAAATCTTGTCAACCTCGACGATGTCGCCGACAGCAACCTTGTGCTGCCGACCACCGCTGCGCACGATGGCGTACACGCGGAACTCACTCTCTCGCTCGGGAAACGAACCCCCGCAGGCCAGCCTCCCGTGATGCACGGGCGACCTCTCCCGGCCAACCCTGTGACCGGGAGGAAGAAGGTTTACGGGGATGCGGCGTGCGCAATGGACACGCCGACGGTCTAGGTTACGGGGCCACGGCCGACACGGTCAAACCGGGCCCAGGTCCCCGCATCGGCCACGCCGTACGCGGCTCAGCTCTCCTCGGCTGCGGCCGGGACCGCGGTCTTCTTCGCCGCCGTCTTCTTGGCCGCGGCCGTCTTGGTGGTCTTCGCCGCCTTCTTGGCCGTCGCCTTCTTCGCCGCGGTCTTCTTCGCCACCGTCTTCTTGGCCGCGGCCGTCTTGGCCGCGGCCGTCTTGGTGGCGGCCGTCTTGGTGGCGGCCGTCTTGGTGGCGGCCGTCTTGGTGGCGGCCGTCTTGGTGGCGGCCGTCTTGGTGGCGGCCGTCTTGGTGGCGGCCGTCTTGGTGGCGGCCTTCTTCGCCGTGGCCTTCTTGGCGGCCTTGCGGGCCGTCTTCTTGGCCGGCGCCGTCGCCTCCTCGGCCTCGGGCCCGGCCTCGGCGACACCCTGTGCGGACGCCTCCGCTCCGGCGGCCTCGTCCTGCGCCGCCGGCAGGACCACGACGGCCGCGTCCTCAGGCGCGGTCGGCGCGGTGGCCTTGCGGACGGCACGGCGCCGCGGTCGGGCCGGGGCGGCGGCCTCGGCGGCCGGCACCTCGTCGGCCGGAGCGGCCGACGCGGCCTGCGCCGCGGGAGCCTCCGGCTCGGCGGCCGGAGCCGGGGTCGGCTCCTCCGCCGCGGGTGCCGTCTCCGGCACCGTCACCACGGCCGCCTCCGCCCCGGCGGGCGAACCGGCCGGTGCGGACACCTTGCGGGTGGCCCGGCGGCGGGTACGGCCCTTGGGCGCGGCCTCCTCGGCAGCCGGGGCCTGCAGGGCGACGACCGCGTCCTCGACCGCGGCGGGCTCGGCCAGCGCCTCGGCAGCCGTCTCGGGCTGCACCGGGCGCTCGGCCTCCTCCCGCACGGTCACCTCCTGCGCGGTCGGCACCTCGGCCCGGGGAGCACCTGCGTGCGCGGACGCCCGGCGGCCGGCCCGGCGGCGGGAGCGGCCCCGGCCGGCTGCGGCCTCCGCCTCGGCGACACTGCTGTACAGCTCCTCGTCCGGACCGAAGTCGGGCGAGGGCAGCGCGACCGGCTCCGCCGCCGCCACGGGGGCCTCCGCCTCGGCCTCGGCCTCCTGCTCCGCGGTCTCGACGGCCGCCGCGGCCTCGTGCTCGTGCGGCTGCTCGGCGGCACCGGCCCGCGCACGCTTCTTGCGCTTGCCGCCGCCGCCCTGACCGGTCGGCTGCTCCAAGTGGACGATGACACCGCGCCCGTTGCAGTGGACGCAGGTCTCCGAGAACGACTCCAGCAGGCCCTGGCCGACCCGCTTGCGCGTCATCTGCACCAGGCCCAGCGAGGTCACCTCGGCGACCTGGTGCTTCGTGCGGTCGCGGCCCAGGCACTCCAGCAGGCGCCGCAGCACGAGGTCGCGGTTGGACTCCAGGACCATGTCGATGAAGTCGATGACGATGATGCCGCCGAGGTCGCGCAGCCTGAGCTGGCGGACGATCTCCTCGGCCGCCTCCAGGTTGTTGCGGGTGACGGTCTCCTCGAGGTTGCCGCCCTGGCCGGTGAACTTGCCGGTGTTGACGTCGATGACGACCATCGCCTCGGTCCGGTCGATCACCAGCGACCCACCGCTGGGCAGCCAGACCTTGCGGTCCAGCGCCTTGGCGAGCTGCTCGTCGATCCGGTACGTGGCGAAGACGCCGACGTCGCTCGTCCACTTCTGCAGCCGGTCGGCCAGGTCGGGCGCGACGTGCGAGACGTAGCCGTGCACGGTCTGCCAGGCCTCGTCACCGCTGACGATGACCTTGGAGAAGTCCTCGTTGAAGATGTCGCGGACGACCCGGACGGTCATGTCCGGCTCGCCGTACAGCAGCGACGGAGCGTTCGAGCCGCCGCCGTTCTTCGACTTCTTCCGGATCTCCTCCCACTGCGACTGGAGCCGCTCGACGTCCCGGCGCAGCTCGTCCTCGCTCGCGCCCTCGGCGGCGGTGCGCACGATGACGCCCGCGTCCTCGGGGACGATCTTCTTGAGGATGGTCTTCAGCCGGGCCCGCTCGGTGTCGGGCAGCTTGCGGCTGATGCCGGTCATGGAGCCCTCGGGCACGTACACGAGGTAGCGGCCCGGCAGGGAGACCTGGCTGGTCAGACGGGCGCCCTTGTGCCCGATCGGGTCCTTGGTGACCTGCACGAGGACGGACTGCCCGGACTTCAGCGCGCTCTCGATGCGCCGCGGCCCGTTCGCCAGGCCGAGCGCCTCGAAGTTGACCTCGCCGGCGTACAGGACGGCGTTGCGGCCCTTGCCGATGTCGATGAAGGCGGCCTCCATCGACGGCAGCACGTTCTGCACCTTGCCGAGGTAGACGTTGCCGACGTACGAGGTCGACTGCTCCTTGTTGACGTAGTGCTCGACGAGCACGCCGTCCTCCAGGACGCCGATCTGCGTACGGTCGCCGTGCTGCCGGACCACCATGACACGCTCGACGGCCTCGCGGCGGGCCAGGAACTCGGCCTCGGTGATGATCGGCACCCTGCGGCGGCCCTGCTCGCGGCCCTCGCGGCGGCGCTGCTTCTTCGCCTCCAGACGCGTGGAGCCCTTGATGGACTGCACCTCGTCCGACGGCTCGGCGGCCTTGCGCGGCTCGCGGACCTTGACGACGGTGCGCTCGGGGTCGTCGGCGGCGGGCTCGCTGTCGGTACCGGAGTCCCCGGCACGCCGACGGCGACGGCGGCGACGACGGCTGCTGGAGGAACCGCCGGACTGCTCGTCGCGGGCGTCGGCGCCGTCCTCGGCGTCCTCCTCGACCTGCTCGGCGGTGTCCTCGGCGTCCTGTTCGGCCTCCTCCGCGGCGAGGTCCTCGTCGGTGTCACCGGCCTCCGCGGCTTCACCGCGACGACGGCGACGGCCACCGCGGCGGCGGCGACGGCGCGACCCGGTCTCCTCCTCCTCGGTCTCCTCGCTCTCGGCGGCGGCCTCCTCGGCCTCCTCGGCCTCCTCGGCCTGCGGGGCCTGCTCCTGCTGCTCCGCCTGCTGCCGGGGCGCGGTCTCGGCGCTCTCCTCGGCCGTCTGCTGGACGGTCTCCGTCTCCTCGCCGAAAGCGGCACCCCGACGGCGACGGCGGCGACGCCCGCCCGACTGCTCTTCCGGGGCCTCCTCGACCTCGGCGGCCTCCGCCTCGGCGGCGGCCTGCGCGGCGGCCCGCTCCGGCGTCTGGAACTGCGGCTCGGCGAACACCGGAGCCTGGAACACGGCGACCGCGGGACGCGCGGGGCGGCGCGGCGACTCGGCCTCGGCCCCCTCCCGCGGCGCGGGCGCGGAGAACCCGGTCGCGGCAGCGCGCGCGGCCCGGCGGCGGCCACGGCCCTTGGGCGCGGCCTCCTCGGCTGCGGGCGCCTCCGGGGCGGACTCGGCGGGGGCCTGCGAGGCGGCGACGGGCGCCTCGGCCACGGGCTCGCCGGCACCGGCCTCCTGCGTCGCGGCACCGGAGGTGACGGGCGTCCGAGCCGTCTCGGACGCGGAAGAGGCGGCCCGGCGAACGACACGCCGACGGCGGCGCGGCGCGGCCTCCTCGGCAATGGCCTCGACGGCAGCGACGGGAGCCGGCTCGGCGTCCGTGCGCTCCTCGGCGGCGGGCACCTCGGCCTGCACGGCCTCCTCCGTGCCGGCGGGGGCGCCGGCCGGAGCGGACGCGCGGCGCGTGGCACGACGGCGGGTACGGTGCGCGGGGGCGGCCTCCTCCTCGGCGGCGGCCTCGGCGGACGCGGCGGCCTCGGCGGCGGGCTCGGGCTCTTCGGCGGGGGCGGGCACGCCGGAGCCGCTGTCGGCGGCCTCGGCGGACACAGGCGTCCCGGCGGGCGCGGAGGCCCTACGGGTGGCCCGGCGGCGGGTGCGCCGGGGGGCGGCGTCCTCCGCGGCCTCTGCGGCGGGCACCTCGGCGGCCGACTCGGCGGCGGGTGCTGCGGGGGTGGTCGGCACCACGGTCTCCGCGGGCTCGGTGCCCGTCGGGGACCCGACGGGCGCTGAGGCGCGGCGGGTGGCACGACGACGCGGGCGACCGGCGGGCGCGGTCGGCTCGGCGGCCTCCTCGGCGCGGGTCTCTTCGGGTGCCACGGTCACGGCCTCGTCGGGCTTGACCTCGGCCTCGTCCTCCGCGGCCGGTATGGCCGGCTCCACCGTCTCGGTGGGAGCGTCGGAGGCGCTGGCGGCCGGCGGACCGGCCGGGCGGGACGCGGCACGGCGCCGGCGACGCGGCGGCAGGGTGTCGCTGGGGGTGTTGGATTCGGAACCCTGGGTGGGCTCAGTCGGCTCGAGCATGCGGGCGTTTCTCCCGTCAGGCTCCCGGGCGCCGCGCCCGGTCCGGCGCCGATCGTGAGGATCGGCCGCCGTTGACGTCCGCGGCTCGCGCGATGCGCGGTGCCGCCGTCCGGGGCGCGGGCGCCGCACGGGAGCTCTCTGTGTCCTGTCTCGCCGGTTCCGTATGCCTTGTCGCGTACGGCCTGGCGAAAGTCTTCTGGTCGGTGCGCTGCCCGACCCAGGTGGCTCCCGAGTACGAGGGCGGCGCTACGACGTCCGTCCCTACGCGGAACCTTCCGGCATCGGCGCCGTCGCGGCGGCGGCCGGGACGGCCGTCTCAAGGGCCTCGGCTGCCTCGCGGTCGGGCGCGAGCGGGTCGGTCACCGTGCCGGTCTCTTCATCGAGCAGCCCCTGCGCCAGCCTGGTCACCGCTGCGGGGACCGGCGGCGCCAGGTCGGCCACGGCGCGGAGACCGGACAGGACGTCGTCGGGTCGTACGGCAGGCGTCACGTGCCGAACAACCAGCCGCAGTATCGCACAGGGCTGGTCACTCGGCCCAGCATGGAGCGGGGCGTCGGCGGCTTCGGTGGCGCCGGCGCGCGCATTCAGGCTGACCACGGCCGGTCGGGCGTCGAAGGTCCGCAGGCCGTTCTTGGTCCTGCGCTGGACCTCGACGGCCTCGGCCGCCTCGAACGCCCGCACCGCACGCTCGGCGTCCGCCGGGTCCACCCCGTCCAGCCGCAGCTCCCAGACGGAGGCCGTGAGCCGGTCGGCGAGCCCGGAGGTGCGGGCCTCGACCGCCTCGACGACGTCGAGCCCGGTGGGCAGCGACTCGTCCAGAAGGCTCCTGAGCCGTTCGGGGTCGCGGGATGCGGTGAGTGCGATCTCCAGGTACTCCGCCTCGCTGCCCGTGCCGGTGGGTGCGGCATTGGCGTACGACACCTTCGGGTGCGGCGTGAACCCCGCCGAGTACGCCATGGGCACCTCGGCGCGGCGCAGCGCGCGCTCGAAGGCACGCTGGAAGTCACGGTGACTGGTGAACCGGAGGCGGCCTCGCTTGGTGTAGCGCAGTCGGATGCGCTGCACCGCAGGTGCGGGCGGCGGGCCTACGGGCTGTCGCTTGCCCAGTGGAACTTCTCCTCGTGTCGCGATCCGTGGCGCTGCCCCGCGTCGGCGGAGAGCGCCTCCGGGCCGGCTCCTGCCCGGGGTCGTGGTCCGGATCACCCCCGCGTCGGCGGGAACGTTTCGCGCCGGACCCTCTGCTCCAGAGTACGCGTTTCGCCGTCGGTGAGTTCCCGCCCGCCCACCGCCTCCTTCTCCCAGGGCGCCCCGAACAGGGCCCGGCGCACATCGGCGCGCACCTGGCGGGCGGTCTCGCGGGCGCCGGCGAGAGCCTGCCGGACGGCCCGGCCCGCGCTGCGCGCGGCCTGGGCGGCGGGCCGCAGCACCGCGTCCCGCAGGACGTGCCCCACCGGCGTCAGCATCGTCCGGTACACCCACCGCAGCGGTTCCACGAAGAGCCACCGGAAGGCGGTGCCGAGGAAGCGGCCGACGGCTCGCGAGATCCGCCCGGCCACCCGCCAGGCGTGCCCGAGCGCCTCACCGGCCTCACGCGCGACGATCGCGAGCACCCGAGCGACGGGCACGAGCACCCACCGCCACGTGGCGAGCACGGGCAGCACGACCAGTACCCGGACCGTCCGGTACAGGGCGGCCCCGACCCCCGTGACGGCCAGCACGATCACCTGGGCCGC
This sequence comes from Streptomyces actuosus, assembly GCF_016921115.1. Classification (GTDB taxonomy): domain Bacteria; phylum Actinomycetota; class Actinomycetes; order Streptomycetales; family Streptomycetaceae; genus Streptomyces; species Streptomyces actuosus_A. The sequence goes on from NZ_JAFFZS010000015.1 coordinate 47,921, forward strand.
ACCGCGCGCACACCAGGCCAGGGCCCGCCCCACAGGCCGGAGCACCCAGGTGTACAGCCACACTCCGGGCACGACGACGAGGTACCGCACGATCCGGGAGGCGACCGCGTACCCCCCGGCCACGAGGACGGCCGGCACGAGCCCGGCCGCCTTCAGCAGCCACCCCAGGACGTGGCCGAGCGGCGTCAGCACGTGCGCGTACACCCACACGGCCCCGGCACCGAACCCCCGGCACACCCGGACGACGGCGTGCCCGAGCGGCGTGAGCACCCGCCGGTAGAGCCACACCGCCGGCCCGACGAGGAGCACCCGGCCGAGCAGACCCAGCAGCGTCCCGAGCGGCACGACGACGTACCGCCACACGCCGACCGCGGGCCACACGAGCAGGGCACGCCCCAGCCACAGCAGCGCGCGCCCGGCCGGCCGCACCACGGTGTCCCGCAGCACCCGTCCGGACACGACCAGCAGGTCCCACAGCATCCGCACCGGCACCACGAGCACGAGCACGACGATCCGCACCGGAATCCGGATCGCGGTGACGAGACGTCCCTCGGGCCCCGGCACGGCGGGCGGAGCGACACGCTCCCCGCCCGTCGCACATCGGTCGTCCACACGGTCCTCCATACCGACCCAGACGCACCGCGAGGCGCCGTCGTTGCGACGGAACACCTCTTCACCGAGGTGTTGCCCGCCCGGCCAGGCGACCGATGCGGCTCGCCCGCGCGCCTCGACCGAACGCCACCCAGCCGGCCGTCGACGTTGACCTCGAACTCGCGAGCCACGGACGATCCGGAAGCCCGCGACACACACGGGCGATCAGGGGGGCGTCATGGCCGGAGAGCACAAGCGCAGCGAGACCGTTTCCGCGTCGGCACGACATCCCGCGGCGCCGGCCGAGGTACTGACCGGGCTTCTGCACAAGGAGGCCGTCGCGGCCTGGGACACGCTCTCCTGGCGTGCTCTGCCGGACGAGGTGGTCGACGCCATCGTCACGCACCCCGACCACAGACTGCGAGGGGTGTCGACCGCGAACGCCGCGGTGTCGGCGGCCCAGCTCGCCCTCGTGCACGATCCCGATCCACGCGTCCGCCGCGATCCGGCCATCGGACCCGACGGGTTCGGCACCACCGTGCGGCCGCTGCCCCTGCCGTCCCAGGAACTCCTGCTCGCCGATCCGGACCCGCAAGTCCACCGAAGCGCGGCCTTCTGCCGTCACACGGCTCCGGGCCTGGTCGCCGCGCTCACCGACCGTCAGGACGCGGACCTTCGCCGGGCGGACTGCCGTCAGTGGGCCTCATTGCCCGAGGACACCCGAAGCCACCTGCTACACGAAGCCGGGTGTCGGTCGGGTGGTCTCGGAGGACTAGTCCTCCTCGAAACGCCAGAGCACCAGGACGTTCTCGTCCGACACACCAAGAAGGCAGACGTCGATGGTAAGTCCGGCAAGGACATCGGCGTGAAAGGACGAGGCCAGAAAGTCACCCTCCTCGCCGTCCTCCGCGTGCCCGTGATTCGTGAAGAATCGTGCACCGTTTCCGACAGCTCTCAGAACCTCCCGCAGGCAGGCGTCACGTTCCGCGTTCGGCACACGAAGGGACTCGCTGGGGCCGTGCACGAGCGATCCGACCGAGATCAGTCCGACCAGTTCCACGGCCTGGCTGGGCGAGACCTCCAAGAGGCTGTCCTGCAACTCCCGGCGGTCGACGTGACGCAACACCGGATGACCCCGGATCGATTCCATCACCGTGACGCGCCAGTCCTCGCCCGTGCGGGCGAGCAGTGCGGCGAAGGACTGAAGTTCGTCGAACCGTCCCCGCACACAGGGAGGCAGACCTGTCGTTGCCGTCATCGATCCTCTCCCGGCAGGCTCACAGCAGTCTCGGCATTGCCTGGACGTCGGCAGGGGCGAACACCACTCCACCGCCGTCACCCCGGGCGGGAAGAAGGCATTCGACAAGCGGCTGCCCGACACCGAGCCCAAGCTCCGCGAGTGTTCGCCGAACCCGAGCCCTGCTCTGCCTTGCCAGACGCCGGGCCGATGTCCTTTGCGCGATGCTCCACGACGGAACTTTCTACGAGCCCCGGCCCACCGCTGTGGCCTGAGATCGCTCACGAGTGGCAGTGCTTGGTCGTCGAGAGGGGCGACTCGCAGTCAAAATCGAAGGTCTCCAAGGCGGCGTCGGCGGGGAACTCCGGGTGGTCGTGCCAGATTCCGGCCAAGGCGACCAGCAGGTTCCACGAGGCGGCTGCATGCAGGTCCGTCTCCCCTGCATGCTCGACCGGAGAGTTTCGGTGGAAGATCACCGCCGCGATCTGTCTGTCTTGCGGCCAGACGCAGAGCTGCGGCCGTGCGGCGGGCTTCGCCTTGAAGCGGAGCCGTTTCGGGGATGCGTGCCGACACGAAGCCGACGAGCCGAGCGACCTGGTCCTCAGTGATCCGTTCCACTCATACCTCCTGCGGTCAGCAACCCTATTCGCCTGCGGAGACGCCGACTGTCGCACCGCAGTGCACTCCTCGCTGTGTCCCAACGCCCTGGCGCAGCTGGATCCAGGCATGCACCGGGCCGGTCAGCCGTCCGCTCCCAGTCGTCGGCGAAGCGGCTCCGGCAGCAGATACGGGCGTTCGGCCGGCGCCTCACGCTCAGCCTCCTCGATCCTGCCATCGAGTACGAGAGAGTGCGTCGTCCGCACCAGTTCGGTGACGTCCGCGATGTCCACGATCCAGTGGTCCACGTAACGACTCACGGCTTCGCCGGACAGGCCGACCTGAATGGCGCGCCACGGCTGCGGTTCCAGAAGGACCGACCGGTCCGGGTCCCACTGCACTCGTACCGGGCACGCGGCAACCTCTGCGCGCCACTGGTCGCGGTCCGTGTGCACACCGGGCTGGAAATGGCTGAGGGCCGAATGCGTCAGCGCCCACTCGAACCCCACCCGGTCGATCTCGATGCGGAGAACGCGTTCCTGGTTCGGCTTCCGGGCCCAGCCGGAGCGATACATCATCCACAGGAAGGATGGTTTGATCCACGTCATGCGTTCACGCTTGAACGGCGCCACGAACGTCCCCGCGCGCAGTGCCGGTTCGGCGATCTCCTGTGGAAACGCCTGGTACACGGTGATCGTGGAGTCGGAGTACGCCGCTCGCACGAGGCGACCGTGGTCTGCCTCCCTCACCGACCGCCCACCTCCGACGCCCAGGTGACCGCCTTGTGGACCTCCGGCCCCTCGACACGTGCGGCGCCGGCCGTGTAGAGCAGCCACAGCAGCTCAAGAGATCCGAAGAACGATTCCCCCCAACTGTCCACCCAGACGCGGACCTGCGCCGGGCCCACCGGAACGGCGTCCCAGAACTCCCAGCCGCGCGAATCCTCGTCCGGCTCGAAACGGTAGATCCAGTTCTGCAGCGACCAAGGGTTTCCACCACTCCGATCCATGTACGCAGTGCAGCCATGCCGGGCGAAATGCTGCGGCGCCTCACCGCTCCGGGCGCAGAGCGTCGTGAACCAATCCGGGAACTCGTCCACCGGCAGATCTTCGTCGTCGAACTCCGCTGTGCAGGCCAGGTGGAGTGCCGCCGAAAGGACGTGCCGCACCCGCTGCACATAGGCCTCGGAGAGACCCCCGGCAACATCGACGGTGAACACCGCCAGAACCGGCGGAGCCGACTCGACTGCAGGGCGCTGCCGGACACGGTCCAGTTCGGCTGCGACGCTCTCCTCGCTGTGGATCATGGTTCGATCCTATCCTTCCTGCACGATGCGTCCGGAGTTCTCGGCGATCGCTTGACGCAAGCCGGGGAAGAGCTTGCGCGGAATGCCGTAAAGATCCGGACCCTTGGTCGGATCGGAGATCTCTGGGTATTCCTTGAGCAGTTCCTTCCATTCCTGCCTGGTAAAGGCATCGCCGTCCGGATGGTCATCCTTGTTCTGCGGCAGAGCCGATTCCCGGATCGAGTCTCGGTAGTCTCTGGAGACTTCGAAGGAAACGATCTGTCCACCGTCCCCTCGATATTCGACGGTATGCCTGATGTCGTCGCTCATGTTCACATAGAGCTTGCCGTTCCCCGTAATGGTCACCTCCCCGTTCTCACCGATGTGAATGCGCTGGCTCAGCGGGTGGTCGGTCTGTTTGCGGTAGACCGTGATCGCGTCCTCGTCGCAGGGTGTGAGTCCCAGCGGATCCATCCACGTGAGCGGGTTGTGCACGTACGCCGTGGGGTTGGGCGCGGGCGCGAGACCCAAGGGATCGGCGGAGAGGTAGCGGGCTGTCTCCGGGTCATAGTGGCGGAAGTAGTTGTAGTGCAGGCCTGTCTCGGGGTCGCTGTACTGGCCGGGAAAGCGCAGCGGCGTATAGGCGGTGGCGTCCTTGTTCCAGGTGGTGGTGCCCCACAGGGTGGTACGGGTGCGCCAGGCAATGTCCCCCTTCTCGTCGACCAGCTCGCGCGGCGAGCCGACGAGGTCGGTGACGATCGCGAAGAAGCGCGAGTCGATCTCCTGCTGCGGGGCGTCGGCCACGGTGATGCGCTCGGTCTGGGCGATCGGCCTCAGCCCCTGGTGGTCCCAGGTGAGAGTGACCGGGTGCGGCAGGGCGGGGGCCCTTGTCGTCTGCTCGCACAGCGTCGTGCCGTCCCAGGTGAAGTCGACGCGTTCGACGATGGTGTCGCCGTCGGCGGCAAGGCGGAACTTCGCGGTGCGCCGGCCAAGCGGGTCATAGGTGTAGCGCCAGCAGGTGCCGTCCGGGGTGGTCACCTGGACGAGCCGGTCCTCCGTGTCCCACACGTAGCGCCAGGTCTCCGGCTTGCGCGACAGCCGGTTCTTCTGGCGCAGGGTGATCCGGCCGAGGGCGTCGTATCCGTAGCGAACGTTCCCGGCGCGGGTGATGCGGGTGCCGGTGTACACGCGCTCGCCGGTGGCCTCCTGGCCAGGGTAGGAGGCGGGCCAGGAGGCCGCCCTCTGGTTGCCGGCGGCGTCGTAGGCGTAGGTCTCGGTCCAGTTCTCGGCGTGGACGGCGGTGACGCGGCCGACCGGGTCGAGGTCGAAGCGGCGTGGGCCGTTCAGGCGGTCGTCGAGGACGACGAGACAACCGTCTCCGCGATAGGCGTAGGCGCGACGCTGAAGAGTGCGGTCGTTCCGGCCGACGGCCGACTGGGTGGCGAGTCGGCCCAGCGTGTCGTACGTGTTGTGCAGCGTGAGGAAGTCGCCGACATGCCGGGTGAGCTCGCGCCCCGCAGCATCGTAGGAGATGTCGACGGAGCGGCCGGAGGCGACGAGGCGGATACGCCGGCCTGTCGCGTCGTACGCCCACGTGCTGGTCGCGCCGCTGGGAGTCGTCCGCCCGTTACGGCGGCCCAACGCATCGTAGCGATAGGTGAGTTCACGTCCGCCGACGGTCTCCGAGCGGACGAGGCCGTACCGGTCGCGGGTGATGGACAGATGCGTGCCGTCGGGGCCAGTCGCCTCGGCGAGGCGGCCGCTCACATCGTAGGCGTAGGTGGTGACCCGGCCGCCGGCGTCCTTGCGGACGATCTGGCCCAGCGTGTTGCGCTCGAAGACCGTGGTCTCGCCCAAAGCGTTCGTCCGGGCGACCAGGCGGCCTGCGGCGTCGTGCCGATAGCTGAGCGCGCGGTCGTCGAAATCGGTCTCCATGGCCAGACGGCCCGCCGGGTCACGGGTGTACCTCCAGACCAGTCCCTGAGGGTTGGTGACCCGGGTGAGGCGCAGCTCAGTGTCGTGGCCGAACTCGTGGCGCACCCCGTCGGGGGTCGTGCGGGCAGTGAGCAGATCGAAGTGGGTGTACTCGAAACGGGTCTCGCCACCGAGTGGATCGATGTGGGTGGTGCAGTTGCCTTCGCCGTCATAGGTCCAGGACTCGCGGCTGCCGTCCGGCAGAGTGCGCCGGGCCAGTCGGTTCTCGGGCGTCCATTCCAGCCGGGTCGTCGCGCCCGTGGGGTCCGTACGGGTGACGGGGCGGCCAAGGGCGTCATGGGTCTGGCAAGTGACCGCCCCGAGCGGATCGGTGATCTCCTGGGGCAGCCCCGCCGGGTTGCAGAGGATGGTGGTGACGTTGCCGAGCGGGTCGGTGACCGAGGCCGAGCGCCCCGCCTCGTCGTAGGCGAAGCGGGTGGTGTGGCCGGCGGGGGTGGTGATGGACATACGGTTGCCGCGCTCGTCGTACGTGTACCAGGTGACGTTGCCGTCGGGGGTGCGGACGCTGACGGGCTGCGGGGACCCGCCGTACTCCGCGGTGGTCTCGGTGCCGTCGGGGCGTACCACCGCGACGAGCCGGCCCTCGTCGTCGTAGCGGTGGACCACGGTGTGGCCCAGGGGGTCGGTACGCGTGAGGAGGCGGTCCCGGTCGTCCCAGGTCTGAGTGGTCGTGTTCCCGAGCGGATCGGTGGTCGCGACGATCTGGCCGCGTGGGTTGGCGCGGTAGACGGTGGCATGACCGAGGGAGTCGGTGTAAGTGGCAGTGGTGGTCCCGTCGGCGTCCGGATCGCCGTATGCGATACGGGAGGTGAGGTAACCGCCACTGCCCTGGGTGGCGGTGACCCGGCCCCGGTCGTCGTACGTATAGGCGAAGACGGTGTCGTTGCTGTCGCGCCAGCCGGTGATGCGGTGCTCGTCGTCGTAGGTGAAGCAGGTGGTCGCGTCGACGGCGTTGGTCACCTCGGCCAGGTCACCGCTCTCGTCGTAGCGATAGCCGCGCAGCCGTACCGGGCCGTCCTCGGTCAGGGCGTGCACGGCGGTCACCCGGCCGGTGCCCTCGGCGCAGGTCGGTGTCAGCCGGTAGCCGCCGGAGTGGGTGACCTCCAGCAGGAGGTCGTTCGCGTCGCGTTCGAGGGTGATGTGATTGTGGTTCCGGTCCTCGACCCTGGCCAGCCACCAGATGCCATCGGTGGCCTCGGCGGGTTCGAAATGCCGGGTCAGGCCCGTGCAGGGGTCCTGCATCACCAGCACGTACCGGGCGCCCAGGGACACATACGTCAGCGACAGGCGCTCGCCCGCGATCGGGTCGACGCGGTCGCCGACGATGTCCGGGGTGCGTGGGTAGTAGAGGCTGGAGCCGTCCTCCCGGCGCCACCACACGCCGTCCGAACCCGGGTCGCGTTCCAGGCGCTCGTCCAGGGTGGAGGCCCAGGACGGGCCGAAGCAGGCGCCGTGCGTGTAGCCGGTGAGGTGCGTACGGCAGAGGGCCAGTGGGAGGATGCCAGGCAGGTCGACGTCGGTCTGGGCCAGAACCATCTGGCCGGAGGCCATGTCGATCGGGTCGCCGCAGGTCTCCTTGTTCGCCAGGGCACGGGCTTCCTTGGCGCGCTGCAGCCGGTCCGGATCGGGCCTGTCGTGGGTGTCGATCTTGAGGTGGGAGCCTGAGCCGGAGAGATGGTCGCCGCCGTCCTTGCCGTGGCCGTGCCTGCCCAGGGCGATACCATCGACCTTGCTGCGGATGTCGAGGTCGTTGTGCTTGTGCAGCCGGGAAGCGGCCCTCACCCGATCCGGCACCGTCTCCGTCACGTGCTTGGCGATCTTGCCGAGGGCCTTCTCGGAGCCGTGCAGTGCACCTTCCAGGACCGAGTCGAAGGCCCGGGTGAAGGGATCCTTACCCTTGGTGCGGCCGAAGAAGCTCTTGGCCCGGCCGAGCGGGGCCGCACTGTTCAGATGCAGTTCGCTGCCGTGGAAGGAAACCTTGCCGGCGCCGCTCTCGAACTCCTCGTGGTCGATGAACAGGTCCGCGCCCCCACCGCCGCCCGCCGAGTCGAGCCCGAAGCCGCCGCCAGCTGAGGCGAGTTGCATGCCGCCGTGCCCGTGGCCATGACCGGCACCGCCACCACCGGTCCCGTGGCCACCGCCACTGCCCGCGTTTCCGCCCGCGCCGGCGCCGGTCGGGTCGGGAGGCAGGAAGAAGGCGTCGTTCGCCAGGTTCAGGACCGCTTCCTCGACCATTGCCTCCAGCTTGGCGTTGACCGGCTCGGTGACCTTGGCGATCAGCTCGTTCACGATCTGGTCGGCCGCCTCGTCGATGATGCGTCTCACCAGCTGGCGCATGGCCGTGATCTCGGCCGCACCCAGGACTGCGGAGAGGCCTCCGGTGATGAAGGCCGCGCCGATCGAGAGGCCCACCGTGCCTGCCATGACGGCGAGTTCGGCCTCGGCCTTCGTCTTCATCCCGAAGATGATGTCCGCGACCACGTCACAGGCGTCGGCGAACAGGCGGGCCAGCTCCGGGATCTTGTCCAGGTGGCCGGCCTTGACCTGGTTCCAGTGTGCCTGCATCGAGTGCACGGCCCAACCCTTGGACGAGGCGAGGATCTGCCCCACCGCCTTGTGCGCGTCCCCGCCGTGTCCCTCGAACTTGTCGGCGAACTCCCGCATGGCAGTCGCCACGTGACGGTAGTCGTCCTCGTCGACGTTCGGGAAATCGATGCCGATGTAGTCCAGAACCTGGTCCAGCCAGCCCGGAATCGTGTAACCCATCCCTGTCGTCCCCCGTGTCCCGCGCCCCCAGAGCGAGGCCGCCGAGTGCGCTTCAGTGGCCTACTGACGGAGACGTTCCTGATGGAGCCCCGGTTGCGCATGTCGACGGGAGTGACCTGCCCGAACGGCCGACGGTACCTCACTCGCCCGCATCAGTGCGTGTGGCCACTCGCAGTGGGCGCCCGGCCGGTGTTCTTGACCGTCAGCGGCAGCAGCTTCTTACCGGTCGGGCCCACCTGGATCTGCGTGTCCATGGCAGGGCACACGCCGCAGTCGAAGCACGGGGTCCAGCGGCAGTCCTCGACCTCCGTCTCGTCCAGGGCGTCCTGCCAGTCCTCCCAGAGCCAGTCCTTGTCCAGGCCGGAGTCGAGGTGGTCCCAGGGAAGGACCTCCTCGTAGGTGCGCTCGCGGGTGGTGTACCAGTCGACGTCCACGCCGAAGTCCGCCAGGGCCTTGTCGGCGCACTCCATCCAGCGGTCGTAGGAGAAGTGCTCGCGCCAGCCGTCGAAGCGGCCTCCGTCGTCGTAGACGGCGCGGATGACGGCGCCGACGCGGCGGTCACCGCGGGAGAGCAGACCCTCGACGATGCCCGGCTTGCCGTCGTGGTAGCGGAAGCCGATGGAGCGGCCGTACTTCTTGTCGCCGCGGATCTTGCCGCGGAGCTTCTCCAGGCGGGCGTCGGTCTCCTCGGCGGACAGCTGCGGCGCCCACTGGAAGGGTGTGTGGGGCTTGGGGACGAAGCCGCCGATGGAGACCGTGCAGCGGATGTCGTTCGCGCGCGACACCTCGCGGCCCTTCTGGATCACGCGCGTGGCCATGTCGGCGATCTGGAGGACGTCGTCGTCGGTCTCCGTGGGCAGGCCGCACATGAAGTACAGCTTCACCTGACGCCAGCCGTTGCCGTAGGCCGTGGCGACGGTCCGGATCAGGTCGTCCTCCGAGACCATCTTGTTGATGACCTTGCGGATGCGCTCGGAGCCGCCCTCCGGGGCGAAGGTCAGGCCCGAGCGGCGGCCGTTGCGGGTGAGCTCGTTGGCCAGGTCGATGTTGAAGGCGTCGACGCGGGTGGAGGGCAGCGACAGGCCGATCTTGTCATCCTCGTAGCGGTCGGCGAGGCCGCGGGCGATGTCCCCGATCTCGCTGTGGTCCGCCGAGGACAGGGACAGCAGGCCGACCTCCTCGAAGCCGGTCGCCTTCAGGCCCTTGTCGACCATCTCGCCGATGCCGGTGATGGAGCGCTCGCGCACCGGGCGGGTGATCATTCCGGCCTGGCAGAAGCGGCAGCCGCGGGTGCAGCCGCGGAAGATCTCCACGGACATCCGCTCGTGGACCGTCTCGGCGAGCGGCACGAGGGGCTGCTTGGGGTAGGGCCACTCGTCCAGGTCCATCACGGTGTGCTTGGAGACACGCCAGGGCACGCCCGAGCGGTTCGGGACGACACGGCCGATCCGACCGTCGGGCAGGTACTCGACGTCGTAGAACCGCGGAACGTACACCCCGCCCGTCTTCGCCAGGCGCAGCAGCAGTTCGTCGCGGCCCCCGGGACGGCCCTCGGCCTTCCACTCCCGGACGATCCTGGTGATGTCGAGGACGGCCTGCTCGCCGTCGCCGATCACGGCGGCGTCGATGAAGTCGGCGATCGGCTCCGGGTTGAACGCCGCGTGGCCGCCGGCCACGACGACCGGGTCGTCGGCGGTCCGGTCGGCGGACTCCAGGGGGATGCCGGCGAGGTCGAGAGCGGCGAGCATGTTGGTGTAGCCGAGCTCCGTGGAGAAGCTGAGGCCGAACACGTCGAAGGCCTTGACCGGGCGGTGGCTGTCGACCGTGAACTGCGGGACGCGGTGCTCCCGCATCAGCGCCTCCAGGTCCGGCCACACGCTGTAGGTGCGCTCGGCGAGGACGCCCTCCTGCTCGTTGAGGACCTCGTAGAGGATCATGACGCCCTGGTTGGGCAGACCGACCTCGTACGCGTCCGGGTACATCAGCGCCCAGCGGACGTCGCAGGACTCCCACGGCTTGACCGTGGAGTTGAGCTCTCCACCGACGTACTGGATCGGCTTCTGCACGTGCGGGAGCAGAGCTTCGAGCTGCGGGAACACCGATGCAGCGGTTTCGGCAGGCATCTCGACGAACCTTCGTGAGCTGACAGGGGGGACCCTCAAGCCTAACCCGCTCCCGGACCTGTCCCGTACGCCCGGAAGGGCTCCCGCCGGCACCGCGGAAGCCCGTGGGGCATCAGAGTTCGGTCTCCCGCACGATCGACGCCCAGGTCGCGGGCAGTGCGTTCTCCGAGCGCTCCGCACGGCGTTCCTCGCGGCCGTACAGCAGGCCGTAGGTGAAGCTGCTCTCCCCCGCGTCATGGGCCTGGGCGGCGATGGCGCGGAGGGCCTCGCGGGTCATGACACTGTCCTGGTGGTCGCCCAGGAGGCTCTGGAGGGACTTCGCCGAGCGGACGAGGCCGGCGGCCGCGTCCCCGAGCGCGGGGGTGGCGGCCTCGGCGGCGTACCGGGTGCGTTTGGCCTTCTTGCGGGCCTCGTGCAGGGCCAGGTCGCGGTCGTGGCCGGGGGGCAGCTCCAGCGCGTGCTCGATCAGGCGTGAGAGGGCGGTGAAGTCCTTGCGGACCGCCTTGGCGATCACTTTCTCGGGTCGGCCGGCGGCGGCCGGGAGGAACGGGGGGTCGGCGATCAGCGCGTCGAGTGCGTCGAGGAGGGCGAGGTGGCGCGCGCCGTCCAGAACGGCGATCAGGTGGCGGCGCGAGCCGCCGCTGCGGGCGTGCGCCCAGGTGCGCAGGCGGGTGCGGACGGGACCGACGGTGAGGTGGCGGGGCAGCTCGGCGACGGCGGCGGTGAGGCGTTCGGTGAGGACCTCCTGGTCGCGGTCGATGCCGAGCTCGCCCGCGAGCCACTTCAGCTCCTCGCCGACGGGGTCGGTGACGGCGCGGTCGAGGACGCGGCGGTAGGAGCGGAAGGCGCTGCGCATGCGGCGGGTGGCGACGCGCATGCGGTGCACGGAGTCGTAGGTGTCCAGGCGCACGGCCGGGTCGAGGGCGACGATGGCGTCCCGCTGGGCGCGCAGGTACGCCAGGACGTGGTCTCCGGCGGTGAGGGGGTCCGGGGCGGGCCGGTGTCGGCGCTTCTTCTTGGGGGTCGTCTCGGCGAGTGCCCGAGCCAGTTTCGAGGACGATCCGGAGGGCCGTACGCCGGCCTTGCGCAGGCGTTTCTCGACGCGGTCGAGGAAGGCGGGGTCGCCGCCGTCAGCGAGTTCGACCTCGATCTCGGTCCATTGGGCGTGACCGCCCTTGCCGGTGAGCCGGTCGGCGCGGACGGCGTCCAGGCTCACCTCGGCGAGCAGCCGGCCGTCGGCGTCGAGGAGGTCGCGCAGGTCGCGGTCGGAGCGGAGGCGGACTGTCGGCAGCAGTTCGGCGCCGCGGACGCGGGAGCGGACCAGGGCGGCGAGGGTGCGGGGGATGCTGTCGCCCAGGGGGGCGCGGATCTCGTCGCGGACGCCGGGCGCGACGGGGACCTTGAGGTGCCAGCCGGCGTCCGGGCCGCCGGTGCGACGGCGCAGGGTGATCGAGGCGGCGGCGAGGCGCTCGTCGGCGGTGTCGTAGTAGGTGGCGTCGAGTTCGGTGACGCCCTTGTCGAGGACGGTCGCGACGCCGGCGACGCCGGTCAGATCGGGCAGCCCGCTGTCGTCGGATTCGTACTTGCGCTCGATCTCGCGTTTCGTCTCCGCCATGCACTGAATCTAATGGCAGTGAGGCGGCTGCGGCAGGGCCGACGTTCGCTCGTTTGCCGGTCGGCGGCCGGATTCCGCCCGTCGGCCGGAGGAATCCGGTCCCGCCCGGGTGGACGCCGGGCGCCGGGCCGGGTCCGGCCGCGGCCCGGTGCCGCGGCCGGAGGGGTTCACGCGCCGGTGAAGGTTGGTGAAGGTTTCCGGCCGCAGCAGGCACTAGGCGGACATGGGTCGTTGGACCCGGATCGACTGGAGAAGTCCTACGGCGACCCATATGGCGAACATGGACGAACCGCCGTAGGAGACGAAGGGCAGCGGCAGGCCGGTCACCGGCATGATGCCGAGGGTCATGCCGATGTTCTCGAAGGACTGGAAGGCGAACCAGGCGACCACGCCGGCGGCGACGATGGTGCCGTAGAGCTCGGTCGTCTCGCGGGCGATGCGGCAGGCCCGCCACAGCACCACGCCGAGCAGCGCGATGATCAGGCCGGCGCCCACGAAGCCCAGTTCCTCGCCGGCCACGGTGAAGACGAAGTCCGTCTGCTGCTCGGGCACGAACTGGCCCGTGGTCTGTGAGCCGTGGAAGAGGCCGGAGCCGGTGAGGCCGCCGGAGCCGATGGCGATGCGGGCCTGGTTGGTGTTGTAGCCGACACCGGCCGGGTCGAGGTCCGGGTTGGCGAAGGCGGCGAAGCGGTTGATCTGGTACTCGTCCAGGATGTGCAGCTGCCACACGGCGACGGCGCCGAGTGCTCCGGCACCGATCAGGCCGAAGACCCAGCGGTTGGAGGCGCCGGAGGCGAGCAGCACGCCGAGCACGATGATGACCATGACCATGACCGAGCCGAGGTCGGGCATGAGGAGCACGATCAGCATGGGCACGGCGGCCAGCCCCAGGGCCTGCAGCACGGTCCTGTGGTCCGGGTAGGGCTTGTCACCCGCGTCCACCCGGGCGGCGAGCAGCATCGCCATGCCGAGGATGATCGTGACCTTGACGAACTCCGAGGGCTGGAGCGAGAAGCCGCCGCCGAGCACGATCCACGAGTGGGCGCCGTTGACGGTGGAGCCGAGCGGGGTGAGCACGAGCAGGATGCCGAGGACCGACAGGCCGTACAGGACGGGTACCGCGTTGCGCAGCGCGCGGTGGCCGAGCCAGACCGTGCCGATCATCAGCGCGAGACCGATGCCGGTGTTCATCAGGTGCCGCACGAGGAAGTAGTACGGGTCGCCCTGGTTGATCACCGTGCGGTTGCGGGTCGCGGAGAAGACCAGCACCGAGCCGATGAGCGACAGGGACAGCGCCGACAGCAGGATCGGCCAGTCGAGGCGGCGGGCGACGGAGTCGCGGGCGAACATCCTCGTCCAGCCCGCGCGCTCCGGTCCGTACCCGGAGACGGAGAAGCCGTTGGCCCCGGTCATGTGAGCTTCCTCCGGCTTCCCCGGCGCGGTGTCTTCCGTCGCCTGCGCGTGTCCCGGTTGGCGGCCGCGGGGGACGCGGTCGTCGCGCCCGGCTGCTGCTCGTCCGGTGCGGTGGCGCCCTCCTGGTAGGCGCGGGCGTCCTTGGCCGGGTCCTTGGCGACCTTCGGGGAGGTGATGGTGCCGTCGGTCTTGATCTTCGGCAGACCCTTCTGCGGGGAGGGCAGCAGCGCCTTGCTCCGGTCGATGGAGCCCGTGTCGGTGACGCCGTACAGAGCGTCGTATATGTTGCGCACGGCCGGGCCGGAGGCGCCGGAGCCCGTACCGCCCTGGGAGATCGTCATGACGATCGCGTAGTCCTTGGTGTACGTGGCGAACCAGGAGGTGGTCTGCTTGCCGTAGACCTCCGCGGTACCGGTCTTGGCGTGCATCGGGATCTTGTCCTGCGGCCAGCCGACCTGTGCGAACCGCCAGGCGGCGGTACCGCGGGTGGCGACTCCGGCGAGGGCCTCGTCCATCTGGTCCCGCGTGGCGGCGCTTATCGGCAGCCTGCCGTGGGACTTGGGCTTGATCTCGGTGACGGTCCTGCCGTCGGGGCTGACGACGGCCTTGCCGATGGTCGGGTTGTACAGGGTGCCGCCGTTGGAGATGGCCGCGTAGATGGTGGCCATCTGGATCGGGGTCACGAGGGTGTCGCCCTGGCCGATGGAGTAGTTGATCTCGTCACCGGCGCGCATCCGGTTGCCTTCGAGGCAGTTCTCGTAGGCGATCTTCTCGACGTAGGTGCCGTCCTTCTTGCCCTGCTTGCACCAGGCGTCCTTGTTGGCCTGCCAGAACCGCTGCTTCCACTGGCGGTCGGGGACGCGGCCGGTGACCTCGTTGGGCAGGTCGATGCCGGTCTCCTTGCCGAGGCCGAACTGGTGGGCGGCCTTGAAGAAGTAGTCGTTGGCGTTCTTCTTCGGCGTGATGCCGCCGTCCCGCTGCCATTCCTTGTGCGCGAGGCCGTAGAAGACGGTGTCGCAGGAGACCTCCAGGGCGCGGCCCAGGCTGATGGGGCCGAAGTTCTCCGACTCGAAGTTCTTGAAGACCTGGTTGCCGACCGAGTAGGAGCTGGTGCAGGGGTAGCGGCCGTCGAAGGGGTAGCCGGCCTCGACGGCGGCAGCGGTGGAGATCACCTTGAAGGTGGAGCCGGGGGCGGACTGGCCCTGCGTGGCCCTGTTGAGGAGCGGGTAGTTGGAGTCCTTGCCGGTGAGCTTGGCGTAGTCCTTGGCGGAGATGCCGCCGACCCAGGCGTTGGGGTCGTAGGTCGGGTTGGAGGCCATGGCGACGATCCGGCCGGTCTTGGCCTCCATCACGACGACGGCGCCCGAGTCGGCCTTGTACTTCTCTCCGGTGACCCGGTCCCACTGCTGGCGGGCGGTCTTCATCGCCTCGTTCAGCTCGTACTCGGCGATGCGCTGGACCCGGGCGTCGATGCTGGTGACGAGGTTGGCGCCGGGCTGGGCCGGGTCGGCCTCGGCCTGGCCGATGACCCGTCCGAGGTTGTCGACCTCGTAGCGGGTGACGCCGGCCTTGCCGCGCAGTTCCCTGTCGTACTCCCGCTCCAGGCCGGAGCGGCCGACCTGGTCGGAGCGGAGGTAGGGCGAGTCGGTGTCCTGGGCGGCCTGGATCTCGTCGTCGGTGACGGGCGAGAGGTAGCCCAGGACCTGGGCGGTGTTGGCCTTGCCGGGAGCGGGGTAGCGGCGCACGGCCTCCGGTTCGGCGGTGATGCCGGGGAAGTCCTCGGAGCGCTCGCGGATCTGCAGGGCCTGCTTGGGGGTGGCCTCGTCGGTGATGGGGATCGGCTGGTAGGGCGAGCCGTTCCAGCAGGGCTGGGGGGTCTTGGCGTCGCACAGCCGGACCTTGAGCATGACGTCCTGGGGGTCCATGCCGAGGACGCCGGCGAGTTTGGTGAGGACGGCCTTGCCGTCGTCCTTCTGTTTCAGCAGGTCGGTGCGGGAGGCGGAGACCACCAGGCGGGTCTCGTTGTCGGCGAGGGGCACGCCCCGGGCGTCGAGGATGGAACCGCGCACCGCCGGCTGGACGACCCGCTGGACGTGGTTGCCCGAGGCCTCCTTCGCGTACTCGGCGCCCTCGCGGATCTGGAGGTACCACAGGCGTCCGCCGAGGGTGCCGAGCAGGGAGAGGACGAGGATCTGGATGACGACGAGCCGGATCTGCACGCGGGGCGTCCGGCCGGTCTCGGGGATGTTGGTCACTGCTGCTGCCTCCCCCTTTCAGTGCTCGGACGAGTGGCCGGGTGCGAGCGGGTGGATGTGGTCGACCGGGCGGACGCAGTCGTACGGGCGGACGCGGTCGAAGGGACGGGCGTGGTCGAGCGGACGGCGTGCCGGGCCGGGAGGGTGGGTCCGGGCGGTCGGTTGCGGCCGGGCGATCGCCGGCGTTCGTGTGTCCAACGCCCGGCCGTCCAGGCCGGGTTCCCCCCGTACTCACCCGTTCCGGTGAAGCTTGCTGTGGTCACAGCCTCTTGACCCCCTTGATGCGTCCGGCGCGGGCGGTGCGGGCGCGGGCCGCCTTCACCCGCAGCCCGTTGCGCTGCCCACCGATCTTCAGGCCGGTGCCGCCCGCCAGCCAGCCCGAGGAGATGTCGGTGGATCTGGCGGAGGAGCCGGCGTCGGAGAGCGGATCGTTCTCGGCGCGGCGGGCCAGCGCCATGACGCCCGGGACCACGAAGGGCGCGAGCAGCAGGTCGTAGAGGGCGGCCGAGAAGAGCAGGCCGGTCAGGCCGACGTGGCGGGCGGCGGTGTCACCGACGAGGGCGCCGACACCCGCGTACAGCAGCGTGGAGCCGATCGCGGCGGCGACGACCGTCACCATGGGGCCGGTGGCCGACTTGACCTGGCCGTTCTCCGGTTTGATCAGTCCGGCGCAGTAGCCGATGACGCACAGCACCAGCGCGTAGCGACCGGCAGCGTGGTCGGCCGGCGGGGCGAGGTCGGCGAGCAGTCCGGCGCCGAAGCCGATGAGGGCACCGCCGACGTGGCCGTAGACCATGGCGAGGCCGAGGACGGTGAGCAGGAGCAGGTCGGGGACGGCGCCCGGCAGGTGGAGGCGGGCGAGGACGCTCACCTGGACCACCAGGGCGACGACCACCAGCACCGTGGAGAGCAGGATCCGGTTGACGCGCATGGAAAAGTCAGCTCCTACCGCTGCTCTTGGCCGTCTTGCTGCTGTCCGCCGTCGGCGGACGGTCCGCCGTCGACGGGCTGCCGCCCCTCGACGAGTTGTTCCTCGGTGCCCTGCTGCAGGCCGTCGGCCGGCGCCGTGGCGCCGGGCGTGACGGTGACGGTGACCGTCGGTGTCGGGGTCGGCTTGGGCTTCGGCGGGAGTACGGTGTCGCGCGGGTCCTTCTTCGGCGCCTCGACGACGACGCCGACGATGTCGAGCCGGGTGAAGCCGACGAACGGCGTGACGTAGAGGGTGCGGGTCAGGTCGCCCCCGGAGGGGTCGACCCGGGAGACGATGCCGACGGGGACTCCGGGGACGAAGGGCTTGTCGGCCTGCGAGCCGAAGGTGACCAGGCGGTCGCCCTTCTTGACGTCGGCCTTGCCGTTGAGGAGCTCCACGCGCAGCGGGCGGTCGCCCTGCCCGGAGGCGAAGCCGAGCTCGTCGCTGCCCTCCATCCGGGTGCCGACGGTGAAGTCGGGGTCGTTGGCGAGCAGGACGGTGGCGGTGCCGGGTCCGACGGTGGTGACGCGGCCGACGAGCCCGTCGCCGTTGAGGACGGTCATGTCCCGCCGGATGCCGTCGTCGGCGCCGACGTCGATGGTGATGGTCCAGGAGAAGCCCTGGGCTGCTCCTATGGCGATGACCTGGGCGCCCTTGATGCCGTACTGCCCCTCGCCGGCGACCTTGAGCATCGTGTCGAGCTGCTTGAGGCGGCTGCGGTTGCGGTCATCGCTGCCGAGCTTCGCCTTGAGGGCCGCGTTCTCCTTCTCCAGCCGCGCCAGCCGGTCGTGACGCTCACCGGAGTCGCGGACCGCCGAGACGGCGTCGCCGACCGGGTTCACCGCCGACGACACGCCGTTCTCGATCGGACCGAAGACCGCGGCCGCGGCCTGCCGGGCACCGTCGACCGGGGAGTCCTTGCCGCCGCGGATGTCCACCGTGATCAGCGCGAACGCGATGGCGATCAGCAGCACCAGGAGCAGCCGGCTCTCTCGTGTGTCCCTCACGTGCGGCGGCCGTGCCCTTCCTCATAGGAATTCGGGGAGCCCCGGGGCACGCCCAGGGCTTCATGGGGAGCTTATGTCTCGATATCAACGATCCGCCGCACGAGAGGAGATCGTCTCGTACGGCGGAAGCGTCCCGGCGCGTCATCTGCGGGGGGCGGCGTCCAGCACCTGCTGGAGCGCCTCGAACTCCTCCACGCACTTGCCGGAGCCGAGGGCCACGCTGTCCAGCGGTTCCTCGGCGATGTGGATCGGCATGCCGGTCTCGCGGCGCAGCCGCTCGTCGAGGCCGCGCAGCAGTGCTCCGCCGCCCGTCAGAACGATTCCGCGGTCCATGATGTCGCCGGACAGCTCCGGCGGGCACTTGTCGAGGGTCGTCTTCACCGCGTCGACGATGGCGTTGACGGGCTCCTCGATCGCCTTCCGCACCTCAGCGGCGGAGATGACGACCGTCTTGGGCAGCCCGGAGACGAGGTCCCGGCCGCGGATTTCGGTGTGCTCGTCGGAGTCGAGGTCGTACGCCGAACCGACCGTGATCTTGATCTGTTCGGCCGTCCGCTCACCCAGCAGGAGCGAGTACTCCTTCTTGACGTGCTGGATGATCGCGTTGTCCAGCTCGTCGCCCGCCACGCGGATGGACTGGGCGGTGACGATGCCGCCGAGGGAGATGACCGCTACCTCCGTCGTGCCGCCGCCGATGTCCACCACCATGTTGCCCGTGGCCTCGTGGACCGGCAGGCCGGAGCCGATGGCCGCGGCCATGGGCTCCTCGATGATGTGCACCTGACGGGCGCCGGCCTGGGTCGACGCCTCGATGACGGCACGGCGCTCGACGCCGGTGATACCGGAGGGCACACACACGACGACGCGCGGCCGGGCGAGATACCGCCGCTTGTGGATCTTCAGAATGAAATAGCGGAGCATCCGCTCGGTGATCTCGAAGTCGGCGATCACGCCGTCCTTCAGCGGACGCACGGCAACAATGTTGCCGGGCGTGCGCCCGATCATCTTCTTCGCTTCGGCGCCGACCGCGAGGATGCCACCGGTGTTGGTGTTGATCGCGACGACGGACGGCTCGTTGAGTACGATCCCGCGACCCCTCACGTACACCAGCGTGTTGGCGGTCCCGAGGTCGACAGCCATGTCACGGCCGATGAACGACATTGAGTTCCCCATCAGGATTCGTCTGGCCTTCCCATGAGCTTTTGAGGGCTTTTCAGGTCGGCAAAGTGGGTGCTGTGACGTGAAGGGCTCCATCGTAGTGGCGCCCGCACGAACACTGCGCGAGGGTCTTCGCCATTGTCAGCAGATGGCGAGCCACCTCGCTTGTGGAGACGACCCATCGGGGGCACACGTTCCCCCGATCGGCGCGGCATATGCCAAGGGACGGCCGAAAAGGTACGGCCGTCCCTGCTTTCGACGCGGGTCGAGATGACGGAGTCTCAGAAAAAACATTTCCGAGACCTGGGTGTGACAGCTCAGGCGCGGCCCGGGAAGAAGATCTTCACCTCGCGCTCGGCGGACTCCTCGGAGTCGGAGGCGTGAATCAGGTTCTCACGCACGATCACGCCGTAGTCGCCCCGGATGGAGCCGGGCGCGGCGGCGATCGGGTCGGTCGGACCGGCCAGCCGGCGCAGGCCCTCGATGACCCGCTCGCCCTCGACGATCATCGCCACGACGGCACCGGAGGCCATGAACTCCACCAGCGGCTCGTAGAACGGCTTGCCCTTGTGCTCTCCGTAGTGCTGCTCCAGCGTGTCCTGGTCCAGCGTACGCAGCTCCAGCGCGGTGATCTGCCAGCCGGCCTTGCGCTCGATACGGCTGATGATCTCGCCGGTCAGGCCACGACGGACGGCGTCGGGCTTGAGAAGGACGAGGGTGCGCTGGGTCACGGGAGGACTCCTTTATTCCTGCCAGGTGTGCGGTGGCACGAGGTTACAGGGCGTGTCGACACGCCCGTCAGGCAGCGTCAGCCGTGGAGGAACCGCTCTGCGCGGCGAATCTCGCCCTCGCCTCGTCGACCTTCCGCCCGAAGTGCACCGAGGCCCACCACAGCACGGCGAACACCGCACCCATGAAGAACATCGTCGGCACGAAGAACCCGGAGGCGACGAGCACGAGCTGCAGCACCCAGCCGAGCGCCACCCCGCCGGGCCTGGTCACCAGGCCGCACAGGAGCAGGCACAGCACCATCGCGGTGCCGCTGACCGCCCACACCGTGCCGGTGGACAGGTCCGGGTCCTTCATCGCGACCAGCGCGGCGAACCCGATGACGAAGAACTCGCCGATCAGCGTCGAGGAGCAGAGCGTACGCACAGGTGACCTCAGCCCTTCCCGAGGAGCAGGCGGGCTTCGCCCACCGTGATGACGGAACCGGTGACGAGGACGCCACCGCCGGCGAACTCGCCCTCCTCCTCCGCGAGGGTGATCGCGGCCTCCAGCGCGTCCGGCAGCCGCGGCTCGACCTGGACGCGCTCCTCGCCGAAGACCTCGACGGCCAGCGCGGCCAGCTCGTCGGCGTCCATGGCGCGGTGAGTGGAGTTCTGGGTGACCACGACCTCCGCGAAGACGGGCTCGAACGCCTCCAGCAACCCCCGAACGTTCTTGTCGCCGCTGGCGCCGACGACCCCGATCAGACGGCTGAACTGGAACGCCTCCCCGAGTGCGTCGGCGGTGACACGCGCGCCCGCCGGGTTGTGCGCGGCGTCCAACACGACGGTCGGCGACCGGCGCACGACCTCCAGGCGGCCGGGCGAGGCCACGGACGCGAACGCCTTGCGCACCGTCTCCAGGTCCAGCGGCTCCGCCCGCTGCGCCCCCACTCCGAAGAACGCCTCCACCGCGGCGAGCGCGACGGCCGCGTTGTGCGCCTGGTGGGCGCCGTGCAGCGGGAGGTAGACCTCGGTGTACTCGCCGCCCAGACCGTGCAGCGTCATCAGCTGCCCGCCGACGGCGACCTGCCTCGCCGCGACCCCGAACTCCAGGCCCTCCCGGGCCACGGTCGCGTCGACCTCGACGGCCTTCTTCAGCAGCACCTGCGCGGCGTCCACCGGCTGCTGCGCCAGGATCACGGTGGCGTCCGGCTTGATGACCCCCGCCTTCTCCCCGGCGATCTCCGCGGTCGTCCCGCCGAGCCGGTCGGTGTGGTCCAGGTCGATGGGCGTCACGACGGCGACGTCCCCGTCGATCACGTTGGTGGCGTCCCAGGAGCCGCCCATGCCGACCTCGACGACGGCCACGTCGACCGGTGCGTCGGCGAACGCCGCGTAGGCCATGCCGGTGAGCACCTCGAAGAAGGACAGCCGGTACTCCTGCGAGGAGTCGACCATCTCGACGTACGGCCGGATGTCGCGGTAGGTCTCGATGAACCGTTCCGCCGTGATCGGCGCGCCGTCCAGGCTGATCCGCTCGGTGATCGACTGCACGTGCGGCGAGGTGTAGCGGCCGGTGCGCAGCTCGAAGGCGTTGAGCAGGGCCTCGATCATGCGGGCCGTGGAGGTCTTGCCGTTGGTTCCGGTGATGTGGATCGACGGGTACGCCCGCTGCGGCTCCCCCAGGACGTCCATGAGCGCGGCGATCCGGCTCACCGAGGGCTCCAATTTGGTCTCGCCCCAGCGGGTGGCCAGCTCCGCCTCGACCTCGCGCAGCGCGTTGTCGACCTCCGGGTCCTCCGGCCGTCCGGGCACGTCGGCCGGCGGCGGGCCGCCCTGGGTACGCAGGGTGCGGCTGCCGGCCTCGATCACGGCGAGGTCGGGGTCACGGTCGGTCTCGGCCGCGACGATCCCGTCGAAGGAGTCGAGGGGGTCGGGCTGGTCGTTCTGGTCGTTGGTGCCGGGGATGTCGCTCACAGGGCCAGTCTACGGAGCCCGGCCGGCGAAGGTGGGCGACGGCCCCGGGGCTGCGTGCGCAGTCCCGGGGCCGTCGCCTGCCGCGGTCTCGGGGATCACTGCGGCGGCAGCTTCTCCAGCTGGGCCTGGATGCGGGCGATGTCCTCGTCGGCCTTGGCCAGGCGGGTGCGGATCTTGTCCACGACGTGGTCGGGGGCCTTGGCCAGGAACGCCTCGTTGCCCAGCTTGGCCTCGGCCTGCTGGCGTTCCTTCTGGGCCGCGGCGAGGTCCTTGGCCAGGCGCTTGCGCTCCGCGGCCACGTCGATCGTGCCGGACAGGTCCAGGGCGACCTCCGCGCCGGCGATGGGCAGGGTGGCCGTCGCCGTGAAGGCGTCGCCCTCCGGCTGCAGGCGCAGCAACTGGCGGATGGCGGCCTCGTGCGGCGCCAGCGCCGTACCGCCCAGGGACAGCCGGGCCGGGACCCGCTGGCCCGGCTGGAGGCCCTGGTCGGCGCGGAAACGGCGGACCTCGGTGATGACGGTCTGGAGCGTCTCGATCTCCCGCTCCGCCGCCGTGTCGCGGAAGCCGCTGTCCGCGGGCCAGTCGGCGACGACGACCGACTCCCCGCCGGTGAGGGTGGTCCACAGGGTCTCGGTGACGAACGGGACCACGGGGTGCAGCAGCCGGAGCGTGACGTCGAGGACCTCGCCCAGGACCCGCTTGCTGACCTCGGCCGCCTCGCCGCCGGCCTGGAAGACCGTCTTCGACAGCTCGACGTACCAGTCGAAGACCTCGTCCCACGCGAAGTGGAACAGGGCGTCGGACAGCTTGGCGAACTGGAAGTCGTCGTAGTACGCGTCGACTTCGGCGACGACGGAGTTGAGCCGGGAGAGGATCCAGCGGTCCGTCGGCGACATCTGCGCGGCGTCCGGCAGCGGGCCCTCGACCGTGGCGCCGTTCATCAGCGCGAAGCGCGTGGCGTTCCAGATCTTGTTGGCGAAGTTGCGCGAACCCTGGACCCAGTCCTCGCCGATCGGGACGTCGACGCCGGGGTTGGCGCCGCGCGCGAGGGTGAACCGGAGGGCGTCGGAGCCGTACTTGTCCATCCAGTCCAGCGGGTTGACCGCGTTGCCGAAGGACTTCGACATCTTCTTGCCGAACTGGTCGCGGACCATGCCGTGCAGGGCGATGGTGTGGAACGGCGGGGTGCCGTCCATCGCGTACAGGCCGAACATCATCATCCGGGCGACCCAGAAGAAGAGGATGTCGTAGCCGGTGACGAGGACGGAGTTGGGGTAGAACTTGCCGAGCGACTCGGTCTGTTCGGGCCAGCCGAGGGTCGAGAACGGCCACAGGCCCGAGGAGAACCAGGTGTCGAGGACGTCCGTGTCCTGGCGCCAGCCCTCCGCCTCGGTGCCGGGCGGCTCCTCGTCGGGGCCGACGCAGACGACCTCGCCGCCGGGGCCGTACCAGACGGGGATGCGGTGGCCCCACCACAACTGACGCGAGATGCACCAGTCGTGGAGGTTGTCGACCCAGTCGAAGTACCGCTTCTCCATCTCCTGCGGATGGATCTTGACCTTGCCGTCGCGGACGGCGTCGCCGGCCGCCTTCGCCAGCGGGCCGACCTTGACCCACCACTGCATGGACAGGCGCGGCTCGACGGTGGTCTTGCAGCGCGAGCAGTGGCCGACGGAGTGGGCGTAGGGCCGCTTCTCGGCGACGATCCGGCCCTCGGCACGCAGCGCGGCGACGATGGCGGAGCGGGCCTCCAGGCGGTCCAGGCCCTGGAAGGGGCCGTGAGCCGTGATGACCGCGTGCTCGTCCATGACCGTCAGGGACGGGAGGTCGTGACGCCGGCCGATCTCGAAGTCGTTCGGGTCGTGCGCCGGGGTGACCTTGACGGCGCCGGTGCCGAACGCGGGATCGACGTGCGTGTCCGCGACGACCGGGATGGAGCGGTCGGTCAGCGGCAGCTTCACGGTCCTGCCGACGAGGTGCCGGTAGCGCTCGTCGTCGGGATGGACGGCGACAGCGGTGTCGCCGAGCATGGTCTCGGCACGGGTGGTGGCCACGACGATGGACTCGTCGCCGTCGCCGTAGCGCATGGACACGAGCTCGCCGTCGTCGTCCTGGTACTCCACCTCGATGTCCGAGATCGCGGTGAGGCACCGGGGGCACCAGTTGATGATGCGCTCGGCGCGGTAGATCAGCTCGTCGTCGTACAGCCGCTTGAAGATGGTCTGGACGGCCTGGGAGAGGCCCTCGTCCATGGTGAAGCGCTCACGGGACCAGGCGACGCCGTCGCCGAGACGCCGCATCTGCCCGGAGATCTGTCCGCCGGACTCGCCCTTCCACTGCCAGACCCGCTCGACGAACGTCTCACGGCCCAGGTCGTGCCGGGACTTGCCCTCCTTGGCCAGCTCCCGCTCGACGACGTTCTGCGTGGCGATGCCGGCGTGGTCCATGCCGGGCTGCCACAGCGTCTCGTACCCCTGCATCCGCTTGCGCCGGGTCAGGGCGTCGATGAGGGTGTGCTCGAAGGCGTGCCCCAGGTGCAGGCTGCCCGTGACGTTCGGCGGCGGGATGACGACGGTGAACGGCGGCTTGTCGCTCTTGGCGTCGGCCTCGAAGTAACCCCGCTCCACCCAGCGCTCGTACAGCGGCCCCTCTACGTCGGCCGGCGCGTACTGGGTCGGCAGTTCTGTGGTGGGCGCTGGTGGCTGCTGCTGAGCGTTATCGGTCACGGAGTCAGTTTAGAGGCGTCACGACGGTGTCCCGAAACGCGTTTGTTCTGTAACGGTGGGCCCCCCGCCGCCGTGTGTGCGGGATGCCTGGGCCAGGATGTCAAAGACGCATAAGCATCTGGAGGGGAACCCAGGAATGAGCCACAACCAGCCGGGCCCGTACGGCGGGCAGCCCCAGCAGCCCGGGCCGTACGGCCAGCCGGGACCTCACGGCCAGCAGCCGCAGGCCCCCCAGCCCGGCTACGGCTACCCGCAGCAGCCGCAGGCCCCCCAGCCGGGCTACGGCTACCCGCAGCAGCCGCAGGCCCCCCAGCCGGGCTACGGCCATCCCCAGCAGGCCCCGCAGGGCGTTCCGCCCCAGCCGGGCCCGTACGGCCAGGCCCCCTACGGCACCGTCCCGCAGCCGCCGGCTCCGGCGGGCGGCGGGAAGAAGACCGGGCTGATCATCGGCGCGGTCGCGGTGGTCGCGGCGATCGCGGTGGGCGCGTACTTCGTGATCGGCGGGGGCGGCGGGGGCTCCGACGTCGCGGACGACGGTCCGCACAAGCTGACGACGCCCGAGACCGTGCTGGGCGACTACAAGAAGTCCGAGAGCGACAGCAGCACCATGTCGGACGAGGACATGAAGGACGCCGAGAAGTGGGGTGTGCACAACCCCAAGGACGTCAGCGCCGCGTACCAGGCGGGCGACGCGGACAACCCGCTGAGCCAGCGGATGATCCAGTTCGGCGGCGTCTACGGCACGATCGACGACCCCGAGAAGACCGTCGACGCGATGTTCGCCTACATGAAGACGCAGAGCAAGGACGGCGGCAACGACGACGACGTCACGCTGGTCGGCGAGCCGAAGAAGTACAAGCCGGCATCGCTGGACGGGGCGGTCCTCAAGTGCCAGCAGGCGAAGGTCGACAACTCCGACGGGGGTGCCGGCCAGCCGAAGGAGATGAGCATGTCGGTCTGCATCTGGGGCGACCACAGCACGCTCGGCTTCGTCATGCCGATGGAGTTCGCCAACCTCGCGGCCGGCAAGAGCGCCGACCCGGAGGCCGACGCCGAACTGGCGGCCAAGCTGCGCAAGGCGGTCCGCGTCAAGGCCTGACGCCTCGGCGGAAACGACGGAAGGGGCCCCGGTCGACCGGGGCCCCTTCCGTCGTGCCGCTACGCGGACTTCTGCTCGCCCGAGCCGCGCCCGCGCGCGTCGCGCGGGATGAGGGTCGGGTTGACGTTGGAGTGGACGACGTCCGCCGTGATGACGACCCGCGCGACGTCCTTGCGCGACGGCACCTCGTACATCACGGACATCAGGACCTCTTCCATGATGGCCCGCAGACCCCGCGCGCCGGTCTGGCGGAGGATGGCCTGGTCGGCGATGGCCTCCAGTGCCTCGCGCTCGAAGTCCAGCTCCACGCCGTCGAGTTCGAAAAGGCGCTCGTACTGCTTGACCAGTGCGTTGCGCGGCTCGACGAGGATCTTCAGCAGTGCCTCGCGGTCCAGGTTGTGGACCGAGGTGATCACGGGGAGGCGGCCGATGAACTCCGGGATCATGCCGAACTTGACCAGGTCCTCCGGCATGACCTCCTCGAACATGTCCTTGGACTCGATCTCGCGCTTGGACCGGATCGTCGCTCCGAAGCCGATGCCCTTGGCACCCGCCCGGGACTCGATGATCTTCTCCAGGCCGGCGAAGGCACCGCCCACGATGAACAGCACGTTCGTCGTGTCGATCTGGATGAACTCCTGGTGGGGGTGCTTGCGGCCGCCCTGCGGCGGCACCGACGCCGTGGTGCCCTCCAGGAT
This sequence comes from Streptomyces actuosus, assembly GCF_016921115.1. Taxonomy (GTDB): domain Bacteria; phylum Actinomycetota; class Actinomycetes; order Streptomycetales; family Streptomycetaceae; genus Streptomyces; species Streptomyces actuosus_A. The sequence goes on from NZ_JAFFZS010000015.1 coordinate 74,143, forward strand.
CTTCAGCAGCGCCTGCTGGACGCCCTCGCCGCTGACGTCGCGCGTGATCGACGGGTTCTCGCTCTTACGGGCGACCTTGTCGATCTCGTCGATGTAGATGATGCCGGTCTCGGCCTTCTTGACGTCGTAGTCGGCGGCCTGGATCAGCTTCAGCAGGATGTTCTCGACGTCCTCGCCGACGTACCCGGCCTCCGTCAGCGCGGTCGCGTCGGCGATCGCGAACGGCACGTTCAGCATGCGGGCCAACGTCTGGGCGAGGAGGGTCTTGCCGGAGCCCGTGGGGCCGAGCAGCAGGATGTTCGACTTCGCCAGCTCGATCGCGTCGTCGCGCCCGCCCGCGCCGCCGTTCTCACCGGCCTGCACGCGCTTGTAGTGGTTGTACACCGCGACGGAGAGGGCCTTCTTGGCCGCCTCCTGGCCCACCACGTATCCCTCGAGGAACTCGTAGATCTCGCGGGGCTTGGGGAGCTCCTCCCAGCGCACCTCGCTGGTCTCGGCGAGCTCCTCCTCGATGATCTCGTTGCAGAGATCGATGCACTCGTCGCAGATGTACACACCGGGGCCTGCGATGAGCTTCTTGACCTGCTTCTGGCTCTTGCCGCAGAACGAGCACTTGAGCAGATCGCCGCCGTCACCGATGCGTGCCACGGTGTGCTTCCCCTTCGCCTGGGAGACGCCTGGACACGTTGCGGTCCAGCGGCTCCTGGTGCTGCCTTATGTCGACGGTACCTTGCCGGGCCCCTCGTTCGGGCCCCCCTTGGCACGGTTCACTTTGTCGTGCGCCTTGCCATGCACAGTGCCACACCGTGCCAAGGGGCGGCAGACGATACAGGTCAGAAAGACCCTGCGCGTCAGCGAACCGACGCGTTGTTCATCTTCCGGGTGGAGATGATCTGGTCGATCAGGCCGTACTGGAGCGCGTCCTCGGCCGTGAGGATCTTGTCGCGCTCGATGTCCTCGCGGATCTTCTCGATCGGCGTGGTGGAGTGCTTGGCCAGCATCTCCTCCAGCTGCGAGCGCATCCGCAGGATCTCGTTGGCCGCGATCTCCAGGTCGGAGACCTGGCCGCGGCCGGTCTCGCTGTAGGGCTGGTGGATCAGCACGCGCGCGTTCGGCAGGGCCATGCGCTTGCCGGGCGTGCCCGCGGCGAGCAGCACGGCCGCGGCGGAGGCCGCCTGGCCCATGCACACCGTCTGGATGTCCGGCTTGACGAACTGCATGGTGTCGTAGATCGCCGTGAGCGCGGTGAAGGAGCCGCCGGGGCTGTTGATGTAGACCGAGATGTCCCGGTCGGGGTCCATCGACTCCAGGCACAGCAGCTGCGCCATGACGTCGTTGGCGGACGCGTCGTCGATCTGGACGCCGAGGAAGATCACGCGCTCCTCGAAGAGCTTCGCGTACGGGTCGTACTCGCGGATGCCCTGGGAGGTGCGCTCGACGAAGCGCGGGATCACGTATCGGGACTCGGCCGAGGGGCCGGTGTACTCGGCGCGCGCACGGTCGTAGAGGCCGCTGCCGGGGAAGTCGTTCACGGTGTCTCCTGAGAGGGGCTGGGGCGGTGGCTGGGGCGGTGGGTCCAGGCGGGGCCGTAGAGGGCCGCTACGGGCCTCAGGAGCCCGCCCCGGTGCCGCCGCCGCCCGGCATGCCGGCGGCCGTGGCGATCACGTCGTCGATGAGGCCGTACTCCTTGGCCTCGTTGGCGTCGAACCAGCGGTCGCGGTCCGAGTCGCGGGTGATCTGCTCGACCGACTGGCCGGTGTGCAGGGCCGTCAGCTCGGCCATGCGCTTCTTGGTGTGCAGCAGCCGCTCGGCGTGGATCTTGATGTCCGAGGCCGATCCGGCCAGGCCGGCGGACGGCTGGTGGATCAGGATCTCGGCGTTGGGCAGCGCGAAGCGCTTGCCCGGCGTGCCCGCGCTGAGCAGGAACTGGCCCATGGAGGCCGCGAGGCCCATGGCGATCGTCACCACGTCGTTCTTGATGTACTGCATGGTGTCGTAGATCGCCATGCCGGCCGTGATCGATCCGCCGGGGCTGTTGATGTACAGGTAGATGTCCTTGTCGGGGTCGGCGGCAAGGAGCAGCAGCTGTGCGGTGATCTTGTTCGCGATGTCGTCGTCGACCGGCTGGCCGAGGAAGATGATCCGCTCGTTGAGCAGCCGGTTGTAGACATGGTCGCCGAGGCCACCGCCGATGGAGGGCTCGCCGGCGGCGGAGGGCATCAGATTCGTCACGTATCCACCTGCTCGTCTTGCGACGGCGCCGGGCCGTCTCACGTTTCCCTGCGGGCTGGAGCCGTCTCGGGGACTCCACTGCCCTCGTATTCATGGACCCTAACGCGCGGGTCCCTTCGGGGAATCCCGGAGCGGGGGGTGTTCGCCGGGGGCGTAGCGCCGCGGTTGCATTCGGTTGGCCGGGCGCCTCGGGCAGCCGGAAGCGGAGGCGCGGGACCCGGACGCTCCGGGGGCCGCGAGGTGCGGGCGACGGGGCCGGGCGGCGGCCCGCGGGGGAGCCCGGCGGGGGCCGTGCGGGCAGGCCCCCGGCCCCCGGGGTGCGAGCGGGGCCGGGTAGGCGAACGGGCCCCGGGGGCGGAGTCCCCGGGGCCCGTGTGCGGCGCTCAGAAGGCGGCGGGCTCAGCCCTCGGACTTCTCCTCGGCGGCCTCCACGGCCTCCGTGGCGGCCTCGACCTCGTCCTCGTCCTCCAGGTCGACGACCTCGCCGTCGGTGTCCTTCACCGTGGCGGCCTCGACGACCAGGGCCAGGGCCTTGCCGCGGGCGACCTCGCCGACGAGCAGCGGCACCTGGCCGCCCTCGACGACGGCCTGGGCGAACTGGTCGGGGGACATGCCGGAGGAGGCGGCACGGCGCATGAGGTGCTCGGTGAGCTCCTCCTGGTTGACGTTGAGCTTCTCGCGCTTGACGAGCTCGTCCAGGACGAACTGGGTCTTGATGCCCTTGACCGCGGCCTCGCGGGTCTCGGTCTCGAACTCCTCGGCGGTCTTGCCCTGGATCTCCAGGTACTTGTCGAGGGTCAGGCCCATCTGCCCGAGCTGGTGGTGCTCCAGGTTGTGCTGGCGGGTGTTGATCTCGTCCTCGAGGAGCTTCTCGGGAACGGGGACCTCCACCAGCTCCAGCAGCTTCTCCAGGACGCGCTCCTGGGCCTGCGTGGCCTGGTCGTACTGCTTCATGTTCGCGAGGCGCTTGCGGCTGTCGGCCTTCAGCTCCTCCAGGGTGTCGAACTCGGAGGCGAGCTGAGCGAACTCGTCGTCCAGCTCGGGGAGCTCACGCTTGGCGACCTGGCTCACCTTGACGGCGACCTCGGCCTCCTTGCCGGCCCCGGTGCCGCCCTTGAGCTCGGAGGTGAAGGTGGCCTCGCCACCGGCCTCCAGGCCCTTCACGGCGTCGTCGATGCCGTCCAGCAGCTCGCCGGAGCCGATGGTGTAGGAGACACCGGTGGCGACGCCGTCCTCCAGGACCTCGCCGTCGACCTTGGCCTCCAGGTCGACGGTGATCACGTCGCCGTCCTCGGCGGCGCGCTCGACCGGCGTGGTGGAGGCGAAGCGCTCGCGCAGCTGCTCGACCGACTTCTCGATGTCCTCGTCGGTGACCTCGACGGCGTCGACCTCGACCTCGATGGAGGAGAAGTCCTCGGGGAGCTCGAGCGCGGGGCGGATGTCGACCTCGGCGGTGAAGTTCAGCGTCTCGCCGTCCTTCAGCTCGGTGATGTCGACCTCGGGCTGGCCGAGGACGGAGAGCTCGGCCTCGTTGACCGCCTCCGTGTAGAACTTGGGAAGCGCGTCGTTGACGGCCTCCTCCAGCACGGCACCGCGACCGAACCGCTGGTCGATGACCCGGGCGGGGATCTTGCCCTTGCGGAAGCCCTTCACCGTGACCTGCTGGTTGATCTTCTTGTACGCCGCGTCGAGGCTGTCCTTGAGCTCCTCGAAGGGCACCTCGACAGTGAGCCGAACCCGGGTCGGGTTCAGGGTCTCCACGGCGCTCTTCACGGTTCGGTCTCCTTGTGGCTGACTTCTCGGTCTCTGCCGGAGCCAGACCGGCTCCGGCGGAATTCGCCGCCCGGAGGACTTCAGAGGATGAGACACACGGGCGCGCAGCTTGCATAGTAACCGCAGCCGCCGAGCCACCCAAAAGGCGATCATCACCCGGGCGCGGGGGGCGCGGCCGGCCCCGGCGACCGCCGGTCGGAACACCCCCTCCGGACCGCCCCCGAGAGGACCGGGCGCGGCTCGGAGCTCAGGGAAGGGCCGAGCGCGTCGAGCAGGTGGTCGGGGTGGCGGGATTTGAACCCACGGCCTTCCGCTCCCAAAGCGGACGCGCTACCAAGCTGCGCCACACCCCGTCTGGTGCGACACGTAGGGTACATGCCCGCAGGCGGCGGGACCTCCGCATTCGCGGAGCGCGGCGGCGGGAGCCGACGGGGTGTGCGGCGAGGGGGGCCGACCCGCTACGATGCGTGCAGCGCCGTGGCCGGTCCGGCCTGCGGCGCATACTGTGCGGGCGTAGCTCAATGGTAGAGCCCCAGTCTTCCAAACTGGCTACGCGGGTTCGATTCCCGTCGCCCGCTCTGTACGTACTCAGGGCCAGGTCGGAGGTCTCCTCCTCCGACCTGGCCCTGAGTCGTTCCCCGGGCCCCGTGCCCGGGCCGGGCGGGCGTGGACACCGGAAGTCGTCGACACACGGGCAGCCGATGAGGGGCCCGCCGCCGCGGACGGGGCCGGTGAGGTGCGGCTCGGTCGCGCCGGAAGGGTCCGGGCTCAGAAGCTGATCGAGTTGATCGTCTGGGCTATCGAGTCGAGGAAACGATTGATCGACGGGGCCACGCCGGTCGAGGCGAGGAAGAAGCCGAACAGGACGGCCACGACCACGGGGCCCGCCTTGATGGAGCCCCCACGCATCATCACCACCAGGATGATCGCCAACAGCAGCACGACGGACAGTGAAATGGCCACAACTGATCACACCCTCGGTCGGTCCGCTCTCCCGGCCGGGGGTGCAGCGCCGCACTCCCCCGCCAGGACCATCGTGCCACCAACCCGGCCACCTCATGCGGCGCGTGACACATCGCCGGGCGAACCCGCCCCACCCGCCGGTCCGGGACGCGATGCACCGCATCGCCCCGCCCGCCTCTCCCCGCGCCACCCCGCACAGTAATTCGACACACCACTCGTGGGGGTAATGACGGGAGATCATTTCTCCGCCCACACATCGTGTTCGGCGCGAATTCGCGCGGTCGGTGAAGAGGCGCGCGATGAGCCCTGATGGGCCGCCAAGTCATGACGAAGTCCGACATCACGGGCGGCAGCATCGCGCCGAATGCGGGTAGCCGCAGCGAATAACACGGAATGACCGCGGAGGTTTTGCGACCGCCGTGCGCGACGCTAGGGTGCCTCAGATGTTCCACGCCGCCACGTCCCCAGAAAAACAACAGCAGCGTCAGAACACACCGAAAGCGACCGCTTCCAGACCGCGCGACGCCTTCTTCGACAACGCCAAGTTCCTGACGATCGTCCTCGTCGCCGTCGGGCACGCCTGGGAGCCGCTCAAGGCCGACAGCCGGGCCCTGGAGGCCGCCTACCGGGTCGTGTACGCGTTCCACATGCCGGCGTTCATCATCATCTCGGGTTATTTCTCCCGTAGTTTCGACATGCGCCCGGACCGGCTCCGGCGGCTGGTGACGTCCGTCGTGGTGCCCTACGTCCTGTTCGAGATCGCCTACACCTACTTCCGGCGCGATGTCGGGCACCTGCACGACCAGCCGATCAGCCTGCTCGACCCCTGGTACCTGACCTGGTTCCTGTGTGCCCTGTTCGTCTGGCGGCTGACCTCGCCGCTGTGGCGGCTGGTGCGCCTGCCGCTGCTCCTCGCGCTCGGCATGGCCATGCTGGCGTCCGCCTCCCCCGGGATCGGCAACGACCTGGACCTGCAGCGGGTGCTGCAGTTCCTGCCGTACTTCGTCCTGGGGCTGTGCCTGCGGCCCGAGCACTTCAGGTGGGTGCGCCGGCGGGCGGTGCGCGTCCTGTCCGTCCCGGTGTTCGCGGGCGCGTTCGCCGTCGCCTGGTGGTCAGTGCCGCGCGTGGACAACTCCTGGCTCTACCACAGCGACTCCGCGCAGGAGTTGCACGCCGCCTGGTGGGCCGGGCCTGTCATGGTCCTGGTCCTCTTCGGCTGCGCGGTGCTGCTGACCGCCTGCTTCCTGTCCTGGTCGCCGGGGCGCCGGCTGTGGTGCACGGCACTCGGGGCGGGCACCCTGTACGGCTATCTGCTGCACGGCTTCCTGGCCAAGGGCAGCGACTACGCCGGCTGGTACGACCACGCCTGGCTGCACGGGCCCGCCGGCGAGATCCTGGTCACCGTCCTCGCCGCGACAGCCGTGACGCTGCTGTGCACGCCGCCGGTGCAGCGGCTCTTCCGGTTCGCGATGGAGCCGCGGATGGAGTGGGCGTTCCGCCGGGAGGAGGCCGGACCGGCCCGCGAGCGGGAGCAGTCCGGGCGGGCGCCGGTACGCGAACGGGAGAAGGCCAGCGCGTAGGGCTCAGTCCGCGTCAGGTGCCAGGCCGAGGAGGGCCCGCATACGGACGTACTTGGCGGTCAGCCGGGTGCGGGTGGCCGGGTCGAGGGCGGCGAGCCGGACCGGGTCGGCGTTGTGCGCCAGGTCGGCCTCCTTCACCAGGAGGGCTCCCGGGGTGTCGAGGATCCGCTGCGCGTAGGCCTCCGGGAGTTCCGCCGGCTGCCGGGTGAGCGCGCGCACGATGTCCTTCGTGCGCCGGGTCAGGGCCGCTCGGTCCAGCCATTGTGCGCTGAGGGCGTCGTCCTCGACCGCGTCGTGCAGCCAGGCCGCCGCGATCTGCTCGGCGTCGCCGCCCCGGGCCCGCACGCCGTCGGCGACGGCCCGCAGATGCTCGGCGTAGGGCCGTCCCGCCTTGTCCGTGAGGCCCTCGTGGGCGGCGCGGGCGACGGCCTCCACCTGGGCCGGGGACAGGACGGACTCGGGCTCGGTCATGTCGTCAGTGTGGCAGCGGCGGGCGGGCCGCGCCGAGTCGCCGGCGGTTCTCACCGCACCGCGGTCGCCGTGGGCCCCTCGCGGCAGATCAGCAGCAGCGCGCGGTCGTCGTTGACGTCCTTGGCCACCGCCTCGATCAGGTGCCAGGCGGCGCCGTGGAAGCCACCGGTGACATAGCGGTCGGCCTCGCCGGTGAGGCGGTCGATGCCCTCGACGATGTCCCGGTCGGAGGTCTCGACGAGGCCGTCGGTGAACAGCATCAGGACGTCACCGGGGCGCAGGGAGCCCTTGACCGGGTCGAACTGGGCTCCGTCGTACACACCCAGCAACGGCCCCTCCGCCGCCTTCTCCTCCCAGCGGCCGCTGCCGGCGCTGAGCTGGAGGCCGGGGGGATGGCCCGCGGAGTACAGCTCGTAGTCGCCCGAGTCGAGGTCCAGGACCAGGTGGATGGAGGTGGCGAAGCCCTCCTCCCACTCCTGGCGGAGCAGATAGCCGTTGGCGGCGGGCAGAAAGGCGTGCGGAGGCAGGCTTCCCAGGAGGCCGCCGAACGCGCCGGACAGCAGCAGGGCGCGGGAGCCCGCATCCATGCCCTTGCCCGAAACATCGGTGAGGACGACTTCGAGGGTACGGCCGCCGCCGGTGCGCGCGGCGACCACGAAGTCGCCGGAGAAGGACTGCCCGCCGGCCGGGCGCAGTGCCATCTCGTGGTGCCAGCTGCGGGGCAGCCGGGGCAGCTTGCTCTGCACGCGGATGCGTTCACGCAGGTCGAACAGCATGGTGCCGCCGCGTCTCCAGGGCACCCCGACCCGGCTGCGGAACTGGGCGATCAGCAGGCCGACGAACCCGCAGGCGGCGACCACCAGTACGACGCCGGGCGTGACCCGGGACGATCCCTGGGTGTACGGCCCGAGCCGCACCGACTCCACGATCAGCGCGGTGGCCGCGGCCGCGTACAGGCCGAGCAGGCTGGCCGGACGCAGCAGGAGACCGCCCGCGACGATCGGCAGCACCAGCGCGGCCGGGGAGCACCACACCGGGTCGGCCAGGGTCAGGCTCGCGATCAGCGGGATGGTGAGGAAGAGACCGGCCAGGGCGATCCAGTCCGAGCCGTCGCCGCGGAAGTAGTCCACCGCGGCCCGGCGCACGCCGACGCGGGCCCGGTGCCACTGCATCTTCCACCGGGCCGTGAACGTCTCGCCGGCTGCACGCCGTCCTCGTCCTGCTGCCATTAGTTCGGGACCCTATCCATCCGACCGGCTGCTTGGCACGGGAGGTCCCACTTGTCCCCCGTCCGGGGTTCGCCTCCCCAGTGAACTGCACCCCGGGCCGCCGCACCGCGGTGAGGGTGAAATTCGCTGGATCGCCCGTAATGATGCTGATAGGCATGGCCCATGGCGACTGACTGGACGGCGGATCCCCGGGCTGACCTGCGAGTGTTGCAGAAGGACGACTGGGACCCGTGGTACGACAACTTGCTCCGCGCCTTCGGCGGAGTGGTGGAGACGGCCGAGGAGCGCGCGCTGTGGCGGGCGCTCTCCGAGCTCGACCGGTTCATCGGGGCCTGGGACGGGGACGCCGTCGTGGGGACGGCGGGGGCGTTCTCCTTCCGGATGACCGTCCCGGGCGGGGCCGTGGTACCGACGGCGGGCATCACCGCGGTGAGTGTGGCCGCGACGCACCGCCGGCGCGGAGTGCTGACGTCGATGATGCGACGGCAACTGGACGACGTCCGCGGATGGGGGGAGCCGCTGGCGGTGCTGACCGCCTCCGAGCCCGCGATCTACGGCCGGTTCGGGTACGCCGCCGCGTCGTACGAGGTCAGCGCCGAGATCGACACCGCTCGGGTGTCGCTGTCGGTGCCGGCCGGCACCGACGGCGTACGGCTGCGGTACGCGGAGCCCGCCGACGTCCTCGACGCCTGCGAGGCGGTGTACGCCCGCGTGGTGACCCGGCGGCCCGGGATGCTGGCCCGGCACCGGCCCGGTTGGGAGCGGCTCGGGCTGCTGGATCCGGAGAGCGCGCGGGACGGCGCGTCGGCGCTGCAGTGCGTGGTCGCCGAGCGGGACGGCGAGGTCGTGGGGTACGCCCGGTTCCGGACCCGGATGGGGTGGGGCGTCAGCGGGCACGACGGCACGGTGGCGCTGAAGGAGCTGGCCGGGCTCGATCCGGCGGCGGAGGCGGCGCTGTGGCGGTTCCTGTTCGGCATCGACCTGATGACGACCCTGCAGGTGCGCGGGCGGCCGGTGGACGAGGCATGGCAGCACCGGGTGTCGGACATCCGGCGGTGCCTCCCGCGGCTGCGGGACGGGCTGCACCTGCGGCTGGTGGACGTCGGTGCGGCGCTGGCGGCGCGCACCTACCAGGCGCCGGTGGATGTGGTGGTGGACGTCGAGGACGCGTTCTGCCCCTGGAACGAGGGGCGTTGGCGGCTGTCCGGCGACCCGAAGGGGGCGTCCTGCGAGCGGACCCGGGACACCCCGGATCTCTCCTTGTCCGTGCGGGAGTTGGGCGCGGCGTATCTCGGCGGCGTCTCACTGGCGTCGCTCGCGGCGGCCGGACGGGTACGGGAGTTGCGGCAGGGCGCGGTGCAGGAGGCGGCCGTGGGGTTCGGGTCGGCGGTGGCACCGTGGCTGCCGCACGGTTTCTAGGGCCGCGGCGGCACTGGTGCCGTGACCGGGAGACGTCCGCCGGGTGGGGCGCCGCGTGCGGGGGCGGGCGGAGCTCCGTGCGCCCGCGCGGGGCGTCGGCAGGCGGGCCGGTACGCGCACGGCCACCGTGAGCGCTCCGTGCGCCCGCGCGGGGCGTCAGCCGGACTGGCAGGTGGGGCACCAGAAGAGGTTGCGGGCGGCGAGGCCGGCGGTGCGGATCTCGCCGCCGCAGATGTGGCAGGGGCGGGCGGCCCGACGGTAGACGTACACCTCGCCGCCGTGGTCGTCGACGCGGGGCGGGCGGCCCATCGCCTCCGGGGTGTGTTCCGGCCGGACGGTGTCGATGCGGTTCAGCCGTACGCCCTCGCGCATCAGATCGGCCAGGTCGGCCCAGATCGCCTCCCACTCGGCGGGGGTGAGGGACCGGCCGGCCCGGTAGGGGTCGACGCCGTGCCGGAAGAGCACCTCGGCACGGTAGACGTTGCCGACTCCGGCGACGACCTTCTGGTCCATCAGCAGGGCGGCGACGGTCGTGCGGCTGCGGGAGATCCTGCGGTAGGCGACGGCCGGGTCGGCGTCCTCGCGCAGCGGGTCCGGGCCGAGGCGGTCGTGTATCGCCTGCTTCTCGGCTCCGGTGATCAGGGCGCAGGTGGTGGGCCCGCGCAGATCGGCGTACGCCGTCCGGTTCGCCAGGCGGAGGCGGACGGTGTCGGTGGGCGGCGGTGCCGGGGCGTCACCGATGGTGACCTTGCCGAACAGGCCGAGGTGGATATGGACCCAGTCGGCCTCGCGGAAGCGGAGGAAGAGGTGCTTGCCGTGGGCCTCGGTGGCGGTGAGCGGCGCACCGTCGAGCAGGTCGGCGGCGTCGGAGAACTTGCCCTGGGGGCTGGTCACCCGCGGGGCCGTGCCGGAGAAGCGGCCGGCGTAGTCGTACGCCAGCCGGTGGATCGTGTGCCCCTCTGGCACGGCTGCTGTTCCTTCCCGCCCCGGCAGGGCGCTGTCAGTCCTGCTGCGGGTGGTGCGCCGGGATCGGGGGAAGCTCGCCCGTGGTCTCGTACGCGGACAGCATGTCGATGCGGCGCACATGGCGCTCGTCGCCGGAGAAGGGCGTGTTGAGGAAGATCTCGACGAACTTGGTCGCCTCCTCGACGGTGTGCATGCGCGCGCCGACGGCGACGACGTTGGCGTTGTTGTGCTGGCGGCCGAGCGACGCCGTCTCCTCGCTCCAGGCGAGTGCGGCCCGCACTCCCTTGACCTTGTTCGCGGCGATCTGCTCGCCGTTGCCGGAGCCGCCGATCACGATGCCGAGGGCATCGGAGTCCGCGGCGGCCCGCTCGGCGGCGCGGAGGCAGAACGGCGGGTAGTCGTCCTGGGCGTCGTAGATGTGGGGACCGCAGTCCACGGGGTCGTGGCCCGCGGCCTTCAGCCACTCGACGAGGTGGTTCTTGAGTTCGAAGCCGGCATGGTCCGAGCCGAGATACACGCGCATGGGATGAGTGTGACATGCGGCGCGCGCGGCGGCAGCGTCGGGTTCTCGGCCCACAACATCCAAGTCCAGCCAAAGAACCTCAGGAAAACCTCAAATAACGATCAGGATTCAAAGGTTTTCGAATAGCGTTACCTCAGATTCACTGGTCCGCGCCCGTACACCGCTCGTACGGCACACCGATCAAGCGGCGCAAAGGAATTCCGTCCATGACCTCGCAGCCGACCCTGACCGAGGCCCAAGGTGGCCATGGAAGCCCCGGCGAAGCCGGTGGCTCCGGCACCGGCTCCGGCCTTCAGGCAGGACTCAAGAACCGTCACCTGTCGATGATCGCCATCGGAGGTGTGATCGGCGCCGGCCTCTTCGTCGGCTCCAGCTCCGGTATCGCCACCGCCGGCCCCGGCATCCTCCTCTCCTACGCCCTCGTCGGCACGCTCGTGGTGCTGGTGATGCGGATGCTGGGCGAGATGTCCGCGGCCGATCCGACCTCCGGCTCCTTCTCCGCACACGCCGACCGCGCGCTCGGGCCCTGGGCCGGGTTCTCCATCGGCTGGCTCTACTGGTTCTTCTGGGTCGTCGTCCTCGCCGTCGAGGCGACCGCCGGCGCCAAGATCCTCGAAGGGTGGATCCCCGCCGTCCCGCAGTGGGGCTGGGCCCTGATCGTGATGCTGGTCCTCACCGCCACCAACCTCGTCTCCGTGGGCTCCTACGGCGAGTTCGAGTTCTGGTTCGCCGGCATCAAGGTCGTCGCGATCGGCGCGTTCATCGTCGTCGGCGGCCTGGCCGTGTTCGGTGTGCTGCCCGGCGTCGACAGCGACAAGGCCGGCCTGTCCAACCTGACCGCCCACGGCGGCTTCCTGCCCAACGGGCCCGGCGCCGTCCTGACCGGCGTGCTGCTCGTCGTCTTCTCCTTCATGGGCAGCGAGATCGCGACCCTCGCAGCCGGCGAGTCGGAGGACCCGCAGCGGGCCGTCACCAAATCGACCAACAGCATCATCTGGCGCATCGGCGTGTTCTACCTGGGGTCGATCCTCGTCGTCGTGTCGCTGCTGCCGTGGAACGACAAGGCCATCCGGGACGAGGGCTCCTACGCCGCCGCCCTCGACTCCCTCGGTATCGCGCACGCCGGACAGATCATGAACTTCATCGTGCTGACGTCGGTGCTGTCCTGCCTCAACTCCGGGCTCTACACGGCGTCCCGGATGGCCTTCTCGCTCGGCGAGCGGGGCGACGCCCCGAAGGCGTTCGCCCGGACCACCGGCCGCGGTGTGCCCCGGACGGCCATCCTGGTCTCGGTCGTCTTCGGCTTCGCCGCCGTGTTCTTCAACTACAAGTTCCCCGACACCGTCTTCCTGTTCCTCGTCAACTCCTCCGGTGCCGTCGCCCTCTTCGTCTGGCTCGTGATCTGCTTCTCGCAGCTGCGGATGCGGAGGATCATCCAGCGGGAGGCGCCCGAGAAGCTCGTGGTGCGGATGTGGCTCTACCCGTACCTGACCTGGGCCGCCGCCGGGCTCATCGTGTTCGTCCTCGGCTACATGCTCACGGACACCGAGCACGACGGCCGGGAGACGGTGCTCCTGTCCCTGCTCGTGGCGGCGATCGTCCTCGTCGTCGCGGTGGTCAAGGCCCGGGTGGCCACGTCCCGTTCCCGGGAGGAGATCCCGGCCGACTGACGCGCCGGTCCGTCCCGGGAAACGACGGACAGGAGGGGGAAGGCGTCCCGCAACGCGGGGCCTCTTCCCCCTTCTGTCCTTCTTCTCATCCCTCTTGCCTCTCCCTTGCTTCCTTTGCTTCCTTCGTGCTTCCGTCTGTGCCCTCTTGCCTCCACCTCTGCCTTCCTGCCTTCCTGCCTTCCTTCTCCTCGCTCCGCCCCGCCTACAGGACCGTGAAGCTCTCCTTCACCTGCTCGTAGACCATCAGCGCCCGGTTCCCGGCGCCCGGTTGGTACCAGGTGTTCACCTGGTAGGACTTGCCGCCCGCGTCGAAGCCGAGCAGGCGGGCGTGCCAGGGGATGCCGTCCAGGGTGAAGGTGTACTCCCACACGACGGCCGGGTGGCCGCGGTACGTCGTCTCCTCCAGGCGGATCTTCACGTAGTCGCGGCCCTGGTGGGCGTTCTGTTCCGACCGCTGCCAGGTCTCCATCAGGTTGCCCCGGGCCAGGGAGGACTTGGCCGCCAGTTCCTGGCTGCCGTCCGGGGACGTGTAGTGCACCTCGGAGCCCGTCTTCACGTCCCGGCGCCATCCCGCGGGCGTCGCCCACGCGTACCCGCCGGCCTCCTCGTGCGCACCCGGGGGCAGGCTCGGCGGCCTGGAGGTACCCGCCACAGTGGGCGCGGAGTTGCCCGGATCCGGCGACGGCGACGGCGACGGCGACGGCGACGGGAACTCCCCCGAAGGGGCGGCTGACGTGACCGGCGGCGTAGAGGCGGGGGCGCCCGCCCGGCCGTCCGGTCCGCCCGTCGCCGGCAGCACGATCGCCGCGACCGCCCCGGCCGCGACCACGCCCACCGCTGCGATCAGGGCCGTGCGGCGCCGCCCGCGCCCGGGATCGGCGGGGACCGCGGGGCCGGGCGGTTCGCCCGGGGGCGGGGCCGGGTGGCTGCCCGGCGCGGACGGCGGAAGAGAGGCCCGGCGGGTGGGGACGGGACGCCGTTCGCTCCGGGCGGGTGCTCGGGTGAGGGAGACACCGGGCCCCGGCCCGGGACGGGGGCGGGGACCGGTGGGTGGAGCGTGGTGGACCGGCCCCGTGGGCGGATGTGTCTCCAGGCTGCTCCCGCCCGGGTCTTCGGCGGGCGGGACGAAAGGTGCGGGTACGGACGGGCCCGGAGCGCGGGCGGCGGACCCGGGAGTGGGAGTGGTGGACGCGGGAGAGGTGGCGGGTGTGGAGGAGGGGGGGCCGGTGGCCGGGGGCGGTGGGTCGGCCGGTGCCGCGGCAGCCGGGCTCCCGGCGGACGGCGGTCCCGCAAGCGGATGCGCCGAGCCGTCCGGGGTGGAGCGGGTCCGCGATGACGGATCCGCGCCCGCCGGTGCCGGACGGCTGGTCCGGGGGCCGTGCCGCCCGGGTATCGCGTCCTGCACCCGCTCCGGGCCGCTCCCCGGCTCCGGCCGGGAGTGCGGCTGCCGCGGATCGGGCGGCGGGGGGACGCCGGCGGCGTCCAGGGAGACGGGCGCGGGCTCCTCGTCCGGCCGGGACCGCTCGGCGGGTGCGGGCGCTTCCGCCCGGGGCGGCATCGGCACGGGGCCCGACGCACCCGCGGGTGCCGTGGACCCCGTCGGGCCGGTGGCACCCAGGCCCCCGGAGGGCGCCTCTCCCACGTCACCGCAGGACGTCGTCCCCGAGTCCCGCGCGGGCCCACCGGCCTCCACGCCTCCCGAGGTCCCCGTGCCGCCCTGGTCTCCGGCGGCCTCCGCAACTCCCGTGTTCACCGCGCGCCCCGCACCGTCCGTGCCGCTCGGGGCGTCCGGTCCGCCCGCCGCACTCGGCGCGTCCGGTCCGCCCGCCGCACTCGGCGCACGCGGCACACCCCGGTCGCCGGGGCCGTCCAGGGCCCCGGCGGCCCCCGCCGCCCCCTCGGTTCCCTCCGCCTCCGCAGGCCCGGAGCCCTGGCGCCCCTCGCCGCGCTCCGGCCGCTCGCCCGCCGCCCCGCCGAGTCCGGGCGGCGCCGGCAGTGTCGGGGGCGGCGGGGGGAAGGCGACCAGGTGCAGGGTCGACTCCAGGCGGGCCAGACCGGGGCGGGCCTCCGGCTCCTTCTGCAGCAGGGCGGTCAGGATGCCCGCCAGGGGTCCCGCCGTGGCGGGGATCTCGGGCTCTTCGTAGAGCACGGCGTGGAGGGTGGCGAGGGTCGTCTCGCGGGAGAAGGGGGACCGGCCCGCCAGGGCCGCGCACAGCGTCGCACCGAGGGACCACACGTCGGACGGCGGGCCCTGGACACGGCCCGTGACGCGCTCGGGAGCCATGTAGTCGGGCGAGCCGACCAGCATGCCGACCATGGTGAGCGCCTTGGCGTCCTGGATCGCGGCGATGCCGAAGTCCGTGAGGACCGCCCGGTCCGCGTCGGCGTCGACCAGGACGTTGCCGGGCTTGATGTCGCGGTGGAGCACCCCCCGCGCGTGGACCTGACGGAGTGCCGCGACGAGTCCGAGCCCGATGCGGGCGGTGGCGCGCGGGCCGAGTGCTCCCTCATCGGCCATGATCCGGTCAAGGGAGCGTCCCGTGACCAACTCCATGACGATCCACAGGCGCTCGCCCTCGTCGACGACGTCGTAGACGCGGACGACGTTGGGGTGGTCGATGCGGGCGGTGGCCCTGGCCTCGCGCAGGGTGCGCTCGCGCCGGGTCCGGGTGTCCTCGGTGTCGAGGCCGTCGATGCGCATCTCCTTCACGGCGACCAGGCGGTCGAGCACCTCGTCGACCGCCCGCCACACCCGGCCCATTCCCCCCTGCCCGATGCTCTCGACCAGCCGATAGCGTCCGGCCACCTGCGCCCCGGGCACACCGCCCCGGCTCGCGTTTCCGCCGCCACCCGCGTTTCCCGCGTTTCCCGCGTTTCCTGAATTTCCCGCGTTTCCCGCGTTTCCCGCCAATGCGCCGCACCCCCTCGACGACCGCCCCTACTGAAACACAATGGCCACAGTTCGTGCCGTACCAGCATAGTGCGGAGAAATCTTGTGGTACCTCTTCAAGTACTGCGAATTCAGGCGCAGTCCAGGGGGACGCAAGGGGGACGAACATGAGTTCTCGTCGCACGACGGCGATCACGGGATCGCTGGCCATGGCATCTTTCTCCGCGGTGATGATCCTCTCCTTCACCGCGCACGCCGATGACCAGCAACCCGGAAGCGGCAAGGGAGGAAAAGTCGTCGACAAGGCGCCGGCGGGCGTACAGATCACCACGCTGCTGCCCGAGAAGATCTCGGTCGACAACAGCTCGCACAAAACGGCGATCACGGCCACCGTGAAGAACGAGGGGACCAAGGACAGCGAAGACATCCGACTTCTGGTGGTCGGTTTCGACGGCCTCGAAGTCCATTCCGTGCAGGGCTGCGCGGCCATCGCCGCAAAAGATCTGCCAAAGGGGTCGAACAGCGGCTTCAGCTGCCCGGTCGGAAAGCTCGCGGCCGGCGCGTCGAAGTCGTACGACGTCGACGCGACGTACGACCTGGGCAAGGCGGGGAAGATCTGCCTTCCCGTGCAGACGAGCGACGGGAAGAAGACGTTCTGGCAGCAGGGCCCGGTGCCGTTCGGCACGACGAACCCGTCTCCGAACGCGCCCGCGACCCCGCTGCTCCTCGGCACCGACAACAAGCCCGTCGCCCCGGGCGGCGACGCGTTGCCGAAGACGGGCGTGGGCCGCGACGTGCTGCCGCTCGGTGCGGCCGGGGCCGGTCTGGTGGCTGCCGGGGCGGCGGGGCTGTGGTGGTCGCAGCGGCGCAGGCCCGGGCAGGTGTGACGTCGGTCGCGCCGGGGGGCTCGACGGGTCCGCGTGGGGCGGACAGGACGAAGGGGCCCACCGCGCTGTCGTCCTGGGACGAGGCGGCGGGCCCCTTCGGCGGTCGGCGTGAGCCCGAGGTCACTTCCTGTCGACGAGCTTCCAGGCGGTGGGCAGCGCGCCCATCGCCAGGGCGGCCTTCAGGGCGTCGCCCAGCAGGAACGGGGTGAGGCCGGCGGCGATCGCCGCGGTGGCGGACATGCCGGTGGCGACGGCGAGGTACGGGACGCCGACGGCGTAGATGATCGCCTCGCCGAGCACCATGGTGGCCGCCATGCGCCAGACGTTCCGGTCGGCGCCGCGGCGGGCCAGCGCGCCCACCACCGTCGAGGCGAGCAGCATGCCGAGGATGTAGCCGAACGAAGGGGCCGCGGCACCGGAGGCACCGCCCGCGAACCAGGGCACGCCCGCGATGCCGGCCAGCGCGTACAGGGTGAGGGAGAGGAAGCCGCGGCCGGCACCCAGGGCGGTGCCCACGAGCAGCGCGGCGAAGGTCTGACCGGTCACCGGGACCGGGGAGCCGGGGACCGGCACGGCGATCTGGGCCGCGAGACCGGTGAGGGCGGCGCCACCCAGCACGAGCACGGCGTCGCGGACGCGGGAGGCCGGGATCAGGTCGGCGAGGACCTGGCCGACGGGGGTCCCGCCGGTTCGCGCGGAGCCGAGGTCGGAGGAAAGGGCGGGGGAGGCGGCACCGGTGCTCATGGGGACTCCGCAAGGGTCGGGGCGGTCGGGGACATCGCGACGCTATCCCAGCGCCCGCGGCGTGATCACCGTCAGCCGTCGACAAAGGGGCACGCCGGGCCTTGGTCGGCTTCCGACAACCGATGGGGGTTACACCCGGTACGGCGTGATGCCGGTCACTGAGGTCGGGTGGTCGGGCGCACCGAAGGACCCCGTGGGCACACTGTAGGGTTCCACCAAAGCACACCGTGCACGTACCGCGTCACCCTCCGCATGCGCGGCGTCCGCATGATGGTCACGGCCACCGCGCGCCGACGGGGCCCGCCCAGACTGTGGGCGTTTTGCCCCTCTGATCTTCGGGACGAGTCGCGCCCATGCACAGCACCACGGTAGAGACGCCTCCGCACCAGGAGAGCGCCTCGCTCAGTCACGGCCTCAAGCAGCGCCACCTGTCGATGATCGCCCTCGGCGGCGTGATCGGCGCGGGCCTGTTCGTCGGGTCCGGCGCGGGGATCGCCGCCGCCGGTCCGTCGATCGTCGTCGCCTACGCCCTCTCCGGCCTTCTGGTGATGCTGGTGATGCGGATGCTGGGTGAGATGTCGGCGGCGTATCCGTCGTCGGGATCCTTCTCCGCGCACGCCGAGAGGGCGATCGGACCGTGGGCGGGCTTCACCGCCGGCTGGTCGTTCTGGGTGCTGCTGTGCACGGCGGTCGGCCTGGAGGGGATCGGCGCCGCGCACATCGTCACCGGGTGGCTGCCGGGCACGCCGGAGTGGGCGTGGGTGGCGCTGTTCATGGTCGTCTTCTGCGGTGCGAACCTGGCCGCGGTGAAGAACTTCGGCGAGTTCGAGTTCTGGTTCGCCGCCCTGAAGGTCGGCGCGATCACACTGTTCCTGGTGCTGGGCGTGCTGGCGATCGCGGGGGTCCTGCCCGGTACGGACTCCCCCGGCACCTCGCACCTGACGCACTTCCTGCCGAACGGCGGCGAGGGGCTGGTGATCGGCCTGCTCGCCTCCGTCTTCGCCTACGGCGGCCTGGAGACCGTCACCATCGCGGCGGCCGAGTCACAGGACCCGGTCCGGGGCGTGGCGAGCGCGGTCAGGACGGCGATGTGGCGCATCGCGGTGTTCTACGTCGGGTCGATGGCGGTCATCGTCACCCTGGTCCCGTGGGACTCCCGCGCCGTGGTGGAGAAGGGCCCGTACGTCGCCGCACTGGACGAGCTGGGCATCCCCGGTGCCGGCGAGCTGATGAACGTCGTGGTGCTGGTGGCACTGCTCAGCGCGATGAACGCGAACATCTACGGCTCCTCACGCATCGCCTACTCGCTGGTGGAGCGCGGGCAGGGGCCGAAGGCGCTGGCGCGGGTGTCCGGCGGGGTCCCACGGACGGCCGTGCTGACCTCGTCGGCGGTGGGCTTCGGCTGTGTGCTGCTGAGCTACTGGCGGCCCGACGACGTCTTCTCCTGGCTGCTGAACATGATCGGCGCGGTGATCCTGGTCGTGTGGGCGTTCATCGCGGTCGCGCAACTGCGGCTGCGCAGGCTGCTGGAGCGCGGGGCGGGCGAGGGGCCGGTGGTGCGCATGTGGGGGTACCCGTGGCTGACGTGGGTCGCACTGGGCGGCATCGCGGCTGTGTTCGTGCTGATGGCCCGGGAGCCGGGCACGCGGGTGCAGTTGTACTCGACCGGCGCGATGACGCTGACCCTCGCGGCCGTCGGCTTCGTGCGGCAGAGGGCGCGCCGCTGAGGCGGCCCGCGCGGACGGCCCCCGTGTGATCCACACGGGGGCTTTTTGCTGCTAACTTGTTGTTGCAATTCACTTGCAACAAGAGTCCCGGCGTCTCCACGGGGACTCGGAGGGGACCCGCATGCCCGTCTACACGCTGCCTGAACTGCCGTACGACTACTCCGCCCTCGCCCCGGTGATCAGCCCCGAGATCATCGAACTGCACCACGACAAGCACCACGCGGCCTACGTGAAGGGAGCCAACGACACACTGGAGCAGTTGGCCGAGGCGCGGGCGGAGGAGCAGTGGGCGTCGCTGGGCGGGCTGGAGAAGAACCTGGCCTTCCATCTGTCCGGGCACATCCTGCACTCGGTCTACTGGCAGAACATGACCGGCCCGAACGACGGCGGCGGGGAGCCGCTGGCCGCCGACGGGGTCGGTGAGCTGGCGGAGGCGATCAGAGAGTCCTTCGGCTCCTTCGCCGCCTTCAGGGCCCAGCTGTCGAAGGCCGCCGCGACCACCCAGGGCTCGGGCTGGGGAGTCCTCGCCCACGAGCCGCTGAGCGGGCGGCTGATCGTCGAGCAGGTCTACGACCACCAGGGCAACGTCGGCCAGGGCGCCACACCGCTCCTCGTCTTCGACGCCTGGGAGCACGCCTTCTACCTCCAGTACCGCAACCAGAAGGCGGACTTCGTCGAGGCGATGTGGCAGGTCGTCAACTGGCAGGACGTCGGCCGTCGCCTCGCGGCGGCGAGGTCCCGCACGGACGTCCTGCTCCTGGCTCCCCGGCCGGCACCCGAACGTCCTGCCCCGTGATCGTCTTCTCACCCTTCGCGCGGCAGGCGGAGAGAGGGAAGCCCCCGTGAGGACGTGCCTCACGGGGGTTTCCCGGTCCGCCCGGGCGCGCGCTCCGAACGCCTACAGATTGCTGAAGTCGGGGCCCTTGGTGCGGGTGCGCTTGATCTCGTAGAAGCCCGGGACCGAGGCGACCGCGAGGGCGCCGTCCCACAGGCGGGCCGCCTCCTCGCCCTGGGGGGCGGGAGTGACGACCGGACCGAAGAAGGCGATCTGCTCGCCGTCCGGACCGGGCACCGCGATGACGGGGGTGCCGACGTCCTGGCCGACCTTGTCGATGCCCTCCTTGTGCGAGGCGCGCAGCTGCGCCTCGTACGGGGTGGAGTCCCAGTGGTCGAGGAGGGAGTCGGGCAGGCCCGCGTCCTTCAGCGCGGCGGCGACGGCGCCCTTCTCCGGGCCCATGCCCTGGTTGTGGATGCGGGTGCCGAGCGCGGTGTAGAGGTCGCCGAGGACCTCGGGTCCGTGCTCCTCCTGCGCGGCGATGACGACGCGGACCGGACCCCAGGCCTGGGTGGCCAGCATCTCCCGGTACGCCTCGGGCAGTTCGTCCAGCTTGTCCTCGTTGAGGACGGCGAGGCTCATCACATGCCAGCGGACCTCGATGTCGCGGACCTTCTCCACCTCCAGCACCCAACGCGACGTCATCCACGCCCACGGGCACAGGGGGTCGAACCAGAAGTCGACGGGGGTCTTGTCCGACATGTGCTCTCCTCGACAGAAAGGGGTCGATGGTTCACCGTTCAACACTCTGGGGAACACCTGCGCCCTCCCCGCCCATTCCCGCCTCCGTCCCCGCCACTCTCCGCACAGCCCGCTCAAACCCCACCAGACCCTCCCGCTCCCCCTCTCCCCTGGACCCACGCTCCCTCTCCCCACCCTCCCCACTCGCCTTCCACCGCACCCCCGGCCGCCCGGCTCCGGCGCCGGTCCCTGCTGTGGCGCGTCAGGGGCACATGGCAGGATCGGTCCTGTTCAGCATCCGAGACGTCCTGAGGGAGACCGCCCGTGCCCGGTGAGAACCTGTCCCGTGACGAGGCCCGGGAGCGGGCCGCACTGCTGTCCGTCGACGGGTACGAGGTGTCCCTCGACCTGCGCTCCGCCCTCGGCGAGCACGAGGGCGACGGACCGCGCACGTTCCGCTCGGTGTCCGTCGTCCGCTTCCGCTGCAACGAACCCGGCGCGAGCAGCTTCGCCGACCTGATCGCGCCCCGGGTGACCGCCGTCACACTCAACGGCAAGGACCTCGACCCCGGCGAGGTCTTCGACGGCTCCCGCATCCTGCTGGAGGACCTGGCGGCCGAGAACGAACTGGTCGTCGACGCCCAGTGCGCCTACTCCCGCACCGGCGAGGGCCTGCACCGCTTCGTCGACCCGGAGGACGGCGAGGTCTACCTCTACACGCAGTACGAGCCGGCCGACTCCCGCCGCGTCTTCGCCAACTTCGAGCAGCCCGACCTCAAGGCCCCCTTCCGCTTCGAGGTACGGGCGCCGGAGGACTGGACGGTGTGGAGCAACGGCGCGGGCCGGACCGCCGACGGCGTCTGGCGGTTCGCGGAGACGAAGCCGATCTCGACGTACATCACGTGCGTGGTGGCGGGTCCGTACCACTACGTGACGGACTCCTACGAGCGCGTGCTGGCCGACGGCACCCGGCTGGAGATCCCCCTCGGCGCCATGTGCCGCAAGGGCCTGGCCCCCTACTTCGACGCCGACGACGTCTTCCTCGTCACCAAGCAGGGCCTGGACTTCTTCCACGACCACTTCGACTACCCGTACCCGTTCGGGAAGTACGACCAGGCGTTCGTGCCCGAGTACAACCTGGGCGCGATGGAGAACCCGGGCCTGGTCACCTTCCGCGAGGAGTACATCTTCCGCGGCAAGGTGACGCAGGCCTCGTACGAGGCGCGGGCCAACGTCGTCCTGCACGAGATGGCGCACATGTGGTTCGGCGACCTGGTCACCATGGAGTGGTGGGACGACCTGTGGCTGAAGGAGTCCTTCGCCGATTTCATGGGCTCCTTCTCACTGGTCGGCGCCACCCGCTTCACCGACGGCTGGATCACCTTCGCCAACCGCCGCAAGGCCTGGGCCTACCGGGCCGACCAGCTGCCTTCCACGCACCCGGTCACGGCCGACATCCGCGATCTGCAGGACGCCAAGCTGAACTTCGACGGCATCACCTACGCCAAGGGCGCCTCCGCCCTGAAGCAGCTGGTGGCGTACGTCGGCCAGGACGCGTTCCTGGAGGGCGCACGGCGCTACTTCAAGCGGCACGCCTACGGCAACACCCGCCTGGGCGACCTGCTGTCGGTGTTGGAGGAGACCAGCGGACGCGACATGGCCGCGTGGGCACGCTCCTGGCTGCAGACGGCCGGCGTCAACGCGCTGACCCCGCAGGTGCTACTGGACGGCGAGGGACGGATGGCGGAGCTGGCGGTCGTCCAGGAGGCTCCCGAGAGCCACCCCGAGCTGCGTCCGCACCGGGTGGCGGTGGGCCTGTACCGGCGGACCGCCGGCGGGACGCTGGAGCGGTACGCGCACACGGAGACGGACGTTCAGGGCGCGCGGACCGTGGTGGCGGATCTGGCCGGGACCGAGGCGCCGGACCTGGTGCTGGTCAACGACGACGACCTGACGTACTGCAAGGTCCGCTTCGACGAGACGTCGCTGGCGACCCTGCGCGCCCACCTGGGCGACATCACCGACCCGCTGGCCCGCGCGCTGTGCTGGTCGGCGCTGTGGAACCTGACACGGGACGCGCTGCTGCCGGCGCGTGACTTCGTCGCCCTGGTGCTGCGGTTCGCGGGCCGCGAGTCCGACATCGGCGTGCTGCAGATGCTGCACGCCTGGGCGGACTCGGCAGTCGTCCGCTACGCGGCCCCGGCCTGGCGCGAGACGGGCGGGCGGCTGCTGGCCGAGGGCGCGCTGCGGGAGCTGCGGCAGGCCGCGCCGGGAAGCGAGCACCAGCTGGCCTGGGCGCGCTTCTTCGCCACGACGGCGTCCGACCGGGCCGACCTGGGGCTGCTGCGGGCCCTGCTGGACGGCACCGAGAAGATCGACGGGCTGGAGGTCGACCAGGAGCTGCGGTGGGCGTTCCTGGAGCCGCTGGCGGCACACGGAGTGGCCGACGAGCAGGCGCTGGCGGCGGAACTGGCCCGCGACGACACCGCCTCCGGCAAGCGCCACCAGGTCCGGTGCCTGGCCGCCCGCCCCTCGGCCGCCGTCAAGGCGCAGGCATGGGCGCAGGTCGTGGAGTCCGACGCGCTGTCCAACGCGCTCACCGAGGCGACGATCGCGGGCTTCACCCAGCCGTCGCAGCGGGAACTGATCGCCCCGTACGCCGAGAAGTACTTCGCGGCGATCGAGCGGGTGTGGGCGCAGCGGTCGATCCAGATCGGCATGGACGTGGTGGACGGCCTCTTCCCCGCACTCCAGGACTCCCCCGGGACCCTGGCCTCGGCGGACGCCTGGCTCACGTCTCACGAGCAGGCCGCCCCGGCCCTGCGCCGCCTGGTGCTGGAGGCCCGCGACGACCTGTCCCGGGCACTGCGCGGACAGGCGTGCGACACGGAGGCGGGCACCTGAACGGGCGGCCCGACGCGCCGGGCCCCGTGGTGACGGGCGGTCGACCGCCGCGGCGGGGGCCTGCCCCGGGGCGGGACCCGGGCGCGGCGGGACGCGGGCCCGGCCAAGCCACGGACCACCCAAGCCTTGGCCTGAGCTTCGGCGCGGGGTAGCCGTTACCGAATACGGGCAATCGGGACCGTAACCCCTGGCCCCACCCGAACGGACCAGGGGTTTCCGCACCTCCTCGGCATCCGAACACCCGTCCTTCAGGGCAGGCTCGTCCTCATGTGTCGACGGGCGTGTAACAGTGGTTAAGGGGCGGATCGGGGGCGGGAATCTCTGCGGCATGAACCACAACGCCCCGGTCCCCCCGGCCGGTCCCCGCCCCCTCCACCACCTCGCCGCGGGCCGGCGGCGTGTCCTGACGATCGCGCAGCTGCGGACGTACGGTGTGACCACCGCCGAGCTGAACGAGCAGTGCCGCGCCGGCGGCGCCTGGCAGCAGGTGCTGCCCGGCGTGGTCCTGCTGCACCCGGGCCCGCCGACCAGCGAGGAGCGGCTGCACGCGGTGCTGCTGTACGCGGCGCGGGAGTCGGGGGCGCCGGGTGTGCCCGTCCAGCCGGGCGCGGAGGGGCCGCACGGCACGCCGGCCTACCGCGAGGCCATGATCACCGGCCGGGCCGCCCTGACCCTGCACGGCTTCTCCTCCACTCCCCCACTGCTCTCCCTGGAGACGATCGACGTCCTGGTCCCGCGGCTGCGCCGGCTGCGCTCGACGGGGTGCGCGCACGTGATCCGCACTCCCGCCCTGCCGACCGCGCAGCACGTCACGGGGCTTCCGGTGGCCCCCGTCCCCCGCGCCCTGGCGGACACGGTCGCCGAGTTGCCGGACGCCGACGCCGTACGCCGCCTGCTGACCGAGGCGGTGCGCGGCGGACACTGCGAACCGGCTTCGGTCGTACGGGAGTTGAACCAGGCGAAGCTGCTGAGCCGCTCCCCTGTGATGGACGCCGTGGAGTTGCTGCTCGCCGAGGGCCGCGCGATCGCCGAGGGCCGCCTGCACCGCATGGTCCGTGAACACGGTCTGCCCGATCCGGTCTGGAACGTCGATCTGCGTCTGCCGGGCGGCCCGCACCTGGGTGGCCTGGACGCCTACTGGCCCGAGCAGGCGGTAGCGGTCGAAGTGGACACCCGTGCCCCGCGCCAGGAGGAGGACGACCTGTGGTCGGAGTACGCCCGCAAGCGGGAGGTCCTGGAGCGGCTGGGCATCACGGTCGTCCACATCACACCGAAGAAGCTGCGCGACGCGATGGAGCAGCAGGCGACCGTGGTCCGTACGGCGCTGATGGCGGCCGGGGACCGCGATCCCGCCGCCTACGTCGTGGTGCTGCCCCGGTAGTGGCGGACCGGGACCGGCGTCAGGAGGGGAGAGGAGGGGCCCGCTTGCATCCGATGGCCCCTCCTCGTGCGATCACCGGGGCCGCCGGGGCCCGGGGCCGCCGCCCCCTCAGCGCGCCGTGCCCGGGTCCGCCCCCGGGTCCTTCACCGGGGAGAGGGGCGGCGACCAGCGCAGCGGGAGCGCCGACGGGGTCCGTACGGCCCGGGTGACGGTGAAGCGGACGGTCCGCTCGCCCCCGGGGCCGAACTCCGTGCGCGCCTCCCCCGTGAGCTGGAGGGTCGTCCCGGTCCTCCAGTCCAGGACGAGCAGGCCGGCGCGCGGGTCGGCGGCGAGGTTGCCGAGCGTGAGGAACATGGAGTTCCCCGGGTAGTCCCGCCAGCTCAGCTCGCGCGGGGAGTCGGCGCGCAGGAATCCGGGGTCGCCGCCGCGATGGCTGATGTCGGCCCCGTGGGCGTGCACGGTGGCCAGGAAGAAGGTGTCGGCCGACGTGACGAGCGCCCGCTCCTGCCCGGTCAGCTCCGTAGAGGTGACCGGCGTGCCTGGCATGCGGTCGACCCGTGTGCAGGTCCGCCTGCGCCGGATGTACTTCGGGCAGTTGGAGAACACCTGCTCCGCCTCCACCGCGAAGCCGTGTTCCGTCGGGCGCAGCCGGCCGTTGAGGCGCATGCGGCGGCGGGTGCGCGGATCGAGGGCGAGGGTGCCGACGGGAACGCCGTCGGTCGCCAGGGCCGTCGCCAGCGGGTCGGTGGGCAGGACCCCGCCCGCCACGGACATGCGGTGCGGCCCCGTCGCCCGGACGAAGCCCGCCGGGCCGGCCAGCGGCGAGGCCCACACGGCCCCGGTCTCCGGGTCGGCGGCGCCGAGCAGGAGCAGCGGCTGGAGCTCCAGGAAGGCCGCAGCGACGGTCCTGATGCCCGGGCCGACGGAACGGCCGACGTGATCGGCGATCTCGCGCACTCCCAGACGGTCCTGGAGGGCGCGCGAGCCGGCACGGTAGACACTCATCGTTTCCCGGTGCCTCTCGTCTAGAAGAAGCCGCAGGTCGGGGCTGTGCCGTGCGGCGCGGGAGCGGACTCCGCCCCGCTGGGGACGGAGATCTCCAGCCGGGTGCCGTCCGGGTCGTGGAAGAAGATGCCTCCGGACGCCGCGCCCTCCCGGTGCGCGACCACGCCGTCGTGGGCGAAGTCGGCACCGTGGCGGCGCAGCGCCTGCTCGTACTCCCCGAGCCGCTCGACCGAGTCCGCCTCCAGGGCGAGATGGTGCAGGCCGGCCCGTGCGCCGTCGTAGGGCTGCCGCGCCTGTTCCCACAGGGTGAGGACGAGCCGGTCGCCGTCGCCGAGGAAGGCGTACCGGCCGCCGTCGCCGCCCTCCTCACCCTCGCCGATCACGCCGAAGCCGAGGACGTCCCGGTAGAAGGCGATCGAGCGGTCCAGGTCGGTCACGTTCAGGCCGATGTGGCCGGTGCGCAGCGTCATGCGTCCCCCTTCGGGTGCCCCGGTCACGGGGTCACGGACTCCCTCGGATTCCTAACCGATGAAAGTGACATTAACGGTTAGCGTCATGACCGTCAACCGGTCACGTAACCTTGAGCGGTTAGCACGGAAGGAGCTCCGCCATGCCGCCCACAACGCCCCCCACCCGCGACCCGCGCCCCCTGACCGGTGAGCCCCTCGCGCTCGACCTGCTCAACACGCGGTGGATGCACGAGGGGGTCGTGACGGACCTGCTCCGGGACGCCGACGGACTCGCGGTGTGGCTCGCCGCGAACGGCCTGGCCGCCGAGTTCGCGGCCGACGACGCCACCCTGCGGCACACCCTCCGGGCCCGGGACGCGCTGAACGCCGCCGTGGACGGGTCACCGGCCGAGGGTGCGGTGCGCGTCGACGCCGTCCTCGCGCACGGGCGGATCCGCGCCGTCCTCACGCCCGACGGGCCGGGCGAGGTACCCGAGTTCGCCGACCGCTCGTGGGGTCCCGGCTGGCTCGCCGCGCGCAACTACCTGACGCTGCTGGCCACTTCGCCGGACCGCATCCGCTCCTGTGCGCACGAGGCGTGCATCCTGCACTTCTTCGACACCTCACGCAACGGCACCCGCCGCTGGTGCTCGATGGCGGCCTGCGGCAACCGGGCCAAGGCGTCCCGCCACTACCGGCGCACCAAGGACGCCTGACCGGGACCCCCCGAACCGAGGGCCAGGGGGACTTGTCGGACTTGGCCCTCCATCTCCCCTACGTTCATAGGGGGTTTTCCCCATCAGTCCATTTCGATTGGGTCAACCCTCCCCAAAGAACGGCCCCTTGGGCAAAGCTGTGCGCTCGTCCGGGCCCGTGCACCGGACGGCCGCGACCGGGCATGACCAGCCCGGTCGCCCTTCGCACGCACCTTCACCTGCAAGGGATGCCGATGACCCACACCCCCGAGCGCGATTCCATACGGGGCACCAGACACGTGGCCCGCATAGCCGTGGCCGCGGGTCTGGTGGCCGCGCTGTCCGCGGCCGGGCCGATACCACTGGCCTTCGCCGCAGACCAGACCCCGGCCCCGGCCACCGCCGACCCGGCCGTGAAGTCCGCCGACGACAAGCTCGGTGCGGACGACGCCGACCTCCTCGCCAAGGCCAAGGCCGCCGGCGACAAGAACGTCACCATGATGGTCGCGACCGCACCGGGCCGGACCGAGCAGGTCGCCGACGAACTGGACGACGTCAAGGGCGGCTCGGTGGGCCTGACCTACGACAAGCTCGGCTACGTCCGCGCCACCGTCCCGACCGCCAAGGCGGACGCGGCCATCGCCGCCGCCGCGAAGCTGTCCTCCGTGCACGCGATCGACCTGCGCCAGGAGATCCAGCTCGACGACCCGACGCCGGCCGCGGACACCGTGCAGGGGGCGGCGTCCTCGAAGTCGGCGAAGGGCCGGAAGTCCTACAGCGGGCCGGGCAGGAACACCCCCGCCGAGAACCCGTACAACCCGTCCTTCGAGACGGGCGCCGTCGACTTCGTGAAGAAGAACCCGAAGGCGGACGGCCGGGGCGTCACCATCGGCATCCTCGACTCCGGCGTGGACCTGAGCCACCCGGCCCTGCAGAAGACCAGCACCGGTGAGCGCAAGATCGTCGACTGGGTGACGGCGACCGACCCCATCGTGGACGGCGACGGCACCTGGCGCCCGATGGTGACCGCGGTCTCCGGGTCGTCCTTCACCTACGGCGGCAAGACCTGGACGGCGCCGGCGGGCTCGTACCAGATCAGCACCTTCAAGGAGTCCGTCACCGCGGGCGGCGACGCCAAGGGCGACGCCGACCGGGACGGCGACACCACCGACAGCTGGGGCGTGCTCTACGACGCCGCCGCCGGCACGGTCACCGTCGACCTCGACAACAACTACGACTTCAGCGACGACACGCCGATGAAGCCGTACAAGGACGGGTACCAGGTCGGCTACTTCGGCACCGACGACCCGGCGACGGACGTCGCCGAGCGCCAGCCGTTCGTGGTGGAGATCCGCAAGGACGTGCCGATGGACCCCTACGGCGGGTCCTGGGTCGGCAAGAAGGCCGACTTCGTCAACATCGGCCTCATCGAGTCCGAGCACGGCACCCACGTCGCCGGCATCACCGCCGCCAACGGCCTGTTCGGCGGCCGGATGAACGGTGCGGCCCCCGGCGCGAAGATCGTGTCGTCCCGTGCCTGCACCTGGAGCGGCGGCTGCACCAACGTCGCGCTCACCGAGGGCATGATCGACCTCGTCGTCAACCGCGGCGTCGACGTCGTCAACATGTCGATCGGCGGCCTGCCCGCGCTGAACGACGGCAACAACGCCCGCGCCGAGCTGTACACCCGCCTGATCGACACCTACGGCGTCCAGCTGGTGATCTCCGCGGGCAACTCGGGCCCCGGGGTGAACACCATCGGCGACCCCGGCCTGGCCGACAAGGTCATCTCGGTCGGCGCGTCCGTCTCCAAGGAGACCTGGGCGGCCAACTACGGCTCGATCGTGACGAAGAAGTACCAGCTGCTGCCCTTCTCCTCGCGCGGTCCGCGTGAGGACGGCGGCTTCACCCCGACGCTGGTCGCCCCCGGCGCCGCGATCAACACCACCCAGACCTGGCTGCCGGGCTCCCCGGTCACCGAGGCGGGCTACTCCCTCCCGGCCGGCTACTCCATGCTGCAGGGCACCTCGATGGCGTCCCCGCAGGCCGCCGGTGCCACCGCGCTGCTGCTGTCCGCGGCGAAGCAGAAGGGCCTGGACCTGACGCCGGCCGCCCTGCGCACGGCGCTGACCTCCACCGCCGACCACATCCGGGGCGTGCAGGCCTATGAGGAGGGCGCGGGCCTGATCAACATCGTGGACGCCTGGAAGGCCATCACCAAGGCCGACCGGAAGGGCACCAGCGCCCACACGTACACGATCAAGGCGCCGGTCGACACCGCGATCGACCAGTTCCTGAAGACGCCCGGCTACGGCACCGGCATCTACGACCGCGAGAGCGGCCTGAAGGTCGGTCAGAAGAAGACGTACGAGGTGACCATCACCCGTACCTCCGGCCCGGACAAGGCGATCCGCCACGAGCTGCACCTGGAGAACAACGCGGCGCGCACCTTCCGCATCGTCGGCTCCGACGAGGTGAACCTGCCGCTGAACAAGCCGGTGACGGTCAAGATCCAGGCCCACCCGCGCAGTGTGGGCGTCAAGAGCGCCATCCTCGAGGTCGACGACCCGAAGACCGTCGGCACCGACCACCTGGTCCTGAACACCGTGATCGTCTCGACGCCGGTGGACTACACCTTCTCCGCCTCCGGCAAGATCCAGCGCAACAGCAGCCGTTCGTACTTCGTGACCGTGCCGGAGGGCGCCAGCTCGCTGGAGGTCGCGATGAGCGGGCTGAAGGACGAGAGCCAGACCCGGTTCATCGCCATCCACCCGTACGGCGTGCCCGTCGACAACACCTCGACGATCAACTGCTACCCGCACTACAACCCGGCCAACACCTGCCGCCCCGACCTGCGCTCCTACAGCGACCCGCAGGCCGGCGTGTGGGAGATCGAGGTCGAGGCGCGCCGCACGTCGCCGCTGCTCGACAACCCGTACAAGCTGGACGTGACCGTGCTCGGCGCGGCCTTCGACCCGGCGACCGCGAGCGTGCCCGAGGCGAAGATCGACACCCCGGCCGCCGTGTCCTGGACGGTGACGAACAACTTCGCCGCGATCGACGGCAAGCTGGTCGGCGGGGCGCTCGGGTCCTCCAAGACGGACCGCCCGGCCATCAAGGAGGGCGAGACCCGGACGACCACGGTCGAGGTGCCCGAGGGCGCCACCTCCCTGGACGTCTCCATCGGCAAGGTCTCGGACACCTCCGCCGACCTCGACCTGTACGTGTACGACGCCGACGGCAACAAGGTCGGCCAGTCCGCCGACGGCGACTCGGAGGAGTCGGTCTCCCTGGCCTCCCCCGCCGCCGGTACCTACACCATCGAGGTCGACGGCTACTCGGTGCCGTCCGGCTCCACCGACTACGACTACCTGGACGTGTTCTACTCGCCCTCGCTCGGGATGGTCACGGTCGACGGGTCGGCTCCGGTGAAGCTCGCCACGGGCGCCTCGGCTCCGGTGGCCGCCACCGTCACCGCGGCGGCCGCCGCGCCGGAGGGCCGCGAGTTCTTCGGCCAGGTCCAGCTGGTCAACGCGCGCGGCACGGTCGCGGGCGTGGGCAGCGTGAAGATCGGCAAGGTCACGCCGTAGCACTTCCGGTGTGACGGGGGCGGGCGTCCGGTGCGGGCGCCCGCCCCTTCGGCGTACCGGGGTCAGTCGCAGACGACGTCCCGCGCCCGGTTCACCGCCTCGGTCAGCGGCGCCCGTTCCGGGGCGACGGCGGCCTCGCCGGTGATCCACACGTCGGCCGTGGCGGCGTGCCGCCGGACGCCGACGAGGACGTGCTGGCCCGTGCGGGGCGCCGGGGCGACCTCCTGCCCGACCGTGACGACGACCGTGGGCACGTCCCGCCCCGGTCCCGTGCCCTGCCCCGGTGCCGCGCTCTGCCCGGGCCCGGTGTCACCGGCCTGCCGCCGCGGCGCGTAGGCGCGGGTGACCCGCAGGGTGACCCGGCGCTCGGCGGTGCCGGCGACCGGTGTCACGCCGGTGACGTCGCCCTCGACGACGAGCGCGGCGCAGGCGACGTACGCCGGGTCGGCGAGGCCGACGGGTGGGGCGGCCGCCTTCGCGTCGGCGGCGGAGCCGTGCTCCCGGGCCGCGTCGTTCACCGCCGGCACGACCAGGCTCCCCGCCACCGTCACCCCGGCCGCCGCGGCGGCCAGCCCCAGGGCCGCGGCCAGGAGCCGGCGCCGGGGCCGCCGAACGGGCACGCGCGGCGCTGCGGGCGCAGGCCCGGACGGTGACGGCGCGGGGCGCGAGCGTTCCGCGGACGGCGGCTCCACGCCCGTCGGTTCGACGGGCGACGCCGTCCCGGTCGGCGCGGAGTGCGCGGACGGCACGGACGGTGCGGCATCCGCCAGGGCGTCTCCGAGGGCGGTCAGCTGCCGCCGCAGCAGGGCGACGTCCGTCTCCGCCGCGCGGTGCTCGGCGAGGAAGGCGGCATCGGCCCCGGCCGGCGGGCGCTCACCCGTGATCGCGGTCGTCAGGGGGTCCGGGGCGCAGGGGTCGTACGGGCCGCCCTCGACGGGGCGGCCGGTGTGTCCGGCACGTCCGCCGTCCCCGGCGTGACCGTCGTGTTCGGCGTGGCCGTCGGGTCGGGAGGTCACGTCACACCACCTCGTCCTCGTGCAGGCGGGCGCGCAGGGCCCGTACCGCCGTGTGAAGCCTGCTCTTGACCGTGCCCTCCGGCACACCGAGCTCATCGGCGATGGAGCGCACCGGCAGATCGGCATAGAAGCGCAGGACGAGGACCTGGCGCTGGGCGTCGGTCAGCTCGTCCAGGCCACGGGCGACGGCGAGGGACAGCAGGCTGTCGTCCTCGCCGGACGGGAGCTCGGGCCGGCGCAGGGCGGCCAGGCGCTCTCCGAGCCGCTCCTGGCGGCGCCGGGCGCGGTGCCAGTCGACGGCGAGGCGGGAGGCGACGACCGCAGCCCACGCCGAGACGTCCCGCGGTGCCTCCCGGCCGCTCGCGGCCCGCTCCAGCAGCCGCAGGCGGACCTGCTGCACCCCGTCCGGCAGGTCCGCCTGCGGCACTCCCCCGAGGGCGAGCACCGCCCGCACCCTGCGCTCCTGGTCCGCGTCCAGCGGATCGCCGGGATCGGCGGCGCCGGTGTACGCCTCCGGGGCCCGCCGGGCTCTTCTGCGCAGCACGAGCCACCCCCCTCACCGTGTTTCCCCTATGACGCCGCACGGCGGCAAAACGTTCGGGCCCGGGCCGCGCCGCGTCATGGAGGCGTACGTCACAGCAGGTGTGGCGCGCGGCGCGCCGGGCAGGCGAGCTTGCGGCGCAGGGCGCCCACCGGATGAATTCCTGCAGCTCAGTGGGGGTGAATGCCGGAGGTCCGGAACCCGGACCGTGGTAGGAGCGTCCCAGTCCTCGGGCACCGCACCCAAAGAATTGGACAGGTGGACCCGGGTCGGCCGCATGATGGAAAAGCGTCGGTCAAGTGTGGAGAGAAGAGGGAGTCGCCGTGAGGGTCGGAATCGTCGGAGCCACCGGTCAGGTGGGCACGGTCATGCGCAGGATCCTCAAGGAGCGGAACTTCCCGGCCGATGAGCTGCGCCTGTTCGCCTCGGCCCGCTCGGCGGGCACCGTCCTGGACGGCGTGACGGTGGAGGACGCGGCGACCGCCGACTACACCGGCCTGGACATCGTGCTGTTCTCCGCGGGCGGTGCCACCTCCAAGGCGCTGGCCGAGAAGGTCGCCTCGCAGGGCGCGGTCGTGATCGACAACTCCTCGGCCTGGCGCCGGGACCCGGACGTTCCGCTGGTCGTCTCCGAGGTGAACCCGCACGCGGTCGCGCACCGCCCCAAGGGCATCATCGCCAACCCGAACTGCACCACGATGGCCGCGATGCCGGTCCTGAAGCCGCTGCACCGGGAGGCCGGCCTGGAGGCCCTGGTCGTCGCCACCTACCAGGCGGTGTCCGGCTCTGGTCTGGCGGGCGTGGCCGAACTGCACGGACAGGCGCAGAAGGTGATCGCCGACGCCGACAAGCTCACGCACGACGGGGCTGCGGTCGACTTCCCCGAGCCGGGCGTCTACAAGCGGCCCATCGCCTTCAACGTGCTGCCGTTCGCCGGCAATCTCGTGGACGACGGTCTCGACGAGACCGACGAGGAGCAGAAGCTGCGCAACGAGTCCCGCAAGATCCTGGAGATCCCGGAGCTGAAGGTCTCGGGCACCTGCGTGCGGGTCCCGGTCTTCTCCGGCCACTCCCTCCAGGTCAACGCCCGCTTCGCCCGCCCGATCAGCCCGGAGCGCGCCACCGAGCTGCTCCAGGACGCCCCCGGGGTCGAGCTGTCCGACATCCCGACCCCGCTCCAGGCGGCCGGCCAGGACGTGTCGTACGTGGGCCGTATCCGCCGCGACGAGACGGTGGACAACGGCCTCGCGCTCTTCGTCTCCGGCGACAACCTCCGCAAGGGCGCCGCGCTGAACGCCGTGCAGATCGCCGAGCTGGTGGCGCAGGAGCTGAAGGGCTGAAGGACCGAGGCGCCGGTCTGCCGGAGGCGGGCCTCCGGCAGACCGGCGGCGGGCTAGGGCCGGCCGACCTCGTAGAGGAAACAGCCGTACTCGACGGCCCGGACGTGGACGAGCGCCACGGCCGGGTCGTCGAACGCGTTGTGGAGGCCTTCTGTGAAGCCCTCGGGGGTCCGCACCAGTTGCCCGCCGAGGATGCGCCCGTCGGCGGAGTAGCGGCGCAGGACCCGGTGGGTCTCGGTGAACGCCAGGCCCCCGTTCCCGGGCCCCGTGCACTCCTGCGCGTGGACGAAGACGGGCCCCTGCTCGTCGTAGGCCCCGGGTTCGGCGCCGGTGCCGGCCGCCCAGCGGCGCAGGGGAGCGTACGAGACGAGGGCGATCCGCTCACCGGGCCGGCTGCGGCGCAGGCAGCAGCGCAGCGGGGCGCCGCCCTCGGTGTCAGTGAACGGGGACGGGGCGCGTCCCGCGTCGTCGCCGGCGCGCAGCTCCCTCAGGACCTCCGCCGCGATGGGTCGTGCGATGTGGGTGCTCATGCAGTCGAGGTTCGCGCCCGCGGACCCGTTCCACCGGCGGGATCCGGACGCCGTCCTCGCCGGGGCCGTCGCGGGAGTTCTTTCCCTGCGGGGCCCGGTGGGTTCTGGTCTACAGTGGTCGCATTTCCAGATTCCGGAGGTACGCGACGCGTGAGCAGGGGGAACACGGCTTGCGCGCCGGGGACGAGGCCCCGGGCCGGGCGGAGGACACCCGCGCCCCGTACACCGGCCCGCGGTACGGCGCCTGTGATTGGATCGAGAAGGGCTCGCACACGAGGCGGGCCCGGTTCATCTGTGTGTCCTGCGGCCTCGCCCGCACTGCGGACGATCTCGCAGCCGTCGGCGTCGCGGCAGGACAGGATGGGATCTCCCGCCCCGGGCCACCAGCCTGTGCCGGAAGGGTGACGGCGGCCACGAGCCGTTCCAGCGCCCGTGAACCTCAGCCCGCCAGGGTTGGAATCCCCCTCTTCCGTGAGGGGGAGGATGTCGAACACAACGAGGAGATGACCGCGTGCCTGGCACAAACCTGACTCGCGAAGAGGCACAGCAGCGGGCGAAGCTGCTCACCGTTGACTCCTACGAGGTCGAGCTCGATCTCTCGGGCGCGCAGGAGGGCGGCACCTACCGGTCCGTGACCACGGTGCGCTTCGACGTGGCGGAGAACGGCGCGGAGTCCTTCATCGACCTGGTGGCCCCGGCCGTCCACGAGGTGACGCTCAACGGGGACGCCCTCGACCCGGCGGACGTCTTCGACGACTCGCGGATCCTGCTGCCCGGCCTGCTCGCGGGCCGCAACGTCCTGCGGGTGGTCGCCGACTGCGCGTACACCAACACCGGTGAGGGCCTGCACCGCTTCGTCGACCCGGTCGACGACCAGGCCTACCTCTACACGCAGTTCGAGGTGCCGGACGCCCGCCGCGTCTTCGCCTCGTTCGAGCAGCCCGACCTGAAAGCCACGTTCCGGTTCACCGTGCGTGCGCCGGAGGGCTGGACCGTGGTGTCCAACTCGCCGACCCCGGAGCCCAAGGACAACGTCTGGGCCTTCGAGCCGACGCCGCGGATCTCCACGTACGTCACGGCGCTCGTCGTCGGCCCGTACCACAGTGTGCACAGCGTCTACGAGAAGGACGGGCAGAGCGTGCCGCTGGGCATCTACTGCCGTCCCTCGCTGGCCGAGTTCCTGGACTCGGACGCCATCTTCGAGGTGACCCGGCAGGGCTTCGACTGGTTCCAGGAGAAGTTCGACTACGCCTACCCGTTCGAGAAGTACGACCAGCTCTTCGTGCCCGAGTTCAACGCGGGCGCGATGGAGAACGCCGGTGCCGTGACCATCCGCGACCAGTACGTCTTCCGGTCGAAGGTGACCGACGCGGCGTACGAGGTGCGGGCGGAGACCATCCTGCACGAGCTGGCCCACATGTGGTTCGGCGACCTGGTCACCATGGAGTGGTGGAACGACCTGTGGCTGAACGAGTCGTTCGCCACCTACACGTCGATCGCCTGCCAGGCGTACGCGCCCGGGTCGCGCTGGCCGCACTCGTGGACCACGTTCGCCAACTCCATGAAGACGTGGGCCTACCGGCAGGACCAGCTGCCGTCCACCCACCCGATCATGGCAGAGATCCGCGACCTGGACGACGTGCTCGTCAACTTCGACGGCATCACGTACGCCAAGGGCGCGAGTGTGCTGAAGCAGCTCGTGGCGTACGTCGGCATGGACGAGTTCTTCCAGGGCGTCCAGGCGTACTTCAAGCGTCACGCCTTCGGCAACACCCGCCTCGCCGACCTGCTGGGCGCACTGGAGGAGACCTCCGGGCGGGACCTGAAGACCTGGTCGAGGAAGTGGCTGGAGACGGCCGGCATCAACATCCTGCGTCCGGAGATCGAGACGGACGCCTCGGGCGTCGTCACGTCCTTCGCGGTCCGTCAGGAGGCCCCGGCGCTGCCGGCCGGTGCCAAGGGCGAGCCGGTGCTGCGTCCGCACCGCATCGCCATCGGCCTGTACACGTTCGACGACGAGGCGGGCAAGCTGGTCCGCGACGACCGCGTCGAGCTGGACGTCGACGGCGAGCTGACGGCCGTACCGCAGCTGGTGGGCCGCCGCCGCCCGGACGTCGTCCTCCTCAACGACGACGACCTGTCGTACGCCAAGGTGCGCCTGGACGAGCGGTCGCTGGCGTTCGTGACGGAGCACCTCGGCGACTTCGAGGCCTCGCTGCCGCGCGCGCTGTGCTGGGCGTCGGCGTGGGACATGACGCGGGACGCGGAGCTGGCGGCCCGTGACTACCTGTCCCTGGTGCTGTCCGGCATCGGCAAGGAGTCCGACATCGGTGTCGTGCAGTCGCTGCACCGCCAGGTGAAGCTGGCGATCGACCTGTACGCCGACCCCACCGGCCGCGAGGCCCTGCTGACCCGCTGGACGGACGCCACGCTGGCCCACCTGCGGTCCGCGGAGCCGGGCAGCGACCACCAGCTGGCCTGGGCGCGGGCGTTCGCGGCGACGGCCCGCACGCCGGAGCAGCTGGACCTGCTGGAGGCCCTGCTCGACGGCACGCACTCCGTCGAGGGCCTCGTCGTGGACACCGAGCTGCGGTGGGCGTTCGTGCAGCGGCTCGCGGCCGTGGGGCGCTTCGACGAGACCGAGATCGCGGGCGAGTACGAGCGGGACCGGACGGCGGCCGGTGAGCGGCACGCGGCCACCGCGCGTGCCGCGCGCCCGACGCCGGAGGCCAAGGCGGAGGCGTGGGCGTCGGTGGTGGAGTCCGACAAGCTCCCGAACGCCGTGCAGGAGGCGGTCATCGCCGGCTTCGTCCAGACCGACCAGCGGGAGCTGCTCGCGCCGTACACGGAGCACTACTTCGAGGCGGTCAAGGGCGTCTGGGACTCGCGCTCGCACGAGATGGCCCAGCAGATCGCCGTCGGCCTCTACCCGGCGGTGCAGGTGTCGCAGGACACCCTGAGCCGGACCGACACCTGGCTGGCCGCGGCCGAGCCGAGCGCGGCCCTGCGGCGGCTGGTCTCGGAGTCCCGCGCGGGCATCGAGCGGGCGCTGAAGGCCCAGGCGGCGGACGCCGCGGCGGCGACCGAGTAGCATCCGTGCGGCGGTCGCACGGATGCCGTGCGACCGGCGCGCGACCTGCGGACGGGCGGGTGGCCGGGAGCCGGTCACCCGCCCGACGTCTGTCGCGGGGTGCCCGCCGTCGCTGTCACGGGACCCGGTCGCCCGCCGCGGCCGGGCCGGTCCGACGGCCGTTCGGCCGTACCGGTCCGGTGGAGCTGGCCCGCCACGGTCGCCCCGAACGCCACCGCCATGCCCGCCGCCTGGACCGGCGTGAGCGCCTGACCGAGCGCGGCCCAGCCGACGGTCGCGGCGGTCAGCGGGGAGAGCGGGCCGAGGAAGGTGACCTGCGTGGCGGTCAGGCGGCCGATGCCGCGGAACCACAGCCAGTAGGCGACGGCCGTGTTGGCGAGCGCGAGGTAGACGTAGCCGCCGACGGCCGGGCCGTTCAGCGCGGGCGGCGCGCCTTCGACCCCCAGGGCGAGGGGGGCGACGAGCAGTCCGCCCGCGGTCAGCTGCCAGCCGGCGAGGGCGAGCGGGCCGACGCCGTCGGGGCGGCCCCACCTCTGGGTCAGGACGGTGCCGGCCGACATCGACACGGTGGCGGCGAGGGCCGCCGTCACACCGAGCACGTCCAGGGCCCCGGCCGCCCGCAGGACGACCAGGCTGACGCCGAACGCGGCCACGATCCCGGTGAGCACGGACCGCGCGGTGGGCCGCTGCCCCAGCAGCACCGCCGACAGCCCCACCACGCACAGCGGTCCGACCGAGGTGACGACGGCCGCCGTGCCGCCGGGCAGCCGGTAGGCGGACAGGAACAGCAGCGGGAAGAAGGCGCCGATGTTGAGCGCGCCGAGCACAGCCGCACGGCCCCACCAGATGCCGCGCGGCAGGACCCGGGTGAGCGCCAGGAGCAGCAGCCCGGCGGGCAGGGCCCGCATCAGGCCGGTGAACAGGGGGCGGCCGGGTGGCAGGAACTCGGTGGTGACGGCATAGGTGGTGCCCCAGGAGACGGGGGCGAGTGCGGTGAGCAGGACGGTGGCCGAGCGGTTCATGGCGGTGGATCCCTTCGGTGTCACACCGCGACGCGCGCGTCGGCGGAGCGGGCCCGGGCCTGCGGGGCCGACGGGGCCGGGGCAGGGGGCGGGGCCGGGGCGGTGGTGGAGGCCGCGGCGGCGGAGGAGGTGGACGGGCCGGCCGAGCCGCCGGCGGTGGCCGGGACGGGGCGCACCGCCTCGGCCGGCAGGCGGCGCTCGGCCCGGATCAGCAGGACGGCGGCCGCCGCCGAGGTGGCGATGAGCAGCGCCCAGGGGAGCCGTCCGTCCGCCGCGAACAGGACGGTGAACAGCGAGGGCGCCACGGCCTTCGCCAGCGACCAGGACATCTGGTAGGCGGCCGTGTACCGGCCGCGGGCGTCCTCGGGCGCCGCCGACACGGCCAGTACCTCGGCCGCCGGGCTGTGGATCAGTTCACCGAGCGTGTAGACGACGATCACGGCGGTGAGGGCGAGGCCGAGCGCCGGGCCGGAGGCCGGGCGGAGGCTGCCGAGCACGATCTGCGCGGCGAACGCGGCCGAGAACAGGATGCCGCCGAGCGCCGCGGCCCGGGTGCGCCGCGCGCCGGCCCGCCGGACCCGGCTGCCGACCCAGACGCCGGCGAGTGCGCACAGCACCGTGTTGACGGTGAACGCCGATCCGGTGAGCGCGGCGGGCGCGTGCAGCCACTCCAGCAGGAACAGCGGGAAGAGGACGGACAGGGCCGAGTAGTTGAGCGCGTTCAGGAAGTTCGCTCCGGTGACGACCAGGAAGGGCCGGTCGGTGAGGACGAGCCGGTACCCGTCCCGGCGCCGGGGCGCGGTGGACCGCACCGGGCGCAGCGGGCGCAGCAGCACCGCGGCGACGGCGAAGGAGACCGCGTTGCCCCAGGCGGCGCAGGTGTAGCCGGTGGGGCCGGCGAAGGCGATGACCAGGGAGGCGAGGAGCGCCCCGGCGCCGTTGCCGGCGTTCTGCAGGGCCCGGGTGGCCGCCTGGAGCCGATCGCGGTCCGCTCCCTGCGTCACCTCTCCGACCAGGGCCTGCTGCGCGGCGGGGAAGGCGCGGTCGGCCGCCGCGGTGACCAGCGCGACGGCGGCGAAGGCGGTCAGGGAGTGGGCGAAGGGGTACAGCGCGAAGCCGGTGGCGCGCACCCCGTACAGCACGTACTGCACGCGTTTGGCCCCGTAGCGGTCGACGGCCGCCCCGGCGAGCGGGAGGACACCGAGGCCCGAGAGGCCGGTCACGGTGAGGACGGCGCCCACGACGGTGAAGGGCAGCCCGGTGACGTGGTGGAAGAACACCAGCGTGAACGGCACGTACATACCGGTGCCGGCTCCGCTGACTGCGGCGGCGACGGGCAGGGCCCACCGGCCCGGTATGCGGTCGGGCCTGTGGTGCGGCTCTTTCACGGCGATCCCCCTCGACAGTTGCTTGATGGAATGCAGCTTAGCTCTAAGCTACTTAAGGTCAAGCCACTTTCTTGCGGCCCATCGAGGTGATGCGGATACTCGGCCCATGAACCCGAACACCGGCCCGCACCCCGGCCCGACGCCCGGGACCACCGCCGACGACCCGGTCGACGCGATCATCGAGCAGTGGGCCGCGGCCCGGCCGGATCTCGACACCCGCGCCATGGAGGTCTTCGGCCGCATCTACCGGCTCGCGCGCACCATGGGCGACCGCATGGAGACGGCCTACGCGCGGTTCGGGATCTCCCGCGGCGAGTTCGACGTCCTGGCCACCCTGCGCCGCGCCGGCGAACCGTACGCCCTGTCGCCGCGTCAGCTGTCGGCGACCCTGATGCTCACCACGGGCGGCATGACCGGCCGCCTCGACAAGCTGGAGCGCGCCGGCCTGCTGCGCCGCTCCCCCGATCCGCACGACCGGCGCGGCCTCCGGGTGACGCTGACCGACAAGGGCTTCCGCCTGATCGACGAGGCGGTCGGCGCCGGTCTGGACGTCCAGACGGAGGCCCTGCACGCCTCCCTGACCGACGAACAGGCCGGCCTGCTGGCCGGCCTGCTGAGGGAACTGCTGGCGGGAACGGCGCGGGCGGACCGCTGAGCGGTCGGCCGACGTCCACCGAGGCCCGGCAGCGCTCCGGAGGGGCGCGCGGAACCGTGCGACCGGCCACCACGGCGCCGCACTCGACGGGCCTCGGCCGCGGCGCTCCCGGCGGAGCTCAAGTCCCCGCACGTGCCCCGGGGGCGGGCACGTCGGCGGCTGCCGCGCGGAGTGCCGTTCAGCCGACGTGCGTCGTGAGCGCGGCCTCGATCGCGGCGGCGTCCGCCGCGTCCGACGCCCAGGCCGCATAGCCGTCGGGGCGGACCAGGAGGGTGGTGCGGCGGCCGCTCGGCCAGCGGGCGACGGCCAGCCGCTCCGCGCGGGCGGCGGCCGGGGCCCCGGCACACGGCTCCGGGGTGATCAGCACGAAGCGGCCCCCGCGCAGGGCTTCGTAGAGGCGGGTGCCGTCGGCCAGGGCGACGTCCGGCACACGGGTACCGGTCAGGCGGTGGGCGCCGCGGGGGGCCGGGTAGCGGTAGCCGATGCCGGTGATCTGCCCGACGGCGCGGCGGCGGGCGGGCGCGGCGTGGTCGAGGAACGCGGTCAGCGCGGCGCGCAGGGCGAGGGCCCAGGGGCGCCTGGCCATCGCCAGGCGGACGATGCCGCCGCTGCTGCGCAGCACGGACCGGCCGACCGGGTGGCGCTCGGCCTGGTAGGTGTCGAGCAGGCCGGGGGCCGCGTGCCCCTGGACGACCTGCGCGAGTTTCCAGCTCAGGTTGGCCGCGTCCTGGAGGCCGGTGTTCATGCCCTGCCCACCGGCCGGGGTGTGCACGTGCGCGGCGTCGCCGGCGAGGAAGACGCGGCCGACGCGATAGGCGGGCGCCTGGCGCTCGTCGCTGTGGAAGCGGGACATCCAGCGGGCGTCGTGCATGCCGTAGTCGCGGCCGAGCGCGAGACGCGTGATCTCCTTGACCTCCTCCAGGTCGAGGGGCTCGTCGTCGGGGACGTCGCGGCCCCGGTGCCAGCCGATGACCCGGTGGTAGCCGTCGCCGAACGGCGCGACGAAGGCGAACGCGTCACCGGCGGCGTCGACGGTGAGCAGGCTCTCCGGCTCCTCCGCCAGCAGCACGTCGGCCAGCACGACGGAGCGGATGACCGAGTGGCCGGGGAAGGGCAGCCCGACCGCGTCCCGCACGGCGCTGCGCATGCCGTCGGCGCCGACGAGGTAGCCGGCGCGGAGTTCCCGCCGCTCCCCGTCCGCGGCGCGCACCCGCACCGTGACGCCGTCCGCGTCCTGGGTGAGCCCGGTCATCTCCGTCTCGTGGCGGAACCGGACGCCGGCCTCGACGGCCCGCCGCTCCAGCACCTTCTCCACCTCGTACTGCGGGATGACGAGGAGGTGGTCGAACCGGGAGGGCAGGGCGTCGAGGGCGATGGTCAGGCCGCCGAACAGCCGGAGCCGGTCGAGAGGGCGGCCGACGGCCTCGACGGCGTCGGCGAGGCCGCGGGCGTCGAGCTGCTCCAGCGTGCGGGCGTGCAGGACGAAGGCGCGGGAGAGGTTGCCGATCTCCCGGGGGCGCTTCTCGACGAGGGTGACGGGGACGCCGGCGGCGGCGAGATCGCCGGCCAGAAGCAGTCCGGTGGGGCCGGAGCCGATGACGATCACGTTGCGCTCGGGGGTGGGGGTGGCGCTGGGAGTGATGCCGACGGTGCCGCTCATGATGCCCTCCTGAATGCCAACACTCGTTGGTCAACAGTCGTTGGTCAACGCCCGTTGGCAAACATGGAAGCGCAGCCCCCCGAAGGTGTCAACACTTGTTGGCCAACGCATGTTGGCTTACTCTGGCCGGCATGCACCACAGCCAGGCACCCCGCACCCCCGAGCCTTCCGGGCCCCCTGCGCCGACGGCGGCCCGCCGCTCCGACGCCACCCGCGCCGCCATCCTCGACGCCGCCCGCGAACGTTTCGCCACCGACGGCTACGAACGCGCCACCATCCGCGCCATCGCCAAGGACGCGGGCATCGATCCGTCGATGGTGATGCGCTACTACGGCAACAAGGAGGGCCTCTTCGCCGCGGCCGTCTCCGTCGACCTGAGGATGCCCGACCTCGGCGCGGTCCCCCGCGACGACCTCGGACGCGTCCTCGTCACCCACTTCCTCGCCCAGTGGGAGGAGAACGAGCAGCTCACGGCCCTGCTCCGGGTCGGGGCGGCCAACCGGGCCGGGGCCGAGCGCATGCAGGGCGTCTTCCGCGACCAGTTGCTGCCGGCCGCCCGCACCGCCTGCCCCGACCCCGAGCAGGCCCCCGCCCGCGCCGCGCTCGCCACGACACAACTGCTCGGCCTCGCCCTCACCCGCTACGTCCTGCACCTGCCTCCGGTCGCGGCCCTGACCCGCGACGAGATCGTGGCCTGGCTGGGCCCCACCGTGCAGCGCTACATGGTCGCGCCGCACCCCTGAGCCGGGCAGCCGCGCGGCGGCCCCGACACCGGGACACTGCGACGCGGGGTGGCCCATGCGGGCAGCGCCGACGCGGGGCGAGGCCGGTGCAGGTCGGCTCCGGTGCGGGGGCCGACTGCGCCGGGGGTCGGCTGCGACACCGGCCGACCGCGGGAGGTGCCGACCGGGAGTGAGTACGGCACCGCCGTCGCACACAGGCGAACCACGGCACGGCCCGCCCGACTCCCGCGGCGAGCCGGTCCCCGAAATCGCCGCCCGACCCGCCCCGGCTCCCCGCCGGCGGCCGCCCCACGCCCACCCCTCGGGCCCCGCCGGGCCACCGGCACGCCGGCCCCCCCTCACCCTCCCCGCCCGCCCCCGCCCCGCCCCACCACCGATCCGGGCCGGGTTCCGTCCGGGCGCTGTCGCGGCACGCGCCCCGCGAGTGGACCGGTCACCCGTTTTGTTCCACTCTGGGGGGATCATGGAGTGCATGGATTGTGACGAGATGCGCATTGTCCACCCCTCGGACGTCTGCCATCGCGTTCATTGGGTAGGGCTGCCGTGACCCGTTCACGCCGTACCCCGGCACATGCGACAAGGAGGCCCCTGGTGGCCGCTTCGGCACATCTCCTGCTCTCGGCCCTGTCCAAACCCGACTCCGGGTCCGAACCCGGTTCCGCACCGGCCGCACGGCCGACCGTGCCCCGACCCTCGGTGCCGTTCGAGCCCGAGAGCCCCCAGCCGTACGTCTTCAGCTCCGAGGGCAGCCACGCCGAGATCCCGCTGACCAGCGAGCCTCCGCTGCCCGATGCCGAGCCCCTCACCAGCGAGCCGCCGCTCGCCGACGCCGCGCCGTTGACCAGCGAGTCCGACGCGGAAGCGGACCCCGCGTTCCCGAGGCCGTAGATGGCAGCTCCCGCCCCACCGCCCAGCGCGGACCTGACCCGGCTCGCCGAACTGCACGGCGTCGCCCCGTCCTTCCAGCCCTCCCCCGGCCGCACGGTCGCGGCCTCCGCCGCCGCGCTCACCCGGGTACTGGCCGCCCTCGACGTCGACGCGAGCACTCCCGAGTCGACGCGGGCCGCCCGCGCGGAGCGGGAGCGCGAGGTCCGCGAGCGGCTGCTGCCGCCGACGCTGGTGTGCTGGAGCGGCAACACTCCTCGGGCCCTGGCCGCGCTGCCGGAGGGCACCCGGCTGCGCGTCGACACCGAGCAGGGCGAGTCCCGTGCCACCGTCGACGCCCTCCAGCCCGGCGTGCACCGGCTGACGGCGACCGCGCCCGACGGCCGCGGCGCCGAGGCCCACCTGGTGGTGGCCCCGCCGCGGCTGCCCACACCGGCGGGGCGGTCGTACGGGCTGCTGGTCCAGTTGTACTCGTTGCTGTCGCGGCGTTCGTGGGGCATGGGCGACCTCGGAGACCTCGGTGAGCTGGCGGGCTGGGCGGGACGCACCCTGGGCGCGGGGTTCGTGCAGGTCAACCCACTGCACGCGGCCGTCCCCGGCGCGCCGACCGACCCGTCCCCCTACCGGCCCTCCTCGCGCCGCTTCCCCGATCCGGTGCATCTGCGGGTGGAGGACGTGCCGGAGTTCGCTCATGTGGAGGACCACGAGAAGGTGGCGGCACTGCTGGAGCGCGCGGCGCGGCTGCGGGCGGCGGTGCTGGACGAGGGCGCGCTGATCGACCGGGACGCGGCGTGGGAGCTGAAGCGGCAGGCGCTGGAGCTGGTACGGGAGGTTCCGCTCGGGCCGGGCCG
Source organism: Streptomyces actuosus (assembly GCF_016921115.1). GTDB lineage: Bacteria > Actinomycetota > Actinomycetes > Streptomycetales > Streptomycetaceae > Streptomyces > Streptomyces actuosus_A. Next base: position 118,479 of record NZ_JAFFZS010000015.1, read on the forward strand.
GAGGGCCGCGTACGCCGACTTCCTCGCCGAGCAGGGCCGGGCGCTGGAGGACCATGCGACATGGTGCGCACTGGCGGAGGTGCACGGCCCGGACTGGAGCCGCTGGCCGCGGGGACTGCGCGACGCGCGGTCGGCGGAGACGGAGCGGGCCCGCGCCGAGCTGATGGACCGGGTCGACTTCCACAGCTGGCTGGTCTGGCTCACCGATGCGCAGCTGACGGCCGCCCAGCGGGTGGCGCGGGACGCCGGGATGCCGGTCGGCGTGGTGCACGACCTGGCGGTCGGCGTGCATCCCCAGGGCGCGGACGCGTGGGCGCAGCAGGAGTTCTTCGCGGCGGGGATGTCGATCGGCGCGCCCCCGGACGCCTTCAACGCGCGCGGCCAGGACTGGGGTCTGCCGCCATGGCGCCCGGACCGGCTGGCCGCGTCGGGGTATGCGCCGTACCGCCGACTGCTGCGGGCGCTGTTCGGTTACGCGGGTGCCCTGCGCATCGACCACGTGATGGGCCTGTTCCGGCTGTGGTGGGTGCCGCAGGGGGAGCCGCCGACCGAGGGCGCGTATGTGCGCTACGACGCCGAGGCGATGCTCGCCGTGCTGGTGTTGGAGGCCTCGCGGGCCGGGGCGGTGGTGATCGGAGAGGACCTGGGCACCGTGGAGCCGGGGGTGCGGGAGGCGCTGCGCGAGCGCGGGGTGCTGGGCACGTCGGTGCTGTGGTTCGAGCGGGACTGGGAGGGCGGCGGCCGGCCGCTGCCGCCGGACCGGTGGCGCTCGGACTGCCTGGCGACGGCCACCACCCACGATCTGCCGTCGACCGCGGCACGGCTCAGCGGCGAGCACGTGGAGCTGCGCGACCGGCTGGGCCTGCTGACGCGCCCGCTGGACGTGGAGCGCTCGGAGGCCGCCGCGGACACGGGCGAGTGGCTGGACCTGCTGACGCGGCTGGGGCTGCTGGAGGGTGCCGGCGGGGGCGCGGACCGGGCCTCGGAGGAGGCCGGCATCCAGGCCGTGCACCGGTTCCTGCTGCGCACCCCGGCCCGGCTGGTCGGCGTCTGGCTGCCGGACGGGGTCGGCGACCGGCGCCCGCAGAACCTGCCCGGCACCTGGGACCAGTACCCGAACTGGCGGCTGCCGATCGCCGACGCGCAGGGCCACCCGGTGTCCCTGGAGGAACTGGCGGCGTCACCGCGGCTGCGGGCACTGATGGAGGTGCTGCGGGGCGGCGCCTGACCCGGCGGCGACGGGGTGGGGCCCCTCGTACGGCACCCCGGGCGCGCGCCTCGTTCCGCCGTTCGCTACTTTTGCACCGTGGACAAGAAGAAGACCCTGCGCGCCGGCGCCCTGGTGGCCGGTACGACGCTGATGATGCTGCTCATGTCGTCCCCCGCGCTCGCGCTGACCCGCGACGACGGCGACGACCCCGGCACGGGCCTCAGCGTCGGCGAGACGCTGGGTCTGTACGTCTTCCTTCCGCTGGTGATCTTCGCGGTCATCACGGGTCTGGTGATGGTCCTGGACCGCTCCAAGATCCGCGTGACGAAGCCGAAGGCCCGGGCCTGACGGTCCGGACGGCGTTCTGAGCGCTCCACACCCGCACCGCACCCGCTTCCCGAGACCCCGGCCCGCCGACGCGCGGCCGGGTCTTTCGCTGCCCGCAGGCGGGCGGGGGCGGGCGACGCCGGGCATCCGCGCGGGCAGGACGTGCGGGAGCGCGGCGCCGTCGATCGCGGACGTCGGGCCCGTTCGTGCCGCGCGGGCGACGAGGCACGGCGCCGGCCCCCGGGCACAGGGCCCCGGGGCCGGGCGCCGCCGTCGAGCTCCGCGCCGCCGCCGTCGGGGCGCCGGGACACCGCGGTCGGGGCGCGGGGGACGCGAAGGCCCGGATCGTCAGGCGGAGATGCCGTCGATCCGGGCCAGGGCGTCGTCCGCGCCGTACGGCTGCAAATAGGGCAGCCAGCGCGGGTCCCGGTGGCCGGTCCCGATGATGCGCCAGGCCAGGCCGGTGGGAGGGGCTGGTTTGTGCCGCAGCCGCCAGCCCAGTTCCACCAGGTGACGGTCGGCCTTGACGTGGTTGCAGCGGCGGCAGGAGGCCACCACGTTGTCCCAGACGTGCTTGCCCCCGCGCGAGCGCGGGATGACGTGGTCGACGCTGGTTGCGACGCCACCGCAGTACATGCACCGGCCCCCGTCGCGGGCGAAGAGCGCGCGGCGGGTCAGAGGAACGGGCCCCCGGTAGGGAACCCGCACGAATCGCTTGAGCCGGACCACGCTGGGTGCGGGGACTGTGACGGTTGCGCTGTGCAGATAGGCGCCGGACTCCTCGAGGCAGACTGCCTTGTTCTCGAGGACGAGGACGAGCGCGCGGCGGAGCGGTACGACGCCGAGCGGCTCGTACGACGCGTTGAGGACCAGGACATGCGGCACGGATGCCTCCTTGTACGCCGGCGGCGCGTGGCTCGCGCCGGGACGATCCGTAGTCAGTCTCCCCTCATGCCTGGTGGACGCGCCACCATGTCCCGGTAACGGGCTGGGAGTGTTTTCGACCACACCTCATGCATCCCCCGGATCCCGGCCGGTTCATCCCACCAGTTCATGGGGTGGATCCCGGCCTCGACGGACGTCGTAACTCCTCCACGGTTCGGACCGGCGCACCCGCAATGCCCCGTTAGTGTGGTCACCCTGCCCGCCCGGTGACCTTTTCGTGACCTTCCCTGACCGCCGCGCCGGATCGGGTGGAGCGCACTGGAGGTACCTGCCGTGTCCCTGCCCGCCGCCCTGTGGGCCGCCGACTCGTCGCCGTCGCCCGCCCCGGCCCAGACGACGGCGCCGGCCGTGCCTTCGCTGGAGGACGCCCAGGAGAGCGCGACGAACGCGGCCAGCTGGATCGAGCAGAACTGGTCGACGTGGCTGGCGATCGGGCTGAAGGTGCTGCTGATCCTGGTGATCGCGGTGGTGCTGCGGAAGATCGTGCTGCGGGCGATCACCAAGCTGATCGACCGGATGAGCCGCACCGGCCAGAGTGTCGACGCCACCTCACTGGGCGGCCTGCTCGTCAACGCCGAGCGGCGCAGGCAGCGCTCGCAGGCGATCGGCTCGGTGCTGAGGTCGGTGGCGTCCTTCCTCATCCTGGGCACGGCGGGGCTGATGGTGATGTCGGCGTTCCAGATCAACCTCGCCCCGCTGCTGGCCTCCGCGGGTGTCGCGGGCGTCGCGATCGGTTTCGGCGCCCGCAACCTGGTCACGGACTTCCTCTCCGGCGTGTTCATGATCCTGGAGGACCAGTACGGCGTCGGCGACACGATCGACGCGGGGCCCGCCACGGGGGAGGTCGTCGAGGTCGGCCTGCGGGTGACCAAGCTGCGCGGCCCCAACGGCGCCATCTGGTACGTCCGCAACGGCGAGGTCAAGCGCATCGGCAACCTCTCCCAGGGCTGGGCGACGGCCAACGTGGACGTGACCCTCAAGGGCGACGAGGACCTGGACCGCGTCAAGACCACGCTCGACGGGGTGGCCGAGCGGATGGGAAAGGAAGAGCCCTGGAACGAGCTGCTGTGGAGTCCGATCGAGGTGCTCGGGCTGGACAGCGTACTGCCGGACTCGATGGTGGTCCGCGTCTCCGCCAAGACCATGCCGGGCAAGGACACGACGGTCGAGCGGGAGCTGCGCTGGCGCATCAAGCGCGCCTTCGACGCCGCCGACATCCCCGTCGTCGGCGGCGCGACGGCTGCCGTGCCCAGGGACGGGACGCAGGACGCGACGGCCGAGGTGGCGGCCCCGTCGGCGTTCTCCGACGAGGACTCACCGCAGGCGGAGGCGACGGCGCCGATCACCCCGCAGCGGCCGGCCTCGGGCCGGTAGCGCGGGGGGACACACGGATACGGGCACTCACCACTCGCCCCCTCCCCCCTCGTTCCCCCTCTACCTCCGCGCCCCCGCGCCCCCGCCGGTATCGAGTCCGTTGCCGCGGGGGCGTCGTCTCTTGACGGCCCCTTCCCCGGGGGCATACGTTCCTGCCAACCGATAGGAAACTTTCCTAACAGTGACTCGGCGAAGGACGGCAGGTGGACAGTCCTCCCGGATCACTGGGAAGCTGAGCCGCTGGAAGGGCAGGTGTCGACGCGATGGCAGGAACCGCCGGTACGCCGGGTACCCCGCGTGTGCTGCGCGCCATGAACGACCGTGCCGCACTCGACCTGCTGCTGGAACACGGCCCGCTCTCACGCACCCGGATCGGCAAGCTGACCGGGCTGTCGAAACCGACGGCCTCGCAGCTGCTGGCCCGGCTGGAGGCGGCGGGGCTGGTGCTCGCGGGCGGCACCAGCGAGGGGCGCCCCGGCCCCAGCGCCCAGCTCTACGCGGTCAACCCGGTCGCCGCGCACGCCGCCGGCCTCGACGTCACCCCGGACCGGATCCGCGCCGCCGTGTCCGACATCACCGGCCGCACGGTCGGCGCCCACGAGTTGCCCACGCCGGGACGTCACCGCACCCGGTCCGTCACGCAAGAGGTCACCGACGCCCTGGACGGCGCCGTCAAGGCGGCGGGCCTGACCCGGGACGACGTCCACCGGGTCGTCATAGCCACCCCGGGCGCCTTCGACCCCACCACCGGCCGCCTGCGCTACGCCTCCCACCTGCCCGGCTGGCACTCCCCCGCCGTGCTCGACACCCTCGCCGCCGCACTGCCGATGCCGGTGGAGTACGAGAACGACGTCAACCTCGTCGCGATCGCCGAGCAGCGGCTCGGAGCGGCTCGCGGGCACGAGGACTTCGTCCTGCTGTGGAACCAGGAGGGCCTGGGCGCCGCCCTGGTCCTCGGCGGCCGGCTGCACCGCGGGTGGACCGGCGGCGCGGGCGAGGTGGGCTTCCTGCCGGTTCCCGGCACGCCACTGGTCCGCAAGGTGACCAGGGCCAACAGCGGCGGCTACCAGGAACTGGCCGGTTCGCAGGCCGTCCCCCGGCTCGCCCGCGAACTCGGTATGACTCAGATCCCGTCGGGGCCGTACACCGAGGCCGCCGCCGCACTCGTCCGGCGGGCCGCCGAGCGGGACACCGGCCCGGGCCGGCAGCTGCTGACGACGTACGCGACCCGGCTCGCGACCGGCCTCGCCTCCCTCGTCTCCGTCCTCGACCCCGAACTCGTCGTCCTGTCCGGCTCCTCGCTCACCGCGGGCGGCGAGGTCCTGCGCGGCCTCGTCCAGGACGAGCTGGAGGAACTGGCCGCCTCCCGGCCGCGGCTGGTGCTCGGCGACGTGACCGAACAACCCGTTCTGCGTGGCGCGTTGGAGAGCGCGCTGGCGACCACCCGCGACGAGGTCTTCGACACCTCCCGCTGACTCCCGCTCCTCCCCCGGGCCCGGCCCTCCACTCCCCCCGGGCAGCCCCCGCCCCCAGGCTCGTTCCGCTGCCACCCCGTCCCCCTCACCGACCCGACGTTCCGTCAACTCCGCGTGTCATCGCCCCGGCTTCCGTCACACCGACTTCACCGCGGCCCCCTCGCCTCGTCCCCGACCGGTCCCTTCGCCACCACCGCCCGTCCCGAGAGGCTTCGCCATGCCCGAAAACTCCCGCTTCATACCCGGAATCCCCCGCAGAGCGGCCCTCACGCTCACCGCCTCCCTCGCCCTGCTCGGCACCGCCTGCACCGGCCGGTCCGACTCCACCGCCTCCGACGACCCCTCGAAGGAGACGACCATCAACTTCTGGCACGCCTGGAGCGCTCCGGGCGAGGTCGCGGCCGTGAAGTCGCTGGTCGCCGGCTTCGAGAAGGCGCACCCGAACATCCACGTCGACATCGTCGGCAACATGACCGACGACAAGATCAACCAGGCGCTGCGCACCGGAGGCGCCAAGGCGCCCGACGTGATCTCCTCCTTCACCACGAACAACGTGGGGAAGTTCTGCTCCTCCGGCGCGCTGGTCGACCTCGACCCGTTCTTCCGGAAGGCGGGGATCGACCCGGAGAAGACGTTCCCGGAGGCGATGAACGAGTACACCCGGTTCGACGGGAACCGCTGCACGGTACCGCTGCTGGGCGACGCCTACGGCCTGTACTACAACAAGACCGCCTTCGCGAAGGCCGGCATCACCGCCCCGCCGAAGACCTGGTCCGAGTTCGAGGCCGACGCCGAGAAGCTCACCGTCCCGGACGGCGACTCCTACACGCAGCTCGGGTTCATGCCGGACTACCACGGCTGGGAGTCGACGACCGAGCACTACCTCGCCCAGTTCTCGCCGACGTACTTCGACGCCAGCGGCAAGTCGAACCTCGCCGAGGACCCCGCCTTCGAAAGGGGCTTCACCCTGCAGAAGCGGCTCGTCGACGAACTCGGCGGATTCCGGAAGCTGGAGAGGTACCGCGCGAAGCTCGGCGACGAGTGGGGGCCCGAGCACCCCTTCCACACCGGCCAGGTCGCCATGCAGCTCGACGGGGAGTGGCGGCTGGGCATGGCTCTGGACGCGAAGCCCGGTTTCGAGATCGGGGTCGCCCCGCTGCCCGTCCCCGACGACCAGGCCGACCAGTACGGCAAGGGCTACATCACCGGCACCGTCGCCGGCATCGCCGCCACCAGCACCAAGCAGAACGCGGCCTGGGAACTGGTGAAGTACATGACCACCGACACCGACGCCGTGGTCGGCTTCTCCAACGCCATCCACAACGTTCCCTCCACCCTGGCCGCGCTGAAGTCCCCGAAGCTGAAGTACGACCCGCGCTTCAAGACGTTCCTGGACATCGCCGCGAACCCGCACTCCACCACGACGCCCGCCTCCGTCAACGGCGGCGTGTACCTGGTGACGATCCAGCAGTTCGGCTACGCCTACGAGAGCGGCAAGGCCGGCGACCTGAAGGCCGGCCTGGCGAAGACGGCCGCGCAGATCGACACGGACATCGCGCAGGCCCGCTGATGAGCGGCACGCTCACGTCCGGGCGCCGCGGTGGCCCGGGCTCCGGGGCCGGGGGCGGAACGAGGGCGCGCAGGGCGCGCAGGGCGCAGAGGGCCCTGCGCACGTTCGCCTTCATGTCGCCGTGGCTGATCGGGTTCGGGGTGTTCTTCGCCTACCCGCTGCTGTCGACCGTCTACTTCTCGTTCATGCACTACGACGGCTTCACAGCGCCGTCCTGGAACGGGGCGCAGAACTGGCGGTACGTCTTCGCGCACTACCCGCTGTTCTGGCCCGCCCTGCGCAACACACTGTGGCTGGTGGCGGTGATGGTGGCGCTCCGGGTCGTCTTCGGTCTCGGCGTCGGACTGCTGATCACGAAGATCAGGACGGGGACGGGCGTCTTCCGCACCCTGTTCTACCTGCCCTACCTGGCCCCGCCCGTCGCCGCCACCATGTCGTTCGCCTTCCTGCTCAACCCCGGAACCGGACCGGTGAACTCGGTCCTGGAACGCATCGGCGTGAAGGCGCCCGGCTGGTTCGACGACCCCTCCTGGTCCAAGCCGGCGCTGACCCTGCTGGCGCTGTGGGGCATCGGCGACCTGATGGTGATCTTCATGGCGGCACTGCTCGACGTTCCCAGGGAGCAGTACGAGGCCGCCGAGCTGGACGGCGCCTCGCCGTGGCAGCGGTTCCGGTTCGTCACCCTGCCGAACATCTCGCCGATCGTGATGTTCGCGGTGGTCACCGGGGTGATCCAGACGATGCAGTACTACACCCAGCCGCTGATCGCCGGGAAGGTGGCCTCGGGCGTCATCCAGGGCGCCGGCACCCAGTTCGAACCCGGCTACCCCGACCGCTCCACGCTCACCCTTCCCCAGCTCGTCTACAACCTCGGCTTCCAGCGCTTCGACCACGGCTCCGCCTGCGTGGTGGCACTCGTCCTGTTCGCCCTGTCGACGGCCTTCACCGCACTGCTGATGCGGCGCCGGGGCGGTCTCGTCCAGGCAGGTGACTGACGATGACCCAGGTACTGGACAAGCCGGTGCGCACCCTCGCGCCCGCCGCCGGCGAGCGCACCGCGCGCCGCCGGGCGCTGCTGGAGTGGGTCGCGGTGCACTCCCTCGGCGTGGCCGCCGCACTGTTCTTCACCCTGCCGTTCGTCTTCGTGTTCCTCACCTCCCTGATGAGCGACACCCAGGCCCTCAGCCGCGACCTCGTGCCCCACACCTGGGAATGGGGCAACTACCGGAAGGTCCTCGACACCCCCGGCTTCCTCACCTGGTGGCGGAACACGCTGATGTACGCCGGGCTGGGCACCGTCCTCACCGTCGTGTCGTCGATCCCCGTGGCGTACGCGCTCGCCAAGTTCCGCTTCCGCGGCCGGAACCTGGCCCTGATGCTGGTGATCTCGATGATGATGCTGCCGCCGCAGGTCGTCGTCATCCCGATGTACCTCTTCTGGGCCAAGCAGCTGGACCTGTCGGGAACCCTGTGGCCGCTGATCGTTCCCATGGCGTTCGGCGACGCGTTCTCCATCTTCCTGCTGCGGCAGTTCCTGACGACCGTCCCCGACGAGTACGTCGACGCGGCGAAAGTGGACGGCTGCGGCGAACTGCGCACCCTCGTCCGCGTCGTGCTGCCGATGGCCAGGCCCGGCATCGCCGCCGTGGCGCTCTTCCAGTTCTTCTACGCCTGGAACGACTACTTCGGCCCGCAGATCTACGCCTCCGAGAACCCCGGTGCGTGGACGCTGAGTTACGGCCTGGAGTCGTTCAAGGGCGCGCACCACACCGACTGGAACCTCACCATGGCCGCCACCGTGCTGGTCATGGCCCCCGTGATCCTCGTGTTCTTCTTCGCGCAGAAGGCGTTCGTCGAGGGCGTCACGCTCACCGGAGTGAAGGGTTGATCCATCGTGAAACTCACCGTGGTCGGCGGAGGCTCGACCTACACCCCCGAACTCGTCGACGGCTTCGCGCGGCTGCGCGACACCCTGCCTCTGAAGGAACTGGTCCTCGTCGACCCGGCCGCGGACCGGCTGGCGCTGGTGGGCGGCCTGGCGCGCCGCATCCTCGCCCGGCAGGGCCACGACGCCAGGGTCGTGACCACCTCCGACCTGGACGCGGGCGTGGACGGCGCGGACGCCGTCCTGCTCCAGCTGCGCGTCGGCGGGCAGGCGGCCCGCGAACAGGACGAGACCTGGCCGCTGGAGTGCGGCTGCGTCGGCCAGGAGACCACCGGCGCGGGCGGCCTCGCCAAGGCCCTGCGCACCGTGCCCGTCGTCCTCGACATCGCCGACCGGGTCCGGCGTGCCAACCCGCAGGCCTGGATCATCGACTTCACCAACCCCGTCGGCATCGTCACCCGCGCCCTGCTCCAGGCCGGGCACAAGGCGGTCGGGCTGTGCAACGTGGCGATCGGCTTCCAGCGGAGGTTCGCCCGGATGCTCGACGTCGCGCCGGCGGACGTCCATCTGGACCACGTGGGCCTCAACCACCTGACCTGGGAGACGGGAGTGCGGCTCGGCGGCCCCGAGGGCGAGGACGTCCTGCCCCGGCTGCTCGCGGAGCACGGCGGGGCGATCGCCTCCGACCTGCACCTGCCGCAGCACCTGCTGGACCGGCTCGGCACGGTCCCCTCCTACTACCTGCGCTACTACTACGCCCACGACGAGGTCGTGCGGGAGCTGCGCACCAAGCCGTCCAGGGCCGCGGAGGTCGCGGCGATGGAGCGGGAGCTGCTGCGGATGTACGGCGACCCGGACCTGGACGAGAAGCCGGAGCTGCTCGCCCGGCGAGGCGGGGCCTACTACTCCGAGGCGGCGGTGGACCTGGCGGCGGCGCTGCTCGGCGGCTCCGGCTCGCCGTACCAGGTGGTCAACGCCCCCAACCACGGCATCCTGCCGTTCCTGCCGGACGACGCGGTGATCGAAGTGCAGGCGGCGGTGGGCCGCTCCGGCCCCGTGCCCCTGTCCGTCGCCCCGGTCGACCCGCTGTACGCGGGGCTGATGGCGCACGTCACCGCCTACGAGGACCTGGCGCTGCGGGCAGCCCTGGAGGGCGGCCGCGACCGGGTGTTCCGCGCCCTGCTCGCCCACCCCCTCATCGGCCGGTACGACGCGGCCGACGCCCTCACCGACCGACTGATCGCACACAACCGGGAGCATCTTTCGTGGGCCTGACCGGGAGCGTCCTCGCCATCGACGCCGGCAACAGCAAGACCGACGTCGCGGTCGTGGCGGCCGACGGAGCCGTGCTCGCCACGGCCCGCGGCGGCGGGTTCCGCCCACCCGCGGTGGGGGTGGCGGCGGCGGTGGACGCCCTAGCGGAGGCGGTCGGCCGGGCCCTCGCGGCAGCCGGCCCCACCTCCGTCGCCCATGTCTCGGCGTGCCTCGCCAACGCCGACCTCCCGGTGGAGGAGCGGCGGCTGGCCGCCGCACTGCACGCGCGTGCCTGGGGCCCGTCGGTCCAGGTGCGCAACGACACCTTCGCCGTCCTGCGGGCCGGTGTCGCCGAACCGCGCGGGGTGGCCGTGGTGTGCGGGGCCGGCATCAACTGCGTCGGCATGCTGCCCGACGGGCGCACCGCGCGCTTCCCCGCGCTCGGCCGGATCTCCGGCGACTGGGGCGGCGGCTGGGGACTGTCCGAGGAGGCGCTGTGGCACGCGGCCCGCGCCGAGGACGGGCGGGGCGCGCCGACCGAGCTGGCCCGGACCCTGCCCGCGCACTTCGGGCTGCCGTCGATGTACGCCCTCATCGAGGCGCTGCACCTGGAGGACCTCCCGACCGCCCGGCGCCACGAACTGACACCCGTGCTCTTCGCCACGGCCGCCGCCGGGGACGCGGTCGCGCGGTCCGTCGTCGATCGCCTGGCCGACGAGATCGTCACCATGGCCGTGGTCGCCCTGACCCGGCTCGACCTGCTGGGCGAGGCGGCCCCGGTGCTGCTGGGCGGTGGTGTTCTGACCGCCGGGCACCGGCAACTCGACAATGGTGTCCGTGAGTTGCTGGCGGACCGGGCACCGAAGGCGTCGCCGGTGGTGGTGCGGGAGCGGCCGGTGCTGGGCGCGGCGCTGCTCGGGCTGGACCGGACGGGCGCGGGCGCGGAGGTGCAGCGCCGGGTGCGGGCGCACTTCTCGGCGTAGGCGCGGGCACCCCGCACCCGGCCGCGCCGGAACCCCGGAGCGGGCTGCGAACACCCCGTGGCACCGCCGTTTCCCGTGGGAACCGAACCGATCTCCCCCGCGTTCTCATGGACAGGAGGACACGGGAATCACGGGGGTGCCGCCGCGCGGCGTCGGGCCGCGAGCGGCGGGGGCACACTGCGATCCGATCAAGATGCAGTGAAGGCCGGTGCGCAAGGACGCTACCGGCGGCGATACTTGCGGGCGACGGATGACCCTGGGGGAGGTCAGAGTGACACACCCGCCGACGAGCAGCGCGGTACCGCCGCCGGGCTCCGGCGCGCCCACGGCGCCGGCGATCCCGCCCCAGCCGGGCGGGCCCCCCGGCCGGTCCGTCGCGCCCCCGGGCCACCCGGCCGCCCCGCCGCGCCGCACGGCGTTCGCGGAGGGCGTCGACCGGCTGCGCGCCGCAGCGACCACCGAGCCCGGCCGGCTGCGCATCATCGGCGCCGTCCTCGCCGTCCTCGTCGTCGCCTTCGGCGCGGTGACCGCCTGGCAGATGACGGACCGGGCGACCGCAGCCGACGACGTGCTGCACAAGAGCCAGCCGCTCAGCTCCGCCGCCGCGGACATCTACCGCTCGCTGGCCGACGCCAACACGGCCGCCTCCAGCGGCTTCCTGGCGGGCGGCGGGGAGACGAGGGCGACCCGCGACCGGTACGAGAAGGACATCCGCACCGCCGCCTCCGGCCTGGTGACGGCCGCCGGCAACTCCGACGCCGGGTCCCCCGCCGCACAGACCATCGCCCGCCTCAACCGGCTGCTGCCGGAGTACAAGGGCCTGGTCGAGCGGGCCCGCACCTACAACCGGCAGGGCTTCCCGGTCGGCGGCGCGTACCTCAGGTACGCCAACGAGAAGATGCAGAAGGAGATGCTCCCGGCGGCGGAGGACCTCTACCAGCGGGAGAACCAGCGGCTGAGCGCCGACTACGCGAGCGCCCGCCCCTATCCGTGGGCGGCGATCGCGCTCGGTGTGCTCGCCCTGGCCGCGCTCGCCTGGGCCCAGCACCGCCACTACCGGCGCACACACCGCGTCCTCAACCAGGGCCTCGTCGCCGCCACCGCCGCCGCGACGGTGGCGCTGCTGTGGCTGGTCGTCGGCCACGGCCTGGCCCGCGCCGCGCTCGACGACTCCTACGACCACGGTGTCCAGTCGCTGAGCGTGCTGCACGACGCCCGCATCGCCTCGCTCAAGGCCCGCGGCAACGAGAACCTCACCCTGGTCTCGCGCGGGGCCCAGACGGTGAAGGCGGACGGCCGGACCTACGACGCCTACGACCACGACTTCGGCAAGGACATGGAGGCCCTCGGCCGCGGCCTCGCCGAGGCGCAGCGGCTCGCCGACGACCGGTCCGGCCGGGAGCCGGTCACCGCGGCCGTCGGCAACATGACCGAGTGGAAGAAGCGGCACGCCACCGCGCGCACCGCCGACGAGGACGGCTACTACGAGCAGGCCCTCGACAAGGTGATCGGCGCCAAGGGCGCCACCGGCGAGTGCTTCGACAGCGTCGACGCCAACCTGGCGAAGGCGCTGACCCACGAGCAGGGGGAGTTCCAGCAGGCCGCGGGCGACGGCCTGGGCGCGATGACCGGCCTGCCGGTGGGCGCCGCCGTCCTCGCCCTGCTGGGCGGTGCGGGCGCGGTGCTCGGCATCGGGCGCAGGCTGTCGGAGTACCGGTGAAAGGGGGCGGATCGGTGGAAGGGGGTGTGACGATGGCGATACGACGTGTGCGGGCCGGGCTGAAGGGCTGGGGCGGAGTCGGTGCGATGGCCGCCGTCTGCGCCCTGGCGCTGGCCTTCGTGCTCCTGCTGCCGCTGACGCAGTCGCCCGGCCCGGACGGCGCGGGCACCGGCGGCCCCGGGATCGCCGAGGGCGTCCAGACACGCGCCGTCGAGTGCCGGGCGCCGGAGAAGCAGACGCTGGCGCCGTCCCGGGCGGACGGTCCCACGATCGAGGCCATCAAGAACCGCATCGGGGCCCGGCGCAAGCTGGTCGTCGGCGTCGACCAGAACAGCTACCGCTGGGGCTACCGCGACCCCAACAACGACGGCGCGCAACTGGAGGGCTTCGACATCGACCTGGTCCACCGGATCGCCGCGGACATCCTCGGCGACCCGAACGCGGTCCAGTTCAAGGCGATACCCACCGACCAGCGGATCCCTGCGATCCGGAGCGGCCGGGTGGACATGGTGGTGCGCACCATGACGATCACCTGCGACCGCCTCGGCGAGGTCGCCTTCTCCGCGCCGTACTTCAGGACGGGGCAGCAGGTGCTGGCGGCCAAGTCGTCATCCGTCACCGGGTACGACAGGTCCCTGGCCGGGCAGAGGATCTGCACCGCCGCCGGTTCCACGGCGTACACCCGGCTGGCGAAGGACCGTGCGGCGGGCCTCCTGGCGGCCACCGCGGACATCTCCACCACCGTCCCCAACCAGCTCGACTGCCTGGTCAGGCTGCAACTGGGCGAGGTGGACGCGGTGGTGACCGACGGTGCGCTCGCCGCGAGCCAGGCCGCCCAGGACCCGACGGTCGAGCTGAAGGGCGCGGCGTTCACCACGGAGTACTACGGCGTGGCGATGAAGAGGGACGCAGACGATCTGGTACGCCGGGTCAACCGGGTCCTGGTGGACTACCGCGGGAGCGGCTGGCAGACGTCCTACGACAGATGGCTGTCGGCGACACTGGGGAAGGACTCCGCGGCATCGAAGCCGCCCGCGCCGCAGTACCTGCGCACGAGCTGACGGGGCGGCACGAACGACGAGCAGGCAGACGGGCAGCATCCGACACAGCAGCGAGAGGTGATCGATGGGCGTCACGGACCCCGCCGGGCCGGTGATGGACCGGGACGAGGTGGACCGTGCGCTGGCGCGGCTCGGCGCCGAGCACGAGGCGATCGAGACCTCCCTGCTGGCCCTCCAGGACCACGCGGGCCGCAGGCTCCTGGAAGGTGCCGAGCTGGCCGGGCTCACCCGTGAGCGGTGGGCCGCCGCGGAGGCGTCGATCACCCTGCTGTGGGCGTACTTCGACGCCTACTCCGGCGCCCTGCGCACCGCCCGCGAGATCCGCGCCCGCCGCCGCTGGTCGAGCCGCGAGGACCTGGTGGAGCTGACGGAGCTGCTGCGCGGCGAGGCGGTGACGGTCGCCGGTTCCGCGGCGGCCCTGGTCAACGCGCCCGCACCGCACGGCGGTCCGGGCCGGCTCAGCGAGCGGTTCTCGCTGGCCGCGCTGGTGGACCGGATGAACGAGCTCTACGCGGCCTCCCTCGACATGGTCGTGGCCGCCGACGCGGTGTGGTCCGCGCTGCCCGCGCGGATCGACCTGCTCGCCGCGGAACTCCAGCGCACCCGGCAGCTCGCGCACTCGGTCGGGGTGCGCCCCGGCGAGCATCCCGCGGGGGACGACCTGGAGCGCATCACGCGCACGCTGACGAGGCTGCGCGAGGAGGTGATCTCCGACCCGCTGGCCCACTGGGTGCCTGCGCAGGCCAGTTCGGCGCCGGGCGGCGGCCGGCCCGACACCACGGTCTACGACCGCGAGGCGCGCGCCCTGGAGGAGGTGCGCCGTGAGATAGACGCCGTCCTGACCGTGCGCCAGGACGCCGAGCAGCGGCTGGTCCGGCTGCGGGACCTGCTCTCCCGGGCGGACCGCACGCTCTCCGAGGCACGGACCGCGCGCGGTGAGGTCCTGGCGAAGATCGCGGCCACGGAGGTGCCGGTGGTCAGCGGACCGCCGACCGCGCTGCAGGAGCAGCTGGCGACGGCGGCCGAGTACCGCAGGCAGGCCCGGTGGCACCGGCTCTCCCCGCTGCTGGAGCAGCTGGAGCAGCGCGCGGAGGACGAACTGCTGCGCGCCCGCGAGTCGCTGTCCGCGGTCACCGCCCCGCTCGCGGTCCGTGCCGAGCTGCGCGGCCGTCTCGACGCCTACCGGGCGAAGATCGCCCGGCACGGTCTGGCGGAGGACCCGGTGCTGATCGAGCGGTACGAGAAGGCGCGCCGCATGCTGTGGAGCGCACCCTGCGACCTGCGCGTGGCCGAACAGGCCGTGCTGCTCTACCAGCAGGCCGCCGCCGAGGCGCTGGGCGCGCCGCACAGGCCGGGGCCGGGCGGACCTGACGACCGAAGGGGGGAGTCGCCGTCATGAGCGGTGCGACGAGTCGGACGGGGCAGACCTGCCAGCGGCCGGGCTGCGGCGGGGCGTACGAGGACGTCGGCGGAGGTGAGCTGTACTGCGACACGTGCGGGCTCGCACCCGTGGTGTCGGCCTCCGGTACGGCCTCCGTCCCCGACGGCCGGGGTTCGACCGGCAGCGGGAGCGCGCGCAGCGGGCGCAGCAGCCGCGGTTCGGGGACGTCGTCGCAGTCGTCGCGGTCGCGCCGCTCGGTGTCCGGGCGCCTGTCGCGCTCGCTGTCCGGCGGCACGTCGGGACGTTCGGTGTCGGTGCGCAGCTCCGGCTCCTCCACCGCCTCCTCGGGCCGCAGCCGACTCGGCGCGGGTCTGGTCGAGGTGCCGCAGGTACCGCGGCCCGACCCGCGCTCGATGGTGCTGGAGCGCCCCGAGGTGCCCGAGCGGAAGCGGTTCTGCTCACGCTCCGACTGCGGGGCGCCGGTCGGGCGGGCGCGCGGCGGCCGGCCCGGCCGCACGGAGGGCTTCTGCACCAAGTGCGGCCACCCGTACTCCTTCGTCCCGAAGCTGACCGGCGGTGACGTCGTGCACGGCCAGTACGAGGTCGTGGGCTGCCTGGCACACGGCGGCCTCGGCTGGATCTACCTGGCCGTGGACCGGGCGGTCTCCGACCGCTGGGTGGTCCTCAAGGGCCTCCTGGACACCGGTGACCAGGACGCCATGGCGGCGGCTATCTCCGAGCGGCGCTTCCTCGCGGAGATCGAGCACGCCAACATCGTCCGCATCTACAACTTCGTCGAGCACCTCGATCAGCGCACCGGCTCCCTGGACGGCTACATCGTCATGGAGTACGTGGGCGGCAAGTCGCTCAAGGAGATCGCCAACGCGCGCCGCACGACCGGCGGGCGGCGCGACCCGCTGCCGGTGGAGCAGGCCTGCGCCTACGGCATCGAGGCGCTGGAGGCCCTGGGCCACCTGCACAGCCGCAACCTCCTGTACTGCGACTTCAAGGTCGACAACGCCATCCAGACCGAGGACCAGCTCAAGCTGATCGACATGGGCGCGGTGCGCCGCATGGACGACGACGAGTCTGCCATCTACGGCACGGTGGGCTACCAGGCGCCCGAGGTGGCGGAGATCGGCCCGTCGGTGGCGTCCGACCTGTACACGGTGGGCCGCACCCTGGCGGTCCTCACCTTCGACTTCCAGGGCTACACCACCGTCCACGTCGACTCCCTGCCCGACCCGGACGACATCGACGTCTTCCGGCAGTACGAGTCGTTCTACCGGCTACTGGTCCGCGCCACCGACCCCGATCCGGCCCGTAGGTTCGCCTCCGCACAGGAGATGGCCGAGCAGCTCACCGGTGTCCTGCGCGAGGTGGTCTCCCTGCAGACGGGGCGGGCCCGGCCCGCGCTGTCCACCCTGTTCGGGCCGGAGGTCAGGGTCACGGACACGCAGCTGTTCCCCCCGCTGGACGGCGAGGTCTCGCGGCTCGGGGCGCGCGCGGCGGGCCGCGGACGGCGCGGGACGGGCGCGCGGCCGTCCGGGGCGCCGGCGCCGACCGGTGCGGCTGCGGCGGCTCCCGCGGCGGTGATCGCCACGCCGCCGCACGGCACCGCCGTCCTCGCCGGGCACCCGGCCCCGCAGTCGTACACCGCCGGTGTGGGCGGAGGCCTCGTCAGGCCCGTCGCCGTCGCCGCCGCCGCGCTCGCCCTGCCGGTGCCGCGGGTGGATCCCTCCGACCCCAACGCGGGTTTCCTTGCGGGGCTGATGGCCTCGGCGTCCGCGGAGCTGATCGCCGCGCTGCACGCCGCGCCCACCCGGTCGCCGGAGCTGCGGCTGCGTGAGCTGAGGGCATCCCTGGAGACGGGCGAGACGGCCGGGGCCGTGCGGGCGCTGGAGGCGCTTCAGACCGACCACCCCGACGACTGGCGGGTGGTCTGGTACCGGGGTGTGACGGCGCTGGTCACCGGCGACCACGAGGGTGCCGCGCTCGCCTTCGACGCGGTCTACGACGCCTTCCCCGGGGAGACCGCGCCCAAGCTGGCGCTCGCCCTGTGCGCGGAGATCCTGGGCCAGCTGGACAACGCCGCCGAGTACTACCGGCTGGTGTGGGCGACCGACCCGAGCTGTGTGGGCGCCGCGTTCGGCCTGGCCCGGGTGCAGCTCGCGGCCGCGGACCGGCGCGGTGCCGTACGGACGCTGGAGTCGGTGCCGGAGTCGTCCATCCACTACACGGCCGCGCGGGTGGCGGCCGTCCGGGCCCGGCTGCGGCAGCGCACGGCGGCCGCCGCCGATCTGCCGTTCCTGGAGGACGTGGGGGCCGCCGCGGCACAGGTCGAGGCGCTGGACGCGTACGGTCTGGACCCCGCGCGACGCGAGCAGTTGGCCACCGAGGTCCTCGGCAGCGCGCTGGACTGGATACTCTCCGGTGGCCGGACCGGCCCGCCCGCCCGGCGCCTGCTGCTCGGCAGCGAACTGGACGAACGGGGCCTGCGCTTCGGGCTGGAGCGCTCGTACCGCACGCTGGCCAGGCTGGCGCCCGGCGGCGAGGAGAGGATCGACCTGGTGGAACGTGCCAACCGTTACCGCCCCCGGACGTGGGTGTAGTTGATGTCGCAGATGCCCCAGCAGGCCACCGTGTCGCAGTGCCCGAGCTGTGCGGAACCGCTCGAATCGGGTGACCGTTTCTGCGGTGCGTGCGGATACGACCTGTCCGCCGTGCCCGCGCCGCAGCCCGACCGTCCGACGATCGCCATGAGCGGCTCGGCGCTGCAGCCGCCCGCCGGTTCGGCCGCCTGGCCGCACGCCGCCGAGCCGGGCAGCCACGACACCCCGCCGGCCGTCCACCTGCCGACGGACCTGCCGGGCACCGACTCGGGCGGGGGCGGTCTGCCGGCGCAGCCGCCCGCGGTCCCGGCGCCCCCCACCGTGCCGCCCACACCTCCGGCACCCCCGGTGCCCTCGGCACCCCCGGCACCCCCGGCACCCTCGGCACCCCCGGTGCCCCCGGTGCCCCCGGCACCCCCGACTGCCTGGGCGTCCGGGGCGGGCCGGCCCGTCACGGCGGCCCCCGGCGTGCGCTTCGACCGGTCGCCGGAGCCGGAGGAGTTCCCGCTGCAGGCGCCCGATCCGCGGGTGGTGACGGAGACGGCCGACGGCGGGTCCGCCGAGGAGCCCAAGGTGTGCGTGGCATGCCGGGCGGGCCGCGTGGACACCGACGGCTACTGCGAGAACTGCGGGCACGCCCAGCCGCGCGAACGCGACCACATGGAACAGGAGTCGGGCCCCGTGGCCGCCGTCAGCGACCGCGGCCTGCGCCACCACCGCAACGAGGACGCCTTCGCCGTCGGTCACACCGCACTGCCCGACGGCTCCCCGGTGTCCCTGGCGATCGTCTGCGACGGCGTGTCCTCCGCGACCCGCCCCGACGACGCCTCGCAGGCCGCGGCCCGGACCGCGAGCGAGTCGCTGCGGGCCGCGCTGGACCGGGGCACCCACCCGCAGCAGGCGATGCACGACGCGATCGTCGCCGCCTCCCGTGCCGTCGACTCGCTGGCGGCGGAGCCCGCGACGGCCCGTGAGCACGCCCCCCACCAGAACGCGCCCGCCTGCACGATCGTCGGGGCGGTGGTGGCCTCCGGACTGCTCGTCGTGGGCTGGGTCGGCGACAGCCGCGCCTACTGGGTGCCCGCCGACCGCGGCGCGCCCGCGGCCCGGCTCACCGAGGACGACTCCTGGGCGGCGCAGATGGTCGCCGCCGGCCTGATGAACGCGGCCGAGGCGTACGCCGACGAGCGCGCCCACGCGATCACCGGCTGGCTCGGCGCGGACGCCTACGAACTGGAGCCGCACACCGCCTCGTTCAAGCCGGACCGGCCCGGCGTGGTGCTGGTGTGCACGGACGGGCTGTGGAACTACGCCGAGACGGCCGAGCAGATGGCCGGCGTGCTCCCCCCCGACGCGGACGCACGCCCCCTGCACAGCGCGCAGGTCCTGGTCGGGCACGCCCTGGACGGCGGGGGCCACGACAACGTAACAGTGGCCGTCGTGCCGTTCCCCGCACCCGCGCAGGGGGCAGGATCGGCCTGAGGCCCGCCGACGGGGAGGACTCGCACCGCGAGGACTCCTCCGTCACGGGACAGCCTCACGCGGACCGGAGGGGACCGGTCCGCAACCAGCCGTCGCCTCACGGGGTGGGGCGCTCAAGGGGGATCGATCAGGCATGGCCAATTTCTCGAAGTCCGACGTGCCTCAGTTCTCGGTCGACGTGTACCAGAACGAGTACCTGCCGGAGGGCGGCCACGAGGTCAACGCCATCGTCACGGTGACGGCGACCGGCGGCGGCACGGTCGGCAGCGCGGTCACGGCACCCCACCTCTACTCCGCGGGGCAGGGCCCGTCCGCGGCCGTGGCGATCATGGTCGACTGCTCCGGTTCGATGGACTACCCGCCGGAGAAGATGCGCAACGCCCGTGACGCCACGGCCGCCGCGATCGACACGCTGCGCGACGGCGTGCACTTCGCGGTGATCGGCGGCACCCACGTGGCCAAGGAGGTCTACCCCGGGGGCGGACGCCTCGCCGTCGCCGACGCCGCCACCCGCGGACAGGCCAAGCAGGCGCTGCGCCGGCTCGGCGCCGGGGGCGGCACCGCGATCGGGACCTGGCTGCGGCTCGCCGACCGCCTGCTGTCGTCGGCGGACGTCTCCATCCGGCACGGCATCCTGCTCACCGACGGCCGCAACGAGCACGAGTCGCCGCAGGCCCTGAAGGCCGCCCTCGACGACTGCGCCGGGCGGTTCACCTGCGATGCGCGGGGTGTGGGCACGGACTGGGAAGTGAAAGAAGTCACAGGGATCGCCTCGGCGCTCCTCGGCACCGCCGACATCGTCGCGGACCCGGCCGCTCTCACCACGGACTTCACGCAGATGATGGAGACGGCGATGGGCAAGGAGGTCGCGGACGTCGCTCTGCGGCTGTGGACGCCGGTCGGCACGACGGTGCGTTTCGTCAAGCAAGTCGCGCCCTCCGTCGAGGACTTGACCGAGCGTCGCACCGGGGCGGGGCCGCGCGCCGGGGACTACCCCACCGGCTCCTGGGGGGACGAGTCCCGTGACTACCACGTCTGCGTCCAGGTGCCCCCGGCCGGCCTCGGCCAGGAGATGCTCGCCGCCAGGGTCTCGCTGGTCGTCCCCCAACCCGACGGGACCGCACAGAACTTGGGCGCCCAGGGCCTGGTCCGGGCCGTGTGGACCGACGACATGGCCGCTTCGACGTCGATCAACCCCCAGGTCGCCCACTACACCGGGCAGGCCGAACTGGCCCGGGCCATCCAGCAGGGCCTCGACCTTCGCAAAGCGGGCGATATCGACGGGGCAACGGCCAAACTGGGCCGGGCGGTCCAGCTCGCGGGCGCCTCGGGCAACGCCGATACTGCGAAACTGCTTGCGAAGGTGGTGGACGTGGTCGACGCAGCGACAGGTACTGTGCGACTGAAGGCGAAGGTTGCCGAGGCCGATGAGATGACCCTCGAAACCCGGTCCACAAAGACAGTTCGTGTAAAGAAGTGATCTGAGAAGGAACGAGGAAGGACGCGCCGACATGCCGACCTGCCCGAACGGACACCAGTCGGGTTCCGACGACTGGTGCGAGGTCTGCGGTCACCGCATGGCCGGTGCCGTGCCTCCGCCGCCCCCTCCGCCGCCGACGGCCGGCGGTGGCTACGGCTTCCCGCCGCCCGCCCCGGGTGCCGGTGGCCGTCCGTCCGCCGCTTCGCAGCACGAGCCGGAGCTCTGCCCGCAGTGCCGTACGCCCCGCGAGGGCGGTGCGCCCTTCTGCGAGGAGTGCCGGTGGAACTTCCTGACCAACACGGCGACCTCGTACACCCCGGCCGCACCGCGCCCGTCGGCGCCCGCGCCCGGCCCGCGCTTCCCGCAGGGCCCCGGCCAGCAGGGCCCCGGCCCGTCCTACGGCGCCGGTGATCCCTTCGACTACCAGAGCTCCCGCCCCTCGCAGGTCAACCGCCCCGCCGAGCCGATCCCGCCCAGCCCGTTCGGCGCCGAGCCGTCGGGCCGGGCCGGCGCGCCGGTTCCCGGCGGCCAGGGCGGCCCCGGCGGCCAGCCGACCGCGGGCGGCCCCGGTGCGTTCCCGGGCGCGGGCGGTCCCGGCGGCCCGAACGGGCCTTCCGGTCCGCCCGCCTTCGGCGGGTCCGGCCATCCGGGCGCCCCGGCGGGCCCCGGCGGCTTCGACGGCCCCGCGGGCCCTGGTGGTCCCGGTGGTCACGCCGGCCAGGGCGGTCACGCGGGTCCCGGCGGTCACAGCGGTCACGGTGGTCAGGCCGGCCAGGGCGGGCCTTCCGGGCCCTCGGTCTTCGGTGCCGCCCCCTCGCGACCGGTTCCGCCGCCCCCCGGGCCGACGCCGCCCCCCGGGCCGCAGGCGACCTCGGGCGCTCCGCAGGCGTTCATGCCGCCGGGTCCGTCCGGCCCGGGCGGCATGAACGGACCGTCCGCTCCGTCGTCCCCGTCCGGCTTCCCGCAGGAGTCGGGCCGCCCGGGGCCGCCCGGACCGGCCTTCGGTGGCGGTGACGACGACTGGGTGATCAGCCCGCCGTCGCACACCTCGGGCGGACACGGCGGCCCGGGTGGGCAGGGCGGCCCCGGCGGTTACGGCTACCCGCAGCCCGGGGCCACCCAGGCTCCGCCTGCGCCCGGTCCGGCGTTCCCGCAGCAGGGACAGCCGCCGCAGCCGGCGACGTGGACGGCGACCATCGGCCCGGACCGCGAGTACTTCATGGCGATGATGCAGCGCTCCGGCCCCGAGGCAGCGGGTCTGAACCTGCCCGCGTACTCGCCGGAGCAGCAGCGCACCCTCACCGGCAACCAGGTCACCATCGGCCGCCGGCGCCACTCCACCGGCGAGATCCCCGACATCGACCTGTCGGTGCCGCCGGAGGACCCGGGGGTCTCGCACCAGCACGCGGTGCTGGTGCAGCAGCCGGACGGCAACTGGGCGGTCGTCGACCAGAACTCGACGAACGGCACGACGGTCAACGGCGGCGAGGAGCCCATCCAGCCCTTCGTACCGGTACCGCTCCAGGACGGCGACCGGGTGCACGTCGGCGCCTGGACGACGATCACCGTCCGCCGCGGCTGAGCCCCGGCGGGACCCGCACGTCCGGCAGGGGCCACACGTAAGGCCCGTCCGGATCGTCCAGCCACGCCCACGCGCGCCCGCCGGCGACGGTGAGTCCGTACCGGTCGCGCGGGGGCATGCCCTCGCGCTCCCACAGGGCGTGCGCCTCGTCCGGGTCGACACTGTCGCGGGTCAGTGCCAGCAGGAAGCGGAACAGGTCGCTCTCCCGTGCCCGGCGCGGCAGGCCCGCCAGCCGCGGGGGCTCCCGCTGGGGCACCCCCTCGCCGCGCAGCGGCACGAAGAAGGCCGGTATGGCCAGGAACCGGCCCCCGGCGCACCCGGCGTCCCGCACGGCCAGCCCGACCACCCCGGTCGCGAACGGCATCAGGATCCGGCCTCCGGGCCGGCACTGGGCGAGCAAGGCGCCCGGGATCGACGGCAGGGCGCAGGTGGCGATGATGCGGTCGTAAGGGGCGCGCTCGGGAACCCCGCGCGCCCCGTCACCGGTGACGACCGCCGGGCGGAAGCCCGCGGCGTGCAGGTGCCGGCGGGCGGACTCGGTGATCTCCGGGTCGATGTCGACCGTGGTGACGGCGTCATCGCCGAGGCGGTGGGCCAGCAGCGCGGCGTTGTAGCCGGTGCCGGCGCCGATCTCCAGGACCCGGTCGCCCGCCTCGACCCGCAGCTCGGCCAGCATCGCCGCCATCAGGGACGGCTGGCTGCTGGAGGAGAGCAGCTCGCCGTCGCGCATCCGGGTGGCCAGCGGGGTGTCGTCGTAGGCGCCGCGGATCCAGCGCTCCCGGGCGGCCGGGTCGGGGTGCTCGCCCCAGCGGCGTTCGTATCCGCCGGGGACGCCGACGTAGTAGTACGGCACGAACAGATGCCGCGGGACCGCGGCGAACGCCTCCCTCCACGCCGGTTCGGCGCAGAGCGCCCCGCTCGCCTCGATCTCGTGCACCAGCCTCGTCCGCGCAGCGGCGGCGATGTCCTCCAGCTCCGCGCCGGGAGCGTCCGCGCCCATGTCTCCACTGTGCGGCGCCCCGGGCCGTGCGGCGAGCGGCCGGGCCCAACGGGCTCCCGGTCGGCCTCCAAGCCCTAGGTCTCAAGTCCTCCGTCCACGCGTCTGAGACCATGGGGGGCGTGAATGAGATTCGGCGCGGCACGCTTCAGGAGCAGACCTTCTACGAGCAGGTCGGCGGGGAGGAGACCTTCCGCCGGCTCGTCCACCGTTTCTACGAGGGCGTCGCCGAGGACCCGGACCTGCGGCCGATGTACCCGGAGGAGGACCTGGGCCCGGCCGAGGAGCGGCTGACCCTGTTCCTCATCCAGTACTGGGGCGGCCCCACCACCTACAGCGAGCACCGCGGCCACCCCCGGCTGCGTATGCGCCACGCTCCCTTCACCGTCGACCGGGCCGCGCACGACGCGTGGCTGAGGCACATGCGGGTCGCCGTGGACGAGCTGGGTCTGTCCGAGGAGCACGAGCAGACGCTGTGGCGCTATCTGACGTACGCGGCGGCCACGATGGTGAACACCGCCGGATGACCACCCTTTGACCACCACCCGGACCGTTGCGTGAGCGCCGGGCGATTGCCGGATGAGCGCCGCCCCGCCGGGGAGCCGGAGCCCGGCGCCGGGGGTCGACGCCGGGGGAATGCCGGGGGAACGCCGGGGGCCGTGTCCCGGCCGCCTGTCGCCCGAGGGTTGCGGGTCCGAAGGGAAACGGGCCGGGAAGCCGCGGCCGAAGCGCCGCCTGCGGAACGACGAGTCCCGGATTCCGGTCACCCGACGCCGAAATCCGATCACAATCGGATCAAGGTCGACCCGAATGCGCTCACACATGTCCTCGGTTCTCTGCCACCATCGCTGGTGCTGTGACCGAAAAGGTCTGCCGGAGAGCCCGCCTCGCCCCGGTGCGGTGCACCGCACCGGACCACGATCCGCGCGCGGAACGGACCCGGGCCGTGCGACCACGCGGCGAGGTGCCGTGCCGGGCGTCGTCGTGAGCCGGGCGGATCCCTGACCGGTCGCGGCACCAGAGCGGTCCGCGCGACACGGGCCGGACGGGGGCGACGGCGGGGGGCCGTGTGACGGGCGTCGGGGGACTGACACGATTCGTGCTGCTGCGTGCGCGGGAGCACCGCACGCTTCTCGCCGCCGCGCTCCTGACCGTCCTGCTCACCACGGTCGTCCTCGCGGCGCTCACCGCGTACGCGGGCGCGCTCGGCGACGCGGCTCTGCGCAGCTCCCTGGCCGAGCCCCGCACCGCCGCCGACGCCGCCCTGATCGTCAAGGCCGACGTACCGGCCGGCGAGCGCACGGCCGCCGACGCCGCCGTGCGCCGGGAGGCCCGGACGGCGTTCGACGGGCTGCCCGTGACCGTGCGGACCCTCCGGCGGTCGGGACCGTACGCGCTGCCCGGTACCGGCCCGGCCGGCACCCCCGACCTCACCTACCTCGCGGCGCTCGACGGCACGCAGGTGCGGCTGGTGGCGGGCCGGCTGCCCCGCGGCACCACCCCGGAGATCGAGGCGGCCCTCCCCCGGGCCGCCGCCCGACGGCTGGGGCTCCGCCCCGGCACCCGGCTCACCCTCGCCGACCGGCTCGGCGGCCCGCCCGTCCACGTGCTGATCACCGGCGTGTACCGGCCGGCCGACACCGCCGCCCCCTACTGGCAGCTGGACGACCTCGCCGGCCGCGGCGAGAAGAGGTCCGGCTTCACCACGTACGGCCCCCTGCTGGCCTCCCCCGCCGCGCTGACCGGCGGCCGCGTGAGCACGGGGCAGTCCGCCTGGCTCGCCTCGGCCGACTTCTCCACCTTGACCACCGGACGCATCGACGCCCTGCGCGAGACGGCCCGCGGCGCCGGAGCGTCCCTCCGCGGGAACCCCGCCCTCAGCGGGACGACGGTCGCGGCGACCGGCCTGCCCGGCGTCCTGGACCGCGTCGAGCGCTCCCTGCTCGTCTCCCGCTCCACGCTCCTCGTCGTCGCGCTCCAGCTCGTCCTGCTCGCCGCCTGCGCGCTGCTGCCGGTGGCGCGGCTGCTCAGCGCCGAACGCGCCGCGGAGACCCGGCTGCTGCGGTCCCGCGGGGCCTCCCGCGTCCGCATCGCCCGACTGGCCGCCCTGGAGGCACTGCTCCTCGCGGTGCCGTCCGTGGTGGGCGCACCGCTGCTCGCCGGGCCCCTGGCCCTGCTGCTGGCGAAGCAGGGGGCGCTCACCCGGATCGGGCTCCGTCTGGACGTGGGCGCGGGGCAGACCGGGGTGTGGCTGGTGGCGGTCGGCGTCGCGACGGGATGCGCGCTGGCGGTGACCCTGCCGGTGCTCCTGCACGGCGGAGAACGGACCGGCCGGGCCCGCCCGCTGCCCGCCGTGGTGCGGGCCGGCGCGGACGTGGGACTGCTGGTGGTGGCCGCGGTGGCGTACTGGCAGCTGCGCGCCCGCGGTGACGTCGACGGCGACCGCGGCGCCCTGGGCGTCGACCCGCTCCTGGTCGCCGCACCCGCGCTGGCGCTGCTCGCCGGAACGGTGCTGACGCTGCGGCTGCTGCCGCCGGCGGCCCGCCTCGCCGAACGCCGCGCGGCCGGGGGGCGGGGCCTGGCCCCTGCTCTGGCGGGCTGGCAGCTGAGCCGCCGCCCCATGCGCCAGGCGGGCCCGGTGCTGCTGCTCGTCCTCGCCACGGCCCTGGGCGTCCTGGCCGTCGGGCAGGGCGCCTCCTGGGCCCGCTCGCAGGAGGACCAGGCCGACTTCCGCGCCGGGGCGGCCGTCCGGGTCGTCTCCGCCGGGGAGGGCGGCACGGCCCGCACCGAGCGGCTGGCGGGCGTCGGGCACGTCACCGCGGCGGCGCCCGTCGCCCGCGCCTCGCTGGCCCTGCCGGGGAACCGCACCGCCACCGTCCTGGCCGTGGACACCGCGCACGCGGCGGACACCGTGCTGATGCGCCCCGACCTCGCGGACGGGCCCGTACGCCCGCTGCTCGCCGGGCTCGGACCCGAGCAGCCCGCGTCGGGCGTACGGGTGCCGGAGGGCACCGCCCGGCTGCGACTGACCGCGACGCTGCACAGCATCGGCAGTGCGGGCCGGACGGGCGCCGAGGCGGCCGTGGTCCTGGAGGACCGCTGGGGCACGCCCCACGAGGTCCCCGTCGGCCGGCTCCCCGCCGACGGGCGCCCGCACTCGCTCGCCCCGGGCCTCGACGGCGCCCGCGGTCCGCTCACCCTCACCGGCCTCCGGCTGGTGCTGAGCCCGCCCGCCGGCCGGAGCGAGCAGCACCGGCTCACCCTGGACGCGGTGACGGCGGCCACCGCCGACGGCACCGACCGGCCGCTGGCCCTGCCCGCCTCCTGGACGGCCTCCTCCCGGCTGGACGGCGGCTCCCCCTCACCCGGCGGGGGCGGGAGCCCGACCCGACCGCACGTCGTCTCCACCGACCCGCCGACCGTGGAATACGGCACCGGCGCACTGGACGGCGACGACCGCGGGCCCGGCGCGGTGCTGACCGTCCGGATGCGGGTCGCCCGGCCCGCGGCGGGCGAGGTGACGGGCGTGGCCACCGACCGCTTCCTCGCCTCGACCGGCGCCGGCCCCGGGCAGCGGCTGGACGTGACGATCGACGGGGCGACCGTGCCGGTGCGGATCGTCGCCGCGGTCCGCGCACTGCCCACCACCTCCGGTGCCGCGCACGAGTCGGGCACCCCCGGCACGTCGGCCGCCGCGCAGGACTCCGGCGGGGCCCTTCTGGTCGACCTGCGAGCGGTCGACCGGGTCCTCCAGGACCGGAACGGCACACCCGTCGCCCCCACCGAGTGGTGGCTGGGCACCACGGACCCGGCCGGCGTGGCGGCGACGGTGCGGGCCTGGCCCGACATGGACCCCGGGCAGGTGGTGGTCCGCGACGAGATCGCCGCGCGGTTGCGCGAGGACCCGTTCGGCGCCGGGCCCGAGGCCGCCTTCACCGCCGCCGCAGCAGCAGCGGCGGCGCTCGCCGCGGTCGGCTTCGCCGTGAGCGCGGCGGGTTCCCTGCGCGCCCGGGGCACGGAGATCGCCGTGCTGCGCGCGCTCGGCGCCCCGCGCCGCCGGCTGGCCCGGGCGATCGCCGTCGAGCACGGCGTACTGGTCGCGTCGGCCCTGGCGGTCGGTACGGCGCTCGGTGTGCTGCTGACCCGGGCGGTGGTCCCGCTGGTGCTGCTGACCGGTGAGGCCGCGCGGCCGGTCCCGGCCGTGCTGGTCGCCCTGCCACCGGGCCGGGTGGCCGCCCTGCTGGCGGCCGTGGCCACGCTGCCCCTCGCCGCGACCGCCGTCCTCGCGACACGGCAGCCGGACCCCGCGGCGGCCCTGCGCGCTCAGAGGAGTGAATGAGATGCGATCCCGCAGGTCCCCCGCATCGCCGATGTCCACCCGGTCCCGCAGGTCCCGCCGGTCCCTGCGGCCGCCGTGGCCGCCGTGGTCACCGTCGCCGGCAGGACCGGGGCGCACGCGCCCCCCGCGGGGCCGCCGTGCCCTGCGTGTGCTCCGGGCCCCCGCGCCCTGGATCCGCACCCGGCTCACCGCCGCACCGGGCACCGCGTGCGCGGTGGCACTGCTGGTGGCGGTGACCTCGTGCCTGGCCGCCGCGCTGCCGCGCGCCGTCGACCGGTACGACACGGGCGGTCTCGTCCGCGCCGTCGAGCAGGCCGGTGCCGACCGCACCACGGTCCAGGTGTACGCGCCGCCCCACACGGACTTCTCGAACCCGGAGAACTGGGTCCGCTCGGCGCGTCCCGAGTCGCTGGGCGAGCAGTTCAGGAAGATCCTCGCCGAGGTGCGCCCGCCCCTCGTCGCCGACCCGGACCGCTCGACGTACGGGGTGCGCACCACCCACCCCCTGGACGCGCCCGACACCTGGCTGCCCCGGCCCGGCGGGATCCCCCCGCAGCTGTTCCTCGCCACCCGCCGGGATCTGGCCGGTCACGCCCGCACGACCGCCGGCCGGCTGCCCCGCACATCGGGGTCCGTCGACACGGACGCGACCGACGTGGAGGCGGCGGTCACCACCGAGACCGCCGAGGCCCTGCACGTCGAGGCCGGTTCGGTCCTCCACATCCCCCGGGCGAGGGGCCGTGCGCTGACCGTCCGCATCACCGGGATCGTCGCCCCGCGCACTCCCGGCGGCGCCTACTGGTCCACCGAGCCGGTACTGCGGACCCCGTCCCTGACCCGGGTCCCGGGCGGCGCACCGACGGACGTCCGCTGGGTGGGCGCCCTGCTCGTCGCGCCCGAGGCGGGCCCGGTACTGCTGGGGCTGTACCGCGCCGAACCGGAACGCTACTGGTGGGTGGCCCCCGACCCGGACGCACTGCGCGGCCGCGACCTGGCGGGACTGACGTCCGCCGTGGCACACCTGAAGGCCGGTCCCGGACTGCGCCGGATCCGGACCGCCGTCGACGAGAACGTGGACACGACGACCGGACTCGACGAGGTCCTCGCCTCCCACGCGCGCCTGCGCTCGGGTGTCCGCCCGCTCCTCGGCGTCGCCGCGGCCGGCACGGGCACGGTCGCCGCCGTGGTCCTGGCGACGGCGGGAGGCCTGGTCGCCGACCGCCGCCGCACCGAACTCGCCCTGCTGCGCGCCCGCGGCGCGTCCCTGCGCGGCCTCGCCGGCCGGCTGCTCGCCGAGACGGCGACCGTGGCCGTGCCGGCGGGCGCGCTCGGCCTGGCCGTCGCGCTGCGCGCGGTCCCCGGCGGTCGTGTCGCGCCCGCGCTGTGCGCCGCCGCCGCGGTGACCGCGCTCGCCTGCCTCGCGCTGCCGCTGCACGCGGTCTCCGACCACCGCCGCGTCCGCGTCCCCACCGAGCGGCAGGACGCCACCGCCCGACGGCCGTCCCGGCGCCGTACCGTCGCCGAACTCACCGTGCTCACGCTGGCCCTGGGCACGGTGCTGACGCTGCGCCGGCAGGGCGGTTCGGCCGGCGGTCCGGCTGCGGCGGCGGCGCCCGTACTGGTCGGCGTGGTCGCGGCGCTGCTCCTGGCGCGCCTGTACCCGCTGCCCCTGCGCGGGCTGGCCCGGCCCGCCCGGCGGCTGCGCGGGGTGATCGGCCACCTGGCCCTGGCACGCGCCGGCCGCACCTCCGCCTCCACGGTCCTGCCGCTGCTGGCCCTGCTCGCCGCGCTGACCACTGCGGCCTTCGGCGGCTCCGTCCTCGCCGGGGTCCGCGAAGCCCGCGACCAGGCATCGGTCTCCGCGGTGGGAGCCGACGCCCGCGTCGAGGGGTCCGCCGGGCCGCTGCCGGGGCAACTGCCCGACCGGATGAGGCACCTGCCCGGCGTACGGGACGTCACCGAGGTCAGCCTCGAACGCGACGCGCAGGCTACGGACGGCAGAACGTCGCCGGCCCTGGCGGGCGTCGACCCGGCGCGGTACGCGGCGCTCGCCGACCGGACCGGTCTCGGCGCGTTCCCGGCGGACTGGCTGAGCCGCCCGCAGGACCCCGCCGCCCCGCTGCCGGCACTGGCCTCCCCGACCCTCGAAGCGGCGTACGGGGCGAGCCCGTTCTCCCTCCGCCTGGGCGACGGCAGTGTCGTCACCGTCCGGATCACCGCCGTCCGGGACCACACGCCGGCCGTCCTCGGCACCGACTTCCTCGTCGTGGACCGTGCCGGCCTGAGTGCTGCGGCGGCCCGGCCGACCGCCCTGCTGGTGACCGGCGACCGGCTGGACGCGGGGGCCCTGCGGCGGACGGTCGGCGCCGTCCCGGGCGCAGAGGTCCGGTTGCGCTCGGAGGAACGGGCCCGCCCGGTCCGCTCACCCCTCCAGTCCGGCGCCGAGACGATCTACCGCGCGGCCGTAGCCGCCGGCGCCGGCTACGCCGTACTGGCCCTGCTGCTCGCCCTGCTGCGCGCCGCCCCGGAACGCACCGCCCTGCTGGCCCGCCTGCGCACGATGGGCCTCACCCGCCGCCAGTCCAGGCACCTGCTCGTCCTCGAGTCCCTCCCCCAGGCCGCCCTCGCGGCGGCGGGCGGGACCCTGACCGGCTGGGCCACCGTCGCCCTGCTCTCGCCCGGCGTCGACCTGACCGTCGTCGCGCTCGCCACGTCACCCGCCGCCGACGCCGCCGCACTGCGCACGGACCCGGTGTCCCTGCTGGTCCCGGCGGTGGCGGTGCTGACGGTGAGCGTCGTGGTGGCGGGGCTCCAGGCGTGGTGGGCGGGACGGAAGGGAGCGGTGCGGGAGCTGCGGGCGGGGGATGCCGGATGAACCCACGCGACCTGGAGACCGGATGACCGTGAACCCCACCCTCGCCGACCTGGCCCACCGGGCGTCCGCCGCCCGCGACACCCCCGCCTACGGCCACGACGCACTGATCACCTGCGACCGTCTCGTCCGCGTCTTCTCCGCCGACGGCATCGAGGTGCAGGCCCTCCAGGGCCTCGATCTGCTGGTCCGCGAGGGCGAGCTGATGGCACTGGTGGGCGCCTCCGGCAGCGGCAAGTCCACGCTGATGAACATCCTGGCCGGCCTGGACACCCCCACCGCGGGCGCGGCCCGCGTCGCCGGCCACGACCTCCTCGCGATGGCCTCCAAGGACCGCCTGAACTACCGCCGCACGGTCGTCGGCTTCGTGCGGCAGCAGACCTCCAGCAACCTCCTGCCGTATCTGACGGCGGCCCAGAACGTCGCCCTGCCGCTGCAACTGGGCGGCGACCGCACCCGCCGGGGCCGCCGTGCCCGCGCCGAACGGGCCCTGGAACTCCTGGACCTGCTGGAGGTCTCCGACTGCCGCGACCGGCGTCCGCAGGAGATGTCCGGCGGCCAGCAGCAGCGCACCGCGATCGCCGTGGCCCTCGCCAACGGCCCGGCGGTCCTGCTCGCCGACGAGCCGACCGGTGAACTCGACTCGCACACCGCGGACCAGATCTTCGACGCCTTCCGCCGGGCCAACGAGCACCTCGGCACGACCGTCGTCATCGTCACCCACGACCGTGCCGTCGCCGACGAGGTCCGCCGCACGGTCGCCATCCGCGACGGCCGCACCTCGACGGAGGTGCTGCGCCACAGCGAGGTCGACGAGACCACCGGCGACGAGAAGGTGGTGGCCCGCGAGTACGCCATGCTGGACCGGGCCGGACGCCTCCAACTCCCCGCGGACTACACGCGCGCGCTGGGCATGCGGGAACGGGTGGCCCTGGAACTGGAACCGGACCACATCGGCATCTGGCCGGACCGTCGCGGCGAACAGGAGGGCTGACCGCCCCGAAGGAAGGGGTGCAAACGCGAGGCGGGGGCGGGGGCGGGTCCGGGAGCCCAGGGGCTCGGGGGCGCGGGGCCCTCAAGAGCTGCGGGCCGCGGACGTCGGGGCCCGGAGAGGGCCGGGGACGTCGGGGCCCGGAGAGGGCCGGGGACGTCGGGGCCCGGAAAAAGGGGCGGGGGCCGGGGGCGCCGGCGTGCCGGCCCGTCGCCCGGGCAGCTCACGCAGTGGCGCACTGGCGCAGTGGCGCCGGCCGCGGCGTCAGCGGACGCTGACGCCGAGCATCCCCAGTCCGGGTCCGCCCGTCCGCACGGCGATCGACCCGTACGGCGTCCGCAGCCGCAGCCACGGCCCCGACGAGAACAGCATCGGCGCACCGGCGCCGTCTTCGCCGGGCTCCCGCGCGGGCCGCAGGAAACCCAGTGACTGCGCCGCGTGGACGGCGCGCACCGGCAGCCGGGTCTCCCCGACCGGGCGGGACCAGATGTCCCGCCCGATGCCGTCCAGCGTGGTCCGCGTCCGCTGCTCGGACGCCAGGTCCCGGGTGCGGGCGCGGAACTCGGTGACGGACGCGTCGACCAGGGCGTGCAGCGCCGCGGGGCCGAGAAGCCCGGGCTCGGGTCGCCAGCCGCCGCGCGGAGGCAGCACGCCCGTCCACGGCGGTCCGGTGACCGCACCGGGGACGGCAGCCGTGGCCGCCGTCTCGTCGACGGAGTCCAGAAGTTCACCCACGGACACGGTGACGTCCAGCGTGACGTCGAGGCCCTTCTCGTACGGCTTCGCCAGCCGTACCGCGCGGATCGCCAGCACCTCGAAGGAGGGCGGCCGGCCGAACACGGCCAGCGCCGTACCGGCGGCCTGCAGGCGCACCGCCGCTCCACGGTCGTAGTGGAGCAGCCGGGAGAGGAAGGCGGCGAGGTCCGCCGCCTCCGTCTCGTCGGCGAGGTGGAGCACCGTCATGCGGCGACGGCCTCGCCCTCACGGGAATCGCCGCTGCCGTCGTCCGCGCCGTCCGTGTACTCCTGGAGGAACGCGCGCTCCTCGGTGGTGATCCGGCGGGGCCGCTGCGCGGCGAAGTCGAACGGCACGATGACCGTCGAGGCCCGCACGTAGACCTGGTCGCCGTCCTTCACCTCGTAGGTGAGGGTGAAGGACGCCGCCCTGATCTCCGTGACCCACAGCTCGATGTCCACCGGAGCGTGCCGGTGGACGAGCTGCCGCTTGTAGTCGATCTCGTGGCGCGCCACCACCGACCCCTGCTGGAAGTCCTTGTCCGGACGGAACAGGAAGTCGATACGGGCCTCCTCCAGGTATCGGAGGAAGACCACGTTGTTGACGTGGCCGTACGCGTCCATGTCCGCCCAGCGCAGCGGGCAGCGGTAGATGTGCCGCAAGATCGATCAGCCCCGGGTCAGCTTCTTGTAGGTGGCCCGGTGCGGACGCGCGGCGTCCGGGCCGAGGCGCTCGATCTTGTTCTTCTCGTACGACTCGAAGTTGCCCTCGAACCAGAACCACTTCGAGTCGCCCTCGTAGGCGAGGATGTGCGTGGCCACGCGGTCCAGGAACCACCGGTCGTGGGAGACGACCACGGCGCAGCCCGGGAACTCCAGCAGGGCGTTCTCCAGGCTGGAGAGGGTCTCGACGTCGAGGTCGTTGGTCGGCTCGTCGAGCAGCAGCAGGTTGCCGCCCTGCTTGAGGGTCAACGCCAGGTTCAGCCGGTTGCGCTCGCCGCCGGAGAGGATCCCTGCGGGCTTCTGCTGGTCCGGGCCCTTGAAGCCGAAGGCGGAGACGTACGCGCGGGACGGCATCTCGACCTGGCCGACGTTGATGTAGTCCAGGCCGTCGGAGACGACCTCCCACAGCGTCTTCTTCGGGTCGATGTTGGCGCGGCCCTGGTCGACGTACGAGATCTTGACGGTCTCGCCGACCTTGATGTCGCCGGAGTCCGGGGTCTCGAAGCCCTGGATCATCTTGAACAGGGTGGTCTTGCCGGCGCCGTTCGGGCCGATCACGCCCACGATGCCGTTGCGCGGCAGCGTGAAGCTGAGGTTCTCGACGAGGACCTTCTCACCGAAGGCCTTGTTGAGCTGGTCGACCTCGACGACGACGTTGCCCAGGCGGGGGCCCGGCGGGATCTGGATCTCCTCGAAGTCCAGCTTCCGCATCTTCTCGGCCTCGGCGGCCATCTCCTCGTATCGGGCCAGACGCGCCTTGGACTTGGCCTGCCGGCCCTTGGCGTTGGAGCGGACCCACTCGAGCTCCTCCTTGAGGCGCTTCTGCCGCTTGGCGTCCTTCTGCCCCTCGACCTTCAGACGGGTCTGCTTGGTCTCCAGGTAGGTGGAGTAGTTGCCCTGGTAGGGGTAGGCGCGCCCGCGGTCCAGCTCCAGGATCCACTCGGCGACGTTGTCGAGGAAGTACCGGTCGTGGGTGATGGCCACGACGGTGCCCGGGTACTTGGCCAGGTGCTGCTCCAGCCAGTTCACCGACTCGGCGTCGAGGTGGTTGGTGGGCTCGTCGAGGAGCAGCAGGTCGGGCTGCTCCAGCAGCAGCTTGCACAGCGCGACGCGCCGCTTCTCACCGCCGGAGAGGTTGGTGACCGCCCAGTCGCCGGGCGGGCAGCCCAGCGCGTCCATGGCCTGCTCCAGCTGGGCGTCGAGGTCCCACGCGTTGGCGTGGTCCAGCTCCTCCTGGAGCTTGCCCATCTCCTCCAGCAACGCGTCGGAGTAGTCGGTCGCCATCAGCTCGGCGATCTCGTTGAAGCGGTCCAGCTTGCCCTTGATCTCGGCGACGCCGTCCTGGACGTTCTCCAGGACCGTCTTCTCCTCGTTCAGCGGGGGCTCCTGCAGCAGGATGCCGACGCTGTAGCCGGGAGACAGGAACGCGTCACCGTTCGACGGCTGCTCCAGACCCGCCATGATCTTCAGCACGGTGGACTTACCGGCGCCGTTCGGGCCGACGACGCCGATCTTGGCACCCGGAAGGAAGCTCAGGGTGACGTCGTCGAGGATCACCTTGTCGCCGTGCGCCTTGCGCGCCTTGCGCATGGTGTAAATGAACTCAGCCAAGAGAAACCGTCCGGCAGCTTGAAATCAGGCAGTGGGCAGATACACCCCATCTTGCCGCACGGCCACCCCCAGGCGGAAACCCATTGGGTTCAACGGCTGTGACCTGGGGTTTCACCACTGCGGGCTGCGGCGCGTCTGTCGCTGCCGGTCACCGTCGGGTGGCCCCGCACGGCCCAGGGGCGGCCCGGAGAGGGCACCGATCGGGGCTGGACGGGCACGCCCGGTACACCGCCGCCCCCTCTGACGAGCGGCCCTGACGGGCAGCGGGTACCGTCGGCTGTGATCTTCAGCGGTGGCACCGGGCGGGAGATCCGAGCGTCCGTGGACCGCCATGAGAACGTGCGCGGGATGCTCCGTGTATCCAAGGAGCACGTGGACGGCGTGGACCGTGCGGCTGATTCGGCGGGTCGAGGAGCGCGCTCGACGCAGCGCCGCCGTGGATGGCAGAAGCCTGGCTTCAGGGGCTCCACGATTCCGGGGTCAGCGCAGAGCACCCATGACCGGTAAGGACCGCGGGCGTCGGTTGGCGCTACCGTAATCCGGTGATCAGCAGTAGGGGAGTTCGTCCGGGTGCAAAGGCCGCGCGTCGTCTGGCAGAGACAGGTCTCTATGAGTTCGAACCGGGTCTGACGGAAGCGGAGTTCGAGCGCATCGAGCGCGCATACGGCTTCGATCCGGAAGCCTGAGGCCGGCCCGTACGGCCGAAGGGGGGCCGGCCGCGGCGGGGACGGTCACTCTCCCTGCGTCGGCGGGGTCTTCCGGCCGATCAGCAGCAGCGCTCCGCCGCCGAGGACCATCATGGCGAGGGCGGTGCCGGCGATGAGCGGGGTGGCGCCGGAGCCGCCGGTCGCGGCGAGGTCGGTGTGGGGGGCGGTGCCGCCCACGGTCGCCGGGCCGGGGTCGCTCACGGTCTGGGTGGTGACGTCGGAGCCGCCCTCCTGGGTCTTGCAGTCCAGCACGCCGGTGAACCGCTTCGCGAAGCCGCCGGGTCCGCTGATCGTGAAGTCGTAGGCCTGGTCCTCCAGGAGCGGGATCGTCACCGTGCGCGATGCTCCGGCGGGGATCGTGTGCTCCACGCCCATCAGTTCGAAGGTGAAGGCGTCGTCACCCGTGTTGGCCACGGTGATGTCCACCCCGCCCTCGGCGCAGTTCCGGGCTGCGGACAGGGCCGGTATCGCGCCCTGCCGAGCCCAGGTGGCGCTCGCCGCCGCTGAGACGGTCGACTCGCTGGAGCCGGCCAGGATCTGTGTCTGGCTGCGGCCCTCGGCGGTGAAGGCGCGACCGACGGGGACGGTGGTCGAGGCCTGCACGGTCAACTCCGCGGAACCGTCGTCGGCGTCCTCGGGCACCTGGAAGAAGAGGGGGCTGCCGTCCTTCACCGCAGTGACCGGCTTGCCCTCCTGATCGACGATCCGGACACCGCTCATGGCGGCGTCCGAGGGCGGCATCACCGTCGCGCTCCCGGCGTCGGTGTGCACCGTGACCGGGCCGAGCAGGTCGCCGGTGCGTCCGGACACCGCGGGCGGGTCGAGGGTGAGCGATGCCTTCGGCTCCGGAAGGTTCCGCGCGCTCTTCTGCAGGTAGTCGGCGAGCTTCTCGGCCTGCGGGTCGACGGCGTCGACCTCGGTGCCGTCGGAGTAGCGCCAGATCGCGACCTGCGTGCCGGCCGCGGCGTCCTGCTCGGTCAGTCCACTGCCGATGCCGGCCTGGTCGGCGAGGGCCGCGAGGTCGTTCACCTGCGGGTAGGAGTGCTGGAGGATCCAGCGGATCCGCCCGGCGTCCTTGTTGGCGGCCAGCGAGGTCCCGCTCCAGGGCGCCTCGTGATACTTGGCGTCACGCTGCGTCGGCGTGTGCAGGTCGACGCAGTACGTCTGCAGGGTGCCGCCGCCGTCGACGGACATCTCGAACAGGCCCGCCGGGACCTGCTGGTCGCCGCCGGCGTCGTGGATCACGGCGGCACCGTACGTCTTCAGGCCTCCGATGGTGGCGCTCGCTCCACCCAGGGGCTGCGCCGCCCCCTCGGCGGCTGCCGGCCCGGCCGCGGTCAGCAGCCCTGCGGCGACGAGCCCGGACACCAGCGTCGTGGCGGCGACGCGGCCGAACACAGAAAACACGGAATTCCCCTCCGAGCAGGACCCGTTGACGTGGGGGTACGCGGTCCCAGCAGCAGAATCAGGAGCCTCGACAGCTCTGTCCGGCATCCTAGGGAGGCGACGAGCCCCGCTCCCCTGTCATCTCGTCACACAGCAGATCCGACTCGGAATCGTTATCACCGATACACCGGCCGTGAGCAGGGCTTATCGACAAATCCACCGTCTTGTCCGGAGCGTAGTCGGCGATAAGCCGCAGCTCGGTCCGGATCGGGGCGAGAGCCGGTATCACGTCACCACGGTCGCCGCTTCTTCCCGCCGGGCCGCCCGTTGCGGGGCGACCACCGCCGTCTCCTCCGAAGTGCCCCCTGACATCTCCCAGTTGGGCTCCGGCCGCGCCGGCGGTGCCGCCGTCTCGGGGCGTCCCGTCCGGCGGAAGACCGAGGTGCCGCGGGAGAGATCGTGGCCGATCGCGACCGCGTCGATGTCTGCGGATGTGCGGCTCTGCCCGTCGTGCACGTCCGTCCGCACCTTCAACCGCCCCTGCACCATGACCGGTTCGCCGACCGAGAGCGATGCCGCGGCGTTCACGGCGAGCTGCCGGTTGGCCCACACCGTGAAGAAGTTGGTGTGCCCGTCGGTCCAGGCGGCCTTCTCCCGGTCCCAGTAACGGGAGGTCACCGCGAGCCGGAACCGGGCCGACGGCCCCGCGGCCGACTCCCGGTAGACGGGCGGTGTCGCCACGTTGCCCACCGCGCAGATGACCGTCTCGTTCATCGTCAACACCCCCTTCCGCCCGGCACGCGGGCCGGGCGGACTCACCGACGGGCCCGTCCCGTGCGGCTGCGTCCGGCACGGTGGCGGCGCCCCGACGCGCCGCACCGCCTCCGCGGCGACCGCGTCGGTTGCGACCGCCGTGACGTCAGACTGCCTCCGTCGGACCGTGCTCGCCGAGCGCTGTGGATCAGGGGCCCGCTGTGGACAACTCCGCCGCCCGGACGAGTGAGCGGTGTTTTTCGGAGCCCCCCGTCACCTCACCCGGACCGAGCCCACATCGACGAACCCCACCGGGGGTGGAGCCCACCCGGACGGCGGGCACCCGGACGGGGACCATCCGCCGATGTCCGGCCTGCGGGGCGGGCCCCGTCCGGGGCGTCCGAACCGCCCCGAGCCCGCCCCACCCCATGTGCTCAGCCGAAGGCCGACACCCCGAGCGGGCCCGCCACCCCTTGCGCCCTTCCGGTGCCCCGCTCGCTGCCGTGCCCCGCTCGCCGTGGGCGCCCTGCTCGCCGCCCGTCACCCGCTCACCGCCGGTGCGCTCACCGTGGCGCCGCGCCCACACCGGTGACCCGGACATACTGCTCGCGCACCTCCCGATACCGCAGCAGTTCCGCCGCGACCGGGTCCAGCACCCGGGCCCGGCCGCATCCGGCGGCGGCCTCCCTGAGTCTGCGCTCGGCTTCCTGGCCGTACCGTCGGGCCGGGCCGCGGGCGGCCATACGGCAGCTCCACTCCACGAGCGGGCCTCCCACGATGCCCGCCACCATCAGCAGCACCGGAACGCCCAGGTTCGGTGCCATCACCCCGGCGATCTGCGCCACCAGCCACAGCCCGCCGACGACCTGAAGCAGCGTCATGGACGCCTGCACCAGCACCGCGGCGGGCCACCAGCCCGGCCGCGGCGGCCGGCTCGGGAACAGCGTCCCGGCTCGTGCCGCGAGGCCGTCCAGCGCCTCGGGCAGCCCCTGCGCGCCGCGTACCGCGGCCTCGCGCACAGCCTGGGCCCACGCCGCGGGCAGTCCGTCCGACGCCTGCTCGGCGACCGTGCGCACCGCGTGCTCCACCCGTTGGCGCGCGGTGGCCTCGGCGTCGGCCTGGGCCCGCAGCGGCAGGCGCCCGGTGGGGGGCTCGCTCCGGTCCTGGAACCAGCGCCACAACCGCAGCCACGGCGTACCGCAGGCTCGGTTGGCGTTGCGGAGCCAGGCCCGTTCCGCGGCCTCGCCCGCCGCGGTGGCGCCGACGGCGTCCGCCAGCCGCGCGGAGAACTCCTCGCGAGCCTGCTCGCTGAGCCCCGTGCGCCGCCCGGCGGAGTAGACGGGCCGCAGTCCGCAGGCGGCCGCGTCGACGTCCGCGGAGATGCGCCGGGCCGCGGCCCCGCGCTCCCCGACGAACTGGCCGAGCGCCTCGCGCAGCTCCCCCACGCCGTCCCCGGTGAGCGCGGACAGCGCGAGCACGGTGGCACCCGGCTCGCCGTACTCGCTCAGCGCGATGCCGTCCTCGTCCAGCAGCCGCCGCAGGTCGTCGAGGACCAGGTCGGCCGCCTCGCCGGGCAGCCGATCGGTCTGGTTGAGGACGACGAACATCACCTCGGCGTGGCCCGCCATGGGGCGCAGGTACCGCTCGTGCAGGACGGCGTCGGCGTACTTCTCCGGGTCGACGACCCAGATGACGGCGTCGACGAGGCGCAGGACGCGGTCCACCTGCTCACGGTGCTGCAGGGCGGCGGAGTCGTGGTCGGGCAGGTCGACCAGCACCAGTCCGCGCAGCTGTTCCTCCGACTCCGGGCTCTGCACCGGCCGCCGCCGCAGCCGGGGCGGGATCCCGAGGCGCTCGATGAGGCTCGCCCCGCCGTCGCTCCAACTGCAGGCGATGGGCGCGGCGGTGGTCGGGCGCCGCACCCCCGTCTCCGAGATGGTCACGCCGGCCAGCGCGTTGAACAGCTGCGACTTGCCGCTGCCGGTCGCACCCGCGATGGCGACGACGGTGTGCTGCCCGGAGAGCTTGCGCCGCGCCGCCGCCTCGTCCAGTACCCGCCCCGCCTCGGCGAGCGTCCGGCTGTCCAGTCGGGCACGCGAGAGCCCGACCAGCTCCCGCAGGGCGTCCAGCCGCGACCGCAGCGGCCCGTCGTACGCCAGCGGGGCCACCCCCTGGGGCCCGCCGCCGACCCCGGTCCGGGATTCGAGGACGACGGCGGGTTCCGCCGCGCCCCCGTTCTCGTTCACCCGCCGCGCGATCAGCCCGTCGTCCCAGGGGGGCGAGGAGCCGTCGGGGACGTCCGGGCCGTCGTCCCCGGACGAAGCTGCCTCCGCACCACGCGCACGTACGTCGTCCCTGCCACGCGCACGCGCGTCGTCCGCGCCACGGACAGGCTCCTGGTCCCCGCCACGCGCACGCAGGTCCTGACGGCCACGCGCACGCGCGTCGTCGCCGCCACGCGCGCGTACGTCGTCTCCGGCCCCCGTCCCGGGCTCCGCGCCCCGTGTCTCCGGCGCGCTGCGCTCCCCGGCCCGCGGCGTGCTCCCCGCGTGTCCCTCCGGCACCCCGGACCGCCCGTCGGGCCCTCCGCGCAGCTCCCCCTCCACACGCCCATCCGGCCCCGCACGCTCCGCG
The DNA here is from genome assembly GCF_016921115.1 of Streptomyces actuosus. Taxonomy (GTDB): domain Bacteria; phylum Actinomycetota; class Actinomycetes; order Streptomycetales; family Streptomycetaceae; genus Streptomyces; species Streptomyces actuosus_A. The sequence continues at coordinate 158,567 of NZ_JAFFZS010000015.1, forward strand.
CCCGCCTCCGGCTCCTCGGTATGCCCGCCCCGGGCGGAGCCCTCGGACGGGTCTCCCTTCCGGTGGACGGCGCCGGGGGCTTCCCCCGCGTCGCCGCCCTCGGGGAGGCCGCGGCCGTCGAGGCGCCGGCGGTCCTGCGAAACGCTGCGGTCGTCCTGCACGGTCCCCTCCCCGGGGTGATCGGCGTGCTCCGTGTGGTCCTGATCAGTGACGGCGGTCACCGGTCATCTCTCCTTCTGCAGCAGGGACAGCGCGGCGATGAGTTCGGCCTGGGGCTCGGCGTGGACGTCGAGCCCGTCGAGCGGGGCCAGACGCCGCTCCCGCTCGGCGTGCAGGACCCCGTCCACGTGCTCGGCGAGCAGTCGCCCGCCCCGGTCCCGCAACCGCAGCGCGCCGTGCGCCCCGAGCCGCTCCGCGAGGCCCTCGCCCGCGGGGCGCGCGCGGCGCCCGCCCAGCAGAGCGGTGGCGACGAGCGCGGCGATCAGTTCGGGGTCGGGCGCGGGGCTGCGCTCCAGCCCGCGCACCTCCTCCTCGGCGTATTCCTCCAGCTCGCGCCGCCACCGCCGTACGGCGAGCCCGATGCGGTGCTCGGCGCTCTCCCGGGTGGCGTCGGGGTCGGCCAGGCCGTCGGCGTCCGCCGCCGGCTCGCGCCGCCAGGCGTCGCCGATCCGTTCGTCGGCGGCGGTGACGGCACACACGATCAGCGAGGAGAGGCTCTCCACGAGCGCGTCGAGGAGCTCGCCCGCTGTGCAGTCCAGGGGGAAGGCCCGCCACCGTTTGAGCGCGTCACCGGCGAGGACGGCGCCCGCCTGCAACCGCCCCCGTACGCGCGCGTGCTCGCTGTCGTACGCCCCGTCGACAGCGGCGGTGAGCCGGAGCGCCGCCGCGTACTGCTGCGCCGTGGCGCCGGCGAGCTCGGGCATGCGCGACGTGAGGGAGTCGAGGATGCCGTACACGGTGCGCCCCATGGCGTGCTGGCGTGCGCCGGGGTCCTGCACGTGGTGGACGAGCCAGCTCCGCAGGGGGGCGACGGCGGTGGCCGGAAGCAGTCCGCCGCCCCAGGCGGACTCCGGCAGTTCGGGCACGGTGAAGCGGGGTACGTCGCCCAGTCCGGCCTTGGTGAGGAGCGCCCCGTACTGCCGGGACACTTCGGCGACGACCTGGTGGGGCACACGGTCCAGGACGGTCACGAAGGTGGCGTCGTACTCCTTGGCGGTGCGCAGCATGTGCCACGGCACGGCGTCGGCGTAGCGGGCGGCCGTGGTGACCATCACCCAGATGTCGGCGGCACAGATGAGCTCGGCGGCGAGGACCCGGTTGTCGGCGACGAGGGAGTCGACGTCGGGCGCGTCGAGCAGGGCGAGACCGGGAGGGAGGGTGTCGGCGGTCTCGATGCGCAGGACGCGCGCGGGGTTCTCGTCGGGCAGGAGCAGGTCGTCGCCCACGTCCTGATGGGGCGTCCACACGCGGGTGAGGTCGGGCAGGACGCGCATCCCGCTGAACCAGTGCTGGTCCTCCGGATGGCAGACCAGGACCGGGGTCCGGGTCGTCGGGCGCAGCACACCGGCCTCGCTGACCCGCCGCCCCACCAGCGAATTGACGAGTGTCGACTTGCCGGCGCCGGTCGAGCCGCCCACGACGGCCAGCAGGGGTGCTTCGGGTTGGCGCAGGCGGGGCACCAAGTAGTCATCGAGCTGGGCGAGCAGTTCATCGCGGTTGGCACGCGCGCGTGGGGCCCCCGCCAGGGGCAGCGGGAAGCGTGCGGCCGCGACACGGTCGCGCAGCGCGGAGAGTGCGTCGAGCAGCTGAGGCCGTACGTCCAAGGTCACCACATGCGAAGAATGCCCAATTTCAGGGGAATTCTGAAGCATATAGGCATGCCTGCGCGCCGACTGAACACAAGGGACGGAAGGGACGACTGAGACATGGGCGCAGCCCAGGCATAACGAGTGCACAACACCGGTGGCGCTCGCCGTCAAAAGCGATGCACGATTCGTACCTGCCTGCGATTATCAGGACCGCTTCACCGAACCTCCACATCGAGCCACGGAGGCGAAGCGACAGGGGCAAGGATCCGGGAGCCCTATCCTTGTCCCCGGCGACGTCACGGACCGGCCCACACCCGGGCACCTTGACAGAGGCCACCACACCAGGCCCCCGTAGCTCAGTGGATAGAGCAGGCGCCTTCTAAGCGCTTGGCCGCAGGTTCGAGTCCTGCCGGGGGCGCCACCCGCCACCAGCAAGAACGCCCCAGAGGGGATCTCCCCTCCAGGGCGTTTCGCGTCTCTGACGGCAACGCTGACGGCAACGGCCGCGTCACTCGTCGGCCAGCAGGCTCCCCAGCCGATCGAGGGCGGCCCGCTTCTCGGTCATGTCGGCGTGCGCGTAGATGTTCATGGTCACGTCCAACGCGCTGTGCCCGACGATGTCCCGGACGATGTGCGGCGGGACACCGATGCCGAGCAGCAGGGTCACGCAGGTGTGCCGGAGACCGCGAAAGCGGACATCCAGGCCCAGCCGCTCGCGGATCGGATAGAAGTGCCGGTTCAGGTTCCGCGGCTCGATCGGCGTCCCCCGACGGGTGGTGAGAACCAGGCCGGTGCAACCCGGGGCCGGAGAAGCGGACCTCGCCCGCGACGCCCACGATCGCGCACCTCCCACGCCGGCCGGGTCGCTGTGGGTCACATCTGGGGCACGAAGCTTGCAGGTTGCATGCACCCGTCACCGGACCAAGGTCACAATGACCGGTCCGAGCAACGTCCTTGGGGGAATCATGCGCCGCAGAACAGCACTCGTCACCGTCACCGCGCTCGCCGCCCTGCTGACCGCGTGCGGCGGCAGCGGGCAGCAGGGCTCGGCGGAGCGCGTGACGGCCGCGGGGGACAAGGCCGCTTCACAGGCGGCCGATTGCGGGCCCGACTCGGGCGACCGGTGCAACGACGGCAGCGCCTCCCCGGCCGCCGCCGAGCCGAACACCGAGTTGGCCGTCGGGGACACCTTCGCCTATGACGACGGCCTGACGTTGCAGGTCACCGGGATCAGCCGCATCACACGGTACGGGGAGTACGACGAGAAGCCGGCGGCCGACAAGACGGCCTTCCGCGTGGTGTGGACCGTCACCAACGGCACCGACAAGCCCTACGACCTCGACAACCTGGGCTATGACGCCAAGGGCGCCACGAGCGGTGGTGAGACAGAGTTGCTCTATGTCGAGGTCGACTCCAAGCAGATGACGGGCCGTCTCGCCCCGGGGCGCAGCGGCAGGTTCACCTCGGAGTACGCGATCGCCAAGAGCGACGGCAACGAGATCGTCTTCACCTTGAGCCGGGTCGACGCCGCCTACATGGATGACGACACGGCATACCTGGGCGAGGACCCGCACTGGACCGGCGCCGTCGAGTAGGCCACGCCCTGTGCCGTCGGCGCCCCCTGGAGCGTGGCGTCCTCGGTCGCCCCACCCGGGGGTGTGGGCCGGCGGCACGCCCGGTGCCGTGTGTGTGCGGACGCCGTGCCACCGGTGGTGGCCGGGTCACCGGGCGCCGGCCGGCGCAGCGGCCTCGCGGAGGAGGACCCCGGCGCAGCGGCATCCGGGAGGAAGTGCCCGGCGCTGCGGCGTCCGGGTGGAAGAGCCGGGGCTTCGGGTTCCACGGACCGCGGGCAGGAACAGTACGGGAATGACGAATGGGTCGGCCCAAGCCCGCGCGGAGCGTCGCGACGAGGAACGGGAGCGGCAGGCGAGCCGCACCGTGCTCGGCGCGGTCGTGCTGGCCTTTCCCGTGCTGAAGGTGGCCTGGACGCTCGGCAGCAGCTCGGCGGCGGGCGAGGTGTTCCTGACCGCCGGTGTCAGGAGCTGGTCCGACGCCTTGAGCGGGATGGTCCTGACGGACGCGCTGCTCGCGTCGGTGCTGGCGATCGTGGTCTGCCGGCTGGTTCCCTTCCGGCTCCCCCGTGCTCCGGCGGCCGGTGGACCAGCGACCGGCCGGCTGCTGGTCCTGGCCCTGACCGCTCCGCTGGCCTTCGGAGTCATCGTCGGGGCCTTGCACGGGTGGGGGTGGGGTGTCGGCACGGCCCTCGTCGCCTATGTCCTTCGGGTGGGCAGAGGGCTCGCCGAACGCCACCGGGGTACCGGACCGCGGACGGCGACCGGCACCGTGTCCCTCGTCCTCAGTCTGGCCGTCGCCGCCGCGCTCCCCCTCGTCGCCCTGAGCTCCTGCCTCAGCGGGCGCTCCTGGTCGCCGGTCCTGGTCTGTGACGTCGACGTCGGCACGGGGCCCGAGCGGGAGCGGGTCATCGAACTGAGCCGGACCGGTCCCGGTGTCGTCGGCTGGGGCCTCTCCGGCCACGAAGCCGTCAACGGCGTCCGCTGCGCCCTCGCCGAGGATCAGCAGGTCCGCGCGCCTCTCTGGGAGAACTGAGCCGGCCGTGCACGGGCGTGGGGCCCTCCTCGGCCGGTGGGTCCGGACCATCGAGCGGGACCGCAGCGCCCCGGGTGAGGGTCTGTCATGGAGGGCATCTGCACGGCATCCGTACCGCAGCCGCTCGCCGTCATCGCGGCCCCGAAGGCCCCGGCAGTCCGCGGTTCCGGTCCGCCGGTCGGCCCGTCGATGCGTCCACCGGGGTGAGTGTGGGGGCCCGGAGCCGCGGTCGGTGCGTCGGACCGGCGCGCAGAGTGCCGCTGGCGCACCATGATGCCTGCGGATGCGGGGGCGGAACGCAGCGGGCAGAAGGCACAGCTCGGGCCAGGTGGCGCGGGGCACATGACGCGGATCGCGGGCGCTGGACGCGCGACACGGCACGCGGAGCGTGCAGCGTCGCGTCCCGGGCACCGATCGGGCGGTCGAGGGCGGAACACACATGTATGTGGCCACTGGCGGTATCGGCGGGACCACGGCCGACGCACTGATGTACGTCTGGTTCTTCCTCGTCGTGCTGTCCGCCGTCTACGTCGCGTACGACGCGTTCACCGGCAACCCCGAACTGACCGTGATGAAGTGGGGCTGGGTCCTGGTGACCCTGTACCTCGGACCGATCGGCGCCGCGCTCTATGTGCTGTCGTGCAAGGAACCCGGGCCGGGGGCCCACGAACGGTTCGTGGCTCCGCTCTGGAAGCAGTCCCTCGGATCCACCATCCACTGTGTCGCCGGCGATGCCACCGGCATCATGGTGGCGGCGGTGGTCGTGTCGGCGGTCGGTCTGCCGCCGTGGGGGGACAGTCTGGCCGAGTACGTCGTGGGATTCGGCTTCGGCCTGCTCGTCTTCCAGGCCCTGTTCATGCGGGACATGCTCGGCGGGAGCTACCTGCGGGCCGTGCGCTCCACGGTGTTCGCGGAGTGGCTGTCGATGAACTGCGTGATGGGTGCCATGGTGGCGGTACTCGTGATCGTCCGGAGTCATGTGCCGGGCGCCGACGACGCCTCCGACGTCCGCTTCTGGGCCACGTTCTCCCTCGCCGTCCTGGCCGGTCTCGCGTTCGCCTTTCCCGTGAACGTCTGGCTGGTGGCCAACCACCTGAAGCACGGGATGGGTACGGTACGGGTCCTGGGAAAGGGCGGTGAGGCACTGCACGAGGAGCAGGCCGCGGACGCCCCGGCCGGCGGCGGTATGGACATGACGGAGAGCGGCGTGACCCGGGAGCAGAAGGCCGCCATGGCGACGCTGACCATCGTCTTCCTCGCCTCGGGTGTCCTCCTGGCCGGGATCTTCGGGCAACTCGACTGACGAGCTGACGAGCTCACGGACCTGGGAGCCGGCAGGCCGGTGAAGGGGGCAGCCTCCCTTTCCCGCTCCCCCTTTCCCGGCGTACGGCCTCTGCCCGGCACCCGCTGCGCCCCGCTCCCGGACCGGGGCGCGGGTACCGTCCCCGTCGGCTCTGAGAGCATGCAGCCGTACGCCGAAAGGCCCAGGAGGGGATCAGTCATGCGTCTGCGCTGTGCCGTGCTCGACGACTACCAGAACGCGGCCGCGGAGTCCGCCGACTGGTCGGCGGTGGCGGACCGGGTCGAGGTCGTCCCCCACTCCCGGCACTACGGCGACGAGGACGCCCTGGCCGCCGCGCTCGCCGACGCCGACATCGTGGTGACGCTCCGCGAACGCGTGTCCTTCACCGCCTCGCTCCTCGCCCGGCTGCCGAGGCTGAGCCTGCTGATCGCCTCCGGCATGCGCAACAGCGTGATCGACTACGCCGCGGCCGAGGCGCACGGGGTCACCGTGTGCGGCACGGCCAGTTCCTCCACACCGCCGGTGGAGATGACGTGGGCGCTGCTGCTGGGTCTGGCGCGCAATCTGGTGGCGGAGAGCTCCGCGCTGCGGTCGGACGGCCCCTGGCAGTCCACGGTCGGCGCCGACCTGCACGGCCGGCGGCTCGGGCTGCTCGGCCTCGGGAAGATCGGCAGCCGGGTCGCGCAGGTCGGCCTCGCCTTCGGCATGGAGGTCACGGCATGGAGCCGGAACCTGACGAAGGAGCGCGCGGACGAGGTCGGGGTCCGCCTCACCGCTTCCAAGGAGGAACTCCTCACCGGCAGTGACTTCGTCTCCGTCCACCTCGCGCTGAGCGACCGCACCCGCGGCCTGCTCGGCGCCGCCGAACTCGCCCTGCTGAAGCCGACCGCGTACCTGGTGAACACCTCCCGCGCCGCCATCGTCGACCAGGACGCCCTGCTGGCCGCGCTGCGCGAGGGCCGCATCGCCGGTGCCGGCGTGGACGTCTTCGACGTCGAACCGCTGCCCGCCGACCACCCGATGCGCACCGCCCCGCGACTGCTCGCCACACCCCACCTGGGCTATGTGTCGCGCGCCAACTACACCGCGTACTACGGGCAGGCCGTCGAGAACATCCGGGGCTACCTCGCCGGCTCCCCGATACGACGCCTGCCCTGACGCCGCGCACGGGGTGCAGCGCACACCGCCCGGGCGACGGCGGTTCCGCGCACCACGCATCGGCCGGTGCCGGCCCGGGGATCCGCAGGCCCGCGCACCGCGGACCAGCAGGCCCGCACCGCGGATCGCCGGGTCCCCGCGCCAAGGGACGGCCGCTGCCCGCACCGCGGGCCGCAGGCCCCCGCCCCGTGGACCGGGGTCCCCGCACCGCACACGGAGCCGGCGCCGGGGGCGGACCGGGCACTCCGTTCGTGCGGCGCCGGCGTTCCGGCGCTCTGCCGGGGTCCCGGTCCCGCTCGCTCCCCTGTTCAGAAAGAGTGATCCACGCGTCAGCGCCGTGACCCGCCCCGCCCCCCGGCGTTGAACGGGAAGTACGGCGGCGCAACCTGCCGCCGCGCTTCCCCTAGTCATAAGGAGAACCTGATGTCTCGCATCGCGAAGGCAGCCGCCGTCACGCTCGGCACGGGCGCCGTGGTGCTCAGCGGGGCCGGCATGGCCCTGGCGGACGCGGGCGCCCAGGGTGAGGCCATCGGCTCGCCCGGCGTGCTGTCGGGCAATGTCGTGCAGGTTCCGGTTCACATCCCGGTCAACCTCTGCGGCAACACCGTCGACGCGACCGGTCTGCTGAACCCGGCGTTCGGCAACACCTGCGTCAACAAGAGCGGCCACAGCCGCGGCCACGGCCACGGCCACGGCCACTACGGCCGCTGAGGTCGTAACGCAGCACCCACGCGAGAGCCCCGGCACCTCGAGCGCCGGGGCTCTCCCCTTGTCCGGACCCGCCGGTCGGGGTCACGCGTAGCGGTAGATCCGGCCGACGTCCTCGAGCGACTGCGGTGTCACGTCCCACGGCGGCAGCTTCTCGTGCCGGGCCACGATCCGCCCGCGCTGCAGGTCGCCCAGACCCGGCGGGTGCTCGGGCAGGTAAGGGGCGCCGGGGTGGAGGCGCTGCCAGCGCGTCCACTGGAGGTCGACGAAGGCGTGGTGGAGCCAGAAGACGGGGTCGTTGACGGAGGCCCCGCCGAGCATCGCGCCGCCGACCCAGCGGTGCACCCGGTTGTGGTTGCGCCAGGAGGCGCTGCCCCGCCCGGTGCCCCAGCCCTCCAGCTTGTTGCGGAAGCCCTCGGTGGCCGTGGAGTCCCAGGGAGCGGCGTCGTACACGCCGTCGTCCAGCGCCCACTGGACTTCGCGCCACGTCGGCAGCTCGATCGGACGGCGGGCGCGGCCGAGGTCCCGGGTGAGGAACCTCCCGTCGGTCACGCTTTCCTCGATCGTCCAGTTGCCCTCGGCGTAGGCGAACGGCCCGGTGGTCACCTGCTGGTCCGAGCGGCGACCGTTGCCGCCGAGCAGGTCGTTCGTCCAGGGAACGGCGGTGGTCGCACGGTCGCGGGTCCAGTCCCAGTAGGGCACGGTCACCGAGTCGTCGATCCGGCGCAGCGCCCTCTCCAGTTCCAGCAGGAACCTGCGGTGCCAGGGCAGGAAGGACGGGGTCATGTGGCCGGCCCGCAGTCCGTCCTCGCCGTCGGCGGTGTAGTACTCGATGTGCATCCGTACGAACTCGTCGTACTCGCCGCGCCGTTTCACCTCGAGCATCGCCGTGACGAACCGTCGCCTCTCGGCCGCGGTCAGCGTGCTGACGTCCTTACGCGTGTACGTCATACTCTCCCCCCGTGTGGTGGTGCCGGCCGTGTCCGGTGGCCGGTGCGGTGCCGTGCCCGATGCCGTGCTCGCGCAGTTGCTGGTGGGGGCCGAGCGCGTCGACGGCCGCGCGGGCCGCGGCGAGCGGGGTCGGGTACGAGCCGTAGTGGTCGACGACGCTCAGCCAGCTGCCGTCGGCGCGCCGCATCAGGTGGAGCGGGTGGCCGTCGACGGTGACCCGCCAGCGGTCGGGGTCGACGGCACGTGCGCCGGGGACGGGGACGCCCTGGATCCGGCGGCCGCGGTAAGTCTCGTCGAAGGGTCCGTCCGCGCCGCCGTCCGTGGGGCGCGGTGGGCGGGAGGCCGCGACGACGGGGGCGAGTGCGACGGCGAACGCGGGGGCGAGCAGGCCGCGCAGCACCTCCCGCCGGGTTCCGCCGCGCGACCCGGATCTGGCTGATTTCGCCGTGGTCCGCTCCGTCCCCACCGCCGATGCGCCGACATCGAATCCCATGCTCTGCTCCTGTCCGGTTCTCGGGTTGCTCGTAGCGGTAACCGCTCGGCGGCCCCGGTGGTCACCGCAGCCCGCCCGGACGGCCGTTCACGGAGGAGGGCTGCGGACCCCGGCGGTGGTGTTCCCACCGGGTCCGCGGCCCCGTTGCCGGTCGCTGTTCGGGCCGCGCTGCAGGCCGGAACCCATCCCCGGGTCGGCGCGCGGCACCGCCTGGAGCACCGGCGTGACGACACCCGCCCGGGGCAGCTTCGCCCCGGGCGGGCCGAAGTCGTCGGCCTCGGGCGGGACGGGGGAAACGCCGATGCGCCGGACCACGGAAGCGCGGCGGCACGCAGGGGCGGATGGTCGGCGGTCGCACGCGGGGCGGGCGGACACGGTCGCACGCGGGGGCGGGGCGGTCCGCGGAGGTGCGGCTGAGCGCGGCGGCGGGCGGTGGTCGGCCACGCGAGGGTCACCCGGGTGGCTCAGGAGGCGGTGTCGATGGCGGTGCCGAGACGTCGGATCGTCCCGTCAGCCGGTCCAGAAGTCCCACCAGCGGGTGAGGATCAGCATGCCGACGACACCGAGGTGCAGCACCGGCGGCAGCCGGGTGAACTCGTCGAAGAAGGTCCCCGCCCAGGACGGGACCGGCAGGAATCCGTGCCGCACGTCCACGGAGGTGACGTGCCAGAACAGCACGATGGTGCCGGCCCAGGCCAGGCAGCACCACAGGCACAGCGCGTTGATCCGGTACAGCGACTCGAACTGGAGCCAGGAGACGAAGCCCACCCCGAACAGGCAGCCGGCCCAGAAGGTCAGCCAGTACCAGCGGGGGAAGGCGGCACCGGCGAGCAGGCTCATGCCGACGCACACGACGATGCCGTAGGCCACCAGGCCCAGCATCGGGTTGGGGAACCCGAACACCGAGGCCTGGTCGCTCTTCATCACGCTGCCGCAGGACACCACGGGGTTCAGGCTGCAGCCCGGGGTGAACCCCGGATCCTCCAGCAGCTTGAACTTGTCGATGGTGATGGCCCAGGACGCCACCAGTCCGGCCGCGCCGGTGAGGACCAGCAGCAGGGCCGACGTCCGGCCGCCGCCCGCGGTCCGCGGTGCCGTCCGCGGGCGCTCTGCCGCGGGATCGGCCATCAGCCGCGCAGGCTGCGCGCGGGGAGGACGACGTGCGCGGCCGCGGTCAGCGTCTCCTCGGCGCCCGCGAACGCGGCCAGTGCCTCCGGGGTGACGGGCTTGCCGGGCTCGGCCTCGGGCCACGGGCGGGTGGTGAACACCAGGTAGGCGTAGCCGCGTTCCTCGACCGCCGCGAGCCACTCCGGCGGCGGGGTGCACTGTGCGTTGAGGTTGGGCATCGTGACGACGGCCGAGCCGGCCTCGACGAGCAGGGTCACCGGGAGGCTGGGCTTGGCGGCGCCGTCGACGACATCACCGCCCACGGGCAGGCCGCTGTCGCCGAGCAGCCGCTTCACGGCCGCGGTCGTGGCCGCCTCACCGCCCTCGGCGTCACCGAGGGAGTAGGCCAGCAGGTAGGGCATGTCGGTGCCGTCGGGGGCCTCGCCGCTCCACGGCATCACGACGAGGGTGCCCAGGTCGGCGACGTTGAAGGGGCGGGTTTCGCTTGAGGTTGAGGTCACCGCGCGACCTTATCGGCGGGCCGGCGTCCCGTTCCCCACGCGCTCACTCGACCGGACGACGCGTGCGGGGCCGTCCACACGAACGAGGGACGGGGGTCGAACAGGACCGTGACGGCGACGGAACGGAGGACTCGCCCCCGGGCGCGCCGAGGGCCGGCCCGCAGTCCGCGGGGCCGGCCCGTGCCGCCGATCTGCCGCTCAGCCCTGCAGCGGCAGTCCGCCGAGCAGCTGCTGGTGCTGGTTGAGAGCGCCGGTGGCGCCCTTGACGGTGTTCAGCACGGAGTCCTTGTTCTCGGTGTCGAGCGCGTCCGACTGGTGCTGCAGCGGCCTGACGTCGATGGGGCCCTTGGTGAGCGAGTTCACGGCTCCGTTGAGGCTGGTGGGCGTCAGGTCGGCGGTGTCGTACGCGAACGCGGGCGCGGCGGCACCCGCGAGCGCGACGGACCCGGCAACGACAGCGGCAGCCTTCAGGGACTTCATCGGGTTCCTTTCTTCGGCGACTCGCGTCGCCTCAGCACATTCTGACGCCGTGACCAACGATCAACGCCGGGTGCGGAAACCCCATGCGCAGAAATCTCTGCACGTGCGTGCACGGAAAGCCCACCCGAACGAAGGGTGTGTCGCATCGCCGCAGTGGCGGGCGGGGTCACCGGGGCCTCCTGGACGGCCTTGGCGAGGGCCACCTTGACGGCGTCGGCCGGCTGGGTGGCCCGGTCGGCCGAGAACTGGTCGTCGTCGGCGCGGAGAACGGCGTCGAACAGGGCCCCGTCACACCACCGGGCGACGTACTGCGCACTCGTTCGAGGCAGCGCTCCCCGGACACCGCAGAACGAACCGGCCACCCTCCCCGTGGGAGAGCGGCCGGTCACAGCTCGCGGGACGACGTCAGTCGTTGACGCAGGTGTTGCCGAAGGCCGGGCTCAGCAGGCCGGCCGAGTCGAAGGTGTTGCCGCACACGTTGACCGGGACGTGGATCGGAGCCTGGAGAACGTTGCCCGACAGCACACCCGGGGAGTGGGTGGCGGCGCCGTGCGCGCCGGAGTCGGCGGCGGCGACACCGGCGCCGCCGGCGACGGCCGCGACGGCCGCGGTGGACAGGACCAGACCCTTCGCAATACGCGACATGGAGAGGTGCTCCTTGGGATTGACACAAACACCCGGGCGGGATGCCCGGCGCTGTGTCAACGCGCGGCACCCTTCGGGGTTGTGCCGCCAAAGGAGTGAACCGCCGCGGAGCAGGCTTCACCATTTTGCGCAACGGCGGGCGCCCTCATTCCCGCCGCGGCGGGTGCCCGCACCGCCGCGGGGACCGTCGCCCCGCCGGCGCCGAGACCGGGCGGCGGTCACTCGCCCGGCGCCACCGCCCCTCTGAGCCCCGCCACCGGAGAACCGGGTCCGGCACCGGCGGGGCACACCTGGCCGCATGCGAACACATGTGGCCACGACTGTGCTGTGTTCGAAGCGGCCACGGTGTTGCGGAGTGGCGGTGACCAGCCGGCCGTCCGGCTCGTTCCCCAGCCGGACGCGGCGTGGGCCGGCGCTCTCCCGGTCGCCGGCGACGCCCGGCAGCAGCGCGTTCCAGCCCCGTCCAGAGCGCACCCGTGAGCGAGGAAACCGCGCAATGCACCTGTCAGCAACCGACCCCGGGCCGCGGGTCCTGCACCTGACCCAGCCCGTGGACGGGGGAGTCGCCCGCGTCGTGACAGACCTGGTCCGGTCGCAGCTGACCGCCGGTCTGCACGTCACCGTGGCCTGCCCCGACAGCCCGCTGGCCGCGGAGCTGCGCCGGCTCGGCGCGGACCTGCGGCCCTGGCGGGCGACCCGCTCGCCGGGGCCCGGGCTGTCCGGCGAGGTCCTACGGCTGGCCCGCATCGTCGCGGCCGTCCGCCCGGATCTGGTGCACGCGCACAGCGCGAAGGCGGGCCTCGCCGGGCGGCTGGCGGTGCGCGGCCGGATCCCGACGGTGTTCCAGCCGCACGCCTGGTCGTTCGAGGCGGTCGACGGGTCCGCCGCGGCGCTCGCCCTCGGCTGGGAGCGGCGGGGAGCGCGCTGGGCGGCGCGAACGGTGTGCGTGAGCGAGGCGGAGCGCATGCGCGGCGTGCACGCCGGCATCCCCGGGAACTGGTCGGTGATCCCCAACGGCATCGACCCCGCACGTTTCCACCCCGCCGCCCCCGGCTCCGTGCGCCCCGCGGTCCTGCCGGACGTCGATCCCGCGGCGCCGCTGGCGGTGTGCGTGGGGCGGCTGTGCCGGCAGAAGGGGCAGGACGTGCTGCTGCGGGCCTGGGAGTCGGTCCTGCGGCGGGTGCCGGACGCCCGTCTGGTCCTGGTCGGCGACGGCCCGGACCGCGCCCGGCTGGAGGCGGAGGCACCCGGTGCGGTGCTGTTCACCGGCCCCGTCACCGAGACGGCCCCGTGGTACCGGGCCGCCGACCTGGTGGTGCTGCCCTCGCGCTGGGAGGGCATGGCCCTGGCCCCACTGGAGGCGATGGCCTGCGGGCGGCCGGTGGTGGTGACGGACGTCGACGGCGCCCGGGAGAGCCTGCCCCCCGGCCTCGCCCCGACCTGCCTGGTGCCGCCCGACGACCCGGCCGCGCTCGGCGCAGCCGTCGCCGGGCTGCTCGGCGATCCGCCACTGCGCGCGTCCCTCGGCCACCGGGGCCGCCGGTACGTCCTGTCCACGCACGACGTGCGGCACACCGCCCAGGCGGTCGCGGGTGTCTACCGCGAACTGCTCGGCAGCCGACCGCCGGCGCCCGCCGTGCCCACCGAGTACAGGGAGTCCATCCACTCGTGACCGCGGAAAGCACCGTCCCCTCACCCGGCGCGCAGCCACGGGACATCGGATCCTCACCCGTCTCGGTCCTGCCACGGCACCGCGGTGCCGGCGGCTTCCCGTTCCCGTTGCGCAGGCCGCCCGCGCGGCCCGCCTCACCGGTGCCGCTGCTCGCCGCGGACGGCATCGCTGCCCTCGTCGGCGCGCTGGCGTTCAGCGGCACCCGGCACCGTCCCCTCCTGCTCGTGCTGCTGGTCGCCGCGACCGTGCTGCTGCGCCCGCAGCGGCACAGGTCCGTCGCGGGTGTCCTGGACGAACTGCCCGTCGTGTGCGGCCGGATCGCCGTCGGCTGGCTGGGGCTCGCGGCGCTGGTCGCGGCGTACCGTCCCGGCCACGTCCTCGGTGCCCGCACCCTGCTGCTCGGCGCGCTGCTGCAGTGCGCCGCCGCGCTCGCGGGCCGCGCACTGGTGCACCACCGGCGGCACACCGCGCTGCTGCGCCGCCCCCGCCCGGCGCTGCTCGTCGGGCCGGCCGCGACCGCGCAGCGGGTGGCCTCCGCGCTGCTGCGGCACCCGCGGTGCGGGGTGCGGCCGGTCGGGATCGTCGCCGAGCGCCCCGACGGCAACGGCGGACTGCCCGTGCTGACCACGCTTGAGGAGGTGCAGCGGGCGCTGATCCAGAACAGCGTGCGCGACGTGCTCACCGTGCACCCGTCGGTGCGGCTCGAACGGGGGCCGCTGCTGCAGGCGATGGCCGAGTCCGGCTGCACGGTGCGGGAGGTCGACGCGGACTGCCCGTCGTACGCCTCGCGGGAGCGGATCGCCGGGTTCTCCTGCCGCCGCCTGGAGATGGGGTCCCGGCGGCCGGGCAGCTTCGGCAAGCGGGCGCTGGACGTCGCCGTGTCCGCGACGCTGCTGCTCTTGGTCAGTCCCGTGCTGCTGGTGTGCGCGGTGGTGCTGCGGATCACCGGCGGGCGCGGGGTGGTGTTCCGGCAGGAACGCATCGGCAGGGACGGCCGGCCGTTCACGCTGCTGAAGTTCCGCACCCACCGCCCGGTCGACGTGCACGAGTCCGCGACCCGGTGGAGCGTCGCCGACGAGCGCCGGATGCCGCGGTTCTGCCGCTTCCTGCGCCGTACCTCCCTGGACGAGCTGCTCCAGTTGTGGAACGTGCTGTGGGGCGACATGAGCATGGTCGGCCCGCGCCCCGAACGCCCCTACTTCGTCGCCCAGTTCAGCCAGACCTACCCCGGGTACGCGGCCCGCCACCGGATGTGGACCGGGATCACCGGCCTCGCCCAGATCCACGGGCTGCGCGGCGACACCTCCATCGAGGACCGGGCCCGCTTCGACAACTCCTACATCGACGACTGGTCGCTGTGGCAGGACGTCTGCATCCTGCTGCGCACCGCCGCCGCGCTCGTCCGCCCGACGGGGAGCTGACACCCGACCATGAGTCCCGTCCTCCCCCTCGACCGGGCCCGCGCCGGGGCCCGCACGCTGCGGCCGGCCCTCCCGGTGCTCCCGGTCGTCGCCGTGGTGGCCCTGCTCGCACTGCCCGTGAGCCCCGGAGGCGAGGGCGGCGCGGGCCCGGCCGACGCGGTCTCCGCGCTCGCCGTCCTCGCCTGCGCGGTCCTGCTGGCACGGCAGCGGCGGCGCCCCCTGACGCGCGCCGCGGCCGTCGTCCTCGGGCTGCCGGTGGTGGGGCTGGCGCTGGCGGCGACGGGTGCGTCCTCGCCCGGCGCCGGGCTCACCGGCCTCGGCCGCTATCTGCAGATCTTCGTCCTCGTCCCCGCCGCAGTGCTGCTGCTGATCCGCGACCGGACCGACTTCCGGCTGCTGGCCTGGTCGTTCGTGGCTCTGGCGGTCTGGGAGGGCGCGGTCGGTGTGCACCAGTACGCCACCGGCACCGGCGCCTCCTACCAGGGCGAGACGATCCGGGCCGTGGGCACCTTCGGGCCGCAGGACGTGATGGGCATGGCGACCGTCGTGTCGTTCGGGCTCGTGTGCGCCCTCGGGCTCGCGCTGGCCCGGGGCCGGACGCGGCAGCGCGCCGTCGCCGCGTGCACGGCGCTCGCGCTGCTCGTGCCGCTCGCCGTCTCCTTCAGCCGGGGCGCCTGGATCGCCACCGCGGTGACCTGCACCGTGCAGCTCGCCCTCACGGGGCTGCGGCGCGCGGTGAAGGCGGGCGCGGCCCTGACGGCGGCGGGGGTGGTCCTGGTCGGCGGGTTCGGCGTGGGCACGGCGATGCTGCAGGAGCGGATCAGCAGCATCACGCAGGTGACCGACGCCCCCGACCAGTCGGTCACCGACCGGTACACGATGTGGGCGGCGGCGGCCGGCATGTGGCGCGAGCACCCGCTGACCGGCGTCGGCCTCAAGGGCTTCCCCGAGCACCGGGACGCGCACGCGTCCCTGGCTCTGTCCTCGGGCAGCGACACCGACGGAGCCGGCTCCGGATTCCGCAGGCAGCCGCTGCTCTCCCCGCACAACATGTACCTGCTCGTCCTCTCCGAGCAGGGCCTGATCGGGCTGCTCGCGCTGGCCGGGAGCTGGCTGGCCCTGCTGGTGTGCGCGGTGCACGGACTCGCCCGCATCCGGCGGTCGGGGCCCGGCCTGGACTGCGCGCTGGTCGCGTGCGGGCTGCTGGTGTGGCAGCTGACGGACTTCCTGTACGCCGACATCGGTGGGCCCTCGACGGTGCTGACCGCCGTCGCCTTCGGCCTCACCGCCTGGTGGGCCCTGGTCCGCGACGACACCGGAGCGCCCGGTCGCGCGGCGGCGTGCGCCCCGGGCCCCGCGGGGGTCGGCAGCCGGTCGGCGGACGCCGGCGAGGGGGCGGGCACACGATGACCTCCCCGCCCAAGGGCGCTGCGGGCCCGCACGACGGACGCCGACTCGGCTCCCGCATGCCCGCCGGGCCGTATCGGCCGCCGCGCCCGACGGCGGCCTGCCCGCCGGTCGGCGGCCGCTCCCGGCGGAGCGGGAACACGGCGCCCCCGCTCCCGCCCCCGTCCCCCTCCCCTTCTCCCTCCCCGCGCGCCGGAGACACCGCCGCGGACCGTCCGGCCCGGCGTGAACCGGCGCCCTGCGGCCGGCCGGCCCCCACCGGCCCGGCGTCCGCGCCAGGGCGCGCCCGGACCCGGTCCGCACCCGCGCCCTCCGGCACCGGGAACCGGTCGGCCCCCGACCGCCCGGGAAGCACCGGCGGTCCGGCCCCCGACCACCCCGGCGCCACGAGCCGTCCGACGCCCAGCCGCCCCGGGACCACGAACCGCCCCACTCCCACCCGCCCCCCTGCCGCAGGCCGGTCCGGCCCCGCCCGACCCGGAACCGGGGGCCTGTGCTGCCCCGGCGCCCCGGACCGCTCCCCACGCGGGCGCCGGACGGCCGGGACGCGGGCGGGGCACGCGGGCGAGGGGGGTGGGCCGCGATGGCGGTGAAACCGTCCCGGGCGCCCCGTGCCGAGGGCGTCGCGACCGTGCCGCCGTCGCGGGCCGCGGCGCAGCCCGGGGAGACCGCCGACCTCCCCCGGTTCACCGGCCGGTTCCTGGCCAGGGCGACCCTCGTCACCGCGGCGCTGTCGGTGGCCGGTGCCCTGCTCGGCCTGGTCCGCGACCAGGCGCTGGCCCGCCTGTTCGGCGCGGGCAGCGGCACGGACGCCTTCCTCGTCGCGTGGACGGTGCCCGAGTTCGCGACGACGTTGCTCATCGAGGACGGGCTGGCGTTCGCGCTGATCCCGGCGTTCAGCCTGGCGCTGGCCCGACGGGCCCGGGGCGTCCCCGGCGACCCCGTGCGCGCCCTGGTCCGCTCGACGCTGCCGCGTCTCGCCCTCGGGTTCGCCGCGGCCGGGGCGGTGCTCGCCGCCACCGCCCCGTACCTCGTGCGGGCCCTCGCCCCCGGCCTGGCCGACCCGGCGCTCGCCACCGACTGCACCCGGCTGACCGGGACCTGCGTGCTCAGCTTCGGGCTCGCCGGGTACTGCAGCGCCGTCCTGCGCGCCCACCGTCGCTTCCTGGCACCTGCGGCGATCTACGTCGCCTACAACACCGGCATCATCGTGACGATGCTGGCGCTCGGCGGACGCTGGGGGGTGCGCTCGGCGGCGGCCGGTGTGGCAGTGGGCGGCTGCCTGATGATCGCCGTCCAGCTGCCGTCCCTGGCAAGCCGGTTGAGGCGTCGTACGCTCCACACGCGACGCGTCGCAGATGAGCAGGCGCGCCCTCTGGACAACGCCCTCCTCACGACCGTGCTGCTGTTCGCGCTGTGCCGCCAGTCACAGGTCCTCGTCGAGCGGTTCTTCGCCTCCCACCTGCCCGCGGGCGCCATCTCGCACCTCAACTACGCCCAGAAGGTGGCGCAGATGCCGATGGTGCTGTCGGTGATGGTGTGCACCGTCACCTTCCCCCTCGTCGCGCGGGCCCTGGCCGACGGCGACACCGAACGGGCCCGCACGCGGGTGGAGCGGGACCTGGCGCTGGCCGCGTCGCTGGTACTGCTCGGCGCCGCCGGGGTGATCGCCTGCGCCCCGCAGATCATCGAAGTGCTGTTCCAGCGTGGCGCGTTCACCGCCTCCGACACCGCGGCCACGGCCGGCGTGATGCGCGTGTACGCGCTGGGACTGCTCGCCCAGACGCTGGTGGGCGTCCTGGTCCGCTCCTACTTCTCGGCGGGCCGTGCCACCTGGTACCCGTTCGCCGCGATGGCCGCCGGGATCGCCGTCACCTGCGGCACCGGCGCCTTCACGGTGGGCCCGTGGGGCGTGACCGGCATCGCCGCCGCCAACGCCACCGGCATCACCCTCACCGCCGGGCTGCTGCTGGCCGGCACGGGCCGGCACAGCGTGCCGATCCGTACCCGACGGGTCCTGCACGAGCTGAGCCGGCCGGCCGCCGCCGCGGTGGCCGCCGGAGCGGCCGGCGGGTACGCGGCGGCCGAGCCGCGGTCCGCCGCCGGCGGCCTCGCGGCCGGCGCGGTGACCGTGACCGCCGTCTTCGTCCTGCTCGGCCCGGCCCTGGGCGCCCAGGGCCTCTCACCCGCACTCCGCCTTGCCCGAACCGCGATCGGAAGGCTCACTCATGCCCGACACCGCTGACCGGCCCGGCCCGGCCCCCTGGGTGGCGATGTACCACTCGGTGGGCGACCGAAGCGACGACCCCTACCGCGTCACCGTCACGCCCGAGCGGCTGAACCAGCAGCTCGCCTGGCTGCGCGGACGCGGCCTGAGAGGCGTGTCCGTCACCCAACTGCTGGCCGCCCGCGCCGCCGGAGCCGGCCGGGACCTGGTCGGCCTCACCTTCGACGACGGATACGCCGACTTCCTCGACGCCGCCCTGCCCCTGCTGCAGCGCCACGGCTGCACGGCGACCCTGTACGTGCTGCCCGGCCGGCTCGGCGGCGACAACGCCTGGGACGCCCTCGGCCCGCGCAAGCCGCTGCTCGACGCCGACGGCATCCGGCGGGCGGCCGACGCCGGCATGGAGATCGGCTCGCACGGCCTGACCCACGTCGACCTCACCGTCGCCGACGACGCCGCCCTCAAGTCGGAGACGGCGGAGAGCCGGACGGTCCTGTCCGACCTGCTCGGCCGGGACGTCGACGGCTTCTGCTACCCGTACGGCACGGTCGACGCCCGCGCGATCGACGCCGTCCGCGCGGCCGGCTACCGCTACGCCTGCGCCATCGACCCCGGCCCGCTGACCGGCTTGCTCGCGCTGCCCCGCGTGCACATCGGCGAACGGGACACCGCCGTACGCCTGCTGCTCAAGCGCCGCCTGCACAGGCTGCGCCGCCGACCGGTGAAGGAGGCGTGACATGAGGGCCCTGCACATCATCACCGGCCTCGGGGTCGGGGGTGCCGAGCAGCAGTTGCGGCTCCTGCTGCGCCATCTGCCCGTCGACTGCGAGGTGGTGACGCTCACCGACCCTGGCGCGGTCGCCGACGGCCTGGTCGCCGACGGGGTACGCGTCCACCATGTGGGCATGGCCGGCAACCGCGACGTGTCCGTGCTGCCGCGCCTGGTCCGGCTCATCCGCTCCGGCGGCTACGACGTCGTCCACACGCACCTCTACCGCGCCTGCGTGTACGGCCGCCCGGCCGCCCGCCTCGCCGGGGTGAGGGCCGTGGTCGCCACCGAGCACTCCCTCGGCGACTCCCAGATGGAGGGCCGCCGGCTGACCCGGGGGGTGCGGGCGCTGTACCTCGCCAGCGAGCGGCTGGGCCGTGCCACCGTCGCCGTCTCCCCCACCGTCGCCGAGCGGCTGCGCCGGTGGGGCGTTCCGGCACCGCGGATCGCGGTGGTGCCCAACGGCATCGACCTGGCACGGTTCCGCTTCGACCCGGTCGCCCGCCACCGCACCCGCCGCCGGCTCGGCCTGCCGGAGGACGCCTACGTCGTCGGCGGCGTCGGCCGGCTCACCGCCGTCAAGCGCTTCGACGTCGCCGTCCGCGCGCTCGCCGAACTGCCCGCCGACTGCTGGCTGCTGCTGGTCGGCGGCGGACCCGACGAGAGCGTGCTGCGCCGGACCGCGCACGAGGCGGGCGTCGCGGACCGGGTCCTGTTCACCGGAGAACGCCCCTACGTCCCCGACGGCTCCCTGGGCCCCGACCTGCCCGCGCTGGTCTCCGCCATGGACCTGCTCGCCTCGCCGTCCCCGGAGGAGGCCTTCGGACTGGCCGTCGTGGAGGCGCTCGCCGCCGGCCTGCCCGTGGTGTACGCCTCCTGCCCGGCCGTCGAGGACCTGCCGCCGCAGGCGACGGGGCCCGCTCGCCGCGTCACCGGCGGCTGCGGCACCCTCGCCCGCGCCGTCGCGGAGATCCGGGCGCTCGGCCCGCAGCCGCGCAGCGCCCCCGACGCCGCCCTGCACTACAGCATCGACCGCAGCGCCGGCCGGCTAATGGACGTCTACCGGGCCGCGCTCGCGGCCTCACCAGGACGCCACCCGTCCCCTTCGCCCCAGGAGGCACCCACCTCATGACCGCCACCCCCGACACCCCCGAAGCGCCGCGCCGCCCACGGTGGAACCGCGCCCGGGCCCGGGCTCTGCCGCCCTGGTCGCTGCTGGCGGCCGGCGCCCTCGCCGGCGGGCTCCTCGGCGGCGGGTACGGCCTGGCGAGGCCGCCGGCGTACTCGGCGAGCGCGTACGTCGTCGCCGTCCCGACCGAGAAGTCCGACCCGGCGTCCGCGCTGGGCTTCGCGCAGGCCTACGGCCGGGTCGCCACCCAGGTGGCCGTGCTCGGGGACGCGCAGGTGTGGGCCGGCGTGCCGGTGCGGACGCTGCGGGAGAACGTGCAGACGGCGACCTCGCCGGACGCGCCGATGGTGTCGATCACGGCCACCTCCGCGCGGGCCGACCTCGCCGCCGACATGGCCAACGCCGTGGCCCGCGCGCTGACCCGGCACGCCGAAGACGCGCGCGGCACCACCCACGTGGAACTGGAGCTGTTCGCGCGCGCGGTGAAGCCGGCCGAGCCGTCCTCGGCGCCGCCCGCGGTGACCGGGCTGGTGGGCGCGAGCGCGGGCGGTCTGCTCGGCGGGCTGGTCCTGCTGGTCCGGCCGCGGCGCCCGCAGGTCGAGACGGGGCGTCCCGCCGCGGTGCCCGGCCCGGCCCTGGCCGCCGACACCCACGGCCGGCTGTGACGGCGTACACCACTCGGCTGGTCACCGACGAGACGGAGTTCGCCGGGCTCGCCGCCGAGTGGGGCGGGCTGTACCGGCGGTGCGGCACGGCCACGCCGTTCCAGAGCCATGCCTGGCTGTGGTCGTGGTGGCAGTCGTACGGCAGGCCCGGCCGACTGCGCCTGCTGCTGGTACGGGCGGGCGGAACGGCCGGTGCGGCAGCGGGCGGTGCGGCGCGCGGCGAGCTGGTGGCCGCGGCACCGCTGACCGTCGTACGCCGCCCGCTGCCCGCGCTCGTCCCGCTCGGCGGGGCGATCTCCGACTACGGCGACGTCCTGATCGACGACGAGCACGGCGAGCCGGCGGCGGCCGCGCTCACCGGCGCGCTCGCCGCGGCCGCCGGCACCGTGCTGATCGACCTGCGCGAGGTGCGGCCCGGCGCGGCGGCAGAACGGATCTACGACCGCTGGGCCGGCCCGCGCCGCAGGCTGGCCGACTCGGTCTGCCTGGAGCTGCCCGCCGTGCCCATGGACGGGCTCGTGTCACGACTGCCCTCGGCCAAGGCCCAGCAGCGCGTGCGCGCCAAGCTGCGCAAGCTGGACGCCCTCGGTGTCGAACGCCGGACCGTCCACGCGGACGAGGCGGACAAGGCGCTGCGCCGGCTGCTGGAGCTGCACCGGCTGCAATGGCAGGGGCGGGGGGTGACGGGGGAGCACCTGCAGGAGCGCTTCCAGGAGCATCTGGTGCGGGCGGCGGGTGAGATGGTGCGCTCCGGGGACGCGGCCGTCACCGAGTTCCGGCTGGAGGACGACGTGGTCGCCGTCGACCTGACGCTGCTGGCGCCCCGGCTGATCGGCGGCTACCTCTACGGCGCCCATCCGTGCCTGCGCGAGCGCCGGGTGGACGTGGCGGTGATGCTGCTGGACGCGTGCACCGAGCGGCTCGCGGGCGGTGGGCACACGACGCTGAGCCTGCTGCGCGGCGAGGAGCCGTACAAGCACCACTGGCGCCCCGAGACGGTGCCCAACGCGCGTCTGCTGCTGGCCCGCCGCCGGACCGCCCCACTGCTCGCGGCGGCGCTCGGGCGGGCGACCGCACGGCGGCGCGGCAAGGAGTTGCTGCGCCGCCGGAACGATCGGAAGGACGGTCGTGGTGGCGGCGGGACCTGAGCGGGCCCGCCGCCGGCGGCCGTTACGACGCCCCGCGGTGCCGGGCGCCGCGGGCCCGGCGGGACACGCGCAACGGGCCCTAACGGGACCGCGACCACCAGTCGAACCTGATGCACGGTTTCCCGCCCAGCCAGTACTCGACCCAGTCGCCGAGTTCCAGCGGAGAGCACGTCGCCGGCCGGTCGGGGACCGCCGGCGGGCTGGGCTCGGCCGCCACGGTCGGGGTCGCGGTGGCGGTCGGCTCGGCCGTGGCCGCGTCGTCGGGGCGGCCGGACAGGAGCGTGCGGTACACCGCGGAGGAGCGCGGATTGTCCCGGCACTGCCACACGCCGTGCGGGCAGTAGTCGGTCAGCGTGTTGTACAGCGGCTGGTGCTCGTCCATCCAGGCGAGCATGCGCCGCATGTAGTCGTCGTTGTCGCCGTTGCGGAACAAGCCCCACTCCGGGTAGGAGATGGCCTTGCCGTGGGACTTGGCGAAGTCGACGTGCGCCTGGAGCCCGAGCGGCTCCGTCACCTGCTGGTCGAAGGACATCCCGGACGGCTGGTCGTAGGAATCCATGCCGATGATGTCGACGGTGTCGTCACCCGGGTAGCACTGCGTCCAGGGGACGGCGTCCCGGCCGCGGCTCGGCGTGAAGTCGAACCTGAACCGCTGGCCCGGCACCGCGCGCATGGCGGTGACGATCCGGTTCCAGTACGTCTTCCAGGCCTGCGGATCCGGTCCGCAGCGGTGGGTGTAGGTGACGCCGTTCATCTCCCAGCCGAGCACGATCACCGTGTCCGGCACGTTCAGGCTCACCAGCCGCTCGGCGAGCGCCCGGAAATGGTGGTCGAACGCTCCGGACGCGCCCTGCCGCAGCAGTCGGCGCACCTCGGCGTCGGGGACGCCCTCCTCGTTGCGTTCCAGCATGGGGACGTTCAGAACGAGGATCCGGTCGTCCTTCGCCCGCCGCCAGTCCGCCCACACGTCGAGGAAGCCGGGCCGCCCCTCGATGTTGCTCCAGACGTCGCCGGGCAGGTAGGTGTGGCCGACGCGGAGTTCGGCACCGCCCAGCCACTCGCTGAGCTCGGCCATGCGGGCCACGCCCCGCGCCCCGAAGTCGAGGTAGGCGCCGAAGGCGGGGACGGCCTTCGGCGACGGTGCGTCCTGCTCGGGCTGCGACGGGTCGGACGGTGTGCCGGGGACGGCCCGTGCGGGGGGCTCCGCCGGGTCCACCGCCGTGACCGCGGCGGCGCGGACCGGCACCGGAGCGGAAGGATCGGCCAACCGCACCACCCCCGTGCCCGCGGCGAATCCAGGTCCGGAGGCCAGGGCCGCGGATGCGGCGACCGCGGCCGCTACAACCGCCAGCCTCCGGGGCCGGGTGCGTCGCTGGTGTGGTGCCATGCCTGCTCCTTTCTCCGATCCAGTAAGGACAGCAGTACTGACACTCAGTCATGTGAAACGGACTTACGCCACCGCCGCTACGGCTTTCGAGTGCCCTGATCACCCACACAGGTGACCCGAACCGAAGGAACATGCCCGTGTCGCAGCTCGACATCCGCGTCCCCGCCGTACTGCTGCGGATCGACCCCAATCCCTTTCACCACGGAACACTGGGTGCCGTGCGCTCGCTCGGCAGAGCGGGCGTCGAGGTCCATGTGATCGCCGACGGCACGGCAAGTCCGGTGTCCCGGTCGCAGTTTGCCCGCCAGTTCCACCTCCCGCCGCCGCCCGGCGCGGGGGCCCACGACATCTCCGCGGTGCTACATCGGGTCGCCGCGCGGATCGCCCGGCCCGCCGTGCTGATCCCCATGGACGACGCGAGCGCGGTGGCCGTGGGCCGGCTGCGGGACGACCTCGCACCCGCCTACCTGCTGCCCGACGCGCCCGGTACACCGGCGGAACACGTCGCCGACAAGGCCGCGCTGGCCGCCGTGTGCGCGGCGGCGGACGTCCCCCACCCGATCACCCTCGTACCCGACAGCGCCGACCAGGTGGCCCGGGCCGTGGGACGGCTGGGCCTACCGCTGGTGGCCAAGTGGAGCCGCCCCTGGCTGCTGCCACCGGGCGCCGGGTTGCGCAGCACGGTCCTCGTCGGCACCGAGCAGCGGGCGAAGGAGCTGTACCGGCGGGGTGACGAGGCGGGCAGCCCGCTGCTGCTGCAGGAGTTCCTGCCTCCCGGCCGCGACCGCGACTGGTTCTGCCACGGCTACGCCGACCGCTCCGGGGCCCTGCGCGGCGGCGGCACCGGCCGCAAGCTCGCCGCCTGGCCGCGCGGCGCCGGACTCACCGCGGTCGGCGAGTGGACGCCCGATCAGCAGCTCCAGGCGCTCGCAGAGCGGCTCGTGCAGCGGCTGGGCTACCGCGGCATCCTCGACCTGGACTTCCGGCGCTGCGGCGCGAGTGGCCGCCATCACCTCCTCGACTTCAACCCGCGTCCCGGTGCCCAGTTCCGGCTCTTCCACGACAGCGCCGCGCTGGACGTCGTACGGGCCCTGCACCTTGATCTGACGCACCGTCCGCTGCCGGAGGGGACGCCGCTTCCCGGGCGGCGGTTCGTCGTCGAGAACTACGCGCCCCTGGCCGCCCTGCGCCCGGCGCCCGGCGGCCTGGAGCACGCCTGGCACGCGGCGGACGACCGCGCTCCGGGGCGGGCCCTGCGGGGGCTGTGGTCCCGGCACGTCGGCCGCCGGGCCCTGGAGCGTCTGTGGAGGACGCCCCCCTTGGCAGCGTCCCCGGCGGCGGCGGCCCCCGCCGGGGACGCGCAGCTACGGGTGGTCCGCCAGGCGTCGCGGCCCGAGACGTCCGGGACCCGTCGTACCGAGCTGTCCGACGACGAGGGGCCGAGCAGCCGATGATGGACGGCCTGCCGGTCTCTCCGGTCGCGCGCCTCCACCTGGTCCTGGTGGCGTCGTGCGTGTTCCGGAAAGTGACGGCCCGTCACAGGGAGGGAATGCCGGCGGAGACGACCGCCGCACCCGGCTCGCCCCGGCCCGGCACCCGGCATTCCGTGCGGAGCCGACGTACCGGGAGCCGGGGCGGGTGCCGGGCGCAGTGCGTCCGGCACCCCGTGTCCTACCGGCGCGACGCGGCTCGGCCTCGTCGGTACAGGAAGGCGCCAGCCGCGATCAGTGCGGCACTGACGCCGGAAGCAGCCAGCATGGCCTCGTTGCCACCGGTGTCGGCCAGCGAGGGAGGCGTGTCGCCGCCACCGTGGTGACCACCGCCATGACCACCGGGCTGGTCGCAGTCTTCCTCGTCACCGCCACCATGGCCACCGCCGTGGTGACCACCGCCATGACCACCAGGCTGGTCGCAGTCTTCCTCGTCACCGCCACCGGAGCCATAGCCGCCACCATGGCCACCACCATGGTGACCACCGCCATGACCACCAGGCTGGTCGCAGTCTTCCTCGTCACCGCCACCGGAGCCATAGCCGCCACCATGGCCACCACCATGGTGACCACCGCCATGACCACCAGGCTGGTCGCAGTCTT
>NZ_JAFFZS010000149.1 GCF_016921115.1 Streptomyces actuosus
GACATACATATATATATATATACACGCAGGTACTGGTGGATGCACCTGGACACGAGATATATTGCTCGGAGACAGCAGTCCACCCTCCTGCCGCCGGCCCTCGCGCCACTCGCCCGGACGTCCCTCTGTCCCGTCGTGGCGCCCCGTTGGGGGTTGACGCCGGTCCCGGGGGACCATTCTGGCCCACCGCCAACTGGTCAATACCCCGGCTTGCCCCCCTCCATGGTGACCGCCCCCGGGAACGCTCCGCGCGCCCATGGCCTACCGCGAACTGGCGAGAGCGAGTTTCCCCGGCCACCGTTGCCCGCGCCCGCGCTCGACCCCAAGCCTCCCAATCTCCCTCGGCCAACTGGCCCACCCCTCGCACCCCCTCGATCCCCTCGATCCGCGCCCCCCTCGCCGTCGGCCCCGGGAGCCGCCCTCCCTGGCCCACGGCCCCCGCCCCCACGCCCCCGCCTGCCCGCTCTGGCCTTCTCTACGGCGGCCCTGGTCCCCCCGGGGCGTGCGCGGATGCGGTGGCCGCGTGCAACGGTCCCCGTCCAGCAGCGTCGCCGTCGAGCTACGGCC
>NZ_JAFFZS010000150.1 GCF_016921115.1 Streptomyces actuosus
GAATATTTGTTGTACCCCTTTTCTGGGCTCTACTGGATAACTGTAGATTGAGCATTCAGAATGTTAAGGATGTAGCCTGAAGGAGAGGGCTACGGGTACGGAAGTGTGATAGAACAGGAAAGGGTGGATAGAAATATACTTTGTTAAAATGTATACTGTGGGTCATTGTAGTCTGAACACTGGTTTTCTCCTTCAGGTCAAACCAGTGGCCTATATACTTCCATGGGTCACATGACCTTCAGCTAACTAGTACAGATGTGGTATAGCCTGGGGGTTATATCCTTCAGGATTCTGACTAATATGCCAATAACTAATCACCTGTATTGACTAATCGGCGTGTATCAGATCTCTGTATGTCTCCTAACATTACCTCCCCCCTTTAAGAGCTGTGCCCCAAGGCTCTCTGGGATGTTTTTCTTGTAACCATTGGTTCTTATTTCCATCCTGAGGGTGCTTTATGTTCCCACAGGGCCTCATTGAGTCCTGTGACCTTTTTTTTTTTGCCTAGGTTTCCTTGTTTTGGAGCGCAGCGCGCTGTGCAGTCACCTGAAAGGGTAATT
>NZ_JAFFZS010000151.1 GCF_016921115.1 Streptomyces actuosus
ATCCTCGATCTGATCCGGCAACTCAGCCGGCTTCTGCGACGTCCCGGGCTTGGGAAGCCGCAGCTGAGCCACCCGGTCCACCGCTGACTTGGAAGACCCATTGAAGTCGGCCTTGACCTTCTCTAGCACCGTTGTGCTCCTCTGGCCCCATTTCGAGGTAGATGCTTTGTCGGCGCCATCCCCGTCCTGAACCACATGCAATATGAGCCATTCGAAAGCATCGTGTTTCTCTTGGTTGCTGCTAGTAGTCGACGCGCTGGCTTGCGGTGTCGAGGCGTGGGCTTTGATCCATTCGCGCACTGCTTTCCGGGCAGTGGTCTTGTAGGTGTCGTTATCATCGCATCGTAGCAGGTAGATCTTCAAGTAGGGAGTCTGTCGTAGACCCGGGATTTGATGTCGTCTGTGTGGAACAGCACCGGAGGCTGTGTCGCTAGAGGACTTGCGTTCGACGGCCTCCTGTTGGGTAAAGCCGATGCGGAGGGACTCGATCGAACGAACGGGACGGCTAGGGGACTTCCAATGGAGGTTCTTCAGAGGGAGTT
>NZ_JAFFZS010000152.1 GCF_016921115.1 Streptomyces actuosus
CTTCTCTGTATACTCCCAAAGCCTTCGACAAACGCCCTCATCTCTCGCAAGCCTTGTATCCTTCCCAGCAACACCCACCGGATGATAAAAAACCCCAGACTTAGCATCAGGACTTGTAGCCGCCCAAAGCGAAGTAAGCGCACCCTTCTCAACACCCACCGTAATGAATCCCTTGACGAATCTCAGCACCACAGACACCAGCCAATTCAAGCCGGATATAAACTCGGTGGTGAGGTTCGTCTCCACGACACCCGGGTGCAGACTGATGAATTTGATCTCGGGGTACTGCTGAGATAGGGCTCTGGCGTAGTGGATATTGGCTAGTTTGGACTGGCCGTAGCGGGTCCACGTTGAGAAGTCTTGCATGTTGGTTCTGAGAGTTGAGTTGGATTCATAGCCTGTTTTGGGGGCGGTGGATTCGAGGGCTGAGGAGAGGAAGATGACTCTCACATCTGCATTTGTTTCTGCTGCTGCTGTTTGTTTGAGGACGGGCAGGAGGAGACGGGTTAAGAGTGCATGGCCCATGTGGTT
>NZ_JAFFZS010000153.1 GCF_016921115.1 Streptomyces actuosus
CCTATAAATATATCTTTATTATAGATAATATTATATCAATAATTTTAAATAAATTATAAATTTTAAAAGAAAAAAAAAAGATTCTTTTTTTTTTTAATTAAATGTAATGTTAAGTTTTTATAAAACTCTTAATAATAAATAATTTTACTTATTTAATATTGTAAGTAAAAAAACTTATTATTGTTATTGAGTTTTTTTTATAAATCATTATATTTGATATTTAAGTGATATAAAAAAAAATAAAATTAAATAAATTAAATAATTTTATTGTCAATTAGTGGTTATAGCTAGTATAATAGTTGTATTAATAAAATTTAAAAGGTGTATGATAAATATGTTTGTTTAAAGTATATGTAAGTATTAAAATTTATGTTTTATATGTAAATATATAATTTATTTATTTACAGTAATATATAAAGGATAATAATTCTACATCTTTTTAGATAAGGTTTACATATTTATAATATAATAAAAAATTTTTTGTTATAAAGATAATAATGTAAACTACAATATAGTACTATATAT
>NZ_JAFFZS010000154.1 GCF_016921115.1 Streptomyces actuosus
TGGAGTAAGTCTAAAAATACTCTACTTAGATTTTAAAATTATATCTTTATCCTAAAGTCCTCCACAGTGATCTAAGAGATCCTAAAAACAAATCATGATGATCTGCAAGGCAGGCATTTATAGGAAAGACTAGACTTGTTAACCCGACCCGGCCAACTCGACTCATAGTCAGACCTGACTCACAGTGAGTCAGGTTGAGTTGGCCAATCAAAACTCACATGTGAGTCAAGTTTGAGGACTGCCTACTCACAGAACTCATGAGTACTCACATAAGTTAATTACTAATAATCATGTGAGCTATTGTATTAATTACAAGATATTACATATTAGAATCATACAGTAATCTATTATCTTATTAACATAACATGCCTTGGTTATAGTATTAAGTATTCTCATTATATGTCTATCAATATCCAATGCAATATATTATATAATGACTTCATCTCTAATTGATTTTATTATTTAGAAAACAATTCTCATAAAACATGAATATAATATAATATAATATAACCAAAGCTATAATAG
>NZ_JAFFZS010000155.1 GCF_016921115.1 Streptomyces actuosus
CTTCCTGCTATTCCAGGTAACCAGTGATCCATTGATAATGAAGACAAATCCAGTAGTAGAGCAAATTCTCACTGAATTAGCATATGCTGAATCTGTGTATATAACTAGTCCTTGTCTCTGTCTCCTCTTTGCACCAAAGACTAGACATGAGATACCCGCCCGCCAACCCAGCCCAACCCAACCCAACCCATAGATGGGCGGGTTGGGTTGGCTCTGTCAAAACCCATGGGTATCATGGGTTGAAATTGGCCAACCCGTTGGATTATGGGTTAACCCATAGTTTGGGTTGGGGCAGGCTGTTGGGTTGGGTTGGAATATAACCCACCAAAAATACCATTACAGCTGTGATACAAAATACCTTTGTATTAGAAAGTGGAATAAGATGTTGTTATAGAATATAGTATATTTTAACTAAGTCAATAGTTTTGCACAACAAGTATTATAATATTATTTATTAAACATTAAACATTAGAGGCTTGGAGTATCCTAATAGCTATCTGTTTTATTCAGAATGTATATTATAT
>NZ_JAFFZS010000156.1 GCF_016921115.1 Streptomyces actuosus
TCTGGGTGATATGACAAGCCAACCAGAGTCAATCAATTGAGTCGTGCCTCTATTTCGTACTGTATGGACTGCGGAGTCCTCCGTACATACCATAGGATGCTAAGAATGATGATAATAAAACTCGAGGAGTAGATGGACGGCAAGGGAAAAAAAACTAACAGAGCTAGTGGGCGCTAAACCCCTCCTACAGAGTCACCACCCGGCCTGATTGGGTCTAGCGTGGATGCGGGTTGCATGTATGTCTTTTTTCCAGTTGATCCTGGAGTCAACAGAAAGAGTCATAACAGAAAGAAAGAGCGAGAGAGAGAAAAAGGAATGTCGAGAACAATTGATATTATGGTTGAACCGTAAAATAAAATAAAAATAATAAATAAAGTATAATATAATTAAGAAAGATAAAAAAAATAAAGACGACTAATTAAGGCTCAGCTGATAAAAACCGCTGAAAAGCCCAGCTCCACCCTGCCTTCTCCCCGTGCCACCTCCAGCGATTATTTGATATTATTATTTTATCACATC
>NZ_JAFFZS010000157.1 GCF_016921115.1 Streptomyces actuosus
GCTCGGCATACCTTTACTGTTCGACTAAACGCTTCTGGGGTATTGAAGTAGTCGCTCGATCGTTCAAATAAAACACCGGTGATATTGCGTCCTAGCCAAAACTCCCCGTCCGGTTCAGCTTGCAATCTGTCATATATACGGTCGACACAGTTGCTCGATTCGTGAAGCTCAAAGTATTTACCCCTAAGCAGAGCAACACTAGATCTTGGAAGCCTTCCTTCGAAAAGTTCAATCGATGTTGAGATTCCAAACATCAGGGTAAATGGTATTCGGTCGAGCCATGAGCTAAAAGGAATTAGCACCTGGTCCGTCATGATTCGGGGGTGAGGGTTCTCACCTCAGTAACGATAGAAGATCCGTTAATAGATTAGGGTCAAAAGCCTCGCTGTCCCGGAATGCCAGAACCAATTTCGTGGCCCTTTTCCTTTGCACATAGTCACTGAGTAGTTCAAGATCATACCCAAGCAGTCTTGGTCCCTGTGTTCAAAATTAGTTCCCGATGCAACGGTTCTTGG
>NZ_JAFFZS010000158.1 GCF_016921115.1 Streptomyces actuosus
GGTCTTCTCCAAGCCTTCATAAAACCTTTTTCCAACAGCTTCCCAATATTTCAGAAACTGTTGTTCCTAGGCCTCCGACCCCACCTGCCGCTGGGAAAGTTTCTGCCCAGAGAGTCATTGAAGACAAGCGCAGGTCCAAGCCGGTAAAGACCAGCCAAGTCATTTATGCTATGGACATCTTGAGAACTAAGACATCTATCAACAACCAAACCCTCCCCACCCTTATCAATACCGGATCAATGATCAATGTTATGCAGGAGGATATTGCTAGAGAGCTCGGGCTCGACCTCATGTACGGTCCTAACTTAACAATGGTCATCCAAAGCAGGGAGGCAGTTCCATGTACTGTGTGTGCAGAGGATGTTCCAGTTAGCATTGGGGACATTACAACTCATACACCTATTTTCATAGTACAGGGAGGTGATCAAGACTTCATCCTTAGTCATCCATTTACTCACCTTATCTAAATGGCAACTGCAGAGCAAGATGATGGCAGCTGCTTGTATACTGCATAC
>NZ_JAFFZS010000016.1 GCF_016921115.1 Streptomyces actuosus
CATAGTGTTTCGGTGGTCATAGCGTGAGGGAAACGCCCGGTTACATTCCGAACCCGGAAGCTAAGCCTTACAGCGCCGATGGTACTGCAGGGGGGACCCTGTGGGAGAGTAGGACGCCGCCGAACAATCATTCAAAGGGTTGGGCCCGGAACTTCGGTTCCGGGCCCAACCCTTTTCTTTTTTCCGTCACTTGACGTTCACGTTGCGCACGCAGCATCAGCGCCATGGGTGCTGCTGCAATACTCAGGGCCGCCGGAGTCGGCATCGGTGACGAGGTCGTGGTGCCGGCCTTCGGCAACCAGGACGTCGCCGAAGCGGTGACCCTGGTCGGAGCGCTACCGGTGTTCGCCGACATAGACCCGGTGACGTACTGCCTCGATCCGTTCGCGGTCGAGGCGGCCGTAACTCCGCGCACCGCGGCCGTCGTTGCCGTCCATCGCTTCGGGCGGCCGGCGGACACCGGGCGGCTGCGTGGCGTGGGACGGCGGCACGGGCTGCTGGTCCTGGAACAGGCCGACTCCGAGGCGCCGTACACCGAGGTCGCGCAGCGGCGGCAGCGGGCGGCCTACCTCGACGGCAGACTGCGGGGCGTGCGGACACCGGACGGGGGCGACGGCCACACCTACCAGCAGTACGTCGTACGCGTGCCCGGAAACGGCAGGCCGGACCGGGACGCCTTCGCACTGGCCGTACGGGCCAGGGGAGTCGACTGCAGGGTGCCCGTCAAGACGCCCGTGCATCGCCTGCCGGAGTTCCGCCGCTGCGTGTCCCTGCCCGAGACGGAGCGCGCCGCGGACGAGACCCTCGCACTGCCCGTGGATTCGGCACTGACGAAGCGGGACATGCAGCGGATCGTGGCCGCCTGCAACTCCCTGGGCGGACTGCTCCGGCCGGCCGTCTGAGCCTCCCCCAACAAGCCCCGAACGGGCGCCGGAACGCATTTGGGAACTCGGCTCCGGTCGGGGTACGATCTAATTCGTTGCCGCGAGGGAAGCCTCGAAAAGCGACAAGCCCCTATAGCTCAGTCGGCAGAGCGTCTCCATGGTAAGGAGAAGGTCAACGGTTCGATTCCGTTTGGGGGCTCCATCAGAAAGGCCCCTCGCCCAACGGGCGGGGGGCCTTTCGTGTTCCGGCCTTCGCCGTCTCAGTCCTTGTGCAGCTCGGGCACCCGCATGGCCAGGATCGCCATGTCGTCGGACGGCGCGTCGGAGGCGAAGCGCTCGACCGCGCGCATGATGCGCGCCGCCACGGCACCCGCCGTCAGGCCCGTGCAGGTGGTCAGGACGTCGGCCAGACCGTCGTCGCCGAGCATGCGGGTGCCCTCCCGGCGCTCCGTGACACCGTCCGTCACGCACAGCAGGACATCCCCCGGATCCAGGGTGACCGTCTGCTCGTACAACTCCAGGTCCTCCATGACACCGAGCAGCGGCTGCGGCTCGGCCGCGGCCTCGACCGTGCCGTCCTGACGCAGACGGAGCGGCAGCGGATGACCGGCGCAGACCACCTTCAGCTCCGCACCGCCGTCCTCCTGCGGGCGCATCTCCCCGTACAGGAGCGTCAGGAAGCGGCTGCGGGCGCCCTCGTCGAGAATGGCCGAGTTCAGCCGCTCCAGGACGGCCGGACCGCTCAGACCCTCGCGGGCGAGCAGACGCAGGGCATGCCGGGCCAGGCCCGTCACCGCCGCCGCGTTCGGGCCCGTACCGCAGACGTCGCCGATGGCGAAGCCGTATGCCCCGTCGCTGATGGGGAAGAGGTCGTAGAAGTCACCGCCGACCTCGTTGCCCTCGCCCGCGGCGCGGTAGATGACCTCGACCTCGACGCCGTCGATCTCGGGCAGTTCGGGCGGGAGGAGACTGCGCTGGAGGGA
The DNA here is from genome assembly GCF_016921115.1 of Streptomyces actuosus. GTDB lineage: Bacteria > Actinomycetota > Actinomycetes > Streptomycetales > Streptomycetaceae > Streptomyces > Streptomyces actuosus_A. The sequence continues at coordinate 1,868 of NZ_JAFFZS010000016.1, forward strand.
CTGGCTGATGGCCGTGCGCTCCGAGTACAGCCGGGCGTTGTCCAGGGCCAGGGCGGCCCGTCGGCTGAGGTCCTCGGCCAGCTCCAGGATCTCCTGGCGGAAGTGCTCCTCCGTCGGCTTGCCCAGCGTGAGCATGCCGATGACGCGGTTGCGGGCGACCAGGGGCAGCACCACCGTCTCCCCGCCCACCGCCGAGGCCACGGCGAGGGTCGGACCCATGGCGGAGGCGACCTGATGGGTCGGTCCGCCGCTGAGGCCCAGGCTCCGCATCGAGCTGCGCAGCGCGGACTGGTGGGCCGTTTCGCCGGGAAGACCCCACACACGGGCACCGGGAGTGGGCACCGGGTCCGGCGGGGGGATCTTCGACAGCAACGACTTGATGCCGTCGATGAGTTCCTCGTCCTCGTGCAGGACGTACGAGAGATAGGGATCGGAGGCCTGGTCGGCGATCGTGTAGACGGCGCACCACGTCGCCAGCGTGGGGACCGTCATCTGGGCCATGAGAGCGAGGGTCTGATCCCGGTCGAGGGTTCCGGCCAGCAGGTCGGAGGCCTCGACGAGGAAGCTCAGCGATCCGCGGCGCAGTCGCTCCAGCTCGCCGAGGCGGGCCGACTCCACGGCGAGCGCGATGCGGTCTGCGGCGAACTGCAGGCGCAGCGCCTCCTCGTTGGAGTACCGGCCCGGTGCCTCGGCGGCGACGCCGAGGGAGCCGGTGAGGCGTCCCTCGACCTTGAGCGGAACGGTGACCACCGAGCGCATGCCGGTGGTGTTGAGCAGCGGCACGGCACCGGGGACGGCGGACAGGTCCTCGTGGACGGCTGGCATGCGGGCCGAGCCGTAGCGGCCGGGGCCCGCCTCGACGGGCACGCGCGCGAAGCGCTGGCGTGCGGAGGGCAGACCGGTGGAGGCACGGACCTCCAGCTCCGTCTCGTCGTCGGTGGCGAGGAGCAGGAAGGCGGAGTCGCCGTCGAGCATGTCGCGGGCGCGTTCGACGGTGCGCTGGAGGAGCCCGTCGAGGTCGTCGGGGGCCGGCGAGCCGATGAACGTCTCGAACGGGTCGGAGTTCTGGCCGTCGCCCGAACCGGCCGCGTCGCCGGCGGGCGCGCGCAGGGGTGTCTGGAGCACGGCGCGTTCGTGCTCGCGCACCAGGAGGCAGACCGTGGACGGTTCGCCGCCGGTGTCGCGGACGCGCAGGTGGGAGGCGTACACGGGAGTCACGCGGCCGTTCGCGTCGCGGATGCCGTAACTGCCCTCCCAGCGGGAGAGCCGGAGTGCCTCCGCGATGCCGGTGCCGGTGCCCGGCGTGTGCGGCCAGGCGGCGAGATCGGTGAGCGGCTTGCCGGTGACCTGGTCGGCGGCGTAGCCGAAGAGCTCCTCCGCGTCCTCGTTCCAGGCGCTGATGGCGGCGGTGCGGTCGATCTGGACGACGGCGACGCGGACCCTGCCGTCGGCCAGCGGCAGCAGTTCCGCGGGCAGGGCCGGGCCGGCGGCGCGCGTGCCCACCGGGCGTTCGGGGAGAGCCAGTTGGAACCACACGTTCTTGTGGGTCGGCGTGTACTCCACACCCCAGCGACCGGCCAGTGCCGCGCACAGCTGGAGGCCGCGTCCGCCCTCGCGGTCCGGGCTGCCCATGTTCACGGCGGCGCCCTGGAGGGGGACCTCGCGCTCCGGGTAGCGGTCCGAGACCTCGATGCGGACGCCGTCGTCGGAGCGCAGGCACAGCAGGTCGGCCTGGGTGCCGGCGTGCACCACGGCGTTGGTGACCAGCTCACTGGTCAGCACCACGGCGTCGTCGACGATGTCGGCGAAGCCCCAGCCCTGCAGGGTGTCGCGGACGAAGGAGCGGGCGGTGGCGACCGAGCGCCCCACGGGCTCGAAGCTGGCAGCCGCGCGCGCGGTGATCACAGAACTCCTCGGCCGGTCGTCGACGTGCTGGGCTGCCCGGTCGCCGGGCCCGCGCCGCTGGTGCGGCGGGCGGGCGCCCGTCGGCCGGGGGTCCGGGGGCTGTCCCCCGGGGATCAGTCCGGTGGTCATGTGTGCGGCCGCCCCTCCGATGCCCGCTCGTACTCGTGCCTCCGCCCATGCCGGACGGACCGGTGCGGCTGGACAGCCGCATGCAAGGTTACTTACCTTCCCCGTCCATGCGGATGCCGGTCACCAGTGTTTCCGCCCGGAGGGCGTGCGGACGATGTGCGAAGCTGCCGAACTGTTATGGCCTGGTTCGGCAAGGGTGAAACACTGGGCAGGCTTCTGGTGAAGGTCCGGGCAGGCCGAGTGTCATCCGCGCACGGAGGGCGGCAACCCTTTCGTGTGACCCGGTGGCGTCGGGCGGACATGGACGACGATGTCTGATACGCCGGGCGAGCGGTACCCGGTACGGCACCACGAGCACAGCAGTGACGGTCGACCCTTGCGGGAGGGACACAGTGGAGTCTGGCGCAGCGGCGCGGGATACGAAGACGCGCGCGAAAGGCGGACACTCCCCAAGCAACCAGCGCAATCCACGCAATGGGACCACGACGGTGGACACGGCCGCGCTGAACCGGCTGCTGGCTGCGCTCGCGGCCATGCGGGACGGAAACTTCCGCAAGCGGCTGACGGTGTCCGGCGACGGCGTGATGTCGGAGATCGCGGCGGTCTTCAACGAGGTGGCCGACCGCAATCTGCACCTGACGGGCGAGCTGTCACGGGTACGGCGCATGGTGGGGCGTGAGGGAAAACTCACGGAACGGCTGGAGACGGGGGCCTGCGAGGGCTCCTGGGCGGCGGCCATCGACCATTCCAACGCCCTGGTCGACGACCTCGTGCGGCCGGTCTCCGAGGTCAGCCGGGTCCTGTCGGCCGTCGCGGAGGGCGAGCTGTCGCCGCGCATGGAGCTGCGGACGCTCGCCCCGGAGGGGTCGGGGCACCCGCTGCGCGGCGAGTTCCTCAAGGTCGCCCGGACGGTCAACAACCTCGTCGACCAGCTGTCGACCTTCACCGACGAGGTCACCCGCGTGGCCAGCGAGGTGGGTACCGAGGGCAAGCTGGGCGGGCAGGCACGCGTGCGTGGCCTGTCGGGCTCGTGGAAGGACCTGACGGACTCCGTCAACACGATGGCGTCCCGGCTCACCGCCCAGGTGCGCGACATCGCGCTGGTGACCACGGCGGTCGCCAAGGGCGATCTGTCACGCAAGGTGACCGTGCATGTCGCCGGCGAGATGCTGGAGCTGAAGAACACCGTCAACACGATGGTCGACCAGCTCTCGGCGTTCTCCTCGGAGGTGACCCGTGTCGCCCGCGAGGTGGGCACCGAGGGCATCCTGGGCGGCCAGGCGCAGGTGCCGGGGGTGGACGGGGTCTGGAAGGAGCTGACCGACTCCGTCAACACCATGGCGGGGAACCTGACGGCCCAGGTGCGGGGGATCTCCGAGGTGACGACGGCGGTCGCCAACGGTGACCTGTCGCGCAAGGTGACCGTCCCGGCGCGCGGCGAGGTCGCGCAGCTCGCCGACACGATCAACCAGATGACCGAGACGCTGCGGATCTTCGCCGACGAGGTCACCCGCGTGGCCAACGAGGTCGGTGCCGAGGGCCGGCTCGGCGGGCAGGCGAACGTGCCGGGCGCGGCGGGGACGTGGAAGGACCTGACGGACTCCGTCAACACGGTCTTCCGGAACCTGACGACCCAGGTGCGGGACATCGCCGCGGTGACGACGGCGGTGGCCAACGGCGACCTGTCGCAGAAGGTCACCGTGGACGTCGCGGGCGAGATGCTGGAGCTGAAGAACACCGTCAACGGGATGGTGGACCAGCTGTCGGCGTTCGGTGCCGAGGTCACGCGCGTGGCGCGGGAGGTCGGGGTCGAGGGCGAGCTGGGCGGCCAGGCCCAGGTGTCCGGCGCGGCGGGGACGTGGAAGGACCTGACGGACTCCGTCAACACGGCGTTCCGCAACCTGACCGGCCAGGTGAGGAACATCGCGCAGGTGACGACGGCGGTGGCCAACGGCGACCTGTCGCAGAAGGTCACCGTGGACGTCTCCGGCGAGATGCTCCAGCTGAAGAACACCGTGAACACGATGGTGGACCAGCTGTCGTCCTTCGCCGACCAGGTCACGCGGATGGCCCGGGACGTGGGGACGGAGGGCCGGCTGGGCGGCCAGGCCCGTGTGGACGGGGTGTCGGGCACCTGGAAGGAGCTCACCGACTCCGTCAACTTCATGGCCGGCAACCTCACCTCCCAGGTGCGGCAGATCGCCCAGGTGACGACCGCGGTGGCCCGCGGCGACCTCTCGCAGAAGATCGACGTCGACGCGCGCGGCGAGATCCTCGAACTGAAGAACACCATCAACACGATGGTCGACCAGCTCTCCGCCTTCGCCGACCAGGTGACCCGTGTGGCCCGCGAGGTGGGCACCGACGGACGCCTCGGCGGCCAGGCCCAGGTGCCCGGCGTGGCGGGCGTGTGGCGTGACCTGACCGACTCCGTGAACGGGATGGCGGGAAACCTCACCGCGCAGGTCCGCAACATCGCGCAGGTCGCCACCGCGGTGGCACGCGGCGACCTGTCCCAGAAGATCACCGTGGACGCGCGCGGGGAGATCCTGGAGCTGAAGAACACGCTGAACACGATGGTGGACCAGCTGTCGTCGTTCGCCCAGGAGGTCACGCGCGTGGCCCGTGAGGTGGGCACCGAGGGCATCCTGGGCGGTCAGGCCGAGGTGCAGGGGGTCTCCGGCACCTGGAAGGACCTCACGCAGTCCGTGAACGGCATGGCCAACAACCTGACCCTCCAGGTGCGCTCCATCGCCGAGGTCACCACCGCGGTCGCCAAGGGCGACCTGTCGAAGAAGATCACCGTCGACGCCAAGGGCGAGATCCTCGAACTCGTCACCACGGTGAACACGATGGTGGACCAGCTCTCGTCGTTCGCCGAGCAGGTCACGCGTGTGGCCCGTGAGGTGGGCACCGAGGGCATCCTGGGTGGCCAGGCGCACGTGCCGGGCGTCACCGGCATCTGGAAGGACCTCAGCGACAACGTCAACCTGATGGCCAAGAACCTGACCACGCAGGTGCGCAACATCTCCCAGGTGTCGGCCGCGGTCGCCAACGGTGACCTGACCCGCCAGGTCACCATCGAGGCGCGCGGCGAGGTCGCGCAGCTCGCCGACACCATCAACACGATGGTCAAGACGCTGAGCTCGTTCGCCGAGCAGGTCACCAAGGTGGCCCGCGAGGTGGGCACGGACGGCATTCTCGGCGGTCAGGCCCAGGTCCCGGGCGTGGCAGGCACGTGGAAGGACCTCACCGAGTCGGTGAACCAGATGGCGTCCAACCTGACCGGTCAGGTGCGCAACATCGCCATGGTCACCACGGCCATCGCCAAGGGCGACCTGACGAAGAAGATCGACATCGATGCCCGGGGCGAGATCCTGGAACTGAAGACGACGATCAACACGATGGTCGACCAGCTGTCGTCGTTCGCCGAGGAGGTCACGCGCGTCGCCCGCGAGGTGGGCACGGAGGGCCAGCTCGGCGGCCAGGCACGCGTGCGTGACGTCGACGGAACGTGGCGCGACCTCACCGAGTCGGTGAACGAGATGGCGGGGAACCTGACGCGTCAGGTGCGTGCCATCGCGCGCGTGGCGACCGCGGTGACCCGCGGCGACCTGAACCTGAAGATCGACGTCGACGCCTCCGGCGAGATCCAGGAGCTTCAGGACTACATCAACAAGATGATCGCCAACCTGCGCGACACCACGGTCGCCAACCAGGAGCAGGACTGGCTGAAGGGCAACCTGGCCCGCATCTCGGGTCTCATGCAGGGTCGCCGGGACCTCCAGGACGTGGCCTCGCTGATCATGAGTGAACTGACGCCGGTGGTCTCCGCCCAGCACGGCGCGTTCTTCGTGGCCGTGCCGCGCGTCGACGGGTCTGAGGTGGCCGAGGACCAGGACGACCTCTACGAGCTGCGGATGCTGGGCTCCTACGGCTACTCGATGGGCTCGATGCCGACGTCGTTCCGGCCCGGCGAGGCGCTCGTCGGCACGGCCGCCCAGGAGAAGCGCACGATCCTGGTCGAGAACGCGCCCAGCGGCTACCTGAAGATCTCCTCCGGGCTGGGCGAGGCGCCGCCCGCGCAGGTGATCGTGCTGCCGGTGCTGTTCGAGGGCAAGGTGCTCGGGGTGATCGAGCTGGCCTCCTTCACCCCGTTCACGCAGATCCAGAAGGACTTCCTCAACCAGCTCGCGGAGATGATCGCGACCAGCGTCAACACCATCTCCGTCAACACCAAGACCGAGCAGTTGCTGAAGCAGTCGCAGGAGCTGACCGAGCAGCTGCGCGAGCGGTCGGAGGAGTTGGAGCAGCGGCAGAAGGCACTGCAGGCCTCCAACGCCGAACTGGAGGAGAAGGCCGAGCTGCTGGCCCAGCAGAACCGGGACATCGAGGTGAAGAACACCGAGATCGAGGAGGCGCGGCAGGTTCTGGAGGAGCGTGCCGAGCAGCTCGCGGTGTCCATGCGCTACAAGAGCGAGTTCCTCGCCAACATGTCGCACGAGCTGCGCACTCCGCTGAACTCGCTGCTGATCCTGGCCAAGTTGCTCGCCGACAACGCGGAGGGCAACCTGTCCCCGAAGCAGGTCGAGTTCGCCGAGACCATCCACGGAGCCGGCTCGGACCTGCTGCAGCTGATCAACGACATCCTCGACCTGTCGAAGGTCGAGGCGGGCAAGATGGACGTCTCCCCGACGCGTATCGCGCTGGTCCAGCTCGTGGACTACGTGGAGGCCACCTTCCGGCCGCTGACCGCGGAGAAGGGGCTGGACCTGGCGGTCCGCATCTCCCCGGAGCTGCCCGCCACGCTCCACACCGACGAGCAGCGGCTGCTGCAGGTGCTGCGCAACCTGCTGTCCAACGCGGTGAAGTTCACCGACTCCGGTTCGGTGGAGCTGGTGATCCGCCCGGCCGGTGCTGACGTGCCGCCGTCGATCCGGGAGCAGTTGCTGGAGGCGGGCTCGCTCGGGGACCCGGCGGAGCCGCTGATCGCCTTCTCGGTGACCGACACCGGGATCGGTATCGCGGCGAGCAAGATGCGGGTCATCTTCGAGGCGTTCAAGCAGGCCGACGGCACCACCAGCCGCAAGTACGGCGGCACCGGCCTGGGCCTGTCGATCTCGCGGGAGATCGCGCAGTTGCTGGGCGGCGAGATCCATGCGCAGAGCGAGCCGGGCCGCGGCTCGACCTTCACGCTCTACCTGCCGCTGCATCCCAACGAACTGCCCCCGCACGGCTACCAGCAGCCCGTGCCCGTGTTGGAGGCGGGCGACCTGGTGGCGTCCCAGGAGCACCTGTCGGAGCTGGCCGGGGTCGAGATCGAGACACCGGCCGAGGTGAAGTCGTACCGGGAGACGCAGAACGGGCCGGCCGCCCTGTTCCGGCGGCGCCGCCGGGCCATGGGCGCCCTGGAGGCCGGACCCGCCCAGGGGGAGCGCTGGCCGGGGCCGGAGCAGGAGACGGCACCGGAGCTGTACCGCGGGATCCGCTTCGGCGGGCAGAAGGTGCTGATCGTCGACGACGACATCCGCAACGTGTTCGCGCTCACCAGCGTCCTGGAGCAGCACGGGCTGTCCGTGCTCTACGCGGAGAACGGCCGCGAGGGCATCGAGGTGCTGGAGCAGCACGACGACGTGGCGGTCGTCCTGATGGACATCATGATGCCCGAGATGGACGGGTACGCGACGACGACCGCGATCCGCAGAATGCCGCAGTTCTCCGGTCTGCCGATCATCGCGCTGACCGCGAAGGCGATGAAGGGCGACCGGGAGAAGGCGATCGAGTCGGGCGCCTCCGACTACGTGACCAAGCCGGTGGACCCCGATCACCTGCTGTCGGTGATGGAGCAGTGGATGAGGGGGGAGTGAACGGAGGATGTTCACGCGGAGTCGCTGACACAGGGTGCTCGTAGCCGTGTAGAAGTGCGGGAATCGGGGAACCTTCTGGTCTCCTGCTGCGTTTTTGCTACGTGCACAGTGACATCGCGGTGACAGGGTGTGGCGACAGGCGGGGTGCGGCTACGATGACCGGCACGAGGACGGGCGGCGCAAGGGAGTCGTCCCCGGGGGCGGCACCCGCCGGTGCCACCCCCGGTCCTGTGGACAGGGGAGGCCCCATGCCGGGGCGAGGAGGGCGGGCCATGGTGCAGAAGGCCAAGATCCTCCTGGTCGATGACCGGCCGGAGAATCTGCTGGCGCTGGAGGCGATCCTCTCTGCGCTCGATCAGACGCTGGTGCGGGCATCGTCCGGGGAGGAAGCACTCAAAGCACTGCTCACGGACGATTTCGCGGTCATTCTGCTGGACGTCCAGATGCCGGGGATGGACGGATTCGAGACGGCCGCGCACATCAAGCGGCGGGAACGGACCCGGGACATCCCGATCATCTTCCTCACCGCGATCAACCATGGCCCTCACCACACCTTCCGCGGATACGCGGCCGGCGCGGTGGACTACATCTCCAAGCCGTTCGACCCGTGGGTGCTGCGCGCCAAGGTCTCGGTCTTCGTCGAGCTGTACATGAAGAACTGCCAGCTGCGGGAGCAGGCCGCGCTGCTGCGGCTCCAGCTGGAGGGCGGCGGCAAGAGCGGCAGCGTCGCGACCAAGGAGCCTGCCGGGCTGCTGGCCGAGCTGTCCGCCCGGCTCGCGGCCGTCGAGGAGCAGGCCGAGGCGCTGTCGAAGCAGCTCGACGACGAGTCCGCGGATGCAGCGGCGGTGGCCACCGCCGCCCACCTGGAGCGGAAACTCACCGGCCTGCGCCGTGCGCTGGACGCCCTGGAGCCGGGATCGGGGAACGGCAGCGCCTCGGTGCCCTCGCAGAACTGACCCGTGCCGCCCCGTCCGTTGCGGGTGAGCGCGCGTCAGGTCCGCCTGCCCCCAAGGGCGACACGAACGGGTGAAGCCGTGGGCACGCGTGTCCGCTGTCGTCTCCACCGGTAACCTCACACCCATGGCCTCACGTCCCTCCGCAGCCAAGAAGCAGCCCGCGAAGAAGCCGGCCGCTCCCGCGAAGGCTCCGGCGAAGAAGGCCGCTGCGAAAAAGGCCCCCGCGAAGAAGGCGCCCGCCAAGAAGGCCGCGGCGAAGAAGCCGGCGCCCAAGCCTGCGCCCAGTCCCACGGGGGGCGTCTACCGGCTGGTGCGGGCGGTGTGGCTGGGCCTGGCCCACGCCGTCGGTGCGATGTTCCGCGGGATAGGGCGGGGCGCGAAGAACCTCGACCCGGCGCACCGCAAGGACGGCGTCGCCCTGCTGCTCCTCGGTCTCGCCCTCGTCGTCGCGGCCGGCACCTGGGCCGATCTGAGGGGCCCCGTCGGCGGGCTGGTCGAGATCCTGGTGACCGGTGCCTTCGGCCGGCTGGACCTGCTCGTCCCGATCGTCCTCGCGGCCATCGCCGCGCGCTTCATCCGGCACCCCGAGAAACCCGAGGCCAACGGCCGGATCGTGATCGGTCTGTCCGCCCTGCTCATCGGAGTGCTCGGGCAGGTCCACATCGCCTGCGGCTCGCCGGCCCGGAGCGACGGCATGCAGGCCATACGGGATGCCGGCGGACTCATCGGCTGGGCCGCGGCGACCCCGCTGACCTTCGCCACGACCGAGGTCCTCGCCGTCCCGCTGCTGGTGCTGCTGACGGTCTTCGGTCTGCTCGTCGTCACGGCCACGCCCGTCAACGCCGTCCCGCAGCGTCTCCGGGCGCTGGGCGTGCGGCTCGGCATCGTGCACGACCCGGAGACCGACGCGTTCGGCGACGACGAGGAGCGCTACGACAACCAGTGGCGCGAGGCCCTGCCCGATCGGCCCCGCAGGCGTTCGGCCGCGCCCGCGGAGTACGACCCCGAGACCGCCGAGCAGGAGGCCCTCGCCCGGCGCCGCGGCCGCTCCCGCCGCCCGGCCGTCCCGCAGCCCGCGACGGACCGGGAGCCCGACGCCGTGGACATCGCCGCAGCCGCCGCGGCCGACCTCGACGGCGCCGTGCTGCACGGCATGCCGCCCTCGCCGATCGTCGCCGACCTCACCCACGGGGTGCGTGCCGGTGACCGGGAGCAGACCACGCCGACGCCGGTGCCGGCCGCGCGGCCGAAGCAGGAGGACCCGAAGGTCCAGTCGGTCCCCGACCTCACCAAGTCGTCCCCCCAGGAGATGCGCGACCTGCCGCCGCGCGCCGAGCAGCTCCAGCTCTCCGGCGACATCACCTATTCGCTGCCCGCCCTGGACCTCCTCACCCGCGGCGGCCCCGGCAAGGCCCGCAGCGCCGCCAACGACGCGATCGTCGACGCCCTGCGCAACGTCTTCACCGAGTTCAAGGTGGACGCCGACGTCACCGGCTTCACCCGGGGTCCCACGGTCACCCGCTACGAGGTGCAACTGGGCCCGGCCGTCAAGGTCGAGCGCATCACGGCGCTGACGAAGAACATCGCCTACGCCGTCGCCAGCCCCGACGTGCGGATCATCAGCCCGATCCCCGGAAAGTCGGCGGTCGGCATCGAGATCCCGAACACCGACCGGGAGATGGTCAACCTCGGCGACGTGCTCCGCCTCGCGGAGTCGGCCGAGGACGACGAGCCGATGCTCGTCGCCTTCGGCAAGGACGTCGAGGGAGGCTACGTCATGCACTCGCTGGCGAAGATGCCGCACATGCTGGTCGCCGGCGCGACCGGGTCCGGCAAGTCGTCCTGCATCAACTGCCTGATCACGTCGATCATGATGCGGGCGACCCCGGAGGACGTCCGGATGATCCTCGTCGACCCCAAGCGGGTCGAGCTGACGGCCTATGAGGGCATCCCGCACCTGATCACCCCGATCATCACCAACCCCAAGCGGGCCGCCGAGGCGCTCCAGTGGGTCGTGCGCGAGATGGACCTGCGCTACGACGACCTCGCCGCGTACGGCTACCGGCACATCGACGACTTCAACCGCGCGGTGCGCGAGGGCAAGGTCAAGCCGCCCGAGGGCAGCGAGCGCGAGCTCCAGCCGTACCCGTACCTGCTGGTGATCGTCGACGAGCTGGCGGACCTGATGATGGTCGCGCCGCGCGACGTGGAGGACGCCATCGTCCGCATCACCCAGCTCGCGCGGGCCGCCGGTATCCACCTGGTGCTCGCCACCCAGCGGCCCTCGGTCGACGTGGTCACCGGCCTGATCAAGGCGAACGTGCCCTCGCGGCTGGCCTTCGCCACCTCCTCCCTCGCCGACTCCCGGGTCATCCTCGACCAGCCCGGCGCCGAGAAACTGATCGGCAAGGGCGACGGCCTGTTCCTGCCGATGGGGGCGAACAAGCCGGTCCGCATGCAGGGCGCGTTCGTGACGGAGGAGGAGGTCGCCGTCGTCGTCCAGCACTGCAAGGACCAGATGGCGCCGGTCTTCCGGGACGACGTGGTCGTGGGGACCAAGCAGAAGAAGGAGATCGACGAGGACATCGGCGACGACCTCGACCTGCTGTGCCAGGCCGCCGAACTGGTCGTCTCCACCCAGTTCGGGTCCACCTCGATGCTCCAGCGCAAGCTGCGGGTCGGTTTCGCCAAGGCCGGACGGCTGATGGACCTGATGGAGTCACGGAACATCGTCGGCCCCAGCGAGGGCTCCAAGGCCCGCGACGTCCTGGTGAAGCCCGACGAACTGGACGGCGCGCTCGCGCTGATCCGGGGGGAGTCCCACGAGTGAAGGCCGTCCCGTGGTCCCTGGTGGATCACGCGCGGTGTCGGATGCGCTGCATCGCACGGCGGAGGGGCGTCGCGTCCTCGTACGGGGCGTGTGCGGGCGCCCCGGCGAGGCGCCGTGGCCGTCGTCGTGCGCTCGCCGGGGATCACGGGACAGCCCACAGGCGTTCGGGAGGCCGACTCGGGGTACCAGGGCAGGACGGAGCGCGGCACGAGACCCGGGAGGGGGGAGCGTTTCGTGACTCACCCGTTAGGGAACCCTGGGCAACCGTTTCCCCTCGGCGCACGTCAAGTTGAGCGAGAGAACAGGTACGAGCCCCACCACGGGGTCCGTACCTGTCCCGTCATCGGCGTGTCCGGCCATTCCGATGGCGTAAAGAGGTCCACCGCCCGGTTGCCCCACCCTTTCGCACCACCCCTAAACTGAACCTCCAGCACAGGTGGCTACACGCTCGAAAGGCGCCCCCGTGTCCATCGGCAACTCCCCTGAAGACGAGCGTCCGTTCGAAGACGATCGCGAGGAATCCCACCTCTCCGTCGGCCGTGCACTCCAGCAGGCACGCATAGCCGCCGGTCTGACCGTCGACGACGTCAGCAACGCCACCCGGGTCCGTATCGCGATCGTGCATGCGATCGAGGCGGACAACTTCGCCCCCTGCGGCGGAGACGTCTACGCCCGCGGTCACATCCGGACCCTGGCCAAGGCCGTCCACGTCGATCCCGCACCCCTCATCACCCGGTTCGACGCCGAGCACGGCGGGCGCCCGGCGCCCACGCCGGCGGCGCCGCTGTTCGAGGCGGAACGTATCCGCCCCGAGCGGCGGGGTCCGAACTGGACGGCCGCCATGGTCGCCGCGATCGTCGCCGTCGTCGGCTTCGTCGGGTTCACCGCCGTCAAGGGCGGCGACGACGGCGGTACGAAGGACCAGGTCGCCGGCGGGTCCACGCCCACGACCAGCACCTCCGCCTCGCCCACGCCCTCCGGCCGGAAGAACGCCGACCAGAAGCCCGAGCCCTCCGACAGCGCGATCGCCGCGGCGCCCCAGGACAAGGTCACGGTCCAGGTCAGCGCCACCGACGGGCGCAGCTGGATCTCGGCCAAGGATCACAACGGCCGCCTGCTCTTCGACGGGCTCCTCAAGCAGGGCCAGTCCAAGACCTTCCAGGACAGCTCCAAGATCAACCTCGTGCTCGGCGACGCCGGCGCGATCCAGCTCTACGTCAACGGCAAGAAGATCGAGGACGACTTCCAGCCGGGCGCCGTCGAACGGCTGACCTACACCAAGGGCGACCCGCAGATCGGGTAGCCGAGGCATACGAACGGACGGGGTTGGCCAAGATCGCCAACCCCGTCGACGTTCGGGGCCGGTGGGACAAAGTACTCTTGAGCCCATGCCTGAACGCCGTACCGTCGCACTCGTCACCCTTGGCTGCGCCCGTAACGAGGTGGACTCGGAGGAGCTCGCAGGCCGTTTGGAGGCGGACGGCTGGCAGCTCGTCGAGGACGCCGGGGACGCCGAGGTCGCCGTCGTCAACACCTGTGGCTTCGTCGACGCCGCCAAGAAGGACTCCGTCGACGCACTCCTGGAGGCGAACGACCTCAAGGGGCACGGCAGAACCCAGGCCGTCGTGGCCGTGGGCTGCATGGCCGAGCGGTACGGCAAGGAGCTCGCGGAGGCCCTTCCCGAGGCCGACGGCGTGCTCGGCTTCGACGACTACGCGAACATCTCCGACCGCCTGCAGACCATTCTGTCCGGCGGCGTCCACGCCTCCCACACCCCGCGCGACCGGCGCAAGCTGCTCCCGATCAGCCCCGCCGAGCGTCAGGAGTCGGCGACCGCGGTCGCGCTGCCGGGGCACGCCCCGGCCGACCTCCCGCAGGGACTCGCCCCGGCCTCCGGCCCGCGTGCGCCCCTGCGTCGCCGGCTGGACGGGGCCCCCGTCGCCTCGGTGAAGCTCGCTTCCGGCTGCGACCGGCGCTGCACGTTCTGCGCCATCCCCTCCTTCCGCGGCTCGTTCATCTCGCGCCGCCCGAGCGACGTCCTGAACGAGACGCGATGGCTGGCCGAGCAGGGGGTGAAGGAGATCATGCTGGTCTCCGAGAACAACACCTCCTACGGCAAGGACCTCGGCGACATCCGCCTGCTGGAGTCCCTGCTGCCCGAGCTGGCCGAGGTCGACGGCATCGAGCGGGTGCGGGTGAGCTACCTCCAGCCCGCCGAGATGCGCCCCGGCCTGATCGATGTGCTGACGTCGACGCCGAACGTCGCGCCCTACTTCGATCTGTCCTTCCAGCACTCCGCTCCCGACGTACTGCGGGCGATGCGCCGTTTCGGCGACACCGACCGCTTCCTGGAACTGCTCGACACCATCCGGAACAAGGCCCCCGAGGCGGGCGTCCGTTCCAACTTCATCGTCGGCTTCCCCGGCGAGAGCGAGGCCGACCTGGCCGAGCTGGAGCGTTTCCTCAACGGTGCGCGGCTGGATGCGATCGGTGTCTTCGGCTACTCCGACGAGGAGGGCACGGAAGCGGCGACCTACGACGACAAGCTCGACGAGGACGTCGTCGCCGAGCGGCTGGCGCGCGTGTCCCGCCTTGCCGAGGAACTCGTCTCGCAGCGCGCCGAGGAGCGCGTGGGCGAGACGGTCCGCGTGCTGGTGGAGTCCGTGGACACCGAGGAGGGCGTATACGGCCGTGCCGCCCATCAGGCGCCGGAGACGGACGGCCAGGTGCTGCTCACGAGCGGCGCGGGCCTGAGGGTCGGCCGCGTGGTGGAGGCGAAGGTGGTCGGCACCGAGGGCGTCGACCTGGTCGCCGAGCCCCTGCAGGTCGGGTTCCGGACCGGCGAGGAGGCAGGCAGATGACCGGCGTACCGGCGTCCGCGGCGGGCGGTTCCTCCCAGGCGCAGGGAGCCGGGCGGGCCCCGGGCGGTGCGACGGCCCACAGCGCGACGGGTGCTTCCGCGGACACTCCGGACGCCGCGGGCACGCCCGGACCGACGGGGCGCATGGTTGCGGCGGAGGGCGCGAAGCCCGCGCGCGGCGGGAAGATCGCTGCCGCCGCCGTGAACCAGGCCAGCGTGTGGAACATCGCCAACCTGCTCACCATGCTCCGGCTCGTCCTCGTGCCGGGCTTCGTGGCGCTGATGCTGGCCGACGGCGGATACGACCCCGCGTGGCGCTCGCTCGCCTGGGCGGCGTTCGCCATCGCCATGATCACCGACCTGTTCGACGGGCACCTGGCCCGCACGTACAACCTCGTCACCGACTTCGGGAAGATCGCCGACCCCATCGCCGACAAGGCGATCATGGGGGCGGCGCTGATCTGCCTGTCGGCGCTCGGCGACCTGCCGTGGTGGGTGACGATCGTGATCCTCGGCCGGGAACTCGGGATCACGCTGATGCGTTTCCTCGTCATCCGGTACGGCGTGATCCCGGCGAGCCGCGGCGGCAAGCTCAAGACGCTCACGCAGGGCGTGGCCGTGGGGATGTACGTCCTGGCACTGACGGGGTGGTTGGCCACCCTGAGGTTCTGGGTGATGGCCGCAGCCGTCGTCCTGACCGTGGTGACCGGGCTCGACTACGTGAGACAGGCCATTGTGCTGCGCAGGCAGGGAAGGGCCGAGCGAGGGGAAACGTTGGAGGAGACCGAAGAGTGACGTCCCCCGCCGCCGACGTGGTGCGACTACTGAGCGTGAGAGGCGAGACGGTCGCCGTCGCCGAGTCGCTGACCGGCGGACTGGTCGCCGCGGAGATCACCGCGGTTCCGGGTGCCTCCAGGGTGTTCCGGGGCTCGGTGACCGCGTACGCCACCGCGCTCAAGCACGAGCTGCTCGGGGTCGACGCCGGTCTGCTCGCCGCACGCGGAGCGGTGGACGCGCAGGTCGCGGCGGAGATGGCGGCCGGGGTGCGCACGGCACTCGGCGCCGACTGGGGCGTCGCGACGACCGGCGTGGCCGGCCCCGAGCCGCAGGACGGGCAACCCGTCGGGACGGTCTTCGTGGCCGTGGACGGGCCTTTCCCGCCGGATTCCGGTTCCGCCGGTGGCGGAAAAGTGCAGCCGCTGCGGTTGAACGGCGACCGTGCGGAAATCCGTATGGAGAGTGTACGGAGCGTACTCGCACTGCTCCTCCAGGAGCTTGCGGGCGAACAGACCGGGAATGAGCGGGCACAGGATACGGAACAGAACGGGGGGTTTTGATGTTTGCAGCCCTGAGTGAACACGACATCGCTCCCCGCACGGCCGCGGCGCAAGGCGGTACGGTGGGGCGAGAAGGATGCGGCTACTCGGTCCGAGGAGGGAGCCACCGATGATTCTGCTCCGTCGCCTGCTGGGTGACGTGCTGCGTCGGCAGCGCCAGCGCCAGGGCCGTACTCTGCGCGAAGTCTCCTCGTCCGCCCGAGTGTCACTCGGCTATCTCTCCGAGGTGGAGCGGGGGCAGAAGGAGGCTTCCTCCGAGCTGCTCTCCGCCATCTGCGACGCGCTGGACGTACGGATGTCCGAGCTCATGCGGGAAGTGAGTGACGAACTCGCCCTCGCCGAGCTGGCCCGGTCTGCTGCGGCGACCCCGAGCGAGCCTGTGTCCGCACCGGTTCGCCCGATGCTGGGCTCCGTGTCGGTGACGGGTGTGCCACCGGAACGGGTGACCATCAAGGCGCCCGCCGAAGCGGTGGACGTCGTCGCTGCCTGAGGCACGTCTGTGAGGCCCCGGCCAAGGCTTCTCCGGAACACCGGAGGGGTACGGTCGGGGTTTTCGCGTTTCCGGGGGCACCGCGGTCCTGGGCACCCTTCGCGTCCTTCGGCGGCCCCGGTGCCGGCGCGGCCTCCGCTTCCGGATGTTCAAGCGTCGGCGGGTGGCGTCGTCGGGTGCTTCTCGGCGCGTTTGCCGGAGTTCTGTTCGGCGGTCATCGTGGAACGGCACGACCGGTGACCGATGGAGGCGTGGATGTACGTCGTGAAGAGTCCCCTGTCCGACGCGGACCTGAAGACCGTCGCCGAGGCGCTGCAGGGCGCGCTCGTCGACCTGATCGATCTCGCGCTCGTCGCGAAGCAGGTGCACTGGAACGTCGTCGGACCGCGGTTCAGGTCCGTCCACCTCCAACTCGACGAGGTCGTGGACACCGCCCGCACGCACTCCGACACCGTCGCGGAGCGCGCCTCCGCGCTCGGCGTCTCGCCCGACGGGCGGGCGGCGACCGTGGCGGCGGGCAGCGGCATCGCCACGGTGGACGAGGGCTGGGTCAAGGACTCCGCCGCGGTGGGCGCGCTCGTGGACGCGCTGGGTGCCGTCATCACCCGGATGCGGGAACGCGTGGCGGCGACCGGTGACGCGGACCCGGTCAGCCAGGACCTCTTCATCGGCATCACGGCCGATCTGGAGAAGCACCACTGGATGTTCCAGGCCGAGAACAGCTGACAGTGCGAGGCGGGGCCGTTCGCCCTGCGGGGTGTGTACGTGGCCTCGTCACCGCTGTGCACCCTTGCCGTCTGCAAGGGTGGAGTCCTGGCGTCCGGCTGGAGGTGACCGCCATGGCGGGTCGGGCAGCGCGCCGGGTGGCCGTTCTGGGGCTCGGGGCGGTGTGGTGGTGGGCTGTGCTGCGACTCGCCCTGGTGCCGGGAGCGGGCGCCCTGGAGGGGGCAGTCGCGATCGGTGGCTGGGGGTTGAGCGTGCTGCCCGTGCACTGCGTGCCTCGGGCGTGCGCCGCGGGAGCCCTGCGCGAGGGACGGTGGCGGGACGCCTGGCGAGCGGGTGCGCGGGGCGGGGACGCCGACGCGGGCGGCAACCCGGCACCGCAGCCGCACCGTTCGGACGGAGGGCCCGACCCGCTGTGAACGAGACATTCGGCTCACCGGCGGGACGCGGTGGGGATACACCAGGCCGCACCGTCGAGAGGGGTTCGGCGCCTGCGCGCCCGCATGCCGACCGGGACCCGCACGCCACGGCGCCGGGAGGCACGGCGCGGGGACCGTCAGCGGGACCCGAGGCGTGCTGACCGTCCGGTGCCGGCACCGGGGGCGGGTGCCGGTCCCGTCTGGCAGCTCGGGCACCAGTACGTCGGGCGCTCGCGCGAACCGTCCCCCTGGTTGGCGAGCCGGATGGGGGTGGTGCAGCGCAGGCAAGGGCGCGGCGCGCGGCCGTACACGAACAGGTCCTGGCCGCGGCGGCCCGTCGTGCTGCGGACCGGACGGTCCCGGTTGGCTTCCAGCATCCGCTGGGCGAGCGTCGGCAGATGCGCGACGCGGTCGGCCGGCAGGGCGCCGATCGGGAGCCAGGGTGTCGCGCCCAGCACGAAGCACAGCTCACTCTTGTAGATGTTGCCGATGCCGGCCAGGTTGCGCTGGTCCAGCAAGGCCTCGCCCAGGGAGCGGGCGGGGTCCTGCAGAAGACGGGCGAGGGCGCGTTCGGCGTCCCAGTCCGGACCCAGCAGGTCCGGTCCCAGATGGCCCACGACGCGGTCCTCGTCGGCCGTGCGCAGCAGGTCGAGCACGGTGAGGCGGTAGCCGACGGCCGTGCGGTCGCCGGTGCCGAGGACGGCGCGGATCTGGTGGGCCGGGCCGCCCCTGAAGCGCTGGCCGGGGGCGTACACCTTCCACGCCCCGTCCATCATCAGGTGCGAGTGCAGGGTCAGGCCGCCCTCGACGCGGGTCAGCAGGTGCTTCCCGCGCGGGACGACGCCCAGGACGGTGCGGCCGCTGAGGTCGGCCGTCGCGTACCGGGGCACCCGCAGGTCGCTGCGGATCAGCACCTTGCCTGCCAGGGCCTCGTGCAGCCGCCTCGCGGCCTGCCAGACGGTGTCTCCTTCGGGCATGGGTCAAGGGTGGCACGCGAGCGGGGCGGGCGGGGTGCCGGAGGCGCTTCCCGGTCACGCCCGCAGTCGCAGGCCCCTCGGCGTGGCGATGAAGCCGGCCTCCTCCAGCAGGGTGCCGAGGGGGGACGTCAGGGCCGGGGCGCCGTTGACCCGCTCGACGGTGACCGTCCCGAGCACCCCGGCGCGGGCGGCCGCGGCGAGGGCCTCCGCGGCGGCCGGCAGACGCGGATCGTCCGTGACCGTGGCGTCCGGATCCTCGGGCCAGGCCAGCAGGGTCTTGCCACCGCGTTCCATGTACAGCGCGGGCTCGCCGTCCACCAGCACCACGAGGGCGCCCGCCTTGCGGCCCGGCTTGTGCCCGGCACCGGTCGGGGGCTCCGGCCAGGGCAGGGCGGCGCCGTAGGCGTTGGCGGGGTCGGCGGCGGCCAGCACGACGGCCCGGGACGCGGCGGACGGGGAGCGCCGGAGACGGTCCGCGAAACCCGCGCCGTACGGGAAGCCGGAGCCGCCGCCCCGGGGGCCTCCCGCACCCGGCGCGACCCGGTCGCGTGGAGAGACGTACTCGTCGCGGGCGGTGCGCCGCCCGGCATCCGGACCATCGGGGAGGTCCGGCAGGTCGGGGAATGCGGGGAAGCCGGACTCTGCGTCCACGTCGCCGAAGGGTGAGCCGAAAACGTCCGCGGCGGGGGTGCCGCCGTCTGCGGCGGTGCCCGGGAACGCCGTTGCCGGACCCCCGTCGCCGCGTTCACGGGCGTTGGCGACCGCGCGCAGGCGGTCCACCGCGCCGTCCATCGCGAACTGGGCGGCCCCCAGGCCTTCCACGACGTAGCCGCGCCGGGCCTGACCGCTCTCCTCGAAGGCGGACAGGATGCGGTACGTCGCCGAGAACCCACCCTCGACGCCCTCGGCGGCCACGGCGCCCCGGGTCACCACGCCGTGCCGGTCGAGGAGGGCTCGGGCCAGGGCGTGGGCGCGCACGGTCGGGTCCTGCTCGCGTGCCGGGAGCAGGGACCAGCGGCCGGCGACCGTGGGCGGGCCGCTGCGGGACGCGGTGCGGGCGGCGGCGGTGAGCGCACCGTAACGTCCGCGCGGGACGGCGCGCCTGGCGCGATGGGCCGTGGAACCGGCGGTGCGGCCGGAGCCGAGCAGGGCCCGCATCGGCGCGAGTGTGTCGTTGGTGAGCCGGCCGGACCAGGCCAGGTCCCACAGGACGTCGGCCAGTTGCGGGTCGGTCGCCTCGGGGTGGGTGGTCGCGCGGACCTGGTCGGCGATCTGCCGGAAGAACAGGCCGTAGCCGCCGGACAGGGCGTCCAGGACGGACTGGTGCAGGGCCGTCGGCTCCAGCGGGTGCGGCGGCGGGAGGAGCAGCGGGGCCGCGTCCGCGAGATACAGCGACACCCAGCCGTCCTTGCCGGGCAGTGAGCCCGCGCCGGCCCACACCAACTCGCCGGCGGCGGTGAGTTCGTCGAGCATCGCCGGGGTGTAGTCCCTCACCCGGGACGGCAGGACGAGCTTCTCCAAGGCGGAGGCCGGCACGGACGCTCCCTGCAACTGCTCCACGGCGCGCACCAGTCCGTCGATGCCCCGCAGCGAGTGGCCCGTGCCGATGTGCTGCCACTGGGGGAGGAACTGGGCCAGCGCGGGCGGCGGTACGGGCTCCAGCTCGTGCCGCAACGCGGCGAGGGACCGCCGGCGCAGACGCCGCAGCACCGCCGCGTCGCACCACTCCTGCCCGATGCCGGCCGGGTGGAACTCGCCCTGGACGACCCGGCCCGCCGCGGCGAGCCGTTGCAGGGCGCCCTCGGTGACGGCCACGCCCAGACCGAACCGGGCGGCGGCCGTCGCGGAGGTGAACGGGCCGTGCGAGCGGGCGTGCCGGGCGAGAAGGTCGCCCAGGGGGTCCTTGACGGGTTCGGTGAAGGCCTCCGGCACGCCGACCGGCAGAGCCGTGCCGAGCGCGTCGCGCAGGCGGCCCGCGTCCTCGATCGCCGCCCAGTGGTCGGCGCCGGCGATCCGCACCCGGATGGCGCGCCGGGCAGCGGCCAGTTCCCCCGCCCAGTGCGGGTCGGCTCCCCGCTCGGCGAGTTCGGCGTCGGTGAGGGGGCCGAGCAGGCGCAGCACGTCGGCGACACCCTCGGCGTCCTTGACGCGGCGGTCCTCGGTGAGCCACTGCAACTCCCGCTCCAGTTCGGCGAGCACGTCCGCGTCGAGCAGTTCGCGCAGTTCGGCCTGGCCCAGCAGTTCGGCCAGAAGCCGGGAGTCCAGCGACAGCGCGGCGGCGCGGCGTTCGGCGAGCGGCGAGTCGCCCTCGTACAGGAACTGGGCGACGTAGCCGAAGAGCAGCGAGCGGGCGAAGGGGGAGGGCTCCGGCGTGGTGACCTCCACCAGGCGCACCCTGCGGGCCTCCAGATCCCCCATCAGCTCGACCAGCCCGGGGACGTCGAAGACGTCCTGGAGACATTCGCGGACCGCCTCCAGGACGATCGGGAACGAACCGAACTCGCTCGCCACCTCCAGCAGCTGGGCGGCACGCTGGCGCTGCTGCCACAGCGGGGTGCGCCGGCCGGGGTTGCGGCGCGGCAGCAGCAGCGCGCGGGCGGCGCACTCGCGGAACCGGGAGGCGAACAGCGCCGAGCCGCCGACCTGGTCGGTGACGATCCCGTCGACCTCGCCCTTGTCGAAGACGACGTCCGCCGCGCCGACGGGCGCCTGTTCGGCGTCGTACTCGGTGCCGGTGCGCGTCGGTTCCTGGTCCAGCAGGTCAAGGCCCATCAGGTCGGCGTCCGGCAGGCGCAGCACGATGCCGTCGTCGGCGTGCATGACCTGGGCGTCCATGCCGTACCGCTCGGACAGGCGCGCGCCGAGCGCGAGCGCCCAGGGCGCGTGGACCTGGGCGCCGAAGGGTGAGTGGACCACGACCCGCCAGTCGCCGAGCTCGTCGCGGAAACGCTCCACGACGATGGTGCGGTCGTCCGGGACGTGGCCGCAGGCCGTGCGCTGCTCCTCCAGGTAGGACAGCACGTTGTCCGCGGCCCAGGCGTCGAGGCCCGCGGTCAGCAGGCGCAGCCGTGCGTCCTCCCGGGGCAGCGAGCCGACCTCGCGCAGGAACGCGCCCACCGCGCGGCCCAGTTCGAGAGGGCGGCCCAGCTGGTCGCCCTTCCAGAAGGGCAGGCGGCCCGGGACGCCGGGGGCGGGGGAGACCAGGACGCGGTCGCGGGTGATGTCCTCGATGCGCCACGAGCTGGTGCCGAGCGTGAAGACGTCGCCCACGCGGGACTCGTAGACCATCTCCTCGTCCAGCTCGCCGACTCGGCCGCCGCCCTTCTTCGGGTCGGCGCCTGCCAGGAACACCCCGAACAGGCCCCGGTCGGGGATCGTGCCACCGGAGGTGACGGCCAGGCGCTGGGCGCCGGGGCGGCCGGTGATCGCGCCGGTCACCCGGTCCCACACCACGCGTGGACGCAGCTCGGCGAAGGCATCGGACGGATACCGGCCGGCGAGCATGTCCACGACGGCCGTGAAGGCCGACTCGGGCAGGGAGGCGAACGGTGCCGCGCGGCGTACCGCCGCCAGCAGGTCGTCGAACTGCCAGCTGTCCATGGACGTCATCGCGACGAGCTGCTGGGCGAGCACGTCGAGCGGGTTGGCGGGCACCCTCAGGGACTCGATGGAGCCCGTGCGCATCCGTTCGGTGACGACGGCGGCCTGCACCAGGTCTCCGCGGTACTTCGGGAAGACGACACCCGTGGAGACCGCGCCCACCTGGTGGCCGGCGCGGCCCACGCGCTGGAGGCCGGAGGCCACGGAGGGCGGGGACTCGACCTGGACGACGAGGTCGACGGCCCCCATGTCGATGCCGAGTTCGAGGCTGGAGGTGGCGACGACAGCGGGCAGGCGGCCGGCCTTGAGGTCCTCCTCGACCAGGGCGCGCTGCTCCTTGGAGACCGAGCCGTGGTGGGCGCGCGCGACGACGGCGGGCGCCCCCTGTGCCGCGCCCGAACCGCCCATGAGCTCGGCCGGCGCGTGGTGCTCGTCCAGGGACTCCCCGGTGGCCCGTTCGTACGCGATCTCGTTGAGCCGGTTGCACAGGCGCTCGGCGAGTCGGCGGGAGTTGGCGAACACGATGGTCGAGCGGTGCGCCTGGACCAGATCGGTGATCCGCTCCTCGACGTGCGGCCAGATCGACGGGCGCTCGGCGCCCTCGCCGCCGTCGGCGACCGGGGAACCGCCCAGTTCGCCCAGGTCCTCCACCGGGACGACCACGGAGAGGTCGAACTCCTTGCCGGACGCCGGTTGGACGATCTCCACCTTGCGGCGCGGCGAGAGGTAGCGCGCGACCTCGTCCACCGGGCGGACCGTGGCCGACAGGCCGACGCGTCGGGCCGGCGTCGGCAGCAGCTCGTCCAGCCGCTCCAGGGACAGGGCGAGATGCGCGCCCCGCTTGGTGCCCGCGACCGCGTGCACCTCGTCCAGGATCACCGTCTCCACGCCGGTCAGCGCGTCGCGCGTGGCCGACGTCAGCATCAGGAACAGCGACTCCGGGGTGGTGATCAGGATGTCGGGCGGGCGGCTGGACAGGGCCCGGCGCTCGGCGGGCGGGGTGTCGCCGGAGCGGATGCCGACCTTCACCTCCGGCTCGGGCAGCCCCAGGCGGACCGACTCCTGGCGGATGCCGGTCAGCGGGCTGCGCAGATTGCGCTCGACATCGACGGCCAGGGCCTTGAGCGGGGAGACGTACAGGACGCGGCAGCGCTTCTTCGGGTCGGCCGGCGGGGGTGTCGAGGCCAGCTGGTCCAGGGCGGCCAGGAAGGCCGCCAGGGTCTTCCCCGACCCGGTCGGCGCGACGACCAGCACGTCCGATCCCGCGCGGATGGCCTGCCACGCACCCGCCTGCGCGGCGGTGGGCGCGGAGAACGCCCCCGCGAACCAGCCGCGGGTCGCGGGGGAGAAGCCGCCGAGGGCTCGGTGGGCGGAGCTGACCATGCGTCCATCCTGCACCCCTCCACTGACAATCCCGCCGACCTGGGGGAACGCGGCACCGGCAGCCCTCAGGTACCGGCAGCCGCCGGGCACCGGCGGCGGGCGGAGCGGGGGCGGACCGGGCGGGCGGCCCGCGTGGCGCCCGCGGTCCGGGGCGAGGCCGCGGGCCGGCGGGTGCGGCGGCGGCCCGGCGCCGCGGCCCGGGCGGCGGGCGGGGCCGCGGTGGGGCCGGCCGGTGTGGCGGACAATGAGGGGATGGCGGGTTCGGGAGAGCAGGCGCGGCACTGGCGGTACGCGGAGCTGCCCGGCGTCGACCTGCTGCGGGCCCGCTACGTCCGCAAGACCTTCGTGCGGCACACGCACGAGCACTTCGTGATCGCCGCCGTCGCCGAAGGGGTGGAGGTCTTCCACCACGGCGACGGCGACCAGTACGCGGCGGCCGGCTCCCTCGCGCTGGTCAACCCGGACACGCCGCACACCGGCCGGGCCGGAGTGCCCGAGGGGTGGCGGTACGGGGCCGTGTATCCGTCGCCCGAGGTCGTGGCGGAGATCGCCGCGGAGACGACGCTTCTGCGCGGCACACCGGGATTCGTCAGCCCGGTGCTGGACGATCCCTACGCCGTCGGTCTGGTCCACCAGGTCCTGCGGGCTGCCGACGAGGGCAACGCCCTGGCCGCCGACACCCTGCTGCGGATGGCCGTGACCCGCCTGCTGCGGCTGAACGGCGGGCGGCTGCCGGCACGGGAGGTGCGGACGGCGGGAGCTCGCACGGCCGCACGCGCGCGTGCGGTGCTGGAGGAGCGCATGGCCGCGCCGCCGACGCTGGAGCGGCTCGCCGCGGACCTCGGAACGAGCCCCTTCTCGCTGCTGCGGTCCTTCCGGGACGCCTACGGCATGCCGCCGCACACCTGGTTGACGGACGCCCGGGTGCGGCGTGCCCGGCGGCTGCTGGACGCGGGGACGACGCCCGCGGAGGCCGCCGTGGCGGTGGGGTTCACCGACCAGCCGCACCTCAACCGGCACTTCTCGCGGATCGTGGGGGTTCCTCCGGGCGCGTACCGGCGCGAGCGCAACGGGGGCCGCAAGAACGTACAAGACGTGCGGGGGCGGCTGCTCGTACCGTCCGAGGCGTGGCAGAACGGACAGCAGTCGAGGACACGCCGAACGCAGGGGCAGGGGCAGGGGCAGGGGCAGGGGACACGGGGAGAACGGGAGGAACCGGGGGAGCGGCGGGGGCAGCGGGAGCGGTACGAGGAGCGGGAGCGGCCGGGGAGCGGCCGGACAGGGTCGTCGTACGCGACGCCCTCGGCGTCGGGGTCGCCGTAGGCCTGTCCGGGTTCGCCTTCGGGGTGACCTCGGCCGGCAGCGGGCTCACGGTGTGGCAGAGCTGCGCGCTGAGCCTCCTGGTGTTCACCGGAGCCTCGCAGTTCGCGCTGGTGGGCGCTCTCGCGGCGGGCGGCGGCGCCGTCACCGCCGCGGCGGGCGCACTCTTCCTCGGTGTGCGCAACGCGTTCTACGGGCTGCGCCTGTCGCAGCTGCTGGCGCTGCCGAGGGCGGTGCGCCCGTTCGCCGCGCAGTGGGTCATCGACGAGACGACGGCCGTGTCACTGGCCCAGCCGACGCGGCGCAACGCGCGCATGGGGTTCGCCGTCACCGGGCTCAGCCTCTACCTGCTGTGGAACCTGACGACGCTGCTCGGCGCGCTCGGCGCGGAGGCGATCGGGGACACCGCGCTGTGGGGCCTGGACGCGGCCGGTCCCGCGGTCTTCCTCGCACTGCTGGCGCCCATGCTGAGAACGACCACCGAGCGGGCGGTCGCCGTGCTCGCCGTGCTGCTGGGCCTGGGGCTGCTGCCCGTGCTGCCGGCCGGAGTGCCGGTGCTGGTGGCCGCCCTCGCCGCTCCGGCCGTGCTGTACGTGGTGGGCCGACGCGAGAGGACGGTCCGCCCTGGGGCGCCGGGAGGAACGCGATGAACATCTGGATCGCCGTCGCCGTCACCGCCGTCGGCTGCTACGCGGTCAAACTCGCCGGTCTGCTCGTGCCCGCGGGGGTGCTGGAGCGGCCCCTCGTCAGGCGGCTCGCCGCGCTGCTCCCGGTGGCCCTCCTCGCCGCCCTCACCGCGCAGCAGGCCTTCGCCGACGGGCACGCGCTCGTACTCGACGCCAGAGCGGCGGGGCTGGGCGCGGCGGGAGTGGCCCTCCTGCTGCGCGCGCCCTTCCTGCTGGTCGTGGCGGCTGCCGTGGTGGTGACCGCGGGGGTGCGGGCCGTCGCGGGCTGAGGGAGGGAGAGGCCCGTGCGGCCCGGACACGGCGCCCACACGCTCCCGCACCGCTCCGTCCCGCATCCACGGCAGCGCCGGCCGGGGCACCCTTCCCGTACGAAGCAGCCGCACCGTGCGGCGCCGCGCCCCGCCCCGCGGGCACGCGCCGGCGGGCAGCCGCCGTGCCCCGCCCCGCGCGCGTGCCGTCGTCCACGCCGGGGCCGGGGTCACCCCACGGGGCGGCCGTAGGCCCGCAGGGTGCGCAGTGCCTCGATCGTCACGATCGGGCGCGCCTCCAGCGCGGGGGCGGGGGCCCACCGGCGCCAGCGCACCGGCCAGCCGCCGTCGTCCTGCTGCTCCGCGGCGAGGAAGTCCAGGGAGCGGGCCATCTCCTCCTCGGTGAACCACGCGCGGGCGAGGGAGTCCGGGGTCCGGGCGTAGTCGTGTGCGAAATGGTGCTCGCCGGGGGCGTAGCCGGGCGCGACCGGCCAGGCGTCCAGGTCGCCCGGGTCCAGGGCGGCGAGCCGCTGGTCACGCACCAGGCGGCCGAGACGGTCGGCCGCGGCCTCGGCGCGCGGCCGGTCGGGCGCCGAATCCAGGAAGGACACGGCGGCCCGTACCTCGTAGGGGTGGGACCTTTCCAGCATCTCGATGCGCTGCCAGCAGAAGTCCGTGGCGCGGAAGAGCCAGGCGTGCCACACCGCGTTGCGGTGGAGCAGCCCCACGACCGGTCCGGTGGCCAGCAGGTCGCTCGGCGGGGTCTCGACGACCGGGACGAACGGCGCCGTGGGATAGCCGCGCTGGCTGGGATGGACCGCCGGCAGGGCCCCGTCCGCGGTGGAGACCGACGTCAGATAGCGGCAGGCGCGCTCCACCCGCTGCCCGCCGCACCGTCCGATGGCGTCCAGGACGTGCAGGGCGCGGGCGGTGTGCAGGGGCTGGCTGACCGGTCCGCGCAGATCAGGCTCCAGCGCATGGCCGTATCCGCCGTCGTCGTTGCGGTGGGCGTCGAGGGCGGTCTCCACCGGGTCGGCGCTCCCGTTCAGGAAGTGGTGGGCGAAGAGCCGCTGCTCCAGCACGCGCGCGGTGAGCCAGACGAACTGTTCGGCGCGGACGAGCGGGGAGCGCGCCGGGGGCGTAGGGGGGAGTGGGGACACTCCGTTTTCGGCCATGGTTCAGACCGTAGGACGGAAAGCGGTCTCGGCAAGCGCCCCTGGCTCGGGCCCACCCCGGGGGCGGGATACTGGAGTCATGCGGTTGACGGTCTTCTGGCAGCGGATGGCGGAGCACTTCGGCACGGGGTACGCCGACACCTTCGCGCGCGACCACGTGATGGCGGAGCTCGGCGGGCGTACGGTGCACGAGGCGCTGGCGGCCGGCTGGGACGCCAAGGACGTGTGGCGCGTGGTGTGCACGGTGATGAACGTCCCCCACGAGCGGCGCTGACCGTCCGAGGACCGCGCGCCGCCTCCGCCGGCGTGCGGGCAGCCGGACCGGGGGAGGGAAGAGCGCGGGACGGCGACCGATCACCGGCGGCGTGCGCGAGACTTGCCCCGTGGCATCCACTGACGAGTCCGGGCAGCTCACCCGGCAGGCACCCCCGCTCGGCACGACTCCGCCCGCCCGGTCACCGGCCGAAGGCGGCAGGCCGGGCGCGCGCATGCCGCGCTGGCTGCCGCGCGCCATGGTGCTCGCCCTGGCACTCATCGCCGTGTTCCAGCTGGGCAGCTGGGCCTTCCACCAGCTGACCGGTCTGCTGATCAACATCCTCATCGCGTTCTTCCTGGCGCTCGCCATCGAGCCCGCGGTGAGCTGGATGGCCGGTCGCGGTCTGCGGCGCGGGCTCGCCGCGTTCCTGGTCTTCCTCGGGCTGCTGGTCGTCTCCGCGGGGTTCGTCACCCTGCTCGGCTCGATGCTCGCGGGCCAGATCGTGAAGATGGTCGAGGGTTTCCCGGACTATCTCGACTCGGTCATCAACTGGATCAACTCCACCTTCCGCACCGAGCTGCGGCGGGTGGACGTCCAGGAGGGCCTGCTCCACTCCGACTGGCTGCGCAAGTACGTCCAGAACAGCGCCACCGGCGTCCTGGACGTGTCCGCGCAGGTTCTCGGAGGGCTCTTCCGGCTGCTGACGATCGGGCTGTTCTCGTTCTACTTCGCGGCGGACGGCCCCCGCCTGCGCCGTACGATCTGCTCGCTGCTGCCGCCCGCACGGCAGGCCGAGGTGCTGCGCGCCTGGGAGATCGCCGTCGACAAGACCGGCGGCTATCTGTACTCGCGCGGCCTGATGGCGCTGATCTCGGGCATCGCGCACTACGTCCTGCTGGAGGCCCTGGGCATCCCGTACGCGCCCGTGCTCGGCGTCTGGGTCGGCGTGGTCTCCCAGTTCATCCCCACCATCGGCACCTACCTCGCGGGCGCGCTGCCGATGCTGATCGCCTTCACGGTCGATCCCTGGTACGCGGTGTGGGTGCTGGTCTTCGTCGTGGTCTACCAGCAGTTCGAGAACTACATGCTGCAGCCGAAGCTGACCTCCAAGACCGTCGACATCCATCCCGCCGTGGCCTTCGGCTCGGTCATCGCCGGTACCGCCCTGCTGGGGGCGGTGGGTGCACTGATCGCCATTCCGGCGGTCGCCACGCTCCAGGCCTTCCTGGGCGCGTACGTGAGGCGGTACGACGTCACGGACGACCCCCGCGTCCACGGGCACCGCGCCCGGGGCGGGGGCCAGGGCCTGCTCACTCGCGCGCGCGCCGCGTGGGGCCGTACGCGGGAGGGGACCACCGGGACCACCCGGGCCGCGGAGGACGCCGACGGCGGCGTCACCGGGGGCGACCGCGTCGGCGATTCGCCCCGCAGCGGCTCGTGAGCGCGCCGGCAGCGGAGGCCGAGCCGTCCCGCAGCGGTGGGTGAGCCGGCCCCGGAGGTGTCCCGCACCGGTGCGGGGCGGGACACGGCTGGACGGGCCCGCTTCCGCCGGGACGCCGGACCGCGTGCGTGGCCGTCCCGCGCCGACGAGAGCCGAGCGTGCGCCATCCGGGTCCGCGCGGCCCGGGTCCACGTGCCCGGGTCCGCCTCGTCCTCGCGTCGCCCGGCCACCGGCGGCGGGCTTCGGAGGCCGCACTTCCGGACGGTGGCTCGGCTTCGGGGACACGAACGCGCATCCCGCAAGGTTCGCCGGCGCGGACAGTAGCCTCGGAAGTGCCGGGCGGTGCGCTTGACACAAAAATCGAACATCCATTCTCATGGAAGCTCCGGCGAGGCGCTCGGCAGTATGTTTTATGCCGTTTTCGAGGTGGATGCACCCCGGTAGTCCACAGGCCGGACCGGCGTCGGGGCGCATTGTCAGTGGCAGGCGTTAGCGTCTTTGACGTGAAGCGATCGACTCAAGCAAACCGGGTGGAACCCATGGCAGGAACCGACCGCGAGAAGGCCCTGGATGCCGCGCTCGCACAGATTGAACGGCAGTTCGGCAAGGGCGCGGTCATGCGCATGGGCGAGCGCTCCAAGGAGCCCATCGAGGTCATCCCGACCGGGTCGACCGCGCTCGACGTGGCTCTCGGCGTCGGCGGCCTGCCGCGCGGCCGTGTCGTCGAGATCTACGGACCGGAGTCGTCCGGCAAGACCACGCTGACCCTGCACGCGGTGGCGAACGCGCAGAAGGCCGGCGGCCAGGTCGCGTTCGTGGACGCGGAGCACGCCCTCGACCCCGAGTACGCCAAGAAGCTCGGCGTCGACATCGACAACCTGATCCTCTCCCAGCCGGACAACGGCGAGCAGGCCCTGGAGATCGTGGACATGCTGGTCCGCTCCGGCGCCCTCGACCTCATCGTCATCGACTCCGTCGCCGCGCTCGTCCCGCGTGCGGAGATCGAGGGCGAGATGGGCGACAGCCACGTCGGTCTGCAGGCCCGCCTCATGAGCCAGGCCCTACGGAAGATCACCAGCGCGCTCAACCAGTCCAAGACCACGGCGATCTTCATCAACCAGCTCCGCGAGAAGATCGGCGTGATGTTCGGCTCCCCGGAGACCACGACCGGCGGCCGGGCGCTGAAGTTCTACGCGTCGGTGCGCATCGACATCCGCCGCATCGAGACCCTGAAGGACGGCACGGAGGCCGTCGGCAACCGCACCCGCTGCAAGGTCGTCAAGAACAAGGTCGCCCCACCCTTCAAGCAGGCCGAGTTCGACATCCTCTACGGCCAGGGCATCAGCCGCGAGGGCGGCCTGATCGACATGGGCGTGGAGCACGGCTTCGTCCGCAAGGCCGGCGCCTGGTACACGTACGAGGGCGACCAGCTCGGCCAGGGCAAGGAGAACGCGCGCAACTTCCTCAAGGACAACCCCGACCTGGCCAACGAGATCGAGAAGAAGATCAAGGAGAAGCTGGGCGTCGGTGTCCGCCCCGAGGAGCCTGCCGCCGAGCCGGGCACGGACGCGGCGGTGTCCACGACCGGGGCCGCGGCCGAGGCCGCCAAGACGGTGCCCGCGCCGACGGCTGCCAAGGCCACCAAGTCCAAGGCCGCGGCTGCCAAGAGCTGACCCGTGACACGGCGAACCGACTGGGCCGCATACACCCGCCCCGACGCCCCGGGGGAGCGGGGGACAAGCGGTCCCGGCAGGAGGCACGAGGACGGTCACGACGGCACGGAGGCGGTGGGCGACCGCGATGCCCATCCGCCCCGCGGCGGACGTGGTCGGCGGCGGCGGGGGACCGCCGGGCCGGCCGGTGAGGACGGAGGTGCTTCTCTCTCGTCGAGGGCCGAGGAGGGGCAGCCCCCGGGGGACCCGGTGGAGCGGGCACGGGCGATCTGCCTGCGCCTGCTCACCGGGACCCCACGCACGCGC
Organism: Streptomyces actuosus; assembly: GCF_016921115.1. Classification (GTDB taxonomy): domain Bacteria; phylum Actinomycetota; class Actinomycetes; order Streptomycetales; family Streptomycetaceae; genus Streptomyces; species Streptomyces actuosus_A. The sequence goes on from NZ_JAFFZS010000016.1 coordinate 32,449, forward strand.
AAGCAGCTGGCCGATGCCCTGCGCAAGCGACAGATCCCGGACGCCGCCGCCGACGAGGTGCTGTCGCGGTTCGAGGAGGTCGGACTGATCGACGACGGGGCGTTCGCGGACGCCTGGGTCGAGTCGCGGCACCACGGCCGCGGTCTGGCACGGCGGGCGCTCGCCCGGGAGCTGCGCACCAAGGGCGTCGACTCCGCCCTGATCGACGAGGCCGTCTCCCAGCTCGACACCGAGCAGGAGGAGGCGACCGCACGAGAGCTGGTCGCCCGCAAGCTGCGTGCCACCCGCGGCCTCGATCGCGACAAGCGCCTGCGCCGACTCGCCGGGATGCTCGCCCGCAAGGGCTACCCGGAGGGCCTGGCGCTCCGAGTCGTCCGGCAGGCGCTGGAGACGGAGGGCGAGGAGACGGAGCTCTGGGACGACACGGGGTGCTGACCCCGGCCCGCCCTGACCGTTGCCCCCGCCTCACCCGGCGTCCCCGGAAGGGCCCTGGGCGCAGGCAGCCGAACCGTCCGTTGCCACCGCGCCGCTCGGAGCAGCACGGCAGGAGGTCGGGACCCAGCACGGTGCACCGGCTGCCCGGCCCCGACGGGGCCCACCCCGGCGCGCCACCGCCCGGCCACTTGAGCCGACGGCGCCCTGACGCCGCTCGCCCGCGCTCCGGCAACTGCACCCCGCGCCGGCACGCGCCCCGGAGCCGGCGCGCCCGTCACACCGTGCCGGACCCTGCCGTCGTCTCGGCGCCGGCCACGGCCTCCTCCTTCACCGGGCCGCCCAGCGCGGCCTCGGCCGCTGCGTACAGGTCCGCCGGCCGCACCCCGCCCAGCGCGGTCACCAGATGGCCGTCGGGCCGTACCAGCAGCACGGTGTGGGCCGCGGCTCCCGGGTACTCCTCGGCGACGAGCAGCTCCGCCGGATGCGGCAGCGCCGTGACAGCCGCCGCCAGCCGGGGCATGACCCCGGCCGTCATCCAGTGCTTGCGCTCCCACACGCCCGTGCCCGGAGCGATCAGGACGACGAGCAGCGCGCCCCGTCCCAGCCGCTCGCGCAACTGTACGAAAGAGCCGTCCTCCGCCGTGACGCGCACATCGGTGACCGCGGCGCCCACCGGCGTGTCGACGGGCACCTCCGCCTCCAGGTGCCGGGCGGCGAGCGGCGAGTCGGCGTAGGTGCCCGGTTCGCCCAGCGGGCCCCGGCCGAGGTGGCCGTCGGAGAGCAGGGCATCGTGGCCGCGGGCCGCACCGGGAACGTAGGCCCGCAGTCCCCCGCCCCCGCGCAGCAGCGGCAGCACCTGGTCGGCGGCGCGCAGCCGGGCGGCGACGGCGGCGCGCCGCTCGGCCTGGTAGCTGTCGAGCAGGGCCTCGTTCGGCCCGTGGTGCCAGACCCGGGCCAGCTTCCAGGCGAGGTTGTCGGCGTCCCGCAACCCCTCGTCGAGGCCCTGGGTACCCAGCGTGCCGAGCAGGTGCGCCGCGTCCCCGGCGAGGAGGACCCGGTCGGAGCGCCAGCGGCGGGCCAGCCGGTGGTGGACGGTGTGAACACCGGTGTCGAGGAGTTCGTACGGCGGAGTCGTGCCGTCGTTCCAGCCCGCCAGCGTCTCCCTGATCCGGGTCACCAGCAGTTCGGGTGTGACGAGGTCCTTGCCGGGCGGCAGCAGCCAGTCCAGGCGCCAGACCCCGTCCGGGAGGGGGCGTGCGGTGATCTCTCCGGCGGTCGGGCCGGAGGTCCGCCACGGCGGCATGCGGTGCAGCAGCGCGTCCCCGGGCCGGGGAAGTTCGGTGCGCAGGGCGGCGACGGCATGCCGTTCCACCGCCGTACGACCGGGGAAGCGGATGTCGGACAACTTGCGCACGGTGGAGCGCGGCCCGTCGCAGCCGACCAGGTAACTGCCGCGCCACCAGGTCCCCCGGGGGCCGCGGGTGTGGGCGGTCACCCCGGACGGCTCCTGCTCGATGGTGTCCAGGCGGCTGTCCACGGCGACCTCGGCCAGCCGCTCGCCCGCCAGGGCGGAGCGCAGGGCGCCGGTGACCACGTGCTGCGCGATGTGCAGCGGGGCGGCCCGGGCGTCGTCGAAAGTGATCTCACGCATCACCTGCTTGCGCCGCATCGACCGCCATCCGGCCCAGCGCACTCCGGCCTCGGCGAGCGGCCGGCCGGTCAGCCGCTCCAGCAGCGCGGCGGTGTCCTCGCGCAGCACGAGGGTGCGGGCGAGGCGGGGCTCGTCCTTGCCGGGGCCCTCGTCGAGGACGACGGTCGGCACCTCCTGGCGTGCCAGAGCCAGCGCGAGCGTGAGCCCGACGGGCCCCGCCCCGACGATGATCACCGGGTCCACGGCGTGGCGCCCCCTGCCCGCAGCGGTGTCCGGAGGGACGCGTGTGAACAGAAGGGGGGAGCAGGGTGCACGATCACAGAACGTATGCAACCCAGAGCGGCTGCTTGCGTCAAGTGACGTCGGCCGCCGCGTGGCTGAGTGTTGGTCAGCCACGCGGCGGCCGGGCCCCGGTGACGGTCATCAGGCCGGCAGTGCGGTGACCCCTGCCTGCCACGCGATCCGGGCGGCGTGGATCCGGCTGGTCGCACGCAGTTTCACGCACAGGGTGCGGACGTGGTTCTTGACCGTCTCCGGGCTGATGTGGAGGGCCTGGGCGATCGCCCGGTTGGGGAGACCCTCGCCGAGCAGGGCGAGCACCTCGCGCTCCCGGCTGCTCAGGCCGGCGACCCGCTCCAGCGCCCCCTCGCAGGCCAGGACCGGAGCTGGATGCCCCCTGACGATCGCGTCGGCGATCTCGGGGGAGAGCGCGCGGCTGCCCTCGGCGACCGCGGTCAGGGCCCAGGCCAGGTGCTGTGGCGCCGAGCGGTGCAGCAGGACGCCGGCCGCGCCCCGGGCGAGCAGCGTGCGGGCGTCCTCCTCCGTGATCCGCTCCGCGATCACCAGGACGGCCGGTGGAGTGGGGAGCCGGGCGACGGTCTCCACCAGCGGCAGCGAGTCCCGGCCGGCCGCGTCACCGCTGATCAGCAGGTCGAGGCGCGTCGTCCTCACCAGCGCGGCAGCCTGGGCGCGCTTCCCCTCGGCGACGACGCTGGTCAGTACTTTCCGGTGTGCGATCGGAGCGAGGACACGCAGCATCTCCCGCAGTCCTGCACGGCACAGCGATCTGTCATCAATGATTCCCACCCGTAGCATGCGGTCCCCGTGTGGTGTTGTGCGTACGCAACGGTACGTGTGGACAAGGCCCTCGTCCGGTCATGACGACAGCCGGTCGCAGCGATCCTCCGACTGTCACGCGTGCACGTCAAGCGGGGTTCGACCCAGGCGAAACCGGCCTTGCGGGCCGGTTCTCGCGCGGGCCGTGAACGGGTGCCACTGACCTGTGCGGATGTGACTCCCCACCGATATCGGGTGGCGGGAATCACCGGCCGTGAGGGCGGTCCGTGAAGGAACGGGCAAGGAATCCGGGAGGAACTCGGAAGGAATCCGGGAGAAGGGGAAGAGGAAGCCCGAGGGAGCCGGAGGGGAGCCCGGAGGGATCCCGGGTGGGAGATGGGGGAAGGGCGGCAGGGGACGTGCGTGCGGGATTTCCGGTACCGCGGGAATCCGGTGCGTGCATGCCGTTCTGGGTGCTGCTCCCTCCCCCGGCGTGCGCCAGCCACAAAGAGCGCGTTGCCGCAATCAGATTTTCGCCTCGCACTTCGGATCGTTGGTGCCGCCGGGCGGTATGTCAATCCCCTTTCCAGGGGGGTGTGTGCCCCATGCCCCCGAGGGGGGATCCGTATATCGCCGCCGCGGTCGGACGATGGTGGTCACCAGGTGGGACCCGGACGAGAGGAATGTCATTCTGATGGCGAACAGGTTGTGCCGCGGCGCGGTGTTCGGGGCGGCTGCCGCCGCATCTCTGCTGACCATGGGGGCGAGCACCGCGACCGCGCAGACGGCCCCCACCGTCGCGTCTGCCGCGGCGGTCCACTGCGGCAAGCCGATTCTCAAGGTGTGGTACGACTCGGACCAGTTCGGCACCTATCTCAAGGCGTGGTTCGAAACGGACAAGGGCTGTCCGAAGGGCCGGGGTGTGGCCAGCCTCAGCGGAACGATCCACTGTTTCAAGCCGAAGTCCAAGGTGGTCTACCGCGACAGCATCGCGGGCAAGAAGGCCCCGGCGTCGACCCTGATCAAGGCGCTGCCGCCGAAGAGCAAGTGCAAGTCGTTCTACGCCGAGGCGACCATCGTCTACCAGTACGCCGGGCGGGTGCCTTTCAAGGACACGTGGCGCTGGAACTGGGGCGACTACCCGGCGTGAGGCGACTTTCGTCGCGAGGCTCGGTCTTTCCTCAAGCGCGGATGCAACGCGCGGATTTCTCCTGGAGGCGATTCATCATGCGGCAACACATGAAGGCCGGGACGCGGCGTCGCGCCGCTGTTCTTCTCGGCACCGCGGTGCTGGCTTCCGCTCTGGCGGCGCCTTCCGCCTCGGCGGACGGTCCTTCCGAGATCTACCTCGGCAAGCGCTCCGGCACCATCAGGGTCGGCGGCCTTCCGCACACGTACAAGTGGGAGGACAAGCAGTACCGGAGCACGTCGCTGCCCAACCTGCGCAAGCACTCGATCCGCATCACCTACAACGCCTGCGCCACCTGGCGGGCCCGAGCCTCCGTGAAGTGGGGCAGGACGTACGACACCGTCGAGTCGACGGCCAAGGGCTGCCGGAAGTCCGTGCTGCTGACGCCCATGGGCGACATGAAGGCGAACGTCACGCTGACGATCCATCAGGAGCCCACCGACATGTCGGCCAGCATCGTCATCAAGCCCGTCCACTGAGCCCGGACGAGACCGCGTCCCCTTCCCCGTCCCGGGCGGACGGAGAAGGGGACGCAGTTCGTGGTCGTCCGGAGGTCACCCGTCGGACTTCCCGTCGGTCACCGGCTCGGGCCCGACGGACTCCAGCTCTTCGAGCTGCTCCGCCGTCAGCACTTTGCCGGAGCTCCTCCTGCCCCGCTGGACCCTGCCGCCCAGCCAGGCGGCGAAACTGGTCAGCAGGAAGTTGAGCACGACGTACATCACCGCGACGACGATGAAGCTGGGGATGATGTTCGCGTAGAACCCGCTCATCGTCCGCACCGAGCGGAGCAGTTCGGCGTATCCCACCATCGCGCCGCCCAGGGCGGTGTCCTTCACGATGACGACGAGCTGGCTCACGATCGCCGGCAGCATCGCGGTGACGGCCTGCGGCAGCAGGATGTTCGTCATCGTCTGGCCCTTGCGCAGGCCGATGGCCTGGGCCGCTTCGGTCTGCCCCTTGGGCAGGGACAGGATGCCGGCTCGGACCACTTCGGCGAGCACCGAGGCGTTGTAGAGGACGAGACCGGTGACCACCGCGTACAGGGGCCGCACATCGCTGCTGATGTCGGTGAACGTCGCGTAGAACTCGTTCGAGAACAGCATCAGGATCAGCACCGGGATGGCGCGGAAGAACTCCACGACCGCGGCGGCCGGGCCCCGGACCCACCGGTGGTCGGAGAGCCGGGCGACACCGAACACGGCGCCCAGCGGCAGCGCGAGGACCAGTGCGAGGGCCGCGGCCTTGAGCGTGTTCCCCAGGGCCGGCAGCAGATAGGTGGTCCACACCCGGGAGTCGCTGACGAACGGCTTCCACTTCGCGGCGTCCAGCTGGCCCTTGTCCGCCATGACGGCGATCGCCCACCAGCCGACCGCGATCAGCGCGGCCAGGAACACCACGGTGTAGACGATGTTGCGGGCCTTGGCGCGGGGGCCCGGGGTGTCGTACAGGACGGAGGTCATCGCTTCACCGCCACTCGCTTGCTGACCCATCCGAGGATCAGGCCGGTCGGCAACGTCAGGCACACGAATCCGAACGCGAAGATCGCGGAGATGAGCAGCAGCTCGGCCTCGTTCTCGATCATCTCGCTCATCAGCAGGGCCGCCTCGGACACACCGATCACGGCCGCGACGGTGGTGTTCTTGGTCAGGGCGATCAGTACGTTCGCCATGGGGCCCACGACGGAGCGGAACGCCTGCGGAAGGATCACCAGCGTCAGCACCTGAGTGAACCGCAGACCGAGCGACCGGGCCGCCTCGGCCTGGCCGACGGGCACGGTGTTGATGCCGGACCGCAGCGCCTCGCAGACGAAGGCCGCGTGGTACGCCACCAGACCGAGGACGGCCAGCCGGAAGACCCGCGTCTTGACGTCGTCGGCGGCACCCATGGTCACACCGAAGGTGTCGGCCAGCCCCATCGCGGTGAACAGGATGATGATCGTGAGGGGGATGTTCCGCACCACGTTCACGTACGCGGAGCCGAACCCCCGCATCAGCGGGACCGGGCTGACGCGCATCCCGGCCAGCAACGTGCCCCAGATCAGGGAGCCTACGGCGGAGTAGACGGTGAGCTGCACCGTCACCCAGAAAGCCCCCAGCAGGTCATAGCCTTCAAGAAAGTCGAACACGATATTCCGTGCTTCCGCCTCGGTGGTTGGCGTGGCACGCCGCACCGAGGCGGTGCGGCGTGCCACCGAGCCGTAGTCCCGGGGTCACCGGGAGTCGTCAGCCCTGCTCGGTGATCTGCGGAGCGGGCTCGAAGTCGTAGTTGGCCGGACCGAAGTTGGCCTTGACCGCCTTCTCCCAGGAGCCGTCGTCCACCATCTTCTTCAGGGCCGCGTTGATCTTGCCCTGGAGCTCGGTGTCGCCCTTCTTGATGCCGATGCCGTAGTGCTCGTCGCTCAGGTTGAGCCCGGCGAGCTTGAACTTGCCCTGGTACTGCTGCTGGGCGGCGTATCCGGCGAGGATCGAGTCGTCCGTGGTGAGGGCGTCGACCGCGCCGCTCTCCAGGCCGCTGAGGCACTCCGAGTAGCCGCCGTACTCCTGCAGCTGCGCGTCGGGCGCGAACTTCTTCTTCACGTTCTGCGCGGAGGTGGAGCCGGTGACCGAGCAGAGCTTCTTCTTGTTCAGGTCGTCGCCGGACTTGATGTTGTCCTTCGTCCGGATCAGCAGGTCCTGGTGGGCCAGGAAGTACGGGCCGGCGAAGGACACCTTCTCCTTGCGCTGGTCCGTGATCGAGTACGTGGCGACGATGAAGTCCACGTCACCGCGCCGGAGCAGGTTCTCGCGCTCCTTGCTCGGGGCTTCCTTCCAGGTGATGTCGCTCTCGCCGTAGCCGAGCTGCTTGGCCACGTACTTCGCGACGTCGATGTCGAAGCCCTTGTAGCCGTCAGGGGTCTCCTGGCCCAGACCGGGCTGGTCGACCTTGATGCCGATGGTGACCTTGCCTCCGCCGCCGCTTCCGCTGCCGCTGTCGGAGTCGCCGCCGCAGGCGGTGGCGGTGAGGGCGAGGGTGAGCGCGACGGCCGAGGCCGCAGTGACCTTGCGGAGGTTCATGCTGGACATCCTTTGTGTGATGGGAGAGGCAGACCGGGCTCTCGGGGCGGGAGCCCGGCCGGTCAGTGGTGGAGGATCTTCGACAGGAAGTCCTTCGCGCGGTCGCTGCGCGGATTGCTGAAGAACTGGTCGGGCGTGGCCTGTTCGACGATGCGGCCGTCCGCCATGAACACCACGCGATTGGCCGCCGAGCGCGCGAAGCCCATCTCGTGGGTGACGACGATCATCGTCATCCCCTCACGCGCGAGCTGCTGCATGACTTCCAGGACCTCGTTGATCATCTCGGGGTCGAGGGCCGACGTCGGCTCGTCGAAGAGCATCACCTTCGGGCCCATCGCCAGTGCCCGCGCGATCGCCACGCGCTGCTGCTGGCCACCGGAGAGCTGTGCGGGGTACTTGTCGGCCTGGGTGCCCACGCCGACTCGGTCGAGGAGGGCCCGCGCCTTCTCCTCGGCCTGCTTCTTCTCGGTCCTGCGAACCTTGACCTGACCCAGCATCACGTTCTCGAGCACGGTCTTGTGCGCGAAGAGGTTGAAGGACTGGAAGACCATGCCGACATCGGCACGCAGCCGGGCGAGCTCCCTGCCCTCCTGCGGCAGCGGCCTGCCGTCGATCGTGATCGTGCCCGTGTCGATGGTCTCCAGGCGGTTGATGGTGCGGCACAGGGTGGACTTGCCGGACCCGGAGGGCCCGATCACCACCACCACCTCACCGCGGTCGATCGTGAGATCGATGTCCTGGAGCACGTGCAACGCGCCGAAGTGCTTGTTGACGCTCTTCAGGACGACCAGTTCGTCGGTCGCGGCCGAGTCCTTCTTGGCCACCGATACTTCGGTCATCGCTTCTGGGCTCCGTCCTCCTCGGTTTCGGAGGACAGTAGAGGGCCTTCCCGACCAGCGTCATTACATCTGAGGGGAATCTGAGCATCACGATCCGATAGCAATCGGACACGTGTCGTAGCACTTGTCACCTGCGGACGTATCGTCCGGATAACGGAAGCCGTGTGCAACCGGAACCCTCTTGACGGCGTCGTCGTCCATCAGCGTGACTGCGATGGTCACGCGCGCGTGCACGCGTGATCCGAGCGATCGAGACCGTACGGACGATGAACCGAAGGAGGCCGGGATGAGACTTCTGCTCGTCGAGGACGACAACCACGTCGCGGCGGCGCTGTCCGCGGTCCTGGCGCGGCACGGCTTCGACGTCACGCACGCGCGCAACGGCGAGGAGGCCCTGCAGGCGCTGGTCCCCGAGGGCCCCGGATTCGGGGTCGTCCTGCTCGACCTGGGACTGCCCGACCAGGACGGCTACGAGGTGTGCAGCAGGATCCGCAAGCGCGCGAGCACCCCGGTGATCATGGTCACCGCCCGTTCCGACGTGCGCTCGCGCATCCACGGCCTCAACCTCGGCGCGGACGACTACGTGGTCAAGCCGTACGACACCGGGGAACTGCTCGCCCGCATCCACGCCGTCAGCCGGCGCACGGCGCCCGAGGACGCCACGGGCAGCACGGAGGTCGCGCTGCGGCTCGGCTCCATGCACATAGAGCTGCCCACCCGCCAGGTCACCGTGGACGGGTCGGTCGTCCAGCTGACCCGCAAGGAGTTCGACCTGCTCGCGCTGCTCGCCCAGCGCCCGGGCGTCGTCTTCCGCCGGGAGCAGATCATCAGCGAGGTCTGGCGCACCAGCTGGGAGGGCACGGGCCGCACCCTGGAGGTGCACGTGGCGTCACTGCGCGCCAAGCTGCGCATGCCCGCCCTGATCGAGACCGTACGCGGCGTCGGCTACCGCCTCGTCGCCCCGGGCGCCTAGCGGGGACCGGTTGCGCACACGCCTGCTGCCGCTGCTGATCGTCCTGATGGCGGCCGTGCTGCTCGCCCTCGGGATCCCGCTCGCGATCAGCCGCGCCGCGGCCGAGCAGCAGCAGGTCGTCGTCGACCGGATCGACGACACCGCCCGCTTCGCCGCCCTCGCCCAGTACGTGGCCGAGGCGCCCAGCGCCGCAGGCCGGAACATCCAGGACGACCGTCTGGAGACCCTGAGCCGCGAACTCACCAGCTACTACGACGTCTACGGCATCCGGGCCGGGGTCTTCTACCGTACCGACAGCCCGATGGCCCACGCCCCGGCCGGCTTCTTCCTCCCCGAGGAGGGCGAGGTCCGCAGCGCCTTCTCCGAGTCGTTGCTCAGCCGGCGCAGCCACGACCCGGCGCAGGTGTGGCCCTGGCAGCGGGGACGGCTGGTGGTGGCCTCCCCGGTGATCAGGGACGGGGACGTCGTCGCGGTCGTGGTCACCGACTCGCCCACCGGGCAGATGCGGTCGCGGATCCTGCGCGGCTGGCTGGTGATCGCCGCCGGTCTGATCGCCGCCATGCTGCTCGCCGTCGGTGCCGCGCTGCGGCTGACCGGGTGGGTGCTGCGCCCCGTGCGCATCCTGGACGCCACCGCGCACGACATCTCCACCGGCCGGCTGAAGTCACGCGTCGCGGCGGCCAGCGGACCGCCCGAACTCAGGCGGCTGGCGAAGTCGTTCAACGAGATGGCCGACAACGTCGAGGACGTGCTGGAGCAGCAGCGCGCCTTCGTCGCCGACGCCTCGCACCAGCTGCGCAATCCGCTCTCGGCCCTGCTGCTGCGCATCGAACTGCTCGGCATGGAACTGCCGGAGGGCAACGAGGAGATCGCCTCCGTCCAGGCCGAAGGGAAACGTCTGGCCCGGGTCCTGGACGACCTGCTCGACCTCGCCCTGGCCGAGCACGCCGAGGCGGACCTGAGGACCACAGACATCGGCGCCCTCGCCGCCGAGCGCGTCGCGGCCTGGTCCCCGGCCGCCGAGGCCAAGGGCGTCCGGCTGGCCGGCGACTGCCCGCCGACCACCGCCTGGGCCGACCCGGTCACCCTGTCGTCCGCGCTGGACGCGGTGATCGACAACGCGGTCAAGTTCACGCCCGAGGGGCAGAGCGTGGAGGTCACGGTGCTGGCCGACGGAGCCACCTCCTCCGTCGTCGTCTCCGACCACGGCCCCGGCCTGACCGACGAGGAGCTCGCCCGCATCGGCGACCGCTTCTGGCGCAGCGGTCGGCACCAGAACATCAAGGGCTCCGGCCTCGGCCTCTCCATCTCCCGGGCTCTGCTCGCGGCGGGCGGCGGTTCGATCGCGTACGACCGCCACGAGCCCCACGGGCTGACCGTGACCGTCAGCGTTCCCCGCAGCGGGCCCACGACCTGACCGGCGCACACCCCGACGGCCCGGCTGCGGCCGCCATCCGACGGCCTGCCTGCCCGATGCCTGCAAGGGCCTGACGCGGCGGCGGGGCCGCGTGCGCGGGGGCCGGAGGCGGTGCATCCGGCTGGGCGTGGCGTGGGGTGCGGTGGGAGGAGCCAGGGACAGGGCCCGGAGGCGGGCGCGGACGAGGACACCGAACTGTCCCGGCCCGCGGGCCGCGCGGCGCTCCGTGGAGCCGGGAGCCGGGAGCCGGGAGCGGTGCGGGCGCGGGCTGCCGGAGCCGGGGCGGGGCGCGGGACGGGCTACGGCTTGACCGACCTGTAGTAGTGCCGTGCGCCCTGGTGCAGCGGAAGGGGGTCCGTGTATATGGCGGTGCGTACGTCGACCAGCTGGGCGGAGTGCACGTGCGCGCCGATGTGGTCGCGGCTCTTGATCACCGTGCGGGTCAGCCACTCGGTCAGCCGGGGATCCACGTCCGTGCGGGTGATCAGCAGGTTGGAGACCGCCATCGTGGCGACGGGGGCACCGTTCTGCATAGTGGGGTAGGCCGACTCGGGCATGTTCGTCGCGCGGTAGTAGCGCGTGGCACCGCCGTCGCGGTGCAGCGTGGCCACCAGGTCCGCGTCGATCGGCACGAACCGCACCGGGAAGGACTCCGCGAGCTGCCGCACCCCGTTCGTCGGCAGACCGCCCGACCAGAAGAACGCGTCGATCGCACCGTGCTCCAGCCGCCCGGGCGCGCGGGCGATGCCGTCCGCCTCCGGCTCGATGTCCCTGCCCGGGTCGATGCCCGCCGCCTGCAGCAGCCGGTCGGCGATCAGCCGCACACCGGACTCCGGCGGGCCGATCGCCACCCGCTTGCCCCGCAGGTCGGCGATCGACCTGATGCCGGAGTCGCGCGGGACGACGAGCTGCACGTAGTCGTCGTACAGGCGGGCCACGCCGCGCAGCCGCTCCGCACCGGGCCCGTGGCGCAGTTCGTACGTGCTCACCGCGTCCGCCGCGGCGATGGTGAAGTCGGCCTCACCGGTCGCGACCCGGGTGACGTTCTCCTGCGATCCCTCGCTGCTCAGCAGCCGCACCGTCAGGTCCGGCATGTCCTTGGCGAGCGCGGTGCGCAGTCGCCGTCCGTAGTCCTGGTAGACCCCGCTCGCCGTGCCGGTGCTGATCGTGATCCGGCCGCGCGGCGGCTGCTCGCCCAGGGGCAGCAGCCACCACAGCAGCAGGCCGAGCGTCACGACGCCGACGGCGGCGCCCTGGAGGGCCCGGCGCCTGCCGATGCGCGGGAGGTGTGCGGACATGCGGGCGATCCTGCCAGGCCGGCGCCGCTCTGACCAGGGCCGGAGCCGGGAGGGGCGCCCCCGGTGACGGTCGTTACAGTTCGGCTGCATGAGTTCTTCGCCCGCCGAACTGGTCCGTGAGTTCCACCGTGCCTTCGGGCTCGCCGCCCGCACCACGCCGACGGAGGTGTCCCCCGAGCTGGCGGCCCACCGCGGCGAGCTGCTCGCCGAGGAGGTCGCCGAGGTCGCCGAGGTCGAGGTGGCCGGTCCGCTCGACAGACTCGCGCACGAGCTGGCCGACGTCGTCTACATCGCGTACGGCACCGCCCTCGTCCACGGCATCGACCTCGACCAGGTGATCGCCGAGATCCACCGTTCGAACATGACCAAGTTGGGCCCCGGCGGCCAGGTGTCCCGCCGCGCCGACGGGAAGGTCCTCAAGGGGGAGCACTACGAGGCCCCGGACGTGGCGGCGGTGCTGCGGCGGCAGGGGTGGGCACCGCGCGACGGGGACTGAGTGAGGGGGCGCCGACGCGGTCACCTGGCGGCGCGGGGGCCGGGCAGGGGTCGAGCCGTTCTTTCACCTCGGCCCAACTCCGCGCGCTGCAGCGCTGGTTGGTGCGTCTCCGGACGGGTCGGCCCCTTCGTGCCCGCTGTACGATCCGTGCGGGTGGGGGGCGCGGCGCGTGTCTGCGGAGGGGGCATGAGGCACTTGGCCGAACGTGGGGACAGGGCCGGGAACGGCAGCGCCGGGGGGACCGGGAACACCGGCGCCGCCGCAGACATCGCGCGTACCGGCGGTACGGGCAGTGCTGAAGCAACTGGGGCGGGTGGGGCAGACGAGGGCTCGGGGGAGTCCGGGGGTGGGGGAGACGGCTCGGGGGCGGGTGTCGGCTCGGGCTTACAGCGGGCCCAGACGTTCGTCGCCCTGGCCACCCTCCTCTACCGCGCCAGCCATCTCGTCGTCGGCCTCGCCGCCGTCGTCCAGCACCACAGGGGCCGGCCCGCCGCCTGGGCCCTCCTCACCACCGCCCTGGCGTGCAGCGTCCTGGTGCACGGCACCGCGCGGGCACGCGGCTGGTTCGACCGCCGGACCGTCGCCGTGGACGTCCTGGTCACCGGCTGCGCCCTGCCCTTCGCCGCGTACGCCTGGGCGGGCATACGCGACGCCCCGTCCATCGCGTGGGTCATGCTGCTCGGCGGCTCGGCGAGTGCGGTGGCCGCGGTGGCCCTGCGCCGCCGGACCGCCCTCGCCGCCGTGCCGGCCATCGCCGTGGCCCATGTCGTCGGCTACCGGATCGCCGACGCCCGCATCCCCGTGATCGTCGGCCATCTCAACTCCGTGGTCTCGTCGGCCGTCATCACCCTGGTGTTCTGGTGGTACCTGCGACGCCAGGGCCGGCTCCTGGACTCCGCCACCACCCAGGCGGTGCGCGCCGAGGCCCGCCGCGCCCGCTACGCCGAGCGGATCGCCCACCACCGCGCCCTCCACGACACGGTGCTGGCCACGCTCACGACCATCGCCCACGGCACCGTCGACGCCAACGCACCGGAGGTGCGTCGGCGTTGCGCCCGCGAGGCCGCCTATCTGCGGCGGCTCATCCAGCGCAGCCCCGACGAGGATGCCGGAGCCCGCCCCGGCCCGGGTGCCGCGCTGGAGCGCGCGGTGCGCGACGCGGAGGCCCTGGGGCTCCGGGTCACCGCCCAGTACCACGCCCTGCCCGCCGTACCTCCCGACGTCGTCACCGCGTTCGGCGACGCGGTCCGCGAGGCGCTCCACAACGTCCTGCGCCACTCGGGGACCGGCCGTGCCTACCTCACCGCCACCGGCGACGACGGCCATCTCCTGGTGACCGTCGTGGACCGGGGCGGCGGCTTCGACCCCACCCGCACCGCCGCGGGCGGTGGGCTCGGGCTACGCCGGTCCGTCCACGCGCGGCTGCGTGAGACCGGAGGATCCGCCGAGGTCGACAGCGCCCCGGGCGAGGGCACCCGCGTCGCACTGCGCTGGCCGGGATGATCACCGTCGCCGTGGTCGACGACGACCGGATGCTCCTCGACGGCCTGCGGTCCTGGCTGGCGAGCGCCTCCCGGCTGCGCCTGGTGGCCGCCGTGACCACCGTCGACGACCTGCTCGCGGCCGGGGGCGAGGCGAGGACGGCGGAGCCTCGGCCGCCCGCCGACGTCGTCCTCCTCGACCTCCTCCTCAAGGACGCCTCGGAACCGGCCGCCAACATCCGCCGCCTCCGGGCCGCCGGCAGCCGCGTCCTGATCATCAGCACCGTCGCGGACCGCGCCCATGTCGTCGCGGCGGTCTCCGCGGGCGCGGACGGCTACCTCACCAAGGACAACGACCTGGAGACCCTCGTCGAGGCCGTCGAGACCGTCGCCGCGGGGGAGACCGCGCACTCGCCGGAACTCGCCTTCGCCTGGGCCCACGACAGCGGCCCGCACCGACCCCGGCTCTCGCCGAAGGAACTGGAGGTGCTGCGCGGCTACGCCTCCGGGTTGACGCTCAAGGCCACCGCCCGGCGGGCCGGCATCAGCCCGCACACCGCGAAGTACTACCTCGACCGTGTGAAGGACAAGTACCAGCGGGTCGGACGTCCCGCGTACACGAAGATCGACCTCGCCGACCGGGTGCGGGAGGACGGGCTCGGCGCCGCCGACGGCTGACCCGGGCACCCCGCGGCCGTGCCGCAGCCGCGCCCCGCACGGCATCAACAGCCGCCGGCCCACGGCCGCCCGCGGCCCACGCGTGCGACCGCTGACCACGGGCCCCCGACCCTCCGCGCCGTCCCGAGCGGGGCGACGGGCCACCGCATCGACCGACGGACCACCGGCCGACACACCGTCAGCCGATCCGCCGGCGGCCAGGACGTCCCGAAGGCGGACGCCCGGTGCCGTCCGCCGGCCCCTGCCATGGTCCGCCACAGGCCATCGCCGGTTCAGGACAGCCGAAGAGCATTGTCCGCCCTTCTCGCCCCTTCCTACGTTGGGTTGGCCCGTTCCACAGCCCCGACGAGCGGGGAGAGGAGGTGTCCCATGCTGCGGATCATCGAGAAGGTGGAGGAGAAGTACTTCTCCTCCGACGCCACGGTCGCGCCGGGCGGCTGGTGCTGCCACTGCCACTGCACCATCGCGACGAAGCAGCTGTAACACCCCAGCCGGGCCCGGTGCCGCGCGTGCCGGGCCCGGCGTCCGCGCCGCCCCCTGGAGGAGAACCCGTGACACCATCACCCGACGCCTCGGCCGCGGCCGAGGTGTCCGCCCCGGCGGACGGTTCCGCCCCGCGGCTCGTACGGAACCCGTACCTCACCGTCGTGCAGTGCACCGATGACGAGGTGCTGCTGCGGCACGGAGCGCGCTCCCGCTACTCGCGCGTGCTGCGCGACGACGGACGGCACCGGGTCCTCGGCCCCCTCCTGAGTTCCTTCACCGAGCCCCAGCCGCGCGACGACGTCGTGGCCCGGTTCGCGGACCGTGCGGACAAGGACCAGGTCGCCGGGCTCGTCGACCAGTTGGCCGGGGACGGGGTCCTCGTGCCCGAGGGCTCCGGACTGCTCGCGATGCACCGGAGCCTGATGGGGGGCCGTCCCGTCCGCGACCTCGCGGAGACCACCGTGGGACTCGTGGGAAGCGGGTCCGTCGGCAGGCAACTCGCCGTCCAGCTCGCCGAACTCGGCGTCGGCAGTGTCCCCGGACTGGCGGCCGGCACCGACGGGCTGGGGGCCGCCGACGGCGACGAGACGCTCGCGGCGCTGCTCGACGACACCGACCTCGTCGTTCTCGCCCTCGACGGCTTCCGCCCGTCCCTGCTGCACCGGCTCAACCGGGCCGCCGTGGCCGCCGGACGCCCCTGGCTGCCCGTCTACGCCGACGGCAGCGAACTGCTCGTCGGACCGCTCGTCGTCCCCGGCGAGTCGGCCTGCTACAACGAGCACGAGATCCAGCACGAGTCGTCCCGGGCGCTGCGCCACGAGTACCAGCTCTACAGCGAGGAACTCGCCCGCCGCACCGCCGACGACCTGCCGCCGCTGCTCGCCCCGTACGCCGCGCTCGCCGCGTCCTGGGCGTCGATCGGCATCGCCCCCTACCTCGTCGACGGCGCCAGCTTCCTCGTGGGCCGGGCGATCCGGATCGACCTGGAACGGCTGGAGATCACCCAGGAGCACGTCCTGCGGCTTCCGCGCTGTCCGGTCTGCACCGAGCAGCGGCCCTCGTTCCGGCACCCCTTCCTGTAGGAGACCCACGTGTCCTCGCGCGCCGAGACCAAGCCCCACACCCCCGGCCTCGACCACCTGCTGCGCCGCACCCTCGAACAGACCCTCGTCCCGTCCCCCAACGTCGTGGAGCTGGCCCCCGGGAAGGGCGGGGGTTTCGTCAACCGTGTCGCCCCCTCCCAGGACGACGTCGCCGAGGTGTTCCACCTCAACACCCGGCTGTCCCGGCACCGGCCCGACGACCGGCTCACCGCCGCCGAACGCGAGGGCGTGCGCCGCTGGTTCTTCACCACCTGCGGTCGGCACCGCCCGGAGGACTTCACCGCAGAGGCGAACCCCGTACGCCGTCCGCACTCCACCCTCCCGGCCCCGCTCGGCACCCTGTGCGGCCCCTTCGGCGAGGACGGCCCACTGACCGGCCTGCTGTACAGCTGCGACCTGATGGTCGTGGACGCGGACGCCCTGTGCCGCCAGCAGCCCGGCGAGAACGCGCTCTGGGTGGAACGCCGTCTCGACGAGGGCCCCGCCGCGCTCGCCCCGACGATGGCCGACGCCGGGGCCGCCGACGCCCTGCGCTCCGCGCAGGCCGCCCTCGTCCTCACCGGAGTGCCGTGGCGCAGCATGCTCGAAGCGGGCCCGCGCGGCTACCGGCACATGCTCATGGACGCGGGCGTCCTCCTCGACGTCGTCTGCGGTCTGGCCGGCCGGGCGGGCTACGAGGCCTTCCCCGTGCGGGAGTTCTACGACGACGAACTCGACACGCTGCTGCACTGCGACGGCCTGGAGCGGTCCGCGCTGGCGGTGGTCGCCCTGCGCGCCCCGGCGCGCACCACCGACGAGGAGGGGAGTACGGCATGACGACGTTCACGGACGCGACCGTTGCGGGGGACGCCCCCGACGCCTCCGACCCGGTCGCCGACGACGGCCCGACGGCCGCCGCCCGCGCCGCGCAGGCACCGGACGCCCGGGACGCCACCGACGCGCAGTTGGCCCGGGCGCTCGGGGTGCGCGTGTGCGACCTGCCCGCGGTGCGCAGCCTCACCGCAGGGGCCGCGACCGCCCCCGACGCACCGCCGCTGCGTCTGCGCGACCTGCTGCACCGGCGGCTGCGCTCCTCGGTGTGCGACGACATGATCGACCCGCGGGCACTGATGGCCGCCCGCCCCCGTCCGGCCGAGCGCGCGGCGGCCGGGTGGCCCGCGGTCCCCCTGCCCGTGCGGCGGCCCCGTGCGGACATGACCCTGGCGGACGCGATCGAGCAGCGGTGCTCGTCCACCACGTACGCCGCCCGGCCGCTCCCGCTGGGCGACCTCGCCGCGCTGCTGGAGGATGCGGCCGGCATCCGCGGCCACCGCCCCGGCTACAACGTGCGCGACTTCCCCGTGCGCCGGGCCCCCTCGGCGGGCGGGCTGGCCCCGGTCGACGTCCACGTCGTCGCCAACGACGTGTCGGGCCTGGACCAGGGCCTGTACTACTACCGGCCGTCCGGGCCGGAACTGACGGT
This sequence comes from Streptomyces actuosus, assembly GCF_016921115.1. GTDB lineage: Bacteria > Actinomycetota > Actinomycetes > Streptomycetales > Streptomycetaceae > Streptomyces > Streptomyces actuosus_A. The sequence goes on from NZ_JAFFZS010000016.1 coordinate 50,066, forward strand.
CGTCGACTCCGGCAACATGCGCGGCAAGATCGCCGAGGCCGGCATCGCCGCCGACTGGCTGTTCCACGCACCGGCCGTGCTGTGCCTCGCCGTCGACATGGACCGGGTGGAGTGGAAGTACGGCGTCCGCTCCTACCGGTACGTCCACGTGGACCTGGGCGTGCTGACCCAGAACCTGTACCTGGTGGCCACCGGACTGGGACTGGCCTGCTGCGCGGTGGCCGCGTTCGACGACGACACCGCCAACGACCTGTTGCGGCTGGACGGGCGCAACTCCTTCGTGTCGCTGCTGTTCGCGTGCGGCCTGCCGGGCGGGCGGTGACCGGATGGACCGGCTGCTGCTGGTCGTGGCGGTGGCCCCGGTGTTCGCCCTGCTGCTCGGCACGGTGATCGCCGTCGCGCTGCGGTTCCGTGTGGGCGCCGGACGGAGCTCCGTCGAGCGTCTGGCCCCGGTTCTCTACGCGGCCACGGTGACCTCCGCCGCGCTGCTGGCCGCGGCCCTCACCGGCTTCGACCCGCTACGCCTCGGCCTGACCGGCCGGTCGTCCCCGGCCGGCTGGCCGGTGGCCGCTGCCACGGCGGCCGGTGCGCTGGCCGGCGCGGCCGGGTACCTCGCCGAACTGTTCCTGGCCCACCGCGCGGTGACCCGCCCGGCCCGAGCGCCGCGCGGAGGACGCGGCGCGCCGACGGGCACCGGCCCCGTCCGGGGAGCCGGCGTCGACACCCTGGCCGCACGCGACGGGAACGGCCCCGCACCCGCGGAGCACGGGCGGACCCCCGCGCGGGAGGGCGACGTCCAGCCTGCGGGCCGGGGATCCCCCGTGCCGGAGGGTGACACCCCCGCTGGCGGCCGGGCATCCCCCGCACCGGACGGCAACGACAGCGCAGCGTATGGCAACGGCAGCGCGCCGTACGGGAGTTGTCCCGCACGGGACGGAATCGGCCCGGTGTGGCACGTGGACCCCCCACTACAGGGTGCTCCCGTGTGGCACGCGGAGCCCCCCGAACACCCCCCGTCGCCCCGCCCGTCCTCCCGTGCCGTCTCCGCCGGGGAGCGGTCGGTCGGAGCCTGGACCGCCCGGCCCGCTGGGCTGCTCGCCCTCGGGCTGCTCACCGCGCTCGCGGAGGAAGTGCTGTTCCGCGGCTATCTGCTGGCCGGGCTGCGCCACTCGCTGGCGCTGTGGGCCGCCCTGATCGTGCAGGCGGCGGTGTTCGCGGTGCACCACGCATCCTTCGGGCTGCGCGCGGTGCCTGCCAAGGCCGCGCACGGCCTGGTGTGGGGAGCGCTGACCGCCGCGGCCGGGACGCTGCTCCCGGCGGTGGCCGCCCATGTCGTGTTCCAGGTCCTCGTGTGCCGGCGCCTGACCCGCACGCAGGTCCGCCCGCAGGAAGGAGGTGCCGCCGATGACCGTGCACACGGCCCCGTTGCTGTGCGACGGCCGCCAGTGGCGCGCTGACGGCTGGGTCCGCGTCACCGGCGGGCGCGTCACCGCCTGGGCCACCGGTTCGCCCCCGCCGGTCGGCGAACCGGTGGAGCGCCACGGCGCGCTGCTGCCCGGACTGGTGGACGGCTCCGCGAGGATCACCGGCTACTTCAACCGGATGGTCGAGGGCGACGCCCTGGCCCCGCACCGGGCCTGCCTCGCGCTGTGCGCGGAGGCGGGCGTCACCGTCGTCCTCGGCGCGGCCGGGCACGCCGAGCCCTGCCTCGCTCTGGCCGAGACTCCCGCCCCCGGCGATCCGCGCCTGCTGTGGACCGGCCCCGTGCTCGACGGCCCGCCGGCCGCGACGACCGCGACCCGGCTGGTCCACGACGTCGCCTCGGCCCACCGGGCGGTCGCCCGCGTGGCGGGCGACGGCGCCCGCGTCGTGCGCACGGGACCGTCCCTGGCACCGGGGCCGCTCGCCCAGGTCGTGGCGGCGGCCCGCGAGCACGGGCTGCGGGTGCTGCACCAGCCGGGGCGCACCGGTGCCGGCGAGGCGTCCGCCGCGGGCGTCCGCCTCGTCCAGGACCTGCCCCGCTGCCTGCTGCCTCCGGCGGTGGCCCCCCGCGGCGCCGCCGGAGCCGTCCGGGCGTTCGCCGACGCCTCCGTGCGGCGCCGGGCCGCCGAGACGCTGCGGACCCTGGCCGGTGAGGGCACTGCCCTGGTGCCGCTGCTGCACTCCTGGCGCCGGTCGGCCCTGCTGGACGAGGCGGTCGCGGAACCGCTGCTGGACCGCTTGGTGCCGATGGCGCCGTTCCACCAGTACCTGCTCGACATGCGCGGACCCGCCCTGGTCTTCGGCCGCAGGTACGCCCGTGAGCACTTCGGCTACGAGCACCTCAAGGGCCCGGCGCGCCGGGAGTTCGACGACGGCTGGGCCTTCCTGCTCGACGCGCTGGCCACCGCGCACGACAGCGGGGTGGCGCTGGCGGCCGGCAGCGACGCGCTCGGCCTGTCGCTGGTGCCGGGCTACGCCCTGTACGACGAACTGGCCTGGTGGGAGCAGGCGGGACTGTCCCGGCGCACGGTCCTGGCCGCGGCGACCGGCGGCACCCTGGAGGCGCTGACCGGCGCCGGCTCCCCCTGGGCGAGCGGTCTATTGGCCCTTCCGGACGCCCCGGACGCGCTCCCCGACCCGGCCGCCCTGCCCGGTGTCCTCCGGGTCCTGGCTCGCGCGCCCGTGCCACCGCCCCCCACCCGGAGCACCACCCCCGCAGGCCCCCAGGAGGCTCGTTCATGACCGTGACCAGGAAGGGGAGTCACCCGGCGCGCACGGGCGCACCCGTCGTGCTGGAGGCCGCCGCCCTGCGGAAGAACTACGGTGACAGGGCCGTGCTCACCGGGGTGTCGGTGCGCGTGCACGAGGGCGAGATCGTCGGGCTCGTGGGGCCCAACGGCGCCGGGAAGACGACCTTCCTGGAGTGCGTCGAGGGCATCCGGCGGCCGGACGGGGGCACGGTGTCCGTCGCGGGACTGAGCCGGTCCGACGGGCCCGCCGCCTACCATCTGGCCTTCGGCGCCCAGCTCCAGGAGTCGAGCCTGGCCGAGCGGCTCCGTGTCGCCGAGGCGATGGAGTTGTTCGCGGGCTTCTACGACGACCCGTGGGACCCCGAGGACCTCCTGGAGCGCATCGGGCTGACCGAGCACCGGCGGGTGTTCTACCGGCGGCTGTCCGGCGGCCAGAAGCGCCGCCTCACCCTCGCCCTCGCGCTCCTCGGCAGGCCGCCCGTGCTGCTCCTGGACGAGCCGACGACCGGCCTCGACCCGCACGCCCGGCTGGAGTTGTGGGGCGTCCTGGAGCAGCTCACCGGGACCCGCACCGCCGTTCTGCTCGCCACCCACGACCTGCACGAGGCGCAGAGCCGCTGCCACCGCGTGTACGTGCTCGACGGCGGCCGGATCGCCGCCGAGGGCCCGGTCACCGAGCTGCTCGACGCGGCCGGCCTCACCACCCGGCTGCGCCTCCCGGACCGCCCCTGGACCCAGGGTCTGCTGAGCGGCGTCCCCGGCTGGACCACGTCCCGGGTGGTGGCCGGCACGCACTACGCCTATGGCGAGGACGGTTTCGCCGAGAAGGCGCTGGCGGCCCTGCGGGCCGGCGCCGGGGCCGTCCACGGCGATCCGGTGGACCTCCGGCATGTGCTGGCCGCCGCCTCGACGGGCCCCACGGACCTCGAGGACCTCTACCTGACAAGGACGGGAACGCCCTATGAACCGCCCCACGCGCCCCACCGGCGCCGCGAGTCCGCCGAACCGCCCGCCGCGGGTGACTGAGCCCCCGGCCCCCGTCGCCCCGCGCGGCCGCCGCGGCCCGCGCGGCCTCGGCCGGCTGTGCCGCGTCGAACTGCTGCTGTTCCTGCGGGAACCGGCCGCCGTGTTCTTCACCCTGGTCTTTCCCATGGCCATGCTGCTGTTCCTGGGCGTGGCGTACGGCACGGAGTCCGACGGGGGCGTGCGCTACATCGACGAATACGTGGCGCAGATCGTCGTCACCATCGCCATCAACCTCGGCGTCCTCGGCGTCGCCGTCAACATCGCGGAGTGCCGGACCAGCGGGGTGCTCCGCCGCTACCGGTTGGCGCCGGTGCCGATGTGGTGGTTCTGGTTCTCGCAGGTGGCCGTCGGGCTGCTGATGTTCGCCCTGGCGATCGGCGCCCTGCTGGCCGTGGTGGCGGTGGCGTACGGGGTGGTGCTTGCCTCGCCCGCGCAGTTCGGGCTGGCGGTCGTGACCGGTCTCGCCTTCACGTTCGCCGCCGGGGTGCTGCTGGGCAGCCTCGACCTGCCGGCCCGCAGCGTCCAGATCACCGGGACGGGCCTGTTCTTCGTGCTGTTCCTGGGCTCGGGCGCGGCGGTCCCGCGCGACTCGTTCCCCGGCTGGCTGGAGAAGCTGACCGCGGTCAACCCGATGACGCCGGTCGTCGACGCGGCCGTGGACGCCTACCTCGGCCGCTCCATGGTCGCCGAACTGCCCTGGCTGGCCCTGGTCCTGGCCGGTGCCGGGGTCCTCGTCCTGATCGCCCGCTCCAAGTCCACCTGGGAGGGAAACCGATGAGCATGCTGTCCAGCGAGTGGCTCAACCACCGGGACCGGCTGCTGAAGCCCGTGCTGAACGACACGGAGTTCGGCGCCATCAGGGAGGTGCTCGACTACTACCATCCGCACGGTCCGCTGCGGACGTTCACCACGTACTTCCGTTCCGGCCTCGGCAAGCCCATGTACGTGGCGCACGGCCAGTACTTCGACCTCGACCACGCGATGGGCCGCCTGCTCGGACTGCCCGGCCTGAGCACCGGATTCGGCGGCCAGGTGTACGGCGGAGGCAAGGGCCACGACCTGTTCGGCACGACCGCGTCGTCGGTGGGCGAGGCGGTGGAGCGGGTGCTGGGCTCCCTGGCCTACCTCACCCACATGGACCGGATCCTGCACGGCTCGTACCGGACGCTCGCCGGGAAGGGCGTGCCCTGCCTGCATCCGGAGGAGTTCCCGGTGTTCGCGCCCGAGCAGCTGGCGCGGGACCCGCTGTACGAGCCGTGGACGGAGGACTCGGAGCTCGGCTGGATCGCCGGGCGCCGGTTGCGGTCGGGCGAGGAGGTCTACGTTCCGGCGCAGTTGGTGATGCTCTTCTATCTGCACGGCCCCGACGAGCCGTTGATCGGCCTGGCCCCCAGCGGCGGCCTGGCCAGCCACATCAGCCGCCGCGAGGCACTGTGGCACGGGGTGCTGGAGCTGTTCGAACGCGACGCGGTGAACCTGCGCTGGTACGGGGGCGTGCCACTGGACCGGATCGTCGTGGACCGGCCGGTGCGCAACCGTGTCCTGCGGCGGCTGCTCGACACCGTCGGCGAGCAGCCCGGCGAGATCACCTTCCACCTCCACAACCTCGACCTGCACGAGTATCCGGTGATCACCGCGGTCGAGCGGGACGGATGGCTGCGCCGCTACAGCTACTTCGCGGGCGGAGGCGTCTCCGACGACGCCGAGGAGGCGATGCTGTCGGCGCTGACGGAGTACGCCCAGGCGGAACGGAGCCTGCGGATCTCGCTGGCGACGCCGGACTGGGAGTTCACCGAGGCGTTCGGCCGCCAGTTCGCCATCGACAAGGACGCCGAGGCCGCCGACTTCTCCAACTACATCCAGGTGATCCCGTACTACGGTTTCGAGGAGAACCGGGGTCGGGTGTCCTGGTTCTACGACGGGGGAGCGGAGACGCCCCTGTCGGAGCTTCCCCGCCGCCCGGCCGGCGTCGGTCCGCACGCGCGCTGGGACCGGCTGACGGGGCTGCTGTCGGAGCGCGGATGGGACCCCGTCACCTTCGACTTCTCACTGCCGCAGTTCCGGCACACCAGCCTGATGAAGGTGGTCATGCCGGAACTGAGCCCGCCCTACCCGCCGCAGGCGCCCGGCCTGGGAAATCCGCGCTACGGGAGCGTCCCCCACACCTCGGGGCGGCGCGAGCGGCCCCTGGCCTACGGCGACCTGAACGTGCAGCCGCTGCCCTACCCGTGACCGAGGGGCGTCTCGGGCGCCGCCGCGGTGGTCTCCCGGGCGGCGCGGCCGATCAGCACGCCCAGCTGGAGACGCGAGGTGGCGCCGAACCGGGCGGAGACGGCGGCGACATGGCGCCGTACGGTGCGCGGGGTCACGCCGACCCGGCGGGCGACGGTCTCGTCGGTGAGCCCCTGGGCGAGTGCGGCCATCACGGCGGCCTCGGTCGCCGACTCGGCCGGGACGGCGAACGGGGCGTAGGGGTGGGCGCGCGGCCACCAGTCGTCCATGAAGCGGGCCGCGAACCCGGCGGCGGCGTCGGAACGGGGGTCCGACAGCAGATAGCCGGAGTCGTCCGTCACCCCCACCGCGAGGGCCAGCGCCTCCCGGTCGGCGACCAGGGCCCGTACGGCGAACAGTCCCGCGGTCCTGATCTCCGTGCCCCGTCCGGCCGTTGCGGCGGCGGCGTCGGCCGACCGGGGGTCGGCGATCAGCCGGTGGCGCACCCCCGAGGGCGGCGCGGGGGGCGGCGCGGGGGGCGGCGTGCTGCGGCCGGAGGCCACCGGCCGCACTTCGAGGACTTCGAGGCGGGCCCCGCGGGTGAGGGCGGTGAAGGCGTCCTCGATGCAGTGGGCGGGGACGAGGGACGGTACGTCGCGGCCGGCGGACACGGGGGTGTCGCCGAGGGCCTGCGCCAGTCCCGACAGCCGGTCCACGGTCGACCGGATCTGCTCGAACAACGCGTTCATGGAGTGGTTCCCCCTTGTGCGGCACGTCCGGCGCGACGCTGGGGCACCTCGGTCACAGGGCCCCGACGCCGGATCGAGCACGAGTGATCACGGGCGGGCATCGCTCATATCACGGGTCGTAGGAGTATGTGCGGGTTTTGCCTCATGTGTGGGTCATGTGAATATTCGCGAGAGGTGGGGTGCCAGTCAAGAAGGAGGCGGGTGCCTCCGGCACCCCCTGTTCGGGCGGGTTGACAGTGCGGCGGCCGGCTGCCGACGGGGCGTGGACCCGGAGCCGGGGGCGCCCGCGGACCGGTCGGCTCGGGCCGGAACGGCGGGTCCCTCGGGGCGCACGCGGGGTGCGTCGTCCGGCGGGCGGTCCGGGATGGCCCGATCGGTAGGACCGAAATAGCATGATTTCCGGACGTCGTGGTCTCTCTGCGCGGGACTCCCAGGTCGGGCTCCGAAAACGGTCACCAGCGGAAGACCCCTACCGGAGGAGAAGCAGTCATGTCGGGACGCGTCGTGGTGGGAGTGGACGGCTCCGAGGAGAGCGTGGCGGCGGTGGACTGGGCTGCGGACGAAGCCGCGTCGCGGGGTGCCGAACTCCGTCTGGTGAACGCCTCGCTCTGGCAGGAGCACCCCGTCGTGGTGGCGGTCCAACCGGCCCGCGACGTGCTGGCCGAGCGCGCACAGGACCTGTTGGGCGCCATGACGGAGCGGGCCCGCTCCCGCCGGAGCACCCTCACCACCAGCACCGAGGAGATCGAGGACGCGCCCGGCACCGTGCTGCTGTCCGCCTCCGCCCACGCCGACCTCGTGGTGCTCGGCTCGCACGGCTTCAGCGTCGGAACGGGTTTCACGGCCGGTTCCGTGGGCCAGGCGGTGGCGGCGGAGTCGGACTGCCCCGTCGTCCTGGTGCGCGAGAGCACACCGGGGGAGGACGGCCCTGTCGTCGTGGGCCTGGACATCCTGTCGCCCGGCGAGGAACTCCTGGACTTCGCCTTCGCCTTCGCGGCCCGGCACTCCGTGCCCGTCCGCGTCGTCCACACCTGGCACCTGGGCCCCCTGCACCCGCACGGCGGAAGCACGGGCGAACAGGCGGGCATGGCGGCACTGAGCGAGGCGGTGCGGTCCTTCCGCGAGCGCTTCCCCGAGGTCAAGGTGGAGCTGGTGGCCACCGCCGGACGCGCGGCCGGCCACCTGATCCAGGCCGCGACCGGATCGACGATGGTGGTCGTCGGTCGCCGCCGCCGGCACGAGTTGCGCGGCCACATGGGGGCCGTCACCCACGCCGTCATCCACCACGCCGCCGGCCCGGTGGCCGTCGTCCCGCACACCTGACCCGCCGGCCCTCGGGCCACGGACATGCGGGCACCGGCGAAAGCGCGTGTACTGGAAGGGCAGGACGCCCCGAGGAGATCGGACCGCTGCCCATGACCGACTCGGCCGCAGGGGCGCGGCGGACCGGACGCGGACCTCCCCTCCCCACCGCAGCGGGAGCGACCGGGAGCCCCCGCCCGCCCGCGCATCCGTGACGCCCCGGCGCCTTTCCGCCCACGGACGCCCCCACACCGCGGCACGCGGAAGCGGACACGGCCCCCGGACCGTGCCGCGACCACCTCGACCCGGCGTCACCACGGCGCCTCGCACCACGGGGAGGCAGACATGACCACCGACACCCCCATGCAACTCGGCATGGTCGGACTCGGACGCATGGGCGCGAACCTCGTGCGCCGGCTCATGCGCGACGGCCACAGCTGCGTGGCGTACGACCTCGACGCGGACGCCGTCGGAGAATTGGCACGCGAGGGCGCCACCGCCGCGTCCTCGCTGAAGGACCTCGTCGGCAGGCTCGGCCGGCCGCGCACCCTCTGGCTCATGGTGCCCGCGGGCGTAGTGCAGCCCACCGTCGACGAACTGGCCGGGATGCTCGACCCCGAGGACATCGTCATCGACGGCGGCAACTCCTACTACCGGGACGACATCACCCGCGCGGAGCAACTGCGCCCACACGGCGTCCACTACGTGGACTGCGGCACCTCCGGGGGCGTATGGGGCCTGGAACGCGGATACTGCCTGATGGTCGGCGGGGACCGGGAGGCGGTCCTGCGCCTCGACCCGCTCCTGCGCACCATCGCCCCGGGTGCGGGCAGCGCGGAACCCACGCCCGGCCGGACCGCGACGACCGGCACCGCCCCCGACGGCTACCTGCACTGCGGGCCCAACGGCGCCGGCCACTTCGTGAAGATGGTCCACAACGGAGTGGAGTACGGGATGATGGCCGCCATCGCCGAAGGGCTGAGCATCATCGAGCACGCCGACGCGGGACTGCGCGACCGCACGGTCGACGCCGAGACCGCCCCGCTGCGCGACCCCGACGCCTACGCCTACGACATCGACGTCGCCGAGGTCGCCGAGGTGTGGCGGCGCGGCTCCGTCGTCGGCTCCTGGCTCGTCGACCTGGTCGCCGACGCGCTGGCCCGGTCGCCGGAGCTCGGCGGATTCGCGGGCCGGGTCTCCGACTCCGGGGAGGGCCGCTGGACGGTGCAGGCGGCGGTCGACGAGAGCGTGCCCGCACCGGTGATCACCGCGGCGCTCTACGAGCGCTACGCCTCGCGCGGACTGGGCGAGTTCACCGGCAAACTGCTGTCGGCGATGCGCGGCGAGTTCGGCGGGCACGCCGAGAAGGCGGGCTGAACCGTGACGCAGCCGGACCCGACCCGCACCGCGCCCCCGGAGGAGCGACCGGACCCCCATGTGATCGTGCTCTTCGGCGCGACCGGCGACCTCGCCCGCCGCAAACTGCTGCCGGGACTGTTCCACCTGGCGGTCGCCGGGCTGATGCCCGAGCACTACCGGGTGGTCGGCTCCGCGCCCGCCGCCGTCGCCCTCGGCGACGACGAGTTCCGCGAGCACGCCCGCGACGCGGTGGCCGAGTTCGGCCGCTCGAAGCCGCAGGGCGAGGCGTGGGAGGCGTTCGAGGCGACCCTCGGCTTCGGCGCCGCGGACCCCGAGGATCCGCAGCCGCTGCTGGACGCCGTGCGCCGGGCGGAACAGGCCCTCGGCGGCCGTCCGCGCAGGCTCTTCCACCTGGCCGTGCCCCCGGCCGCCTTCTCCTCCGTCGTCGGCCTGCTCGGCGACACGGGACTCGCGCAGGACGCGCGCGTGATCGTGGAGAAGCCGTTCGGCACCGACCTGCCGTCCGCCCGGGCCCTGAACGCCACCGTCCACGCCGTCTTCGACGAGTCGCGGGTCTTCCGCATCGACCACTTCCTCGGTAAGGAGTCGGTCGACAACATCCTGGCGCTGCGGTTCGCCAACGGCCTGGTCGAGCCCGTCTGGAACCGCAACCACATCAGCCACGTCGTGATCGACGTGCCGGAGAGCATCGGCATCGAGGGCCGGTCCCGCTTCTTCGAGGGCACCGGCACCTTCCGGGACATGATCGTCACTCATCTCTTCCAGCTCATGGGCTTCGTGGCGATGGAACCGCCGACCTCTTTGAGGGCCCAGGCGCTGCGGGACGAGAAGGAGAAGGTCTTCCAGTCCCTGCGGGCGCTGGACCCCGCCCACGTCGTCCGCGGCCAGTACACCGGCTACCGCGACGAACCGGGGGTGGACCCCCACTCCGACACCGAGACCTTCGTGGCCCTGCGGGCCGAACTGGACAACTGGCGGTGGGCCGGCGTGCCCTTCTTCCTGCGGTCCGGCAAGTCCCTCGCCGAGGGCCGGCACCTGGTGACCCTGGGCTTCCACGAGCCGGTGCTGCGCATGTTCCCGCTGGACGCGGGCCACGGCTCCGGTCGGCGCGCCAACGAATTGGTGATCGACTTCGACGATCCCGGCGGCATCACGGCCCGCTTCCTCGCCAAGGAACCCGGGCCCGCACTGCGGCTGGAGAACGCCGAGATGGTCTTCCGGTACGCGGGTTCGTACGACCAGCAGTTCGCGCTGGAGGGGTACGAGCGGCTGATCCTCGACGCCATGCTGGGCGACCAGTCGCTGTTCACCCGCGCGGACGGCATCGAGCGGCTCTGGGAGGCGGCCACCCCCCTGCTGGACGACCCGCCGCCCGTCGAGCCCTACGCGCCCGGCTCCTGGGGGCCGGACTCGATCCGACGGCTCATCGCTCCGTACCGGTGGAGTCCTCAGGATCCCCGCTGACCACCGGGTCCGGCTCCAGCTCGCCCCGGCTCTCCAGCCGGTAGAGCAGCACCAGCGCCGGGCCCACCAGCACCACCGCGACCAGGGAGACGATCACCAGCCACCCCATCGTGGCTCGGGCGCCCGCCCCCTCGGCCACGGTCAGCGACGTCGGAAGCAGGTACGGACGCTGGGCCAGACCCCAGGCGACGACCACCGCGCCGACCGAGCCCACGGCCGCCGCCCGGGTGAACTGGGTGGGGGCGCCGCGCACCAGGAGCCAGGCGGCGGCCAGCGCGCAGACCCCGGCCACGCACACCAGGGCCAGCCCCGGCCCGCCCGTCAACCGCTCGTGCACGTACGGCGCGTCGTCCCGGGTCAGCGCGATCCCGATACCGGCCAGCACCGCGAGCGCCAGCAGCGTGACCAGGGCACGCCGCCGGAAGTAGTCGACCAGGTCCGGGGTACCGTAGGTGCGGGCGTCCCCGGACAGGAAGACCGCCCCGAGGAAGGCCGCGGCGGCCACCGTCATCAACCCCGTCAGCACCGAGGTGGGGTTGGTCCAGGCCGAGACCGAGGCGGAACCGCCCGGCGCGACCCGGCCCGAGGCGACGCCCCCCACCGCGGCGCCGAAGAAGTACGGCGTCAGGACCGAGGCGACGGCGAAGGCGGCACCGAACAGGCGCCGTTCGGCCAGCCGCCGGGTCGGCTTGCGGAGGGCGAAGCCCGCGCCGCGCAGCACCAGCCCCATGGCGGCCAGCGTCAACGGCAGCCAGAGCACGCTGAACACCGCCTGGAACATGACCGGGAAACCGGTCCACATGACCACCAGGACGAAGACCAGCCAGACGTTGTTGACCTCCCACACCGGCGCGACCGCATGGTCGATCAGCGCGCGCGGACGGTCCCCGCGCCGTGCCCCGCCGGCGAGCAGGTCCCAGAATCCGGCGCCGTAGTCGGCGCCGCCCCCGCAGGCGTAGGCGGCCACGGCCAGTACCAGCACCCAGGCGACGGCGTCGGCGATCACCGGCGGCCTCCCGGGAGGTGCCGCGGGCGGGGCCCGTAGGGGGCGGCGTGTTCCGGTGCCTCGCCGGCGGCCGGCCGGGCACCCTGCCGGACCCCGGTGCGCTCGTCCCTCAGACGCCAGCGGGCGCGCATCCGCAGCAGGACGGCGACGAACACCGCCAGCAGGGCGACGTAGCCGAGGACGACCACCCCCATCACCGCCCACAGGGTGCCGGCGGACGTGGTGGTGACCGCCTCCGACACCCGCATGTACCCGTAGACGATCCAGGGCTGGCGGCCGACCTCGGTGGTGATCCAGCCCGCCTCGACGGCGATCAGGCAGGCGGCGCCGGCTCCGGCGGCGGCCCGCAGGAACCAGCGGGACCGCGACGGATCGCGGTGCCGCCACCGGGCCCAGGCGTACCAGAGCGCGAGGAGCATCAGCACGCTGCCGATCAGGACCATCACGTCGAAGGCCGTGTGCACGAGGGTCGCCTGACCCGTGGTCGGCCGGTCCTCCGCCGGTACCGACGTCAGTCCGGTCACCTCGGTGCTGGGGCTGAAACCGGCGAGCACGGAGTCGAGTTGGGGGATTCTGATGCCTCCGGACACCGAGCCGTCCGGGTTCAGCCGCCCGAAGATGTACTCGGGGACGTGCGTGCCGGTCCGCCAGACCAGCTCCGTCGCCGCGAACTTCACCGCCTGCTGGTGGAAGACGGACCGCGCGATGAAGTCGCCGAGGAAGAGCTGCACCGGGGTGAGCACCGCGGCGGCCGTGAACGGAACCGTGAAGCCCAGCCGGTGGTAGCGGTCCCGGCGCCCCCGCAGCATCCCGGTCGCGTAGACGCCCGCCACGACGAACCCGGCGGTCATGAACATTCCCACCACGAAATGCCAGTACTCGGGCCCGAACATCGGGGTGAACACCGCCGCGCGCACGTCGACGCCGACGGGGTCGCCGTTCGCGTCGAGCCGGAAGCCGCGGGGGGTGTTCATCCAGGAGTTCGCCGCCAGGATCCCGAACGCCCCCAGCAGCGCGACGAAGGGCAGCGGCACACCGAGCGCGAAATGGGTCCACGGCCGCAGCCGGCGCCACCCGTAGAGGTAGACCGAGATCAGCACGGCCTCCAGGAAGAACGCCCACGCCTCGACGCCGAACCCGAGCCCGAAGACGTCCCCCCAGCGCCCCATCAGCCCGGGCCACAGCAGCCCGAACTCGAAGGACAGCACGGTCCCGGTCACCACACCCACCGCGAACTGCACGGCCATCACCGCCGACCAGCGGCGGGCCAGCAGCATGGCCACCGGGTCGTCACCGCGCAGGGCCCGGTAGTGCATCAGCAGGGTGACGAAGGGCAGGGCGACGCCGAACGGCACCAGCAGAATGTGGGTGCCGAGGCTGAAGGCCATCAGCTCCCGGGCCGGCAGCAGCTGCGCCGGGTCCGCTGCCAGCAGCAGTACGGCCCCTGTCACCGGTGCCGCCCCGTACCGCGCACGGCCCCGCGGCGCGCGGGGCGTGGCGACGGGACACCTGCGTGCTCCGCGCGATCGTCCACCGTGAGGTCCTCCCGTGAGGTGAGCCGTCGCCCTCACCCAAACACTGGACGGCCCGAGGAGGGGCGCTCACGCGGCGGCATTGCTCCGGATGCCGCTGAGACCTCGATCGAGCGGGTTCCTCCCGGCCCGCCCGGCGGCGCCCGGGCGGCGCGGTCCGCCGCGCGCTTCTAGCCTGGGAGACATGTTGGGGCTTCCTGATCACGTACGGGCCTGTCTGTTCGACCTCGACGGCGTCCTCACCCGGACCGCGAAGGTGCACGCCGCCGCCTGGAAGGAGATGTTCGACGGATATCTCCGCGACCGCGCGGAGCGCGAGGGCACCGCGTTCGTGCCCTTCGACGCGGTCGACGACTACGACGCGTACGTGGACGGGCGACCCCGCGCGGACGGGGTGCGCACCTTCCTCGCGTCGCGCGGGGTGCAACTGCCCGAGGGGACGCCGGACGACCCGCCGGAGGCCGAGACCGTGACCGGTCTGGGCACCCGGAAGAACATCCTGGTGCTGCGCCGGATCCGCGAGGAGGGCGTGGAGCCGTACGAGGGCTCGGTCGCCTTCGTCCACGCGGTGCGGAAGGCCGGTCTGGCCTGCGCGGTGGTGTCGTCGAGCGCGAACTGCCGGGACGTCCTGGTGGCGGCCGGTATCGAGGACCTGTTCGACGAGCGGATCGACGGCATCACGGCGCGCGACCGCGACCTGCGCGGGAAACCCGACCCGGACACCTATCTGGAGGCGGCCCGGGACCTGGGCGTGGAGCCGGGCGCCGCCGCCGTGTTCGAGGACGCCCTGGCCGGCGTCGAGGCCGGGCGGGCGGGACGTTTCGGGGTGGTCGTCGGGGTCGACCGGGTGGGCCAGGCGGAGCAGCTGACGGCGCACGGAGCGGACGTCGTCGTCCGTGACCTGGCCGAACTCCTGGACGCACGATGATCACCCACTCCTGCTTCACGGTCGAGCCGTGGTGTCTGCGCGAGACGGAACTCAACCTGGACCTGCTCGCCCAGAGCGAGTCGGTGTTCGCGCTGTCGAACGGGCACGTCGGGTGGCGCGGGAACCTCGACGAGGGCGAGCCCCACGGGCTGCCAGGCGCCTACCTCAACGGCGTGTACGAGCGGCACCCGCTGCCGTACGCGGAAGCCGGCTACGGCTATCCGGAGTCCGGCGAGACCATGATCAACGTCACCGACGGCAAGGTCGTCCGGCTGCTGGTCAACGACCACCCGTGCGACCTGCGCTACGGGCGGCTGCTGGAGCACGAGCGGGTGCTGGACTTCCGCACCGGTGTGCTCAGCCGCACCGCGCGGTGGACCACGCCCGGAGGCCAGACCGTCCGCATCCGCTCGCGCCGGCTGGTGTCCTTCACCCAGCGGGCGGTGGCCGCCGTGGTCTACGAGGTCGAGCCGGTCCACGGCACGGTCACGGTCGCGGTCCAGTCCGAACTCGTCGCCAACGAGCAACTGCCGCACGTCGAGGGGGACCCGCGGGTCGCGGCGGTGACCGGCTCCCCGCTCGTGGCCGAGGAGCACTTCGCGCAGGAGACCCGGATGCGGCTGGTGCACCGCACCGGCGTCAGCGGGCTGCGGGTGGGAGCGGCGGCCGACCACCTCGTCGAAGGCCCCGAGAGCACACGTTGGACGTCGCAGAGCGAGCCCGACGTCGTCCGTCTGACGGTGACCGCGGACCTGAAGCCCGGGCAGCGGCTGCGGCTCGTCAAGTTCGTCGCCCACGGCTGGTCCGGGCAGCGCTCCCTGCCGGCCGTGCGCGATCAGGTCGAAGGGGCGGTGGCGGCCGCGGTCAGCGCCGGCTGGGAGGGACTCGCCGCCGAACAGCGCCACTTCCTGGATCGGTTCTGGGCCGGGGCCGACGTCGAGGTGGAGGGGGACGCGCAGATCCAGCAGGCGGTGCGGTTCGCCCTGTTCCACGTCCTGCAGGCGGCGGCCCGCGGGGAGCAGCGGGCGATCCCCGCGAAGGGCCTGACCGGAACCGGGTACGACGGTCACTCCTTCTGGGACACCGAGTCCTATGTGCTGCCGGTGCTCTCCCTCACCGCGCCGCAGGCCGTCGGCCCGGTGCTGAAGTGGCGGCACCGGACCCTGCCGGCGGCCCGGGAACGCGCGCGCCTGCTCGGGCTGGAGGGGGCGGCCTTCCCCTGGCGGACGATCAACGGAGCGGAGTGCTCGGCCTACTGGCCCGCCGGAACCGCGGCCTTCCACGTGAACGCCGACATCGCCCGGGCCGCGGTCCGGTACGTCATGGTCAGCGGCGACGAGGAGTTCGAGCGCGCCGAGGGGCTGGACCTGCTCGTGGACACGGCCCGGCTGTGGCGTTCCCTCGGCCACCACGACCCGGAAGGCGTCTTCCACATCGACGGGGTCACCGGACCCGACGAGTACAGCGCCGTCGCCCGGGACAACCTGTACACCAACGTCATGGCCCGGCAGAACCTGCTGGCCGCGGCGGACGCGGCCACGCGCCATCCGGACCGGGCCGAGGAACTCGGCGTCGACGACGAGGAGACGGCCGCCTGGCGGGACGCCGCGGCCCGCATGGCGATCCCGTACAACGAGACCCTGGGCGTGCACGAGCAGTCGGCGGGATTCACCCGCCTCCAGCACTGGGACTTCGAGCAGACCCCGTCCGACCACTACCCGCTCCTGCTGCACTACCCCTACTTCGACCTGTACCGCAAGCAGGTGGTGAAGCAGGCCGACCTCGTGCTGGCGATGCTGGAGTGCCCGGACGCCTTCACCGACGAGCAGAAGGCACGCAACTTCGCGTACTACGAGGCGCTGACCGTCCGCGACTCCTCCCTGTCCGCGTGCTGCCAGGCGGTCCTCGCCGCCGAGACCGGACACCTGCGGCTGGCCTACGCGTACCTCCGCGAGGCGGCGCTGATGGACCTGGAGGACCTGGAGCACAACACCCGCGACGGGCTGCACATCGCCTCACTGGCCGGTACGTGGATCGCCGTCGTCGTCGGCCTGGGCGGCCTGCGCCGGCACGCCGGCGAGGAGGGGAACCCCGACCGACTGGGCTTCGCCCCCCGCCTGCCCGAGGCGCTGTCCCGGGTGGTGTTCACCGTGACGGTGCGCGGGCGCAGGCTGAAGGTGGACATCGGCCCCGACGAGGTGCGCTACGTCCTGGTGGAGGGCGAACCCCTGGTGGTGCTGCACCACGGGGAGCCGGTGACGGTGGCCGCCGGCGCACCGGTGCAGCGCCCGGTGCCCCACCTCCCCGCCGGCCCCGAGCCGCAGCAGCCCCGTGGCCGCCGCCCCATCGGCCTGACCGACGGACAGGAACCCGGGGGAGAGCCGCAGGACTGACGCCCTCTCCTGCCCGCGGGAAGGAGACTCCGGTCCGTACCGCTGCGCGGTACGCCCTCGGGCTACGCGCCGGCGCGGGCCAGCGTCTCCAGAGGACCGACCAGCATCTCGGAGAAGGCGAGTTCGGCGGCTCCGATCAGCACCGCGTCGTCGCCGAGTTCCCCCACACGCAGCCGCAGGTTCTCCCGGGAGGCCGCGAGGGCATGGCGGTTGATGCGGCTGCGGATCTGGGCGGCGGAGCCGAGGAACACCTCGCGGAGCGTCCCCCCGAAGACGACGGTGCGTGGGTTGAACACGTTGACCAGGTTGGCGACACCGATGCCGAGCCAGTCGCCGACGTCGTGCAGGGCGGCCCGGGCGGCGACGTCGCCCCGGTCGGCCGCTTCGACGACGGCGCGTACGGCGTCCCTGCCGGTGGCCGCGGGGTCGCGTTGCGCGGCCTCCAGCAGGGCGCGCTCACCGGCCTCGGCCTCGAGGCAGCCCCGCGCTCCGCAGCCACAGGGCCTGCCCTCGTACGGGTTGACGACCATGTGCCCGATCTCGCCGCCGTATCCCTGGTCGCCGCCCAGCAGCCGGCCGCCCGTGACGATCCCGCCACCGATGCCGATGTCGCCGTGCAGGTACACGAGGTCCTGGCAGCCGGTCGCGACTCCCCGCAGATGCTCCGCGAGCGCACCGAGGCTGGCCTCGTTCTCGACCGAGACGGGCAGACCGAGGTCCAGCCGGCGCACGAGGTCCTCGCCGAACTCCTCGTCCTCCCAACCGCTGTAGGGGGCGGTACGGACGAGGCCGTCGGGCCGCCGCACCATCCCGCGGACCGCTGCGGCCACGCCGACGCAGGACGTTCCCTTCGGCGCGGTGCCCACCATCTCCAGCGCGGAGGCGGCGAGGGCCTCGGCCACCTTGCCCGCGTCGTGACCGCCGGGAGGCACGGGGATCTCCCTGCGGTCGAGGAAGACACCGCCCAGTCCGATGCGTGCGACGGCCAGCCGGTCCACGCCCACGTCGAAGGCGAGGACGTACGCGCGGTCGGACTCGGTCCGTACGACCAGGGACGGCCGGCCCGCCCTGCCGGTCTCGCGGGGCAGTCCCTCACGGACCAGGCCGACCGAGGCCAGCTCGCTGACCAGACCCAGGATCGTGCTGCGGTTGAGACCCATGCGCTCGGCCAGGGCGGTCCGTGACAGGGAGCCGCCGATGTGCACGTGACGGAGCAAGGTGCCGAGATTGTGCCGGCGGATCTCTTCCTGCGAGGGACCGGCTTTCATGGAGCCCCAGACCTCATCGTTGTACGGCCCGGCGACGGGACAGGGCATCCACGCCTGCGGCCACCAGCAGAACCGAACCCGTGACAGCGTACTTGACCCCGGAGCTGTACCCCATCAGGCCCATACCGTTCTGGATGACCGCGACGACCATGCCGCCGAGCACGGCGTCCACCACTCGCCCGCGTCCGCCGAACAGGCTCGTCCCACCGATCACCGCGGCGCCGACCGCCAGCAGCAGCACGTTGCTGCCACCGGTGTTGGGGTCGACCGAGTTGCCCCGCGAGGCGGCGATGATGCCGCCGACCGCGGCCAGGGACGAGCAGATGACGAACGCGGAGACACGGATGGCGGCCACGTCGATGCCGGCCCGGCGGGCCGCCTCGGCGTTGCCGCCCACCGCGTACATGTGCAGGCCGAACGAGGTGCGCTGGAGCAGGAAGGTGCCGGCGACGAGCAGAACGGCGATGACCGGCACCACGATCGGCACGCCCCTGAGCGAGTCGACGATGACGTTGCGGCTGCGCTCCTGGTTGAGCAGGTGGACGGCGATCGCGCCGAGCACCGCCAGACCCCCGATCCTGACGGCGAGCAGGGCGAGCGGGGCGGTGGTGAGCCCGCGATGCCGGCGGTTGCGGTTCTGCCGCAGTTGTATGGCCGCGTACACCGCCACGCCGACGGCGAGCAGCAGCCAGCCCAGCGCGGGCGAGAGGTTGTCGTTGGCGACGGCCAGGATCGTCCGGTCCCGGATGGAGATGTTGGTGCCTTCCTTGAGGAGCATCAGCACGATGCCCTGGAACCCGAGGAAGGCGGCCAGGGTGACCACGAACGAGGGGATGCCGACCTTCGCCACCAGCAGGCCGAGCAGCAGGCCGATCACCGTGCCGGTGAGGATCGCCGCACCGACGGCGCCGTACCAGGGCCAGCCCTGGTCGGTGAGCAGGATGGCCAGGACGGCGGCGCAGACCCCGCTGGCGTACCCCGCGGACAGGTCGATCTCGCCGAGGAGGAGGACGAAGACCAGGCCCATGGCGATGGCGATGCTGCCCGCGCCCTGGGTGAGCAGGTTGGCGAAGTTCAGCTCGGACAGGAAGACCGGGCGCAGGGCGGCGAAGAACACGCACAGGACGATCAGGCCGAGCACGGCGGGAAGGGCGCCCAACTCGCCTCCGCGTACCCGTTCGGCGTAGGTACGGGCGACGGAGCGCAGGCTCGCGGTCCCGGCCTCCTCGTTCTTCTTCGACGCGCCGGAAACACCCGGCAGCTCCGGCTTCTCGGGGGTGACGGCGGCGGTCATGCGGTGGCTCCGTTGCTGTGGGCGAGGCCGAGGTCCCCGCTGCGGCCTGAGGTGATGAGTTCGACGACCTGGGAGTGTGTGACGTCCGAGGTGCTGACCTGGGCGGCCATCCGGCCCAGGTAGAGGGCGGCGATCCGGTCGGACACCGCGAAGACGTCGTTCATGTTGTGCGAGATCAGGACCACGGCGAGGCCGTTGTCGGCCAGTCGCCGGACCAGTTCGAGGACCTGTGCCGTCTGGGCGACACCGAGCGCGGCGGTCGGCTCGTCCAGGATGACGACCTTGCTGTTCCACAGCACGGCCTTGGCGATGGCCACCGTCTGCCGTTGGCCGCCGGAGAGGCTGGAGACCTGCTGGCGGATGGACTTGACGGTGCGGACCGACAGCCCTTCGAGGGTCTTGGCGGCCATCTCCTCCATCGTCGCGTCGTCCAGCACGAGGCCCCGGCGTCGCTCGCGGCCGAGGAACATGTTCTGCACGATGTCGAGGTTGTCGCAGAGCGCCAGGTCCTGGTAGACGATCTCGACCCCCAGGGCCGCCGCGTCACGCGGGCTGTGCACCTGCACCTGCCGGCCTTCGCACCAGTACTCGCCCCCGTCGATCGGGTGGATCCCGCCGATGCACTTGACCAGGGTCGACTTGCCGGCGCCGTTGTCGCCGACGAGGGCGGTCACCTCCCCCGGGTGGACGGTGAAGGACACGTCGTGCAGGACCCGCACGGATCCGAAACTCTTGTCGATTCCGCGCAGTTCGAGGATCGGGGTCGCTGTCATGGAGGACGGCTCCTTGTTGTCGTGAGGTCGCGGGGCCCGGGAAGGTGGGAGCCCGGGGCCCGCGGTCGGGCCGGCCGGCCGGACGCGGGGAATCGGTCCGGCCGGTCGGTCGGGGGCTACTTGATGCCGGCCTCGGCGCACAGGGCGGCGTACTTGCCCGTGCACAGCTCTTCCGCGGTGACGAAGCCGTCGTCCACGACGTCCTTGACGTTGTCCTTGTAGATGGCCACCGGCGTCTCCAGCACGGCCGCCACCTCGCGCTTGCCCTCGGGGTCCTCGACGGTCGCGTTCGTCTCGCCCTTCTCGCCCTTGGCCAGCGAGATGGCGAGCTTCGCGGTGGCGTCCGCCTCCTTCTTGACCGCCTTGTAGACGGTCATGCACTGGTCGCCCGCGAGGATGTTCTGCAGGCCCTGCACGGTGGCGTCCTGGCCGGTGACCGGGACCTGGCCGTTGCGGTTCTGCTTGCGCAGGACGGCGATGGCCGCGTTGCCGAGACCGTCGTTGGCGGCGAGCACGCCGCCTGTCCTGGGCTCGCTGGTGAGCATCTGCTCGAAGATGGTGCCGGCCTGGGCGTTGTCCCAGTCCGGGACGGACTGGTCGGGGCCCTTCACGTAGTCGCCCGACTTGTACTTGGGGTCGAGGACGCTGTTGTAGCCCTGGGCGAAGAGGGTGGCGTTGTTGTCGGTGGGAGAGCCGTTGAGCGTGGCGACGATCGGCTTCTCGGCCTTCATGTCGCTCAGGCACTTGCCGAGGCCCTCGCCCTGCAGCTTGCCGACCTGGGTGTTGTCGAAGCTCACGTAGTACTGGGCGGACCCGCCGAGGGTGAGCCGGTCGTAGTCGATGGTGGCCACGCCCTGCGCCTTGGCCTTGTCCAGAACGGCCTTGCCGGTGCCGCTGTCCAGGTTCACGATCACCAGGACGTTCACGCCGTTGGTGATCATCTGGTCCGCGATGGTCTGGAACTCCTGCTTGTCGCCCTGCGCGTTCTGGATGTCGTAGTCGACGCCCGCGGCCTTGAACGCCTCGGAGAGGTACTTGCGGTCCGCGGTCTCCCAGCGGGCCGAGGACTTGCTGTCCGGGAGGATCACGCCGATCTTCGGCCCGGCATCGGAGTTGCTGCTGTTCGAGGACGAACCGCCACAGGCGGTGAGTGAGCTGACCAGCGCCGCCGAGGCAGCGGTGAGGAGGAGTCCCTTGCGCATGGGCAGGGTCCTTTCTGGTGTGACGACCGGACGAGCGGACGCACGGGGGCGGTGAGGAGGAAGGAGGAGAGCGCGCACTCGGGAGATCCGCCGGTACTCGGGTGACCCCCCCCGGCTGAATGTTGTGAGCGGGAACTTACGGCGCTCCTCGGCTCGGGCGCCAGAGGGTGGCGGCACCTTTTTGTCATCCCCCATTACAATTAGGTGACGCCGCCGAAACACGGCGGACGCGCGGCCTCTTGCGTGCCGTTCACCCGCGGACGGTGTGCGCTCGCGCGGTGGCCGTGTCCGCGCAGATGACCGAGCGCCGCACGCACCCGGCCGCCTCTCGGCAGACAGAGGGGCGACGACAACCCCCGCTCGGCTCCGGCAGCCGGCGACCCGGTGACGCGCAGGCGCGCGTCCGCGGGGGAACGACGCCTCTCCGGCGGACCCTGCGCAGGAGCGCTTGGACGGGCGCCTCCACGGACCGCCTACCCTTGAGCCATGACCAGCAGCAGTGACCGGAGCGCGGCAGTGGACGTTCGATCATCCAAGACGTACGAAGTCCGGACCTACGGGTGCCAGATGAACGTCCACGACTCCGAGCGATTGGCCGGGCTGCTGGAGGACGCCGGCTACGTCCGCGCCCCGGAGGGCTCGGACGGCGACGCGGACGTCGTCGTCTTCAACACCTGCGCCGTGCGGGAGAACGCCGACAACCGCCTGTACGGAAACCTGGGCCGCCTCGCGCCGAGGAAGGCGTCGCGCCCCGGGATGCAGATCGCGGTCGGCGGCTGCCTCGCGCAGAAGGACCGCGACACCATCGTGAAGAGGGCGCCCTGGGTGGACGTCGTCTTCGGCACGCACAACATCGGCAAGCTGCCCGTCCTGCTGGAGCGCGCCCGCCTCCAGGAGGAGGCGCAGGTCGAGATCGCCGAGTCGCTGGAGGCCTTCCCCTCGACGCTGCCGACCCGGCGCGAGAGCGCCTACGCGGCCTGGGTCTCCATCTCCGTCGGCTGCAACAACACCTGCACGTTCTGCATCGTCCCCGCGCTGCGCGGCAAGGAGAAGGACCGGCGGCCCGGCGACATCCTCGCCGAGATCGAGGCGCTGGTCGCCGAGGGTGTCAGCGAGATCACCCTCCTCGGGCAGAACGTCAACGCCTACGGCTCCGACATCGGCGACCGGGAGGCGTTCAGCAAGCTGCTGCGGGCCTGCGGGAACGTCGAGGGCCTGGAGCGCGTCCGCTTCACCTCCCCGCACCCGCGCGACTTCACCGACGACGTGATCGCCGCCATGGCCGAGACGCCGAACGTGATGCCGCAGCTGCACATGCCGCTGCAGTCCGGTTCGGACACGGTCCTGAAGGCGATGCGCCGCTCCTACCGGCAGGAGCGCTACCTCGGCATCATCGAGAAGGTCCGCGCCGCCATCCCGCACGCCGCGATCACCACCGACATCATCGTGGGCTTCCCCGGCGAGACCGAGGAGGACTTCGAGCAGACCCTGCACGTGGTCCGCGAGGCCCGGTTCGCGCAGGCGTTCACCTTCCAGTACTCCAAGCGGCCCGGCACCCCCGCCGCCACCATGGAGGACCAGATCCCCAAGGAGGTCGTGCAGGCGCGCTACGAGCGCCTCGTCGCCCTTCAGGAGGAGATCTCCTGGGACGAGAACAAGAAGCAGGTCGGCCGGACCCTGGAGCTGATGGTCGCCGAGGGCGAGGGCCGCAAGGACGACGCCACCCGCCGCCTGTCCGGGCGGGCCCCCGACAACCGCCTGGTCCACTTCACCCGGCCCGAGCAGGAGGTCCGCCCCGGCGACGTCGTCACCGTCGAGGTGACCTACGCCGCTCCGCACCACCTGCTCGCCGAGGGCCCGGTGCTGGACGTCCGCCGGACGGCTGCGGGTGACGCCTGGGAGAAGCGCAACGCGGCCGAGACGGCGAAGCCCGCGGGCGTGATGCTGGGCCTGCCGCGGGTCGGCGCGCCCGAGCCGCTGCCGGTCGCGTCCAGCGGCTGCGGCTGCGACTGACGGGCCGCCGTACCCCGGTCGTGCGACGGCGGAGGACCGCCGCGCGACCCGTCGGTCCGCGTGCGTCGGTCCGAGAACGCCGCGGCGCACACCCCCGTCCGGACCGGCGGCCCGGCGGCGCCCGGCCCCACGGACCCGCCCGTCGCCGGGTGACGGACGCCCGCCGTGGGGCGTTACCCTGCCGATCATGCTTGTCGCCGCCGCCGTCTGCCCTTGTCCGCCCCTGCTCGTGCCCGACGTGGCCGCGGGTGCAGCGCCCGAGCTCGACGCCGCCCGCACCGCCTGTGCGGACGCACTGGGCGTGCTGGCCGCCGCCCGGCCCGACCGGCTCGTGGTCGTCGGACCGGCCGAGGAGGGCGGCACGTACGGCGAGGGGGTGCCCGGGTCGTTCCGGAGCTTCGGCGTGGCCCTCGACGTGACGCTGGGGCGGGACACCGGGCAGCGTGGCGGGCCTGCGCTGCCCGCGTCGCTCGCCGTCGCCGCCTGGTTGCTGCGGCGGGTCGACTGGACCGCCGCCCCGGTCGAGGCCCTCGCCGTGGCGCAGACCCTGCCGCCCGCCCGGTGCGCCCGCACGGGCCGGGAGATCGCCGAGGCCTCCGAGCGGGTCGCGCTGCTGGTGATGGGCGATGCCAGCGCGCGCCGCACGCTCAAGGCACCGGGTTACCTGGACGAGCGTGCCGCGCCCTTCGACGCCCTCGCCGCCCGGGCGCTGGGCTCGGCGGACGGGGCGGCCCTCCGGGCGATGGACGTGGGCCTGGCCCGTGAGCTGAAGGTGTCCGGCCGCGCCCCGTGGCAGGTGCTCGCCGGTGCCGCGGAGGAAGCGGGGCTCTCCGGAGCGCTGCTCCACGAGGGCGCCCCGTACGGTGTGGGCTACCTCGTGGCGACCTGGTCGTAGCGCCGATCAGCCGCCACGCCGCGGACAGGCCGGAGCGCTCGGAGCGGGTCTTGGGCGCCGAACCGGTCGATGCACCCGCGGGGCCGCACGGGCCCGCGGGGCCTCAAGAGGTCGGCGGGGGTCCCTCCGGGGGTGTGAAGGTGTCGTCCCCCGCTCCAGGGCCGGGCTTGTGCGCGAGCCGGTCCATGGCGTGCTTCGCCTTCCCGGTGCCCGACTCGATCCTGTCGCTGTGCTTGCCCCCGGTCTTCTCGTCGGCGGCCTTCGCAGCCCGGTCCAGACCCTGGTCGATCTTGTCCCCGTGCTGCTGCGCGAGGTCGGAGACCTTGTCCCTGGCCGGGTTCAGCCTGGCCTTCAGGTTGTGCAGCAGACCCATGGGTCACCTTCCCTGTTCCCGGACCCCTGTCTGGGGCGGTGCGGCGGTGCGGGGCGGGTCCGCCTCCGTCGCCCGCCCGCCGTCGGCACCCACGTCTCCGCCGCCCGGTGCCGGACCGCGGTCACCGCCCGCTCCGAGGCGCCCGGCGCCCCTCTACGGCCGACGACGTGCGAAGAGAAGTGGCGAAAGTGCCCGTAACACCTTCATACGGTACTCGCGCGGCGGGCTTCCCGCCCCTCCCGCACCCACCCGCCCCCGGGCCTTCGGTCCGCGGCCCGCAGGGGCGGCGCGCGCACGCCGCACCGGGCGGCGAAGCGGCGCCGGCCACGGCACGCGACCCGTTCGAGGGCACCCCGCCGGGTTTGCGAGACTGGTCCGGTGACCAGCGCAGCTCTCGCCCCCCGCGTCATCGCCGTCGTCGGCCCCACCGCAGCCGGAAAGTCCGATCTCGGCGTCTTCCTGGCCCAGCAGCTCGGCGGCGAGGTCGTCAACGCCGACTCCATGCAGCTGTACCGCGGGATGGACATCGGCACCGCCAAACTGACGCCCGAGGAACGGGGCGGCGTCCCGCACCATCTGCTCGACGTCTGGGACGTCACCGTCACGGCGTCCGTCGCCGAGTACCAGCGCCTGGCCCGGGCCCGCATCGACGCGCTCCTCGCCGAGGGGCGCTGGCCGGTCCTCGTCGGCGGCTCCGGCCTGTACGTCCGCGGTGCCGTGGACAACCTCGAGTTCCCCGGCACGGACCCCGAGGTGCGCGCCCGACTGGAGGGCGAGCTCGCCCGGCACGGCTCCGGCGCCCTGCACGCCCGGCTGGCCGCCGCCGACCCCGAGGCCGCACGCGCGATCCTGCCCGGCAACGGCCGCCGCGTCGTCCGGGCGCTGGAAGTGATCGAGATCACCGGCAAGCCGTTCACGGCGAACCTGCCCGGACACGAGTCCGTCTACGACACCGTCCAGATCGGCGTCGACGTGGCGCGCCCCGAACTCGACGAGCGCATCGCCCACCGCGTCGACCGGATGTGGGAGGCCGGGCTCGTCGACGAGGTGCGCGCCCTGGAGGCGCGGGGGCTGCGTGAGGGACGCACGGCGTCGCGCGCACTCGGCTACCAGCAGGTGCTCGCGGCGCTCGCCGGCGGATGCACGCTCCAGGAGGCGCGGGACGAGACCGTCCGTGCCACCAAGCGCTTCGCGCGCCGTCAGGATTCGTGGTTCAGGCGCGATCCGCGGGTGCACTGGTTGAGTGGGGCCGCCGCGGACCGCCGGGAACTTCCGAAGTCGGCGCTGGCGTTGATCGAACGACCGGTTACAGCCTGATCACGTCATGGCATCGGGACGCCCAGGCCGTCATCCGGGCCTCCTGGACCATGCCATCATCGACCTTCGATCGACCAAGTGGAGTCCGAGTTGGGAGGGCGCGTGGCGATGGAGGCCGGCCCTCGCGACACCGCACAAGACACCGAGCCCGTCACCACCGACAGCGGTGAACCGGAGCGGGACGGCGGTTCGCTGGGCCCCGACGGGCTCGACGAGACCGAGGGCGGCATGACCGCCGACGGCCCCGAGCCGGAGGAGATGTTCTCCTCCGGTCCCGAGGTCGAGGTCGAACTGCGCCCGCAGCGCCGGCTGCGGATCTGGCAGCTCGCCCCCATCGTGGCCCTCGCGGCGACCGGCTCCCTGATGTTCGCCTTCCCGCTCGCCTTCGACTTCGGCGACAGCGGGGCCGTGATCGCCATGCTGGGGCTGCTGATCTGCTCCTGCGCGGCCGGCTGGGGCATGATGGCCGCCCGCAGGGTCGGCTACACCTGGCCGGGCCTGCCGCAGCGGGGCTCCGGCCGCCGCCCGGACTGGCGGGTCGTCCTCGCCTACGTCGTCGTCCTCGCCGCGGTCGTCGTCCTCGCCGTGTGGCGGGTCGCACGGCTGCGCTGACCGCGGACGTCCTCCCCGCGCACGCCGGGACGCCGTGCCCACGGCTTACGATCGACGCATGAGCACGCGGATCGCCTTCCTCAAGGGTCACGGCACCGAGAACGACTTCGTGATCGTCCCGGACCCGGAGAACGCCGTCGACCTGCCCCCCGCCGTCGTCGCCGCCCTGTGCGACCGCCGCGCCGGCATCGGCGGCGACGGCCTGCTGCACGTGGTGCGCTCCGCCGCGCATCCCGAGGCGCGCCACATGGCGGCCGACGCGGAGTGGTTCATGGACTACCGCAACGGCGACGGCTCGATCGCCGAGATGTGCGGCAACGGCGTCCGCGTCTTCGCCCGCTACCTCCTGCACGCCGGACACGCCACCGAGGGCGACCTCTCCGTCGCCACCCGCGGCGGTGTGAAGACCGTGCACATCGCCAAGGACGGTGACATCACCGTCGGCATGGGCAAGGCCCGGCTCCCCGAGGGCGAGGTCACGGTCAGCGTCGGCGAGCGCAGCTGGCCCGCGCGGAACGTGAACATGGGCAACCCGCACGCCGTCGCGTTCGTCGACGACCTGGCACACGCCGGGACCCTCTACGACGCGCCGCCCTTCAGCCCCGCCTTCGCCTACCCGGACGGGGTCAACGTCGAGTTCGTGGTCGACCGCGGTCCCGCCCACGTCGCCATGCGCGTCCACGAGCGCGGCGTCGGCGAGACCCGCTCCTGCGGCACGGGGGCGTGCGCGGTCGCCGTCGCCACCGCCCGCCGCGACGGCGCCGACCCCGCGGTCACCGGCAGCCCGGCCACCTACACGGTCGACGTGCCCGGCGGGCGCCTGGTGATCACCGAGCGCCCGGACGGCGAGATCGAGATGACCGGCCCCGCGGTGATCGTCGCCGAGGGCGAACTCGACCCGGAGTGGCTGGAGAACGCGCAGCGCCGCTGACGCTCCGAGAGACGTCGCCGCGTGCACGTCGCCCCGTGCGGCGTCGTCCGTCCGCGGCACCGCCGGGGCCGGGTGCGCACGCGATTCCCGCACCCCACCCAGGGCGGCGTCGCTCCGCGGCGGACCTCATCCGGCCGGCCCAGCCCCTCACCCCGCCCGGAGCGACACGGGGCAGCGGACGTCCGGCCGGGGCCCTCCGTTCCGCGGAGTCCCGGGCCGTGCCGCCTCCGCGCGGCGGCCTCAGCGCCCCAAGCGGCCCATCGCGCTCGTTCCCTTCCGCCCGGGCAGCCGGCCCGCCGTGTCGGGGTCGCCGTCCGGGCCTGGCCGCCCGCAGCGCGCGACGCCACCGTGCGCCGAGGCGCCTCGCGGGCGGGGGTGCCCCGGGCGCCGGCGCGCCGCCTCGGCGGCGCTGCACCCGGGAGGGCGACCGCCCCGACGGCCCTTCGCGTCGCAAACCGCTCAAGTGGCGGTCGCGCTCAAACCGCAAACGCCCTCACCGTCGCTCGAATGGGTGATCCGTTTCACGCTCGGCGAGAGGCGGTCGGTTGCAGGTGATGGGCTCGGTAGCATCAAGCACCGGCTCGGACGGGGGACCCGCCATCCCCTGAGCCGTGTCCGCCATGGGGCACCCCGTCCGCCGGTCCACGCAGCCGGAGGTGCTCATGAGTGCGGAGGCCACGAACCCCGCCACCCCGGGTCCGGTCACCGGCCCGACAGCACGCTGGCGGTCGCGGATCGATCTGCGCCGCCTCGGCCGGGCGGCACTGCTCGGTCCCACCGCACGCGACCGGCTGCCCGATGCCATCAGCCACGTCGTCGACGCCCACCGCGCCCATCACCCCGACGCGGACCTCGAACCGCTGCGCCGCGCCTACCTGCTGGCCGAGTCCTCGCACCGCGGCCAGATGCGCAAGAGCGGCGAGCCGTACATCACGCACCCGCTCGCCGTGACCCTGATCCTCGCCGAACTCGGCGCCGAGACCACCACGTTGACGGCGTCCCTGCTCCACGACACCGTCGAGGACACCGAGGTGACGCTGGATCAGGTGGGCGAGCAGTTCGGCGAGGAGGTGCGGTACCTCGTCGACGGAGTCACCAAGCTGGAGAAGGTCGACTACGGCGCCGCCGCCGAGCCCGAGACGTTCCGCAAGATGCTCGTCGCCACCGGCAGCGACGTCCGGGTGATGTCGATCAAGCTCGCCGACCGGCTGCACAACATGCGCACCCTCGGCGTCATGCGCCCCGAGAAACAGGCCCGCATCGCCAAGGTGACCCGGGACGTCCTCATCCCCCTCGCCGAACGCCTCGGTGTGCAGGCCCTCAAGACCGAACTCGAGGACCTCGTCTTCGCGATCCTGCACCCCGAGGAGTACCAGCACACCCGGGACCTGATCGTCGAGAACGCCTCCCGCACCGACGACCCTCTCGCGGAGATCGCCGACGAGATGCGCGACGTCCTGCGCGAGGCCGACATCCCCGCCGAAGTCGTCATCAGGCCCCGCCACTTCGTCTCCGTCCACCGCGTCGCACGCAGACGCGGACAACTGCGCGGCGCCGACTTCGGCCGCCTGCTGGTGCTGGTGAACGAGGACGCGGACTGCTACGCCGTCCTCGGTGAACTGCACACCTGCATGACGCCCGTCGTCTCGGAGTTCAAGGACTTCATCGCCGTACCCAAGTTCAACCTCTACCAGTCGCTGCACACCGCCCTCGCCCGCACGGACGGGCAGATCGCCGAGACACTGATCCGCACCCACCAGATGCACAAGGTGGCCGAGGCCGGTGTCGTCGCCCTCGGCAACCCGTACGCGCCCGCGTCCGACGATCCCGCCGAGGGCGAACGCGTCGACCCCACCCGGCCCGGCTGGCTGTCCCGCCTGCTGGACTGGCAGGAGGCGGCGCCCGACCCCGACACCTTCTGGTCCACGCTGCGCGCGGACCTCGCCCAGGACCGCGAGATCGCCGTCTTCCGGCCCCAGGGCGGGGCCCTGGGCCTGCCCGAGGGGGCGACCTGCGTGGACGCCGCGTACGCCCAGTACGGCGATGACGCGCACGCGTGCCTCGGCGCCCGGGTGAACGGCCGCCTGGCGACCCTGAGCACCGTGCTGCGCGACGGCGACACCGTCGAACTCCTCATGGGTCAGGACCCGGCCGCCGAGCCCTCCCGGGAGTGGCTGGAGCACGCCCACACACCCGCCGCGCGCATCGCCATCCAGCGGTGGCTGGCGGCGCACCCGGCCCCCGACAGACCCGAGGACCCGCCCGGGGACGCCGCCGAAGTGCCCCGGCCCACCGCCGAGCCGCCCGCCGCCCGCCCAGGGAGCGGCCCGCTCGCCGCCCGGCCCGGGGCCAACGCCGTCGTCGAACGGCCGGGGGCGGCCGTTCGCCTCGCCGGCTGCTGCACTCCCGTACCGCCGGACCAGGTCACCGGCTTCGCCGTGCGCGGCGGAGTGGTCACCGTGCACCGCGTCGGGTGCCCCGCCGTGGTGCGGATGAAGAGCGCCGGGCGGGCGGAGATCGGTGTGCGCTGGGGCGACGCCACCGAGTGCCGCGTCACGCTGGTCGCCGAATCGTTCGGCCGTCCGCACCTGCTCGCCGACCTCACCGAGGCCATCGCCCTGGAAGGCGCCGAGATCGTCTCCGCCACCGTCGAATCCCCCACCCAGCAGCGGGTACGCCACACCTACACCCTCCAACTCCCCGACGCCGCCCACCTCCCCGTGCTCATGCGCGCCATGCGGAACGTCCCCGGCGTGTACGACGTGAACCGCAGCCAGCACCGCCTGTCCGCACCCTGAGCACCCGGCGCCGCACACCCGCCCCGCACACCGGCACTCGTTCGGGTGGGCCGGGCGCGCGCCGCCGCAACCGGTGGGGCGCGCGCTGGTAGCCGTGGTGCATGCTGCTCACCCTCCGTGATCTCCGCGCCACCCGGCGTCGCCCCGGCCCCCGCCGGGTGAAGGCGGTCCTGCTCGCCGCCGCTCTCAGCACCTGCCTCGTCGCCGCCGACGCACCCCCGGCCCCGCTGGGCGTCGGCGACCGCCTCTTCCCCCAGCTGGGCAACCCCGGCTACGACGTGGCGTCCTACGACCTGTCCTTCACCTACTCCGGCGACAACAGCGAGCCGCTGAAGGCGGTCACCACGATCGACGCGTGGACGACGGCCCCGCTGGAACGGGTCAACCTCGACTTCGCGCACGGCGACGTCGAGTCCGTCGAGGTCGACGGCGAGCCCGCCGCGTTCGCCGGCGCCGGCGAGGACCTCGTCGTCACCCCCGCCCGGCGCCTGCCCGGCGGCCGCTGGATGCGGATCACCGTGCGCCACACCAGCGACCCCACACCGGACACCGGCCGGGACGGCGGCTGGGTGCGCACCGCGGACGGCCTCGCCATGGCCAACCAGGCCGACGCCGCCCACCTGGTCTTCCCGTGCAACGACCACCCCTCCGACAAGGCGATGTTCACCATCCGGGTCACGGCACCCGAGGGCTACACCGCCGTCGCCAACGGACTGCCCGCCGGCGCGGAGCGGGTCGGCCGCACGACGACCTGGACCTACCGCACCCAGCACCCCATGGCGACCGAGCTCGCCCAGGTCTCCATCGGCCGCTCCAGCATCCCTCGCCGCACCGGCCCGCACCGCCTGCCCCTGCGCGACGTGGTGCCCGTCAAGGACCGGGCGAGGCTCGAACGCTGGCTGAAGAAGACGCCCGACCAGATCGCCTGGATGGAGAGCAAGGTAGGACGCTACCCCTTCGAGACGTACGGCCTGCTCATGGCCGAGGCGGACACCGGCTTCGAACTGGAGACCCAGACGCTCTCCCTCTTCGAGAGCGACCTGTTCACCGAGCCGGCCTACCCCGAGTGGTACGTCGACTCGATCATGGTGCACGAGCTGTCCCACCAGTGGTTCGGCGACAGCGTCAGCCCCCGCACCTGGTCCGACCTGTGGCTCAACGAAGGACATGCCACCTGGTACGAGGCCCTGTACGCCGAGGAGCACGCCGACCGGCCCCTGCAGGCCCGCATGAAGGCCGCCTACTCCGTCTCCGACCGCTGGCGGGCGGCCGGCGGCCCCCCGGCCGCGCCCGAGCCCCCCGCCGCGGGCCAGAAGATCGGCATCTTCCGCGCGAACGTCTACGACGGCGCCGCACTCGTCCTGTACGCGCTGCGCCAGACGATCGGCCGGCCCGCCTTCGAACGCCTGGAGCGGGTGTGGGTCCGGGAGCACCGGGACTCCACCGCCTCCACATCCGACTTCGTCCAGCTCGCCTCCGACATCTCGGGCCGCGACCTGAGCAGCTTCTTCCGCGCCTGGCTGTACGGCGCGACCACCCCGCCGATGCCGGGGCACCCGGACTGGACGTCCACGGGGCCCGGCAAGGCCGCCGGAGCCCGGCGATAAGGCGGTGACGGGACGGGGCGCGCCGTGCGACCATCATCAGGTCGGCGCCGCACGGCCACGGGAATCCCACGGGACGCTCGTGCGTTGTGCACCATGAACGCCACACACGGAATCCATCGACGTAAGGACCCAATGACCTCCACTTCTTCCCCTTCCCAGGACAGCAAGCGCCTCGCGCAGGACTACCCCGAGGGCCTTCGGGCCGATGCCCTGATGGAAGAGGACGTCGCCTGGAGCCACGCGATCGACGGTGAGCGGGACGGCGACCAGTTCGACCGCTCCGAGCGCGCGGCACTCCGCCGCGTGGCGGGTCTGTCCACCGAGCTCCAGGACGTCACCGAGGTCGAGTACCGCCAGCTGCGGCTGGAGCGGGTCGTGCTCGTCGGCGTATGGACATCTGGCACCGCGCAGGACGCCGACAACTCCCTCGCCGAACTGGCCGCCCTCGCGGAGACCGCGGGCGCCCTCGTCCTCGACGGCGTGATCCAGCGCCGCGACAAGCCGGACGCCGCCACGTACATCGGCTCCGGCAAGGCCGACGAGCTGCGCGACATCGTCCTCGAATCGGGCGCCGACACCGTCATCTGCGACGGTGAGCTCAGCCCCGGCCAGCTGATCCACCTGGAGGACATCGTCAAGGTCAAGGTCATCGACCGGACGGCCCTGATCCTGGACATCTTCGCCCAGCACGCCAAGTCCCGCGAGGGCAAGGCGCAGGTCGCGCTCGCGCAGATGCAGTACATGCTGCCGCGACTGCGCGGCTGGGGTCAGTCGATGTCCCGGCAGATGGGCGGCGGCAAGGGCGGCGGCCTCGCCACCCGAGGCCCCGGTGAGACCAAGATCGAGACGGACCGGCGCAGGATCCGCGAGAAGATGGCGAAGCTGCGCCGGGAGATCGCGGACATGAAGACCGGCCGCGACGTCAAGCGCAAGGAGCGCAAGCGCCACAAGGTGCCGTCCGTGGCCATCGCGGGCTACACCAACGCGGGCAAGTCCTCCCTGCTCAACCGGCTCACCGGCGCGGGCGTGCTGGTCGAGAACGCCCTGTTCGCGACCCTCGACCCGACCGTGCGCCGGGCCGAGACGCCGAGCGGCCGGCTGTACACCCTGGCCGACACCGTCGGCTTCGTGCGGCACCTGCCGCACCACCTGGTCGAGGCGTTCCGCTCCACCATGGAGGAGGTCGGCGAGTCCGACCTGATCCTGCACGTGGTGGACGGCTCCCACCCCGACCCGGAGGAGCAGCTGGCGGCCGTGCGCGAGGTGATCAGGGACGTCGGCGCCACCGACGTGCCCGAGATCGTCGTGATCAACAAGGCGGACGCGGCCGACCCGCTGGTGCTCCAGCGACTGATGCGGATCGAGAAGCGGTCCCTCGCCGTCTCGGCCCGCACCGGCCAGGGCATCGCCGAACTGCTCGCGCTGATCGACAGCGAGCTGCCCCGCCCGGCCGTCGAGATCGAGGCACTCGTGCCGTACACGCACGGCAGGCTGGTCGCCCGAGCCCACGACGAGGGCGAGGTGATCTCCGCGGAGCACACGGCGGAGGGCACGCTCCTCAAGGCCCGGGTCCACGAGGAACTGGCGGCGGAACTGGCGCCCTACGTGCCGGCCCCGCTCGCCTGACGCACCACCGGCAAGGGCCCGCCCCCGCTTCACCGCGGGGGCGGGCCCTCGTCATGCCGTCACTTCGCCCTTCCGACGCCGACCACCGCGCGCCCTGCGGGGCGGCACCGCGCGCGGTGCGTCCGCGCGGCGGGCGGGGAGGCCCGCGTGAGACGCCCCGGCCGCCCGGGCGCCGCCGTCACCGGTCGGCGAACTTCCCGCTCACCTCGTCGTACACGGCCTTGGCCACCTCGCCCAGTCGCGGGCCGGCCAGCCAGCCCGAACTCACCGGACCGATCGACGTGTTGGAGACCAGGGCCGGCTTGCCGCCGGCGCCCGTCGCGACCCAGCCGCCGCCGGAGGAACCGCCGGTCATGGTGCAGCCGATGCGGTACATCGTCGGATCAGCGGTGTCGACCGACAGCCGGCCGGGCCGGTCCTGGCACTGGTAGAGCGTCTGCCCGTCGTACGGGGGCGCAGCCGGGTAGCCGGTCGCGGTGATGTTCCGGATCTTGCCCGCCGCCGGGGCCTGGAAGTCCACCGGCAGCGCCGAACCCACCGTCTCCTCCAGCGACTTGCCGCCGTTGCCCTCCTCCGGCGTCACATGGATCACCGCGAAGTCGTACGACGCCCCGTCACCACCGCTCTCGCCGCCCTGGCTGATCCACTGGTCGGAGGTCTGCGCCCAGTCACCCCACCAGACGCCGTACGGGGCGGCCTGCTCCCGCGTGGCGTTCCGCAGCTGGTCGACCGACCGGCCCGCGTCGTTGTACGACGGCACGAACGCGATGTTGCGGTACCAGCCGCCCTTCTTGCCGGCGTGCACGCAGTGGCCCGCCGTCCACACCAGGTTGGACTTGCCGGGGTGCGCGGGGTCCTTCACCACCGTCGCCGAGCACACCATCGTGCCCTTGGGGGAGTCGAAGAACACCTTGCCGGCCTCGGCGGAGTGGGCGTGGTACGTCGGCGGCACGGCCTTCGCCCGCACCGGAGCGGGCTCCGGGTCCGTCACCCCCTGGTCGCCCGCGAGGTCACCGTCGTCGACCCCCTGGTCCGGGTCGTCGGCGTCGCGCATCCGGTCCGGGTCCCACAGGCCCTTGATGATCGGGTTGACGAAGTCCTTGGCCTCGCGCAGCCAGTCGTCCTTGTCCCAGTCCTTCCAGGCGCCGTTCTTCCACTTGTCGAGATCGATCCCGTGCTCCTTGAGCCGGTCCTTGATGTCGTCCGGGATCGTGATCTTTCCGTCGCCCCCCGCGACGGCCGGTGCGGAGGCCTGGTCGTCCGCGTTCGCGCCGTCGCCCGACTCGCAGGCGGTCGCGGTGAGGGCGAGCGCCGAGACGAGCGCAACTGCCGCCATCCGGGATGGGGTTGCGCGACGCACCTCCCGTTCCCGGCGGGCGGTGAACGGCGGACGTATGGATCGCATGGTCTGGACTCCCCCTGGGACGAACGACGTTGGAACGGCAGTACACACTATGCGGTGGCCGTGGGAGGCCGCCGACCGAACGGCAACGGTTCGGCTACAAGCCGCCCGGCCGGGCAACGCCCGGGGAGTGGTCCGCCGGGGAAGCCTGTCACCAGGGGAGACGGCCGGGTTCGGACTCCCGGTGCCGGCTGTCGGTGGTGGGCAGGCGGGGCCGGCGCGGTGCGGCGTGCGCGTCGCCCGGGCGGGCCGGCGGGTGCGGACCGGGCCGCTCGGTCCCCTGGCCGGGGCGGACCGTCCTCCCGCGGCCGCCGCCGAGGCGCTGCGACTGCGAGGACGGCTCCGGCGAGTGCCGGGACCAGGTGACAGGTCCGGGGTCCTCCCGGCGGCCCGCCCGGGGCGAGGGCAGATCTCCCGTGCGACGGGAGGCGTTTCCCGGTCTCGGTGCGGTGGGGGGCACATCCCCCGGCGCCGCGTTCCGAAAGGGTGCGTCCCCCGGTGTCCGCGCGGTGTGGCGCATCGCCGGTCCCCGCTCA
Source organism: Streptomyces actuosus (assembly GCF_016921115.1). Lineage (GTDB taxonomy): Bacteria > Actinomycetota > Actinomycetes > Streptomycetales > Streptomycetaceae > Streptomyces > Streptomyces actuosus_A. The sequence continues at coordinate 85,436 of NZ_JAFFZS010000016.1, forward strand.
AGGGGGGCGTGGCGCTCCGTCCGGTCGCGGCGGGGCGCGCTTCCCCGGGCTCCCGCGCCGAGGCGCGGGCGCGACACGCGGGCGTGAGACGCGGGGCGCACCCCCGCCGTGACGCACCTGTCCCACGGCAACCCGTAACCCGAACGGCCGTGCGTGGTTGGTAGGGGTGGGGTCCGCGGACGGCGCGGGCGGGGTGGGGAGCCGTTTCGTACGGCGGGAGGAGAGGGAGTCGTGGTCGTGACCGAGGGGATCCCGCGGCGCCAACCGGTGCGCGAGGCGGCGGCACGCACCTATGCGCGCTCCCTGCCGATCGTGCCGGTGCGGGCGCGGGGACTGACCATCGAGGGCGCGGACGGCCGCCGCTACCTGGACTGCCTCTCCGGAGCCGGCACGCTCGCCCTCGGGCACAACCACCCCGTCGTCCTGGAAGCCGTCCGCAAGGTCCTGGACTCCGGCGCGCCCCTGCACGTACTCGACGTCGTGACCCCGGTCGAGGACGCGTTCGTCACCGAACTGAGCCGCACCCTTCCCCCCGACCTCGCCCGCCACGCGCGCGTGCAGTTCTGCGGCCCGGCCGGACGGGACGCCGTCGCCGCCGCGCTCCGGCTCGTCCGCGCCGCCACCGGCCGCCCCGGCATCCTCGCCTTCACCGGTGCCCGGCACGGGACGGCCGCCGACGCCGGGCGGACGGTGCCCGAGGCGGACGTGACCCGGCTGCCGTACCCGCAGGACTACCGCTGCCCGTTCGGGGTCGGCGGGCCCCACGGCGCTGAACTCGCCGCCCGCTGGACCGAGTCGCTCCTCGACGACCCGCTGTCCGGTCTGCCCGAGCCGGCCGGACTCATCGTCGAGGCCGTGCAGGGCCCGGGCGGTGTCGTCCCCGCGCCCGATCCCTGGTTGCGGCGCATCCGACAGATCACCGCCGACCGCTCCCTGCCGCTGATCGCCGACGAGATCCGGACGGGTGTCGGCCGCACCGGAGCCTTCTGGGCCGTGCAGCACAGCGGAGTCACCCCTGACGTCATGGTCATGTCGAAGGCCATCGGCGGCAGCCTCCCGCTGTCCGTCGTCGTCCACCGTGACGACCTCGACCCGGGGCCGTCCGACGAGGCCGCCGGTCACGTCCGCGGCAACCAGCTCGCCATGGCAGCGGGCACGGCGACCCTGGCCTACGTCCGCGAACACCGCCTGCCCGAGCGGGCGGCGGCACTCGGCGCCCGCATGCTGTCCCGGCTCCGCGGCGTCGCCGCCGAGATCCCCTGTGTCGGGGAGGTACGGGGGAGGGGCCTGATGATCGGGCTGGAACTGGTGCGACCGGACGATGCCGGCGGAGCTCGGGGCGCAGCGGAGGCGGGACGGACAGGGGAGAACGACGGCGCCGACCCGACGGGGTCGGCCACGCGGGCGGGCGCCGCTCCCGCGCCCCCACCCGCCGCACCCGGGCTCGCCGCCGCCGTGCAGCGCGAGTGCCTGCGCCGCGGCCTGATCGTGGGCGTGGGGGGTCGGCACGGCGGCGTCGTGCGCCTCCTCCCACCCCTGACGATCACCGACGAGCAGGCCACAGCCGTCCTGGACCGCCTGGCAGACGCGCTCCAGGCCGTGGCCCGGACGTCCGTCGACGGCACCGGGTCCGCCCAACCCGCCGGGCGGAGGGTCCCCACCGGCCTCACCCCGGCGCCACGCATCCCCGCCCCGCGCCCCACCGCTCAGGAATCGCCGTGAACACCATCCCCCACACCGCCGACGGCCCGCGCCCCGAGGCGCCCGTCCCCACCCCTGAGGCCGGCTCGGCGCAGACCCCGCAGCGCCCGTCGGCCCCCGGAGCCCCGCAGACCCGAGCCCCCGAGCCCTCCCCGGTGCCGCCGATCCCGCAGACCGGTGCGGGGCAGGATCCGCCCGGTGCCGACGGGACCACCGTGCCCCGGCAGCGGCAGGCCGTCGCACCCCGGCACGAGGAGCCGTACGAGCCTCTTCCCTCCGCCCCGGAACACGGGGGTGTCGCACAACCCTCCGGCTCCCCGGCACCCCCCGGCCCGTCCGCCCGATCCGGCCCGCCGGCGCTCCCCGGCAGGCCGCCGCACCCGGGCCGGTCCGCGGAGCGGGACCCGCTGGTGCACCCGGACCCCCGCACCACGGCCGACGCAGCCGCCGTGGAGAACCTGCTCCGCTGCTGGGCGCGTGAGGCCCGCCTGCCCGCCCCGGACGACGGCGTGCTGCGCGTCCCGCTGCCCGCCAGCGGCGTGACCCTGGTGGTCCCGGTCCGCCACTGGTCCCCGACCGGATGGCACCGCTTCGGTCCCGCCGCCCTCGCCGACGCCCCCGGCCACCGGGCGCCGCTCGACGCGGTCACCGTGGCCGCCCTGCTGGGCCGGGAGACCGCCGGGACCGCGCAGTCCGCCCCCGGATCCGGGGCCGCCGGGGGTGTCGGGATCGCCGGGGGTGCCGTCCTCCACACGACCGAGCTCGTCGCACGGGTGGCCGACTCCGTCCGCCGGACCGCCGCCTTCCTCCACGACCGCCGGCAGCACCCGGCCGACGGTCCGGACCGCTTCCTCTCCGCCGAGCAGGCCCTCCTCCTCGGACACCCCCTGCACCCGGCCCCGAAGAGCCGCGAAGGCCTCACGGAGGCCGAGGAGCGGCCGTTCTCCCCGGAACTGCGCGGATCCTTCCCCCTGCACTGGGTCGCCGTGGCCCCTTCCGTGTGCGCCGCCGAGTCCGCGTGGACCGAACGCGGCCGGCACGTCCCGGCCGAACAGCTCACGGCCCGACTCGCCGGCGCCGGACTGGCGCTGCGGGACAGCTGCGCCGCTCTGCCACTGCACCCCTGGCAGTGGCGCGAGGTCCGTCACCGCCCCGAGACCGCCGCTCTCCTCGACGCCGGACTGCTGCGCGATCTCGGCCCGTTCGGCGCGCCGTGGCACCCCACCTCCTCGGTGCGCACCGTCTACCGGTCCGACGCACCGGCCATGCTCAAGCTGTCCCTCGGCCTGCGCATCACCAACTCCCGGCGCGAGAACCTCCGCAAGGAACTGCACCGCGGCACGGAGGTGCACCGGCTGCTGCGCACCGGCCTGGCCCGCGCGTGGCACGCCGCCCATCCGGGCTTCGACATCGTCCGCGACCCGGCCTGGCTCGCCGTCGACGATCAGGACGGCGCCCCCGTACCCGGCCTGGACGTGGTGATCCGCCACAACCCCTTCGCCCCGGCGGACGACGTCACCTGTCTCGCCGGCCTCGTCTCCCCGGGCCGGCCGGGGGCGGGATCCCGCCTGGCCGAGGTCGTCACCGAGCTGGCCGCCCGCACCGGGCGCCCGCGGCAAGCCGTCGCCGCCGAGTGGTTCCTGCGCTACCTGGAACAGGTCGTCCGTCCCGTGCTGTGGCTGGACGGCGAGGCGGGAATCGCCCTGGAGGCGCACCAGCAGAACACCCTGCTCCTGCTCGACGCCGACGGCTGGCCCGCGGGCGGACGCTTCCGCGACAACCAGGGCTACTACTTCCGCGAGTCACGGCGCGCCGACCTGGACGCGCGGCTGCCCGGCATCGGCGCGCGGAGCGACACCTTCGTCCCCGACGCCGTCACCGACGAGCGCTTCACCTACTACCTCGCGATCAACAACGTGTTCGGACTCGTCGGTGCCCTCGGGTCGCAGGGCATCGCCGACGAGCGGCTGCTGCTCGTGGCGTTCCGCCGCTTCCTCGCCACCGCCGCCGCGGACCCCGGCCGGCCGCGCAGCACCCTGCCCGCCCTGCTCCTGGATTCGCCCGTGCTGCGCTGCAAGGCCAACCTGCTCACCCGGCTGCAGGGGCTGGACGAGCTCGTCGGCCCGGTGGACACCCAGTCCGTCTACGTGACGATCGCCAACCCCCTGCACGCGTGAGCGCGACGACGCCCGTGCTCGGTCCGGCCGTCACCTGCGCCGGTGAGTTCCACGTCGTCGCCGTCCGGATCGAGCGGGATCTGCCGCTGCTGGTCCGCTGGATGAACGACCCCGCGGTCGCCGCGTACTGGGAGCTGTCCGGGCCGGAAGCCGTGACGGAGGCGCACCTGCGAGCCCAACTCGCCGGCCCCGGACACTGTGTCCCGTACCTCGGGCTCCTGGACGGGACGCCGATGAGCTACTGGGAGATCTACCGGGCCGACCTGGACCCGCTGGCCCGGTACTATCCCGCCCGCCCCCAGGACACCGGCATCCACCTCCTGCTCGGCGAGACAGGCGACCGGGGGCGCGGCCTCGGGCGCGTCCTGCTGCGGGCCGTCGCCGACCTCGTCCTCGACGGCCACCCCGCCTGCACCCGCGTGGTCGCCGAGCCCGACCTGCGCAACACGCCCTCCGTCGCCGCCTTCCTCGGCGCCGGCTTCCGGTACGCGGCCGAGGTCGACCTGCCCGCCAAGCGGGCGGCGCTGATGGTGCGCGACCGGTGCCTGCGGAACGTGCTGTGACCCCGGCCGGGTACCGCGCCCCCACCGCCCGACTCACGGCCCCCGTCCCGCCCGCGGGGCGGCCCTCCTCGGGCCCTCCCCGGTGCCGTCGCGGCCTCCTCCGCAGCTCCGGCTGCCCGCCCGGCTCGCCCCCGGATGCCCTGTGTCCCGGCACGGCCCTGCCCACCCGGCCCTCACCGCACCCCGGTCCGTTCCGGACGGAGGTCGATCACCGGCATACGCCCGGCGGGCAGGTCCGGTCCCATCCGAAAGCTCGATGTCCGGACCGTGCTCCCGTCACCCGCCGTCCTCACCCGTTTGTCAGTGCGGGGCCGTAGGGTGGTCGCGCTATGACGAAGCCCTCACTCACCGAACTCCTGCATGCCGCCGTCACAGCCGTCGGCGGTGCGGAGCGCCCCGGCCAGGTGACCATGGCCCAAGCCGTCGCGGAGGCGATCGACGACGGCTCGCACCTGCTGGTCCAGGCCGGCACCGGCACCGGCAAGTCACTGGGCTACCTGGTGCCCGCGCTGGCGCACGGCGAGCGCGTCGTCGTCGCGACGGCCACCCTCGCGTTGCAGCGCCAGCTCGTGGAACGCGACCTGCCGCGCACCGTGGACGCCCTCCACCCGCTGCTGCGCCGGCGCCCGGAGTTCGCGATGCTCAAGGGCCGGTCCAACTACCTGTGTCTGCACCGGCTGCACGAGGGCGTCCCGCAGGACGAGGAGGAGGGCCTGTTCGACCAGTTCGAGGCTGCTGCCCCCACCAGCAGGCTGGGCCAGGACCTGCTGCGGCTGCGTGACTGGGCGGACGAGACCGAGTCCGGTGACCGCGACGACCTGACCCCCGGTGTCTCCGACCGCGCCTGGTCCCAGGTGTCGGTGTCCTCACGGGAGTGCCTGGGGGCCTCGAAGTGCGCATACGGCGCGGAGTGCTTCGCCGAGACGGCCCGCGAGCGCGCCAAGCTCGCCGAGGTCGTCGTCACCAACCACGCCCTGCTGGCGATCGACGCGATCGAGGGCGCCCCGGTCCTTCCGCAACACGAGGTCCTGATCGTCGACGAGGCACACGAGCTGGTGTCCCGGGTCACCGGCGTCGCGACCGGTGAGCTCACGCCCGGCCAGGTCAACCGCGCGGTGCGCCGCGCAGCCAAGCTCGTCGACGAGAAGGCCGCCGATCAGCTCCAGACCGCCGCCGAGGGCTTCGAGAAGCTGATGGAGCTGGCTCTGCCGGGCCGCCTGGAGGAGATCCCCGAGGATCTCGGCTACGCCCTGATGGCGCTGCGGGACGCCGCCCGCACGGTCGTCTCGGCGATCGGCGCGACCCGCGACAAGTCCGTCCAGGACGAGGACGCGGTCCGCAAGCAGGCCCTGGCATCGGTGGAGACCGTGCACGACGTGGCCGAGCGGATCGTGAACGGCTCCGAGTGGGACGTCGTGTGGTACGAGCGTCACGACCGCTTCGGCGCCTCCCTGCGGGTGGCCCCCATGTCGGTCTCCGGGCTGCTGCGGGAGAAGCTCTTCGCGGACCGCTCCGTGACCCTCACCTCCGCCACATTGAAGCTGGGCGGCGATTTCAACGGCGTCGGCGCGTCCCTGGGCCTGGCCCCCGAGGGCACCGAGGGGGACGACCTCCCGCAGTGGAAGGGCGTCGATGTCGGCTCCCCGTTCGACTACCGTAAACAGGGCATTCTCTACGTCGCCAAGCATCTGGCGCGCCCCGCGCGCGACGGCGACCGCACCGACATGCTGGAGGAGCTCACCGAGCTGATCCAGGCGGCCGGAGGCCGCACGCTCGGCCTCTTCTCCTCCATGCGGGCCGCCCAGCTCGCCGCAGAGGAACTGCGTACCCGCATCCCCGAGTTCCCGATCCTGCTGCAGGGCGAGGAGACGCTCGGCGAACTGATCAAGAGCTTCGGGGCCGACCCGAGGACCTGCCTCTTCGGCACGCTCTCCCTCTGGCAGGGCGTGGACGTCCCCGGCCCCAGCTGCCAGCTGGTCGTGATGGACAAGATCCCCTTCCCGCGGCCGGACGACCCGCTGATGAGCGCCCGGCAGAAGGCGGTGGAGGACGCCGGCGGCAACGGCTTCATGGCGGTCGCCGCGACGCACGCGGCACTGCTGATGGCCCAGGGCGCCGGACGCCTCGTCCGGGCCACGGGCGACCGGGGTGTGGTCGCCGTACTGGACCAGCGTCTGGCCACGGCCCGCTACGGCAGCTACCTGAAGGCCTCGCTGCCCGACTTCTGGTTCACCACCGACCGCAATCAGGTCCGTCGGTCGCTGGCCGCGATCGACGTGGCGGCCCGGCAGACGGAGGCCGACGCGGCGGCGGACTGACCGTCGCCGCGCGGTGCACGGGGCCCGGGACAGCCCAGGGCCCCGGAACCGGCGCAGGGGTCCCGGGGCCCAGTCAGGGAGCGGGGCGGGGTGGCCGCCCGTTGCGGTGTCGGTGACGCGCTGTGCCGCCGTCTCAGACGCGGCGCAGGACGGCCACCACCTTGCCGAGGATGGTCGCGTCGTCACCGGGGATGGGCTCGTATGCGGAGTTGTGCGGCAACAGCCATACATGGCCGTCCTCGCGCTTGAAGCGCTTCACGGTGGCCTCGCCGTCCAGCATGGCGGCGACGATGTCGCCGTTCTCGGCGACCGGCTGACGGCGGACGGTGACCCAGTCGCCGTCGCAGATCGCGGCCTCGATCATCGAGTCGCCGACGACCTTCAGGACGAACAGCTCGCCGTCGCCCACCAACTGCCGGGGCAGCGGGAAGACGTCCTCGACCGACTCCTCGGCGAGGATGGGGCCACCGGCCGCGATCCGGCCGACCAGCGGGACGTAGGAGGCGGCGGGCTTCCCGGCGGTGTCCGTGGGCTGCACGGGAGCCGCCTGGTCGGAGCCGCGCACCTCGTAGGCGCGCGGACGGTGCGGGTCACGGCGCAGGAAGCCCTTGCGCTCCAGTGCCATCAGCTGGTGGGCCACGGAGGACGTGCTGGACAGTCCGACCGCCTGGCCGATCTCCCGCATCGACGGCGGGTATCCGCGCCGCTGGACGGAATCCCTGATGACCTCGATCACCCGGCGCTGCCGGTCGGTCAGCCCCGAGCTGTCCGCCCGGATGCCTGGAGGTCGGCCCGGCAGGGAGCGCTTGGGGCCTTCGGGACTCGCGGCGTCGTTCATCGCGTGCACCGGCTCGACTCGGCCCTGGGAGCGCTCCTGGGCGGTGATGGTGGCACTGTCTGCGGTGGTGGTCACGTCAGCCCCTCTCGATGGTCTCCCTGCCAGCACAACGGTAGTTGCTTTCGAAAGGTTGCGCCAAACACACGTTCGAGTGAAAAAAACTGATTCGCCTGACGTGATCAAGCGTTTGGGTGTATGGCTGACCCGGCCCGTGCCGGTCGAAAGTGCCCATTGTTGTACTGTTCACCGCCTGGCGCGCGCCGCGCGAGCGCCGCTCCAGTCTGTCACCCGGGTCGCCGCAGGCCCGGCACCCGGACCGGGCTCGGCGAGGGAGTCCCGCGCGGTCCCCCTCGAACGCCCACGGACTCCGCGCGATGTGCCGGAACGATACGGCTTTCCGCGGCGCGGCGATACGGCCGTGCGGCTCTCGTGCCCCTTTCGCGGCACCGGTTCAGCCCCGTCGCAGCCCCGCCGCAGCCACGGCGCGGCCTCCGTGCCGCCGGGTGCCGCACTTGTGTGCGGGGCGCCGCGCGCCGGCGTCCGGGGTTCTCGCGCGCCGTCTGCGCGGGATGTGTGTGTACGTCCTCGTCCGACACGCGCGCGTGGCGTGCGTGTATGAGCCAATCCCCACATCTAGTGGTTGGATGGCTACAGCAGCCCACAAGTTGTGGTCCCCCGGGTCTGAGGACCCCTCGCGATCGCCTATGCTGGTGCCTGCTTCGGGGGGCCGGTGAGTCCCGGTGAGGCTATCGAGTCTGCTGTGAGGAGGGTTGGAGTTCCATGCACTGCCCCTTCTGCAGGCACCCCGACAGCCGTGTGGTCGACAGCCGTACGACCGACGACGGCACGTCGATCCGCAGGCGCCGCCAGTGCCCCGACTGCTCCCGTCGCTTCACGACGGTGGAGACGTGCTCGCTGATGGTGGTCAAGCGGTCGGGCGTCACCGAACCGTTCAGCCGCACCAAGGTCATCAACGGCGTGCGCAAAGCGTGCCAGGGGCGGCCCGTGACCGAGGACGCCCTCGCCCAGCTCGGCCAGCGGGTCGAGGAGGCGGTACGGGCCACCGGAAGCGCCGAACTGACCACCCATGACGTGGGGCTGGCCATACTCGGCCCGCTGCAGGAGCTCGACCTCGTCGCCTATCTGCGATTCGCCTCGGTCTACCGGGCGTTCGAGTCGCTGGAGGACTTCGAGGCGGCCATCGCGGAACTCAGGGAACAGCCGGCGCGCCCCGCCGCGGACGAGGGCGACCGCGCGGACGAAGGCGCTGTCGCGGGGGGCCGGGAGGACGAGCGCGGGCCCGGGGGGACCGTCCAGGTGCCCGAGCCCGCCCGCACCGCCGACTGACCGGCGGGCCGGAACCGGATCGGCGGTCCGGGTCCGGCCGGGCGGCGGCGATGAGAAGACCTGTTGCGGGCCGCAGCGAGAGGGTGCCCGCAGCACCAGACAGAACACCGTGCCACGGGAACAATCGGGGCACTTCAGGGCGTTTTTGCCCGTAGAGGGAGGCGGCATGACAGAGACGGCGAGCGGTCCGGCACGAGGTTCCCGAGCCAAGGGCACCAAGGCGGGTAACAAGGGACTGCACATCGAGCGCATCCACACCACCCCCGGCGTACACCCGTACGACGAGGTGGAGTGGGAGCGCCGGGACGTCGTCATGACCAACTGGCGCGACGGCTCGGTCAACTTCGAGCAGCGTGGCGTCGAGTTCCCCGGCTTCTGGTCGGTGAACGCGGTCAACATCGTCACCAGCAAGTACTTCCGGGGTGCCGTCGGCACCCCGCAGCGCGAGACCAGCCTCAAGCAGCTGATCGACCGCATCGTGAAGACCTACCGGAAGGCCGGCGAGGACAACAAGTACTTCGCCTCGCCCGCCGACGCAGAGATCTTCGAGCACGAACTGGCCCACGCCCTCCTGCACCAGATCTTCAGCTTCAACAGCCCTGTCTGGTTCAACGTCGGCACCCCGCAGCCCCAGCAGGTCTCCGCCTGCTTCATCCTGTCCGTCGACGACTCCATGGAGTCGATCCTCGACTGGTACAAGGAAGAGGGCATGATCTTCAAGGGCGGCTCCGGCGCCGGCCTGAACCTGTCCCGCATCCGCTCCTCGAAGGAACTGCTGTCCTCCGGCGGCAACGCCTCGGGCCCGGTGTCCTTCATGCGCGGTGCCGACGCCTCCGCCGGCACCATCAAGTCCGGCGGCGCCACCCGCCGCGCCGCGAAGATGGTCGTGCTCGACGTCGACCACCCCGACATCGAGGACTTCATCCAGACGAAGGTCAGCGAGGAGGAGAAGATCCGCGTCCTGCGCGACGCGGGCTTCGACATGGACCTGGGCGGCGACGACATCACGTCCGTCCAGTACCAGAACGCCAACAACTCGGTCCGCGTGAACGACGAGTTCATGAAGGCGGTCGAGAACGGCGGCCAGTTCGGCCTGCGCGCCCGCATGACCGGCGAGGTCATCGAGGAGGTCGACGCCAAGGCGCTGTTCCGCAGGATCGCCGAGGCGGCCTGGGCCTGCGCCGACCCGGGCATCCAGTACGACGACGTCATCAACAACTGGCACACCTGCCCCGAGTCCGGCCGGATCACCGCGTCGAACCCGTGCAGCGAGTACATGCACCTGGACAACACGTCCTGCAACCTGGCCTCGCTGAACCTGATGAAGTTCCTCAAGGACGACGGCAAGGGCCACCAGTCGTTCGAGACGGAGCGGTTCCAGAAGGTCGTCGAGCTGGTCATCACCGCGATGGACATCTCGATCTGCTTCGCCGACTTCCCGACCCAGAAGATCGGCGAGAACACCCGCGCGTTCCGCCAGCTCGGCATCGGCTACGCCAACCTGGGCGCCCTGCTGATGGCCACCGGCCACGCCTACGACTCCGACGGCGGCCGCGCCCTGGCCGGCGCCATCACCTCCCTGATGACGGGCACGGCCTACCGGCGCTCCGCCGAACTCGCCGCGGTCGTCGGCCCCTACGACGGCTACGCCCGCAACGCCGACGCCCACAAGCGCGTCATGAAGCAGCACGCCGACGCCAACACCGAGGCCGTCCGCATGGACGACCTGGACACCCCGGTGTGGGCCGCCGCCACCGAGGCCTGGCAGGACGTCCAGCGCATCGGCACGAAGAACGGCTTCCGCAACTCCCAGGCGTCCGTGCTCGCCCCGACCGGCACCATCGGCCTGGCGATGTCCTGCGACACCACCGGTGTCGAGCCGGACCTGGCGCTGGTGAAGTTCAAGAAGCTGGTCGGCGGCGGCTCGATGCAGATCGTCAACGGCACGGTCCCGCAGGCCCTGCGCCGCCTGGGCTACCAGGAGGAGCAGATCGAGGCGATCGTCGCCCACATCGCCGAGCACGGCAACGTGATCGACGCGCCCGGCCTCAAGACCGAGCACTACGAGGTGTTCGACTGCGCCATGGGCGAGCGCGCCATCTCCCCGATGGGCCACGTCCGCATGATGGCCGCGATCCAGCCGTGGATCTCGGGCGCCATCTCCAAGACGGTCAACATGCCGGAGACGGCGACCGTCGAGGAGGTCGAGGAGATCTACTTCGAGGCCTGGAAGCTCGGCGTCAAGGCGCTCGCGATCTACCGCGACAACTGCAAGGTCGGCCAGCCGCTCTCCGCGAAGAAGAAGGAGGCCGAGAAGGCCGAGATCACCGAGAAGGCCGAGGACGCGATCCGCGCCGCGGTCGAGAAGGTCGTCGAGTACCGTCCCGTCCGCAAGCGCCTGCCCAAGGGCCGGCCCGGCATCACCACGTCCTTCACGGTCGGCGGCGCCGAGGGCTACATGACCGCCAACTCCTACCCGGACGACGGTCTCGGCGAGGTCTTCCTGAAGATGTCCAAGCAGGGCTCCACCCTCGCGGGCATGATGGACGCCTTCTCCATCGCCGTCTCGGTCGGCCTCCAGTACGGCGTGCCGCTGGAGACGTACGTCTCGAAGTTCACCAACATGCGCTTCGAGCCGGCCGGCATGACCGACGACCCGGACGTGCGGATGGCCCAGTCGATCGTCGACTACATCTTCCGCCGTCTGGCGCTGGACTTCCTGCCGTTCGAGACCCGCTCCGCGCTCGGCATCCACTCCGCCGAGGAGCGCCAGCGCCACCTGGAGACCGGCTCCTACGAGCCGGCCGACGACGAGGTCGACGTCGAGGGCCTCGCCCAGTCGGCGCCGCGTGCCCAGGAACTGAAGGCCGTGGCCGCGCCGAAGACGGACGCCGGCGCGACCCAGCCCGCTCCGCAGCAGGCCCACACCAACGCGGAACTGGTGGAGATGCAGCTGGGCATCCAGGCCGACGCCCCGCTGTGCTTCTCCTGCGGCACCAAGATGCAGCGCGCCGGCTCCTGCTACATCTGCGAGGGCTGCGGCTCGACCAGCGGTTGCAGCTGACCCGTGGGCGGCCCGACGGGCCGCCTCCGCGGCCGCCGGTAGGCTCCGGCGGCCGCTGACGGTCCCGGGTGGCAGGGGCGCCGACCTCGTGTCGGCGCCCCTGCCACCCTTCTCGTCCTCCCGCCGTCCCTCCTCCCGCCCACCCGTCTTCTGCCCACCCGCCGACCCGTAGGCTCCGCCCGTGACGACTCCGCTGCCGTACGCCGCCGACATCCGCGACCGCACCGGGCAGGACCGCGCCGGTGCGCTCGACGCGCTGGTCGCGGACCTGGGCTCACCGGAACCCGCCGTTCGCGACGACGGCGCCTACTGCCTGGCCGTCCGCTGGATACCGGCCCTCGACCCCGGCGAGCGGGTCCGGCTCGGCGACCGCATGGCCGAGCGCTTCACCGATCAGCGCGTGCAGGCGCGGACCTTCGCCCCGCTGATCCTTGCGAGGATCGTGGAGGCGGGGGAGTGGCGGCGGGAGTGGTGGCGGGCCTTCGCCGACTGGTACCCCGCCGAACACGATCTGCGCGGGTACGACCCGGAGCGGGGCTGGCTGCACGCCGCCGCCCACGGCGCCGACCTGCTGGCCGTCCTCGCCCGCCGACCCGGCCAGGACCCGATGCCGCTGGCGGCACTGGCCGCCGCCCGGCTGCTCGCCGCCACGGACCACGTCTTCGACGCTCAGGAGGACGACCGCATCGCCTATGCCCTCGCCCGGATCCTGAGCCACCCGGCGCTCACCGAAGCCGGGTCCGTGCGATGGCTGACGCCCGTCGCGGAGGCCTTCCGGCAAGGGACCCCGGGGCCCGTCCCCGCGTGGGCGTCCAACACCATGCGGACCCTGCGCATGCTCTACCTGCTGGCCGACCGGGGCGTCAGCACCCGCCACACCGACGAGCCCGCGCGCCCGCTCACCCACCGGCAGGCCGTCCTCGACGCACTCGCCCGGACCCTGGCGATCGTCGCGCCCTACACCGGCTGAGCGTCGCGCGACGCCGAGCCGGTCAGGACCGGTGCATGCGCCCCATCTGCCGGACGAACACCGCCGGGTCGCCGTCGGAGCCGAACACCCCGGCGCGCAGGCGCCAGCCGCCGGAGGCGTCGCGGGTGAACTCCGCGACCGCCGCCGCGGTCGCCCCGAGCACGCCGCCGAAGTCGTTCTCGAACAGGACGGTGTACCCCTCGCGGATCCTCAGCCCCGGCCGCTGCACGTCCACGAACGTCCGGTTCACGGCACGCTGCTGGATGACGACGCCGACCACCACGCGCGCGTACCGGCCGTCGAGCCGGTCCAGCTCCAGTGTCATGACCTCGTCCCAGCCGAAGCCCCTGCCGTCCGTGCTGTCCCGGTTCAGCGTGATCGTGCCGTCCGGGGAGCGGCTGTCGAAGTGCACCGCGTAGGCGGGCTCACCGTACGGGTCGTCCAGCCCGTAGGTCGCGGCGACGAGGTCGAGGTCGGTGGGCGGTTGCCCCGCCGGGCTCGGGTCCCACCTCAAAGAGACCTCGACCTTCTCGATTCCCTTGCTGAGGCCGTTCACCGGACTCCCCCTTCCCCGCGCACGCCAGTGCCCTCGTGCGAACTGCCCGTTCGCCAGGGCCGGTTGTCCATCCTGCCACGCGTACGTGCCGCTTCGCCCGGGCCGACTGCGGCGGAGGCCACCACGGCCACGGCCCGTGGCCGTACGATGGCGCGGTGCTGGTCAAGTGGATTCGCTGCACCGTGGTGGACCGCCGAGGCTTCGAGCGGGGGCAGCGGAAATGGGCGGGGCTTCCGGGGGAGCCGGGTTTTCGGGGGCAGGGCGGGGGCTGGAGCCGGGAGCGGCCCTCGGTGGCGAACATCTTCGCCTTCTGGGAGAGCCGCGCCTTCTACGACTCGTTCATGGCCCGTTCCCACGACCGGCTGGCCGCGGCCCAGGCGGGCACGTTCAAGGACGCCCAGGTCAGGCTCTTCGACTACCGCTTCGACGTGAAGACGGGCTTCGAGCCCCGGTTCACCGACGCCGACCTGGTCCGGGTCGCCCTGTGCCGCGTGCACGAGGCGCGCGTGGAGCACTTCACGCTGATGCAGGAGAAGGTCTGGAACCCCGCGATGGCCGGCTCGCCCGGCATGATCCGCGGATTGTTCGCGGAGGCGCCGGGCCACGAGTTCCTGGTGCTGTCGATGTGGCGTTCGGCGGCCGAGCACGGCAAGTACCGCACCGAGCGCATCGAGCGCCTGGCGCTGCGCGCCCAGACGGAGGCGGACGTGGCGTCGCTGTCCGGCGACATGGTGGAGCTCGAACCGAGCTGGATCGTGTGAGCGGTGTCACCGGTGCGAGTGGTGTCAGCGATGTGAGCGGTGCGAGTGGTGCCGGTAGGGCGGGTGACATTGGCGGTGTGACGTGGGGCGCGAGTCGTGTGAGGTACGCCTTATGGTGGCCGTACGAATGCTCTGTTCCGCGTCATCCGATCTAGGGTCTTGGCATGGCACGACCACGGCGCATCGTCCTTGTCCGTCACGGGGAGTCAACGGGCAATGTTGATGACACCGTCTACGAACGCCAGCCCGACCACGCTCTGGCCCTGACCGAGCGGGGCCGGCGGCAGGCCGAGGGGACCGGTGAGAGGCTGCGCGAGCTCTTCGGCCGGGAGCGAGTCAGCGTGTACGTCTCCCCGTACCGGCGCACGCACGAGACCCTGCGCGCCTTCCACCTCGACGCGGGGCTCATACGGGTGCGCGAGGAGCCCCGGCTGCGCGAGCAGGACTGGGGCAACTGGCAGGAGCGCGACGACGTACGTCTGCAGAAGGCCTACCGCGACGCCTACGGCCACTTCTTCTACCGCTTCGCCCAGGGCGAGTCCGGAGCCGACGTCTACGACCGGGTCGGAGGCTTCCTGGAGAGCCTCTTCCGCAGCTTCGAGGCCCCGGACCACCCACCGAACGTCCTTCTGGTGACCCACGGGCTCGCCATGCGCCTGTTCTGCATGCGCTGGTTCCACTGGACCGTCGCCGAGTTCGAGTCCCTGTCCAACCCGGGGAACGCCGAGATGCGTGTGCTCGTTCTCGGGGACGACGGCAAGTACACGCTGGACCGGCCCTTCGAACGCTGGCGTGATCCGGAGCCGTACGGAATCACCGGATAGAGTGGCAGAGCGATGACCGCTGACTCCTCCTTCGAAGGGCGCCTGGAGCGCGCCCTGGCCAGCCTGCGCGGCCTGGCGGTGGGAGACGCCCTGGGCTCCCAGTTCTTCGTCCCCGCGCACTATCCGCTGCTGAAGCGCCGCGAGCTGCCCCCGGGGCAGTGGCAGTGGACGGACGACACCGAGATGGCCGCCTCGGTGGTCCTGGTGCTGGCCACCCACCACCGCGTCGACCAGGACGCCCTGGCCCGCTCGTTCGCCGACCGCCACGACTTCGACCGCGGGTACGGCCCCGCGGTCAACCGCCTGCTGCGGCTGGTCCGCGAAGGCGGCGACTGGCGGGAGCTGGCCTCCGCCCTCTTCAACGGTCAGGGCTCCTGGGGCAACGGCGCGGCGATGCGGATCGCCCCGCTGGGGGCCTGGTACGCCGACGACCCGGAGCAGGCCACCCACCAGGCGGAGATCTCCGCCTACCCCACTCACCAGCACCGCGAGGCCGTCGTCGGCGCCATGGCGGTGGCCGCGGCGGCCGCCCTGGCCGGCGCTCCCGGCGGCCCGCCCGCCCCGGAGGCACTCCTCGACGGCGTGATCGCGCTCATCCCGAAGAGCGCCGTCAGGGCGGGCCTGCGGCGCGCCCGGGACATGCTCGACTACGGAGACCCGGGCACCGTGGCGGCCGTGCTGGGCTGCGGCCGCCGCACGACCGCCCATGACACGGTGCCCTTCGCCCTCTGGTCGGCGGCGCGCTCCCTCGGCGACTACGAGACGGCCTTCTGGACGACCGCGCAGGTCGGCGGGGACGTCGACACCACCTGTGCCGTCGTGGGCGGTGTCCTGGCCGCGGGCAAGGCGGGGACGCCGCCCGTCGACTGGGCGGAGCGCACGGAGGACGTTCCCCGGTGGGTGCCGGGGACGGACTGAACAGCCTGGGGACCGGCGACTCCTCGGCTCCCTCAGGGGCCCCGGAGGGCCCCGGAAGTACCCGGCGGCGGCCCGGAAGTGCCCGACGGCCGGCAGGGCGGGCCCGGTGGCGGCCCGTGCAACGGCTCGCCGGCCCGGACGGGAGGCCCGGCGGCCGCAGGCGGCGCGGTGGCCCGCACAGCGCCCCGACGGCTCTGCGTGGTCTCCGGGCACCCTGCGTGAGCGCCGCCCGTTGTCAGGAGGCCGACCCCACGGAGCAGCGCGGTCGTGCGGACCGCGGCGGAGCGGTGCTCGCGCCGCCCCGGTCCGGCGCCGCCCCGGCCGGCCTGGAACGGCCCGCTGAGGCGGCGGGAGGTCACACGGCCGGCCTCAGCCCACCATGGGGCCCGTCGCACCCGACAGGGCCTCCAGGTCGCTCTTGCGGACCCGGATCACCAGTCCCGCGGTCAGCAGCGCGAGGACGGCCATGGCGGCGGCTGCGACGAAGCCCGTGGAGATCCCCTGGGCGAGCACCGCGTGTCCCCAGGGCGCGGGCAGCTGATGCGTCTTGGCGAAATCGGCCTGCTGCGCGGCGGTGGCATCGGTGAGGAAATGCGGCAGCTGCCGCTCCGCCTCGTTCTTGCTGGCCGTCCCGAACACCGTCGTCAGGATGGACAGGCCGAGCGAGCCGCCCACCTGCTGCATGGCGTTGAGCAGGCCGGAGGCAGCGCCTGCCTCGTGCTGGGCCACCCCCGACACCGCGGTGACGGTGAGGGTCACGAAGTTCAGGCCCATGCCGAGGCCGAACACCAGCATCGGCCCGAGCACCCCGCCGACGTAGGAGCTGTCGGAGCTGATGAGGGTCTGCCACGCCAGGCCGATCACCGCGAGGGTCGAGCCCGCGACCATGAACGGCTTGGGGCCGAGCACCGGCAGGAACCGCTGCGACAGCCCCGCGCCGATCGCGATCACGACCGTGACCGGCAGGAAGGCGAGGCCTGCCTGGATGGGGCTGTAGCCGAGCACGTTCTGCACGAACAGGACGATGTAGAAGAACATGCCGAACATCGCCGCGGCGAGGCTGAGCATGATCACGTAGGTGCCGGAGCGATTGCGGTCGGCGAACATCCGCAGCGGGGTGATGGGCTCCTTGGCCCGCGACTCGACGAACGCGAAGGCGAGCAGCAGCACCACGGCCACGCCGAACGACCCGATGGTCAGGCTGTCCCGCCAGCCCTCGTCGGCCGCCCGGATGAAGCCGTAGACGAGCAGGGCCATGCCGCCCGTCGACGTGACGGCGCCCGCGATGTCGAACCGGCCGGTGTGCCGTTCGGACTCGCTGATGTACAGCGGTGCGAGCACCGCGATCAGAACGCCGATGGGCACGTTGACGAAGAACACCCACCGCCAGTCCAGCCACTCGGTGAGCATGCCGCCGGCGAGCAGGCCGATCGCGCCGCCGCCTGCGGACACCGCGGCGAAGACGCCGAAGGCCCGGTTCCGTTCGGGGCCCTCGGGGAAGGTGGTCGTGATCAGCGCCAGCGACGTGGGCGAGGCGATCGCGCCGCCCATGCCCTGCAGGACCCGTGCGGCCAGCAGCTGCCAGGGCTCCTGCGCGAGCCCGCCGAGCAGGGAGGCGAGGGTGAACAGCAGGATGCCGGTCATGAAGACCCGGCGGCGCCCGAGGATGTCGCCGGCCCGGCCGCCGAGCAGCAGCAGGCCGCCGAAGGTGAGCGTGTAGGCGCTGACGACCCAGGTGAGGTCCGTCGTGCTGAAGGCGAGCGCGTCTTGAATGTGCGGCAGCGCGATGTTCACAATCGTCGCATCGAGTACCACCATGAGTTGGCAGGCTGCGATGACCGTGAGCGCGATGCCGGGACGCCCCTCCCGGCGGGCCGCACCCGGTTTCCTGTCCTGAACGAGCTGAGAGGTTGTCACTATGGGTCCCCCACGAGTTGCTTAGTGAACGCTCGCGTTCACTGTTGCGCCCACGGTAGGTGAGCCTCGTTAGTGAACGCAAGCGTTCACTTACGGTCGGCCGCCAGGCGTGTCCCCCGCCGCCGTTCGCGCGTCCTGTTCCCCCGGAAATGTCCGCTCTCTGTCCGCTGGAGACACTCAGATGGTTACCCCGCGCTGGACGGCCGCCCCCGCTCAGGCGGCTTCCCCTCGCCGGCGCGGCGTCGTCCTCGAACGCGCGATCCTGGATGCCGCCCTGGAGCAGCTCAGTACCGTCGGCTGGAAGGGCCTGACGATGGAGGGCGTCGCCGCCGGCGCCCAGACCGGCAAGGCCGCGGTCTACCGGCGCTGGCCCTCGAAGGAGGACCTGGTCGCCGACGCCCTGCAGTCCGGGCTGCCCCCCTTCGACGCCGCCCCCGATCTCGGGACCGTGCGTGCCGACCTGGTGGCGCTGTGCCGCAGGGCGCGCGACGCCATGTACTCACGCCTCGGTTCAGCGCTCCGATCGGTTATTCACGAATGCGATCCGCTGCAGGTCGAGCGCTTTCACGGGGTGATCGTGGACGGCGTCGTGGAGCCGGTCGTCAAACTGCTGCGAGAAGTCGTCGAACGGGGAATCGACCGTGGGGAGGTGCGCCCCGATGCGCTGAACAGCTATGTGCTGGACGTCCTTCCGGCCATGATGATGTACCGCTCCAAGATGTGCGGAAGCGAATGGGCCGACCAGGAACTCGACGAGATGGTCGACCGGCTGATGATGCCGCTCCTGCGCCCGCGCGACTCCTGAGGCTCCCGTCACCGGGGGGCGGTGCCGTCTGCGGGAACCAGGGTGTCGCGCAGGGATCACGGAGGCGTACGCTGAGGGCGCCATGCCGTACGAAGCACCCACCCATACCGTCGAGCGCTCTCTTCGCGCCACGACCGGAGCCAAGGTCGTCGCGGGCGTCGACGAGGTGGGGCGGGGCGCCTGGGCCGGACCCGTCACCGTCTGCGCGGCGGTCACCGGACTGCGCCGGCCCCCCGACGGGCTCACCGACTCCAAACTGCTCACCGTCAAGCGGCGTGGGGAGTTGGCCGAGTTGCTTTCGACGTGGGTGACCTCGTACGCCCTCGGGCACGCCTCGCCCGAGGAGATCGACACCATGGGGATGACGGCCGCGCTGCGGCTGGCGGCCGTCCGCGCCCTGGGGGCGTTGCCGGTCCGCCCGGACGCCGTGATCCTCGACGGCAAGCACGACTACCTCGGGGCTCCGTGGCAGGTCCGCACGGTCGTCAAGGGTGACCGGTCCTGCGTCGCGGTGGCTGCGGCCTCGGTGATCGCCAAGGTCCAGCGCGACAAAATGATGGCCGAACTGGGTAGCGAACATGCACACTTCGGTTTCGCGGACAATGCCGGATACCCGTCGCCGGTGCACAAGGCCGCGCTGGCGGAGTGGGGCCCCACCCCCTACCACCGTCTGTCGTGGGCGTATCTTGATGCGCTGCCCCAGTGGCGGCATCTCAAGAAGGCCCGCAGCTGGGCGGACGGAGGGGTTCCGGAGATCGAGGGCCAGCTCGGCTTCGATTTCTGACCGTTCCGCCCGCACTCACGTGCCACCCGTTCACGTGAGCCCCACCAACGTTTGATAAAAGTCAGGTCATGCCTCTCATTCCCGAGGAGCCTCAGATTCACGAGAGTGCCCAGGGTCCCCGCGCCACTCCGGCCAGCGGCCGCAGCGCGCCGACCCCTCGCCCCGTACCCGGCCCCCGCCCCGCGGCCCCGCCGCGTCCCGGCCGTCCCGGACCCCTCCGCCCCGCCCCGCCGGTGCAGCGCACGCCCCGCGACGCGGCTCCGGCCAAGCCCGGTCCCACGGGCCCCGCTGCCCCTGCCGCCGACTCGGCGACCGCGCAGATCCAGCTGATCCCGGCCTCGGCCGAGGGGGCGCTGGATGCGGCCGAGGAAGCCGTGGACCTGCTCCTGGACTCCGGTCGCACCCCTGGTGACGTGCTGGTGGTCACCACCGGCGAACCGCATCCCTGGGTCGCCCACGAACTGTCCTTCGGAGAGACCTCCTACTGGGCGCAGCACGACGCGCGCGAGGACGTCTTCTACGCCGACGCCGGCCTGGTCGGCCGTGCGAGCTCGCGCGCCGTGGTCGTCGTCGCCGTCAACGGCGGCGGTGACGCGGCGGCTGCCTCCGCCCTGTCGCTCGCCCACTCCAAGGCCGACGCGCTGCTGATCGTCTGCGGCGACCCGCAGCAGATCAACTCGGTGCTGGGCGCGGGCGTCTGAGCGGCTCGGCGCTGCGCGGGGGCACCCCGCGACGGCCTCGGAGGTACCGTGTGCGGCGCTGCGCCGCTCCCGCCGCACGGCGGGAGCCGGCGTGACGCATGCTCCGCGGTCCTGCCGCCGGGCAGCAGCCGGGTGTTCGCGCGCCCCGGAGCGCCGTGCGGCCTGCCGTGCCGCACACTGCGTGGACGCGGGCCGCCGTGCCGCGGCGGTTTCCCCGCACGGGACTCCGGCAGGCCCGGTCCGGTCGCCGTACTGGCCCGCAGCCGCGTCACCCGTGCCGGAGGGCACCGTACGGGTGCCGGCCGGTGCGGACGCGTCGGCGTGGACGTGGGTGGGGACGCCTGGCCCGGGGGTCCGGGACGACCGTGCGGAGAGCGTTGCGCCGTCGGGGCCCGGGAGGCGGATCGCTTCGTCGGCACAGTCCCACCGCTCCGTCCCGGGGAGCTGGCGAATCGTTACTTCGGTGGAGGCCCACCGCTTCGTCCCGTGCGCCTCGCGAACCGTTGCCTCGCCGGGAGACGGGCGGGCCCTGCCGCGGAGGCGGCAGGGGACACGACGAGCCGTGCCGCCGACCCGCGGCGGCCTCCGGCCGCGCTCAGCGGGCGGCTGCGCGGCGCAGGAGCTCCGACGCGGCACCGCCGGTGCGGGGCAGCGGGGGTGGCACCTCCGAGGCACCGAAGGGCTCGGGGGAGGAGTCCGCGTTCGGGTGACGTCCCCCGCGGCCCTCGCCGAGCACCTGCCAGCCGTCACGGGTCAGCGTGATGTACGCCCCGCACCGCAGCCCGTGCAGCGTGCACGCGTCGCGCAGTCCCCACATCCACGCGCCGTCCTCCTCCGTCCAGCGCGCGTCGCCGTCCCGGCAGTACAGCAGCACGGCGGTGCGGACCGGGGTGCGGCGCCGCAGGTCGTGCGGGACGACCCGGCGCAGCTGGGCGAGCAGCGCGTTGCGGAACATCCAGCCGTCGGCGGGCGCGGGACGCCGCACGAAGGACGCGCTCGCCAGCAGCCGTTCCTCCGGGTCGAGGACGGCCACCACGGCGGTCGACGGTCTCGGACGGTGCCGCGTGTGCAACCCGCTGACGACCTCACGCGGACTGCGCAGCAGAGGGATTCCCGCGGAGGCCCATTCTGCGGGCTCCAGCAGACGGCTGGCGGAAGCGGCGGACGTGGACGTCGACAACGAGCCCGCCGAGGACGGAGCGAATCCGAAGGTCACGTTCCTCCCTTCGGCTACGCGCCCACACTGCGGGCGAGTCGGATTCGGGGGAGCGCACACCGCAACAGAGCCCTACCTGATCACGGGCGGGCCGTGCGGGGAGCGGACCTCAATTCTTCCTGCCGAACTTGGATGCGGCAACGAGCAATTGGGGCCGGAGACCGGTATGCGGTGATCAGTGTCTTATATCACTGCCCCGTGAGGCGCCCGTCGATGCATGGGACGACGGCGCACCGCACGTTCTACCCCGCCGGGCCGCGCCGGTCCAGAGGGCGACGACGTCCGAAGCACCGGGCGCGAAATCGTCGTCACACCGAGTGAAGTGGTCGGCGGAGCCCGGCATCGGGTTGCATGGGGGCATGGACAACGCTGAGCTCCGTGCCGAAGCCGATGCCGTGCTCGCCGAACTCGTCGGTGCGCCGGGCGGTCCGGCACGCCTGCGCGAGGACCAGTGGCAGGCCGTGGCGGCCCTGGTGGAGGAGCGCCGGCGCGCCCTGGTGGTGCAGCGCACCGGCTGGGGCAAGTCCGCGGTGTACTTCGTCGCCACCGCGCTGCTCCGGCGGCGCGGAGCGGGTCCCACGGTCATCGTGTCCCCGCTCCTCGCGCTGATGCGCAACCAGGTGGAGGCCGCGGAGCGGGCCGGCATCCGCGCACGCACCATCAACTCCGCCAACCCGGAGGAGTGGAGCACCGTCCACGGGGAGATCGACCGCGGCGAGACCGACGTGCTCCTCATCAGCCCCGAACGCCTCAACTCGGTGGACTTCCGCGAAAACGTGCTGCCCGGCCTCGCGGCCACCACCGGCCTGCTGGTCGTCGACGAGGCGCACTGCATCTCCGACTGGGGCCACGACTTCCGCCCCGACTACCGCCGGCTGCGCACGATGCTGGCGGAGTTGCCGGCAGGCGTGCCGGTGCTCGCCACGACGGCCACGGCCAACGCGCGCGTGACGGCGGACGTGGCCGAGCAACTCGGCACCGGCGCCGGTGAGGCGCTCGTGCTGCGCGGCCCGCTGGAGCGCGAGAGCCTGCGGCTCGGCGTCCTGGAACTGCCGGACGCGGCACACCGGCTGGCCTGGCTCGCCGAGCAGCTGGACCGGCTGCCGGGCTCGGGCATCGTCTACACCCTGACGGTGGCCGCAGCGGAGGAGGCCACCGCCTACCTGCGGCAGCGTGGCCACCAGGTGGCCTCCTACACGGGCAGGACGGAGAACGCGGATCGGGTGCAGGCCGAGGCGGACCTGCTGGGGAACCGGGTCAAGGCGCTCGTGGCGACCTCGGCGCTGGGCATGGGCTTCGACAAGCCCGACCTCGGTTTCGTGGTGCACCTCGGTTCGCCGTCCTCGCCGATCGCGTACTACCAGCAGGTGGGGCGGGCCGGCCGCGGCGTCGAGCACGCGGACGTCCTGCTGCTCCCGGGCAGGGAGGACGAGGCCATCTGGCGCTATTTCGCCGATACGGCGTTCCCGCCCGAGGAGCAGGTGCGCCAGACCCTGTCGGCGCTCGCCGGGGCGGGGCGACCGCTGTCCGTTCCCGCCCTGGAGGCGGTGGTGGACCTGCGCCGCAACCGACTGGAGACCATGCTGAAGGTGCTCGACGTGGACGGCGCGGTCCAACGGGTGAAGGGCGGCTGGACTGCCACCGGTGCCCCGTGGGCGTACGACGCCGAGCGCTACGCCTGGGTGGCGCGGCAGCGCGCCGCCGAGCAGCAGGCCATGCGCGACTACATCGGCACCCCGCGATGCCGGATGGAGTTCCTGCGCCGGCAGCTCGACGACGAAGGGGCGGCCCCGTGCGGCCGCTGCGACAACTGTGCGGGCGCCTGGATCGACGGGTCCGTCCCGACCGAGGCCCTGGCGGGCGCGGTGAAGGAACTCGACCGCCCCGGGGTGGAAGTCGAGCCGCGCCGTATGTGGCCGACCGGGATGCCCGCCCTGGGCATCGACCTCAAGGGGCGCATCCCGGCAGGCGAGCAGTGCGCCACCGGGCGCGCCCTGGGTCGGCTCTCCGACATCGGCTGGGGCAACCGGCTGCGTCCGCTGCTCGCCGACGGGGCCCCGGACGGCCCGGTCCCCGACGACGTCCTGCGGGCCGCGGTGGCGGTCCTCGCCGACTGGGCGCGCTCCCCGGGCGGCTGGGCGTCCGACGCCCCCGACGCCACCACCCGGCCGGTCGGCGTCGTCGCCCTCCCGTCCCGCACCCGCCCGCAGCTGGTCGCCTCCCTGGCCGAGGGCGTCGCGACCATCGGCCGCCTGCCCCTGCTGGGCACGCTGGCGCACACCGTTCCCGACGGCGCGCACACGGCACGGCGCCACAACTCCGCCCAGCGGCTCGCCACACTCTCCGGGGCCTTCTCCGTCCCCGGCGAGCTGGCCGAGGCCCTGACGCGGACCCCCGGCCCGGTGCTGCTCGTCGACGACTGCACCGACTCCGGCTGGACCCTCGCGGTCGCCGCCCGCCTGCTGCGCCGGGCAGGCAGCGGCCCGGTCCTTCCGCTGGTGCTCGCTGCGGCGGGGTGACGGCGCGCCGACCCGGTGACGGCGGGCGGAGGGGCGGCGCGGCCTGCCGGAGCGGCTCCCTGCGGCGGGGCCCCGTGGCGAGGCACTGGGGTGTGGCCTCGCGCGTGGCGTGACGGCGTCGCCTGCCGAGGCGTCTTTTGACGTGTCCTGGATCGGACTTGTCCACAGGCCCAAGCGGAACATTTGAATCCGCGAGATCGTCGGCGCATGACGAATCACGGCGAAACGACCGGGTCCTTCGAGAACGGCGCACATTCCGTTTCCTCCGGAAAGGGTGAGACGACGGCCTCCCGCCAGCACGGCGACGAGCACGGCTCCTTCCGGGGCGATGCGGGGACCACGGATACACGCGGAGGTGAGGCGGCAGGGCTCCGCCGGGACGACGGAGCGACCGGTCGCCTCCAGCAGGGCGTCGGGAGGGGCTTGCGCCCGGGTGACCCCGGGACCGGCTTCCTCCAGGGTCCGGGAGCCGACCCCCTCCCGGACGGTGAGGGCGCCGGCCTTGCCGAGGGCGACGCGCCGCTCCCTTCCCCCGGGGACGGTGGCATCATCGCCCCCCTCGGCGACGACGGCACCGGCGGTCCTCTCGGGAGCGGCGGCCGCACCGCTCCCGCTCACGTCACGGTGCGCGACGGATCCCCGGGGCACGGCAGCCCGACCGACCCCCACGAGGTCACCCTGCGCACACCCTCCGAGCTGGCCGACGCCCTGCCGTATCTCCTCGGCTACCGCCCCGAGCACAGCATCGTCCTGGTCGCCGTGCACGGCAGCGGTGGGCGCGGCAGGTTCGGCGGCCGGGCCCGGCTCGGCATCCCCGCGTGCCAGGACGACTGGACGGCCGCGGCCCGCCAAC
This sequence comes from Streptomyces actuosus, assembly GCF_016921115.1. Classification (GTDB taxonomy): domain Bacteria; phylum Actinomycetota; class Actinomycetes; order Streptomycetales; family Streptomycetaceae; genus Streptomyces; species Streptomyces actuosus_A. Next base: position 110,268 of record NZ_JAFFZS010000016.1, read on the forward strand.
TGGCCCACGGACTGGTGACCGGGTGCGAACGCCGTGGCGCCCGCCCCGAGCAACTGGTGGCCTATCTGTGCCAGGAACCGGCGAAGGGCGAGACCGGCCGGCAGGTCATGGAGCGGCTGGAACCCCTCGCCCGTGCCCTGCGCATCCAGTGCGGACTGCTGGACGTGCCGGTCGTCGAGGCCCTGTGCGTCTCCGACGGCCGGTTCTGGTCGTACTGCTGCGCCGGCGAGGCCTGCTGCCCTCCGGCAGGCCTCGCGATGGGCCTGCCCGGCACATCCGTACTGGCCGCCGCTGCCGCCTACGCGGGCATCCAGGTGCGCGGCACCCTCCGCGAGCTGCGGGCCCGGCTGCTGCCCCGGGAGAGCGCCGGCGTTTTCGAACAGCAGAGCGCGCTGGACGCCGCGGGTGCGGCACTGGTCCCACGGATCCTCGACGACGCCGAGCGAGCGAGGGTCGCCGAGGACACGGTGGAGCTGGCCGGGCGGATCATCGAGCGCTACGCGGACGCTCCGCCCGTCTCCGGCACGCTCACGGCGGACCGCCGCGACGACGACCTGCTCGACCACGGCGAGGCGGCCCAGCTGATTCTCGGCCTCCAGGACCGCACCACCCGTGACCGCGCCGCCCGGTGGATGGAGGGCGACGAGGCCGGCCCGGCGTTGCGCCTGTGGCGGGCCCTCGCGCGGCGTTGCGTCGGCCCCCACGGGGAGCACGCCGCCGCGCCGCTGACCCTCGCCGGCTGGGTCGCCTGGTCGATGGGCGACGACATCGAGGCCAGGGAGGCATTCGCGATGGCGCTGGGCGCGGATCCCGACTACCTCTTCGCCCGTCTGCTGCACCAGGCCGTCAACGAGGGCCTGGACCCGGAGTCCGTCCGCTGCTGCCTGCGCGCCGGGCGCCGGGCCTCCGAAACGGAGCCGGACGCCGAACGGTCCTCCGGCACACCCTCGGACCGCGGGGGTTCCGGTGCCGCCCCGTCGGCCGACGGCGACGGCGACGGCGACGGCGGCGGAGGAGGCGGAGGGCGGCAGGAAGCGGCAGCAGGCGCCGGGCCGGCCGCGGCACAGGCACCGGGGGCCGGTTCCGTTGCCGCGCCGGGGGGTCCCACGGGGACCCCGAACCGCCACCGGCGCCGCGTCGTCCCGGGGTCTTCGGGCAGGACGTCGCGTCCTGCCGTGGCCGACGCGAGTACGGCGTCGACGCCCGGTGCGCCCGCCCGCGACCGGTCCGGCGGACGTCGTCCCCCGGTCGCGCCGGTGGGCGGGACACGGCCGCGTACCGCAGGCCGGGACGCCGCACCGCGCCGCGCGCCCCGCGTGCACAGTGCCCGCCCCGTGAGCACGGACGGTCCGCTCGCCGGTGACAGGGGCGGCGGGGGAGAGCAGGCCTGAGCGGCGGGGGCGGGACAGCGCCCGAGGGTGCCGGACCGATACCCGGGAGGCGGCGGCGAGGCCGCCGTCGGTGATGCGGTGCGACCAGGGGGTGCGCGGTGACGGACACGGCGGGCTGAACGGTAGGTCCGTCGCGACGGGCGGATCGAGGTGGACGGCCGAGTGCGCGCACCGGGGAGCGAGACGGCACATGCGTCCTGGTGGGCGTGGGGGAGCGGCAGGCCCGAGCGGCACGGCAGGGTGCCCGGACGGGCGGGGAGCGGTGGCTGAGCACGCCCCGCGAGGTGGGCGGCACCGGCGCCCCGCCGCGTCGCCGGCCGGCCGGGCCGCCGACGGGCGTGACCCGTAGGTCCCCCTCCCCGTCTCCGTACGGGGCAGCCGCCTCGGGCTCGCCATGGTCGAGGAGGCGGCACAGGGGCTGCAACTGCGCGCGTGACCTCGGACAATGCCGTAGGGCCCGCGGTGACGGCGACGCACCGGCATCCATATGTCCGAGCGAGCCGGATCAGCCGGCGAAGCGGCCGACGAGGGGAGTGTTTATCGTCAGGCAGACGACTATGATCGCCGCATGCCCTACGACCCGTCAGCCTTTCCGCCCGTCGCCGTCACCGTGGACCTGGTCGTGCTGACCGTGCGCCGCCATGCCCTGTGCGCGCTGGCGGTACGCAGGGGGGAACCGCCCTTCCAGGGACGCTGGGCGCTCCCCGGTGGTTTCGTACGGGCCGACGAGGACCTGGCCCAGGCCGCGGCGCGCGAGTTGGCCGAGGAGACGGGGCTGCGCGCGCACGAGCCGTCCGTGCCGGCCCAGGACCACGGTGCCCACCTGGAGCAGCTCGCCACGTACGGCGACCCCAAGCGGGACCCGCGGATGCGCGTCGTGAGCGTCGCCCACCTCGCCCTCGCCCCCGACCTGCCTGCGCCCCGCGCCGGCGGCGACGCCAGCAACGCCCGCTGGGCGCCGGTCGACGAACTGCTTCAGCAGAGCGGCTACGGCCGGGACGGGGAGTCGGTCGCACCCCTCGCGTTCGACCATGCGCAGATCCTGGCCGACGGCGTGGAGCGCGCCCGCTCGAAGATCGAGTACTCGTCGCTGGCCACCGCGTTCTGCCCACCCGAGTTCACCGTCGGGGAACTGCGTCGCGTCTACGAGGCGGTGTGGGGCGTCGCCCTCGATCCGCGCAACTTCCACCGGAAGGTCACCGGTACCCCTGGCTTCCTGGTGCCCACCGGTGGCACCACCACCCGCCAGGGCGGACGCCCCGCCCAGCTCTTCCGGGCGGGCGGCGCCACCCTGCTCAACCCGCCGATGCTGCGCCCCGAGGTGTGAGCGCGGCTCTCCCGCCACAGCAGGGCGAAAACACTGAAAGGGGACATCCCGCGCTATCTTGCTTCGGGTGATCCAGGCCTTCGGACTGACCAGCATCCCCCGCAAGGACCTTCCGCCCGCCGTCGACGACGTCTCGTTCGAGGCGGGCGCGGGTCGCATCACCACGTTGCTCGGCGCGCCGGGCGCGGGCAAGACCACAGCCCTCGGACTCATGCTCGAACTCCGGCAAGGGCGTGGCGTCACCCACTTCAGAGGCCGTCCCCTGCACCGCATCGCCCATCCCTCCCGCGAGGTGGGCGTTCTGCTCGGCGATGTGCCGGGACATCCGGCCCGCACCGTCCGCGGTCACCTGCGGATGCTCTGCGCCGCAGCGGGCGTACCGGTGCGCAGGGCCGACGAAGTCCTCGAAAGCGTCGGCCTGGTCGGCCTGCACGACGAGCGGCTCGGCACCCTCTCGCGCGGCATGGACCGCCGCCTCGGCCTGGCCTGCGCCCTGCTGGCCGATCCCCACACCCTGGTTCTCGACGCGCCCTCCGAGGGCCTGTCCGTCCGTGAGAGCCGCTGGCTGCACGACATGCTGCGCGCGCACGCGACCCAGGGCGGCACCGTCCTGCTCACCACAGACGACCCCAAGGAGGCTGCCCGCACCGCCGACCGGGTCGTGACGCTGGAGCGGGGTCGTCTCGTCGCCGACCAGGACGCGGCCCACTTCGCCCGCACCCGGCTCCGTCCCCGGATCGCCGTCCGCACCCCCCACGCCGCACGCCTCGCGGCCGTCCTCACCAAGGAGGCCCGCACGGCCCGCCGCTCCGTCGAGGTCGTCCAGGACAGCGGCAACCGTCTCTCCGTGTACGGCACCACCTGCGCGGATGTCGGGGAAGCCGCGTTCCGGCACGGCATCCTCGTCCATCAACTCGCCGACGAGGTCGGAGACATGGGTCCCGGAGCGGGCATGGCCCCGCCCCCGGCCGCCACGGGCGACGGCGCCGCTCAGGACGCCCCCACCGGTCGGGCGGAGCCCGCCGCGCGGCATGCGGCACATACGGCGCCCCAACCCGACCGGGCCGCCCTCGCGGCTCCTGCGCCTGGCATTGCGCACCTGCCGGGAACTCCGCCGCGTACCGCCCCGGAGCCTCCGGCCGGGCCCGGCCCGCACCCGACCGCTCCGTCTCCCGGCACCGGCGCGGACATCGACCCGCGCGCCGGCGCGGGCGCCGACGCGCCCTCCGGTGCCGACGCGCACCGGGATGCCGACGCACGCCCCGGTGCCGGTGCCGGGGCCGGTGCTGATGTCGGTGCCGGGGGTCGCCCCGGTCCTGTCACGGATGCGGCCCCGCCTCGGGCCGGCAGCCCCTCGGCGGATCGACCGGCCGCCGCGGCAGCCCCGACCACTCCGCCCGCGGCGGCCGCCACTCCCGCACCGGCCGCCGCAGTGACCGTCCACCCCGGCGGCACCGCGCAGGATCCGGACGGGCGCCGCGCCGCGGTCCCCGCCTCCCCGCTGCCTCCTCTCCCGCCCCCCATCTCCGTGCGCCCCGCCCCCAGCCCGCTGCGGCCCCTGCGCTATGAGCTCCGGCGGGCCACGGGGGTCGGCACCGGGTTCGTCACGGCCGCCGTCGTGCTCGTCGTGTCCGCGTCGACGGCCGCGCTGCTGGCCGGCGTCGGCCACACCCCGCAGGCCCGGTTGCTCGCCGCCTGGCCGCAGCAGGTCCCCCTGCCGCCGGCGGCGCTCGGCGCCGGACTGCTCGGCGCGCTCGCCTTCGGCGACGAGTTCCGCCACCCCGCGCTGGCGGCCGACCGGGGCACCGTCCCCCGTCGTCTGGGGCTGCTCACGGCCAAGCTGCTCGTCTCCGCGGCCGCCGCGCTGCTGCTCGCCTTCCTCACCGTCGGCTGCGACGCCGAAGTGCTCCATCTCCTCTACGGACGCGAGCTTGCCCGAGTTCCCGCGGACTGGTTCCCACTGGCCGCGAGTTGGGTCGGGCTCGTCGTCGGCTGCGCCTGGGCCGGTGTCCTGGCCGCGGGCGTCTTCCGCTCCACGACGGCCGGACTCGCGGCCGTGGTCGCGGTGCCCGTCGCCGTCGTACCCCTCGTACACAAGGTGGTCGAGGGAGCGGACGTGCGAGCCGCGGCCGGGCTGCCGGTTCGGGTGCGTGAGGTGTTCCTGCTGCGGTGGCCCTTCGGCGGGGAGCGCCGTCTCGCCGCCGCAGCCCACATGATCGCCCAACCCGTCGGAAGCGCGCTGATGTTGTCGCTGACCGCCCTGCTCTGCGCGTATGTGCTCACGACTCTGCGCAGCCGGGTCCGGTGACGACCGACCGTGTCCGCATGATCCCGGACTGTGTGCAACTCCCCTGCGGGAAGCTCATTTCTTTCCGATAAGGCGTCAATTGCGACGAGGTGAGCGATCACCCTTTCGTGTGCTTTTCACCAAAGCCCTCAAGGGAGTTGGAGACAGCGCCGACAACAGACTCCGTGAGTACCCTTGCGCACACCATGATGACCGCCGCCCGCTCCGCCGACTCCGGTCTGGCCGGCCCGGGCGAACTCGACCGCTATCCCTACGCCGAGGCCCCCGCCGCCGAGCGCGTCGGCCCGCCCGCCTGGGAGACCGCGGACCCCGAGCTCGGGCGCGTGGGCCGGCGTGCCGCGGGCAGCCGCGGGCGCGGGCTGCACGGCCAACTCGTCCAGCAGCTGGGGCAGATGATCGTCTCCGGTGACCTGGGGGCCGACCGTCCACTGGTGCCCGAGGAGATCGGCCAGCGCTTCGAGGTCTCCCGCACCGTCGTCCGCGAGTCGCTCCGCGTCCTGGAGGCCAAGGGGCTCGTCAGCGCCCGCCCGAACGTGGGCACGCGCGTGCGTCCCGTCAGCGACTGGAACCTGCTCGACCCGGACATCATCGAGTGGCGCGCCTTCGGGCCGCAGCGCGACGACCAGCGCCGCGAGCTGGCCGAGCTGCGCTGGACGATCGAGCCGCTCGCCGCGCGCCTGGCCGCCGGGCACGGGCGGGAGGAGGTGCAGCAGCGGCTGGTCGACATGGTCGAGATCATGAGGCACGCCTTCGCGCAGGGCGACGCGCTCACCTTCTCCCGGGCGGACGCCGAATTCCACACGCTGCTGATCCAGGTCGCGGGCAACCGCATGCTGGAACACCTCTCCGGGATCGTGTCCTCCGCCCTCCAGGTGTCCGGCGGGCCCGTCACGGGCTGCGACCGGCCCAGCGAGGCGTGCCTGTCCCACCACGGCAGGATCGTCGACGCCCTGGCGGCGGGCGACGGCGCGGCGGCCGAGGCGGCCATGCGTCAGCTCCTGACGGTCCACCCCGAGGTCGAGCGCGTGGTCCCGGCGCCGCGCGAGCACTGACCGCACCCCGCGGGCGGTGCGGCCCGGCGATGTCGCCCCCCTCCTGCGGCATCGCCGGCCGGTCGGCCGCCCCCTCGCCGGACCCTGCAGGGACGATCCCCGGCGCCCCGGGCGACCGCGGGCCTGTGGGGTCCGGCGCCGTGGCGACGGGCGGTCCGGGTCGGGGTCGGGCGATGTCCGACCCCGACCGAAAGCACTCGGTGACCCCGTCTGTCCATATCTGATCGTTTTTAGATGCTTACGGGGTGTGACTCGGGCCACGCAGATTGGGCGTAACGCTCGTGGAAACAACGCGATGACCTAATAGGTGACAGCCGTGGAGGGAATACGGACGCCGGTGACGGCGCTGTGCATCTTCCCGGCCCCCGCCCGCGCCGTCGGCCCATCCCCAAGCCGGCGGTCGGCTCCTGTCCGTCGTGGACGGGGCCGGAAGCCGTTTTCCAACGTTCCGAGAGGTTGTTCGTGTCGGCCAGCACATCCCGTACGCTCCCGCCGGAGATTGCCGAGTCCGTCTCTGTCATGGCGCTCATCGAGCGGGGAAAGGCTGAGGGGCAGATTGCCGGCGACGACGTGCGTCGGGCCTTCGAAGCCGACCAGATCCCGGCCACTCAGTGGAAGAACGTACTGCGCAGCCTCAACCAGATCCTCGAGGAAGAGGGTGTGACGCTGATGGTCAGTGCCGCGGAGCCCAAGCGCACCCGAAAGAGCGTCGCAGCGAAGAGTCCGGCCAAGCGCACCGCCACCAGGACGGTCGCGGCGAAGACGGTGACCACGAGGAAGGCCACCGCCAGCACCGCCTCTGCCCCGGCCGCGCCGGCAGCGCCCGCCGACCCCGCCGAGGAGGCCGCCCCGGTCAAGAAGGCCGCAGCCAAGAAGACGGCGACGGCCAAGAAGACCGCGGCGAAGAAGACGACCGCCAAGAAGACGGCGGCCAAGAAGACCAGCGCCAAGAAGGACGACGCCGAGGCCCTCGAGGACGAGGCCGTCGAGGAGACCAAGACCGCCGACGAGCCCGAGGGCACCGAGCAGGCCGGCTTCGTACTCTCGGACGAGGACGAGGACGACGCGCCCGCGCAGCAGGTCGCCGCGGCCGGCGCCACCGCCGACCCGGTCAAGGACTACCTCAAGCAGATCGGCAAGGTCCCCCTGCTCAACGCCGAGCAGGAGGTGGAGCTCGCCAAGCGCATCGAGGCGGGTCTGTTCGCCGAGGACAAGCTCGCCAACTCCGACAAGCTGGCGCCGAAGCTCAAGCGTGAGCTGGAGATCATCGCCGAGGACGGCCGCCGCGCCAAGAACCACCTGCTGGAGGCCAACCTCCGTCTGGTGGTCTCCCTGGCCAAGCGCTACACCGGCCGCGGCATGCTCTTCCTGGACCTCATCCAGGAAGGCAACCTGGGTCTGATCCGCGCGGTCGAGAAGTTCGACTACACCAAGGGCTACAAGTTCTCCACGTACGCCACCTGGTGGATCCGTCAGGCGATCACCCGTGCCATGGCCGACCAGGCCCGCACCATCCGTATCCCGGTGCACATGGTCGAGGTCATCAACAAGCTGGCCCGTGTGCAGCGCCAGATGCTCCAGGACCTGGGTCGCGAGCCCACCCCGGAGGAGCTGGCCAAGGAGCTCGACATGACCCCGGAGAAGGTCATCGAGGTCCAGAAGTACGGTCGCGAGCCGATCTCCCTGCACACTCCGCTGGGCGAGGACGGCGACAGCGAGTTCGGTGACCTCATCGAGGACTCCGAGGCCGTCGTCCCGGCCGACGCGGTCAGCTTCACGCTCCTCCAGGAGCAGCTGCACTCCGTCCTGGACACCCTGTCCGAGCGCGAGGCGGGTGTCGTGTCCATGCGCTTCGGTCTCACCGACGGTCAGCCGAAGACCCTGGACGAGATCGGCAAGGTCTACGGCGTCACGCGTGAGCGCATCCGCCAGATCGAGTCCAAGACCATGTCGAAGCTGCGCCATCCGTCGCGCTCGCAGGTCCTGCGCGACTACCTCGACTAGACCCCGTCGCCCGGCGGCGGCAGGTCGCGGCCGTACGACACCGAAGACCCGGTTCCCGAGGGGGCCGGGTCTTCGCGCTGTCTCCGGTAGCGCGGCGTCGGGCGCACTCCCGAGTGCGGCGTCGGGCGCACTGGATCACTCTGGGTGTCTCATGAACACCCCAGAGTGAGGAGTGCGTATGCGTCGTCACCTTGTCCGGGCGCTGATCGGTTCGCTGGCGCTGGCGGCCACCACCGCCGTCATACCGTTGGCGTCCCCCGCTCCCGCCGCAGCGGACAGCGTTGTCGTCGGGGGCTTCCCGGTCGATGTGTCGCAGGGGCCGTGGACCGTTGCGCTGTCCAGCCGTGACCGGTTCGGCGGTACGCGTGCCGGACAGTTCTGCGGCGGGGTGCTGGTCGGTCCGGCCACCGTGCTCACCGCCGCCCACTGCATGGCCGCGGAGGTCCTGGGCGGGCCGCCCGAGCGGGTGCGCGACCTCAAGGTCATCGCTGGGCGCACCCATCTGCTGTCAGCCGCGGGGCGAGAGGTCGCTGTGCGTGAGGTGCGGGTGAATCCCGGCTACGACGCCGTCAGCAATGCCGGGGACTTCGCGGTGCTCACGCTGGCCGAGTCGCTCCCGCAGCAGGATGTCATCGCGATGGCCGCTGCGGGTGACCCGGCGTATGCGCCGGGGACGTCTGCCCTGGTCTATGGCTGGGGTGACACGACGGGGGCCGGCGACTACGCCACCAGTCTGCATGCGGCCCCGGTCCACGTGCTGTCGGATGCGCAGTGCGAGCTGGCGTATCCGGGTGGTGTCGAGGGGACCTTCCGCGCGGAGAGCATGCTGTGTGCGGGCGAGGTGCTGGGTGGCAGGGACGCCTGCCAAGGGGACAGCGGAGGCCCCCTGGTCGCGCAGGGCCGGCTGATCGGCCTGGTGTCGTGGGGGAGCGGCTGCGGGCGGCCGGGCAGTCCCGGTGTCTACACCCGTGTGTCCGACGTGGTGCGGGCGCTGGGCCCGGGAGCCTGACACGTCAGGGGCTCCTGAGCCGCCGTACGACGCGTGCGGGCGGCCGTCCCGCGAAAGGGGACGACCGCCCGTACACCGGCCTGTGCCGGAGCTGGCTCGTCGTGGACGCGAGGGATCAGCGCTCTTCGTCGGACGCAGTGCCGGGAGCGGACGTGAGCCGCTCCGTCTCGTCCTGTATCTCGGCGGCGATCTTCTTGAGTTCCGGCTCGAACTTGCGGCCGTGGTGGGCGCAGAAGAGCAGTTCTCCGCCGCTCAGCAGGACGACGCGCAGGTACGCCTGGGCGCCGCAGCGGTCGCATCGATCAGCGGCCGTCAGCGGGCTCGCGGGGGTCAGAACAGTAGTCACGTCGCCTCTTCTCTAGCTCGACGAGCTGTCGTACCAGGGTCAACATCCAACCAGCCCCAAAACGTTCCCGCTCGCGGCTTCTCCTCGAAAGATTCTTCCGAGGAGGCTGGCTGCTGCCGGTTTGGCGGCGAATGTGCCGTATTGCGTGTCTGTCGTGCCTTACGGTTTCGCGCTGTCGGTCATGGTCGGCCCTCCCGGCCGGGTTGCCGGTTCGTTCTTGAGGACGTGCCCGGAGCCTAAATGGTTCATGCCTCCAAGGGAACGTGATGTGCACTTCACCCCATCGAGGGATCGAACACCCATGCGACTCTCGACTAGTCTGTAGGGAGCACGAGGGTGGCGTTACAACGGCTCTACCAGGCCTCGGTACCCTCTGAGCGGTGACCGAAGCCGTGCCCTTACCCTTCAGGGCCCCATCTGAAATTCAGCGAGGAGCGAACCGCGTGACCGCCGAGACGTCCGTGTCGTCCACAGCGCTGCTGGCAGGAGCCGAGCGGGACGGGTCCAACTACACCGCGCGGCACCTTCTCGTCCTCGAGGGGCTCGAGGCCGTGCGCAAGCGCCCAGGTATGTACATCGGCTCCACCGACAGCCGGGGCCTGATGCACTGTCTGTGGGAGATCATCGACAATTCCGTGGACGAGGCCCTGGGGGGGTACTGCGACCACATCGAGGTGATCCTGCACGACGACGGGTCGGTCGAGGTCCGGGACAACGGCCGCGGCATCCCGGTCGACGTCGAGCCCAAGACCGGCCTGTCCGGTGTCGAGGTCGTCATGACCAAGCTGCACGCCGGAGGCAAGTTCGGCGGCGGCTCCTACGCCGCGTCCGGCGGTCTGCACGGCGTCGGCGCCTCTGTCGTCAACGCCCTGTCCGCCCGGCTCGACGTCGAGGTCGACCGCGCGGGCAACACCCACGCGATCAGCTTCCGGCGCGGCGTCCCCGGCGCGTTCGCCGCCGACGGCCCGGACGCCCGGTTCGAGACCAAGGGACTGCGCCGGGGGAAGAAGATCCCCAAGACCCGGACCGGCACGCGCGTGCGCTACTGGGCCGACCGCCAGATCTTCCTCAAGGACGCCAAGCTCTCCCTGGAGACGCTGCACCAGCGCGCCCGCCAGACGGCCTTCCTGGTCCCGGGACTGACCATCGTCGTCCGGGACGAGTTCGGCCTCGGCGAGGGCGGAAGCAAAGGTGAGGAGTCCTTCCGCTTCGATGGCGGCATCAGCGAGTTCTGTGAGTACCTGGCGCGTGACAGGGCCGTCTGCGACATCCTCCGTTTCACCGGGCAGGGCACCTTCAAGGAGACGGTCCCGGTCCTCGACGAGCACGGCCAGATGACTCCGACCGAGGTCACGCGCGAACTCGGCGTCGACGTCGCCCTGCGCTGGGGCACCGGCTACGACACCACGCTCCGGTCGTTCGTCAACATCATCGCCACTCCCAAGGGCGGCACCCACGTCGCCGGCTTCGAGCAGGCCGTCGCCAAGACGCTCAACGAGGTGCTGCGCGCCAAGAAGCTGCTGCGCGTCGCCGAGGACGACATCGTCAAGGACGACGCCCTGGAGGGGCTCACCGCCGTCGTGACCGTACGGCTGGCCGAGCCGCAGTTCGAGGGGCAGACCAAGGAGGTCCTCGGCACCTCCGCGGCCCGCCGCATCGTGAACAACGTGGTCTCCAAGGAGCTCAAGGGGTTCCTGACCTCCACCAAGCGCGACGCCGCCGCCCAGGCCCGGGCGATCCTGGAGAAGGCCGTCGCGGCCGCCCGCACCCGCATCGCCGCCCGTCAGCACAAGGACGCGCAGCGCCGCAAGACGGCTCTGGAGTCCTCCTCGCTCCCCGCCAAGCTGGCCGACTGCCGCAGCGACGACGTGGAGCGCAGCGAGCTGTTCATCGTCGAGGGCGACTCCGCGCTCGGCACGGCGAAGCTCGCCCGGAACTCCGAGTTCCAGGCGCTGCTGCCGATTCGCGGCAAGATCCTCAACGTCCAGAAGTCGTCCGTCACGGACATGCTCAAGAACGCCGAGTGCGGTGCGATCATCCAGGTCATAGGGGCCGGCTCGGGCCGCACCTTCGACCTGGACGCAGCCCGCTACGGCAAGATCATCATGATGACCGACGCCGACGTGGACGGCTCCCACATCCGCTGTCTGCTGCTCACGCTGTTCCAGCGCTACATGCGGCCCATGGTCGAGGCCGGCCGTGTCTTCGCCGCGGTGCCCCCGCTGCACCGCATCGAACTGGTCCAGCCGAAGAAGGGCATGGACAAGTACGTGTACACCTACTCGGACCGCGAGCTGCGCGACAAGCTCATGGAGTTCCAGAGCAAGGGCATCCGCCACAAGGACTCCATCCAGCGCTACAAGGGTCTCGGCGAGATGGACGCCGACCAGCTGGCCGAGACCACGATGGACCCCCGCCACCGCACCCTGCGCCGCATCAACCTGTCCGACCTGGAGGCCGCCGAGCAGGTCTTCGACCTGCTCATGGGCAACGACGTGGCGCCGCGCAAGGAGTTCATCTCCGGATCCGCGGCGACGCTGGACCGCTCCCGCATCGACGCCTGACCACGGCGGCCGGACACGGCGCCCACCCCGGTCGCCCACACCCGAGCACCGGTGCCCGGCCACGGCGCCGGGCACCGGTGCTCGGCCGGCGGAGGTGTTGTCCGGACCGCGTCGCCCCGCCCCGGGCCGGCCCCGGTGCGGTCGACGGCCCGGCGCCAGGCGCACCCACCCGGCGCCCGGGACGTGCCGGACGTCCCCGGCCCCTCCGGCTCGGGCCACCTCGCCCGGGGCCGTGTCCACCCTCGGGCGGAGACCGAGCACCCCGGAGATCGCCCGCAGGCTGCAGGTCTCCGCCGTCACGGTGAAGACGCACATCGACACCCTGTCCGCCGGGGCGGGAATCAAGGACCCTGCCCGGGCGATGCTTTGCGCGTACGCGAAGGGGCCGTCGAGACTTGGGTGAGCTGAGTCACCTGATGGGGTGAAGAGCGCGGAGAGAAGAGTCAGGGATCTTCCCGTTCTGTCCATCCTTGGGCATGCAGTCAAGCAACGGTCGTCCGCGCGGGGGCGGTACCGAGAATCCCGCCGACAGCCAGGAACGCCACACTCCGTCCGCCTTCGGAGCCCCCGAGGGCACACGGTACGACGACCCGTGGTACGACGCCCTCGCCTCCGGGTGGGGCGAGTCGGCCGGGGACGTCACAGTCGCCGCGGTCCCGCCCGCGCGCCCGGTGCCGGACGAGGTCGCCACGGCCGACGTCTACCTCTCGGTGCAGCGCAGCGCGGCCTTCCAAGAAGTGCGCAGCCGGTACCGGAGGTTCGTGATCCCGGCGGTCGCCGGCTTCTTGACCTGGTACTTCGGGTACGTCGTGGCCGCGACGACCGCGCCCGGGATCATGGCGCGCCGGGTGGTCGGCGCGGTGAACGTGGCGATGCTCGCCGGACTCGGACAGTTCCTCAGCACCTTCCTGCTCACCTGGGCCTACGTCCGCCACGCCCGGCTGCGCCGGGACCGGGCCGCCCTGGAACTGCGCTGGGACACCCAGGAACTGGCCCGCGGCGCCCGAGGCGGTGTGTCGTGACGGGAAACCACCAGTCCCTGGCCCTGCTGCTGTTCAGCGCCTTCGTGGCCGTCACCCTGGGGATCACGACCTGGGTGAGCCGCAACCGGCGCGGCTCGGCCGAGGAGTTCTACGCGGGCGGGCGGCTCTTCTCGCCCATGGAGAATGGATTTGCCATCGCCGGCGACTACATGTCGGCCGCCTCCTTCCTCGGCATCTCCGGGCTCATCGCCCTGTACGGCTACGACGGTCTGCTGTACTCCGTGGGCTTCCTCGTGGCGTGGCTCGTGGTGCTGTTCCTCGTCGCCGAACTCGTGCGCAACTGCGGCCGGTTCACGCTCGCCGACGTGGTCGCGGCCCGGATGCGCGAGCGGCCGGTGCGGATCGCGGCGGGAACCTCCTCGGTCACGGTGTCCGTTCTCTACCTGGTGGCGCAGATGGTGGGCGCCGGCAGCCTGGTCGCCCTGCTCCTCGGACGCACGGGCGAGGCGGCGCAGGCCTGGACCGTCATCGGCGTCGGCGCGCTCATGGTCGTCTACGTGTCGTTGGGCGGGATGCGGGCCACCACATGGATCCAGATCGTCAAGGCGGTCCTGCTGCTCGGCGGCACCGTCGCCCTGACCGTGCTGGTCCTGGTGCGCTTCCACGGCGACTTCGACCGGCTCCTCCTGGCCGCGGCCGACCGCAGCGGCCACGGCGCCGCGTTCCTGGCGCCGGGGCTGAAGTACGGCGGGGACTGGACCGCGCGGTTCGACTTCATCAGCCTGGGACTCGCCCTGGTACTGGGCACCGCGGGGCTGCCGCACATCCTGTCCCGCTTCTACACCGTGCCGACCGCGCGGGCCGCCCGGCGCTCGGTGGTCTGGTCGATCGGGCTCATCGGCGGCTTCTACCTGATGACGATCGTGCTCGGTTTCGGCGCTGCCGCCATCGTCGGGCCGGACACGGTACGGCAGTCGAACGCGGCCGGGAACACGGCGGTTCCACTGCTGGCCCTCGATCTCGGCGGCGGTGCGAACTCCACCGGTGGAACCGTCCTGTTCGCCGTGGTCGCCGCCGTCGCCTTCGCCACGATCCTCGCGGTGGTCGCCGGCATCACCCTCGCCTCCTCCGCGTCCGTGGCGCACGACCTGTACGCCTCGCTGCGGCGCCGCCGCCGCACACCGCGCAGCGAGGTGGCCGTGGCCCGGGTCGCCGCGATCGGCATCGGTGTCGTCGCGATCGCGCTCGGCCTGCTCGCGCGCGACCTCAACGTCGCCTTCCTCGTGGGCCTCGCCTTCGCCGTGGCGGCCTCCGCCAACCTGCCCGTGCTGCTCTACTCGCTGTTCTGGCGCGGCTTCACCACCCGGGGCGCCGTGTGGGCCGTGTACGGCGGGCTGGTGCCGGCGCTCCTGCTCGTCGCCCTGTCACCGGTGGTGTCCGGCAGCCCGGAATCCCTGTTCCCGGGTGTCGACTTCCAGTACTTCCCCCTGCGCAACCCCGGCCTGCTCTCCATCCCCCTCGGCTTCCTCGCGGGCTGGCTCGGCACGGTCACCTCCGCCGAGATCCCCGACGAGGCCAAACACGCGGAGACGGAGGTCCGCTCGCTGACGGGCGCGGGGGCCGTCTGAGACGCCGCCGCGCACGGCAACCTGGCCACCCGCAAGGCGCCGCGTCCGGCACCGTCGTGCACGGTGCCGCGGCACCTGCGGGAGCCCGGTCCCCCGACCGCCAGGGGCGTACGGCCACAAGGACACCCTCCAGCAGCTGGCCAGTGCATTCGTCAAGACACTCAACCGGATGTCCACCCACAGCGCCACAGAGTCCGCCAGCGAGATGCCCGCCGACCAATCCCAGGGGCGACAAGGCGCTCTACGCGGAGGCCGTCAAGAACAACCTGCCGATGTTCGCCGGGGACGGTGTCATGCCCGAGGACGGTCCCGAGACCGTCGAGAAGGTCCACCTCGGCGTTCGACCCCACCGTCAGGAATGCCGAGGTGGACCTGAGGCGGACGGACACGACCGAGTCCGTCGAGAAGGCGGCCGGCTGACCCGCCGGCCGTGCCCTCAGTGGCGGGTCGCCCACACGTAACGGTGTTCCGGGCGGCCCGCGTCGCCGTATCTGAGGGTCAGCTCGACCTGCCCCGTGCGCTCCAGGAGCTTCAGATAGCGCTGCGCGGTCTGCCGGCTCACGCCGGTCCGTTCGGCCACCTCGTGGGCGGACAGCGAGCCGTCGGCGCCCCTCAGGCACCGGCGCACGAGGTCGGCGGTGGCCGGGGAGTGCCCCTTCGGCAGCGTCGGCTCCGACGGCGCGGACAGTGCGCCGAAGAAGCGGTCGACGTCGGCCTGCTCCGCCTCTCCGCCGGCGTCCAGGGCGCGGCGCAGCTGCGCGTACGACTCCAGTTTCGCGCGCAGCCGGGGCCAGGTGAACGGCTTCACCAGGTACTGCAGGGCCCCCTGCCGCATAGCTGCCTGCACCACGGCGACGTCCCGTGCCGCCGTCACCATGATCACGTCCGTACCGTGGTCGCGTCGGCGCATCTCGCGGACGACCTCCAGGCCGGTCCCGTCCGGCAGGTAGTGGTCCATCAGCACCAGGTCCGGACGGACCAGCTCCGTCAGGCGCAGCGCCTCGGCCGCGCAGTGCGCCCGACCGGCGACGCGGAAGCCCGGCACCCTCTCCACGTACGCGGCGTTGACCTGGGCCACCCTGATGTCGTCGTCCACGACCAGGACCTCGATCACCGTGCCCCCTCCTCGGCAACCGCACCCAGGGACGCGGCCGGAGCGGGATCGGGGCCCGGCTCGGCCAGAGCCTCGGGCAGGACGACGGTGAACCGCGCGCCCCCGCCGTCCGCCTCGACCACGGTCGCCCTGCCGCCCTGCCGCTCGGCCAGCCGCCGCACCAGCGACAGTCCGATGCCGCGTTTGCCGTGGGCCGGAGGCCTCTTCGTGGACCATCCCTCGGTGAAGACCAGCTCCCGCTGCTCCGCGGGGATCCCCGGCCCCGTGTCGCGCACCGTCAGCACGACCGTAC
Source organism: Streptomyces actuosus (assembly GCF_016921115.1). Lineage (GTDB taxonomy): Bacteria > Actinomycetota > Actinomycetes > Streptomycetales > Streptomycetaceae > Streptomyces > Streptomyces actuosus_A. The sequence continues at coordinate 126,286 of NZ_JAFFZS010000016.1, forward strand.
GGCCCTCGGCCCGCAACTCGATCTCCACGCGCGCGTGCCGGGTGCCCGCCACGGCGTCGAGCGCGTTGTCGACCAGGTTGCCGACCACGGTGACCAGCCCCCGGGGATCGACCAGCCGGTCGGGCAGTTGTGTGCGGTCGCAGATCCGCAGAGCGGCCCCACGCTCGGCCGCGACGGTCGCCTTGCCCACCAGCAGGGCGGCCAGCAGCGGGTCCTGGATCTTCTCGGTGACCTGTTCCGCGGTGGTCCGGTGGTCGCCGACCACCTCGCCGACGAACGCCACGGCGTCGTCGTACATCTCCAGTTCGAGCAGCCCGAGCAGGGTGTGCATGCGGTTGGCGTGCTCGTGGTCCTGGGCGCGCAGGGCGTCGATCAGGCCGTGCGTGGAGTCCAGCTCCCGCGCGAGCTCCTCCAACTCGGTACGGTCGCGCAGGGTGGCGACGGCGCCGCCGTCCCCGGTGGGCATCCGGTTGGCCACCAGGACGCGCTGCCCGCGCACCGTGAGCAGATCGGTTCCCGTGACCCGGCCGGCCAGCACGTCCGCCGTACGGCCCTTGCCCAGCGCGTCGTCGGGCGACCGTCCGACCGTCTCCTCGCCGACGCCCAGCAGGCGCTGTGCCTCGTCGTTGAGGAGGCGGACGCGGCCGGAGCGGTCCAGGGCCACCACGCCCTCGCGGATGCCGTGCAGCATCGCCTCACGCTCGGCGAGCAGCGCCGAGATGTCCGAGAAGGCCAGATCCCGCGTCTGTCGCTGAACCCGCCGAGAGACGAGCCAGGCGGCCAGCGCGCCGACGGCCAGGGCCCCACCGGCCAGCGCGAGCAGACCCGGGATCGCACTGATCAGGCGCGCCCTGACGCTGTCGTAGGCGATGCCCACCGAGACGGCCCCGACGATGCGTCCCTCGGCGTCGCGCAACGGCACCTTGCCGCGGGCCGAACGTCCGAGGGTGCCCTCGTCGATCCCCACGACTTCCTTGCCGCCCAGGGCCTGGCTGGGATCGGTCGACACATGGCCGCCGATCCGCGCCGGGTCGGTGTGCGACCAGCGCGTGCCGTCGAGGTTCATGATCACGACGTACTCGGCGCCCGTGGCGAGCCGGATCCGCTCCGCCTGCTGCTGCACGGGTCCGTCGGGGCGGGGTGCCGTGCGCTGGAGGTCCGTCGCGATCTGCGGCTGCTGCGCGGTGGTCTGCGCGATGGCGAGCGCCCGGTGCATGGCCTGGTCGTCCAGCTGGTGGCTGAGCGGAGCCAGGAACAGGCCGGCGGCCAGGACGGCGACTCCCGCGGCGATGGCCACCTGCATCAGCAGCACCTGGGAGAACACGCGTCGCGGCAGGCCCAGGCGCAGGCGGCGTGGGGGAGTCGGACTCATGCCCAAGACGGTACGCGGGGGTCCGTTTCCAGCCGAAGGGGTGCGGCCAGGATCACCGGGTCGACTTGATCAACATGGACGCGGCAGTCCGGACCGTGTGGCGGGCCGACCGATCGGCAGGTGGTACCTGATCCGGTCAATGCCTGCCGGCCGGCGCCAGCTCCCGCACGGACTCCACGTCCATCCGCGCGGGCGTCCCCAGGACCGCCGCCGCGCAACTCTCCGGCCGGGGCGGCAGTGCGGCACTCCGGGTCACCACGACGCGCCAGCGCCGTCCGTCGGCGTGCGCGACGACCACCTCCCGGCGCGGGGCCGGCCCGTCCGTGGACACGACGCTCAGCACGTCCGCGGCGTACACGCCGGCCGCCCGGCGCACCGCCAGCTCCGCCGCCTGCCCGGGCCGCTCCCAGGCCGAGCTGCCCCGGCACCCCTCGACGACGATCCGGCCCTCCCGGACACCCCGCAGGACTTCCTTGACGCCGTGGGCCTCGGCGCGGCCGTAGGCGTAGCCGTACGGCAGGACGAGCACCGTCGGTGCGAAGCGATGACCACCCAGATGGGTGACCTCCCAGATGCCGTGCACGCCGGACGCGGTCAGCTCGGCCGCCAGCGGTCGGCCCAGCAGGGCGCAGCAGCGATCGCGCTTGCCGTTGGTGCACACCAGGGCGAGCGGGGCGCCGGTGTGCGGGCCGGCGCCCAGCACCGCGTCGAAGCCCCCGTGATCGCCACGGCCGAGCGCTCCGAGGTCCAGGCCGAGCAGCTCCCTCGGATCGTCCACGGCGGCTGTGCGCAGCCAGGCGTTGCCCGGCATGGTGTGCGCCGCGAACACCCGGCGCGGAGCGGGGGTGCGGAGGTCGGCGTGACGGCCCGGCCGCCGGATGAGCGCGATGCGCACGCCGGTGCCCTGCGCGGCGTTCTCCAGGGCGCGTCCCAGCACGGGGTCGAGATGGCTCGAAGTGAGCGCTCCGGCGCCCCAGGGGCCGGGCTGCTCCAGCAGGAGCCAGGTCCTGGCGGTGGCCGCGGTCCCGGAAACGGGCTCGTCGAGGTCCCGCGAGACGGTCGCGCACGTACTCACACAGGTGAGCCTAACCTGGGCCGCCACGGGGTGACTTCCGGCCGTGTCCGTGCGTCTGCCGTCCCGGCTCCTCCCGCCCTACTCCGGGAGCGGCTGGGGCACCGGGGGACCGACGTACCGGCCGCTGGGACGCATGCGCAGCGGGCGCTCGCCGTACTCCTCCAGGGCGTGCGCGATCCAGCCCGCCGTGCGTGCCACCGCGAAGATCGTCTCGCCTGCCGTGGAAGCCATGCCGGAGGAGGCGGTGAGCACCGCGAGGGCCAGGTCCACGTTGGCGTGCAGGGGTGCGTGGCGCGCGGTGGTGGCCACGATGTCGCGGGCCGCGAGGAGGGCGGGCTCCGCGCGCGGGATCTGCTCCAGCAGGGCGAAGAGGGCACGCGCGCGAGGGTCCTCGCCGGAGTAGAGGCGGTGACCCAGTCCGGGGATGCGGCGGCCTGCCCGCAGCTCCTCCGCGATCACCGGGCCGGCGGAGCCCTGGTCGAGCACCTCCAGCAGCAGCCGGTGGGCCAGCCCGCTGGCGGCGCCGTGCAGAGGGCCCTCCAGCACTCCGAGGCCCGCCGAGACGGCCGCGTAGGCGTGGGCGCGGGCCGAGGCGGCGACGCGCACCGCGAGGGTGGAGGCGGCGAGGTCGTGGTCGACGAGCAGGCCCAGTGCGGTGTCCAGGACGCGCAGGGAGGCGTCGTCGGCCTCCCGGCCGGAGAGCCGGCTCCACAGGCGCCGGGCCAGCGGGCCTTCGTCGGGGTGGGCCTCCAGCATCGGCGGCAGCGCGGCGACGAGCGTCGGGATGAGGACCCGTGCGGTGCCGAGCACGGCCTGCTCGGACAGGTCGAAGCGCAGCGGGTCGGCGGCTGCGGCGGCGATCGCGGCGACCCGCAGCCGGTCGGTCGGGCCGGTGTGCTCGGGCAGCGCGTCCACCACGTCGCGGGCGGCGGCGACCGTGGCCTCGGGCGCGGTGAAGGCGGTGCCGGGGCGCAGGCGACCGGTCCACAGCCACTCGGCGATCTCCTCGTAGGAGTGCCGCGCGGCCAGCTCGGTCGCGTCGACACCCCGGAAGTAGTACCGGTCCTCCTCGATCAGCGTGATGCGGGTGCGCACGGCCAGCTCCGCGCCGGAGCCCGGACTCGCGCCGCTGTCGCGCCGGTTGCGGCGGGCCAGTGCCTCCACCTCCTCGGCGGCGAAGGTGCTGCCCCGTCCGCCGGGCGTGCGCCGGCTGCTGAGCTGGCCGCGGCTGACGTAGGCGTACACCGTCTCGGGCTTCACGCCGAGCAGGTCGGCGGCCTCCTTGGTGCTCAGCCGCCGTCCCGGGTGGCCGGGGCCGGGTTCTTGATCGCGCATGGAGGTCACCGTAGCCGCCTCATCGGACATGGATCCATGGGTTGATTCAATCAATATTGACAATAAATCTGTCAATCATCGACAGTCGAATCAAGTCCAGGGAGGAAGACATGTCCGTCAACAGGTCCGTAGCCGCCCGCGTCGACGTACCGCGAGGCCTCGCCGGTGTCGTCGTCACCGACACCGAGGTCGGTGACGTCCGGGGCCTCGAGGGCTTCTACCACTACCGCCAGTACTCAGCCGTCGAGCTCGCCCGGGCACGCGGCTTCGAGGACGTATGGCACCTGCTGGTCCACGGCGCACTGCCGGGCGCCCGGCAGAGTGCCGCGTTCGCCGCGCGAACGGCGGCGCTGCGGCGCCTGCCCGACGAGGTCCGCGCAGCGCTGCCCGCCGTCGCGGCGACATCCGGATCCTCCGGCCCGCTCGCCGGCATGCGCACCGCCCTGTCCCTGCTGGGCGCGGCCAAGGGCTTCCGGCCCGTCTACGACACCGACGCCGAACAGCGCCGGGAGGACACCGTCCTGGCCGCCGCGGCCGTGCCGACGCTGCTGACCGCGCTGTACCGGCTGGGCCGGGGGCTCGCACCGGTGGAGCCGCGCGAGGATCTGTCGTATGCGGCCAACTACCTCTACATGCTGACCGGCGCGGAACCGGAACCGGAGCGGGCCCGCGCGGTCGAGCAGTACCTGATCTCGACGATCGACCATGGATTCAACGCGTCCACCTTCACCGCCCGTGTCGTCGCCTCGACCGGCGCCGATGTCGCCGCGTGCCTCGTCGCCGCGGTGGGAGCCCTTTCCGGGCCCCTGCACGGCGGTGCGCCGAGCCGCGCCCTGGACACCCTGGACGCCATCGGCACGCCCGACCGCATCGACGCCTGGATCCGTGCACGGGTCATGGCGGGCGAGCGCATCATGGGCTTCGGCCACGCGATCTACCGCACCGAGGATCCCCGTTCGCGCATGCTCCGTGAGATCGCCCAGCGATTCGGCGGACCTCGTGTGGAGTTCGCCGTCGAGGTCGAGCGCCGGGTGGAGGCGATCCTGGCGGAGCTGAAGCCGGGCCGCGAACTCCACACGAACGTAGAATTCTACGCCGGGGTCGTCATGGAACTGTGCGGTCTGCCCCGCGAGATGTTCACGCCGACGTTCGCGGCGGCCCGCGTGGTGGGCTGGAGCGCCAACATCCTGGAGCAGGCCCGGGACTCGAAGATCATCCGACCGGTGGCGCGCTACGTGGGTCCGGTGCCGCCGGTGCGGGTTCCCCAGGGTGCCTGAGACATGCGTGTGGCCTGGTGCCGTTCTGGCGCCAGGCCTCATCGATGAAGGTCGAGCAGGGACGGGGTGCCGAGCTGCTCGCCGGACGACTTTCCGGCGTGGAGCGATCGTGTGCTGCCGGAAGATGAGGGAACACGCCGGTGGGATGCGTGCTCGTCCGGGCAGCTCAGGCGTCGGGGATGTCCGCCTTGGCGCGGATCAGCGTCTCACGGCTCACGATGACGATGCGTTCGTAGCTGGCGCGGGAGGCGTCGGTGGGCAGTTCACGGTCCAGCGCCTCTGTGGCCTCGGTGCCGATCACTGCAAAGTTACCGTCGCTCAGCTCGAACACGTCCGGGCAGTTCGCTCCTGAGTTACTGCCTCGGGCGCTCGGGGGCACACCGATGCGGCGCACGATCTTCAAAGGGGCACCAGTCTTTCGGGCAAGATTTGATCTTGAAGCAGCAAGGGTATGGCCTTTCTGGCGCCCGTGAGTGCAGAAGTGAAAAAGACACCCTGACGTGTCGTCCGTGAAGACGCGTTGACGGTGCGACAGGTCAAAGGTCATTCGGCCGGCGGGCTGCCCACCACCCACCACTCGTCCGTGTCCGCCTCATCCAGTTCCTGTACGAGGCCGTCCACCATGCGTCCTATGTCAGCCTCGGCCGATGTCTGCTTGAGAGTGGCTCGCTGGGCCCGTGAAGCCTCCCAGTACTCCCGGAAGAGCGGACTCTGGAAGAACTCCCGCAAGTGTTTGTAGAGCTCCTCCTTGTCCAGGACGTCTGCGCGGTACAGGTGGAACAGATAGGCGTACCAGGCATTGGCGTAGAAGAACTGACGGCGTTTCTCCGCCGGGATCCTCGCGTCATATGTGTCGATCACGGCCGCGAGAGAGGGATCGTCGATTGCCCTGGCCAGCAGCTCCCAGTGCATGCGCTGTTGATGTGCGTAGGCCCTGCGCCGGACCGCCAGTTCGTCGAGTTCCAGCTGCCTCTCTCGCAGCCGTGCCTCTTCGAGGCGGCGTTGACGCTGCGCCAGCGTCAACGCCGCCGTGGAGGCGAGAAGGGCTAGTGCGGCGGAGCTGAGCCTCCCCGTGAAGAGCTTCCGTGTGACCATGTCAACCCCCGAATCATGCGGCCGTCCGCCGGTCGTCGGAATGCGGGTCGACTGTGGGGGACCGGCGAGCTGTGGGCGGCGCTTGCCACCTCCAGGGTGCCGAGCGGCTCTGATCGGCGGGGAGGCGGAGAGGAGGCGCACGGAGGGATGCGAGGGTCGCGCGAACCAGCGCCTCGCCCAACGTCTGCCCCGCATGCACTGCTAACAATCGTTCACTTCGCGGCGATTCTCACGACTCGTATCCTGGGGCGGCATTCAATCCTCATACGTACGCCCGGTTGCGAGCCGGTGTACGCGTCGGCGTGAGAGAGGTCGTACACGTGCCTTCGCCCCTGAGTCCGCAGCAGGTTCCGGTGCAGCTCCCGGCGCAGGTCCCGGTCGTCGTCCTCGCCGGATTCCTGGGTTCCGGCAAGACCACGCTGCTCAATCACCTTCTGCACCGCAGCGGCGGCAGCCGGATCGGGGCGATCGTCAACGACTTCGGGGCCATCGAGATCGACGCGATGGCCGTCGCGGGCGCCCTGGGCGACTCGACCGTGTCCCTCGGCAACGGCTGTCTGTGCTGCGCCGTCGACGCCGGCGAGCTCGATCGGTATCTCGACCGGTTGGCCGACCCGTCCCTCGGCATCGACGTCGTCGTCATCGAGGCCAGCGGACTCGCCGAACCGCAGGAACTGGTGCGGATGGTGCTGGCCACCGAGAACCCGCGCGTCGTCTACGGCGGGCTCGTCGAGGTGGTCGACGCGGCGGAGATCGACGACACCCGGGCCGTGCACCCCGAACTCGACCGGCACCTCGGCCTCGCCGACCTCGTCGTGGTCAACAAACTCGACCGGACCGCCGACGGCGCGCGCGTCCTGGAACTCGTCCGGTCGCTCAACGACCGTGCCGCCGTCGTCCCGGCCACCTACGGCCGCATCGACCCCGCCTTCCTCTTCGACTGCCGGCCCGGCGAGGAGCGCATCGGGCAACTGTCGTTCGACGACCTCCACGACCACGCCGACGGCGCGGACGAGCACGCGGGGCACCTGCACACCGCGTACGACAGCCTGTCCTTCTCCTCCGACGCGCCCATCGACCCCCGCCGTCTGATGGAGTTCCTCGACGGCCGGTCCGAGGGGCTGTACCGGATCAAGGGCTACATCGACCTCGGGCCGTACGACGTCCGCAACCGGTACGCCGTCCATGCCGTCGGACGCTTCCTGCGCTTCTACCCGGAGCCGTGGCCGCCCGGCGAGGACCGGCTCACCCAGCTCGTGCTCATCGGCTCCGGTATCGACGCCGAGTGCCTCGCCAAGGCCCTGGAGGCGTGCCGGAGCGACGCTCCGCACACCGCCGACGAGCACGGAATGTGGGGTGTCCTGCGCTACGTGCAGCACCCTGACGGACCGGGGCCGGAGGAGGCGCCGGACCTGGCCGGCTAGTGGCGCACCAGGCGACGTTCGCCCCGTCGCGACGCCCGGCACGCACTCTCGCCGCACCGGACGAAAGCCCGAGTACATCCAGTACGAGGGCTTCAGGCCGGCACCGAGAGCACGCACCGGACGCCGCTCCTTGACGGGCAGAGGTTGCCTGCCGCGGCACAAGGGGTGGTGCCCGTCGTGCAGAGTGGATCTTGTTCCGAGGGTGGCCGAGCTCTGCGAGGCGTGGAGATCCGGCCCGGTCGGCCCGTCTTGAGCGGGTGCCGCGTCGTGCGCTTCCGGGCAGGTCGCAGCCGTCAAGAGGGGGCTGTACCCGGCACGTGACGGTGTCTCAAGCCCACACCGCCTTGACCACCGCGTGGCCCGCCGCGGCCGCCCGCGTGCAGAACGCTCGGAGGTGCCCGTGAAGGCCGAGGAATTCCTGCTCGGCCTGCGGCTCGTCCTGACCGGGGCCGACGAGTTCGGCACCGGTGACGTTCCACAGCTCGTCGAAAGAGACACGCGCGAGGAAGTCTGCCGCCCGGGACACACCCTGCGGCTCAAGAATCATCAAGGGTGGATCGGGGAGGGCGGCGTCCGCACTGTGCGCCACGGGGCGGCCACCGTAGATCGGCAGCGTCCAGGGCTTGCCGGCGTCTGCTTCGAGGACGCGGGCCGCGGCGTAGAGGCGATCGACGGAGTTCCAGATCTTGTCGATCGATGCGGCGGAACCCGCCGCGTATGCGTCCGGGTGGTTGTCCCAAGCCTCGGACGTGAACGCCGCGAGCCAGGTGTGGTCGTCCCGGATCTCGGACTCCGCGACGGCGCGAAGGTGCAGCCGGATGCTCATGGCTCGGTGCCTCACGTCGGCGGCCCGTCTGTCGGGCCGAACGGACGGAACGTGTCCGTCGGCACCGAGCGCGGCGGCCCGTCCCTCGCCGAGGCCCAGGCCGAGAACGCACTCCGGCACCGGAGCCTTACAGGTCGCCGGGGTCGACCGCTGCGGCCGGGCGATCCGGCGGACCCTGCACGACAGACCCGGGCGGCGCGACCGGAGAACGGCACCGTCAGGCCTGCCCGGTGACCGAAACGGCCGGGTCACCGGGCAGGCCCGCCACCTGACCAGCCCGGCCACCGGGCAGGCCCTCCTCCATGGCCAGGCCCCGCCACGAGCCAGGCCCGCCCCCTACACCGGCCCGGCCACCACCGACACCGGCTTCGCCAGGGACACGCCGGAGCCGTCGCGGCGCGGGTCGATCTCCGGCAGTTCGGCCGGGGCCCCGTTCTTCTGCGCCGCTCGGGCCGGGGCCGCGCCGGCCCAGCCCAGGGACAGGCAGTCCTCGCCCTTCAGGAAGCGCTGGCAGCGCACGCCGCCCGTGGCCCGGCCCTTGCGCGGGTACTGGTCGAACGGGGTCAGCTTGGCGGTCGTCTGGACGGAGTCGTCCAGGGTGCCGCGGGAGCCGGCCACCGTGAACACCACCGCGTCCGCCGCCGGGTCGACGGCCGTGAAGGAGATGACCTTCGCACCCTCGGTGAGCTTGACGCCCGCCATGCCGCCGGCCGGCCGGCCCTGCGGGCGGACCTGGGAGGCCTGATAGCGCAGCAGCTGTGCGTCGTCCGTGATGAAGACCAGGTCCTCCTCGCCGGTCCGCAGTTCGACCGCGCCGACGATCCGGTCGCCCTCCTTGAGGGTGATGACCTCCAGCTCGTCCTTGTTGGCCGGGTAGTCGGGCACGACGCGCTTGACCACGCCCTGCTCCGTGCCGAGCGCCAGGCCCGGTGCCGACTCGTCGAGCGTGGTCAGGCAGACCACCCGCTCGTCGTCGGCCAGCGAGATGAACTCCGACGGCGGGGCACCGCCCGAGAGGTTCGGTGAGGGCATGCGCTCCGGCAGCTGCGGAAGGTCGATCACGTTGATCCGGAGCAGGCGGCCCGCCGATGTGACGACGCCGATCTCGCCGCGCGCCGTCGCCGGAACCGCCGAGACGATCACGTCGTGCTTGACCCGGCGGCCGTGCGCGTCCTCGAAGGGGTCGCCGTCGGCGGTGCGCGCGAGCAGCCCCGTGGAGGACAGCAGTACCCGGCACGGGGCGTCGGCGACCTGGAGCGGCACCGCGGCCGCCGGGACACCGGCCGACTCCAGCAGCTCCGTGCGCCGGTCGGTACCGAACTTCTTCGCCACCGCGGCCAGTTCCGAGGAGACCAGCTTGCGCAGCTCCGCGTCCGACTCCAGGATCCGGGTCAGCTCCGCGATCTCCGCCGTGAGCTTGTCCCGCTCCGCCTCCAGCTCGATCCGGTCGTACTTGGTCAGGCGGCGCAGCGGCGTGTCGAGGATGTACTGCGTCTGCACCTCGCTGAGCGCGAAGCGCTCCATCAGGCGCTGCTTGGCCTGGGCGGAGTTGTCGCTGGAGCGGATGAGGCGGATGACCTCGTCGATGTCGACCAGGGCCGTGAGCAGGCCCTCGACCAGGTGCAGGCGGTCGCGCCGCTTGCCGCGGCGGAACTCCGACCGGCGCCGCACGACCTCGAAGCGGTGGTCGAGGTAGACCTCCAGCAACTCCTTCAGCCCGAGCGTGAGCGGCTGGCCGTCGACCAGGGCGACGTTGTTGATCCCGAAGGACTCCTCCATCGGGGTCAGCTTGTACAGCTGCTCCAGGACCGCCTCGGGCACGAAGCCGTTCTTGATCTCGATCACCAGGCGAAGGCCGTGCTCGCGGTCGGTGAGGTCCTTGACGTCGGCGATGCCCTGGAGCTTCTTCGCGCCGACCAGGTCCTTGATCTTGCCGATCACCTTCTCCGGGCCGACGGCGAACGGCAGCTCGGTGACGACCAGGCCCTTGCGGCGCGCCGTCACGGTGTCCACGGAGACCGTCGCGCGGATCTTGAAGGTGCCGCGGCCCGTCTCGTACGCGTCGCGGATGCCGGACAGCCCGACGATCTTGCCGCCGGTGGGCAGGTCCGGGCCCGGGATGTGCCGCATCAGGGCGTCGAGGTCGGCGTTCGGGTGCCTGATGAGGTGGCGCGCGGCGGCGATCACTTCGCGCAGGTTGTGCGGCGGCATGTTGGTGGCCATGCCGACGGCGATCCCGGAGGTGCCGTTGACCAGGAGGTTCGGGAAGGCGGCGGGCAGGGCGACCGGCTCCTGCTCCTGGCCGTCGTAGTTGGGCGCGAAGTCGACCGTGTCCTCGTCGATCGACTCCGTCATCAGGCTGGTGGCCTCGGTCATCCGGGACTCGGTGTACCGCATGGCGGCCGGCGGGTCGTCGTTGCCGAGCGAGCCGAAGTTCCCGTGGCCGTCGACCAGCGGCACGCGCATGGAGAAGGGCTGCGCCATGCGCACCAGGGCGTCGTAGATCGACGCGTCTCCGTGCGGGTGCAGCTTGCCCATCACCTCGCCGACGACGCGGGCGCACTTCACGTAGCCGCGGTCGGGGCGCAGGCCCATCTCGTTCATCTGGTAGACGATGCGGCGGTGCACCGGCTTCAGGCCGTCCCGGGCGTCCGGCAGGGCGCGGGAGTAGATGACCGAGTACGCGTACTCGAGGTACGAACCCTTCATCTCGTCCACGACGTCGATGTCGAGGATCTTCTCCTCGTACGCATCGTCGGGCGGCGGGGTCTTCGTGCTGCGGCGGGCCATCGCTGCCGGCTCCTTGCTGAAGCGTGAACGGGACTGACGCGGACCATTGTGGACCGCGCGACTGACAACGCGGGCCGGGACCCGGCGTGAGGCGGTATCGCGGACCCGGCACGACGGGGACCGGAGGCCGGACATGACGTGACCGGGGGGTGGACGGCAGCCGGCGCGGCCCGTGGCCGGGAACAACCGCCGAGGCTACGCGATCTCGCTCTCGGCGTACGCCCAGCGGGAACTTCGCCGGTCGTCCGCACGCTTGCATACAGTGGCACGACCGGCAGGAAAAGCGCGGTTCTCGATGACCGCCTCCGCGATCGAAGGGACGTACATGCCCATGGGTCACACGGCTGCAGCCGAGGCAGGCTCCGGCGGCCTGACAGCGACCGAGCACCGCCTGGCCAACGGCCTGCGCGTGGTGCTCTCCGAGGACCACCTGACCCCGGTCGCGGCGGTGTGCCTCTGGTACGACGTCGGCTCCCGGCACGAAGTCAAGGGGCGTACCGGCCTGGCTCACCTCTTCGAGCACCTGATGTTCCAGGGCTCCGCCCAGGTCAAGGGCAACGGCCACTTCGAGCTGGTGCAGGGCGCCGGCGGCTCCCTCAACGGCACCACCAGCTTCGAGCGCACCAACTATTTCGAGACCATGCCCGCGCACCAGCTGGAGCTCGCCCTCTGGCTGGAGGCCGACCGCATGGGCTCCCTGCTGGCCGCCCTCGACGACGAGTCGATGGAGAACCAGCGCGACGTCGTCAAGAACGAGCGCCGCCAGCGCTACGACAACGTCCCCTACGGCACCGCCTTCGAGCGGCTGACCGCTCTCGCCTACCCCGAGGGCCACCCCTACCACCACACGCCCATCGGTTCGATGGCGGACCTCGACGCGGCCACCCTGGAGGACGCCCGCCGGTTCTTCCGCACCTACTACGCGCCCAACAACGCGGTCCTGTCGGTCGTCGGCGACATCGACCCGGAGCAGACGCTCGCCTGGGTCGAGAGGTACTTCGGCTCCATCCCGTCCCACGACGGCAAACCGGAGCCCCGTGACGGCAGCCTGCCCGAGGTCATCGGCCGCGAGCTGCGCGAGGTCGTCCAGGAGGAGGTGCCGGCGCGTGCCCTGATGGCCTCCTACCGCCTCCCGCACGACGGCACGCGCGCGTGCGACGCCGCCGACCTCGCCCTGACCGTTCTCGGCGGGGGCGAGTCCTCCCGCCTGTACAACCGGCTCGTCCGCCGCGACCGGACGGCCGTCGCGGCCGGCTTCGGTCTCCTGCGGCTGGCCGGGGCGCCCTCCCTGGGCTGGCTGGACGTCAAGACCTCCGGCGACGTCGAGGTGCCGGTCATCGAGACCGCCATCGACGAGGAGCTCGCCCGGTTCGCGGAGGAGGGCCCCACGCCCGGGGAGATGGAGCGCGCGCAGGCCCAGCTGGAGCGTGAGTGGCTGGACCGGCTCGGCACGGTCGCCGGCCGCGCCGACGAACTGTGCCGGTACGCCGTCCTGTTCGGTGACCCGCAGCTCGCCCTCACGGCCGTCCAGCGCGTGCTGGAGGTGACGCCGGAGGAGGTCCGCGCGGTCGCCGCGGCCCGCCTGCGGCCCGACAACCGGGCGGTCCTCGTCTACGAGCCGCTCGCCCCGGAGCACGCCGAGGACGTGGAAGGCACCGAGGACCCGGAGTCCGCGGCCACCGTGGAAGCCACCGACGACAACGAGGAGGCGGCCAAGTGACCGAGCTCGCCCAGATGGAGTTCCGCCCCCGGCCCGAGGCGGGCGAGCCCAGGCCGTGGGCCTTTCCGGCCCCGGAGCGCGCCGGCCTCGGCAACGGACTGACCGTGCTGCGCTGCCACCGCCCCGGCCAGCAGGTGGTCGCCGTGGAGGTACTGCTCGACGCGCCCCTGGACGCGGAGCCGGCCGGCCTCGACGGCGTCGCCACGATCATGGCGCGGGCCTTCTCCGAAGGAACCGACAAGCACACCGCCGAGGAGTTCGCCGCCGAGCTGGAGCGGTGCGGCGCGACCCTCGACGCGCACGCCGACCACCCGGGTGTCCGCATCAGCCTGGAGGTGCCCGCCTCCCGGCTGGCCAAGGCGCTCGGCCTGGTCGCCGACGCCCTGAGAGCACCCGCCTTCGCCGACAGCGAGGTCGAGCGACTGGTCCGCAACCGCCTCGACGAGATCCCGCACGAGCTGGCCAACCCCGCCCGGCGCGCCGCCAAGGAGCTGTCCAGGCAGCTGTTCCCGGCGACCTCGCGCATGTCGCGCCCCCGCCAGGGGACCGAGGAGACCGTCGCCGGCATCGACGCCGCGGCCGTGCGCGCCTTCTACGAACGGCATGTGCGGCCGGCCACCGCCACCGCCGTGGTCGTCGGCGACCTCTCCGGCATCGACCTCGACGCGCTGCTCGGCGACACACTCGGCTCCTGGACGGGCTCGTCGGTCGCGCCGCGGCCCGTGCCGCCGGTGACCGCCGACGACACCGGCCGTGTCGTCGTCGTGGACCGTCCCGGGGCCGTCCAGACGCAGCTGCTGATCGGCCGGATCGGCCCCGACCGCCACGACCGGGTCTGGCCCGCCCAGGTCCTCGGGACTTACTGCCTCGGCGGCACCCTCACCTCCCGTCTGGACCGCGTCCTGCGGGAGGAGAAGGGCTACACCTACGGCGTCCGCGCGTTCGGGCAGGTCCTGCGGTCCGCCCCGGACGGCACGGGTGCCGCGATGCTCGCGATCAGCGGCTCGGTCGACACCCCGAACACCGGCCCCGCCCTGCAGGACCTGTGGACGGTGCTGCGCACGCTGGCCGCCGAGGGGCTGACCGACGCCGAGCGTGACGTCGCCGTGCAGAACCTCGTGGGCGTGGCGCCGCTGAAGTACGAGACCGCGGCAGCCGTCGCGGGCACGCTGGCCGACCAGGTCGAGCAGCACCTGCCCGACGACTACCAGGCCACCCTGTACCGGCAGCTGGCCACCACCGGCACCGTGGAGGCCACCGCCGCAGCCGTGAGCGCCTTCCCGGTGGACCGGCTGGTGACCGTCCTCGTGGGCGATGCCGCGCAGATCAAGGAGCCCGTGGAGGCCCTCGGTATCGGCGAAGTCACCGTCGTCGCGGCCGAGTAGGCACGCGTACGTGGGGCCCTGGTGGACGACGGACCACCAGGGCCCTTTTGCGAGCGAAGGCCAGGAGGCCTCCGAATGTCCGTATTGATGCGGAGGTTGCCTGTCTGCCCTGTGGGATGCGCTACAAAAACGCTGTTCCGTTTGGGTATTGAAAGTCCGCCCCCTTAGCGTCGTGCGGGCTGTCCGTCCGGCAGTGCGCCGCGCCCGCGGCACCGGGCAGTCATCGCCGAGTCCCCGTACGGTGCGAGCCAGGGGAGCCGGGGACCCACCGCAGTCCCCAGGGGTGAATCGGGTGCCCGCGCCAGGCGCGAGGGGGCCCGTAGGAGACCTTCCTGCTCCGAACCCGTCAGCTAACCCGGTAGGCGAGAGGGAAGGAAAGGACCAGCCACTACATGGCGTTCAGCTGCGCCACCGGGAAGCACCGCCGTCCGAGCAGGATGAAGCGGACCACCGCGCAGGCGGCCGGCATCGCCGCCCTCACCACGACCGGCGTCGCGGGCACCCTGGCGGCACCCGCGCTCGCCGCGGAGCCGGCGGCCGAGCAGACCGGGCTCCTCCCGGTGATCAGCATCGACGACTCGGTCGCCGAGGAGATCGACGCTCAGGCGAAGGCCCAGAAGGAGGCCGCCGACCAGAAGGCGGCCGAGGAGGCCGCCCGCAAGCGGGCCGCCGAGCAGGCCGAGAGGGTGCGCGAGGCCCGGGAGCGCGCCGCCCGCGAGGCCGAGCGCAAGCGCCTCAACACCTTCGTGGCGCCGATCGCCGGGTCCTACGTCTCCACCGGCTACCGCACCGGCGGCACTCTGTGGTCCTCCGGCAGCCACACCGGCATCGACTTCCACGCGGCGAGCGGCACCACCGTCCACGCGGTCGGCTACGGCACCGTCGTCGAGGCCGGCTGGGGCGGTGCCTACGGCAACCAGGTCGTCATCCGGATGCACGACGGCTCGTACACCCAGTACGGCCACCTGTCGTCCCTGTCCGTCTCGGTCGGCCAGCAGGTGGTCACCGGCCAGCAGATCGGCCGGTCGGGCGCGACGGGCAACGTCACCGGCCCGCACCTGCACTTCGAGGCGCGGACGACGGCGGAGTACGGGTCCGACATGGACCCCGTCGCCTACCTCCGCGCGCACGGCGTCACCGTCTGACGACGCACCCCGAGACCGACCGCTCGAAGCCCCGGCGTCCGCGCCGGGGCTTCCGGCGTCCCACGGGCCCCTCCGCCCGTGCCCGACGGCGGCGCCGGCCCGCCCGCGCCGTCACGCACGCGCGTGCCCGCTTCCGCGTCCCTTCTCACGCTGTCCCGCCCGGCGTCCCGTTCTCGTCCTGCTGTCCAAAAAATATCCATGGATTCCGGCCCGCCGTCGGAAATTCGGCCGCATTGCAATAGAGTCGCTGAACACACGTCAATCGTCGACGTTTCACGGGGATTAAGGCGGAGGTCGGTCATGCGTATTCCGGCGCACTCGGTGTGCACGGCTATCCGGGACGACATCGTCGCCGGTGTCTACGAGCGCGGCAGCCGGCTCACCGAGGAACTGCTGGCGCGCCGCTACGGCGTTTCCCGCGTCCCCGTCCGTGAGGCGCTGCGCACGCTGGAGGCGGAGGGCTTCGTGGTGACCCGGCGGCACGCGGGCGCGTGCGTGGCCGAACCCACCGAGCAGGAGGCCGCCGACCTGCTGGAGATGCGCACCCTGCTGGAGCCGCTCGGCGCCTCCCGGGCCGCCCAGCGGCGCACCGAGGCCCATCTGAAGGTGCTGCGCGGGCTCGTCCGGCTGGGCCAGGAGCGGGCCAGGAACGGCGGCAGTGAGGATCTGCGCGCCCTGGACACGTGGTTCCACGAGACGCTCGCCCAGGCCTCCGGCAGCCAGGCGCTGACCGCCACGCTCACCCAGATCCGGCACAAGATCGCGTGGATGTACGCCGTGGAGGCGCCCGCCCAGCCCGCCGACGTCTGGGCCCAGCACGGGGCGATCGTGGACGCCGTGGCGCGCGGCGACAGCGAACGCGCGCGTGCCCTGACCGCCCAGCACACCGAGCACTCCAGCGCCGCGCACCGGCTGCGCTTCTCCGGCGGCGCAGAACGCGCCGACCGTGTGAGGACTTCGCAACATGCCGTAAACATCTCGGCGCTGCGGCATTAACACGGGCGCCGTATACAAAGAGGGGGTATTCGGTGGGGGTTGTTTCCCCTGCCCTTTTTGTGTATCCCGGGAATTATTCGTGTTGCGTCCGGCGTGTGCTTCAGTTGTGAGGGAACTGTCCGGGTGAACGCCCGGCGTTTCCGGGTATGCCTCCGGTAATTCCGCGCGCAGCGTCCGGTGCGGAAGCGCGGGTGCGGGAGCCGGGCGGCGCCGGAGAGCGCCCGGGGTTCGGGGCGCGACCGTGGCGCCCTGCTGTCACCGGGCCCGGCGGGCGGCAGTGACGGGTGGCGAGCAGCGACGGAGGGTCGCCGGGAGCGGTGAGCGGCCGAGGGGGTCGTGGCGGGGCGAAGGGGGTGCGCAGGGCCAGGGCGTGGGGCCGGGCCGCGGAGGGTGGTGCGGAACGCCGGAGCCGCGCCTCCCGGTGGGGGCGGCGCGGCTCCGGCGCGTGCTGCGACAGCTCAGACGGTCTCGGGGAGCTCCTCCATTCCCTCGGAGACCAGCTTCGCCAGACGGTCCAGGGCGCCGTCCGCGCCTTCGGCCTCGGTGGCGAGGACGATCTCCTCGCCGCCCTGGGCGCCCAGGCTCAGGACGGCCAGCATGGAGGCCGCGTTGACGGGGGTACCGCCGGCCTTGGCGATCGTCACCGGGACGCCTGCGGACGTGGCGGCTCGGACGAAGATGGAGGCGGGGCGGGCGTGGAGACCCTCGGCCCAGCCGACGTTGACGCGGCGCTCAGCCATGTGTTGCTGCCCTTCAGGTGTTCAGGGTTGTCTAGACCAGTTTCCCACATCGTGGGGCATGCCCGGGAAGGTCCCCCGGAATCTCCCGGCCGTCACCGCCCCCACCGGTCCCGCCCGGCTGCCGTCCGTCCCCGCACTGCCCCGCGCCGTCGCCGGGCGCGAGCCTTACTCTGGGGCCCATGCAGAGCGCCTCGGACCGGCAGGAGTACCCCGCCCACTGGGAGGCCGACGTGGTGCTGCGCGACGGCGGCACCGCGCGTGTCCGACCCATCACCGCCGAGGACGCGGACCGCCTCGTCAGCTTCTACGAGCAGGTCTCGGACGAGTCGAAGTACTACCGCTTCTTCGCGCCGTACCCCCGCCTGTCCGCCAAGGACGTCCACCGCTTCACCCACCACGACTTCGTGGACAGGGTGGGACTCGCGGCCACGGTGGGCGGCGAGTTCATCGCCACGGTGCGCTACGACCGGATCGGCGCGGACGGCATGCCCGCCTCGGCGCCCGCCGACGAGGCCGAGGTCGCCTTCCTGGTCCAGGACGCCCACCAGGGCCGCGGCGTCGCCTCCGCCCTCCTGGAGCACGTCGCCGCCGTCGCCCGCGAGCGCGGCATCCGCCGCTTCGCCGCCGAGGTGCTGCCCGCCAACACCAAGATGATCAAGGTCTTCACGGACGCCGGGTACACCCAGAAGCGCAGCTTCGAGGACGGCGTCGTACGCCTGGAGTTCGACCTCGAGCCGACCGAGCGGTCGCTGGCCGTGCAGTACGCGCGCGAGCAGCGCGCCGAGGCCCGGTCCGTGCAGCGCCTGCTGATGCCCGGCGCGGTCGCGGTCGTCGGCGCCGGCCGCACTCCCGGCGGCGTCGGCCGCAGCATCCTCGACAACCTCCGCGAGGCCGGCTACACCGGCCGCCTGTACGCCGTGAACCGCGCCTTCCCCGAGGACCTCGCCGAACTCGACGGCGTGCCCGCCCACCGCTCGGTCCGCGACATCGACGGTCCCGTCGACCTCGCGGTCGTCGCCGTCCCCGCCGACCACGTCCCCCACGCCGTGGCCGAGTGCGGCGAGCACGGCGTCCAGGGGCTCGTCGTCATCTCCGCCGGGTACGCGGAGAGCGGCCCCGAAGGGCGCGAACGCCAGCGCGAACTCGTCCGGCAGGCGCGCGCCCACGGCATGCGGATCATCGGCCCGAACGCCTTCGGCCTGATCAACACCTCGGCCGACGTCCGGCTGAACGCGTCCTTGGCCCCCGAGATGCCGCGGCCCGGCCGGATCGGCCTGTTCGCGCAGTCCGGGGCCATCGGCATCGCCCTGCTGTCCCGGCTCCACCGGCGCGGCGGAGGCGTCACCGGCGTCACCGGCGTGTCCACCTTCGTCTCATCCGGCAACCGGGCCGACGTCTCCGGCAACGACGTCCTGCAGTACTGGTACGACGACCCGGACACCGATGTCGTCCTCATGTACCTGGAGTCCATCGGCAACCCGCGCAAGTTCACCCGTCTCGCCCGGCGCACGGCCGCGGCGAAGCCGCTGGTGGTGGTGCAGGGTGCCGGGTCCGCTCCGCAGGGGCACGCCGTACGGGCCACCCGGCTGCCGCACGCCACGGTGTCCGCGCTGCTCAGGCAGGCCGGCGTGCTCCGCGTGGACACCATCACCGAACTGGTCGACACCGGTCTGCTCCTCGCCCGCCAGCCGCTGCCGTCCGGTCCGCATGTGGCCATCCTCGGCAACTCGGAGTCGCTGGGGCTGCTCACCTACGACCAGTGCCTCGCCTCCGGCCTCCGGCCGCACCGCCCGCTGGACCTGACCACGGCCGCGTCCGCCGAGGACTTCCGGGCGGCCCTGGCGCGGGCGCTCGCCGACGACACCTGCGACGCGGTCGTCGTCACGGCGATCCCTGCGATCGGGGAGGGCTCGCCGGACGACGCGGAGCTGGCGGAGGCCCTGCGGTCGGCGGCCGAAGCGGTCCCCGGCAAGCCGGTGCTGGTCGTCCACGTAGAGCTGGGCGGCCTCGCCGAGGCCCTGTCGGCCGCAGCGAGCACGGCACCGCAGGCCGGCGACCGGGCACCGGACGGGGCGGACGGCTCCCGTCGGCCCCGCCCCTCGGAACAGCCGCCCGCCGTGACGCCCCCGGACGCCCCGTCCTCGGCGGCGCCCCGCCTGATCCCCGCCTACCCCGCCGCCGAGCGCGCCGTACGCGCCCTCGCCGAGGCCGTGCAGTACGCGCAGTGGCGCCGGGAGGCCGCCGAGCCCGGCCGCGTGCCCGAGTACGACGACATCGACGAGAAGGGCGCCGCCCGGCTGATCGACGGGCTCCTCACGCGCGGCCAGGGCCTCACGCTCAGCACGGAGGCGACGAGCGAACTCCTCGGGCGGTACGGCATCCCGGTGCGCGTCGCCCTCCAGGCCCCGACGCCCGACGCCGCCGCCGAGGCCGCCCGCGCCCTGGGCTACCCCGTCGCCCTGAAGGCCACCGCACCGCACCTCAGGCACCGCGCCGACCTGGGCGGCGTGCGCCTGGACCTGGCGGACGAGGAGCAGCTGCGGCGGGCGTACGCCGAGCTGACCGGGCTGTTCGGCAAGCCGGACGAGGTGCGGCCGGTGGTGCAGGGCATGGCACCGCGCGGCGTCGACACCGTCGTCCGCGCGGTGATCGACCCGGCGGCCGGGGCCGTCCTGTCGTTCGGGCTCGCCGGGGCGGCCTCCCAACTGCTCGGCGACACGGCGCACCGGCTGGTTCCGGTCACCGACCGGGACGCCGGCTCGCTGGTGCGTTCGATCCGTACGGCGCCGTTGCTGTTCGGCTGGCGCGGCTCGACCCCGGTCGACACGCCCGCCCTGGAGGAACTGCTGCTCCGGGTGTCCCGGCTGGTCGACGACCACCCCGAGGTCGTCGCGGTCACCCTGGAGCCGGTCGTCGTCGCCCGCCGCGGCCTGACCGTCCTCGGCGCCTCCGTGCGCCTGGCGCCCCCTCCCGCCCGCGACGACCTCGGCCCGCGCACGCTGCCCGCTTACTGAACCGGGGACGCCGGGTCCCGCGCGGCCGCCGTCCCGGAGCCGGCCCCCGGCTGCCGACGCCGGCCCGGAGACAGCGCGGGCGGCCGACACGTTCGCCGACCGCCGACCGCCGACCGCCGTCTGCCCTCCGCTCCCGGCGCTCCCCGGGACGGACCCGTGGCCGGGACGGAGGACGGCAAGAGGGCCCTGCCGTGCGAACGGCCCGGGATGCTCCTGACTGGCCCTGACCGGCCCTGCACGGGGATTAGGATGGACGCCATGGCCAAGACCAGTACGACGACCCAGGGGCTGCGTGCGGCGATCGAGCGCAGCGGCTACTACCCGGCCCTCGTGGCCGAGGCGGTGGAGGCCGCCGTGGGCGGCGAGCCCGTGCGGTCGTACCTGGTCCACCAGGAGACGACGTTCGACCAGAACGAGGTCCGGCGGCACGTGACCGTGCTCGTCCTCACCGACACGCGCTTCATCGTCAGCCACACCGACGAGCAGGCCGCCGACACCACCTCCCCGACGCCGTACGCCACGACGTCCACCGAGTC
This sequence comes from Streptomyces actuosus, assembly GCF_016921115.1. Classification (GTDB taxonomy): domain Bacteria; phylum Actinomycetota; class Actinomycetes; order Streptomycetales; family Streptomycetaceae; genus Streptomyces; species Streptomyces actuosus_A. Next base: position 147,016 of record NZ_JAFFZS010000016.1, read on the forward strand.
CGTGAAGCTCGGCCGGATCTCCTCCGTGGTGGTCAGCCGCGTCGTCGCCAACCCCGAGTCGTACACGCCGGGCGCGCTGCCGCGCGAGGTGGTGCTCACCATCGGCTGGGGCGCCGTCTCCCGCATCGACCTGGAACCCGCCGCGTGCGGCGACCCCAACTGCGACGCCGACCACGGCTACACCGGCAACTCGACGGCCGACGACCTCAGCCTGCGCGTCAGCGAGGCCGGGGACGGCCCGGAGACGGTGCGCCAGGCGCTCGCCTTCGCGCAGGCCATCTCCGAGGCGACCGCGGACACCTCCCGCTGATGGCGCAGCCCACCGTCTGGGACCAGCATCCGGAGCCCCTCGCACTCGCCTCGGCGCCCGTTCCCGAGTACGGTGCCGGCTCGCTCGCCGACCTGCTGCCTACCCTCGCCGCGGGCATGGGCGTACCCGGTACCGCGGCCGCCATCCGCGAACTGACCCCCGCCGACCGCAACTGCGTCTTCCTGATCGACGGGCTCGGCTGGGAGCAGCTGACGGCGCACCCCGAGGAGGCGCCGTTCCTGGCCTCGCTGCTGGCGAGTTCGCGCGGGGGCACCGGGCGCCCGATCACCGCCGGGTATCCGGCCACCACCGCCACCTCCCTCGCCTCGGTCGGCACCGGCCTGCCGCCCGGTGCGCACGGCCTGCCCGGCTACACCGTCCGCAATCCGGCCACCGGCGGGCTGATGAACCAGCTGCGCTGGCAGCCCTGGACCGCGCCGCGCCCCTGGCAGCCGTACCCGACGGTCTTCCAGCTCGCCCACGACGCCGGCGTGCACGCGGCGCAGGTGTCGTCCCCGACCTTCGAGAACACCCCGCTCACCAAGGTCGCGCTCAGCGGCGGAAGGTTCTTCGGCCGGCTCACCGGCGAGGAACGCATGGACCTCGCGGCCGAGCAGCTCGCCGCCGGCGACCGTGCGCTCGTCTACACGTACTACGCCGAACTCGACGGCGCAGGCCACCGCTTCGGCGTCGCCTCCGACACCTGGCGAGGCCAGCTGATGTACGTCGACCGGCTCGTGCAGCGGCTCGCCGAGCAGCTCCCGCCGCGCACCGCGCTCTACGTCACCGCCGACCACGGCATGATCGACGTGCCGTTCGATGATCAGCACCGCATCGACTTCGACGAGGACTGGGAGCTGCGGGCGGGCGTCGCCCTGCTCGGCGGCGAGGGCCGCGCGCGGCACGTGTACGCGGTGCCCGGCGCCGAGAACGACGTCCTGACCTGCTGGCGCGAGGTCCTCGGCGAGCAGTTCTGGGTGGCCTCGCGGGACGAGGCGATCACCGCGGGCTGGTTCGGCCCGCACGTCGACGAGCGGGTGTACGCGCGCATCGGGGACGTGGTGGCCGCGGCCCACGACGACGTCCTGATCATCGCTTCGGAGCGGGAGCCGAAGGAGTCGGCCATGGTCGGCAACCACGGTTCGATGACCCCGACGGAGCAGCTGGTCCCCCTCCTCGAAGTACGCTCCTGACACCTCCGCCCCACCACCGAAGCCCCGCGAACCACCCCACCGGACGTCTCGCCGGTCCCGTTGCCGAAAGGTGCTCATTCCCCCATGCCCGAGCTGGTGTTCTTCTCCGGAACGATGGACTGCGGGAAGTCGACGCTGGCTCTCCAGATCGAGCACAACCGCTCCGCACGCGGCCTCCAGGGCATGATCCTCACGCGTGACGACCGTGCGGGCGAGGGCAAGCTGTCCTCCCGGCTCGGCCTGGTCACCGACGCGGTGGAGGTCGAGGACGGCATGGACCTGTACACGTTTCTCGTCGACCACCTCTCCCAGGGCCGGCGCGCCGACTACGTCATCGCGGACGAGGCCCAGTTCCTCGCGCCGGAGCAGATCGACCAGCTGGCCCGTGTCGTCGACGACCTGGAGGTGGACGTCTACGCCTTCGGCATCACCACCGACTTCCGCTCCAAGCTGTTCCCGGGCTCGCAGCGGCTGGTGGAGCTGGCCGACCGGGTCGAGGTGCTCCAGGTCGAGGCCCTGTGCTGGTGCGGCGCCCGCGCCACACACAACGCCCGTACGGTGGGCGGGGCCATGGTCGTCGAGGGCGCGCAGGTCGTCGTCGGCGACGTCAACCAGTCCGCGGACGAGGTCGGGTACGAGGTCCTGTGCCGCCGGCACCATCGCCGCCGCATGACGGCCGCGTCGGCCCGCGCCGCGGCACTGTCACCGGACGTGCTGCCGGTCCAGTCGGACTGAGCCGCGCGGTCCGGACCGCGTGCTGCCCGGCCGACTCGGCCGGGCAGGACGTCCGAGGTCGTCCGGGAGTCGGCGCAGCCACCGTCCTCGCGCGTCAGCGCGGGCTCTGCAGGAGCGAGAAGCGCGCTCCCTCCGGGTCGGACACCGTCGCCACACGTCCGCGGGCGCTGTCCCTCGGAGGGGTCAGGACATGGCCGCCGAGGCCGGCGAGCCGCTCGACCGCCTCATCCGTGTCGGCCACCTGGAAGTACGTCATCCAGTGCGGCCCCCGGTCCCGGGGCAGCGCCTGCCCCACGCCGTGGATGCCGGCGACGGGGCGGCCCTCCACGCGCAGGGTGACGTAGTCGATGTCGCCCGAGTCGGCCGGCTCCAGCTCGTAGCCGAAGACCGTCCCGTAGAACTTGGCCACGCCCGCCGACTCGAACGTCACCAGTTCGTTCCAGGCGGGGGTGCCGGGCACCCCGGTGACGGCCGTGCCGCGGTGCGACGCGGCCTGCCACAGACCGAAGACCGCACCGCTGGGGTCGGAGCCGATCGCCAGCCGTCCGGCATCGGCGGCGTCCAGCGGGCCGACACCGAGGGTCCCGCCGCACAGCCGCACCGTCTCGGCCGCGTGGTCGACGTCGTCCGAGGCGAGGTAGGGCGTCCAGGCGATGGGCAGTTGACGGTCCGGGGGCAACTGGCCGACACCGGCCACCTGGTGCCCGTCCAGCAGCGCCCGCGCGTACGGGCCCAGCTGCTGAGGGCCGGGCTGGAACTCCCAGCCGAACAAACGGCGGTAGAAGTCCTCGGTCGTGTCCAGCCCGTGCACCATCAGACTCACCCAGCAGGGCGTGCCGGGCGCGTACCGCGTGTGCGCCTCGCCGTTACGGCCGGCCGTCCCCGGTGCCTCGGTCATCGTCACTCTCTTCTCGGCCCCTCGCGGCGGCCGTCGTCGCTTCCGCTCTCCGGACCCCCGTGCCGATGCTCGCACCACCGTGGCGCCGCGCGCTCCGGGCGCGCCGCCGGGGGTGAGGCGCTGCCCGCACGGCGACCGTGGTGCGGTGTCCCGTCCGCTTCCGCGCGCGTGCCGACGGATGGTGATCGGCTGTACAGCATGTGCCCGATCCCGTACGCCCGGTGATCGAGCCTGTCCGGCCGAGCAGAGTAGTCGGACATGGACGTGGCGGCCACCCCGTGCGCAAGGATGGTGACCATGAAGGCCATCATCTCCGCATCCGAACTCGCCGACGAGCTGGCCGGGGGCGACCCGCCGGTACTGCTCGACGTCCGCTGGCAGCTCAGCCTCGCCAAGGCGGCGGGGGAGCCGCCGTTCGACGGCCGCGCCACCTACGCCGCCGGGCACCTTCCCGGTGCCGTCTACGTCGACCTGGACGCCGAGCTGGCGTCCGCGCCCTCCTCGGCAGGTCGGCATCCGCTGCCCGATCCGGAGGTGTTCGGGGCCGCGATGCGCCGGGCGGGCGTGTCGGCGGCCCGGCCGGTCGTCGTGTACGACGGCGGGCAGGGCTGGGGCGCGGCACGCGCGTGGTGGCTGCTGCGCTGGACGGGTCACCCGGACGTGCGGGTCCTCGACGGCGGGTTGCCGGTGTGGGAGGGCGAGTTGTCGACGGACGTCCCCGAGCCCGCGGAGGGCGACTTCCGGCCCGCGCCGGCGCACAACGGGCTGCTGGACGCCGACGGTGCCGCCGCGCTGGCCCGCTCCGGGGTGCTGCTCGACGCCCGCGCGGGGGAGCGGTACCGGGGCGAGGTCGAGCCCGTCGACCGGGTCGGCGGCCACATCCCGGGCGCGGTCTCGGCGCCCACCACCGACAACGTGGCTCCGGACGGCCGCTTCCTGCCCGCCGAGGAACTCAGGGGCCGCTTCAAGGGCCTGGGAGCCCTTGACGGTACGGAGGTCGGTGTCTACTGCGGTTCGGGCGTCTCGGGGGCGCACGAGGTGCTCGCGCTGGCCGTGGCCGGCGTCCCTGCGGCCCTCTATGTCGGCTCGTGGTCGCAGTGGTCGTCGGACCCGTCCCGCCCCGTCGCCGTGGGGCCGGATCCGCAGTAGGCACCGGGCCGGTGGGCGCGCGCCCCGGGTGGCACGGGCCCCGCCCCCATGCGAGGGGCGGGTCCGCCACCCGTCGTACCGCCGGCCGGCCGCCGCGGTCCGGGCTCGACCACGGAGGTGGAGGGCTCGGGCTCCTCCGCCGATCGAGCAGCGGCCCACGTCCCGGAGGCAGCCGCCGAGCCGATCCGCCGGTCGCCACCGGGCCGGCCCGCGGCCCGGCCTGCCGACCTGCCGGTGCTCCGCCGACGCACGGTCACCGGAGCCCACGCCAACCCCTTCCGGTACACCCGGAAGGGGTTGGCGTGGTGCGGCCGTTCTACTCCTGCTTCTTGCGGCGCGTCCCGAAGACGATCTCGTCCCAGCTGGGCACCGCGGCACGGCGGCCGGGGCGGACCCCGTCGGCCTCGGCCTGGCGGTCGGTCGCCCCGATGAGGCGATCGCGATGGCTGCCGATGGAGCGCGGCATCAGGACGTCCGCGTAGGCGGATCCGGCCGAGGCGGCCGGTGCCGGAGGTTCCTCCGCGACGACCTCCTCCTCGGACTCGTCCTCGGACTCCACGGGGCGCTCCGGCACCACCAGGTCGCCCCGGAAGCTCGGCACCGCCTCCAGGAGGCTGGTCAGCGAGTCCCGGTCGCCCGCGCTCTCCTCCTCCGGTTCGGCCGGCGGGGCGGGCAGGGCCTGCCTCTCCCGGTCCAGGGAACGGTCCAGGGGCCGATCGCGCGGCAGCCGGGCGATCCGGGGCACGAAGGGGAAGCTGGGTTCCGGCGCGGCGAGGTCGTCGGACTCGCCGATCAGCGAGCGCGCCTCGTCGTCGACGGCCTGGACGAGCCGCCGGGGCGGGTCGTACGTCCAGCTCGCCGAGTGCGGTTCGCCCGCCACCCGGTAGACCAGCAGAACCTCCCAGGTGCCGTCGTCGCGGCGCCAGGAGTCCCACTGGACGGTGTCCTTGTCGGCACCGCGCAGCAGCAGCCGCTCCTGCACCGTTTCTCCGAGCTGGGGTCCGGTGTTCTCGCCGGGCCTGCGCACGGGTGTCTTGCGGGCCCGCTCGGCCATGAAGGCGCGCTCGGCGAGCACGGGGCCCTCGAAGCGCCGCACCCGGTCGACGGAGATGCCGGCCATCTGCGCGACCTCTTCCGCGGTCGCGCCGGCGCGTATCCGCGCCTGGATGTCACGCGGGCGGAGATGGCTCTCCACCTCGATCTCGATCTGACCGAGCCGAGGGCGGTCGCCGCGCACGGCGGCGCGGAGTCGTTCGTCAATCGGAAGCGTGTACTCCGTTGAGTCCGCAGCCTTCAGCACCAGCCGTGTGCCGTCATTCGAGACGGCCACGACACGCAGTTCGGGCATGGGGACCTCCCGGGTGGTGCCTGCCGACGTCACGTGCGTCGCTGCTTCCGCTAGTCGAGTGTGGCCTGCCCGGGTGCAGCCTGCCACAACCTTGCCGAGTTGCCCGGCGTGTCGGGCGCGGGCCCTGGATCGCCGTTATGGCACGGTTACCGGTTCGCCACGCTGAGTGACCAACCCCGTCACCTTGTGCGACTAGCCCCCTCCTGGCGGTCCAGCGAGGCTCCGGGCACCCTGACGGGAGACCGGACCCAGGGCTCGCAACAGTACTCCATTTGGGCCACGTGCGTGGATTGGCGCGCCGCCCAACTTCCCGCAAGAGGGCGGACTTGGCCGCCCCTCGCGATTTCGCTTGATCTTGAGCGCGGCGTACTTCACGCAATCACCCGAATCGGGACTGTCGGTTTCGTCCGTACGTCCCTTTCTCGTGCAGTTGGTCGACCAAGTGCTGATAGTTGTGATAGTTGATCAAGTAGTGGGTCACGTACGGGAAGGGCGGGCAAGGTTCGGGAATGCGTGAAAAGCCCGATGGTGGCGACGAGTTCGCCGCAGCAGGTGCCGCGGAGGAGGCAGAGGCCCGGAAGCGGCGCATCGACCTGAGCGTCCCGCGGGTGGCCGGCAGCGCCGTGGCCGCGGTGGTGGCCGCCGAGCTCGCCTCCTCCTTCGGTGTCTACGGCACGATCCTCGGCGCCGGTGTCGTCAGCCTCGTCGCCACCTGTGGGGAAGGCTCGGTCTTCCAGCACGTCTTCACCCGGACCGGCGAGCAGATCCGCGGGACCTCGGGTGCGGCCGGGGTGGGAGAGCGGGGACCCGGGGCGCCGGGCGCGTACACCGGGGCGACGGAGCCTCGCGCACCGGACGCCTACGGCGAGGCGACGGTCCACCGCGCGCGGGCCGGGCGACGTCGCCGGTCCGTGGTCGCCGCCGCCGTCGTCTTCGCCGTGACCATGTCCGGCATCACCGCCTACGAGCTGCTGTCCGGCGGCAGATTCAGCGGCGGTGGGGGAACGACCGTGAGCGACGCCCTCATCGGGGGGAAGCCCTCGCCCTCCCGCTCCGGGGACACCCCGGGAACCCCGGACCCCTCGGATCCGTTGCGCCGCTCGGGCTCCTCGGCCGAGCCGGGCGGACCCGACTCCGGCTCATCCGCGACCCGTTCACCCTCCTCCTCCCCGTCCTCGGAGCCCGACGGCGGGTCGCCGTCCCCGGACCCGGCCCCGCCGGACGCCGGCGACGGCGGCAGCGCGGCCGGTGGCGGCACCCCGGCCCCGGACCCGTCCGGTCACAGCTCCTCGGGCGGCCCCGCAGCCGCGGCTACTCCCCCAGCACCCGGCGCAGATAGCCGTTCTGGAACAGCCGCTCCGGATCCAGCCGGTCCCGCAGGGCAGTGAACTCCCCGAAGCGCGGATAGACCCGGGAGAGGTACTCCGCGTCCCGCGTGTGCACCTTGCCCCAGTGCGGCCGTCCCTCGTGCGCGGTGAAGATGTGCTCGGCGGCGGTGAAGTACCGCTGGTAGGGCGTGCCCCGGAACATGTGGACGGCGATGTAGGCGCTGTCCCGGCCCGACGCCGTGGAGAGGGTGATGTCGTCGGCCGGCGCGGTGCGCACCTCGACGGGGAAGCTGACGCGCAGACCGGAGCGGTCCACCATCGCCTTCAGCTCGCGCAGCGTCTCCGCGACGGCCGCCCGCGGTACGGCGTACTCCATCTCCACGAAACGCACCCGGCGCGGCGAGGTGAAGACCTTGTACGGGATGTCGGTGTAGGTCCGCGCGGACAGGGCCCTGCTGGAGACCCGGGCGATCGCCGGGATGGCGGAGGGCGCCGCCCGGCCGATCCAGTTGGCCACCTGGAAGACGCCGTTGGAGAGGAACTCGTCCTCGAACCAGCCCGCCATCCGCCCCACGGGCTCGGCCGGACCGGCACTGCGGTTGTTGCGCTTGGTGTTGGTGCTCCCGGTGTGCGGGAACCAGTAGAACTCGAAGTGCTCGTTCTCGGCCCACAACTGGTCGAAGTCGGCGAGCACCCTGTCGAGGGGCATCGGTTCCTCGCGGGCCGTGAGGAGGAAGACCGGCTCCACGGCGAAGGTGATCGCGGTGACGATGCCGAGGGCGCCGAGACCTGTGCGGGCGGCGGCGAAGACCTCGGGGTTCTCCTTCTCGGAACAGGTGAGCACCGAGCCGTCGGCGGTGACCAGCTCCAGGGCCCTGATCTGGGCGGCGATCGAGGCGGACTCGCGGCCGGTGCCGTGCGTTCCCGTGCTGGTGGCACCGGAGACCGTCTGCTCCATGATGTCGCCCATGTTGGTCATCGACAGCCCCTCGCGGGCCAGCGCCGCGTTGAGTCTCTTGAGCGGAGTGCCGGCCTCGACCGTGACGGTCATGGCATCCCGGTCGATGTTGCGGATGCCCGTCAACAGGTGGGGCCGGATCAGGACTCCGTCGGTGGCCGCGATCGAGGTGAAGGAGTGGCCCGTCCCGACGGCCTTCACCTTCAGGCCGTCCTCGGCCGCCTGCCGCACGGCGGCGGCCAGTTCGTCCACGGAGGCCGGTTCCACCTCCCGCGCCGGGCGGGCCGAGACATTCCCGCCCCAGTTACGCCACGTGCCGTTCTTCCCGCTCGCTGTGCTGCTCAAGGGTGCCTCCCCGACGCGGAACCGGCCTGCTCAGCCGGCGGTACCCGAGGAAACCGACCGCGACCGCGACGGCCCCGGACAGCGCCGGAACCCCGTACCCGGCCCGTGCACCGGCCGCGTCGATCACCCAGCCGGCCACGGAGGAGCCGAGCGCGACGCCGACCGCGAGCCCGGTGCTCACCCAGGTCATCCCCTCGGTCAGTTGCGCGCGTGGTACGTGCTCTTCGACGAGGGACATCGTCGTGATCATCGTGGGTGCGACGGACAGGCCCGCGACGAAGAGCGCCACGGCCAGAAACGGCAGGTTTCCGACCAGTAGGAGGGGGATCATACTCACGGCCGTCGTACACACGCCCAGCAGCCAGCGGAGTGCGGGCTCCCCGGTGAAGCGCAGCAGGCCGAACACGATGCCCGCCGCACAGGATCCGGCCGCGTACAGCGCCAGCACCACGCTCGCCGCACCCTTGTGGCCCTGCTCGTCGGCGAAGGCCACGGTGACGACGTCGACCGCCCCGAAGATCGCACCGGTCGCGGCGAACGTGGCCACCAGCACCTGGAGCCCGGCCGAACGCAGCGCCGTCCCGCCGCCGTGACGCGCGCGTGGGTGCGGCGCGGGCTCGGTGGCCCGTTGCGCGGTCAGCAGGAACACGCCCGCCGCCAGGAAGCACGCCGCGAGCAGCGGTCCGGCCTCCGGGAACCAGGCGGTGGACAGCCCGATGGAGACGATGGGCCCGAAGATGAAGCAGACCTCGTCGACCACGGACTCGAACGAGTAGGCGGTGTGCAACTGCGGCGTGCCCCGGTACAGGGCCGCCCAGCGGGCGCGGACCATCGCCCCGAGGCTCGGCACCGTGCCGATCCCGGCGGCGCACAGGAACAGCAGTCCGTCCGGCCCGCCGCGGTGCGCGGTCAGCAGCAGCCCGGCCGCCGAGGTCAGCGCCACCGAGGTCGCCGGGCGCAGCACGCGGCGCTGCCCGTGCCGGTCCACCAGCCGGGAGATCTGCGGCCCGATCACCGCGGCGGACAGCGCGATGGTCGCCGACAGCGCTCCCGCGAGGCCGTAGCGCCCGGTGAGCTGGGAGATCATCGTGACCACGCCGATCCCCATCATCGACAGCGGCATACGGCCGAGGAACCCGGCGGCGGAGAAGCCCTTGGAGCCGGGAGCGGCGAACAGGGCGCGGTAGGGGCTGGGCACGGGGTCTCCGAGGGGTCCGGTACGGCGGCCGGCCGTCGCGTAAGGCGCGAACGCGGCCGATACAGCTTACGGCCGGGTGGCCCGCACGCACCCGCGTTTTCCGCCGCCGCCACCCGTCCCGACGGGCCGCTCCGGCAAGGCCCGAGCGGCCGCGCCCCGGCCGGCCCCACCGCGCCGGCCGGCGTCCGGACACGCTCGTTCCGGTGTTCCGGTGTTCCGGTGTTCCGGTGCGCGTGCCCCGACGCCGCCCGGCCGGCTCCGCCGCAGCGCGCTGCGTGGCGCCGCGCCGCCCGCCGCCCCGCCGTTTCCCGACCGTCGGTCCCGGGTGGCAGGATCGAGTCATGCCAGACGCGCTCGATGCCACTCCCTACGACGCCCTGCTCCTGCTCTCCTTCGGCGGCCCGGAGGGCCCGGACGACGTGGTCCCGTTCCTGGAGAACGTGACGCGGGGGCGCGGCATCCCCAAGGAACGCCTGAAGGAAGTCGGTCAGCACTACTTCCTCTTCGGCGGAGTCAGCCCGATCAACGACCAGAACCGCGCCCTGCTGGACGCCCTCAGCAAGGACTTCGCCGACCACGGACTGGACCTGCCGGTCTACTGGGGCAACCGCAACTGGGCGCCCTACCTCACCGACACGCTGCGTGAGATGGTCCGCGACGGCCGTCGCCGCATCCTGGTGCTGGCCACCAGCGCCTACGCCTCCTACTCGGGCTGCCGCCAGTACCGCGAGAACCTCGCCGACGCGCTCGCGACGCTGGAGGCCGAGGGCCTCGAACTGCCCCGGATCGACAAGCTGCGGCACTATTTCAACCACCCGGGCTTCGTCGAGCCGATGATCGACGGTGTGCTCCGGTCCCTGGCCGACCTCCCCGACGCCGTCCGCGCCGGCGCCCACATCGCGTTCACCACCCACTCCGTCCCGACCGCCGCCGCGGACGCCTCCGGCCCGGCCGAGCGCCACGGGGACGGCGGTGCCTACGTGGAGCAGCACCTCGACGTCGCCCGACTGATCGCCGACGCCGTCCGCGAGCGCACCGGCGTCGGCCACCCCTGGCAGCTCGTCTACCAGTCCCGTTCCGGTGCCCCGCACATCCCGTGGCTGGAACCGGACATCTGCGACCACCTCCAGGAGCAGCACGCCGCCGGGGTTCCGGCCGTCGTGATGGCCCCCATCGGCTTCGTCTCCGACCACATGGAGGTCCTGTACGACCTGGACACCGAGGCCGACGCCAAGGCCGCGGAACTGGGCCTGCCGGTGCGCCGCTCGGCCACCGTGGGCGCCGACCCGCGCTTCGCCGCCGCGATCCGCGAGCTGGTCCTGGAACGCTCCTCGATCGAGCGCGGGCAGGACGTCACCCCCTGCGTCCTCGGTGCGCTGGGCCCCAGCCACGACGTCTGCCCCGTGGGCTGCTGCCCGGCCCGCGCCCCTCGCCCCGCCGCTGCCGGCGCCGACAGCCCCTACGCGTGAGGAGACCCGTGACCGACCCCCTGCACACGGACCTGCTGCGGCTCGCCCGGGAGGCCGCCCACCGGGCCGGCGAACTGCTGCGGGACGGCCGTCCGGCGGACCTCGCGGTGGCCGACACCAAGTCGAGTCCCGTCGACGTCGTCACCGAGATGGACATCGCGGCGGAGAAGCTGATCACGGGCCTGATCTCCGAACGGCGCCCCGATGACGGCATGCTCGGCGAGGAGGGTGCCTCCACCGAGGGCAGCACCGGCATCCGCTGGGTGATCGACCCGCTCGACGGCACCGTCAACTATCTCTACAACCTGCCCACCTGGGCCGTCTCGATCGCGGCCGAACAGGACGGCGAGACCGTCGTCGGGGTCGTCGCCGCCCCGATGCGGGGCGAGACGTACCACGCGGTCCGCGGCGGCGGCGCCTGGGCCACCGGTGCCCGGGACGGCGAGCGCCGGCTGGTCTGCCGCCCCACCGCACCCCTCGATCAGGCCCTGGTCTCGACCGGCTTCAACTACGTCGCCGACGTCCGGGTCCACCAGGCCGAGGTGGCCCGGCGTCTGATCCCGCTCGTGCGGGACATCCGGCGCGGCGGCTCCGCCGCGATCGACCTGTGCGACGTGGCCGCGGGCCGCCTCGACGGCTACTACGAACGGGGGCTGAACCCCTGGGACCTGGCGGCCGGGGATCTGATCGCCCGGGAGGCGGGGGCGCTGACGGGCGGACGCCCCGCAGAGCGCCCGGGAGGCGAGCTGACGATCGCGGCCACCCCGGCCGTCTTCGAGCCCCTCCAGCGACTGCTGGAGGAATTCGGCGCCTGGCACGACTGACGGCGCCCGGCGTCCCCCGACCGGCCGGACGCCCACCGGTCGCCCGCCGACCGGGGGACGCCGTCTCGCCGGAGGACGCAGCAGACCCCCGGCGCTGGATTCACCGGGGGTCTGCTGTCGTGCTGCGGGTCGATCAGGCGCTGTACGTGCCGACTTCCACACCGTGTTCGGCGGCGAGGCGGCGCAGGTCGTCCAATTCCGACTGCTCCACCTCGACAAGGAAGTCGTCGCCTTCGTCGCGCGCCCGCGTCAGGTCGGACTCGGTAGCCCTTATGCGCTGCAGAAGTCCTGCCGTGAATGCGTCCATGCTGCGCCCCCTCGTCCTGGGTCGTGGGTCGGTGGCACGGGGGTGTGCCCTTGGGAAGGGGCGATCACGTCTCCGTAGGTGCCCAGCGCTGCCCGGCCGGGCGGCGACGGTGCCGGACACCCACGCCCACTCTGCGGAAGTGGATCGCGGCGTACCACATGGTGCTGCGGCACAAGCAGAGCGTGATCGCGGGGTGTAAAGCCGTCCTCCCCCCGCGGACGTACGGGGAAACCTGGGCGGGCCGAGAAATCTTCCCGTGCCCGCATCCGGCCCGCATGTGCCGCCGGCGGTGGCCGGAACCCGTCGGGCGGGCTCGGGGACGGCCGTGCGCGACCGCCTTACAACCGGTTTATGGGCGAACGCGGCAGGATGGAGGCGTAGACCCCCGGTACGAATTCCGCCAGTGCGCGCCCACGCGGCGCGCTCGGCGGCTTTGAGGAAGGACTAGCGACGTGCGCGTACTCGTCGTCGAGGACGAGCAACTGCTCGCCGATGCGGTGGCCACCGGACTGCGCCGGGAGGCCATGGCGGTCGACGTCGTGTACGACGGTGCGGCTGCCCTGGAGCGCATCGGCGTCAACGACTACGACGTGGTCGTCCTCGACCGCGATCTCCCGCTGGTGCACGGCGACGACGTCTGCCGCAAGATCGTCGAACTCGGCATGCCCACGCGCGTGCTGATGCTGACGGCGTCCGGTGACGTCAGCGACCGTGTCGAGGGCCTGGAGATCGGCGCCGACGACTACCTCCCCAAGCCCTTCGCGTTCAGCGAGCTCATCGCACGCGTCCGTGCCCTGGGGCGGCGCACCAGCGTGCCGCTGCCGCCGGTCCTGGAGCGCGCAGGGATCAAGCTCGACCCCAACCGCCGCGAGGTCTTCCGCGACGGCAAGGAGGTCCAGCTCGCGCCCAAGGAGTTCGCCGTCCTGGAGGTGCTGATGCGCAGCGAGGGCGCCGTGGTCTCCGCCGAGCAGCTGCTGGAGAAGGCCTGGGACGAGAACACGGACCCGTTCACCAACGTGGTGCGCGTGACGGTGATGACCCTGCGCCGCAAGCTGGGGGAGCCGCCCGTCATCGTGACCGTTCCCGGCTCCGGCTACCGGATCTGACGCGTGATGGCCGCGACACCCGCACCGCCCCCGCCCACGGCGCCCCCCAAGCCCACCTGGGACCCGAGGAAGCCGGACCTGCCCTTCCCCTGGCTGCGCCCCACCATCCGCATACGGCTCACGCTGCTCTACGGCGGCATGTTCCTGATCGCCGGCATCCTGCTGCTGTCGATCATCTACCTGCTCGCCGCGCAGGCCCTCCACGAGGGCGTCGGCCAGTCCCTCCGGGTGACCGGCACCTTCGACATCACCAGCACGACGTGCCCGGCGCTGAACACGGCGCCCAACAACGAGCTCAACGACGTCCTCGAGCACTGCCAGGCGGCCCAGCGCCAGCACGCTCTGGACGACCTGCTCAGTCGGTCCCTGCTGGCGCTGCTGGGGCTCGCCGTGATCGCCTTCGCCTTCGGCTACGCCATGGCCGGCCGGGTGCTGTCCCCGCTCGGCCGGATCACCCGCACGGCACGTGCGGTGGCCGGTTCGGACCTGTCCCGCCGCATCGAGCTGGACGGTCCGGACGACGAGCTGAAGGAGCTGGCCGACACCTTCGACGACATGCTGGAGCGCCTGCAGCGGGCCTTCACCGCCCAGCAGCGCTTCGTCGGCAACGCCTCGCACGAGCTGCGGACGCCGCTGGCGATCAACCGCACGCTGCTCGAAGTGCATCTGTCCGATCCGAACGCGCCGGTGGAGCTTCAGCAGCTCGGCAAGACGCTGCTGGCCACCAACGAGCGCAGCGAGCAGCTCGTGGAAGGGCTGCTGCTGCTCGCCCGCAGCGACAACCAGATCGTGGAGCGCAAACCGGTCGACCTCGCCGAGGTGGCGGGGCAGGCCATCGACCAGGTGCACGCCGAGGCGGAGGAGAAGGGCGTCAAGTTCCGCGGCAAGCGCGATCCCGCGGTCGTCCAGGGCAACGGCGTCCTGCTGGAGCGGATCGCCCTGAACCTCGTGCAGAACGCCGTCCGCTACAACATCTCCGAGGGAGGCTGGGTCGAGGTGACCACCCAGGTCCAGCACGGCCAGGCGGTCCTGGTCGTCTCGAACACCGGGCCGGTGGTGCCGGCGTACGAGATCGACAATCTCTTCGAGCCGTTCCGGCGGCTGCGCACGGAGCGCACGGGGAGCGACAAGGGCGTCGGGCTCGGTCTCTCCATCGCGCGGTCCGTGGCGCGGGCGCACGGCGGCCACATCTCGGCCACGCCGCGCGAGGGTGGAGGGCTCGTGATGCGCGTCACCCTGCCTCTCTGAGATCATGCCTCCGACACGCGGGATGTTCGCTTTGCGCGGAATTTTCGGGGCGCGGACCCGGCACCCCTGTGTGTGATCGATCACAAGGAAGATTTTCCGGCCATCCACTCTCCGTGATCATGAGTGGGGGTGAGATGCCGGAAAAGTCCGGGTTTTCGGGGGTCTTGATCACGGGAAGTACACGGTGAGACGCCTTTGAAGTGCGGCGTCCGGACCGTGTACGGTCCCGTTCGCCATCCAACTCGATCACTCTTGAGGAGTCCGGTTGGGTGTCGATTGAGTAACAGACCTTGATGTGAGGCAAAATCTCCGCCTCGGGTCGGGCACAAGTCCGGCCTCTCACGCGTTACGTGCGCTGGAGACACCGCAGACACCCAGAGGGGGAGAGCGACATGGCAACCGACTACGACACCCCACGCAAGACCGACGACGACGTCGACTCGGACAGCCTTGAAGAACTGAAGGCTCGCCGGAACGACAAGTCGGCGTCCTCGGTCGACGTCGACGAGTTCGAGGCCGCCGAAGGCCTGGAGCTTCCCGGCGCCGACCTGTCCAACGAGGAGCTGGCCGTCCGTGTGCTGCCGAAGCAGCAGGACGAGTTCACGTGCATGAGCTGCTTCCTCGTGCACCACCGCAGCCAGCTGGCGCGGGAGAGGAACGGCCAGCCGATCTGCCGCGACTGCGACTGAGGCGGGGTCGGCCGTGACTGGCTCGACCCCTTCCCGGAAGCGACGCTTCCCCCGGTGGGGAGCGGACTCGGGGCCGCCCGACGGTCCCCACGGCGTGCGTGACGACGAGCGAGGCTCACCCGGTACGTCCGGTGCGACGGGACCGGCATCCGACGCGACGGATCCGGCACCCGGCAGGACGCGGGCGGCCTCGCTCGACTCGGCCGGTGGTCGGGAGGGCATCCCGGCGCCGACCCGTTCCGAGGGACACGCGCCCGAGCCCAGCGCGCCCTCGGCCCGGGCGACGGTGCCCCCGGCGCGCGCGCGAGCGGCGGCGATCCGGCGCAGAGCCGGCGAACTCGGTCGGGAAGGCGCCCGCAGGAGCGGCAGCCGCGCCCGGGCGGGCCTGTCCTACCTCGCCGACCGCATCATCGACATCGCCCCGCGTGTGCCCGTACGGGACCTCGCGACCCTCCGCCGGCAGTTCCCCGGCCTCGGGCCCGAACAGCTCGCGGACAAACTCGTGGCGGGCGCCGCACGCGCCACATCCACGGTCGGCGCGGGCATCGGCGCCGCCGCCATGCTTCCCGTGCCGCCGGCCATGCCGACCGAGCTGGCCACGGAGATCACCGGCGTCGCGGCGATCGAGCTGAAACTCATCGCCGAACTCCACGAGGTCTACGGCCTGCGGCCGCCCGGCGGGCTCAAGGAGCGCAGCACCCTGTACCTGCGTTCCTGGTCCGGTGAGCGCGGCGTCGAGGTGCTCAGACCGTCGACGATCGACGCGGCCCTCGGAGGCCGCATGAAGCGCGAACTGCGCCAGCAGATCATGAAGCGGCTGGTGCGCGATCTGCCGAACCTGATGCCGTTCATGATCGGAGCCGCAGTCGGTGCCGTCATGAACCGCCGCGAGACCAGAAGGCTCGCCGGACGCGTCCGGGCCGACCTTCGCAAGGCCCAGGTCCCGTGGGACGCCCTGCCCGAACAGCCGCCGCTGGAGCAGCCCGACAGGCCGCTGGCGCTGGGCGAGATCGCCGAGGAGCTCGGTCGCTGACCCGAGCGCACCGCCGGACCCCTCAGGCGGCTGCCTTCGCGGCTTCCAGTGCCTGGGCCAGCCGCTCCGGCTCCCGGGTCGAGAGGTACAGGTACGGCGTCGGGTCCCCGGAATCGGTGACCTCCACCCGCAGTGCCGTGGGGATGTAGGACCGCAGGAGCATGAACGCGCGCGTGTCCGCCTTGTGGGTGCGCCAGGCACGCGCCTCCTCGGCGTCCAGGACCTCCGCCGCACCGAGCGCCGCCACCGGGATCTTCGCCTCGCCCGCGACGAGCAGGTCCCCGACCACACGGATGCGGACGGAGCCGTACGCGCTGGCCGTCACGGCCGCGGCGGCGGTGCCGCCGACCAGGCCGCCCAGCATCGGAAGGGTGCCGAACGGGACCAGGATCAGCGCCAGGGCGACGCCCACGAGGACGGAGACGAGCCACCACGAGCGGGGGGCGGTGAGGCGTTCTTCGTACGGGGTGGCGGAGAGCTGCATGGGGCCAAGCTTGGCACGATGACCGGAATCCGCCCGGAGCAGGGTGGGCGGGGCGCCCGGTGCCGCGGGCACGGCGACGGCGGGCCGCGGACGGGCGGGTAAGGTCTGCGCCTGTGAGTGGTACTTCCGCATCCCTTCAGCCCCCGGCCGACGCCGTGAAACCGGTGCGCCATCCCGAGGCTCCCGCACCCGGCGAGCTCCTCGGTGCCCACTACGAACACTGTTTCGGATGCGGCGGCGGGCAGCCGCACGGCCTGCACCTGGAGGCACGGGCGGGCGACGGCGTGAGCCTCACCGCCGAGTTCACCGTCCGGTCCGCGCACCAGGGCGCTCCCGGCCTCGCGCACGGCGGGGTCCTTGCCACGGCCCTCGACGAGACACTCGGCTCGCTGAACTGGCTGCTGCGCACCATCGCCGTCACCGGACGGCTGGAGACCGACTTCGTGCGGCCGGTGCCCGTCGGCACCACGCTCCACCTCCAGGCCGAGGTGACCGCCGTGGCCGGAAGGAAGATCTATTCGAAGGCCACCGGGCGCATCGGCGGACCCGAGGGTCCCGTCGCCGTCCGGGCCGAGGCGCTGTTCATCGAGGTCAAGGTCGACCACTTCATCGACCACGGCCGCGAGGAGGAGATCCAGGCCGCGATGAGCGACCCCGACCAGGTCCGGCGCACCCGCGCCTTCGAGGTGAACCCGTGAGCCGTGGGCACCGCCGCGAGCTGGGCGTGCTGATCCGGCGCGTCGAGCCGGACGTACCGCTTCCGACGTACGAGCATCCCGGCGACGCGGGAGCCGACCTGCGCACCACCGAGGCCTGCGAACTGGCCCCCGGCGAGCGGGCCGTGCTCCCCACCGGGGTGTCTGTCGCCCTCCCGGAGGGGTACGCGGCCTTCGTGCACCCCCGATCGGGGCTCGCCGCCCGCTGCGGTGTCGCCCTCGTGAATGCCCCGGGGACGGTTGATGCCGGGTACCGTGGGGAGATCAAGGTGATCGTGGTGAATCTCGACCCGCGCGAGTCCGTGCGGTTCGAGCGCTTCGACCGGATTGCCCAACTGGTCGTCCAGCAGGTCGAGAGGGTCCGCTTCCAGGAGGTCGCGGAGCTTCCCGATTCGGCGCGGGCCGAGGGGGGCTTCGGGTCCACCGGTGGCCATGCCGCGGTGGGCGGCGTGAGCGGCACAAGCGGTCGGGCCGCCGAGGGCGGCCGGACGGGTGGGAATCGATACGCTTCGGTCGTATCCGACCGGGAAGGACAGTGACGTGTTCGGACGTCGCAAGAAGAAGGATGCCGCCGAGGGCGCGGCCGGCGAGGCCGAGCAGGTCGTCGACAGCGTCGACACCGAGGCGGACGACGAGGGCGCGCGCGAGCGCGTGCGCCTGGAGCCCGAGCCGCGGCCCGACGGGCCCTGGGACAGCACCGAGGTGCGCGAGCCGGGCGAGGGCCGGGTGGACCTCGGCGGTCTGTTCGTGCCCGGTGTTGACGGCATGGAACTCAGGGTCGAGGTCGCCGGCGACGCGATCGTCGCGGCGACGGTCGTACTGCGCGACAGTGCCGTCCAGCTGCAGGCCTTCGCCGCGCCGAAGCGCGAGGGCATCTGGGGCGAGGTGCGCGAGGAGATCGGCTCCGGCATCACCCAGCAGGGCGGCATCGTCGACGAGGTCGAGGGTCCCCTCGGCTGGGAACTGCGGGCGCAGGTGCCGGTGCAGCTGCCGGACGGCACGGGCGGATTCCAGGTGGTCAGGTTCGTCGGCGTGGACGGCCCGCGCTGGTTCCTGCGCGGTGTGATCTCGGGCCAGGGCGCGGTGCAGCCGCAGGCCGCCGGCCTGCTGGAGCAGATCTTCCGGGACACCGTGGTCGCCCGCGGCGACGGCCCGATGGCGCCCCGTGACCCGATCGTCCTGAAGCTCCCCAACGACGCCCAGATGGTTCCCGAGGGCGTCCAGCAGGAGGAGGGCTCCCGCTTCTCCGGAGGTATGGGACAGCTGCAGCGCGGGCCGGAGATCACCGAGGTCCGCTGATCCGTCCACGACGAGGGCCGCATCCTGGTACGGGGTGCGGCCCTCGTCGCCTCCGGGATCCGCCCGCCGCCGTCCCGGCAGTCGACGGACCATCCGGGGCGTGCGGCCGAACCGATACGGAGGAGACCCGGCGTGAACCGATCCGGGGGCCCCGTCCGATGAAGAGGTGAGGGGCGGCGGGACACGTTGAGGGGCCCGGCGTCCCACGGCCATAATGACGCCCGGTCGCCGGGTGACACCGGTGACCGCGGGCACACACGGGGGAAACGGGGAAAGCGCATGAGCCAGGTCGGCACCAGGACGATGGTCCGCGTCGAGGACGTCCACAGGTCCCACGGGCGGGGGGCCGCCGCCGTCCATGCCCTGCGCGGCGTCTCCTTCGAGATCGGGCGCGGGGAGCTCGTCGCCCTCAAGGGGCGCTCGGGATCCGGCAAGACCACCCTGCTCAACATCATCGGCGGGCTCGACGAACCGGACCGGGGACGGGTCACCGTGGACGGCAGCGATCTGTCGGACCTCGGCGAGGAGGGGCTGCTCGCCCTGCGCCGGGACCGCATCGGCTTCGTCTTCCAGTCCTTCGGGCTCATCCCGATCCTCACGGCCGCGGAGAACGTCGGCGTGCCGCTGCGGATGCGCCGTGCCGACCCGCGCGAACGCGAGGAGCGCGTCGCACTGCTGCTGTCGCTGGTCGGCCTCGCCGAGCACGCCGCCCAGCGGCCCACGGAGCTCTCCGGCGGCCAGCAGCAGCGCGTCGCCATAGCCCGCGCCCTTGCGAACGCACCGGCCCTGCTCATAGCCGACGAGCCCACCGGTCAGCTGGACGCCGACACCGGGCGCGCGGTCATGGAGCTGTTGCGGGCCGTCGTTCGCAGCGAGCAGGTCACCGCCTTGGTGGCGACCCATGACACGACTCTCCTGGGCCTGGCCGACCGGGTCCTGGAGCTGCGGGACGGGGAGATCGCCGAACACTGACCCACGGGCCGCGGATCACGACTCCCCGGCGACTGCCCACTGCCACCCCGCGCCCCGGTTCGTTCCTGAGCCCCCGGCCCCACCAGGGCGTCGGCGCGGCCCTCGAAGCGCCCGCACCGACTTGCCCCGTCGGTCGTCGGGGGTCGGCCGCGAGCCACCGGTTCGTGTGACGGAGCCGGGGGTACGGTGCTCTCAGCGCACCCCGGTACGCTTCAGACATGAGTGCTGTTCCTCGTTCCGAAAAGCAGGCGGGCCGGTTCCGGCGCATGCTCGACCGGCTTTCCTCGTCCCAGGCGGACCTGGAGTCCGAGGAGCTGCGGGAGGACGCCGCGACCGCCGGCTGCACCAGGATCGGAGACTGCCAGGACCGACAGATCGTCACGGTTACTGGTACC
This sequence comes from Streptomyces actuosus, assembly GCF_016921115.1. Taxonomy (GTDB): domain Bacteria; phylum Actinomycetota; class Actinomycetes; order Streptomycetales; family Streptomycetaceae; genus Streptomyces; species Streptomyces actuosus_A. Next base: position 167,020 of record NZ_JAFFZS010000016.1, read on the forward strand.
TTGCGCACGGTCACGCTGCGCCCGCGGGCCGGAGTCCCGGCTCTGGAGGCCGAGCTGTTCGACGGCTCGGGCGCCTTGGACGTGGTGTGGCTGGGCCGGCGCTCCATCGTGGGGATAGAACCGGGGCGCAAGCTGATCGCATCGGGCCGGATCTCGATGAGCCGGGGCCGCCGGGTGCTGTTCAACCCGAAATACGAACTGAGACCGCTCGGACGGGAGTAGCCGGTGACGTCCCTCGACAAGCCGACCGAAGACACTGCGGCGGACGACGCCCGGACCGTGACGGAGGCCGCGCTCTTCGAGGCGTTCGGCGGGCTGCGGGGCATGGTCGAGACCGTGCTTCCCGGCCTGCTCTTCGTCACGATCTTCACGATCAACAAGGATCTGCACTGGTCGGCGATCGCCGCCCTGGCGGTTTCCGTGGTCCTGGTCGTGGTGCGGCTGGCCATGAAGGACACCGTCAAGCACGCCTTCAGCGGTGTCTTCGGTGTGGCCTTCGGTGTCGTCTTCGCGATGATGACCGGCAACGCCAAGGACTTCTATCTGCCGGGCATGATCTACACGTTGGGCCTGGCGCTGGCGTACATCATCACCACACTGGTCGGCGTGCCGCTGATCGGGCTGATCCTCGGCCCGGTCTTCAAGGAGAACCTCTCCTGGCGGACCCGTAACCCCGGCCGCAAGAAGGCCTATGCCAAGGCCAGTTGGGCCTGGGGCCTGATCCTGCTCGCCAAGTGCGCGATCCTGTTCCCGCTGTACTGGTGGGCGGACACCACCCAGCTGGGATGGGTCCTGGTCGCCCTGAAGATCCCGCCGTTCCTGCTGGCCGTCTGGCTGACCTGGGTGTTCCTGGCCAAGGCCCCGGCGCCCATCGACGTGTTCGCCGAGATGGAGGCCGCGGAGAAGGCCGAGCGGGAGGCCGAGCGCGAGGCAGCCCTCCGCCCCGGGGAGTAGACACGCACCCGCAGCCACCCGTGAGCGCCACAGGACGCGGGGCCCGACTCCGCGGCCTCAGGTGCTCTCCGCGGCCCCTGGGCCGCTGGAACCGCCGTCCCGCCCGTCTCACCCGCCTCTCCGGCCCCACCGCACCACCCGGTGCGCTGACGGTTCGGCGGCGGGACCACACGAAAGAGGGGCGCCCCCGGGCAACGGGGCGCCCCTCATCACGTCGGCCCCGGACGTCAGCCGATGTCCCGGCGCACCGACAGCAGGTCCTCCAGCTGCTGCTCCCGGGCCTGCGCGGCCACGAACAGCAACTCGTCGCCCGGCTCCAGAGAGTCGTCACGGGACGGGGTGAGCACGCGAGTGCCGCGAATGATCGTGACCAGGGAGGTGTCCTGCGGCCACTCCACGTCCCCGACCTGCGTGCCGGCCAGGGCCGACTCCTCGGGCAGGGTCAGCTCGACCAGGTTGGCGTCCCCGTGGCTGAACCGCAGCAGCCGCACCAGGTCGCCGACGCTCACCGCCTCCTCGACCAGGGCCGACATCAGCCGCGGGGTGGACACGGCGACGTCCACGCCCCAGGACTCGTTGAACAGCCACTCGTTCTTGGGGTTGTTCACGCGGGCCACCACACGCGGCACGCCGTACTCCGTCTTCGCCAGCAGGGAGACGACCAGGTTGACCTTGTCGTCGCCGGTCGCGGCGATCACGACGTTGCAGCGTTGCAGCGCCGCCTCGTCCAGGGACGTGATCTCGCAGGCGTCGGCGAGCAGCCACTCCGCCTGCGGAACGCGCTCGACCGAGATCGCGGTCGGCGCCTTGTCGATCAGCAGGACCTCGTGGCCGTTCTCCAGCAGTTCGCCCGCGATCGAGCGGCCGACCGCGCCGGCACCGGCAATGGCGACCCTCATCAGTGACCGCCCTCCTCTTCAGGACCCTGGGCGAACGCCGCCTCCACCTTCTCGACCTCGTCCGCACGCATCATCACGTGCACCAGGTCGCCCTCCTGCAACACCGTCTGCGAGGTGGGCAGGATCGCCTCGCCGAGGCGGGTGAGGAAGGCGACGCGAACGCCCGTCTCCTCCTGCAGCCGGCTGATCTTGTGGCCGACCCAGGCGGTCGAGGTGTGCACCTCGGCCAGCTGCACCCCGCCGGTGGGGTCCCGCCACAGCGGCTCGGCGCCCGACGGCAGCAGGCGGCGCAGCATCTGGTCGGCCGTCCAGCGCACGGTGGCCACCGTCGGGATGCCCAGCCGCTGGTAGACCTCGGCGCGCCGGGGGTCGTAGATCCGGGCGGCGACGTTCTCGATGCCGAACATCTCTCGGGCCACGCGGGCGGCGATGATGTTGGAGTTGTCGCCGCTGGAGACCGCGGCGAAGGCGCCGGCCTCCTCGATGCCGGCCTCGCGCAGGGTGTCCTGGTCGAAGCCGACCCCGGTCACCCGGCGACCGCCGAAGGAGGAACCCAGGCGTCGGAAGGCGGTGGGGTCCTGGTCGATCACTGCGACCGTGTGCCCCTGTTGCTCCAGGGTCTGGGCGAGAGCGGACCCCACTCTGCCGCAGCCCATGATGACGATGTGCACGACCGTCCTTCCGATGTCAAGAGTCTCTGACGTGGTGGTAACAGGTTCTCAGACCGGCGACCAAGCTACACAGGGGTGGTCCGGGGTGTGCACCCCCGTGCAGGGTTACCGGGGGTGCGCGGCCCGGCGGCGCGTGATGCTCCGCACGCTGCGCAGCGTGAGGAATCCGAGGCCGAGGAGTGCGACGGCGGCGCCGATCAACTCTGCGAGGGCGGGCACGGGGCCTCCAGGGGGCGGTGGCGGAGGGGGTCCAGACATCTAGGCACGGGGGCGGCACCGCCTGCGGAATCCGTCGCCCGCAGGGCCTCCGTTTCCACTCGTGCGGCAGATCGGCGTGGGCGTGTGGGCGAGCCCGTGTTCGAAGGCTTACGATCCTCTGTTGTGTCCAAACTGACCGACGTGCCCAAGCGGATTCTGATCGGGCGCGCACTGCGCAGTGATCGGCTGGGGGAGACCCTCCTGCCGAAGCGCATCGCACTCCCCGTCTTCGCCTCCGACCCGCTGTCCTCCGTGGCGTACGCGCCAGGGGAGGTGTTGCTGGTCCTGTCCATCGCGGGCGTGTCGGCATACCACTTCAGCCCCTGGATCGCGGTCGCGGTCGTCGTGCTGATGTTCACGGTGGTCGCGTCCTACCGGCAGAACGTGCACGCCTACCCCAGCGGCGGAGGCGACTACGAGGTCGCCACCACCAACCTGGGCCCGAGGGCCGGCCTGACGGTCGCGAGTGCCCTGCTCGTCGACTACGTCCTCACCGTCGCCGTCTCCATCGCGTCCGGCATCGAGAACCTGGGTTCCGCGATCCCCTTCGTCGTCGAGCACAAGACGCCCTGCGCCGTCGCCGTGATCGTCCTGCTCACGCTGATGAACCTGCGCGGCGTGAAGGAGTCCGGCAAGCTCTTCGCCATCCCGACGTACGTCTTCGTCGCAGGCGTCTTCATCATGATCGCCTGGGGCGCCTTCCGCGGGCTGCTCCTCGGCGACACCATGCGGGCGCCGACGGCCGGCTTCCACATCGAGGCCGAGCACCAGGGCCTGGCCGGCTTCGCGCTGATCTTCCTGCTGTTGCGGGCCTTCTCCTCCGGCTGCGCCGCCCTGACCGGCGTCGAGGCGATCTCCAACGGCGTGCCCGCCTTCCGCAAGCCGAAGTCGAGGAACGCGGCGACCACGCTCGCGATGATGGGCCTGCTCGCCGTCACCATGTTCTGCGGCATCATCGCGCTCGCCCTGGCCGCCAAGGTCCGCATGGCCGAGAACCCGGCGTCCGACCTGCTCAGGAACGGTGTCCCGGTCGGGCCCGACTACGTCCAGAACCCGGTCATCACCCAGGTCGCCGAGGCCGTCTTCGGCAAGGGCAGCTTCTTCTTCGTCATCCTGGCGGCGGCCACCGCCCTCGTGCTGTTCCTCGCCGCCAACACCGCCTACAACGGTTTCCCCGTCCTCGGCTCGATCCTCGCCCAGGACCGCTACCTCCCGCGCCAGTTGCACACCCGCGGCGACCGGCTCGCCTTCTCCAACGGCATCGTGCTCCTCGCCGGCGCGGCCACCCTCCTGGTGTGGATCTACGGCGCCGACTCCACGCGGCTGATCCAGCTGTACATCGTCGGCGTGTTCGTGTCCTTCACACTCAGCCAGATCGGAATGGTCCGGCACTGGAACCGCCACCTGGCCGAGGAACGGGACGCCGGCAAGCGCCGGCACATGGTCCGCTCCCGCGCGATCAACGCCTTCGGCGCCTTCTTCACCGGACTGGTCCTGGTCGTCGTCCTGGTCACGAAGTTCACCCACGGAGCCTGGGTCGCCCTGCTCGGCATGGTCATCTTCTTCGTGACGATGACCGCCATCCGCCGCCACTACGACCGCGTGTCCGCGGAGCTGGTCGCCCCGGAGAGCCCCGGAGACGACACCGTGCGCCCTTCCCGGGTCCACTCGGTGGTCCTCATCTCCAAGATCCACCGGCCGACCCTGCGCGCCCTCGCGTACGCCAAGCTGATGCGCTCCGACACCCTGGAGGCGCTCACCGTCAACGTCGACCCGGCGGAGACCAAGGCGCTGCGCGACGAGTGGGAGCGGCGCGCCATCGACGTACCCCTGAAGGTCCTGGACTCGCCCTACCGCGAGATCACGCGACCGGTCATCGAGTACGTCAAGAGCCTGCGCAGGGAGTCCCCGCGGGACGCGGTCTCGGTCATCATCCCCGAGTACGTGGTCGGCCACTGGTACGAGCACCTCCTGCACAACCAGAGCGCGCTCCGGCTCAAAGGCCGCCTGCTGTTCACGCCCGGCATCATGGTCACCTCGGTGCCCTATCAGCTGCAGTCCTCCGAGGCGGCCAAGAAGCGCGCCCGCAAGCGGCAGGACTGGAACGCGCCCGGCGCGGTGCGTCGCGGTCCGGCCCAGGAGCGGCCGAAGGACTCGTCTCCGTCCAAGTAGACTGGTGGGCTGTTGTCGTCGGGCCCCCGGAACCCGCCGGGCCGGCCCGGCCCGTACGCCGTCCCTCTCTCGATCTGGAGTCACCCCGCCATGCAGGCAGAACCGAAGAAGTCGCAGGCGGTTTCGCTCGTGGGGGAGGAGTACGAGGTCGAGATCGGCCCCGTCGCGCACGGCGGTCACTGCGTCGCCCGCACCTCCGCCGGACAGGTGCTGTTCGTCCGCCACGCGCTGCCCGGTGAGCGGGTCGTGGCCCGGGTCACCGAGGGCGAGGAGGGTGCCCGCTTCCTGCGCGCGGACGCCGTCGAGATCCTCGACGCCTCCAAGGACCGCATCGAGGCCCCCTGCCCCTTCGCCGGCCCCGGTCGCTGCGGCGGCTGCGACTGGCAGCACGCCAAGCCGGGCGCCCAGCGACGGCTGAAGGGCGAGGTCATCGCCGAGCAGCTCGAGCGGCTGGCGGGCCTCACTCCCGAGGAGGCCGGCTGGGACGGCACCGTCATGCCGGTCGAGGGCGACAAGCTCCCCGCGGGCCAGGTCCCGCAGTGGCGCACGCGCGTGCAGTACGCGGTCGACGCCGAGGGGCACGCGGGACTGCGCCGGCACCGCTCGCACGCGGTCGAGCGCATCGACCACTGCATGATCGCGGCCGAGGGTGTCAGCGAGCTGGGCGTCGTCCGGCGCGACTGGACCGGCATGGCCCAGGTCGAGGCGATCGCGGCCACGGGGTCCCAGGACCGCCAGGTGATCCTCACCCCGCGGCCGGGCGCCCGCCTGCCGCTGGTCGAGCTGGACCGGCCGGTGTCCGTGCTGCGGGTGGACGAGAACGACGGCGGCATCCACCGCGTCCACGGCCGCGGCTTCGTCCGCGAGCGCGCGGACGGCCGCACCTACCGCGTCGGCAGCGGCGGATTCTGGCAGGTCCACCCGAAGGCCGCCGACACCCTCGTGACCGCCGTCATGCAGGGCCTGCTGCCCCGCAAGGGCGAGACCGCCCTCGACCTGTACTGCGGCGTCGGCCTCTTCGCGGGCGCCCTCGCCGACCGCCTCGGCGAGCAGGGCGCGGTCCTCGGCATCGAGTCCGGCAAGCGAGCCGTCGAGGACGCCCGGCACAACCTGGCGGACTTCCCGCGGGTCCGCATCGAGCAGGGCAAGGTCGAGTCGGTGCTGCCGCGCACGGGCATCACGGAGGCCGACCTCATCGTCCTCGACCCACCGCGCGCCGGCGCCGGCCGGAGGACGGTCGAGCACCTGTCCTCCCTGGGCGCCCGCAGGATCGCCTACGTCGCCTGCGACCCGGCGGCCCTGGCGCGCGACATCGCGTACTTCCGCGAGGGCGGGTACCGGGTGCGGACGCTGCGGGCGTTCGATCTGTTCCCGATGACCTCGCACGTGGAGTGCGTGGCGATTCTCGAGCCCGTCCAGAAGGGCTCCTGACCTGCTTTCTTGCGGATGAGGTCGGTCTTGGCGGGTTGGGTCGACCTGTTTGCCTGCGGACAAGGGGTGGAGCACGCCGCATGCCGTACGACCGCCTCTGACCTGCTGTTCCGGTCATTGCCGGGAAGACGGGCGTGTGGTGCCCCCGGTCGTCGCCGGGGCCGCGCAGGGCAGCCCTGACGCTCACGTGACGCTCGCACTGATGAGACGTCAGGTCCTGGCGCGGGCCCTGGGACACAGCCATGTCCGCGGAGGCGCTCCTCCCTGCCTTCAAGTCGGGTTGCCGGGCAAGGTCGTGGTGCGCCTCGGGCGGCGCCACCGGCATCGGTGCCGCCCGTCCGTAAGCCTCATGTGTCTTTCCTGCTTGTTGACCAGGGCCGGGTTGTAGAGACCGTCCATGGGCGTGCAGCTACCCCAGCGCGGGCATGAAACCGCAGGTCAGGGCCCTCTTCCCTCTCCTCTGGGATGATCCGCACAGGTCGTGACAGCTGTGCCGTAGCGGGTGACACGGCGAACCCGTCGGGGAACGTCTGACGGGACATCCGTGCGGAGCCGTGAGACGACGAAGCCGCACCGGAGCGCTCCGGTGCGGCTTCGGGCCGTGAGATCGGCTGCACCGGCACGCACCATGCGGTCGGCGGCCTTACGCGGTCCTTGGTCCTGTGCTGCTCTCGGAGGAGCGCCTGATCTGTGAGCGCACCCGTCCACCCGTCATGCCCGGGAGCGATCGGTGGTCGTGTCGGCTGCCGCCTCATCACCTACCGGGCGAGTCGGAGATCTGAACCAGTACCGGGAATCAGGCCGCGACGAGCTCCTGCTCGCGGTCCGGCGTTCTGACCTCGGCCTTCTTGTTCGGCAGCGAGAGCCGGAAGACCTTGCGCCACGCGGAGAACACCTGCTTGGGCAGCGGTCCGGTGACGTACTCCAGTTCGTACTTCTCGAACAGCGCACGCACCTTCACCGCGACCTCGGCGTACCGGTTGCTCGGCAGGTCCGGGAACAGGTGGTGCTCGATCTGGTGCGACAGGTTGCCCGTCATGAAGTGCATGGCCCTGCTGCCGCTGATGTTCGCCGAGCCCATCATCTGGCGCAGGTACCACTGGCCGCGGGTCTCGCCCTTGATCGACCGGCGCTCGAAGACCTGCACGCCCTCGGGGAAGTGCCCGCACATGATCACCGAGTGGGACCAGATGTTGCGGACCAGGTTCGCGGTGAACGTGGCGGCGAGCGTGGGGAGGAACGACGGGCCCGACAGCAGCGGGTGGATCACGTAGTCCTTGAGTACCTGCTTGCGGATCTTGCGGCCCACGGCCTTGGCCCGCGCGCGGAACTCCGGGTTCTTGCGGCGGCGCTTGTTCAGGTTCCTGCCGAGCTCCAGGTCGTACGCCGCGATGCCGTACTCGAAGAAGCAGGCGTTGATGAAGTTCCACAGCGGCTGGCCGAGGTGGAACGGGTGCCACTTCTGGTCCTCGTCGACGCGCATGATGCCGTAGCCGAGGTCGTTGTCCTTGCCGATCACGTTGGTGTACGTGTGGTGCAGCTCGTTGTGCGAGTGCTTCCACTGGTCGGCCGGCGAGACGTGATCCCATTCCCAGGTGGTGGAGTGGATCTTCGGGTCCCGCATCCAGTCCCACTGGCCGTGCAGGATGTTGTGGCCGATCTCCATGTTGTCCATGATCTTCGCCACGGACAGACCGGCGGTGCCGAGCAGCCACGCCGGCGGGAAGATCGAGAACAGCAGCACGCCCCTGCTGACCAGCTCCAGCTTGCGCTGCGCCGAGATGACCCTACGGATGTAGGCGGCGTCTTTCTCCCCGCGGTCGGCGATCACCTCGTCGCGGATCGCGTCCAGCTCACGGCCGAGGTCCTCGATCTGCTCAGCGGTCAGGTGGTCGGTGGGGTCGATGGCGGTCAAGATGCTCCTACCGTTCGATGTCGCAGGGGCCCGCTGGGGCGGACACGCAGGTCTGGATGAGGACGCCCGGCTCGGCCTCGGTGACCTCGCCGGTGCGCAGGTCGCGGACGGCGCCCGCCTTGAGCGGCGTGACGCAGCCGAAGCAGATGCCCATACGGCACCCGGAGGGCATGAGCACGCCGGCCTCCTCGCCGATGTCCAGCAACGGAGTGGCGCCGTCCGCGTCGACGGTCTTGCCGGTGGCGCTGAACGTGACCTCGCCTCCGTCGCCGGCGACGACGATGCCGGGGCGGAAGCGTTCGGTGTGGAGGAGCTCTTGTACGCCGTGCTCGCTCCAGTGCTTTTCGGCGGCGTCGATCAGGCCCGCCGGCCCGCAAGCCCAGGTCTCGCGCTCGGCCCAGTCGGGCACGAGTTCGTCGAGACGGGCGATGTCGAGCATGCCGTCTGTGGCGGTGTGCACCTCGGTGAGCCGCAGCTTCCCGGCCGCGACCAGGTCGTGCAGTTCGCTGCGGAAGATCACGTCTTGCGGCTGGGGTGCGCAGTGGACCATGACGACGTCGTCGAACTCGATGTCGCGCAGCATGCCCATCACGGGCGTGATGCCGCTTCCGGCCGTCAGGTAGAGCACCTTGGCGGGCTTGGCCTGCGGCAGCACGAAGTCACCGGTCGCCTGGTCGAGCTCGATCAGCATGCCCGGTTTCACCCTGCGGACCAGGTGGTTGCTGACCTTGCCGTCCGGGATCGCCTTCACGGTGATCGTGACGCGGCCGTCCTGGCGGTTTGTCGGCGAGGTGATGGAGTAGGCGCGCCACAGGCGCACCCCGTCGACGTCGACCCCGATCCGCACGTACTGACCGGCCGTGTGGCCGCGCCAGCCCCGTCCCGGCCTGATCACGACAGTCGCGGCGTCACCCGTCTCGGGGTACACGGCCTCGATGCGCCCACGCAGGTCAGCGCCCGCACGCAGTGGGCTGACCAGGTCGAGGTAGTCCGACGGCAGCAGCGGCGTCGTGACCATCTCCAGCAGTTTCCACGCCCTGCTGCGGAGGGTTGCACTCGTCATGACTCCAGCTTGCTGCGCCTCAAGGCGTAAAGTCCTGACCACAGGACGCAAATCTGGTCGGCTGAATTGTTCGCAGGGAACAAAGACGTGAGCCATGCAATCCGGAGGGCCAGCGAACTGGCCCTGGACGAGACGACGGTCACCGCACTGAGGGCCGCGCTGAAGACCACCGCCGACGAGGTCGTCCAGGCGATCATCGACGAAGTCCCCTCCTACGCCAACGCCCTGTCGGGCCACATGGGCGCCACCATCCGCCGAGCCGTCCGCACCGCCCTGGGGCACTACCTGGACCTCGCGAGCGGGAACGCCACGGGCGGCGACGCCGGTGACGCAGCCTACGAGCTGGGCCGCGGCGAGGTGCGCGACGGCCGTTCGATGGACGCCCTGCTCAGCGCCTACCGCGTCGGCGCCCGCGTGGCCTGGCGATGCCTGGCAGCGGGTGCCGTACCCGCAGGTCTGCCCGCCGCCGAGGTGGCCAAGTTCGCCGAGCTGACCTTCGCCTACATCGACGAGCTCTCCGCCGCGAGCGCCGCGGGCCACGCCGACGAACTGGCCGCCCGGGGCAGGGCCCACGAGCGCCACCTGGAACACCTGGCCCGCGACCTCCTCGCCGGCGCGAGCCCGGACGTGTTGCTGGCCTCTGCTCAACGGGCCGGGTGGCAGCCTCCGGTTTCGGTGACCGCGGTCCTGCTGCCCGCCGCCCAGGCCCGGCCTGCCTACCGCGTGCTCGACCCGGGCACCCTCGTCCTCGACGATCTGCCGGACGCCACCGGCGTGCTGCTCGTCCCCGATGCCGACCGATCACATCTCTTGCGGCAGCTGACCGACCGCACCGCAGTGGTCGGCCCGGCCCGGCCATGGACTCGTGCGTCCGCCTCGTACGCACGAGCCGTACGCGCGCGCTCCCTCTCCTCTGATATTCGCGACACCGAGGACCACCTGCCCGAGCTGGTGCTGAGCGCCGACGTGGACGCGTTGGCAGACCTGCGCGCCCGAGCCCTCGCACCGTTGCACACCTTGCCTGTCGCGACCGCACGGCGGCTGGAGGAGACGTTGCGGGCGTGGCTGCTGCACCAGGGCAGACGGGACGAGGTGGCGGCAGCGTTGTACGTCCATCCCCAGACGGTCCGGTACCGGATGTCGCAGCTGCGGGAGCTGTTTCCGGATCTCGCGTCGCCACACCGGGTCCTTGAACTGACGCTGGCGGTCGGCCTTCGGGTCAGCTGACGCGTACTTCGACCTTCTGACGCGTAAATAGATGCAGGTCAGGGGCTGTTTGGGCAGGGCTGGGTGCCCGGTGGTCGTCGAGGCCGCCGGGCATTTGGTCTGTGAGCGGTCAGGCTGCGCCTTCGATCGGGTTGAGGGTGACGGTGTAGCCGAGCTGGTTGAGGGCGGTGATCGCGCGGCGGGTGGCGCGTTCCGGGTCGCGCTGGACGAAGTAGGTGCCGCCGAGTTCGCGGTGGGGGACGTTGTAGGTGAGCATGTGCCAGATCGCGGTGATGATCGAGTGCTCCACGGCGACCAGGGCCTTCATCGGTCCGCGGCGGGCGGTCAGCCGCTTGTAGCGGGCTTGTAGGTAGGTGTTGTTGGTTCTGGCTGCGCCGAAGGCGGCGAGTCCGAGGGCGCCTTTGAGGTACGGGTTGCCGGGGCGGACCTTGGTGGTCTCGGTGCGGCCGGCGGACTCGTGGTGGCCTGGGCAGACCCCGGCCCAGGACGCCAGGTGCCCGGCCGAGGCGAACCGGGTCATGTCCCCGCCGGTCTCCGCGATGATCACTTCGGCGACAGCCTGGTTGATCCCGGGGACGGTGTCGAGCAGGTCGAGGGCGCCTCGAAAGGGGGCCATCGCCTCCTCGATCCGCGTATCCGGCTGTCCGATGGCATCATCGACTTCGACGGCAAGCGCAGGGACGGATTGCCGCACATCAAGGTCCGGGACGCCGTGTCGCCCGATGAGGTCGGACGGATTTACCTCGCCTTCGACTCCGAAAGGAAGCGGCTGATCGTGAACCACGTGGGTCTGCACCTGTAGTTGGCCATGGCGGCCCACACCCACCTGCGACTCGCGCGTCCTGGTGGGAGTCTCGGCTCTCTGGGGTCGACATCCTCCCGATGACCTCACACGTCCTCGGAGCTGGAGATCAAGAAGGAGCAGTGCCGCCAGCATGATCTTCACCCTTGGTCGCACGGTGCGGCCGGGCACTGGCGCAGGTCGGGCGCCAAAGGCGGCGTGCCCTCACCCGGCGGGCGAAGGAAAGCGCCTCCCGGCAGGTCGGCCGACCGCCGGATGCCGCGTACGGGTATCCGGTGGCGCACGGCGCGCTGACCTGCTCACGCCAGCTTCCCGACGCCCGAGGACATGGAGGCCAGCGTAGAGGGACACACCAGGGGTCGGCTCCAATTGATCACCATGCCGATGGGGCCGTCCGCATTCCTGCCCGGTGGCCGGGTCGGACACGGTGAATCGGGCGGACAACGGGGCAGTTTCCAGCGCGTGCACCTTCCAGCCGCGGGCTTCCAGGCCGGCGCGGAGCGTGGTGGCGATGTCGGCCATGGGCGCTGGGTTCTCGGTGGCGACGTCGAGATCCTGGCTCGGGCGGTTCACGAGGCGGTGCGCCCGCACGGCATACCCGCCGGTGGGGACCAAGGGATACGGGGAGCCGAGCGCGATCACATCCGCCAGGAGCCGCGTGTGCAGCCCCGGCATGTCCGTCACGCGGCTGCCCGGGTGCGGGAGGCGAGCTGGGGGAAGTCGTCCTCCCACACGGTGCGCACGGTGCGACCGACGAGTGTGCGCAGCACCGGCCACAGCTGGAGAAGCAGGTCCCGGTTGAGGTAGCGGGGCAGGTCGTCACGCAGGCCCTCGTGCAGGACGGTGCGGTACAAGCCCATGCGCTGGCGAGGCTTGCCCAGGTCGTACGACGTCATCCCGGACCAGGCCATGTGCAGCGATAGCTCCACGACACCATGAGTCGGCCCTTGCAGCTGGTCCAGCGACTCCGGCAGACGGAGCCGGAACTTCTCCCGGCACAGCGCGAGGTCCTCGGCATCCGCGCCCGAGAGTTCCCCCGGCGCGGGTGCGCGATGCTGTGAGCTGGAGGCCATGAGCCCATTATGGCGTCCGGAGAAGTGGCGCGGGGCATGATGAGCGAGTCGGCGGCTGGAGTGAGCGGGACGGAACCTGCCGGGGGAGCCGGTCGTGGCAGCTCGGCTGCCCCGAGTAGGCGGGACGGGCCGACAGCCGTGACGCTCGTTTGACGCTCTGTCGTCCGCATGCTGTCTTCTCCGCCGAGGGCTGTCGACGGGTGTCCTCGGCCTTTCCAATGTAGTCATGGGGGCGGAGATCCACGCTTCCGGGCCCGTCCGGACCGGGCCGCCTTGCTCACCGTGCAGCACCGGAGTCGGCGCCGCCGAACCGGGCCGGGAGGCTGGGACGGGCTTCCCGGCTGACCCGATCGTCTGGCTTCCGCGCGTGTTGGAACGGGCGGGCCGGGCCGTCCGCTGCCATCGGGCTAGCGTCGACCGGCATGGGACGTGGAAGCAGCGGAGGTGGTGCCGTGCCGGCGGTCGGGTCGCCTGCCGGGGGAATGCCTCTGGCGATGGTCCTCGGGCTCTCCCTCGCCTTCACGGTCACGGTGGTCGACCCGTTGGTCCTCAGCCTGAACCTGGCCCAGGTGGACCGGGCCCTGCAGGTGCCGCCCCAGGCCGTCGGGCTGCTGAGCGGCGCCGCGACGTTGGTGATGGCCGCTTCCGTCCTCGCCGCGGGCAGCCTCGCGGACACCGTGGGGCTCAAGCGGCTGCTGATACGGGGACTGGTAGCCGTCACGGTCGTCAACGTGCTCTCCGCGTTCTCCCCCGGCTACGGATTCCTGCTGGCGATGCGGTTCCTGGACGGGCTGGGGATGACCGCTCTGCTGGGGGTGTCACTGGCCCTGCTGAAAGTGTCGGTGACCGAGGAGCAACGGCCGGCGGCCATCGGTGTCCTGATGGGCGTCGAGATGGTCCTGTGCGGGGTGATCCCCGCGTTCACGGGCTGGGCGGTGGCGGCCGTCGGCTGGCGGTTCCTGTTTCTGATCACCCCTGCGCTCGCCCTGGTCTCGCTGTGGTTGACGGCCCGGTACGTGCCGTCGACCCCCGCCCAGCAGGGCCGTCCCGTGGACGTGACCGGTGTCAGCCTGATCGGAGCGGCCCTGTTGACCTTGGTCGTCGGTCTTGCTGCGGCGCAGAACGGCGTCTCCCGGCCCCAGACCTGGGTACCGCTGGTGATCAGTGCGGTCGCCGTCGTGCTCTACGTGCTGCATGCCCGCCGCACCGCCCAACCCGCCCTGGACCTGTCGCTGTTCCGCAGCGCACCGTTCAGTGTGGCCCTGGCGGCGGCGCTCACGCTGAACTTCCTGGGGGTCGGGCTCAGCTTTGTTCTGGGGCAGTTCGGCAGCGTGGTGCTGAGGCTGTCCCCCGAGAAGATCGGCCTGTTGTACCTGCCCGGCACGCTTCTCGTCGCCGGCGCCGTGATCCTGGCCGGGCGCCTGGTCGGGAAGTACAGTCCCCGGCCGGTGATGGTCACCGGTCTGCTCGTGATGGCGGCGAGCGGTCTGCTGCTGGCCGGCACCGTCAGTCCCACGATGGCGCTGTGGCTGCTCGTGCTGGCCACATGGCTGACCAACCTGGGAGCGCTGGTCACCTCCACAGCGGTGTCCGAGACGGTCCTCGCCCAGGCACCGCCGGGGCGGTCCGGCACGGTGGCCTCCGTGCAGATGGCCTTCGGGATGACCGGCTCGGCACTCGGGCCCACCGTCTATCTCCTGCTCTTCGACTTCTTCTTCCAGCGGAGCTGGCTGGCGGACGCGCAGTCACGCGATCTGTCCGTGGACGAGGCCCAGCAGTCCGTGGATGCCGTGCGCAGTGCGATGGCACAGAACGTCGGCGGCGTCTACGATCCGAACCTGCTCCGCCAGGCTTCCGGACTCAGCCTCGGGCTGGACTTCACCCAGGCGCTGCAACTCACCATGCTGCTGGTCAGCTTCCTGCCGCTCATGGTGGCGGGACTGGCTTTCGTGCCGCCGCCACGCCGCAGGGCACCCCGGTAGAGGGGCCTGTTGAGTCGGCACGGAGCGCGGTGCCGGTGTTGCCACCGGTCCGTTTCTCCGTGCCGCTCGCCGAACCCGGCGTACCCGTCTCCGAGTACCGGGCTCTCCACGGACTGTGCCGTTCAGGCGTGGTTGGGGCGGGTCCAGGGGTTGGGGATCGTGTTGCCTCTGTAGCGGTAGCGGGTGACCGTCACCGCCTGGAGGTCGAACAGTTCGACCCCGTCTGCCGAGAGCTTTTGCCACCGTCCGTTGCGGTCGGTGAAGCGTCGGCGGACGTCCTTCCACTTCCAGCGGTGCAGCGCCATCCACCAGCTGATCACCCGGTGCCACGTGAAACTGGCCAGGGAGCTCAGGGCGGCTTTGCAGACCGCGTGCTTGAAGTAGTTGGCCCAGCCGCGCATGATCTGGTTGAGCCTGATCAGCACGTCCCTGGGGTTCTGCTGCGATGTTCTGTTCGTCAGGGCACGGATCTTGTCCTTTAGCTGCCGGATGGGCCGGTCAGCGATGAAGGTGTAGACGTGCCACTTGTCCGTTCCTCGCTTGCGGCGCCACTGGATGCGGAACCCCAAGAAGTCGAACCCGTCGGACATGTGCACCACCTGCGTCTTCGCCTCGGAGAGACGAAGACCGAGCGGTTGCAGCACGTCGGCGATGTCCTCGCGCAGCGCCTCAACGTCGTCATGTGTGCCGTCGACCAGAACCACGAGATCGTCCGCGTAGCGGACGATTCGCCAGTTCGGACGTCCAGCGGAACGGCGACGCCTGCGCAGGTGGCTGGTGGCCATCTCCCCGCCCGGCTCCCAGGGCCCGGTCAGGCGCTCGTCGAGCGCCGACAGGGCGATGTTCGCCAGCAGCGGGGAGAGGATGCCGCCCTGCGGGGTGCCGGTGAGAGTGTCCTCGCGGCTGTTGTCCTCGGTGAGGACGCCGGCCTTGAGGAACGCCTTGATCAGCCGCAACACGCGCTTGTCCTTGACCCGCTCGCGCACCCGGTCCATCAGGGCCGTGTGGTCGATCGAGTCGAAGCACGCCTCGATGTCCGCGTCCAGGACCCAGCGGTAGCCGTGGGTGCCGTAGAAGTGGATCTCAGCGATCGCGTCGTGTGCCCGCCGCAGGGGCCGGAAGCCGTAGGAGACCGGCTTGAACTCGGCCTCGAAGATCGGCTCCAGCACCAGCTTGAGGGCCGCCTGGACCACGCGGTCGGTGATGGTCGGAATGCCAAGGCTTCTGACCTTGCCCGAACCGCCCGGCTTGGGGATCTTGCGCTCGCGCACCGGCAGCGGGCGGAACTCACCCGATTTAAGTACGTGCCGAAGATCCTCCAGGAACCCGTAGGAGCCAATCTCTTGCTCGACGTTGACGGCCGTGAGGCCGTCCACTCCGGGCGTTTTGGCCCCCTTGTTTCCCGCGACCCGTTCGAACGCCACCAGGAGCGTCGCCGGGTCGCACAACACCGGTAGGCCGCTGGCGAGGTGTCGCGTTTCCACGGTCCTTTTCCAGCGGCCCCCGGTCCGAACCACGCGGGCACCTTTCGGTGCACGTAGCTCTCCAGTGACTACTCCGTTAATAGCGCGG
>NZ_JAFFZS010000159.1 GCF_016921115.1 Streptomyces actuosus
GATGTCGGGGTTGGACGCGAGAAGTTGGACGGGTTGGCGGAGAATAGTCTGCATGATCGGTGGTGTATTTCGAGTCCGGTTTCATTGAGGGAGAAGGGCCAGGTTTTGGAAATTTTGGAGAAGGTGGTGGAGTGATCGCTGTCTAGGGTTTTATAAACTATATATTTCTGTACACTTCATTCATCCACTAGTCATCGGCAAGAATAGTTATCTCGGAAACTGCGTATCCAAGGGTCAGACGTACTACTCAGCATATATTTAGGAACCTCAATGTCTATTCCATACCCCCCTGTTACATATAAAAAATCGAACCATAATAACTAATACCGACTGGACCGGATGTATTCAGGGCACGCTGATATCAAAATAAAAGACATAAGGAAATAAGAAAGAAAAGAAATAATAATAATAACTATGTATGCATCAAAACATCACACATCAAATCAAGTTACCATACTGACATATCATATTGCAAAGTTGTGCTGTTATTCGTTCGTTCCCATTCAAAT
>NZ_JAFFZS010000160.1 GCF_016921115.1 Streptomyces actuosus
TAGATGACAATCACTACCCCGTGGTGGAGCTCGTACAGAGCGGAGTTCTGCCTCTGGAGCAGACTCAGCAAGAGCAGTAGATATAGCTACATCAGCCTGATTCTCACTTTGCAGAAGCTCCTGGCCTTCCTGAATAGAAAGACCTTCTTTAACTGCCATCTGCTTCCTAGATCGTGTCCTTTTTTGAATCTGTTTCTCATGTGCAGCACGTAAATCCTGGTTTTCTTTGCTAAGAAGAACAGCATTATTTATAGCCATTCCGCACCCCTTAATAAGTTGGTCTAATGCAATTTTTGAAGGTGTTGAAGGGCTATTTATGCGTTGTCTTAATAGCTGCTTGATTGTAGATGCTTGCTTGTCCAATTGCTTGCTATTATAAGGTGTTTTTGGCACTGAGTTGGTTAATCAGCTGCCTGGTGGTGTAGGAGTCTTCAGTTGAATGTTGAGTTGCTCTAGCACTCTTTCTGGATTTAATGGAAGTAGACCAGCTGCTGCAAAGCTATTTTTG
>NZ_JAFFZS010000161.1 GCF_016921115.1 Streptomyces actuosus
ATATTATAGACTGTTTCCTTGCCAATTGAATGAAGGAAATGCCTAATCCATATAGCTTGCTTAGCTGCCTCCAATACAGCCATGTACTCTGCCTCCATTGAACTTTGGGCAGTCACTGTCTGCTTCCTGCTATTCCAGGTAACTGGTGATCCATTGATCATGAAGACGAATCCGGTAGTCGAGCGACTTCTCACTGAATTAGCATACGCTGAATCTGCGTACGCAACTAGTCCTTGTCTCTGTCTCCCCTTTGCACCAAAGACTAACCCATAGTCCTTAGTCGCCTGAATATAGCGAAGAACGTGCTTTGCCGCCGCTAGATGAACCTGTCTCGGCTCCGCAAGGAACTGAGATAGCTGATTCACTGCATAAGAGATATCGGGCCTAGTAGCAGTCACTAGGAATATGAGTCAGCCAATTAATCTCTGGAATAGTTTATGATCACTTCTTCCTAGGCAGGAACTCTCAGTATCAGATAGTTTAATGCTCACGCTCATA
>NZ_JAFFZS010000162.1 GCF_016921115.1 Streptomyces actuosus
GACCTGGATAAGCCAAATTGCATGGAAATTCTGGAAGGATTGCAGGACTTTGACCCAGATGCAACAGAGGGTATGGTCCTAGAGTTGAGAAAGTCCTTATATGGCTTACACCAGTCTGCAAATTTGTGGCATCAGAAGATCACCAGCTTCCTGATGAAGATAGGGTTTAGGCCAATGATGGTGGACCCGAGCGTGTTTATCAACAACTGAGGGTTGATTATAGTGCTATACATGGACAATGTGGTGATATTTGGATGCAAAGAGAAGGAGATTAGTGAGGTGAAGAAGAAGCTCAAGGAGTTCCACCCAATGACAGACTCCAGCATAGTCAATAAGCTTCTTGGAATCCACTTCACCTGGGGGTGAGGATCTATTTGCTTAGATCAAGAGTCCTACACAAGCCAGATCCTTAAGGAATTTGGCATGGCTGAATGCAAGCCATTGCGGATGCCTATTAGCCTGAGTGTTCAACTATCTGATACTGATAGTTCCCG
>NZ_JAFFZS010000163.1 GCF_016921115.1 Streptomyces actuosus
ATATTTATCCATACTTAATAATATACCACATTTCAGTTATATATTTCTCGGGTTAGATCGGCTTCGATCCGACATCTACTCGCTCGACAAGCAAGTCCTTTACCTATTAAGTTACTAACCCCTTTTTACGGCTAGCCGAAATCGAATCGACACACTTCGTATGGAAAACGAACAGTCTACCATTAACTTATAGCCATTAATTTATCCCTTATGACTAGCTGAATTCGAATCAGCACATCTTATATGGTAAATAAGCAGTCTACCGTTAACTTATAGTCATTAATATTTAAATATTATAAGACTTATGGGACTTGAACCCATAAGATAATGATTAAAAGTCACATGTTTTACCATTAAACTAAAGTCTCTAACATATCATTTAATAACCAACACGAAAAAATCGAGCTGATTCACCCTTAATTGGGGGAAGGGGTAATCTCATCAAACAATATGAATATTTCTGAAATATATATTTTTTTTTTATTTATT
>NZ_JAFFZS010000164.1 GCF_016921115.1 Streptomyces actuosus
GCGACACTATCTCTGTCCTAAGATCCACACAAGGCACTTTTTTTCCGTACTCCCCGAACAGGGTTCCTTAGAACGTTGCAGCTGCTGCAAGGCACCATGCCTAGATAGTCTGCTGACCCAGATGGTGACTGCAACAGACGGTTTCCTAAAACCGAAGGCCTAGCACCAAATGGCGCCGCAATGTTCTGGCAGGGTTCCCAACACAAAATAGAACCGAGACGCAAGCAATATTGTCGCATCCCTTATTACTGTTTGAGCATCCTCTGGCCAGAGAACTACAAAGTATGCCTCCCTCTTCTCTATGTCGTTAGGAATTATCGTGACTAGGGTGATAGATGACCGCACCTGGTGATCAATCATGCATTGAGTTGGAATGTTATCACAACGAGAGAGTACGCCAATAAAAGCCAACAGAGTTCCAACGTCTATCCTAGAGCAATAAAAAGCGTCCATTCCGAACATGTTACATCATCCTAATGAAAAT
>NZ_JAFFZS010000165.1 GCF_016921115.1 Streptomyces actuosus
AATATATATATATACCGTCTGATCAGTAACTCTAACAGATCTCCCTAGGTGTCCGAGTATTACCGCCCCCGCTGGCGCTTTATGTCGTAGTTGTATGAGGTAGGTAAACGAATAGAGAAGACAAAGGTGAGCTGAGCACGTGTGCTGAGCTCTTGGTTTTAGTGCTGACGAGTAAAGGACTAGAAAGTGTAACCAACGTTTTATTGACCAAAACAATCGCGAAGAACCAAATCCTAAGTACATGAAATGAGTGTTTCTTATATATCCATCCTGATCCTATCCTTGATATGCCCAGATCATATGTCAAGGCGCAGGGTAAGGTACAGATATATATTCCGAATTGACGGACAGGGTAAGCTACAGTCAGGCTATATACAGGTTCATAGACAAGATGCGGCTCTTCAAGCTGCAACAGGATCAGTGTTAGTGCAGATAGATATCTCTATGCATCATGTGCATAGGTCATGTGCATAGGTCACAG
>NZ_JAFFZS010000166.1 GCF_016921115.1 Streptomyces actuosus
TTTATTTCCTGTTCTTTCGGTCCTTCTCGAAATCGGGATGATCCACTTCCATCTCCCGGACCATGCAGCGGTCCGACCCAGCGACACCACACCAATGTTTGGCTCTGCAGTTTGCCCACAGAGGCAGGTTTGAAGTGGGATAATGTATTATTATTATGCCCATTTATTTAAATAGAACAGCTGTGCTCTGGAGTACTCCGGAAATGGCACACATACCGCCAGATCTGGCGCACGGTTGGAGTGCAATGTGTGAGGACTACGGTGAATGCTATGCTCCGTAGACGAGGATTAATATGTACACGTACCCGCTGGATTGATCATCCTCTCTTTCATCTACTCCGTAGTAGATGATTACTTGAAACCACCATAGATGGAATCATTGCCAATCCTTGTTACTTGTATTTCGTATAAAGCACTCTTAAAAGCATCGTACTCCTACGCCTAACCACTACAAACTCTGTACTCCGGAGTACGTAGTAG
>NZ_JAFFZS010000167.1 GCF_016921115.1 Streptomyces actuosus
TGTGTAAAGAGACTCAACGGTCAATTCCATTGCAGGACACTCCGACGAAGTCGGCAGGAATTCAACCCTGAGTCTCTGACTGGGGATGCGATACAAATCCTCAATCCATGGCCTTCCCAGCACTCGAGCAACATCCACACCCTGGAACGGGTTAAACCATGGCCGAATGGGATTCTTCTGCAGATTCTCTTTAATTGCCTTTTCGATCTCGGTATCTTGGATGTTGGATGCGCGGGAGTACTTGACGAACGCACCCCCTTCTTTAATACGGGGAACTACCTGTTTGATCTGCAGCGGTAAGTTGTCCGGTACAGCACGCTGGATGATGTGTATGGGCTCTGATGCTGCAAAGTGTGGTCTATTGATCCGTTTCAATGCCTCTTCATATGACCGGGTTCCTCTCATAGGGCTTCCTAGCAACCATTGTAACTTGGACGGGAAGATATCTTGGACCCATCAGCACTGGACTGTGTTAATAT
>NZ_JAFFZS010000168.1 GCF_016921115.1 Streptomyces actuosus
GTTTTTGGCTGGAGAACAAGTCAAGAAAGGGGGCAGTTTGAACAATGGCTTGAAGGACCAGATAAAAGCCCTAGAATGGGTGCAGAAACATATTGGCAAGGTACGTTGCTTGTATTGCTTGTATCCTCTTTTGGTTAGCAGTATGTATTGACTGACTTTTCCAGTTTGGAGGTGATCCAAACCATGTTGTCCTGGGTGGGGCCAGTGCAGGCGCTGCTTCCATAACCCTCCTTCTGTCGGCCTACGGTGGAAGGGACAATGGTCTATTTCATGCCGCTGCAGCGGAGTCGCAGAGCTTTGCCAACATGCGCATTACAAGCCAGAGTCAGTTTTCGTACGACAACCTGGTTATCCGGACTGGCTGTGCTAGTGACCATGATACCCTGACATGTCTACGCAACTTGGACAGCGCTGAACTCCAGCGCGAGAACATCAACACTCCCCTTCCCGAAGCTCAAGAATCTCCCCTGTATATGTA
>NZ_JAFFZS010000017.1 GCF_016921115.1 Streptomyces actuosus
TCCGAACCCGGAAGCTAAGCCTTACAGCGCCGATGGTACTGCAGGGGGGACCCTGTGGGAGAGTAGGACGCCGCCGAACGAATATTGAGAAAACCCCGCACCGGTTCGGTGCGGGGTTTTCTGCGTTTAGGCTCATGACATGCACTACGACCTCGTCATCTTCGACAACGACGGCGTGCTCGTCGACAGCGAGCCCCTCTCCAACCGGCTGCTCGCCGGCTACCTCACCGAGGTCGGGCATCCGACGACGTACGAGGAGTCGATCCGGGACTACATGGGGTCGGCGATGCACCGGATCCATGAACTGGTCCTGGAGCGGACGGGCCAGCGCCTCCCGGAGGACTTCGACGACGTCTTCCACGCACGGGTCTTCGCGGCCTTCGAGCGCGAACTGGAGCCGGTGGCCGGGGTGACAGGAGTGCTGGAGAAACTGGCCGCGGACGGGGTGCCGTACTGCGTCGCCTCCTCCGGGAGCCATGAGCGGATCCGGGTGGGGCATCGGAGGACCGGGCTGGACCGGTGGTTCGAGGACGGGCGGATCTTCAGCGCGCAGGACGTGGGGCGCGGAAAGCCCGCCCCGGACCTCTTCCTGCACGCCGCAGAGCGGATGGGGGTCCCACCGCAGCGGTGCGTGGTCGTCGAGGACTCGCCGCTCGGGGTGCAGGCGGGCGTGGCGGCAGGCATGGACGTGTACGGGTTCACCGGCATGACGGCGGCCGAGAACCTCGAGGGCGCCAGCCGACTTTTCGCGGACATGGGGGAGTTGGCCGACCTGCTGCTCTGATTCCGCGTCAGTGGCCGCCGCCGGCCCGTCACTCACCCGATGCGCGGCGGCCGTTGTACGGCCGGTCTGCGGGCCGCGCGTGACGAGGCGTGGGCGGACCGACTGACAAGTGTCATGCGGACGTCCGGACGATCGTTTCTACTGACGGACCCCGCTCTGCGGCGAAGCTGGGGGCATGACGACGAACACGGGTTCCCGGAGCCAGGGCATCAGGAAGCATCTCGCTGCGCCGGCGGTCGACGTGGCGGTGCCGCTCTGCGCGTACTACCTGTTCAAGGACGGCATCGGGACGAGCACCTTCGCGGCGCTCGCCTGGAGCAGCGTGGTCCCGGCCGCCCGGACGCTGTGGGGTGTGGTGGCGGAGCGGCGTGCCAACGGGCTCGCTCTGCTCATCCTCGTCGTCAACGCCGTGAGTCTGGTGCTCGGCTTCGTCTCCGGTGACCCCCGGCTGATGCTGGCCAAGGACAGCGCGGTCAGCAGCACTGTCGGTATCGGCATCCTCGTCTCGGTCGCGCTGGGCAGGCCGATGATGACCGCGGCCATGAAGCCGTTCCTGGTGCGGGACTGCGCCGCCCGCAGCGCGGCATGGGAGCGACTGGCGGCCGGTGCCGCAGCGGGCTCGGCGGCCTTTCTGCGCAAGGAGAGGACGTTCTCCCTGGTGTGGGGCGGGGTGCTGCTCGCCGAGTGCGTCGTGCGCGTGGTCGGTGCCTACACCGTGCCCGTGGACACCATGGTCTGGCTGGGCGGCGTGATCATGGCCGTGGCGATGGCGGCCGGGTTCGTGGCGGGCGGCGGTCTGGCCGCTGCGCCGATGAAGCGGCTGCTCCGGGACGAGGCGGCGACGGCCGTGGCCCAGCCCGCGATGCGGTCCGCCGTCGCCGTCGCCGCGTAACACCGCGACAGCCCGTCAAAGATGAGGGGAATTCATCTTTGGCCGGATCTACCCACGGGTACGCCGGGGCCCTACGCTCGCCGCCATGACTGATGTGCTGCGGCGCGGCAGGGCCTCGTTGGCGTTCGGCTTCTGCGCGCAGGGCGTCGCGTTCGCGCTGCTCGTGACGCGTATCCCGGCGGTCCAGGACCGCTACGGCGTCTCCGACGCGCTGCTGCCGGCGTTCCTGGCCGCCGTTCCGGTCCTGGCGGGCATCGGCAGTGTGACGACCGAGCGGCTGATCCGGCGGATACCGCCGAGCCGGGTGCTGCGCTGGTCCCAACCGGTCGTCCTGCTGTCGCTGCTGGGCGTCGGGGCGGGGCGGGGGATGGTGGAGCTGGCTGCGGCGCTGGCCGTGTTCGGGCTGGCGGTGGGGGCGCTGGACGCCTCGATGAACATGCTCGGGGTGAGCCTCCAGCGCTCGTACGGGCGCAGCATCATGCTCGGTTTCCATGCCGCGTACAGCCTGGGCGGCATCGTCGGGGCCTCGCTGGCGTGGGCGGGCGCGCACTGGCACCTGGCGCTGTTCGTGTCGTACCTGCCGGTGGTCGTGCTGCTGCTGCCCGCGGCGCTGGTGGGGAGCCGGTGGTACGTCGACGGGGATGCCGGCGTTCCCGGCACCGTGCCGGACGTGGCCGGCACGACCTCGGACGGGGATCGGGTCGAGGATGGGGGGCTGGTCTTCCGGGCGCTGCTGCCGCTGTGCCTGGTGATGACGTTCGCGTACATCGGGGACTCGACCGTCTCCAACTGGAGCGCGAAGTACCTCCAGGACGTGCTGGGCAGCAGTGAGCAGCTGGCGACCCTGCCGTACAACGTGTACATGGTGACCACGCTGCTGGGGCGGGCCGTCGGGGACCTCGGGGTACGGCGGTTCGGGGCGGTCGCGGTCGTCCGCGTCGGGGCGCTGGTGGCGGCGGCCGGGTTCGCGGTGGTGGCCGGAGCGCCGGGGGCATGGGTCGGGATGCTCGGGTTCACCCTGCTGGGGCTGGGGCTGTGCGTGGTCGTGCCGCAGACCTTCGCGGCGGCCGGGCGGCGGTTCCCCGGGGCGTCGGACGCGGCGGTCGCACGGCTGAACGTCTTCAACTATGTCGGCTTCCTGGTGGGTTCGCCGTTGGTGGGTGCCCTCGGGGACGCGTGGAGCTACCGCGGGGCGATGCTCGTGCCGATGGCGTTGGTGCTGGTGACGCTCGCCTACGCCCGGTCGTTCGCTGCTCAACCGGACCGATACGGTGGCGGGCATGAGCGGCGGCGCACAGCTGATGTGGGACGAGGCAGTGACGGGCTATGACTTCGGTCCGGACCATCCGATGGATCCGGTCCGGCTGGCCCTGACGAAACAGTTGGTGGACGCCTTCGGGCTGGACCGGGACCTGGACGTCGTGGCCGCGAAGCCGGCGGGCGAGTCGACGCTGCGGCTCGTCCACCGGGAGGACTACATCGCCGCCGTGCGGGCGGCCTCCGCGGACCCGGCGGCGGCCGACCAGTCGTACGGGCTGGGGACGATCGACGATCCCGCCTTCGCCGGGATGCACGAGGTGTCGGCGCTGATCGCCGGGCAGTCGGTGGGGGCGGCGGAGGCCGTGTGGCGCGGCGAGGTGCAGCACGCGGTGAACTTCGCGGGCGGGCTGCACCACGCCATGCCCGCGGCGGCGTCCGGGTTCTGCATCTACAACGACGCCGCGCTGGCGATCGCCCGGCTGCTGGAGCTGGGGGCGGAGCGGGTCGCGTACGTCGATGTGGACGTGCACCACGGCGACGGGGTGCAGGCGGCGTTCTGGGACGATCCGCGGGTGCTGACGGTCTCGCTGCACGAGCATCCGCGGACACTGTTCCCGCAGACCGGATGGCCGGAGGAGACGGGGTCGGATTCCGCGCAGGGGTCGGCGGCGAACGTGGCACTGCCCGCCGGGACCGCGGACGCGGGATGGCTACGGGCGTTCCACGCAGTGGTCCCGGAACTGCTGGCCGACTTCCGGCCGCAGGTGCTCGTGACGCAGCACGGGGCCGACACGCACTTCGAGGATCCGCTGGCTCACCTGGCGGTCTCGCTGGACGCGCAGCGGGCGGTGCAGGTGGCGTGCCACGAGCTGGCGCACGAGTACGCCGACGGGCGCTGGGTGGCGCTGGGCGGTGGGGGATACGCCGTCGTGGACGTCGTGCCGCGGTCGTGGACGCATCTGGTGGGGATCGCGGCGGGGCGGCCGATCGAGCCGGAGACGGTGACGCCGGACTCCTGGCGGCAGCAGGTCTTCGCGCGGACCCGGCAGCTGGCGCCCGGGCGTATGACGGACGGCCGGTGGCCGGCGGGGTGGGCCGACTGGGAGGCGGGCTACGACCCCGCCGACCGCCTGGACCAGGCGGTGCTGGCCACGCGACGGGCGGTGTTTCCGCTGCGCGGGCTCCTGGCCTGAGGCGCGGCGGCCCGGGGGCGGAGGGCAGGCCGACGGGGGCGCTGACGCCTGAGGGCACCCGGCGAGGACGGGCGGTCCCACGGCGGCGGCGCGGTGAGGTGAGCGCTCCTGCGGTCGGGCCTCCTCGCGCTTCTGCCCCCGTGTCCGTGTGTCTCCCGCTCTCCCTGGTCCGGGTTCCCCGCCTTGCCCCGTGGCCCTGGACTCCCGTGTCCCCGTTGTCCCCGCGGTTCCCCGCGGCCCGGCGCTCCCTGTGGCCCCGCGTCACCGTGCGGGCCCTCCGGGTAGCTCGTTCGTCCGTGCTGCTTCCCCCGTGCGTGTGCGCCCGTGTCCTGCGGGCCGGGAGGGACGGTTCCGGCGGCCGTCCGGAGAACCGTTACGCCGACCGGGGGTGTTTTTCCGGTTCCGGCCGTTCACGGGTGCGGGGTGCGCCAGCATCGCTGGCGTGTCGAGCGGCGTGCTGAGCGTGCGGGCCCTGCGGGCCCACCTTCTCGCGTCCGGGATCGCCGGGGTCGTGGCCACGTCGCGGGAGACGAGCCTGCGGAGCTATCGGCTGTTCGCGGCCCGGGATCCCCGGGCCCTGATGGGGATCGACCCGGAGGACGCCTGGGGTGTGCGTGATCTGATCGCGTTGATGGCCGAGAAGTGCGGGGTTTCGGCCGATCCCCGATGCAGTTCGGGTCATGATGTGATTGATCCCGAGCGGACCCTGGCCGCCCTCGATGCTTTCGCCGGCCGGCTGGCCGTCGCGGCTCGGGGCGGTGCCTCGGTCCTGATCGGCACCGGTCACCCGCACCGGCTGCTCGGTTTCTACGCCGCTCTGGCAGACGGCCTGTCGGCGTCGGGATGTACCGTCCTCACCCCGGCGCAGGGTCGCTGTGTCGACATAACGACCCGGTTCGGTCTACGCACGTACAACCTCGACTACGTACGAGGAGTCGCGCTGCTACGCGAACCCGGACCGCGGCGCCCCGGTTGTGCGACCGGCGCGCACTCGCACTCGCCGCTGCCCGTCCGGACGGCCCTGGCCGGCGTGGCCGAGGCCGGCGGAGCGCTGCCCGACCTCGTCGTCGGGGATCACGGGTGGGTCTGCGGGGCAGGTCAGCTGGGGTTTGAGGCCATTGGGCTGGCCGATACGAATGACCCCGCGCTCTTTGTGGGGGAGGCCGAGGGTGTCGTGTCCGTCGCCGTTCCACTTGATGATGCCGTGCGGGCTGATTACTACCTGCCGCTGACCCGCTACGTACTCAATCGAGCGTGTCTGTCACAGTAGGCCGCCGATGGGTGCACCTCTTCCCCACTCGCATCACCCGCCCCTAGTCTGGGGAGTGAGCACGCAACGACGAAGAGTCACCGGAAGGGGAAGCCGGTGGCCGTCGAGTGCGGAAGGTTCAGGTGTGTCATGGCTGCAGACCAGAGGCCTCTGAGCGAGGTTCAGTTCCTTACCGTGGCGGAGGTCGCCTCGGTGATGCGAGTGTCGAAGATGACCGTGTACCGCTTGGTGCACAGCGGTCATCTGCCCGCGATCCGGGTGGGGCGGTCCTTCCGCGTCCCCGAGAACGCGGTTCACGAGTACCTCCGCGAGAGTTATGTGGGGGTGGACACGGCGTGACGGCTGCCTCGGGGAGGCCGCTGAGCGGCGGGATCAACGGCTTCGACGGTGATCCCGGCGATCAGGACAGGGCACTTCCGGTCTCCCCGAAGCCCCTCGATTACGACCTCGGCGCTCGGACGGGTAGGCTAGCCCCTCGTAGGTCGTGTGGGCCCATGGCGCCCAAACACCGAGTGATGAGAAGTGAGCGAGGGTAGTCGTGGGCTCTGTTATCAAGAAGCGGCGCAAGCGGATGGCCAAGAAGAAGCACCGCAAGCTGCTCAAGCGCACGCGCGTCCAGCGTCGCAACAAGAAGTAAGCGACGACGCACGGACGTGCCGCGTCTGTTCTGTGGCCCCCCATCGCATTCGGTGGGGGGCCACAGCCGTATCCCGTGTCCGCCTCCCGGCTGTTTCTCGTCACTTCGTGCATCGGGTGGTCATCACAGCGCAACATCGACCCGCTAAGTTGGCGGCACGGGGGAACGCGGGCTAGGTACGAGGTCGAGAAGGAAGGCGCTGATCTTGGGAAAGATCGTGCTCGTGACCGGAGCGGCCCGTCCGCTGGGAGGCCGGTTCGTCCGGCGCATCCAGCGTGACCCGCAGGTGGACCGGGTGATCGCCGTGGACGCGGTGCAACCCGAGCACCATCTGGGCGGCGCGGACTTCGTCCGGGCCGACATCCGGCAGGCAACCATCGCCCGCGTGCTGGCGGAGACGGGCGCGGACACGGTCGTGCACATGGACATCACCGCGACCGCGCTGGGCAGCGGCAGCCGGGCCACGGTCAAGGAGACGAACGTCATCGGCACCATGCAGTTGCTCGGTGCCTGCCAGAAGTCGCCGACCGTGAAGCGCCTGGTGGTGAAGTCCAGCACCAACGTGTACGGCTCCGCGCCCCGCGACCCGGCCGTGTTCACCGAGACGACCCCGCCCAAGTCGCTGCCCAGCGGCGGCTTCGCCAAGGACACGGTCGAGGCCGAGGGCTACGTCCGCGGCTTCGCCCGGCGGCGGCCGGACGTCGCGGTGTGCGTGCTGCGTTTCGCCAACATCCTGGGCCCGAGCGCCGACACCCCGCTCGCCTCGTACTTCGCGCTGCCGGTCCTGCCGACCGTGTTCGGCTACGACCCGCGGCTGCAGTTCGCCCACGAGGACGACGTGATCGAGGTGCTGCGCATCGCCTCCCACGAGCCGGAGCGGGGCACGCTCAACAGCGGCACCTTCAACATCGCCGGCGACGGCGTCCTGCTGCTCTCCCAGTGCTCCCGCCGGCTGGGCCGGCCCACGGTCCCCCTGCTGCTGCCCGCCGTGACGTGGGCGGGCTCCCTGGTGCGTACGCTGGGGATGACGGACTTCTCTCCCGAACAGATCCGGCTGCTCACCCACGGCCGGGTCGTGGACACCACGCAGATGCGCGAGACGCTGGGATTCAAGCCGAAGTACACGACCGCAGAAACGTTCGCGGACTTCGTGCTCAGCCGGGGGCCGGGTCTCCTGCCCCCCGAGGCCCTTGCGGGGGCCGTCGACCGGATCGCCGCGCTGCCCGTCGCGGGCGGCGGCAAGCCCCCGACGCAGAGCGCCAACTGAGGAGCGCATCAACAATGGCGGACGCCAAGGTCATTCCGTTCGACGACGACCGGTCCCGCGGGAGCGCCGTGCAGCGCCCGCAGCGGCGCAGGGGCCCGGGAGGCCGACGCAAGAGCAGCGAGCACGTTCCGGTCCGGGACGTGCGCCAGGTGCGTGAGACGCGGACGACGGGTGACGTCCAGACCCTGCCCGGCCGGGTTGCCGCACAGGATGATGGCCCTGTGACCCCTGAGCCCGCCGAGAAGGCGGCGTCCTCCGGCAACGGCCTGGAGCGGCGTCTCGCCGGCGGGCTGTCGTTCCTGCGCCGCCGCCTGACCGGGGACTACGAGGTCGACGACTTCGGATACGACGAGGAGCTCACCGACCAGGTCCTGATGTCCCTGCTGCGCCCGGTGTACGAGAGGTACTTCCGGGTCGACGTGAAGGGCATCGAGAACATCCCGGCCGAGGGCGGGGCGCTGATCGTCGCCAACCACTCCGGGACGCTGCCGCTGGACGGCCTGATGATGCAGGTCGCCGTGCACGACCGTCATCCGGCGGACCGGCACCTGCGGCTCCTCGCCGCCGACCTGGTGTTCGTCCTGCCTGTCGTCAACGAGCTCGCCCGTAAGCTGGGCCACACGCTTGCCTGTGCGGAGGACGCCGAGCGGCTGCTGGCGCAGGGCGAGCTGGTCGGGGTGATGCCGGAGGGCTTCAAGGGCATCGGGAAGCCGTTCAGCGAGCGCTACAAGCTCCAGCGGTTCGGTCGGGGCGGGTTCGTGTCCACGGCGCTGCGGCAGGGCGCTCCGATCATCCCCTGCTCGGTCGTCGGGGCGGAGGAGATCTACCCGATGATCGGCAACGCCAAGACGCTCGCCCGGTTGCTGGGCTTCCCGTACTTCCCGCTGACGCCGACCTTCCCGTGGCTGGGGCCGCTCGGGGCGGTTCCGCTGCCGACGAAGTGGACCATCCAGTTCGGTGAGCCGATCCCCACGGACGGCTATCCGCCGGAGGCGGCCGAGGACCCGATGCTGATGTTCAACCTGACCGACCAGGTCCGCGAGCAGATCCAGCACACGCTGTACAAGCTGCTGGTGCAGCGGCGGTCGGTGTTCTTCTAGCGCTTCGGCGCGCCGGCGCCCACGGCACCCGCTGCGGCCCGGTACGACGACGGGGGCGCCCCCTCCGGAGGGGGCGCCCCCGTCGTCGTACCGGGCCGGGTGGCGGCCAAGGCGTGTTGCGAAAGTGGCGTCGTCCACCCAGGGGCGCGGCTCGCGGTGTCCGGTGCCGTGCGTCGGCCGGGCGGAGGACCGCCCGCGTACGGGGGCGTACGCGGGCGATCCCGACAACGCGGCGACGTCCCGCACCGGACACCGCGGGCAGGACGCGACGTTCGAAACCCGCCCTGTTGCGGCACTAGGTGGCGTCGTCGCCGTCGATGCCGAGGCCGGGCAGCAGACCGGGCAGCAGCGGCGGGAGCGTGACGTCCGGCGCGGGTGTGGGTGTGCCGGACGACGACGCCGTGCTGCCGGTGTCCTGCGGCGGGTCGAGCAGGCCGCCGGTGCTGCCGCCGAGCAGGCCGTCGTTCTGGCCGTCGGAGCCGGCGGGGGACGTGCTCGGGCTGCCGCTGCTGGACCGACTGCCGGCGGTGGGGGCGCCGCTGCCGGCGCTGGGCGCCGCCGGGGCCCCGCCACCGGAGGGCCCGGTGCCCGGGGTGCCCGGGGACTGCCGGCTGCTCGCGCCACCGCCCTGCGCGGGAGGCTGCGGGAGCAGGGACTGCAGCGGGGCCACCTCTTCGTCTATGGCGTCGAAGACGGACGACACCTGCTGACTGACGTCCCCGAGCTGCACGGGAAGCCGCTGGGACAGGGCGCCCCAGGCCTCGCGGTGCGAGCGCGAGAAGGCGGACAGCGCCTGGATGGGGCCCAGCGAGTCGGGGTCCCGCT
This sequence comes from Streptomyces actuosus, assembly GCF_016921115.1. Classification (GTDB taxonomy): domain Bacteria; phylum Actinomycetota; class Actinomycetes; order Streptomycetales; family Streptomycetaceae; genus Streptomyces; species Streptomyces actuosus_A. The sequence goes on from NZ_JAFFZS010000017.1 coordinate 9,229, forward strand.
CGTAGGCCTCGTGGAGCAGGCGGTGGCCCTCGGCGGCGTCGTGCTGCACGCCGGACAGGGCGCGGCGGATCTCGCCGAGGGACTCGTGGTCGAGGTGGCCGCTGCGACCACGTTCCATCAGCCGCCGGGCCTCGCTGAGCCGGGTGGAGGCCTGGTCCAGATAGCTCCGACCGCGTTCGTCGTCGTTGTCGGACATGTAGTTGAGTTTGAAGTCCTCGATGCCGCGCTTGAGCCCGTAGAGCGAGTCACCGGGCAGGGCGTCGGAACTCGCAGCGGCGACTCCGCCGAACGCGCCCGCGGCGACTCCGATACTCAGCCCGCCCGCGGTGAGGCCCTTGGCGAGCCGCGTACGCGGACGGAGCTTCCCCAGCGGGGTCGCCCGGTGTGTGCCCCGGGCCCGATGGGAACGCTGCTCGGGCACCGAAGGGTCCGTTGCTTCGCCTCCCGCGCCCTCCTGCAGCATGGCCTCGAACGCGGCCACGAGCTGGGCCCGCTGGACGACCTTGACCTCGGGGTCGAGCTCCGGCTTGGGCAGCTCGCCGAGACCGGTGGCGAGGGCCAGAAGTCGGCCCTTCTCGGTCTGTTCCGCGGCGGCTGCGGCCGGTGGCGATCCTTCGGACTGCTCGGCCGCCGAGCCCCGGTCGCTCTGCTCCTCCAGGGCCTGGGCGAAGGCGTTCGCCCGCCGGTGCGCCGATACGTTCGCGATCACTGGCGGCACCTCCTCTCGTCATGACGGTCGACTCCCCAGGGGGCCTGAGGGTTGCACGCCCACGACCACCTCCACTCGATCGAGTGATCAGGGTTGGCCCGGACGTGACCACAGGGAGCCTGTATCCCGCACAACGAGCGGCGCGGCACTTGGGTTACGGACGGAGGATGATCGGATGGGGAAGTCAACGAACTTTTACGGAAAGTGAGTTGGGTGTCGCCGAGGGTGCGGACCGGGTGGGGCGATCAGCGGGCGTCGTCCGGCAGGAGCCGGGCGAGGGTGCGCACGGCGCGGTACTGGAGGGTCTTGATCGCACCCTCGTTCTTGCCCATGACGCGGGCGGTCTCCGCGACGGAGAGGCCCTGGAGGAACCGGAGCGTCACGCACTCCTGCTGCTGAGGGTTGAGCCGGCGTACGGCGTCGAGCAGGGCGGCGTTGGAGAGGGACTCCAGGACCGATTCCTCGGGAGAGCGTTCGACCTCGTTGGCGTCGAGCATCTCCCCGGTGGTGACCTCCAGCCGGAAGCGGCTGGACTTGAAGTGGTCGGCGACGAGATTGCGGGCGATGGTGACGAGCCAGGCCCCGAAGTCCCGCCCCTGCCAGGTGAAGGTGCCGATACGGCGCAGGGCGCGCAGAAAGGTCTCGCTGGTGAGGTCCTCGGCGGTCGCCTTGCCGCCCACCCGGTAGTAGATGTAGCGGTACACGGTGTCGCTGTACTGGTCGTAGAGACGGCCGAACGCGTCGGCCTCGCCGGCCTGGGCGCGCTCGACGAGGTCCATCATGCGGGCGCTGTCACTGTCGGCGGCCGGGCGGCGGGTGGTGGCGCCGCTGCCGTTGTTGGCCGAGCGGTTCCGTCTGCCGACCGCCGCGCCGCCGTCGGCGAGTGCGTAGCACGGGCCGACGGGGGTGGCGGAGGCGAAGGCGGGGACGGCGTACGCGGTGGGGACCAAGCCGCGCATCATGTTGTGCACTGTCGCGACCGTTGCGCGCAGCGTAGCCAGGCCCGAGGCGTCAACCCCGACGTGTGGGTACACGGGACTCCCAGAGGCAGAGCTTCCATCACGTGCAGTGCGGGACCGTTCACCCGTCGTGGCGACGGAGGGGTACCGGTTTGCGTCTGAGGAGAATAACGCTTCGTGCAGGCCCTGCTACACCGAGTTGCTCAAATCATCGATTACGTCGCTTCTGTATCCGGTTGACGCTCGATCGGGTGCCTGAGAGTGAGCGTTTGATGATCGATTCTCTTCGGCTTTCGGGTGGATGCAGGGCGTCTTGTGGTCAGGTGCGGGTGAGGGGACTGGACAGGGATGCCGCGGGGTACGTCACCTGGATTGGCCGGGTGTGAGCGTCGGTGACTGGAAATGAGTGGCGGGTCCGGCCGACGGGTGGGGCGCGGCCGGCGTGACGGCGGCCGCCCGGGGTCCGGGGCGGGGCGCGAGGGTGCTCTCCCCGGCGCATCGGAGGCCGGACCGGCGGGGCCCGCCTCCCAGGGCGCCGGTGGCGGCCCGGTTCGCCCGGCCCGGTTCAGGGGCGCGGGCGGCGACACGGACAGCGATGCGGACACGGAAGGCAGGGGAACGGCACCCGGGGCGGCCGCACCCGCCGGGGCGGGCTCGGACCGGGCCGGTACCGCCGGGCGCGCGGCCCCGGCATCTCGCGCCGGACGTTCCGTCGTTGCGGGGGCGGCCGGTCGTGCGGGGCCGCGCGGGCCTGGTCGCCGCCCGCCCCGTGGCGCAGCGGTGGTCGTGTGCCGCCGATGTGCGGCCAGGTGCTGTGACCGGAAGCGTTCACCGGCTCGGGGCGTCCGGCACGGCACCTCGCCGCGTTGTCGCATCACCCGTGAACGTCCAGTGCGCGAGGTGACGCTCTGCCCCGCGACGCACCGCACCGGACGCCGCCAGCTGTCCGGCGGACCCTTCCGGCCGCAGCGCTAGCGGCGCCTGCGGTGCAGGGCGATCGCCGCCGCCGTGCCGCCGGCCACCGCGCCGACTCCTGCCGCCGCGGGGATGCCGACCTTGGCCGCCTTGCGGCCGGTGCGGTAGTCGCGCAGGCGCCAGTCCAGTCGGCGGGCGTGCTTGCGGAGCTTGGTGTCGGGGTTGATGGCGTAGGGGTGCCCGACCAGGGAGAGCATCGGGATGTCGTTGTGGCTGTCGCTGTACGCCGCGCAGCGGCCGAGGTCCAGGCCCTCCGCCGTCGCCAGGGCGCGCACCGCCTCCGCCTTGGCGGGCCCGTGCAGGGGCTCGCCGACCAGCTTGCCCGTGTAGACGCCGTCGACCGACTCGGCCACGGTCCCCAGAGCGCCGGTCAGGCCCAGGCGGCGGGCGATGACCTGGGCGATCTCCACCGGTGCCGCCGTGACCAGCCAGACCTTCTGGCCCGCGTCCAGGTGGGCCTGGGCGAGGGCGCGGGTGCCGGGCCAGATGCGCTCGGCCATGTACTCGTCGTAGATCTCCTCGCCGATCGACTTCAGCTCCGACACGCGGTGGCCCTTGACGATCGAGAGGGCGGAGTCCCGGGCCTCCTGCATGTGCTCGGGGTCCTCGACGCCGGCCAGCCTGAACCAGGCCTGCTGCCAGGCGAACCGGGCCAGGTCGCGCGTATCGAAGAACCTGCGCTTGTACAGGCCCCGGCCGAAGTGGAAGAGGGCGGCGCCCTGCATCACGGTGTTGTCGAGGTCGAAGAACGCGGCGGCCTTGTCGTCGCCGGAGACGGGGAACTCCGGCTCCTCTTCCGCCGGGGCTTCCGCCAGGGCTTCCACCGGGACGTCCTGGGAGGCGTCCTGCGAGGACTTGCGGGCGGCCTCGGCCGAGGCCTCGCCTGCCAACACGCTCCGCGCCGTGGCGGAGCGCCTACGGGGAGTGAGCCATCCTAGAGCGGCCATGCCCGTGAGCATAGCCAGTCTGTTCGGTGCTTCCGGTGTCGAGAGGTTCGCGGGGTGTGAACTCTCCGCGACCGCATCGTTAAAGGGGCTGGTTCCGGGGCGGCTTCCGACCTTGCGCCGCCGCGAGAGAATGGCCGACATGAGTCCCTTCTTCCGTCGCAAGGCCCCGATGGCCCCGGGTGACCGTCTCGTCACTCTCGTCCGCAAGCCCGGGTGCCATTTGTGTGATGACGCACAGCTCGTGATCGAGAAGGTGTGCGGCGAGCTCGGCGTGTCCTGGGAACAGAAGGACATCACCGAGGACCGGCAACTCCATGACCAGTACTGGGAGCAGATTCCCGTCGTGTTGGTCGACGGCGAGCAGCACACCTTCTGGCGTGTGAACGAGGAGAGGCTCCGCAAGGCACTGACCGAGTAGTCCAAACTGGCCGGAAAGTCGCCTAGGATCGACGGCGTTGTGTTCTCGGGGGCGGGATGCGGTGAGGAGTGTGTGCAGCTGTGCCCCCTTCAGCAGAGCAACGACGGCACCCGCGTGACGGTTCCATATCGGGGCGTCGGGGATGCGTGAGCCCGGTCACGTTGGGCGGGCAAATCGGACACCATCTTTGTGCACGCGTTCACAAAGACATAGCCTGCTGTCGACGGGGCGGTCCGGGGACGTATGGCCGCCCGCAGCCCCGCTCTACCCGCAGGAGCACCGTGGCAACTGGCCGAACTCACCGACCGGCGACCCGTAGCCGAGGGATTCCCGAGGCCACCGTCGCCAGGCTTCCGCTGTACCTCCGCGCCCTGACCGCGCTCTCGGAGCGTTCGGTCCCCACGGTCTCCTCCGAGGAGCTCGCCGCGGCGGCGGGGGTCAATTCCGCAAAGCTGCGCAAGGACTTCTCGTACCTCGGCTCCTACGGGACGCGTGGTGTGGGGTACGACGTCGAGTATCTCGTCTACCAGATCTCCCGCGAACTGGGTCTCACCCAGGACTGGCCGGTTGTCATCGTCGGTATCGGCAACCTCGGCGCGGCCCTCGCCAACTACGGCGGCTTCGCCTCCCGCGGCTTCCGCGTCGCGGCGCTCATCGACGCCGATCCGGCCCTGGCCGGCAAGCCCGTCGCCGGGATCCCGGTGCAGCACACCGACGACCTGGAGAAGATCATCCAGGACAACGGCGTCTCCATCGGCGTCATCGCGACGCCCGCCGGCGCCGCCCAGCAGGTGTGCGAGCGCCTCGTCGCCGCCGGCGTCACCTCCATCCTGAACTTCGCGCCGACCGTGCTGAACGTCCCCGAAGGGGTCGACGTGCGCAAGGTCGACCTCTCCATCGAGCTGCAGATCCTCGCCTTCCACGAGCAGCGCAAGGCCGGCGAGGAGGCCGCCGACGCCGTACCGGCCGCCGCCACCAGCGGTGACACCACCGACCAGGGGCCCGACGGGGACGTACCCGCCGTGATGCCGGCATGAGTCTCCTCGTCGTGGGACTGAGCCACCGCAGCGCCCCGGTCAGCGTGCTGGAGCGGGCGTCGCTCGGTGCGGACGCGCAGACCAAGCTGCTCCAGGACACGGTCGCCGCCGAGCCGGCCGCCGAGGCCGCGGTGCTCGCCACCTGCAACCGCATCGAGCTGTACGCCGACGTGGACAAGTTCCACGCCGGTGTGGCCGAGCTGTCCACGCTGCTCGCCCAGCACAGCGGGGTCGGCCTCGAGGAGCTCACGCCCTACCTGTACGTGCACTACGAGGACCGGGCCGTCCACCACCTGTTCTCGGTGGCCTGCGGGCTGGACTCCATGGTCGTCGGCGAGGGGCAGATCCTCGGCCAGATCAAGGACTCCCTGGCCCGCGCGCAGGAACTGCACACCGCCGGGCGGCTGACGAACGACCTGTTCCAGCAGGCCCTCCGGGTCGGCAAGCGGGCCCACTCCGAGACCGGCATCGACCGGGCCGGGCAGTCGCTGGTCACCTTCGGGCTGGAGCAGCTCTCGCGGGGCGCCGACGTCGGCGCCTGGACGGCCGGCAAGCGGGCGCTGATCATCGGGGCCGGATCGATGTCGTCGCTGGCCGCGGCGACGCTCGCCCGCGCCGGTGTCGCCGAGGTCGTCGTCGCCAACCGCACCTTCGAGCGCGCCGAGCGACTCGCCCGGATACTCACCGACGCCCACGGCACGGACGTGGTGGCCCGCGCGGTACCGATGGAATCGGTGCCGGCCGAGCTGACACGTGCCGACGTAGCCGTCTCCTGCACCGGGGCGACCGGACTGGTCCTGACGGCGGAGGCCGTCGCCACCGCGGTCGAGGGCCGCGCGGGCACCTCCACCGCCCCGGCCGGGGGCCCGGCGACGGGCGAGCAGCCCGGCGCGCGGGCGCTGCCGCCCACCTCCGTCGGCACCGAGGAGGGCTGCCCACTGGACCCGGCCGCCGTGCAGGCGGGTTTCTCCGTGTTCGGCGAGGCCGCCGTGGCCGGCATGGACGCCGCGACGCTGGAGCAGCACGCTGCCTGGGTCGACAGGGGCACCGTCGTCCAGCGCCGCGAGGACGCCCGGCGCAGCGCCGAGGCCGACGCGGAGCTCATCGGCGCGCTCGCCGCGACCGTGGCGACGGTCGGCCGGATCCCCGAGCGGCGCCGCCCCGAGCCGGCCGTCGATGCCGCACGGCCCGAGCCGGTCCTCTTCCTCCTCGACCTGGCGATGCCGCGCGACATCGACGCCGCCGCGCACCGGCTGTCCGGGGTGCGGCTCGTCGACATCGAGTCCCTCGCCGACGCCTCCGCCGACGCCCCCATGGCCGCCGACGTCGACCAGGTCCGCCGGATCGTCTCCGACGAGGTCGCCGCGTTCGGCGCCGCCCAGCGGGCCGCGCACATCACGCCCACGGTCGTCGCCCTGCGCACCATGGCCGCCGATGTCGTGGCCGGCGAGATCGCGCGCCTGGAGGGCCGCCTGCCGGGCCTCGACGACAAGCACCGCTCGGAGATCGTCCAGACCGTCCGGCGTGTCGTCGACAAGCTGCTGCACGCGCCGACCGTGCGGGTCAAGCAGCTGGCGTCCGAACCCGGCGGCGCCGGGTACGCGGACGCCCTGCGCACCCTGTTCGACCTCGACCCCGAGACGGTCGCCGCCGTCTCCCGGGCCGAGGACAGCACCGACGAGAAGCAGAACCGAGGGCCGGCATGAGTGACAAGGCTTTGAGGCTCGGGACCAGGCGGAGCAAGCTCGCCATGGCCCAGTCCGGGCAGGTGGCGGAGGCCGTCAGCCGGGTGACCGGGCGGCCCGTCGAGCTGGTCGAGATCACCACCTACGGTGACGTCTCCCGCGCGCACCTCGCACAGATCGGCGGCACCGGCGTGTTCGTCACGGCGCTGCGCGACGCGCTGGTCAGGGGCGAGGTCGACTTCGCGGTTCATTCGCTCAAGGACCTGCCCACCGCGCAGCCCGAGGAACTGGTCCTGGCCGCCGTCCCGGTGCGTGAGGACCCGCGGGACGTGATCGTGGCGCGCGACGCCCTGAAGTTCACGGACCTGCCGCGCGGGGCGCGCATCGGCACCGGTTCGCCGCGCCGCATGGCGCAGCTGAACGCGTACGCGCGCAGCCACGGGCTGGACATCGAGACGGTCCCGATCCGCGGCAACGTCGACACCCGCATCGGATACGTGCGGGACGGCGGGCTGGACGCGGTGGTGCTGGCCGCGGCCGGCATGACCCGCATGGGCCGCATCGACGAGGTGACCGACTTCCTGTCGGTCGACACGGTTCTGCCCGCCCCCGGCCAGGGGGCACTGGCGATCGAGTGCAGGGCCGGGGACACCGCCCAGGACGCTGCTCTGGTCGCCGCGCTCGCGGAGCTCGACGACCCGCTCACCCGGGCCGCCGTGACCGCCGAGCGGTCACTGCTCGCCGCCCTGGAGGCCGGTTGCAGTGCGCCCGTGGGCGCGCTGGCCGACCACCTGGCCGACGGGCGGATTGTCAAGGAAATGCGCCTGCGGGGCGTCGTCGGCACGACCGACGGCACCGCGCTGGTGCAGCTGTCCACCACCGGTCCCGTGCCCGAGACGCACGACGGGGCTGTGGCACTCGGCCGCGAACTCGCCGCCGAGATGCTCGCCCAGGGCGCGGCCGGTCTGATGGGGGAGCGAGCACATTGAGCCCCACCACCCTTCCCGCCGGCCTCGAACACGGGCACGTCACCTTCCTGGGTGCCGGACCCGGGGATCCGGGACTGCTGACTCTGCGCGCCGTGGAGGCGCTGGCGAGCGCCGACGTCCTTGTCGCCGAGCACGAGGTGCTCGACGTCGTACGGAAGCACGCCCGGCAGGGTGTGTCCCTCGTCCGCACGGACGGGGACGCCTCGCCGGATGCCGTTCCGGGCACGGGCACGCCGCGGCCGGCGGTTGTCGACGGCGCGTCAACAACCGCTGTGACACCCGCGGAGCGGGATGCGGCACATCTTGTCATGGAGGCCGCGCGGGGCGGCAGGCGGGTCGTGCGTGCCGTGTCCGGTGATCCCGGACTCGACGCGTTCGCCGCCGAGGAGATGCTGGCGTGCGCCAAGGCCGGTGTCCCCTTCGAGGTCGTCCCCGGCGTCGCGACCGCGGTCGGTGTGCCCGCCTACGCGGGTGTCCCGCTGCGGGACGCCGAGGGCACCGACGTCCGGTTCGTCGACGCGCGTACCGCGTCCGACCGCTGCTGGGCCGAGGTCGGAGCCTCCGACGGCACGGTGGTCGTGTCCACGACGCTGGACTCCGTGGCCGCCGCGGCCGGCGAGCTGGTCGCGGCGGGCCGCAAGCCCGACACCCCGCTGACCGTCACCGTCGCCGGCACGACGACCCGGCAGCGGACCTGGTCGGCGACGCTCGGCACGATCGCGCAGACCCTCAAGCAGGCCAAGGTGCTGCCCTCGCCCGACGGCGGCCGGCCGGTGATAGCCGTGGTCGGCGAGCGCAGCGCCCCCGCCCAGCGTGACCAGCTGGCGTGGTTCGAGTCCAAGCCGCTGTTCGGCTGGAAGGTCCTCGTGCCGCGGACGAAGGAGCAGGCGGCGTCGCTCTCCGACCAGCTGAGGTCCTACGGTGCCGTGCCCCACGAGGTGCCGACGATCGCCGTCGAGCCGCCGCGCACGCCCCAGCAGATGGAGCGCGCCGTCAAGGGCCTGGTGACGGGTCGCTACGAGTGGATCGCCTTCACCTCGGTGAACGCCGTCAAGGCCGTCCGCGAGAAGTTCGAGGAGTACGGCCTCGACGCCCGCGCCTTCGCCGGCATCAAGGTCGCCGCGGTCGGCGAGCAGACCGCCAAGGCGCTGATCGCCTTCGGCGTCAAGCCGGACCTGGTGCCGAGCGGCGAGCAGTCCGCCGCGGGCCTCCTGGAGGACTGGCCGCCGTACGACCCGGTCTTCGACCCGATCGACCGCGTCTTCCTGCCGCGGGCCGACATCGCCACCGAGACCCTGGTCGCCGGGCTCATCGAGCTCGGCTGGGAGGTCGACGACGTCACCGCCTACCGGACGGTGCGCGCCTCGCCGCCGCCGGCCGAGACCCGGGAGGCGATCAAGGGCGGCGGTTTCGACGCGGTGCTGTTCACGTCGTCCTCCACGGTGCGGAACCTGGTCGGCATCGCGGGCAAGCCGCACAACGTGACGGTCATCGCCTGCATCGGCCCGGCCACGGCCAAGACGGCCGAGGAGCACGGCCTCCGGGTGGACGTCATGGCTCCGGAACCGTCGGTGCACAAGCTCGCGGAGGCCCTCGGCGACTTTGGCCGGCGGCGGCGCGCCGCGGCCCTGGAGGCCGGCGACCCGGTGACCCGGCCGAGCGAGCGGCGCCCTGGTGCGCGCAGACGGCGCTCGACGTCGTAGCCGCCTGCCGCTGCCGCGGACCGGGTACCCGAACGGGTCCTTCAGCCCCGCCGTCCTCTTCACGGGAGACGGCGGGGCTTCTTCACTGGGTGTCCGGTGTCCGGTGTCCGGTGTCCGGTGTCCGGGGCCGCCGACGCGAGGACGCGGCCGACTCGTGTGTCAGCGCCCGGAGGCGTACGGCAGGAAGGTCGCCCAGGCGGTGCGGGTGAGGGCGAGGCGGGGGCCGTGGGGGTTCTTGGAGTCGCGGACGAGGACGGTGCCCGGGGCGGTGGCGACTTCGACGCAGTCGGGTCCGTCCGCCGTGCTGTAGCTGCTCTTTATCCAGTCCACGCCTGCGTCCGCTCCTGCTGAGGCCTGAAGCGTCATGTCTCTGTTTCTCCCAGTACCTTTTCGATGAACGCCAAGGACTCCCGTGGGCTGAGAGCCTGGGCTCGGAGGACCCCATAACGAATGTCCAGGACCGTCGTCTCTTTGGGGTTGGTGATGACACGGCTGCTGAGCGGTGCTTCGCTGAACGCGACCGTGGCTCCGTCGGTGAGTTTGAGGAGCCTGAACGAGCCGTCGGTGCCCGAGTTCTCTTCGCGGTCCAGGGGCAGGACCTGGAAGTCCACGTTGCGTAGCCGCCCCACCTCCAACACTCGTTCGAGTTGCCGTCGCATGACCATCCTTCCCCCGATGGGGCGGCGAAGTGTCGACTCGCACTGAACGAAGCTGAAAACGCGTCGGCCTGCTCCGGGATCGAGGATCTCCTGGCGCGCCAGGCGTGCCGCCACCTGCTGCTCCACTTCTTCCTCGGTGAACGCGGGCCGACGGACGTTGAAGATCGCCCGCGTGTAGTCCTCCGTCTGCAACAGCCCATGAATCACGGAGTTGTTGTAGGCGCACAGCTCGATCGCATCCGCCTCAAGCTTCTTCAGGTCCCGCACCTTCTTCGGGTACCGGACCTCCGCCACGTCCCGCTTCATGGCCGCGATCCGGCCGCCCGCACCCAGGACCTCGTCCGCCGCGTCCAGGTACTCCGGCCGCGGAATGCGCCGCCCCCGCTCGACGGCGGAGACCAGGTCCTCCCCGTATCCGATGGCCGCCCCGAACTGGGCCTGGGTGAGGCCCGCCCCCTCGCGCCACAGCTTCAGTTGCCGTACGACGGTCCGCATCACGGCTCCGGCCTCGGCGTCCTCCAGTCCCGCGTCCCAGTCGCTCACGTCAGCCGCCCTCTCGCCGCGCCCTTTCCGGTCCAACCGGTCCAATCGGTCCCGCGCGTCCCCGGACAGCCCGTACGGCCCGGACGGGACCGGTCACCGCACGGACGGTCACCGACCGCACGGGCCGCCGTACTTCACAATTTATGCATGCGCGAGCACACTGAGTGACGTGAATGAGTGAATCTCCACCCTCCGTACTCCGGTGCGCCGGCCCTGCGTGCCGCTCTCCGGCGGGGTCGGTGCGCGGTGCGTGTGGCGCATCGACGTGACCGATGGCCCGGAGTGGTCGTCTCCCCGTCCGGGGCGAACGCCGCCGACGTGCCCGCCGCGTCCGGCTCCGGACGCCCGCTGGTGGGGGAGTCGGGGGACCTTCGGGGCATCGGTGCGGTGCGGCCGTGCCCTGCAGGACGGTGCGGGCGGAGCCGGATCCCGCGCCCGCCGGGGCCGACGACGCCGTGCGCTATCCGGCCGAGGGCGAGGCCGACGTCTCGGGGCCCAAGCGGAACACATGGCCGGGAGTGGCGACCGAGGTGACGGCCGTGCCGAACAGCGTGCTGGGATCCGTTCCCTTGTACGGCGTGTCACTGTTGAGCAGCACGACCATGGTGGCCTTCTGCGACGGCAGGTACAGCGTCAGGCTCTGATAGCCGGGGATCGAACCGTTGTGGCCCACCCAGCCGTCGGCGGTGAACAGGCCGAGCCCGTAGCCCGCCCCGGGGAAGTCCGGACTGGTGGCCGTCTGCAGGCGCTGCTTCTGGGTCGAGGGCGTGATCAGAGGCGTGCCGGTGGCCACGACGGGTGCCCAGACGCGCAGATCACCGAGCGTCGAGATCATCGCGCCGGCGGCGTTCGCGTCGGACGGACTCCAGTGCGTGGCGTCCGTCTCGGTCCCGTCCTTGGTCTGCGTGGTGTAGCCGTGCGCGTACGGTGCCGGGATCTGCGCGTTCGCCGGGTACAGGGTCTGGTCCATGCCCAGGGGATCGAGCACGTGCTCGCGGAGATAGTCGGCGATGCTCTGGCCGCTGACCTTCTCCAGCACCTGTCCCAGCAGCACCGTGTTGGTGTCGCAGTACACCAGCTGTGTTCCGGGAGTGAAGTCCAGCGGGTGCCTGAAGGAGTAGTCGAGGAGTTCCTGCGCGGTGAAGACCCGCTCGGGGTTCTCCTCCACGGCGGCGTCGAAGTCCGGGTCCTTGGTGTAGTCGAAGAGCCCGCTCTGCATACGGGCCAGGTCCCGCAGCGTGATCCTGTCGCCCTCCGGCACGCCCGGCACGTAGCGTGAGACGGGGTCGTCGAGGCCGAGCTCGCCCTGGTCGACGAGTTGGAGGATGCCGGTGACGGTGAAGGTCTTCGTCTCGCTCCCGATACGCATGTGCATGTCCGTCGCCATGGGCTCGCCGGTCCGCTTGTCGGCGACGCCGAAGGCGCGGGCATAGCCGGGCTGTCCCGGCATCCACAACCCCACGATCACACCGGGAACACCGGTGGTGCTCATCACCTGCCGGACCGCGGCGTCGAGCCGCGCGGCCATGTCCGCCCCGGTCGGGGACGACGTCGCTCCCTCGGAGGACAGCCGCGTTCCCGCACTCTCGGTCACCGTGCCGCCCGAGCAGGACGTCCCCGCGAGGAGGACGACCGAGGCTGCCAGCGAGGCCACGACGCTGCGCCGCGGTCGCAGGGGGACGGTGCGGCGGGCGTTGGTGATCGGCATGCGGGGCTCCAGGCGGCTCGGGCGACGACGGACGACGGGACTGCGGCCCACCGGTCCCGTGCCACCGGCTGCTTCCCCGGCGGACGGCGCACCGCAGGCCGGCCCGCGCCGGACACCACCACATCGGGCCACAGAGGTCCGCCACACGGCGCACGCGCGCCGGCGTCCGCACGCCCTCGGGCAGGGCCGGCCGCCACGCCCACCACCGGTGCAAGCAGCCGCGGCCCCGGTGCGGCGGTGCTAGTGCTGTGATCGGGAAGGTTCACCGGCTCGCGGCGTCCGGCACGGCACCTCGCCGCGCAGCACCAGACAGACACGCGCAGCCGGCCCGGCACGGAAGGCGGCCGACCAGGCATGGCGGAACGAGCGCAGGGATTTTCGGTGAAGCTCTTCGAGGACGCCCGGTTCCAGATGTTCGTCGAGCGCGCACTGGCGACGATGACGGGCGGTGGCGCGGAGTACGGCGAGTGCGCGGTGACGGCCGCGCGGATCGCCGACGGCGACGACGACAGCTGGTACCGGGAGTGGACCGCCACCGCGGCCATGGTGCGGGGGTGGGCGGAGGAGAGCGACCGGGCCGGCCACCCGGTGAGCGCCCGGGAGGCCTATCTGCGGGCCGCCACCTACCTGCGCGTCTCGTACTACCCGCTCTTCGGCCTGCCGGTGGACCCCCGGCTCACCGAGGCGGCACGGGACGAGCGGGACTGCTTCGCCCGCTTCGCCGAGCTGTGCGATCCACCGCTGCGGCCGGTCCGGGTGCCGTTCGAGGGCGGTCTTCTCGACGGCTACCTCTGCCCGGCGCCGGACACCGCCCCGGGGCGTGATCCCCGGCCCACCGTCATCGCGGTCAACGGCTACGACTCCGACGTGCACGAGATGTGGTGGAGCCACGCCCGACCGGCCGTGCGGCGCGGCTACCACTGCCTGCTGGTCGACGGGCCGGGGCAGGGTCTCGCCCTGGTCCACCAGGGTCTGACCATGCGTCCGGACTGGGAGACGGTGCTCCGGGCCGTCGTCGACCACGCCGTGACGCTTCCGGGCGTGGACGGCACCCGGCTGGCGGTGAGCGGTTGGAGCTTCGGCGGCTATCTCGCCCCGCGCGGTGTCAGCGGCGAACCACGGGTGGCCGCACTGGTGGCGGACCCCGGGCAGTGGGACCTGCTGGACAACATCAAGGCCCTGCTGCCGCTTCCCCAGGATCTGCGGGACCGACTGCCGGACGTGGACCCCGCCGAGCTGGACGCTCACCTCGCACCCGTGGTCGAGCACCCGGTCGCGCGCTGGAAGCTGGTCCAGCGGGCCCTGTGGGTGCACGGCCTGGGAAGTCTGGGCGAGTACGTGGTCGAATCCGGCCGCTACCGGCTCTCCGATGTCGTCGACCGCATCGCCTGCCCCACGCTGGTGGCCATGGCCGAGGGCGATCAACTCGCCGGCCAGGCGGAACAGCTGTACGAGGCGCTGCGGTGCCCCAAGACGCTGGTGCGGTTCTCCGCCGCCGAGGGAGCGGCCGGCCACTGCGAGAGCTGGAACCGCTCACGTTTCGACCAGCGCGTCTTCGACTGGCTCGACGAGGTGCTCGCCCACCCCCACGGGCCCTGACCGGCCGGCTCCGGTCCTCCGCCGGTGGTCGGGCCGTTGCGCGCCGGCGACCCGGCGACCCGGCGACCCGCGACCCGGCGACCGCCAGAGGCAGCGGCCCCGCGGCCGGACGGGCTACGCCGCCGACGGGGCCACCGTGTGGCCGTAGCGGAGCAGCCCGGCGGGGTCGTAGGTCCGCTTCACCCGGCGCAGCCGGTCGTACGCGGCCGGGGTCCAGGCGCGGGCCCGGTCGGACGCGTCGCCCGGCGTGCCGTGCAGGTTCGGCATGGTGCGGCCGGTTCCGTACGGGGCCATCGCCGCGTACAGGGAGGCGGTGGCCGACTCCACGGCCGCGGCGGCCTCCGGGCCGGCCGGGACACCGACGGACTCCAGCAGGTAGGCGGCGTCGCGGGCGCCGACGGCGTCCTCGTGGACCGGGGGGCGGGACAGGGCCGCGCCCATGTGGCGGATCTCGATCGCCAGGAGCGGGCAGTCGGGCACCGAGGGCCCCACCCGGGCCAGCAGCGTGTCGACGGCGTCCGGGGGCAGGGCACGCAGCAGCGCGCAGGCCTCGCGGACCGGGAGCGGGTCCTTCGGATCGTCGTAGACCCGGTCCGTCTGCGTACAGCCGATCTCCTCCACGGTGTCGAAGAGCACCGGCGCCGCGGCGCGGAGGGGGGCCAGGAGGCGGTCGCCCTCGGCCGGGTCGCCCGTCCAGGCCACCGCGACGCGGGCGAAGAAGCCGCCGCGCAGCGGCTCCGGGACGATCGGCAGCGGGGGCAGGCGCAGGAGGCTGAAGGCCGTGCACATCTGCGGGGGGACCGTCGAGGTCCACTCGGCCCAGGTGCGCAGCAGTGGTTCGGCCTGCTCCCCCGGGCAGTGGATGCCGCCGCCGAGGAGGCGGGGCAGGGGGATCAGCCCGGTGGTGAGGGAGGTGACCACCCCGACGTTGCCCTTTCCGCCGCGCAGCGCCCAGAACAGCTCGGATTCGTGGTCGGCGTCGACGATGTGCGGGACGCCGTCCGGGGTGACGACCTCGAAGGAGCGGACCAGGTCGACGGCGTAGCCGTGGACGCGTCCCAGGACGGGCAGGCCGCCGCCCAGGGTGTAGCCGACGACGCCGACCGGCGTGGACGACCCGTGGAGCCCGGTGAGGCCGTGCGGTGCCGCCGCCCGCACCACGTCCCGCCAGGTCGCGCCGGCGGAGACCGCGGCCGTGCGCGCCACGGGGTCGACCCGCACGTCCGTCATGCGTCCCGTGGTGATCAGCAGGCCGTCGGGGAGCGGGTAGTTGGCGCCGTGCCCGGTGGCCTGGACGGCGACGGGCGTTCCGGTGGCGCCGGCCCAGCGCAGGGCGGTGGTGACGTCGCCGGAGGCGGCCGCTCCCACCACGACGTCGGGGGTGGGGCGGGCGGCCAGGTTGAAGCCGAGCACCTCGTCGGCGTACCCCTCGTCGTCGGGACGCAGCACCGGGCCGCGGACCTCGGAGAGCAGGAACAGGTCGGGCAGGGGGTGGATGGTGGTCATCGCGTCCTCCGTGGCGCGGGACGGAGGGACGGCGGCGGCGCAGCGTGCGGGACGGCCGCGCGAGCGGACGGTCGGACGGGTGGTGGTCGGGCCGGCGGTCGGGCGGTCGGACCGGGCGGGTGGGGCCGCCGGGGTCCTGGGGGTACGGGTCGGGGCGGCGGCGTCGGTGACGGCCGGGGTGCGGAGGCGCCGGGGGGCCGGCGCGGGCGCGGGGCGGGTGGGGTCCCCGTTTCCAGGATGGACCCGCTCGGGTCCGGTCGCCCACCGGCCCGGACGGCCCCGCGGCGCCGACAGGCCGTCGGCATGGGCGCCGCCGCGCCGGGCGTAGCGTAGGTGGCATGACGAAGTACGGATCCTTCCCCGGTACGCGTCCTCGCCGGTTGCGCACCACCCCCGCCCTGCGCCGCATGGTCGCCGAGACCCGGCTGCACCCCGCCGACCTGATCCTGCCCGCGTTCGTGCGGGAGGGCGTCGCCGAGCCGGTGCCGATCGCATCGATGCCCGGGGTCGTGCAGCACACCCGGGACAGCCTGAAGAAGGCCGCCGCGGAGGCCGTGGCGGCGGGCGTCTCCGGGATCATGCTCTTCGGCGTCCCCGAGGAGGCCAAGAAGGACGCGGCGGGTACCCCGGGCACCGACCCGGACGGGATCCTCCAGGTCGCCCTGCGCGACGTACGGGCCGAGGTGGGTGACGACCTCCTGGTCATGTCCGACCTGTGCCTGGACGAGACCACCGACCACGGCCACTGCGGGGTGCTCGACGAGCAGGGGCGGGTCGACAACGACGCCACCTTGGAGCGGTACGCCGAGATGGCCCAGGTCCAGGCCGACGCCGGCGCCCATGTCGTCGGGCCCAGCGGCATGATGGACGGCCAGATCGGGGTCGTCCGCGACGCGCTCGACCAGATCGGGCGCGAGGACGTCGCGATCCTCGCCTACACCGCCAAGTACTCCTCCGCCTTCTACGGCCCCTTCCGGGAGGCCGTCGCCTCCTCGCTCCAGGGCGACCGGAAGACCTACCAGCAGGACCCCGCCAACTGGCGCGAGTCGATGCGGGAGCTCGCCCTGGACCTGGAGGAGGGCGCGGACATGGTCATGGTCAAGCCGGCCGGGCCCTACCTCGACATCCTGGCCCGTGTCGCGGACGCCGTCGACGTCCCCGTCGCCGCGTACCAGATCTCCGGTGAGTACGCCATGATCGAGGCCGCCGCCGAGAAGGGCTGGGTCGACCGCGACCGGGCGATCATGGAGACCCTCGTCGGCATCAAGCGGGCCGGCGCGCGGAACATCCTCACCTACTGGGCCACCGAGGTCGCGCAGAAGCTGGGCTGAGCCCGCCCTGCGCACGGCTCCTCCGGGGAGTGCGATCGGTCTTCGTCGTGCAGGCTCTCGCCGTCGCGGCAAGTGGCGAGGGCGGGGCGGCGGGCCCGGTCGGCGCCCGGCGAGCAGCAGGCGGGCGCGGTGGTGCACGGGCATGAGGCCTTCCGGTGGTGTGGGCGCCGACGAGTGCGCCGCCCAGCCGGGGTGCCCGCGGCCGGGCCCCTCACCGTCACCGGCGCAGTCGGGACACCGGAGTTCGCACCGGCGCCCCGGCCTGCGACGAGGTGCCCTGTTCGGGACGGGGTCCGGGACGGTCCGCGGGACTCGGCGGTGCCTGCCGGGGTCGGGAGCGGGGGACGGGGCGGCGTGCCGGGCGGGGACGCGCGCCGACACGGTGACGGGACGGGGTCGCCGCGTCGGGTGTGCCGCGACCGGGGTACCGCGGCGGTCCGGGGCGTGGTCGGATGCGGGTGGCGGGATGTGCGGGCGCGGCAAGTCCTTTGGCGGGATAGGTTGTTGACCGCAGAGTTGGTTGTGCGTTGAAGGAGACCTCCATGCCCGGTGATGCCCTCAGCCAAGACCCCGCCGAGCTGCGCAGGAGGATCGACACCACCAAGGCGCACCCCGCCCGGGTCTACGACATCTTCCTCGGCGGCAAGGACCACTATCCCGTCGACCGGGCCGCCGCGGCCGCCGCCCTGGAGCACCAGCCGCGGGCCTTCCTCACGGCACGGCACAACCGCGACTTCCTGCGGCGCGCGGTGACCGGGCTCGTCGCCCAGGAAGGGGTGCGGCAGTTCCTGGACATCGGGGCCGGGCTGCCGACGCAGAACAACGTGCACCAGATCGCCCAGCAGATCGCCCCGGAGTCGCGGGTGGTGTACGTCGACAACGACCCGATCGTGCTCGCGCACGCCCGCGCCCTGCTCACCAGCGGTCCCGAGGGCCGGACCGACTACGTCGACGCGGATCTGCGCGACGTGTCCGCCATCCTCGAACGGGCCGCCGAGACCCTCGACTTCGACCGGCCGGTCGCCCTGTGCCTGCTGGCGGTCCTGCACTTCATCCCCGACGAGACGGCGTACGCCGTGGTCGGCGAGCTGCTGGACGCGCTGGCGCCGGGCAGCCGGCTGGTCCTCAGCCACCTCGCCGACGACCTCACGCCGCACACCGCCCGGATCGTCAAGTCCTTCCAGGAGCGCGGGCTGTCGTTCGTGCTGCGGTCCAAGGGCAAGGTGGAACGCTTCTTCACGGAGAACGGGCTGAGCCCGGTGGAGCCCGGTGTCGTGCCCGTGCACCACTGGCGTCCCGACGGTGCCGCCCCGGTCCTGACGGCCCCGTCGTCCGAGTACCTGGACTCCCTCGACCTCGTCGACCGCATCAGGTACCACGACATCAACGACGTCACGGACACCGACGTCAGCGTCTACGCGGCGGTGGCGCGCAAGGACTGACGGGGGCGCGGAGCCCGCCGCCGGGCCGGACCCGGCCTCGGGCGGGGGTTCCCGCCTTCCGCGGCTCCGCCCCGCCGATGCCGGTGCGGTCCCCGCCCCCTCCTGCGCAACACGCGGCGGGGAGGCGGGCGGCGCGACGGTCGGGACGGACCCGGCCTGTTCGCCGACGAGGTGCTCGGCGTGTCGTCGAGGCGGCTTCGACTGTTGGCCTGCGATGTCGGGATGAGTGAGCTGAACCGTGTGTGAATGGGTGCAGGCGGCGGCCCGGTCCCCGAAGGGGCCGGGCCGCCGCCGTTGTCATTGGCTGTCAGCCGAAGGCCTTGACGGTGCTCCAGTCCACCGACAGGACGATCTTCACGGGACCGTTCGTGTTGGTCCGGGACGGATAGTAGACGCGCATCTTGCCGTCGTTGCCGAAGCGGGCCCATATGTCCGGGATGCCGTCCCCGTTGACATCGGGAATCCCGACGGCTGCGGTGACATAGCTCGCGGTCCAGCCGGATCCGTAGACCACGTCCCCGTTGAGGGAACCGGTGCTCTCCTTCAAGGAGCCGAGGTCGACGCTGCCGTTCGTGGAACCGGATTTGCCGTGACGCACGTACATCTTCCCGGTGTCCAGGTCCCGCCACAGCAGGTCCGGCGTACTGTCGCCGTTGATGTCGGCGACGTTGATGATGTCGCGGTGGGCCCAGTCGTCGCCGTTCATCAACGTGGCCGATTGGAAGGTGGCACCGCTGTAGCCGGACAGCGTCCAGAAGGCGGTGCCGGCCCGCAGTACCAGGTCGGGCAGCTTGTCGCCGGTGATGTCGCCGACAGCCTTGATCTGGGTCCAGGTCGACGGGTCCGGGGAGTTCGAGGGCAGCCGGACTTCCAGCCGTCGGTCGATGTCGAAGCTGCCGTAGCCGTCACCGGGATAGAGCCAGAACCTGCCGTCGGGGGTGACGGCGAACAAGTCGGTGGACCCGTCACCCGGATAGGCGTCGTCGAAGTGCGTGATCAGGGCGGCCTTGCCGGTGGCGGGGTCGTACCAGTGTCCAGCCGGGTTCAGCTTGGTGACGCCGCCGTCGACGGAGTATGAGCCGGCCAGGCAGGAGTACAGGTCGCCACCAGGTGTTCCCGTGCAGTTGACGAGGTCGCCGCCGGAATTGACGGTGAGCAGGTCGGGCATGGCGTCGCCGCCCGTGTCACCGGGGCTGTCGGCGTCGTCGCGCGGTGGAACGTAGAAGAGGTAGTCGGCACGGGCGCTCTGGTTGCCGGCGGCGTCGTAGGCGTACACGTTGAGCCAGTTGGGGCCTGCATGCACCGGTTTCAGGTTATCGATGGTGACGGTGTCCGCAGCGACTTTGTCCGTCCAACTCAGGCCCTCGATGGCGTACTTGAACCTCGTGGCACCGGTGGAGGTGAACGTGACAGTACCTGTCTCACCGAACTTGCGTGTCGCCCAGACGTCGCCGTCGTCGCTGGCGCGGGGGAAGTCGGCGCTCGTGATCGTGGGCGTGGGCGGCGCGGAGCCGTCGATGGTGAGGGTGCACTCCTTGCCGCTGCCCGGGTAGTAGTCCGAGTAGGTGCCTTCCTGGTCCTTCGCGCGCACGTCCCAGTAGTAGGTCGCCTCGTCCTCAAGGGTGACGGGGATGGTTGTGCTGGCAGAGCCGTTGGAGTTGGTCGTGGCCGGGTACGTCGTCGCTGTGGCACCCGCCTTCCAGAACCGGAAGACCAGGCTGGCGAGGTTTCCATCGGGGTCATTGGACTGACCTGACAGAACCAGGTTGGTCTTGCCGATGGTCGTTCCGCCCGTCGCGGTGTTGCAGTCTCCGCCCGGCGTGCTCTTGACGCCGAACGGCACCGCGGGCGCCCGGTTGTAGACGACTACCAGGGTTGCCGAGGTCGCCCGGAACTTGCGCCACGTCTGGGTGTCGGTCTCGCTGGCGGCACGCATACCCAAGGTGATGTTGGACCAGCCGTTGTCCGCGCCCTTCTGGGCAGCGGAGGTCACCTTGAACGCCACGTAGTCGTCGGGGCAGGAACTGGAGGACCAGCCGTGGGCGAAGGACTTCGTTTGAAGCCATGTAGCCCAACTCGGCTGGCTGTTCCATGTCGTGCCCGTCGAGATGCCTCCGGTGAGCCAGATCTGGATGTCACGGGCTGAGCAGGACCAGGAATGGTTGTTGAGCACCTGGAAGGTCGCGTCGGAGATCTGCGCGCCCTTCAGGTTGCTGTTGAAGTTCATTCGCCAGAAGGAGCGGGCCGTGCCGCCGCTGTCGCTCTCGTGGCCGACGCGCGCGTCGGAGGTGCCCGAGTTGAAGTTGGTGCCGTCCCAGAAGCTGGTGTTGGGGTACGGCTTGTACGCCACCGTCCACGCCGACCAGCCGGTGATGGCGGTCGGGTCGAGGAACAGCGGGTAGGTGACGTCCTCGCGGGCGAGTAGACCGGTGTGCGCGACGTCCAGGTCGAGCCGGGCGGTGCCCGTGTCGTCGCCGGTCACCTGCATCGGCATCGGGGCGCTGTGCGCGCCGGGCTCGATACCGCTCAGGCCGGACAGCGCGAGCACGTCAGCGGAGGTGGCGACGGAGGTACGCGGCGTGCCGGCCTCAGGAAGTTCGGGGTCAAGGCCGCTGGAGTCCCAGGCGAACGGCGTGGGGATCGAGCCGATCTCCTGGCCGGCTGGATCGAGCACGAGGACGCGCCAGGCTTCCTCGTCGTGCCGGAAGACGGCCGTCTTCGATCGCAGCCCGTAGGACACGGTCGCCAGGGCCTTGCTCCGTGCCGCCTCCTCGGTCTTGACGATCAGCAACTGGGCGAAGCCGCCCTCTTCGCGGGCGACCAGGAGCAGGTCGACGCCCGGCAGCACCTCGGGGTAGAGGGCGCGCGGGCCGTCGAGCACTGGCTCGGGCAGCGGGCCCGGCCAGGTGTAGGTGACGGTGTGGCCGGCGACGTCCAACTCGGCCAGCGCCGTCTCGTCCGTCGCCGGACCGTCCGTCAGGGGGCTGCGGCGGTAGGAGCGGTCGGCGCGGGTGTCCGTGCCGGGCGTGCCGCTGGAGAAGCGCACCGGCGTCACGGGGTTGGCGGGGCGGATGCCGAGGCCGTCGGTGGCGTCCTCGGCGCGGCGCAGGCGGTTGTCGACCGGTGCCCACCTGCCCTGCGCGTTCTTCGCCCGCACGGGAAGTGCGCTGATCCGCGTGCGCAGTTGGCCGTCCGGCCGGGCCCAGGTCAGTGACGTGGCGGTGGTCGCCGTGTCGACGGCCACCTCCTTGCCGGTGCGGCGGGCCTCGGCCATGGCGGCGGCCTCGTCCCGCGGGCCGGTGGCAGTCTGCCGTGCGTCGGTCGCCTGGCCGGCCTGCGATTTTGACGGATCGTCAGGCAGCCACCAGGGCAGGAGGGTGATGGTCAGGGCGGCCACGATCAGGCCGAGCGTGAGGGTCAGTCGGGTGCGCGTGCGCATGAACGGACTGAGAAAGCGAGGCGGCGCGGACACGTCGGCGGTCTACTCCCCGTGTGGGCCAAGCGGATTCAAGACATGGGCGCGCACACGATCACACGATTCACACAGACCGTCCACGTATGAAGAATTTATAAAGCCGTGATGCGCACTTGGTGAAGTCATGGGTTGACCTTGTGCGTGTCACTCCTGTCCCTTTTGGTCGCCCGCTCTGCGTGGATAGAGGCTCCTGCTCGCAATATTTCCTGTTCAGCAGGCGAACAGACGATCTGTCAGAAGATTATCCGTGAGGTAGTTCACAGCAAAGCGCTCCCGCCCCTCTCCGCCGATCTTGAAGCCTGCGGCGGTCATGACAGAGGGTGCGATCGACCTGTGTTGTTTCATTGCCTGGGGTGGGAGTCGACGACGCGTATGCGTGTTCAAGGTCCGCTGTCGTGGCTGGGGCGGGGACGCCTGGCCACGACGGAGTCGGAACGGCGGCGCCGGCGGCAGAGCCGTGTGGCGATCGTCCTGTTGGTGTCCTCGGCCCTGACGGTGACCAGCCTTGGTGCTGAGGCCTGGGCGGTTCCCGGTCCCGGCATGACCCGTGAAGAGGTCAAGCTCCCCGACCTGCCCGACCCCACGACGGTCGACAAGGACGCGGAGGCCGAGAAGAACCTCACCACCGCGCCCGAGGTGCCGGTCACCCCCTACGAGCCGGAGTCGGTGACGCCGTGGTCGGGGAACACCGGAAAGGCGAAGCTGGAACCGACCACCGAGCCCGGCACGACGGTTGCGGTGGACAACGGGCTCCCGGTGGCCGTCGGCGTACCAGAGGGCACGGACCCCGCCGCCATCGACGGTGAATGGCAGGTCGACCTGGCTGCGCCGAGCACCTCCCAGGACGCCGGTGTCTCCGGCCTGATCATGAAGGTCACGCCGCCGGCGGACGCCGATCCGACCGCCCAGGTCACCCTGGACATCGACACCACGAGCTTCGCCGACCTCTACGGCCCGCAGGCCGCCGAACGCTTCGGCCTGGTGCTGCTGCCGGACTGCGTCATGAACGCCCCGGACAGCGGCGACTGCGCCGCGGACGGCGGAACGATGACGATGTCCGGCAAGCCGGACCCGCACGCCCAGGAACTGCCCAGCAGGGTCAAGGAGGTGCCGGCGGCCCAGGCACCCACCAGGACGCAGGCCGCCAAGAAGGCCCGCACCCGCAAGATCCTCACCGGCTCGGTCCCGATCTCCAGCCTCCTCGGCGGGGACACCACCGGCGCGAAGACGAAGGCGTCGGGCGCCTCGGCCCGCACCGCCTCCTTCACCACCGGCAGCAGCGTCCTGCCGGCCGTGGACGCCTCGGGCCCGCAGGTGATCGGCGCGATGGACACCGGTTCCTCGTCCTCGGGCGACTTCACGGCCACACCGCTGCTGTCGTCGGGTTCCTGGGCGGCCGGCTCCTCCTCCGGAGCGTTCACCTACTCCTACGCCGTCCAGGTCCCCGAGACCGCCGGCGGCCTCATGCCGAAGATCGCGCTGAACTACTCCTCGCAGTCCGTCGACGGACGGACCTCGGCGACGAACAACCAGGCCTCCTGGATCGGTGACGGCTGGGACTACAACCCGGGCTCGATCACCCGCACGTACGCCAACTGCCGCCAGGACTCCAAGAAGGCCGGTTCGAACAACGCCACGCACCGCACCTCGGACCTGTGCTGGGGTTCGAACAACGCCACCCTGTCGCTCGGCGGAGCCACCACCGAACTGGTGTGGGACGCCGCGAAGGGCAAGTGGTTCACCGCCAACGGCGACGGGGCCCGGGTCGAGCAGGTCAAGGACCCGCAGACCGCCAACGGCGCCAAGGACGGCGAGTACTGGGTCGTCACCACCCGCGACGGTACCCGCTACCACTTCGGCCTGAACCGGCTGCCCGGCTGGACCGACGGCCAGCCCGTCACCGACTCCGTGCTGACGGTCCCGGTGTACGGCAACCACTCGGGCGAGCCCTGCTACAAGTCCGGCGACTGGTCCGGCTCCTGGTGCACCCAGGGCTGGCGGTGGAACCTCGACTACGTCGAGGACATCCACGGCAACGCCATGTCCCTGTGGTGGAAGAAGGAGCAGAACTACTACGCCCGCAACTTCAACTTCAAGGCGCCGGTCCTCTACGACCGTGGCGGCTGGCTCGACCACATCGACTACGGGCAGCGCAGGGACAGGCTCTTCTCCGACACCGCCCCGGCCCGGGTCGGGTTCACCGTCGAGGAGCGCTGCTTCGACGAAGCCCCGCTGACCTGTGCCGACGCCAACTTCGAGGACAAGGACCCGGGCAAGTACCGCATCTGGTACGACACCCCGGCCGACCTGAACTGCAAGAAGGTCACCGCCACCTACACCCGCAAGTGCTGGAACGCCGGCCCGTCGTTCTGGTCCCGCAAGCGGCTGACGCGGATCCAGACCGCAGCGCAGCGCCGCACCGACACCACCGCCCGCCAGGTGGTGGACAGCTACGCGCTCAAGCAGAGCTTTCCGGTGCTGAGGACCGGCCCGAACATCGCGCTGTGGCTGGAGTCGGTCCAGCGCACCGGTTACGCGCGCAACGGCTCCACGGACGACAGCGTCACCCTCAACCCGGTGCGCTTCGAGTCCAACGCCGAGGACATGCCCAACCGGGTCGTGCGGGCCAACGACCCGACCCCCGGGTTCTCCCGCCTGCGCATCGCCCGCGTCATCAACGAGTACGGCGGCGAGACCGTCGTCACCTACAAGGCGCCCACCGGCGACTGCGCGACCGGCAGCAACCTGCCCGGCAAGTCCGACACCGCGGCGCTGAAGTCCAACACCCGCCTGTGCTACCCGTCGTTCTGGAACCCCGACCCCGAGGTCGAGGACATCGACTGGTTCCACAAGTACGTGGTGGACACCATCGAGGAACTCCCCAACGTCGACGGCGAGTTCTCCACCAAGACCGCCTACACGTACAAGAACGCCGGCTGGAAGCTGGCCGAGGCCGAGTTCTCCAAGAAGTCGACCCGCACCTATTCGCAGTTCGCCGGGTTCGAACAGACCACGGTGATCACCGGCGCGGACGACGCCAACATCGGCAGCAAGCGCTCCAAGGCCGTCACCCGCTTCTTCCGCGGCATGGGCGACACGGTGTCGGTGAAGGACATCACCGGCGCCGAGATCGCCAAGGACAAGGAGCCGTTCGCCGGCCGCATCGCCGAGGAACTCACCTACACCAGCGCCGACGACCAGGACGGCGACTGGCTCTCCCGTAGCGTCACCGTCCCCGCCGCCACCGAACTGGCCAAGCGGGACCGCGACGACGGCCTGAGCCCGCTGCGCGCCTGGCGGGTCACCGAGCCGGACGAGATCGCGTACACCAAGTCCTCCGGCACCGGGGACGACCCGCGTACCGAACGCGTCGTCAGGACCCACACCACGTACGAGTCGACGTACGGCCTGCCCGTGCTGGTGGAGTCGCTCGGGGACGCCGACGAGAACAGGACCGGCGACGAGTCCTGCACCAAGCTGGAGTACCTGCACAACACGGCCAGGAACATCATCGGCCTGAGCAAGCAGGCCCTGGTGTCCCCGACCACCTGCGACGACGCCGACTGGGCCGACCTGTCGACCCTGACCGGCGCCGTGCGGACCGCCTACGACCACCAGGCCTACGGCACCGCGCTCGCCGACACCACGCTGGGCGAGGCCACCGAGTCGTGGACGGTGAACGGTGACGGCACCGGGTTCCAGTCCAACGGCACCACCGACTTCGACGTGGTCGGCCGCGTCGTCAAGGAGACGGACCCGGACGGCAGGACCGGCACGATCACCTACTCCCCGTCCGTCGGGCAGGTCTTCGAGGTCACCACGACCAACGCGCTCGGCCACACCGAGAAGCAGGAGCTGGAGCCGGGCCGGTCGACGACCCTGAAGACCACCGACGCCAACGGCTACGTCAGCCAGGCGACGTACGACCCGCTGGGCCGCCTGGCGGAGGCCTGGAGCCCCGGCCGCACGCCGTCGCCCTCGTCCGTCCCGGACTTCCGCGCCGAGTACACGGTGCCCGAGTACGACCCGGACGACCCGTCCAAGACCGACCACAAGCCCCCGTACGTCACCACCTACGCGCGCGGCCACAACGACCGGATCGAGACCTCCGTCACCCTCTACGACGGACTCGGCCGGGAGCGCCAGACGCAGGAGGAGGCCGACGGCGGCGGCTACCTGATCACCGACACGCTGTACAACAGCTCCGGTGAGGTCTGGCAGACCAACAACGCCTACTTCGCCGACGAGGTGACCCCGGGCGAACTGTTCACCCCGCTCGCGGACACCGCCGTCCCCAACATCACCCGCTACACCTACGACGGCCAGGGCCGCGTCCTCCAGGAGACGCCGGTGCTGAAGGTCAAGGACCCGCTGACCGGGGAAGCCACCTCGGAGCCGGTTCCGGCCCGCGCCACCCGGTACGAGTACGGCACGGACTGGTCGAAGGTCATCCAGCCGGAAGGAGCCTCCTCCTACCGCGTGTGGACCGACGCCCTCGGCCGCACCGTGCGCACCGACACCTTCAACCCGGCGGCGCCCGGCGGCTACACGTCGATGCGCTACACGTACGACCACGCCGGCCAGATGGTGAAGGCGACCAGCTCCGCCGACCCGACACACCCGTGGACGTGGACGTACGACCACCGCGGCCGGATGAGCAGCGCCACCGACCCCGACACCGGCACCACGTCCACCACCTACGACACGTACGACCGCCCGCTCACCACGACCAACGCCCGCGGCGTCACGGTCTGGAACGGCTACGACACCCTGTCCCGGCCGACCGAGCAGCGGCTGGACGGCTCCACCGGCACCCTGCTGGCCAAGTTCACCTACGACACCGTCACCGGCGGCAAGGGCCTGCCCGCCACCGCCACCCGCTACACCGACGGTGAGGCCTACACGCAGAGCGTCGACGGCTACACTCAGGACTACCAGCCGACCGGGACCACGCTCAGCCTGCCGCAGTCCCTGGCCGACACCTGGGGCCTCAAGACGTCGTACTCGTACAGCTACACGTACGACGACACTGGCGCGCTGAAGGAGGGCATGCTGCCGGCCGTCGGCCGGTTCGACGCCGAGAAGCTCGTCGTCCGCTACAACAAGGACGGCAAGCCGCTGTCCGTCTCCGGCAAGGACTGGTACGGCGCCGAGACGGTCTACGACCCCTACGGCCAGGTCCTGCGCTCCACCCTGGGCGCCCAGCCCTACCGCGTGTGGACGCAGAATTCCTACGACGAGTCCAGCGGTGAGCTCCAGGAACAGCAGGTCTACCGTGAGCAGACCGGCGACCAGAGCGTGGTTCCCGGCAACCTCGTCTCCAAGCGCACCTACGCCTACGACCCCGCCGGCAACGTCACCTCCATCCAGGAGCACGCCACCGGCATCGCCGAGCGGCAGTGCTTCGTCTACGACCCTCTGGGCCAGCTGAAGACGGCCTGGACCGCCAAGGACCAGAGCTCCTGCACCGGCCCGAAGAACAGCGACGGCACGCTGAACGTGGCGGCCGGCGGCGACAGGTCCGGCTACTGGCAGGAGTACACCTACGACCTCCTGGGCAACCGCACCCGGCTGACCGAGAAGGACCTCACCGGCGACACCGCCAAGGACGCCACGACCACCTACGCCTACGGCAAGGCCGACGGCACCCAGCCGCACACGCTGACCAAGGTGTCCAAGACCTACACCACGCCCGCGGGCGCGCAGGTCAAGGCGGAGGCCGAGCGGCTGTACGAGCTGACCGGCGAGACCAAGTCGGTCACGTCGCTGGACAACGGCGACAAGCAGCAGCTGACCTGGACCTACGACGGCCAGGTAGAACGGATCACCGGCGAGGGCAGCGGCGGGAAGACCCCCTACCTGGGTCTCGCCGACAAGTGCCTGGACCTCAAGGGCGGCGTGCCCACCGCGGACCAGCCGATCCAGCTGCACTCGTGCAACGCTTCGGCGGCGCAGAGCTGGCACTTCGCCACCGTCCCGGGGGCGACACAGACCGACCCCGACCTGGGCACGCTGACGGTCTACGACACGTGGTGCGTCCAGCCCGCCGGCAGCGCCGCAGGCTCGGCCCTCCAGGTCCAGGCCTGCGACGGCTCGACCGCGCAGCAGCTGAAGCGCAACGCCTCAGGCCAGCTGTTCCACGTCGCCACGGGCATGTGCCTGGCGGTCAAGGACGCCAACTCGGCGGAGTCGACCCCCGTCGTGCTGGCCACCTGCGACGGCACCAAGGCCGAGCAGCAATGGGCGCCGCAGAACGACACCCGCTACATCTACGGTCCCGACGGCTCCCGCCTGCTGTCGATCAAGGGCAAGCAGGCCACGCTGTACCTGGGCGAGGCCGAGGTCACCGTCCAGCAGGGCGGCGTCCTGGTCAACACCCAGCGCACCTACTCCGTCCCCGGCGGCGCGGTCATGCGCTACGCCTACGGCAACGCGGGCGAGCAACTCGTCGCCCTCGCCGGCGACCACCAGGGCAGCACGTTCGCGGAGGTCGCGCTCAAGGACCAGATGTCGGTGCGGATCCGCAAGCAGGACCCGTTCGGCAACCAGCGCGGCGCCGACACGGTGGGCGTCAACGTCCAGACCCACACCGGATTCCTGGGCGCGGCCCGCGACGACTCCTCCGGCTTCGTGCCGCTGGGCGCGCGCCTGTACGACCCGGTGGTCGGACGCTTCCTGTCCGCGGACCCGGTGCTGGACCTCAACGACGTCCTGCAGTCCAACGGCTACGCCTACGCCCACAACAACCCGGTGACGATGTCCGACCCGACGGGTCTGGCCATCTCGCTGACCGCCTCCGAGCGGGCGGCGGCACTGGCGGGCGCGGGTCTGTCGGCGGCGCAGGTCGCCCAGGCGCAGGCGATGCAGGGCAAGTCCCTCGGCTCGATCATCCTGGCCGTGGCCTGGGAGACGCTCAAGGACTTCATCGGCATCAACGACGCCCTCGCCTGCTTCGGCGGCGACATGTGGTCCTGCGTCGGCATCGTGGCCGAGGCCATCCCCTGGTACAAGCTGGGCAAGCTCCCGAAGGTCGTCAAGGCGGTCAAGCGCACCATCTCGGCGGTCAGGGCGTTCCGCAAGGCCAAGAAGGAGGCCCAGCGGGTCCTGAAGCTGGCCAAGATGGCCGAGACCCTGGCCCTGAAGGCCAAGAAACTGGCAATCGAGAGGGCCAAGAAGAGAGCCGCGCAGAGAGCCAAGAAGAAGGCTGCGGCGGAAGCCAAACGAACAGCCGACAAGGCCGTCGACGTCACCAAGAAGACCGGCAACCCACGCCAGAAGCACGCCCAGGCCAAGGCGGCCCCGAAGTCGTCGTCCCACGGTTCCGGAGGCAAGAGCTCCGGAGGCGGTGGCAAGCCCGGCGGCAAGTCGGGCGGCTCCTCCAAGAGCGAGGGCGGCTCCAGCGGCAGCGGCGGCTCCGGCAAGTCCGGCGGCGGCTCCCACGGGGGTGAGGGCGGCGGGACGTGCAACAGCTTCGTCCCGGGCACCCAGGTCCTGATGGCCGACGGCACGACCAAGCCGATCGAGGAGGTTCGGACCGGGGACAAGGTCGTCACGACCGACCCGAAGACCGGCGAGACCCGGGTCGAGACGGTCACCGCCGAGATCAAGGGCCACGGCCTCAAGCACCTCGTCAAGGTCACCATCGACACCGACGGCACCAAGGGCAGCAGGACGGCCCAGGTCACCGCGACCGACGGCCACCCCTTCTGGGTCCAGGAACTGCACGCCTGGATCAAGGCCACCGACCTGCACGCCGGCGAATGGCTGCGCACCAGCGCGGGCACGTACGTCCAGGTCACCGCGGTGGACCGATGGACGGCCCAGACCGCCACGGTGCACAACCTCACGGTCGGTGACGTCCACACGTACTATGTGGTGGCGGGCGAGACGCCGGTTCTGGTCCACAACTGCGGCGGCAGTGTTGACGGGCATTCCGGCACATGCGCGTGTGCGAGCGGTGGGCAGCCACGGCTGGCCGACGGAACCATGGGATCCAACCCCAATGCTCCGGTTAATAGGCTCGATCGCAGTAACCAGTATCCGAGCGGCTATCGTGCGTCCACCCACCAGGAAATGGCAAGGCGCTGGACGGATTCCAGCGGGAACTGGCTTGATGAGCAAGGTAGCGTTATCCCTCGGGAAGAGTTGACCTACGACCATGTGCCTCCTGTGGTCGATCATTGGAATTATTCCGGGTATGACAGCAGCCGGGCGGCCAGGAATGACTACTTCAATGACCCGGACAACCTGGTTCCCATGAGCAGGGGGCTCAATTCCAGTGCGGGCGGTCGTATGACGGCTAGATATCGGCAGGATACAGGCCCTAATTACTCCTCCTAAATGGATCGATAAAGGCAAGAGGTGTCATGAATTTCGACGATGTTTTGGCGGGGGTTGAGGGGGCGGAACCCATTTCCGGCATGCTAGAGGCGTGGCGATGGTCGCCGACGCCAAGGTTCGTCTTCTCGCTGGCGTTGGACTCGAAGCGCAACTGTGCCTACCAGATGAACGTTATCGATCACTTCGACCAAGGGCTCGTCATCGCGGTTCTCGAATTTGCGAAAGATCGGCACCTGGCGGAGGAGGTGAAGGACGACACACCCTTCACGGTCGCTCCTGGCTTCACGACAGAGTTCCACGGGTTCGATGTAGTTGTGGCTGTTCCGCCCGCGGTGCACCAGTATCATTTTGGTCGGGGCAACGCGCTGGGGGAACAGATCATCGGGGTGTTCCCGGCGTACAGCTGTGAGTTCTCGGGACACGAGACCCTTGAGGAGGCGATCCACCGTTTCAAGCGGATGATCCGTCCGACAGTGGTCGAGCGGCCGGTGGCGCCGTATCTCCGGATGCGGTACGAGAACACCAGGACCGGCAGCGGCAGCCTCGGACCGTCGCGCGGCTTCACCACCACTGATGTGCTACTCAGGGAGCTGGCGTTGCTGGAGGGGACTGTGGGGAGCTTCGTCGAGTGGGAGAACTTCCGTGGCGAAGTCTGGCACGTCACCTGGGACGGCTCCTGGCTCATCAACGGTAGTGTGAGCGAACCACTGTCCGAGACCGCTGTACTGAGCACTCTGGGGTGCCCGGAGTCCCCATGACGGGCTACCAGAACGTGTGCGACCCGCTCCTCGCGCTCGATCCGCAGTCGGGCTGAGGGGCGCCGCACGGCCAGCAGGCTGAATCCGCATCGCTGACGTGCGCTGACCGCACGGACGGTTCTGAGGCCGGACCCGAGCAGATCGGGTCCGGCCTCGCTCGTCCACCCACCGGGTTGCGTAGGGCGCGGCCCCTCAAGCCTGCGGCCCCGCCCGGACGGGGTCCGGGCGGGGCCGCAGGTCGTGCTCGGGCGGAGGGCTCAGAGCCGCTCGGGTGTCCTGATGCCCAGGAGGGCCATGCCCTGGTGGAGGGTCCTGGCGGTGACGTCGCAGAGGAACAGGCGGTTGGCGACCTGCTCCGGGGTGTCGGCGCCGAGGACCGGGCACTTGTCGTAGAAGGACGTGAAGAGGGACGCCAGCTGGTACAGGTACGCCGTCATCCTGTGCGGGGCGTACTCGCCCGCCGCCTCCGCGACCGCGGCCGCGAAGGCGTCCGCGTGGAGGCCGAGGGCGCGCTCCGCCTCGTGCAGGTCCAGCTCCGGGTGGGCGGCGGGGCGGGCCTCGCCGGCCTTGCGGAGGATGGACTGGATGCGGGCGTAGGCGTACTGGAGGTAGACGGAGGTGTCGCCGTTGAGCGAGACCATCTGGTCCAGGTCGAACTTGTAGTCCCGGTTCGCCGACGTGGACAGGTCGGCGTACTTCACCGCGCCGATGCCCACCTGGGCGCCGCGCTCGGTGATCTCGCCCTCGGACAGCTGGTGCCTGACGTCCTTCTCGCGGACCACCGCCGTCGCGCGGTCGATCGCCTCGTCCAGCAGGTCGACCAGGCGGACCGTCTCGCCCTCACGGGTCTTGAACGGCTTGCCGTCCTTGCCGAGCACCGTGCCGAAGGCGAGCTGGTGGGCGTGCACGTCCTCGTTGAGCCAGCCGGCCCGGCGGGCGGTCTCGAAGACCATCTTGAAGTGCAGGGACTGGCGGGCGTCGACGACGTAGATCAGCGAGGTCGCCTTCAGCCGGAAGACACGGTCGCGGATCGCGGACAGGTCGGTGGCGGCGTAGCCGTAGCCGCCGTCGGACTTCTGCACGATCAGCGGGACCGGGTTGCCGTCCGGGCCCTTGATGTCGTCGAAGAAGACGCACAGCGCGCCCTCGGAGCGGACGGCGACACCCGACTCCTCCAGCAGGCGGCAGGTCTCGGCGAGCATGTCGTTGTAGCCGGACTCGCCGACGATGTCGGGGTCGCTGATCTCCATGTCGAGCTTCTCGAAGACCGAGTAGAAGTAGATCTTCGACTCGTCCACGAACTTCTGCCACGTGGCGAGGGTGTGCGGGTCGCCGGCCTGGAGGTCCACCACCCGGCGGCGGGCCCGGGTCTTGAACTCCTCGTCGGAGTCGAACAGCTTCCGCGCGGACTTGTACAGGCGGTCCAGGTTGGACATCGCCTCCTCGCCGCTCACCTCGCCGGACTTGTGGTCCAGCTCGTGCGGGTGCTCGTCCAGGTACTGGATGAGCATGCCGAACTGGGTGCCCCAGTCGCCGATGTGGTGGCGGCGCACCACGTTCTCGCCGGTGAACTCCAGCAGCTTCACGACGGAGTCGCCGATCACCGCGGAGCGCAGGTGGCCGACGTGCATCTCCTTGGCCACGTTCGGCTGGGCGTAGTCGACGACCGTGGTGCCCGGCTGCCCGGCGTGCGGCACGCCGAGGCGTCCGGTGTCGTCCGCGTGGCGCGCGGCGAGGTTCCGGATGATCGCCGCGTCGGTGATCGTGATGTTGAGGAAGCCGGGGCCGGAGACCTCGACGTCCTTGATCACGTCACCGGTGGCGACCTCCGCCACGACCCGCGTCGCCAGCTCCCTCGGGTTCGCCTTCGCCTTCTTGGCGAGTGCCATGACCCCGTTGGCCTGGAAGTCGGCCCGGTCGCTACGTCGCAGCAGCGGGTCCGCGCCGGCGGCCTCCGGCAGGGTGGCCGAGAGGGCGGTCGCGAGGTGCTGCTGGACGGAATCGCTGAGGGACGTGACCGAGGCCATAGGTGTGGGTGCCGTTCTCCTCGTGGGGATGGATGGTCCCGGCCAGTATCCCACGGGGGGTAAAGCCGTTTTCCGGGTCGCATGCCGGTCTGTGACAATGGGGTGTCACCCGTTCAGAAAGAAGGACGTGCCGATCGTGGCTCAGAGCACCGAGACCACCGACTGGGTCTCCCGTTTCGCGGATGAGGTCATCGAGGAGTCGGAGCGTCGGGCCCCGGGCAAACCGGTCGTCGTCGCGTCCGGACTCTCTCCCTCCGGCCCCATCCACCTCGGCAACCTGCGCGAGGTCATGACCCCGCACCTGGTCGCCGACGAGATCCGGCGGCGCGGCCGCGAGGTCCGGCACCTGATCTCCTGGGACGACTACGACCGGTACCGCAAGGTGCCCGCCGGGATCGCCGGCGTCGACGAGTCCTGGGCCGAGCACATCGGCAAGCCGCTGACCTCGGTCCCGGCGCCGCAGGGCTCGCCGTACCCGAACTGGGCCGAGCACTTCAGGGCCGCGATGGTCGAGTCGCTGGCCGAGCTGGGCGTGGAGTTCGACGGGATCAGCCAGACCGAGCAGTACACCTCCGGCGCCTACCGCGAGCAGGTCCTGCACGCGATGAAGCACCGGCAGGACATCGACGCCGTGCTCGCCCAGTACCGGACCAAGGCCAAGGGCGGGGCCAAGAAGTCGCAGAAGCCGGTCGACGAGGCCGAGCTGGAGGCGGCCGAGGGGTCGGGCGCGGCGAGCGAGGACGACGGGTCCTCCGGTTCCGCCGGGTACTTCCCGTACAAGCCGTACTGCGGCAACTGCGGCAAGGACCTCACCACCGTCACCCACTACGACGACGACAGCACCGAGCTGACGTACTCCTGCACCGCGTGCGGCTTCTCGGAGACCGTCCGGCTGGACGAGTTCAACCGCGGCAAGCTGGTGTGGAAGGTCGACTGGCCGATGCGCTGGGCCTACGAGGGCGTCGTCTTCGAGCCCAGCGGCGTCGACCACTCCTCTCCCGGCTCCAGCTTCCAGGTCGGCGGGCAGATCGTCGGGATCTTCGGCGGCAAGCAGCCGATCGGCCCGATGTACGCCTTCGTGGGCATCAGCGGCATGGCGAAGATGTCGTCCTCGCGCGGTGGTGTGCCCACCCCGGCGGACGCCCTGAAGATCATGGAGCCGCAGATCCTGCGGTGGCTGTACGCCCGGCGGCGGCCGAACCAGTCCTTCAAGATCGCCTTCGACCAGGAGATCCAGCGGCTCTACGACGAGTGGGACCGCCTGGACGCCAAGGTCTCCGACGGTACGGCCCTGCCGGGCGACGTCGCCGCCCACTCCCGCGCGGTCCGCACGGCCGCCGGTGAGCTGCCGCGCACGGCCCGCCCGCTGCCGTACCGGACGCTGGCCTCCGTCGCCGACGTCAGCGCCGGCCACGAGGACCAGGCCCTGCGGATCCTGAGCGAGCTGGACCCGGAGCAGCCGCTGGTCTCCCTCGACGAGGCCCGACCGCGCTACGACCGGGCCGAGGCCTGGATCAACACGCACGTCCCCGCCGACCAGCGGACCATCGTGCGCGACGAGCCCGACGTCGAGCTGCTGAAGTCCCTCGACGAGGCGTCCCGGGAGTCGGTGCGGCTGCTGGTGGACGGGCTCGCCGAGCACTGGTCGCTGGACGGCCTCACCCACCTCGTGTACGGGGTGCCGAAGGTGCGGGCCGGGTTCCCCGCGGACGCCACGCCCAAGGAGCTGCCGCCGGAGATCAAGACCGCCCAGCGGACGTTCTTCGCGCTGCTCTACCACCTGCTGGTCGGGCGCGACACCGGGCCGCGGCTGCCCACGCTGCTGCTGGCGGTCGGGCAGGACCGGGTGCGCAAGCTGCTCGGCGAGTGAACGGAAGGGGCCCTCGGTCGAGGGCCCCTTCTTCGTGTCAGCGCCGTCGAGTCCGCGCGTGCGCGCCGGTGTTCCCGCGGGCGCGCCGGTCTCCCGGCGGCTTCGTGCCCGCTCACGGTCCCCCGCCTCGCCGTGCCCTGCCCCTGCGGGATCCGGTTCCGCGGTCCAGGGCCCGATGCCCTCGCTGCCCGGGCGCCGGGCGTCAGGCGATGTGGTCCTCTTCCAGTTCCGCGGTGTGGCGGTTCTGGAAGCGCATGACCATGCGCTTGGCCTCGTCGGCGGGAAGGTCCCTGCCGAACTCCGCCTGGACGTTGTCGATCAGCTCACGCGGCGTCGGGTAGCTGCCGTTGATCGACTGGCGGAAGACCTGGTAGTAGTCCTCCTCCGTCGGCTCCGGTGCGGGGCTGCCGCCGCCGTCGCCCAGCTCGCGGGTGCGGCCGCCGGGCACCACCGGGATCGGGAAGCTTCCGGTCTGCTCGGGGGAGAAGTCCGCCTGCGCCGGGTCCTGCGGGTACTGCTCCTCGTACCACTGCTCGTACTGCTCCTCCGGGGTGTAGGAGGGGTCCGCGTACGACGTGTCGAAGGAGGGGTCGTAGTTGCCGTGGTACTCGACCTGGCGGGGGGTGTTGAACCACGGGGACCGCTCGTCGTCGGGCTCGGGGGGCAGATCCTCGAACCCGGGCGGCGGCATGCCCGCGCCGGGGCCGCCCGCCGGCTGCGGGCGCCGCTCGCCGGCCGGCGCCCCGCCCAGGGCGGCCCGGGCGCCCACGGCGGCGTTCTGGCCGCCCGCGGGCGCCACGCCGGAGGCCCGGTCGTCCGCGGCGGCCGCGCCGAGCGCGTCACGCTGCGCTGCCGGCGGCAGCAGCACCGGGTCGATGCCCGCCGCGGCCAGGCCGGCCCCGGCCGTCTGCGCCAGCGGCACGCCGTACTTCGCCAGACGCAGCGGCATCAGGGACTCCACCGGCGCCTTGCGCCGCCAGGCGCGGCCGAAGCGGGAGCGCAGGCGGGCCTGGTAGACGAGGCGTTCCTGCTCCAGCTTGATGACCTGGTCGTAGGAGCGCAGCTCCCACAGCTTCATGCGCCGCCACAGCAGGAACGTGGGTATCGGGGAGAGCAGCCAGCGCATCAGCCGGACGCCCTCCATGTGCTTGTCGGCGGTGATGTCGGCGATGCGGCCGATGGCGTGCCGGGCGGCCTCGACCGACACCACGAACAGCACCGGGATCACGGCGTGCATGCCGACGCCGAGCGGGTCGGGCCAGGCGGCGGCCCCGTTGAACGCGATCGTCGCCGCCGTGAGGACCCACGCCGTCTGGCGCAGCAGCGGGAACGGGATCCGGATCCAGGTCAGCAGCAGGTCCAGGGCGAGCAGGACGCAGATGCCCGCGTCGATGCCGATCGGGAACACGTAACTGAAGTTCCCGAAGCCCTTCTTGACGGCGAGCTCGCGGACGGCCGCGTACGACCCGGCGAAGCCGATGCCCGCGATGATGACGGCACCGGTCACGACCACGCCGATGAGAATCCGGTGCATCCGTGTCAGCTGTATGGGCGCGGCCACCCGTACTCCCCTCCCACTGCCTGATGTTGCGCGCAACAGGGTTGCACATGTGTGCGGTGTACGGGTGGCCGGTCGGCCGCCTCGGGTCCGCTTCGGTGCCGATTCGGTGCCGAAGCGCCGCCGTTTCGGCTCCGCCTCGGTTCCCGCCGGGTCCCTCCCGGGTGCGCCCGGTGTTCCTTTCGGGCGCTTCTCCGGGTGTTCGTCCCGAGTTCTCCCCCCGGCGCGCTCAGTTCTTCTTCGAGGCGGACGCGGACGGCTCGGCGGAGGCGGAGGTCGAGGCGGAGGGCTCGGGGCTCGACGAGGCGGTGTTGGCGGTCGACACCGCGGCGACGGCCTCCTTGGCCGCCTTCTGCGCGGCCTTCGTCAGCTCGGCGGCGTCCGGCGTCTTGTCGCCGGCCAGACCGGCACCGTTGTAGTCGAGGGTGACGACGACGTTCTCGACGCGGGCGACGACCGTCTGCTGCTTGAACGCGCCTTCCTTCTTCTTCAGGTCGTAGCTGACCGAGGTCGCCTCGTCGCCCGTGCCGGCGACCGGGGCGGCCTTGGTGTTCTTGGCGCCCGCCACCGCCTTGGCGTCCTTGATCTGCTTCTCGTAGTAGTCGTGGGCGAGCCGGTCGCCCTCGCCGCGCGTGGCGTCGGACTCGAAGCGCAGCAGGGAGACGTTGAGCCAGCGGAACTGCGAGCCCTTCACGCCGTTGTTGTCGAGGCTGCTCCAGGAGCAGCTGGCGCGGGTGGAGGTGTCGCTGGAGGTGCCCTCCTTGCCCGACTTCGCCTCCGGGACCAGGTCCTCCAGCGTCTTCTTCGACAGTACCCCGCACACCTTGGGCAGCTTGCGGTACGCCGCCGCCTGCACCGTCGGGGACGCGCTCACCGACGACGGCGTCTGCGTACCCGAGGCCTTCGCGCCGTCGCTCTCGCCGCCGGAGCCGGAGTCGCCGGAGGAGCAGCCGGCGGCGACCAGCATCACGGGCACGGCCGCCGCGCCGGCGAGGGCGCGCAGCCGCCGTGCGCGCTGCTCCTTCCCCCGCTGCCCGTAGCCGTAGGGCGCGGGGGCCGCCCCCTGATCGTCTCGCTGGTCTCGCTGGGCTCGTCGCTGCATGGTTCCTTCACTCATGACGCTCGTGGTTCCTGCGGTCGGACCGGGTCCGAGAGGTCACGGTACGCGGTGGGGGAGCCGCACTGCTGGCCTTCACGCCCATGACCGGGACACGGCAGGCGGGGGTGCGGGGGCGTCAGCCCGAGAGCGCGTCCGCCAGCCGGGCCGCCAGTTTCCGTGCCTTGTCCTGCATTTCCTTGCTGTCCGGCTCCGTCGCGGTGGTCGCCGGCTGCTCCTCGTACTCGATCGTCACGATGACGTTCGACGTGCGGAACGCCACAGTCACCTTGCGCCGCTTCGCGGTCGAACCGGACGGGGAGAGCCGGTCGTCGAGGAAGGCCTCGTCGCCGAGGTCGTCGAGGACCCGGGGGCGGAGGTCCTCCGAGGAGGAAGGGGAGGACGAAGGAGACGACCCGTCGGACGACGAGGGCGAGGAGACGGGGGAGGACGACCCCGAACCGGACCCCGAGGCCGAGGGCGTCGGGCCCACCCGTGCGCTCGACGTGGCGGACGGGGCGACGGACGCGCCGGCCTCGCCGGTGCCGGACGCCGAACCCGTCGGCTCCGGCAGGTCGGCCGCCGCCTGCTGTCCGGCGAAGAGCCGCTCCGCCTCGCTGTCGTCGCTGACGGTGTTGTCGTAGCTGACGACCCGTTCGAAGTCGACGTACAGGTGGTCCGTGGCGGTCGCGGACTCCACCTTCCAGCGGCAGCCCACCTTGCGGTCGGTGTCGTACGTCAGGATCGGGGTGCCCCGGTAGGCCTTGTTCTGCTGCTCCTCGTCGGCGATCTCCGCGATGCCGGGCAGCATCAGGTCCAGGGTGGCCGGGCTGACCGCACCGCACGGCTCGGGCAGGGTGCGGTACTTGCCGGGCTGCGCCTGGGCGCTCGCCGCGCCCGGTTCGCCCGGATCGGAGTTGTCCGAGCTGCCGCCGTCGCCCGTGCCACCGGTGCAGCCGGCCAGCAATGCCGCGAGGAGCGCGGCCGTGCCCGGTACGTAGGCCTTCCGCTGCACGGTGAGGCTCCTCTCGACGGCGGGGCTGGGCCCCATGTGCTCGGTCCTTCGGCGTCCCCGCTGCTTATTCGCTTGCTGCTCGGGGGCGCACCCTGACCACAATGTCTATCGCACGCACTGCCGTGGATGCCGGTCCGATGTCCTGTTCGTCGACCCTGGCGCCGGTTTTGCGATCTGAGGCTTTCATGTTGATTTCGGGGGAATGAGGAAAATATGTCCTTCGTGGAGATGCCGGGCGCCAAGGTCCCCATTCGTATGTGGGCCGACCCGGCGGCGGTGGAGGGCGCGGCGATGCAGCAGCTGCAGAACGTCGCGACCCTGCCGTGGATCAAGGGTCTGGCCGTCATGCCGGACGTCCACTTCGGCAAGGGCGCGACCGTCGGGTCCGTGATCGCCATGCAGGGTGCCGTGTGTCCGGCGGCGGTGGGCGTGGACATCGGCTGCGGCATGTCGGCGGTGAGGACCTCGCTGACCGTGAACGACCTGCCGGGGGACCTCTCGCGGCTGCGGTCGAAGATCGAGCAGGCGATTCCGGTGGGCCGCGGGATGCACGACGACGCCGTCGACCCGGGTCGGCTGCACGGCTTCCCGACCTCCGGGTGGGACGGCTTCTGGGGACGGTTCGACACGGTCGCCGACGCGGTGAAGTTCCGCGCGGAGCGGGCCACGAAGCAGATGGGCACGCTGGGTTCGGGCAACCACTTCGTCGAGGTGTGCACCGACACCGACGGCGCCGTCTGGCTCATGCTCCACTCCGGCTCCCGGAACATCGGCAAGGAACTCGCCGAGCACCACATCGGCATCGCCCAGAAGCTCCCGCACAACCAGGGCCTGGTTGACCGCGACCTGGCGGTCTTCGTGGCGGACACCCCGCAGATGGCGGCGTACCGCAACGACCTGTTCTGGGCGCAGGAGTACGCCGCGTACAACCGCTCGATCATGATGGCGCTCCTGAAGGACGTGGTCCGCAAGGAGTTCAAGAAGGCGAAGCCGGTCTTCGAGCCGGAGATCTCCTGCCACCACAACTACGTGGCGCAGGAGCGGTACGAGGGGATGGACCTGCTCGTCACCCGCAAGGGTGCGATCCGGGCCGGCTCCGGCGAGTTCGGCATCATCCCCGGCTCGATGGGCACCGGCTCCTACATCGTGAAGGGCCTCGGCAACGACCGCTCCTTCAACTCCGCCTCGCACGGTGCGGGTCGGCGCATGAGCCGCAACGCGGCCAAGCGGCGCTTCACGACCAAGGACCTGGAGGAGCAGACCCGGGGTGTGGAGTGCCGCAAGGACTCCGGCGTCGTCGACGAGATCCCCGGCGCCTACAAGCCGATCGAGCAGGTCATCGACCAGCAGCGGGACCTCGTCGCGGTCGTGGCGAAGCTGAAGCAGGTCGTCTGCGTCAAGGGCTGAGCCGCGGCGCCGGCGGCGTCGGGGGGCTGAACCTCCTCGCCGGCAGCGTCGAAGGTCGGGCCCCGTCGCCCCGTCGCCCCGTCGCCCCGAGCGTCACGGGGCGAGCCGCTTCTCCAGCAGCGTCACGGCGTACGGGCTGCCCGTGCCGTCCGTCTTCGCCGGCTGCTCGCCGACGACCCGGTAGCCCTCCGCCTCGTAGTAGGCGCGCAGGCGGGCGTTGGAGGCGAGGCAGTCGAGGCGGGCCCGACGGCGCCCTGCGGCGGCGATGCGCGCCTCGGCCTCGGCGAGCAGGGCGCGGCCCGAGCCCGGCGGGGCGGTGTGGGGGACGGTCATCAGACGGTGGATGTAACCCGCGTCGGGCGGACGCGGGCCCCAGGCGGCCTCGTCGGACCACCACAGCTCCCACGCGCCGGCGAGGTGCCCGCCGGCGTGTGCGAGCCAGACCTCGCCCTCGCGCATCCGGCGCACGAAGTGGGCCTCGTCCTTCTCGCCCGGCCGCCACTGCTCGATGCCGCGGGCCAGCTGCCACAGGGCGGCGGAGTCCCGCAGGCGGACCAGGGCGCGCGCGTCGGACGGCTCCGCCGTGCGGCAGGCCAGCGGGGCGCCGGGCGGGACGGGTTCGAGCAGGCGGGCGCGGAGCGTCGCGGCCAGGCGGGGTGCGTCCAGGCCCAGGGCACCGGTCACGTAGGCGTCGATGCTGCCGTGGCGTGCGGTCAGGGCGGCCAGGAACAGGCGCATCACCGCCTCCGGGGCGCGGCCGTAGCCCGGCCAGGCCGGCGTGCGGCCGTCGTTGCGGGCGCGCCATCGGGCCAGCAGGGCCGGTGCGGCCAGGTCCGTCAGGCTGAAGTCCTCCGCGATCGTCTGCTCGTCGACGCCGAGCAGGCCGAGGACCAGCGCCGCCAGTTGGCCCGTGCGGTCCTTGCCGGAGGCGCAGTGGAAGACCAGCGGGGTGTCCGACTCGGCGGCCCGGGCGACGAGTTCGAGGGCCCGGCGGATCTCCTCGGTGCCGTCCTCGGCGACCTCCATGAAGCGTTCGGCCAGGTACGGGCCGGGTTCGACGTCGTCGGCGAGCGAGGCCTGGTCGTAGGGGCGGTGCTCGATGCTCAGGTGGTGGTAGGTGAAGGAGGCGTGCGCCGGGATCCGGCCCTGGGACGCGATCTCCCACCCGTGGCGCAGGTCGATCACCGTGCCGATGCCGAGCGCGAGGAAGCGGTCCCAGTCGGGCGTGCCCTCGGCCAGTCCGCCGAGGGAGTCCGAGCGGTACAGGCGGCGCGGGCGGACGCGCCGGCCGCCGTCGGTGGTCCGGTAGCCGCCCAGGTCACGGAAGTTGTGCAGGCGGTCGAACGCCATGTGTCTGTCCACCGGTCGTGTCTCCCCCGAAGCCGTGGCTACTTGGCGTGCCGCACCGCATAGATCATCACGAACGCGACGAAGTGGATGCCGAAGAGGAAGTACGCCAGGAAGTACCAGACCTTGCGCTCGTCCTTCGTCTCCTGCTCCAGGCGCCGCCGCTCCAGGGACTCCGCCGCGGGCACCGTCGGGGAGGTCTCGGTGGAAACCTCCCCGGAGGTCTCCGCGGAGGTGCTTCCGCGCGGTTCGGCGGGCGGCTCGGCCGGTGTGTTCGCGGGCGCGGCGGGCGCGTCGTCGGTCATCACAGTTCCCGGTGCACCTTGGTGTTCGACGCCTGGGCCCGGGGCCGGACGACGAGCAGGTCGATGTTGACGTGCGGGGGGCGGGTGACGGCCCAGGTGATGGTGTCGGCCACGTCGTCGGCGGTCAGCGGGTCGGCGACCCCCGCGTAGACCTTGTCCGCCTTCTCCCGGTCGCCACCGAAGCGGGTCAGGGCGAACTCGTCGGTCCTGACCATGCCGGGCGCGACCTCGATCACGCGGACCGGCCTGCCGACGATCTCCAGGCGGAGCGTCTCGGCGAGGACATGGGCGCCGTGCTTGGCGGCCACGTACCCGGCACCGCCCTCGTAGGTGCCGTGGCCGGCGGTCGAGGAGACCACGACGACCGTGCCGTCGCCGCTCGCCTCCAGCTTGGGCAGCAGGGCCTGGGTGAGGTGCAGGGTGCCGAGGACGTTCGTCTCGTACATCGTGCGCCAGTCGTCGGGGTCGCCGGTGGCGACCGGGTCGGCGCCGAGCGCGCCGCCCGCGTTGTTGACCAGCACGCCGATCGTCCGGAACGCGGTGGCGAACTCGTCGACCGCGGCGCGGTCGGTCACGTCCAGCTGGTAGGCCGTCGCCGAGTGGCCTGCCTTCCCGATCTCCTCCGCCAGCGCCTCGATGCGGTCCTTGCGGCGGGCGGTGAGCACGACGCGGTAGCCGGCCGCGGCGAGCTGCCGTGCCGTGGCGGCGCCGATGCCGCTGCTCGCACCGGTGACGACGGCGATGCGTGAGGCGGCGGACGGGGCGGCGGTGGCCATGGGCAGCTCCTCGGGCGTGTGTGCGACGGGTCCGAGCCCAGGGTAGGCGACCGGAGCGGGGTCCCGGCCCGGTATGTGGCCGACCGGCCCCTGCTCAGGTCACCGCCGTCCGGTGGCCGGGTCAGCCGTTGCCGCGCGGCGCCCACATGATCACGGCCATGCCGGCCAGGCAGACCAGCGCGCCGGCCACGTCCCACCCGTCGGGCCGGTAGCCGTCGGCGACCGCGCCCCAGGTGAGCGAGCCGGCCACGAAGACGCCGCCGTAGGCGGCGAGGATGCGGCCGAAGTGGGCGTCGGGCTGGAAGGTGGCGGCGAAGCCGTAGGCCCCGAGGGCGAGGACCCCGCCGGCCGCCCACCACCAG
This sequence comes from Streptomyces actuosus, assembly GCF_016921115.1. Classification (GTDB taxonomy): domain Bacteria; phylum Actinomycetota; class Actinomycetes; order Streptomycetales; family Streptomycetaceae; genus Streptomyces; species Streptomyces actuosus_A. Next base: position 51,775 of record NZ_JAFFZS010000017.1, read on the forward strand.
CCGCGGTGCTCCCGCACCCCCTGCCAGACCAGCCAGGCGCCGCCGATCTCCAGGAGCGCGGCGACGACGAAGAGGGCGGCGGAGCGGAGGATCGGCATGCCCGCAGCGTGGCACATGCGTGTCACCTGTTGGAGGGCGCCTGTCCGGCTCCGTGCGTGGCATACATCCGTACGACCCGAGAACGTGACGGCGTGACGGATGTGAACAGCGCTGCGCGTGCGATGCATGTGATGCATGTGATGTGCGACGAACGCGACGAGTGAGGAGTGAGCGGCGTGCGGAGGCTTGTGATGTGGGGCGCGGCCCTGGCGGTGCTGGGGACGGTCGGGGCGGCCCCGCCCGTGGGTGCCGCCGTCCCGGAGGCCGACCTGGCCTACCACGGTGCGGCGGAGATGGCCGGGGGCCGGGTGGAGGTGGGGCTGAACCCGCGCAACCACGGGCCGTCGGCGGTGCCGGACGCCACCGTGCGACTGCGCTGGTCGGTGCCCCTCGCGGTGCGGCAGCCGTGGCTGCCGTCAGGATGCGCGCGGACGGCGGCCCGGGACGTGATGTGCCGGACGGGAAAGCTGGAGGCGGACGGGGTCGGGGAGCGGATCGAGCTGGCGGTGTTGTTGCGGGGGCGGCCCAGCGAGGTGCGGCTGGAGATCGACACGGTGTGGGGCGGCGGCGCCGTGGACCGCAACCGGGGCAACGACCGGCAGCGGGTGCTGGTGCTGGACACGGGGGACGCGTACACCTTCTGAAGCCGGTGCCGTGCGGGCCGGTCGCTTCACCGTACGATCTCTGCATCGCGCAAGGGAAAGGGTGCGGCTGATGTCGGGACAGGGGCGTGAGCGGCTGCTCGCGGAGCTGACGGGTGTCTCCCGCCGCTACATGGCCTCGTACGCCCTGTTCGATCAGGCCGTCGCCGACCACCTGGGACTGCACCCCACCGACCTGCAGTGCCTGAACCTGCTGACGCTGGAGGACGGCCCGGTGACCACGGGCCGGGTCGCGGAGCTCACCGGGCTGACGACCGGGTCGGCGACGCGGCTGGTGGACCGGCTGGAGCGGGCGGGCTACGTGCGCCGGGAGCGGGACGCGTCCGACCGGCGCAAGGTGCTGGTGGTCGCCGTACCGGAGAAGGTGGCGGAGTTCGGGCGGATGTGGGACCGGCTGGGTGCCCCTTGGCCGGCTCTCTTCGACGACCTGGACGAGACCGAACTCGCCCTGATCGTGGACCACATGAGGCGGACGGTGGAGCTGAGCGGGGAGCAGATCGCGCGCCTGCGCTCCGGCGGGCTCTGACGCCCGCGCAGGGGCGGGGCCTGCCGTCCGCGTGGCGGGGGCGCGTCCTCGCTCCCGCACGAGGGGCTCCCCCCGGCGGGCCCGGGGGGAGCCCACCGCCCCCGCCCCGGCTTCGCGTCCGCGGGCGCCGCCGGCCCGCGCACGTCCTACGGCTTCCGGCCGCCGCGGCCGGCCACCGCTTCCCGCTGCTCCTCCGCGCCGCCGCTCTCCGCGTCGTACTGCGCACGGGCCGCGTGGACCTCGTCGAAGTGCGCCTCCGCCCAGTCCTTCACCGCTCCCAGGAGCAGGGCGAGGCTGCTGCCGAGGGGTGTCAGCGCGTAGTCGACGCGGACCGGGACGGACGGGGTGACGGTGCGGGTGAGGAGCCCGTCGCGCTCCAGGGAACGCAGCGTCTGGGTGAGCATCTTCGGGCTCACACCCGCGATCTTCCGGCTGAGGTCGCTGTAGCGGAGCGGGCCCGGCGCCAGGGCGGCGACGACCAGGCCGACCCGCTTGTCGCCGAGTCGGCCGAGGAGCTGGTCGGTCGGGCAGTCGCGCAGGAAGGCGTCGTACGCGATACGTGCCTGCTCGCGGCGCTGGGCGGCGGTCGTGGTCGCCATGGCTCTCCTCGTCGGTGTCAACGCACTCTCGGGTAACGGTGCTGGTGCCCCAAGGGTGCCGCTGCGCCGGTGCGCCGCGGGCTCCACGGGCGGGGCGTCGCACCCGGTGGGCACGGTGAGAGCGGGGTAAGAAGCACCGCCGGTGAGTCGCCCGTCATGTCGGAGGGCCGGGTGGCCTTGGCAGACTGGGACCGTGCCCCACACCGTGCTGCTCGCCGAGGACGACCGCGCCATCCGCCATGCCCTGGAGCGCGCCCTGACCCTGGAGGGCTACCGGGTCACCGCGGTCGCCGACGGGGTCGAGGCGCTGGCGCAGGCGCACCTGTCACCGCCGGACGTGCTCGTCCTGGACGTGATGATGCCGGGCATCGACGGGCTCCAGGTGTGCCGCGTGCTGCGTGCCGAGGGCGACCGCACCCCGATCCTCATGCTCACCGCCCTCGTGGAGACCGCCGACCGGATCGCGGGGCTGGACGCGGGCGCCGACGACTACGTCGTCAAACCGTTCGACGTCGAGGAGGTCTTCGCCCGGCTGCGCGCGCTGCTGCGCCGCACCGGCCCGGCGGGGGAGCCGCCCGCCGAGGCGCCGAAGCCGTCCCCCGACCGCTCCCTGGAGGCGGCCGGCCTGCGGATGGACCCGCAGGCCCGGCGGGCCTGGCGCGGCGAGCGCGAGCTGGAACTGACCCGCACCGAGTTCGAGCTGCTGGAGCTGCTGGTCCGCAACGCCGGGATCGTCCTCGACCACGCCATGATCTACGACCGCATCTGGGGCTACGACTTCGGTCCCGGATCGAAGAACCTCGCCGTGTACGTCGGCTATCTGCGCCGCAAGCTCGACCAGCCCGACGCGCCTCAGCTGATCCACACGGTCCGCGGGGTGGGTTACGTGCTGCGGGAGGACTGAGTGGGCCGGCTGCGCCGGCTGCTGCCCCTACGGCGGCCGAGGCTGGTGTCGCTGCGCACCACTTTCGCGGTGTCGTTCGCGGCCGTGACCGCCGCCGTCACCGTGCTCGTCGGCATCCTCTCCTACAGCGCCGCCGCCGGACTGGTCCGCGTGGACCAGCAGTCCGTGTTCGACGAGGTCGTCGAGGACGTGCGCGGCGAGGTGCGGGCGCACCGGATGGCGCCGGAGGACTTCTTCTCCTCCGCGCCCGGCCACGACGTGGTCCGCCCCGCCCGGACGAACGTGCAGGTCCTCGGCCCGGACGGGGAGGTCTCCGACGGCGGCCTGCCCGCCCTGCCGGTCACCGGCACCGACCGGGAGATCGCGGGCGCGGTCGCCGCCGGGAGGCTGGCCGAGTCCAAGGACGTCGATGTCGGAAGCGACGTCTTCCGCGTCGCGACGGTCTCCCTCGGCGGCGGCCGGGGCGCGGTGCAGGTGGCGCAGGAGTTCAGCGGCACCGAGGACCTGCTCCGGTCGCTCCAGCAGCGCACCCTGGTCACGATGGCGGCGGTCGTACTGCTCGCCGGGCTGTTCGGCTGGTGGCTGGCCCGGCGCATCACCCGACGCCTGGTCGTGCTCACCGACGCCGCCGAGGACGTCGCCCGCACCCGCCGCCTCGGCGTCGAGGTGCCCGTCACCGGCTACGACGAGGTGGGCCGTCTCGGCCGCGCCTTCGACCGCATGCTGGGCCGGCTCGCGCAGTCGGAGGAGGACCAGCGCCGCCTCGTCCAGGACGCCGGGCACGAGCTGCGCACGCCGCTGACCTCGCTGCGCACCAACATCTCCCTGCTGCGCCGCATCGACGAACTGCCACCCGAGACCCGGGAGGAACTGGTCGCCGACCTGGGCCAGGAGGCCCGTGAGCTGACCGACCTGGTCAACGAGCTGGTCGATCTCGCCGCCGGCCAGTCCGACAGCGAGCCGCCGCAGACGGTGGACCTCGCCGACGTCGCCGAGGACGTGGCGGGCCTGGCGCGCCGCCGCACCGGACGGCGGATCGTGCTGCGGGCGAGCGGGGACACCACGGTGCACGGGCGACCGGGCCTGCTGCAGCGGGCGGTGTCCAACCTGGTGGAGAACGCCGCCAAGTTCGACCGCGACGGCACCGCACCCATCGAGATCACCGTCGCCGGGCCCGCCGTCCCGGGCCCGGTCCGGGTCGAGGTCCTCGACCGCGGCCCCGGTGTCGCCGACGGCGACCTGCTGCGGGTCTTCGACCGGTTCTACCGTGCCGCCGACGCCCGCTCCCTGCCCGGATCCGGCCTGGGTCTGTCCATCGTGCGCGAGGTGGCCCTCGCACACGGCGGCGCCCCCTTCGCCGCCCAGCGCGACGGCGGCGGCTCGGTCATCGGCTTCACCGTGGCCGGGGTGACCCCGCGCGTGGGCGGGTGAGCCGGCGGCCGGGGCGACGCGCGGACCCTCGGCCGCCGGGGGAGCCGCGGGGCGGCCGAGGCGCCTTGGGGCGCCGGGTTGCCGGGGTGGCCGGGGTGCGGCGGTGCGTGAAGGCGTCACGGTCTGCGCGGGAGCAGGGGAGGCAGGGGGGATGGGGCGCGACGTCGGCTCGTCGGCCGGGAGGTGGCGCGGCGGCGGCGCGGCGGGGTCTGCGGGGCGGAGGTCGACGCCGTGCGGGATTCGCGTCCGCGGGGAGCCGGGCCCGCGGGGGGTGGGCCCGGTTGCCCACCGCGCCGGCATGCCCGCAGCGCGGCGGGGTCTTCGGGTGGAGGCCGGGCGCGCCCGAACGGAGGACCCGGGGAGTCGGGCGGTGCCCGCTCCCCTGCCCGGGCCCCGAGGGCGGGCGCGCGGCCGAGCGGTTCGCCGGGTCAGCGGGACTTGCCGCGGTGCGCGGCGAGCTGTTCGTGGGCCCGTGCGTAGGCGTCCGCGTCGATCTCACCGGCGGCGAACCGGCGGTCGAGGATCTCCTCCGGGGTCTCGCGCCCGGGAGCGGCCGGAGGCACGCCGGCGCGGCCCGTCGGGTGCGTGAGGCGGACGACCGCCCACACGAGCAGGCCCACGAGCACGATCCACAACAGCGGCATGAAGGTCATCCAGGCCCAGCCGCCGCCGTCCCAGTACATCATCGCGTCCACCTCCCGGGGAGGCGTGTCGTGTCCGCTTCCGGTCCTCGCGGTCGCCGCTCCGCCCTCTCCTCCTCTCAGCCTCCGCGCGGACCGGGCCGCCCCGGCAGGGGCCCTTCGTCCCTGGCGGCGGGCCGAGCGGCACCGGTCGTCAGGGCGCGGGCGAAGCAGGCGGGGCCGAGGCGGACGGGGGCGAGGGGGCGGAGGCGGGCACGGCCCGGGAAGGGTGCGCGGGGCGGCGCAGTGTCTCGTCCATGCGGACGGCGACCACCAGCCCGGAGGCGGCGGTCAGGCCGGCGACCGCCCAGACGGCGGTGGTCGGGCCGTAGGCGTCGGCGAGGACGCCGGCCAGGAGGGCTCCGACGGCGAACCCGCCGTCGCGCCACAGCCGGTAGACCCCGACGGCGCGGGCCCGCCAGGCCGGGTGGGCGACGTCCCCGACGACGGCGAGCAGGGTGGGGTAGACCAGGGCGGTGCCGACCCCGAGGAGGACCTGGGCCACGGTCCACACCGGGACGGTGGTGCCGGCGGCGACGAGGCCGATGGCGCCCGCCTGGAGCAGCATCCCTGCGGTGATCAGGTGCTTGCGGCCGACGCGGTCGGACCACCAGCCGGTCACCAGCTGCCCGAACCCCCACACCGCCGGGTAGAGGGCGCTCAGTACGCCGATCTCGACGGCCGGCAGTCCGTGGGCGGCGAACAGCAACGGGAAGACACCCCAGGCCAGGGCGTCGTTGAGGTTGTTGACCAGGCCGGCCTGGGCGGCGGCGGACAGGGACCGGTCGCGGACGCTGGTGATCCGTGCGACCTCGGCGGTGCTCGGGTTCTCCCGGTGGCGCGGGTCGGTGGGGGCGGGGTGGCGGGCCGCCTCGGCGCGGGCGTGGTCGCGGGTCTCCCGCACGGCCAGCGTGGACAGGCCCAGGCCGAGGGCGGCACAGGCGATGCCCAGGAGGAACGGCTCGGGCCGCAGACCCGCGTGGTCGGCGAGGGCTCCGGTGGTCATCGCGGTGGCGGCGAGAGCGACGTATCCGGCGGCCTCGTTGAAGCCCATCGCCAGGCCGCGGCGCTGCGGGCCCACCAGGTCGATCTTCATGATGACCGTGGTGGACCAGGTCAGGCCCTGGTTGAGGCCGAGCAGCACGTTGGCGGCGATCACCCATCCCCAGGTCGGCGCCCAGATCAGCAGCAGCGGCACGGGCAGCGCGATCAGCCAGCCGGCGACCAGGACCGGCTTGCGTCCGTAGCGGTCGGAGAGGGTGCCGGCGAAGAAGTTGGTGACGGCCTTCGTGGCGCCGAAGGCGACGATGTACGTCAGTCCGGCGGTGGAGGCGGACAGGCCGAAGACCTGGTCGGCGAGGAGGGGCAGGACGACGCGTTCCTGGCCGAGCATGCCGCCGACGAGCGCGTTGACGGCGACGAGCAGCGCGAACTGGGCGAGGTTGGCCCGCAGACCCAGGCGCGGCCCGCTCCCGCTCGGGGCCGGCGCGGCCTCCCGCCCGGCCGGGTTCCGGGGGCGCGCGGAGGTCACGCGCCCTCCTCCGGTGGCCACCCGGTGCCCTCGACCGGGCCACCGGGGTCGCCGAGGCCGCCGGGTCCGGTCGGGTGGATCGGGTGGTCCTCGGCGAAGCCCATCGGTCGGATCCTCCTGGGGCGCGGATGCGGAATGCCGTCTGGTCACGGCACCCCCCGGCCCTCTATACTATTCCATGGATTTATGGAGGATGTCCCTGGTGGTGGTGTGGAGCCGTCCCCGGCGGCAGTGCCGCGGGGCGGGCCCCAGGGGCGCGCCGGCGCAGGCGGACACGGTGAGGAGCAGGATGAGGAACGCGGCGGAGGGCGGCGCTGCCGGCGGCGCGCCGGAGGATCGGGCGCCCAGCGCCCGCGACGGCGCCAAGGCGCGGCTGTACGAGGCGCTGGCGGCCAGCGGCAAGGCGCTGGCCAGCGGGAAACGCCTGGAACTGCTCGACCTGCTCGCCCAGGGCGAGCGCACCGTGGACGCCCTGGCGAAGGCGGCCGGACTGAACCTGACCACCGCCTCGGCCCACCTCCAGACCCTCAAGCAGGCCGGGTTCGTCGCCACCCGCCGTGAGGGCGTGCGCATCCACTACCGCCTCGCCGGGGAGGACGTGGCCCGCCTGTTCGCGCTGCTGCGCACGGTCGCCGAGAACCACCAGGCCGCCGTGCCCGGCGCGCGGGACGCCTATCTCGGCCACGACGGCGCGGCCGAGGTGGGCCGCGCGGAGCTGCGGGCCCGCGTGGCCGCCCGGGACGTCGTGGTGCTGGACGTGCGGCCGGCGGAGGAGTACCGCGCCGGGCACGTCCCCGGTGCGATCTCCATCCCCGTCGGGGAACTGGCCGACCGGATCGGAGAGCTGCCCGGGACGACGGAGATCGTCGTCTACTGCCGCGGCGCGTACTGCGCCCTCGCCCACGACGCGGTGCGGCTGCTGACCGACCGCGGACGGCGGGCCATCCGCCTCCACGACGGCATGCTCGAATGGCGCCTCGCCGGTGAGCCCGTCGAGAGCGGAGGCGCGGGCGAGGCGCCGGGCGGTGCGCCGGAGGCGGGCGACCTGCCCGCCGGTGCCGCAGGTCCGGGCGATGAGTTCGCCGGGGAAGCGGGCGCGGGGGACGGGCCCGCCGGGGCCGCCGACGCGGGCCGCTCGTCCGCCGGGGGCGTGGGCGCGGACGACGGGACCACCGGTGCGGCCGGGACGGGCGTCGAGAACGGGGAGCGGGCGTGACCGGCACCGCTCCCGCCGGCGCACCGGCCGCGACATCCGACGCCGACCCGGCGCAGCGGCGCGTTCTGCGCGTGCTGGTCGCCGCCCAGGTCCTCAGCGGGGCGGGTCTGGCCGCCGGCGTGACCGTCGGTGCCCTCCTCGCGCAGGACATGCTGGGCACCACCAGCCTCGCCGGTCTGCCCAGCGCCCTGTTCACGGCCGGATCCGCGCTCGCCGCCGTCGCCGTCGGCCGTGTCTCCCAGGCCCGCGGACGCCGCCCGGGCCTGGCCGCCGGATACCTCGCGGGGGCCGCCGGCTCCGCCGGCGTCATCGTCGCCGCCGTCCTGGACAGCCCGGTCCTGCTGTTCCTCGCCCTGTTCGTCTACGGCGCGGGCTCCGCGACCAACCTCCAGGCCCGGTACGCCGGCGCCGACCTCGCCCGGCCCGACCACCGTGCCCGAGCCGTGTCCACCGTCCTGGTCGCCACCACCCTCGGCGGCGTCGCCGGCCCCAACCTCGCCGCACCCACCGGCAGCCTCGCCGCCACCCTCGGCATCCCCTTCCTGGCCGGCCCCTTCCTGCTGTCCGGCGCCGCCTACGCGCTCGCCGCGCTCGTCCTTGCCGTCCGGCTGCGCCCCGATCCGCTGCTCCTGGCCCGGACCCGTGCCGCGGGCGGGGAGAGCGGCGCCCCCGACGACACCGCGCAGGCCGCCGACCGCGCGGGCGGAGCACGCCCGGGCGTGCTCCTCGGGGCGCTCGTCATGGTCCTGTCGCAGCTCGTCATGGTCGCGATCATGACGATGACGCCGGTCCATCTGCACGACCACGGTCACGGCACCGGCGCCGCGGGCGTGGTGATCGCCCTCCACATCGGAGCCATGTACCTGCCCTCGCCGCTGACGGGCCGGCTCGTGGACCGGGCCCGCGCCCGGCGCAGGGCACGCGGCGGGACCTCCGACGGCGCCCTGACGATCGCCGTGGCCTCCGGGATCACCCTGCTGGCCGCCGGTGTCGTCGCCGCCACGGCGCCCGGGGACTCCGTCGCGCTCCTCGCGTTCGCGCTGGTCCTGCTCGGCCTCGGCTGGAACCTCGGCCTCGTCTCCGGCACGGCGATCATCACCGACGCCGTGCCGCTCGCCACCCGTGCCCGGACCCAGGGCATGGTCGACGTGTCCATCGCCGTCGCCGGTGCCACCGGCGGGCTCAGCTCGGGCGTCGTCATGGCCCAGGCCGGCTATCCGGTGCTCGCGCTCACCTGCGGTGTGCTCGCGCTCGCCGTCCTGCCCGCCGTCGCCGCCACCGCCTACCGCCGCTGATCGTCCGCGCCGGTGTCGTCGCCCGGTCGCGCCAGGAACCGGTCCAGCGGAGGCTCCACCGCCAGGACGGCGCCGATGGTCACCGCGAAGGTGACCGCGGCGCAGAGGACGATCAGCCAGGACAGCACGGTGAGGACCAGGCCGAGGGAGCCGTACTCGCCCAGGGCGCGGTTGAGCGCGGTCGGCATGTACAGCCGCGCGGTCAGCGCGAGGGCGCTGGTGGCGGCCGCGGCCAGGAGCGCGCCCGGCAGCAGCGGCAGCCAGGACACGCGGCCGGCCGGCAGCAGGTGCTGCGTCCACAGCCACACGCCCGTGCTCGCCAGGAGGACGAGCGGGGCGCCGAGCCACATGCCGGCTCCGAGGCCGTCGCGGAGGGGGCCCAGCAGCAGCACGGCCGGCACCAGCACCAGGAGCCAGACCACCCAGCGCCAGGCCGCGATCCGCGTTCCGGCCCTCGGCAGACCCCAGGCCCGCTCGCAGACCCGGGCCATGGCCCTGCTGAAACCGGTGGCGGAGACCAGCGCCACCACCAGCCCGACGATGCCGGTCGTCTCGCGCAGGGCGGCGTCGGTGGAGTCCCCCAGCACCTCCTGGAGCGCCTGGTCGGACCGGCCGGCCAGACCGAACATGGTGCGCAGCGAAGCCAGGAACTGCTCGCGGACGCTGTGCGGGGTGAACGCGGCCAGGGCGAACAGCAGGGGCACGGCGGCGAGGAACGCCTGAGCCGCGAGCCGGGTCGCCGCGTCGAGGAGATTCGCCGACAGCAGACGGCCCGTCAGCGTGGTCACGACGGGCAAGCGCCGCTCGGCGTGGTCGCGCAGACGCTTGAGCCGCGCCGTCCACGCCATGCCGCCTCCCACCGGTGCACCGCGCCCTCGAAGGCCGGTCAAGGTGCCGCCCACCGCCGACGTCGAGCGGTGCCGGCCCGATCGGGGGTGCCGCTTCGGTGCCCGTACCGAGGCGGTGGGGTGAGCCGCGTTCCCGACGGCACCGTCGCGGAACCCGATTCCCCCGGGCGGAGTACGTCCTGCCGGCGTACGCCCCTTCCCCGCCCGGCCTACGCCCGCTCGTGCCGGCCCTGGGGGCGGGCCGGGGCGGGGGCACTGGCCCAGAGCGCCCCGCCGTAGGCCGGCAGCGTCCTCAGCAAGGGAGACCGACTTGTCCCAGAGCACCGAGCCCCGGGCGGCGGAGCCGGCGATCGCGTCGGCCGACCAGGGTGTCCGGGACCGATCCGCCTTCGACGACACCCGGGACCTGGAGGACGCGCGGCGCGGCTTCATGGGCACAGCGCGGCAGAGTGTGATCCCCGACGCCGACGGGCGCACCGTGTGGGACCTCGACGCCTGCGGATTCCTGGACCGGGACTGCCCCGACACCGCCAACCCCAGCCTGTGGCGGCTCAACCCGTGGCCAGGCCGCTCACCGCGTCGCCGATGATCTTCACGCCGAGCACGACCAGCAGCGTCGTCATGATCGCGGCGTTGTGCGCGGCCATCCACTCCTTCCACCCGGCCAGCACGCTCGCGGACCGGTCACCCCCGGCCAGGTACACCCCGAGGGGAACCTAGGGTGCACAGGGAGGCGATCAGCACCATCAGGACCGCGGCGACCGCTCGGCCGCCCGCAGTGGCGTCGGCCCCGGCGATCCCCACGGCGCCGCTGACGGCCAGCACGAGGTTCTTCGGGTTGGCGACCGCCAGCGCCGCGGCCAGAACAGCCGCCCGGGCCGGGGTGAAGGAATCGATCGACCGCATCCAGCCGGGCGTCGCGGCGGCCTGCCCGTCCCGCGGTCGCTCCCGCCACTGCCGGGCGCCCAGCAGCAGGAACAGCAGGCCGAGGGCCAGGTGCAGCCAGTACGTCCACTGCGCGGGGCCGTCGTCGCCCTCGGCCGACGCCCCCGTGCCCAGCAGGACGACGGCGCAGACCAGCACCGACAGCGACAGCGTCCAGGCCGCCGCGAACGCGATGCCGTTGCCCCGCCCGCGCGGTGCGGACAGCATCAGCACGATGGCGATCAGCGGGACGGGGCTGATGGCGATGCCGACGGCCGGGGCGAGCATCTGCCCGATCGCGTCCAGCACGGCGGCGCCCGGCCTACTCGGCGAAGACTTCGCGCAGTTTGGCCTCCTGCTCGCTGTCCAGGTTCGACTGGATCAGCTGCGCGTGACCGCCGGCGAAGGCCTCCTTCACACGGTCGACGACGGCGTCCTGCGACAGCAGGAACAGCGCCGACGTCCCCGGTGTCACCTGGGACTTCACCGAGTCGATGAAGTCGTCGTCGATGCCGACGTCACTCATCTTGCCGCCGAGCGCGCCCGCGGCGGCACCCACGGCGGCGCCGAACAGGGGCATCAGGAAGATCAGGCCGAAGAGCATGCCCCAGAACATGCCCGACAGGGCGCCCACTCCGGTGAGGCTGTTCAGTTGACGGGTCTTCGGCTTCTTCGCGCCCTCGGGCCAACTGGCCACCGCCGCGTCGACGACCTTGATCAGCTCCTGCTTCTGCAGCTGGAGCAGGCCGTTCTCGGCTGCTTCCGCGCCCTCGGGCGTATCGAACTTCCAGACGGTCAGGGTGGCCATGGACGTCCTCCGGGACATGACTGCCGGTTGCGATGGATGCCCCTCAGTAAACGCGCGCCCGACATGGCGCGCATGTCGGGCCATCAGCCATTTGTCCTCACAGGCGATTGAGAACCCTCCTGAAATAGCCCCAACGGCCTACCTCTGCTCGCGCGCGAGCGCTCGCGACGGTGCGCTGGCAGAAGAGCGGTCGCAGCGATCGCGGCGATCGGCGGCCGAACGGCCGCGGTGACGGCCTGCGGCGCAGCCGCGGCGACGGCGCGGCCGGTTCGACGAGGAGGCACGGGTGGCGGACGGCAACGGACTCCCGGACGAGAACGCGGAACAAGGCGAACTGGAGGAACTGCGGGCCCGGGTGGCCGCCCTGGAGAGCGAGGGGGCCCGGCCGCCGCGGCACCGGGGCCGCTCCTTCCTCGCCGCGGTCCTCCTCATCATCGGCTGCATCCTCGCTCCCCTGGCCGTCGTCGCCGCATGGGCCGCCGACCAGGTCGGGGACACCGACCGCTATGTCGCCACCGTCGCCCCGCTGGCCTCCAACCCCGATGTCCAGGCCGCCGTCGCCAACCGGGCCACCGACGCGCTGATGGCGAGGATCGACCTGCAGTCCCTGCTCGCCGACCTTCCCGTCGAGGACCGGCCGCTGGTGGAGAAGGCGCTGGGCCCGCTCGCCGACTCCCTGGAGGGAGCGCTCCGCAGCTTCGTGGAGGACAGGGCACAGGCGATCGTCGCCTCGGACGCCTTCCGGACGCTGTGGATCGAGGCCAACCGCCGTGTGCACAGCGCCGTCGAGAAGGCCCTCACGGGCAGCGGCGGCGGAGCCGTGGAGCTCACGAACGACACCGTCACCGTCGACCTCGCGCCCCTGATCGACCAGGTCAAGCAGCGTCTGGTCGACCAGGGCCTGACCGTCGTCGGGCGCATCCCCGAGATCCACACGAACTTCACCCTCGTCCGGTCCGACCAGATCGGCAAGATCAAGACGTACGTCCGGCTGCTGCAACTCGCCGGCAACTGGCTGCCGGTGATCGCCGTCCTCCTGATCGCCGCCGGCGTCCTCCTCGCGGTCCGGCGCCGCAGAGCACTGGTCGCGGCCTCCCTCGCCGCCGCGTTCGCTGTCCTCCTGCTCGGCGTCGGGCTGCGGATCTTCCGCGTGATCTACCTCGACCACCTCCCGGCCGACATCTCGCAGGACGCGGCGGGCGCGGTGTACGACACCCTCACGCGCTTCCTCCAGACCTCCGTGCGGGTGGTCATCGCCCTCGGCGTCGTCATCGCCCTCGGCGCCTGGCTCACGGGGCCGGGGCGGCGCGCGGGACTGGTGCGGGGGTTGTGGACCTCCGGCATCGGCGCGGTGCGCACCACGGCGGACCGGGCCGGTATGCGCACCGGCCCGGTGGGACCGTTCGTACGGCGCTACCGCACCTGGATCACCTGGACACTGGTGGCCGTGGTGGTCCTGGTGTATCTGCTGTGGTCCTACCCCACCGGGTGGGTGGTCGTCGGTCTGGCGCTGCTGCTGCTGTTCCTGCTGGCCGTGGTGGAGTTCCTCGCCGCTCCGGAGGCGGCCGACGAGCAGCACCCGGGGCAGCACCCCGACCACGCGGCCGCCTGAGACCGGCTCACCGCGTGGTGACCGCCCGCGGAGGACCCGCGCACCCCGTCACGAGCACAGCGGACGGCCCCTGCCGTCGTGGAGGGGGCCGTCCGGACGAGGGCCGGTGAGGAGCCCGAGCCGAGGGACGAAGCCCGGAGCCGGAGACCGAGGACGGACCGGCTCCGCAGACCGAGGAGCCGGAGACCGGGGGCCTGGAACCGGGGAGTCGGCCCCCGGGGACCGAGCCCCGAACCGGGTGATCGGTCCCGGACACCGCGGTCCGGAACCGGGGAGTCGGTCCCGGACACCGGGGAACCGCCCGGCCCACCCCCGCGAACCGGGCGGGACGGGCCGCGGGCCGGTCTTCGGCCCGTCCCTGCGGTCAGTACCGCAGGGCGGCCCCGACGTCGGCCTTCACGGTTCCGGAGAGGGTGTGGGTGCTGCGCGCCGTCGCCTCGCCGGAGGACCCGGCGGCCACGTCGGAGACGGTCACCACGACCACGTCGAGCAGTTTCCCGTCGCTGTTGCGGAAGTCGACCTGGACGGCGAAGGACTGCTCGCTGTCCGCGGTGTTGTCCGCCGTCACGGTGACGGTGGTGCGCCCGCTGTCGTCCGTGCTCGGTTCGCCGAGCTTCACGTCGTCCTTGGCGTCGATGCCGTTCTTGATCGACTCCAGCGTCCGCCCCACCTCCGCGGTGGCCGAGGCGAGCGCCGAGGCGCCCTGGGAGGCCAGCGACGAGGCCGCCGCGGTGACTTCCGCGCCCACGGACGAGGCCGCCGAGGCCGCCTTGCTCGCTGCGTCGGACGTGCCGCCTCCGCCGTCGTCCGAGCAGCCGCTCAGCCCCGCGGCCAGCACCACCGCCAGCACGGCCACCGTCGTGCCACGCGTCACCTGTCCGGCCATGCCGCCTCCTGTCTCCGCCTGCTCGGGTCTGCACTCCACCTCAGTGAAGTGCCGCCCGGCACCGGCCGCACGCCCAGGGGACCGCCCAGGGGACAGGGAAGGGCAGGTGATTCACACCAACGGGCCCGCGGAGGCGGCGGGCGCACCTTCCGTACGCGGGCCGTGCGACTCCGGTGGCCGATCCGGTACGCAGCGCGGAAGGTGGAGGGAGAGGCCAGGCGGACGGCGGCCGAAGCCGGCCGCCCTGCGAGAACGGAGGACGTCCATGGCCACGCAGTCCCACCCCCAGACACCCTCGGGCGGCTACCGGTCCACCTCCACCGGGAACAGCCCCTGGGTCACCGGCGGCGCCACGTTCGCCGGTGTTCTGCTGTTCGTCTACGGGGTCCTGGGCGTCCTCCAGGGCGTCGCCGCGATCGCCAAGGACGACGTCTACGCCCGCATCGGCGACTACGTCTACAAGATCAACCTCACCGGCTGGGGCTGGATCCTGCTGATCCTCGGTGTCATCGCCGTGTTCGCGGGCTGGGGCATCCTCGTCGGCGCCGGCTGGGCCCGCGCGGTCGGCATCGTGCTCGCCTCGCTGAACCTGATCAGCCAGTTCATGTTCCTGCCGTACGCGCCGGTCTGGTCGGTGATCATGATGGCGATCAACGTCTTCGTCATCTGGGCCCTGGCGGTCTACCGGCCGAGCACGGCGCCCCGCTGATCCACGGGACCGTCCAGAGCCTCACCGGCCCCCTCCCTCCCGGCGGGCATCGTCGGGCGGCCGGCCGTGGGGCCCACGCCGCCCGACGTCGCGTTCCCGGCCGTTCGGCGGCTGCGCGGTGGGGCGGGAACAGACGGTCCGAGGCGGCCGGCCCGGTTCCGGGGCCGGAGACACCGTGGGCGGAGGCGGCGTTGCCGATGACGAGCACCGTGTCCCGCGACGGTAGGTGCCCGCGCGTCGTCGCCAGGTCCCCGGGCGCCCGCGGCGGACGGACGGAGCCCCGGCGCCCTGCGGCCCCCGCGGCGCTCCGCGGGCGCGGGGGCCTTCCGTGAGCCCGCCGATCGTGATGGGGGCCGACACCTCCCCCGCCGGCCCGGAGGCGGTGACGGCCGCCGTTCGTCGGGCGCGGCTGCGCGGGCCGACGGCGGTGCCCGCGCCGTACCACGCCCACCGCCCGGTCGCCGCCGTGCGGGACTCCGATGCCCGGCCGTGAGACCGCCGGCGCACCCGGGCAGGCCTCTCCGCCGGTGGCGAACGCGCATCACGCGCTGGTGGCGCGTGAGGTGGTGCTGCTGCTGGAGACCGACGCCCGTGCCGGGCTGGGCACCGACGAGGCCGCCCGGCGGCTCCAGCGGTTCGGGCCCAACGTGCTTCCCCCGGCGGCCGGCGGGGGCCTGCTGTGGCGGATCCTGCGCCAGTTCCACCATCCGCTGATCTACGTCCTGCTGGCCGCGGGCGCCGTCACCGCCGCCCTGGGGGCCCATGTCGACTCAGCGGTGATCTTCGGCGTGGTGCTGGTGAACGCGCTCGTCGGGCTGGTACAGGAGTCGAAGGCGGAGACGGCGCTGGAGGGCCTGCGGGAGATGGTGCGCACCACGGCGACCGTGGTGCGCGCGGGCCGCGAACGGCGGACGCCCTCGGCCGACCTGGTCCCCGGGGACCTGGTGCGGGTGGAGGCGGGTGACCGGGTGCCCGCCGACATCCGCCTGGTCGGGGCCGACGACCTGCGCGTGGACGAGTCGGCGCTGACGGGCGAGTCCGTCCCCGTGGCCAAGGACGAGGTCGTGCTGCACCCGCGGACCCCGGTCGCCGACCGCCGGAACATGCTGCACTCCGGGACCCTGGTGACCGGCGGGCGGGGGACCGGGATCGCCGTCGCGACCGGCGCCGAGACCGAACTGGGCGCCATCCACCGCCTGGTGGGGGCCGCCGAGACCGTGGCGACTCCGCTGACCGCCAAACTCGCCGCCTTCAGCCGGATCCTGACGGTGGCGATCCTGGCCCTGGCCGCGCTGACGTTCGCGATCGGTCTGGCCCGCGGGCAGGACGCGGTGCCGACCTTCACCGCCGCGGTCGCCCTGGCGGTCGGCGCGATCCCGGAGGGCCTGCCCGCCGCGGTCACCATCACCCTGGCCATCGGTGTGGCCCGGATGGCCCGGCGGCGCGCGGTGATCCGCAGGCTCCCCGCCGTGGAGACGCTGGGCAGCACCACGGTCATCTGCTCGGACAAGACCGGAACACTGACCGAGAACCAGATGACGGTGCGTACGGTGTGGACACCCGATGCCTCCTGCGAGGTGACGGGCTCCGGGTATGCGCCCGAGGGCGCCGTGCTGGGCCCTGACGGCTCCGCCGCCGCCGTCGAGGCGAACCGGGCCCTGCGGTGGTGCCTGCTGGCCGGCGCCGGGTGCAACGACGCCGTCCTCACCGCCAAGGACGGCCGCTGGGAACTGCTGGGCGACCCCACCGAGGGGGCGATGCTCGTCGCGGCGGCGAAGGGCGGACTGCCCGCCGACGAGGTGGCCGAGCGTCACCCCCGCATCGACACGATCCCCTTCAGCTCCGAGCGGCAGTACATGGCGACCCTGCACCGTGACGGCAGCACCGGCGACCACCTGGTGCTGGCCAAGGGCTCGGTCGAACGGCTCACCGCCCTGTGCCGGCGTCAGATGGCCGCCGACGGCAGCCTCCGGGCGCTCGACCCCGCGGCGGTGGCGGCCGCCGCCGAGCGCCTGGCCGCGCGCGGCCTCAGGGTCCTGGCCACGGCCATGCGGCCACCCGCCCCAGCGAAGGCCGGCGCTCTCGGCGAGGAGGACCTGTCGGGCACGCTGGTGCTCACCGGACTCCAGGCCATGCTGGACCCTCCGCGCGCCGCCGCCGGCGCCGCGGTCAGCGCCTGCCGCACCGCCGGTGTCACCGTCAAGATGATCACCGGGGACCATGCTGCGACCGCGTCCGCCGTCGCGGAGAGCGTCGGACTGCTCGACCCGGGGGACACGGACGAGCGGCAGGTGCTCACCGGCGCGGATCTGACGGCTCTGCCCGCCGGGGAGTACCCGGGCGCGGTCGACCGGGCCCGCGTCCTCGCCCGCGTCTCGCCCGAACAGAAACTCGGACTGGTGCGCGCCCTCCAGGACGTCGGGCAGGTGGTCGCCATGACCGGCGACGGCGTCAACGACGCCCCGGCCCTGCGCCAGGCCGACATCGGCGTCGCCATGGGGCGCGGCGGCACCGAGGTGGCCAAGGACGCCGCCGACATGGTCCTCACCGACGACGACTTCGCCACCATCGAGGCCGCCGTCGAGGAGGGCCGGGGCGTCTTCGACAACCTCACCAAGTTCATCGTGTGGACCCTGCCGACCAACATGGGCGAGGGGCTGGTCATCCTGGTGGCCGTCCTGCTGGGCAGCACCCTGCCGATCCTGCCCACCCAGATCCTGTGGATCAACATGACCACCGCCGTCGCCCTCGGCCTCATGCTGGCCTTCGAACCCAAAGAGGCCGGCATCATGAACCGGCCGCCCCGCGACCCGGCCCGCCCCCTGCTCACCGGCGCTCTCGCGGTGCGCGTCCTGCTCGTCTCGGCCCTGCTCGTCGCGGGCTCCTGGTGGCTGTTCACCTGGGAGCGCGGCATGGGCGCGAGCCTGCCCGAAGCACGCACCGCGGCGGTGAACCTGTTCGTCACGGTCGAGGCGTTCTACCTCTTCAGCTGCCGCTCCCTGAGCCGCTCGGCCTGGCGCCTCGGCCTGTTCACCAACCCGTGGATCACCGGCGGTGTCCTCACCCAGGCGGCCGGACAACTCGCCCTCACCTACCTCCCGACCCTGAACCACCTCTTCCACACGACCCCGATCTCCGGCGGCGCCTGGCTGCGCATCCTCGGCATCGCCGTGCTCACCGCCCTCGTCGTGGCCGCGGACAAGCGCCTGCGCCGCCCGCCGGGGTAGCCGGCCCCGGCCCCGCCCGTCCGTGGTGCCCGGCGCACATCGGGAGCGGCGCCGCTCCCGCGGTGGTCCGGGGTCCGGCGCAGGCCGTCCGTTACCGGTGTGCGGCCGCTCCGCCCGGCGAGCATCCTGTGATCATGGCCCTCGCCCTCGCCGTGCCGGCAGCGCTCCTGGCCGCCTGCTGCTTCGCCGTGGCCGCCGTGCTCCAGCAGGAGGCCGCCGCGGCCGTGCCGGAGGAGGAGTCCCTGCGGCCCGGCCTGATCCGTGCGCTGGCCCGCCGGCCCCGGTGGCTGGCCGGCATCGCCCTGTCGGCGGTCTCCTTCGTCGTCCAGGGCGCGGCGCTCGCCTTCGGCCCGCTGGTCCTCGTCCTGCCCCTGGCGTCGGCGGACCTCCTCTTCGCCCTGCCGCTCATCGCCCGGCGCCGGCACCGGCGCCTCACCGGGCGGGAGGTGACGGGTGGCGTGTGCACCGCCGGCGGAGTGGCCGCGTTCCTGGTGGTGCTGCCCTACGCGGAGGGGGAGCGGCAGCCCGGTCCCGGGGACTGGCTGCCCCTTCTGGTGGTCGTCGCGGTCTGCGTCTCCGTGCTGGTGCCGGTCGGCCTGCGGGCCTTCGGCCGGGTCCGCGCGGGCGTGTACGCGGCGGCAGCCGGGCTGCTCTTCGCCCTGCTGGACGCGCTGACGAAGAGTGCGGCGGACCTCTTCCGCGATCGGGGCCTGCACGCCCTGGCGCACTGGGAGCCGTACGCGCTGCTCGTGGCCGGGGGAGCGGGCCTGCTGCTGGCGCAGAGCTCGTTCCAGGCCGGGTCCCTGGCGGTCAGCCTCCCCCTCATCGACACGATCGAGCCGATCGGCGCCGTCCTGATCGGGGCCGCCGTCTTCCACGAACGCCTGGCCTCGTCGGGACACCTCGCCGTCCAGGTCCTCGGCGCGGTCCTGGCCGTGACCGGCATCGTCATCCTGGACAGGTCCCCGCTGGTGCGCACCTGAGCGCGGGCCCACCCGTCACCCGTGGCCGAGGAGCCCCGCACCGGCACACACCCGACCCCGGGCGCCCGCCGAGCGCGCTCATCGCGTCCTCACCCGCCCGGCCCGGCCCCGGTCGCCCGGGGCACCGCCGCGTCACGCGCACGGCCCTGCGGCCGATGCCCGCCCGGGACGGGCCGCGGCGACCGCGACCCGAAGCGGGCGGAGGCCGTAAGCCCCGCCCGAACCCGCGAAACCCCTGCTCAGGGCCAGACCAGGCAATACGGCTGATGCCCCGCTTCGTGCAGCCGGTGGCTGAAGTCCTGCCACTCGTGCAGGAGCTGGTACACGTTGAACGCGTCGCGCGGGCCGCCGCGGTCCGGGACCGTCGACCAGATGAACGCCGCCGCGCCCACCGCCTCCTCGCCGATGTCGCGGAGGGGGTCCACGACCGTCATGGGGAGCTTCACCACGGCGTAGTCGGGGTGCAGGACGACCAGTTCCAGAGGCGGCACCTTGTGCAGCGGGACGCCCTCGATGCCGGTCAGCACCATGGCGGCCATCGTCTCGGGCTTGATCTTGGTGAACATGCCGTTCATGCCGAGCTCGTCGCCGCCGAGTTCCTCAGGGCGCATCGAGATCGGGACGCGGGCCGCGGTCGCGCCGTCGGGCGCACCGAAGTACTTGTACGTCACCCCCACCCGACCACCATCTCTGCTCCCTGTCCGGAGCCGATCGCTCCGGCGGTCGCTCCGGCGGTCGACCTGATGATCGAAACGCCGGTCGAACCGGTCCGACGGCTCGGGCTCACTCACTGCGCCCTGTTCCTGATCTGCTTCGGCTGTTCCCTCCGCGTCGCGTCGGTGCCTTCCCCGCCGGGCACGTCGAGGACCCAGGTCGTCAGTCCCCTCGCCCAGTCCGCCACCGCGATGCATATCTCCACCCGACTGCTTTTTCTAGGACGCGTGGCCCCCGCCGCGCAACCCGATCATCGTGTCAGTGACCTCCCCCGCGGCCGCCCGCCGAAACGTGCGGTGAACCATCTGTCCACAGGATCGCAGGACCTGCCCAGTCCCTGACCATCACGTCCCACGCGGGCCGTGTGTTCAAGGCTGTGTGTATCGCCACTCAGTTTCGCAGATCACCGGTCGTCCTCGGAGCTTGATCGCCAGTTGTCCCCGCGCGTTGTCACCGGTGGCCCGGGGTGTGCGGCCACCGGGCAGCGCCCGCGGCGCGTGAGCGCCCCTGGCCTACCCTGAGGAGGTCACCCAGCAACCGGAGTCCGAGCAAGTCGGAGAAGGTCGGAGAAGTCGCAGGTCATGAGCGAAACGCCCTCCTCGGGAGCGCCCTCACCGGCGCCCTACCCCTACGAAGCGCCCGCCTCGCAGGCGCTGTTCGACCGCGCATCCGCCGTCACGCCGGGCGGTGTGAACTCGCCGGTGCGCGCCTTCCGCGCCGTGGGCGGCACGCCCCGGTTCATGGTGTCCGGCAGCGGACCGTACCTGACCGATGCCGACGGGCGCGAGTACGTCGACCTGGTGTGCTCCTGGGGACCCATGATCCTCGGCCACTCCCACCCCGAGGTCCTCGCCGCCGTCCACGAGGCCGTCTCCCGCGGCACGTCCTTCGGTACGCCCGGTGAGGGCGAGGTCGCGCTCGCCGAGGAGATCGTCGCCCGGGTGGAGCCGGTGGAGCAGGTACGGCTCGTCAGCAGCGGCACCGAGGCGACCATGTCCGCGATCCGGCTCGCGCGCGGCTTCACCCGTCGCCCCAAGGTGGTCAAGTTCGCCGGCTGCTACCACGGGCACGTGGACTCGCTCCTCGCCGCCGCGGGCAGCGGCGTGGCCACGTTCGCGCTGCCCGACACCCCCGGTGTCACCGGTGCCCAGGCCGGCGACACCATCGTGCTGCCGTACAACGACCTGGAGGCCGTGCACGAGGCGTTCCACCGGCACCCCGGCGAGATCGCCTGCGTCATCACCGAGGCCTCGCCCGGCAACATGGGCGTCGTCCCGCCGCTGCCCGGCTTCAACCAGGGGCTGCGGGACGCCTGCCACAAGAACGGCGCGCTGTACATCTCCGACGAGGTCATGACCGGCTTCCGTACCAGCCGGGCGGGCTGGTACGGCGTCGACGGGGTGAAACCGGACCTGATGACCTTCGGCAAGGTCATGGGCGGCGGCTTCCCGGCCGCGGCCTTCGGCGGTCGCGCCGACGTGATGGCCCACCTCGCGCCGGCCGGGCCCGTCTACCAGGCCGGGACCCTCTCCGGGAACCCGGTCGCCACCGCCGCCGGGCTCGCCCAGCTGCGGCTGCTGGACGACGCGGCGTACGACACCGTCGACGCCGTCTCCGCGCAGATCCGGTCCCTGGTCACGGAGGCGCTCACCAAGGAGGGCGTCGCGCACCGGCTGCAGACCGCCTCCAACATGTTCTCGGTGTTCTTCACGGACCGCGAGGTGCGCGACTACGAGGACGCCAAGGCCCAGGAGTCCTTCCGGTACACGGCGTTCTTCCACTCGCTGCTGGCGAACGGCGTCTACCTGCCGCCGTCGTCCTTCGAGTCCTGGTTCGTGTCCGCGGCCCACGACGAACGGGCCATCCAGCGGATCGCCGACGCCCTTCCGGCGGCGGCCCGAGCGGCGGCGGAGGCCACGGCAGCATGAGCACGACGTCCTCGAACAGCGGCGACATCACCGTCGTCCACCTGATGCGGCACGGCGAGGTCGCCAACCCGGATGGTGTCCTGTACGGCCGGCTGCCCGGCTACCACCTGTCCGAGCTGGGCCGGAAGATGGCGGACCGGGTCGCCGACCACCTCTCCTCCCGCGACGTCACCCACGTGTGTGCCTCCCCGCTGGAGCGGGCGCAGGAGACGGCGGCGCCGATCGCCGCCGCGCACGGGCTGGACGTGGCCACCGACGGGCGGCTCATCGAGGCCGGCAACGTCTTCCAGGGAAAGACGTTCGGCGTCGGCGACGGGGCGCTGCGCCGGCCGGAGAACTGGAAGCACCTGGTCAACCCGTTCAAGCCGTCCTGGGGCGAGCCGTACGTCGACCAGGTGGTGCGGATGAAGGGGGCGCTGGACGCGGCGAAGGACGCGGCGCGCGGGCACGAAGCGGTGCTCGTCAGCCATCAGCTGCCGATCTGGATCGTGCGGTCGTACGTCGAGCGGCGCCGGCTGTGGCACGACCCGCGCAAGCGGCAGTGCACCCTCGCCTCGCTGACGACCTTCACCTACCGCGGCGACAGGATCGTTTCGGTCGGCTACACCGAGCCCGCCCGCGATCTCGTCCCGGCCCATCTCCTCGCCGGTGCCAAGCCGGTGAAGGGCAAGGACAAGGCCTTCGGCGCGTAGGGCGCGCCCCACGCCCTCCGGGCCGGCGCGGGGCAGCCCTCGCCGGCCGTGCGGCGGGCCGGCACCGCGAGACGGTTTCGTGACATTCGTTGCGGGATTCGTATGAAAGTCAGGTGATCGATCGGAACCTCCCCGTTCGTCGCGCCCTCTCCCTGTGTGACACCCATGGACGCGACGAATCGGGGATCACATGCGCACGTTCTCCCGAAGGGGACTACTCGGCCTGGGCGCGGGAGCCGCCGCCGCTGCGGGACTCACCGGCTGCCTCGGCGGCTCCACTTCGTCGGACGGCGGGGGCGGGGCCGGCGGTTCCGGATCCGGCGACGCCGGCGCGAAACCCTCCGGGAGCCCCGCTGCCGCGCGCCCCATCGGCGACGGCTCCACGTCGTTCACGGGGAAGCAGCCGCACCAGCCCCACGCACCCGAGCCACTGGAGCCGGGCCAGGAGCCGCCCCAGTTCGTCGTCTTCTCCTGGGACGGGGCGGGGGAGGTCGGCAACGGGCTCTTCCCGCGCTTCCTCGACCTCGCCCGCCGGCACGGCGCGAGCATGACCTTCTTCCTCTCCGGCCTGTATCTGCTGCCCGAGGCGAAGAAGCGGCTGTACGACCCGCCCAACAACCCCCGCGGCGCCTCCGCCATCGGCTACCTGACCGACGAGCACATCAAGGCCACGCTGAAGAACGTCCGCCGCGCCTGGCTGGAGGGCCACGAGATCGGCACCCACTTCAACGGCCACTTCTGCGGCGAGAGCCACGGCTCGGTCGCGCACTGGACGCCCCGGCAGTGGCGCAGCGAGATCGACCAGGCCAAGTCCTTCGTGAAGCAGTGGCGCACGAACACGGGCTGGACGGATCTGCCCTCGCTGCCCTTCGACTACGACAAGGAACTCGTCGGCGGCCGGACCCCCTGCCTGCTCGGCCAGGACAACCTGCTGCCCACCGCGCGCGAGCTGGGCTGGCGCTACGACGCCTCCTCGCCCGGCGGTCGTCAGGTGTGGCCGGCGAAGAAGCAGGGCATATGGGACCTGCCGTTGCAGCAGATACCTTTCCCGGGCCACCGGTTCGAGGTCCTCTCGATGGACTACAACATCCTCGCCAACCAGTCGATCAACTCGACCAAGGCCCCCGCCCACAACTACCCGGGGTGGCGGCGGCAGGCGGCCCGCTCGTACGTCGGGGGATTCGAGCGGGCATACCGGACGAACCGGGCGCCCCTCTTCATCGGCAACCACTTCGAGCAGTGGAACGGCGGCATCTACATGGACGCCGTCGAGGACGCCCTCACCCGTATGGCGCGCGAGAAGGAGAAGGGCGCCGACGTACGGCTGGTCTCCTTCCGCCAGTTCGCCGACTGGCTGGACGTGCAGCGTCCGCAGGTACTGGCGAAACTGCGCACCCTGGAGGTGGGGCAGCAGCCGACCGGCGGCTGGAAGGCGTTCCTGGGGGGTGCGCAGACCACCGGGCAGGACTCCGGCTCGGAGGGCCAGAACGCCGCCTGAAATGCGGGTTTCCCCCCGCAAGGGGGGTGCGCAAGATCCCCGGATCGGACATGCGAAACTTTTCACATGAGTGCCGCCAGTCGCGCCCCCCTGCGCCCGACCCCCTGGATCCGCACGCGCCGAGCCGCCCTGACGACCGCCGGTGCCGCCGTCGCGGCGCTCCTCGTGTCCGCCTGCGGCTCCGGAGGGGTCTCCGGCGGAGGCGGTGACACGAAGTTCATCATGGGCGAGGACGGCATCTCCACCGTCGCCAAGGGCAAGCGCGACCCGGCCCCCGACCTGTCCGGCAGGACCATCGACGACCGGCAGATCGCCGTCTCCTCCTTCAAGGGCAAGGTCGTCGTCCTGAACGTGTGGGGCTCCTGGTGCGCGCCCTGCCGCGCCGAGGCCCCCAACTTCGAGAAGGTCTACTCCGACCTCAAGTCCCAGGGCGTGCAGTTCGTCGGCATCAACGTCGCCGACCCCCAGGTCCGTAGTGCCCTCGCCTTCGAGAAGCAGTTCGGCGTCAGCTACCCGAGCCTGTACGACCCGAGCAGCAAGTTGATGCTCCGTTTCAAGAAGGGCACGCTCAACCCGCAGGCGATCCCCTCCACACTGGTCCTCGACCGGGACGGCAGGATCGCCGCCCGCTCCCTGGCCGCGCTGAGCGAGGAGAAGCTGCGGTCCATGATCGCTCCCGTCCTCGCGGAGAAGTGACGTGAGCGCGCTCATCCCGCTCGCCTCGGACGTCTACAACGGCACGGTGCTCAACGGCGCCCTGCTGGTCGCCCTGCCCATCGCGGTCCTCGGCGGCCTCGTCTCCTTCTTCTCCCCCTGCGTGCTGCCGCTCGTCCCGGGCTATCTGTCGTACGTGACCGGGGTCACCGGCACCGACCTCGCCGAGGCCCGGCGCGGGCGGATGGTCGCCGGGGCCTCCCTGTTCGTGCTCGGCTTCACCGCCGTCTTCGTCTCCACCGGCGCCCTGTTCGGCTACTTCGGGGCGACGCTCAAGGCGGAGCAGGGCGTGCTGTCCAAGGTGCTGGGCGTGCTCATGATCCTCATGGGCGTGTTCTTCATGGGGCTGATGCCCTGGATGACCCAGCGCGAGTTCCGCTTCCACCGCAGGCCCGTGGCCGGACTGATCGGGGCGCCCGTGCTCGGCGCGCTCTTCGGCATCGGCTGGACGCCGTGCATCGGACCGACCCTCGCCTCCGTCCTCGCGCTCTCCTCGCAGCAGTCGAGCGCGGGCCGCGGTGCCATACTGACCGTCGCCTACTGCCTCGGCCTCGGTGTGCCGTTCGTGCTCGCCGCGGTCGCCTTCCGCAAGGCGCTCGGCGCCTTCGGCTGGGTCAAGCGCCACTACGTGTGGGTGATGCGGATCGGTGGCTCGATGATGATCGTCACCGGTCTGCTGCTGCTGACCGGTGTCTGGAACATCCTCGTCCAGGACCTCCAGTCCTGGTCCGGCGGATTCACTGTGGGGATCTGATCCATGAGCAAGACCACCGCGCCCGACGGGCCCCGGGACCAGGAGCTCGGCGAGGCCGGTTCCCAGTTGTCCACCGTCCCCGAGGAGTCCTCCCCGGGGGGCCCGACCCTCGGCGTCATCGGCTGGCTCCGCTGGTTCTGGCGGCAACTGACCTCGATGCGGGTGGCCCTGCTGCTCCTGCTGCTGCTGGCGCTCGCGGCCATCCCCGGTTCGCTCATCCCGCAGACCGGTACCGACATCACCAAGGTCGCCGAGTTCCGCAAGGACCACCCCACCCTCTCGCCGGCCTACGACAGGCTCGGCCTGTTCCACGTCTACAGCTCGGTGTGGTTCTCCGCGATCTACATCCTGCTGTTCGTCTCCCTCATCGGCTGTATCGTCCCCCGCACCTGGCAGTTCGTCGGCCAGCTGCGCGGTCGCCCGCCGGGCGCGCCGAAGCGGCTGACCCGGCTGCCCGCGTACACCACCTGGCGCACCGGGGCCGAGCCCGAGGAGGTGCGCGAGGCGGCGCTCGCGCTGCTGAAGCGGAAGCGGTTCCGCGCGCACCTCGCCGGTGACGCCGTCGCCGCGGAGAAGGGCTATCTGCGCGAGGTCGGCAACCTCGCCTTCCACATGGCCCTCATCGTGATGCTGGTGGCGTTCGCCTGGGGGCAGCTGTTCAAGTCCGAGGGCAACAAGCTCCTCGTCGAGGGCAACGGCTTCTCCGACACCCTGATCGACTACGACGACTTCAAGTCCGGCAACCTCTTCACCACCGATGATCTGACGCCGTTCAGCTTCACCCTGGACGAGTTCACCGGCACGTACGAGACCTCCGGCCCCAACAAGGGCACCGCGCGCACCTTCGAGGCCGCGCTCACCTACGCGGAGGGCGCCTACGGCAAGGACCGCAAGACCGTCGTCCGGGTCAACCACCCCCTGGAGATCGGCGACTCGAAGGTCTACCTGACCGCCCACGGCTACGCGCCCGTGGTGACCGTCCGCGACGGGAAGGGCGACGTCGTCTTCAGCGGCCCGGTCCCACTGCTGCCGCTGGACTCCAACGTCACCTCGTCCGGCGTGATCAAGGTCCTCGACGGCTACCGGGACGCTCAGGGCGCCACCGACCAGCTCGGCATCAAGGCCTTCCTGCTGCCGACGTACGTGGCGGGCAACGAGGTGTCCTCCTCCTTCCCGGCCCTGCTGAACCCGGTGCTGAACCTGGAGCCCTACCACGGCGACCTGGGCGTCGACTCGGGCATCCCGCAGAGCGTGTACAAGCTCGACAAGTCGCACATGAAGGGCTTCGAGGACGACAAGGGCCGGCAGTTGAGGAAGAACCTCAGGCCCGGACAGACCATGGAGCTCCCGGACGGCGCCGGCTCGGTGACGTACGAGGGCACCAAGGAGTGGGCGAACTTCCAGATCACGCAGCAGCCCGGCAGCGGCTGGGCACTGGTCGGCGCCCTCGGCGCGATCTTCGGTCTCGCCGGTTCCCTGTTCATCCAGCGCCGCCGCGTCTGGGTGCGCGCGGTCCGGGGCGACGACGGTGTCACGGTCGTCGAGATGGCCGGCCTCGGCCGGAGTGAGTCCGCCAAGGTGCCCGAGGAGCTGGGTGAGCTCGCCGGGACCCTCTACGACCAGGCGCCGGGCGTTGCCGAGCCCGACGACGACCCCTCAGATGTCTCCGTACCTGCCGAAGGGGCTGAGCAGCAGTGACTGTCGCCGCCGCCACCAACGAACACCTCGCGAGCATCAGCAATGTGCTGATCTACTCCTCGATGGCCGTCTACACCCTGGCCTTCTTCGCCTACATCGCCGAGTGGCTGTTCGGCAGCCGCAGCAAGGTGGGCCGTACGGCCGCGGCGCTCACCGACCGGCCGGAGGCACGCAGGACGGCGGGGGCGCCCGCCGTCACCGTGAAGAAGGCGGGCGGTACCGCCGTGCTGGAGCGGCCCGAGGTGGTCGTGCGGTCCGCGGCCGGCGCGCGGGACGTGCCCGACGGTCCCGGTGCGCACGGCGGTGACGAGCAGGGCGACCTCTACGGCCGCATCGCGATCTCGCTCACCGTGCTGGCCTTCCTGGTGGAGCTGGCGGGCGTGGTCGCCCGCGCGGCGTCCGTGCAGCGGGCGCCGTGGGGCAACATGTACGAGTTCAACATCACCTTCTCCACGGTCGCCGTCGGCGTGTACCTGGTGCTGCTGGCGCTGAGGAAGAACGTGCGCTGGCTCGGCCTGTTCCTGACCACCACGGTCCTGCTCGACCTCGGTCTCGCCGTCACCGTCCTGTACACGGCGAGCGACCAGCTGGTCCCGGCCCTGCACTCGTACTGGCTGTACATCCACGTCTCGACGGCGATCCTGTGCGGCGCGGTCTTCTACGTCGGCGCGGTCGCCACGATCCTCTACCTCTTCAAGGACGCGTACGAGAACAAGCTGGCCGGCGGCGGCAAGCCCGGCACCTTCGCCGACTCCGTCCTGGACCGGCTGCCCGCCGCGGCCTCCCTGGACAAGTTCGCGTACCGCGTCAACGCGGCCGTCTTCCCGCTGTGGACCTTCACGATCATCGCGGGCGCCATCTGGGCGGGCGACGCCTGGGGCCGCTACTGGGGCTGGGACCCGAAGGAGACCTGGTCCTTCATCACCTGGGTCGCCTACGCCGGCTACCTGCACGCGCGCGCCACGGCAGGCTGGAAGGGCCGCAAGGCGGCCTACCTGGCCCTGATCGCCTTCGGCTGCTGGCTGTTCAACTACTACGGCGTCAACATCTTCGTCTCCGGCAAGCACTCGTACGCCGGGGTCTAGTGCCGCGGCAGGCGACGTTCGCCCCGTCGCGGCGCCCGGCACGCACTCTCGCCGCACCGGACGAAAGCCCGAGTACATCCCGGTACGAGGGCTTCCGGCCGGCACACCGGGAGCACGCACCGGGCGCCGCTCCTCGACGGGCGAACGTCGCCTGCCGCGGCACCGGTGCCGCGACCGGGAAGCTCCCTCGCGAGCCGGTGAACCTTCCCGGTCGCGGCACAGGGCATCGCCCTCCCGACCGCGCCGCGCCCTACGGGGCAGGTCAGCGGCGGCAAGGGGTGCGGAATCGCCGGGCCGGGGTCAGGCTGGTGTCATGACCGGAGCCATAGAACAGGGCACCAGCCAGACCCACGGGAACACCCGCATCCTGCACCTGCTGGTGCGGCTCTCCCGGCCCACGGAGACGGTCTGGCCGGCGCTGAGTACGCCGGAGGGGCTGGCGGGCTGGTTCACCGAGGTCGATGTCCTGGAGCCGCGGCTCGGCGGGATCGTCGCGCTGCGCGGTCTGGGGGCCGGGACGGTCACCGCCTGGGACGTGGACCGGGTCGCCGAGTACACCGTGGAGGGGGGCGGTCGGATCCGCTTCCACCTGGAGCGCGACGAGCCGAACGGCACGGTGCTGCGGTTCACGCACGAGTTCCAGGGCGAGGCGGAGACGGAGCAGTCCTGGCGGGCCCGGTTCGAGACGTTCATCGCGCGGCTGGGCGCGGGTACGGGCACCGAGGACGGGCCCCGCCCCGGAAACGGCCGGGGTGGAACATCCGGGCCGGGACCCGTGTGATCCACTCCGGCCGAGATCCGCGACCGGTGAGCCGTGGTCCGGTGTTCCCACGCCGAACTCCCGGCACGGGAATCACTGCCGAAAATGCACGCCCCGGACGCGCGCCGATGAATGCCGTCCCTGCATGCATGTCCCCGGATGCGCGCCCCGGACGCATTCTCGTGAATGCGTGGTCAGGAATTCACGGGCGCTCGTTCTCCGTCAGGATGTGACCGTGTAGATGTCGGAGCACGTCAGGCCGGCCTTGTTGTTCCCGATGCAGACCCAGAAGGTGTAGCGCCGGTCCTCGCGCAGGTTCCCGCCCACGGACTTCGTGTACGGGGAGTGGTGCCCCAGCGTGTCGGCCACGCGGACGGGGGCGGTGCCCAGGTAGGCGGAGACACCGTACCCGTCCGCGTAGGAGTCGGTGGCGTACAGGGTGTCCCCGTTCGCCTTCCACCAGCCCTTTCCGACGTAGTGGCCGTTGCGGTGGACGGAGATCGAGCGCGAGCCGTCGCTCTGCATCGAGCCCGCCTTGAAGGTGACGCCCGACGGTCCTGCGGCGGCGGTGCCGGCGCCGGCACCCAGGAGCAGCCCCGCCGTGGCGACGACGGTCCCCAGGGCCTTCGCGGACCTCTTGTGCAGCGAGATGTTCATCCCCACCCGTTTCGATGAAATGTTGAGAATGGTCGATGGAATGGTCGACCAGGAACGTAATCGAACGGGAGTTTGAGCGTCAAGGCGAATGCGCCGCACCCCGGTCCGCAGGCGGAGGGGTCAGACACTCCTCACTCGGCGGCTTTCCCTCCGGCCAGGCGATTCTCACGAATCGGGAACCGCCGCCGGGGGAGAGTTCGACGATGGGCACGGCTTTGTCGTACGGGTTGCCGTGCGCGTTGAGGCAGATCCAGCCGCTCGCTCCGTCCACCCGCAGTTGCCGGCCCTTGACCTGGGGCCACTGGAGGCCGACGTCCGCGAGAGGCGGGTCCGTCCTCCCCTCGGGCGTGGCCTCGCGGATGCCGTGCACGGCGAGCCGCATCGCGTCGTAGCCGATGATCAGCTGGCCGTCGTCCAGGACGACGTCCCCGATCGGCCCGACCGGGGCGCGCCGGGCCTTCACCAGCAGGTCGGTCAGCTCCTCGGCGTCGTGCGCCGAGCCGCCCGTCGCCGGCGGGCTGTGGGTCCAGGCGTCGGGGTGGGCGAGGGCGGTGTAGCGCACCGACAGATTGTGTTCCAGGGCGCCGGCGTCCAGTTGTCTGTCGCCGCTGAGGTAGGAGCCCTCGTCCCCGGTCAGCACGGTGAACCTCCGCCCCTGGCAGCCCCGTGCGCCCAGCGCGTTGACGAACTGCCGCAGCTGGGTGTGGCGGCCGGCGAAGAGGATGGTGTCGGTCTGCGGCGCGGTGTTGCACACCAGGTAGGTGATCTGCCGGAACGTGCCCGCCGTCGTCCCCTCCCGGGTGCGGTCGTCGGGCGGCGTGAACGGCTGCGGCTCGTACGGCGAGCCCTCGATCAGCGCGGCGAACGACTGCTGCAGCGTGCGCGTGTAGGGGTCGCCCGGCTTGTCGTACACCAGCAACGCCCTGCCCGCGCTCACCTTCGCGAAGGAGGCCAGGGCCCGGGCCTCGTCGGTGTTGGTGGGGGAGACGCGGGCCAGGCCGGGGAAGGGGTCCTCGCCGTCCTGGCCGTTGGCCAGGTTGTCCGCGGTGATCGAGGAGCCGACGACCGGGATGCCGCGCCGGGTCAGCTCGGCCACCGCCAGCCGGTTGTTCTCGGTGCTCATGCCGATCCCGGAGACCGCCCGCAGCCGGTCGTCGCCCTTCGTCATCCCCTCCAGCCGGTCGACCACCCGCTCCCAGTGGTCGCCGGTCGCTCCCGGGTTGGCGAGCACCAGCCGGATGAGCGGCTTCTCGCCGTTGGAGCCGTGGTTGGCCCGCCACTGAGCCAGGTAGGCGCCCTGGAGCTCGTGCTGGACGTCGCGCAGCGTCGACGGTGTGGTGGCGGTGTACGGCAACATCAGCGCGACCGTGACGTAACTGCCCTTCTCCAGGCCCCGGTTCTCCCGGTCGATGGCCCGCGCCGTGTCCCGGAGCTCCTTGCGGCCGAAGTCGTACGCGGTACTCGTCACACCGACGCAGTCCGAGCTGCCCTCGGGCCGCGAGACGCCGGGCGCGCACGCGCGGTCGTCGTGCAGGAGGGCGACCGCGGCGAAGTACAGGCCCACCGCGAGGGCTCCCACCGCCAGCAGGGCCAGGTAGCGGTACAGGCGTATCTCCCAGACCTCCCGCAGCCAGGCTGCCGCGCGGGTCCTTCCTCCGGATGCCATCACGCCTCCCCGTCCGGGTCGTCCGTCTCGTCCTTCGGCGTCCGCAGCGGCCGTCCGGCCCGTGCGTCCCGCGGCCACTCCTGGGCCGCCTGCCACAGCAGCGCGCCGCCCTCCTCGCGCAGGTCGCACAGTTGCAGCAGCTCGAACCGCATCCGTTCGCACACCCGCTCGTCCGGCAGCACCAGCGGGTCCGACAGCTGCCACGCGGCGTGCAGCAGCCGCCGCACCCGCTGGTGCAGCACGGGGTCCGTGCCCTCGGGCGCGGGCTGCCGGGTGCCCGCGTGGTCCAGGGCGGTCGCCGCGCGCCGGTCGTCCGGCCGGTCGAAGTCCCGGCCGTCCTCGTCGTGCGCGTGGAAGTACGGTGCGGCGGCCAGGAAGCACAGCGTGTCCAGCCAGATCCGCGCGTCCAGCGTGGAGAAGGTGTCCCGCAGATGCGCCACCGCCCCCGAGGTGTCGCCGAGGCACAGCTCGTGGTGGAGCCGGTGGCGGGCCTGCGCGGGGTCGCCGGGGCTGTCGGCGTCGCCGTCGGGTGAGTAGTGCGCGATCAGCGTCTCGTGCACCTCGCGCCACTTGCCGTGCCCGTCCTGCCCGTCGTGCAGGCGGAGCAGCAGCAGGGTGCGCACGAACGGGTCACCCGCGAAGTGCCCGGGCACCGACGGCAGCCCCTCGGCCGCCAGCCGCGCCTGGAGAGTGCGGACGCCCGCGGAGCCGAAGTCGGCCGGCAACCGGGCGTCGGCCAACGCGACGGCCGACTCCAGGTCGTGCGCCGCGGCCAGCACGGTCAGCTCCTCCAGGCGGTCGCCGGGCACCAGCTTCTCCAGCAACGCGCTGTAGACGGGCCGCGCCTCGCCGGGGCCCCGCTCGCCGGCGAGCGGCGTGACGAGCAGCCGGCCCAGCGAGTCCGCCCGCTGCGGGTGCTGCCGGGCCGCCTCGGCGAGCAGGTCGATGCCCAGGGGGTTGCCGCCCGTCAGCCGGTGCGTGGCGCGCGGGAGTTCGGCCGGGGTTCCGGCGGTCTCGCACACCGCTCCGACGATGTGCAGGGTGTCGTCGGCGGACAGCCTTGGCAGCGGGACGACCAGGGCGCGTGACGCGGGCGAGGTGTCCGGCCGCCAGTCGGTGCGCCGGGCCACCTCCGCCAGCTCCAGCCGGGGCGCGCCGTGCAGTACCGGATGATCGGGTCCGCGGACGGCGACGACGAACGCCACCTCGTCGGCGAAACCTTCCGCCCGGTCCCGCAGCACCGCCTCCATCAGCCCGGGCCCCGGGCCGGTGTGCGCGTTGTCGAGCAGGATCAGCGGCCGGCCCAGCCGCCGCAGCCGCGACCCGAGCCCCGTGTACGCCTCGGTGAGGTCGGCGAGCAGGGCCCGCACCAGCCGACGTTCGGCGTGCTCCCGGGACGGCGAGCCGGCCCGGAAGTGCTGGGACAGCAGGATCAGTCCGCGCTGGGCGTTGCCGCCCGCGTTCGGATAGGTCCGGTACCAGGTCGAGGACTTCTGCCGGCGGCGCCCGGCGAAGCCCTCGGTCACCGACTCCAGGGTCGCCTCGATCGCCGCCGCCACGAACGGGGCCTGCCCGCTGGTCGCCGCGATCACCTTGGACACCACGCGCCCCGCCCACCGGCCGGCCAGCCCGGTGATGCCCGCCCCGCCCTCGTTGAGCAGCAGGATCCGGCTCAGCTCCCGCCGGATGCGCTCGGCGTCCGCGTCCCGCCAGCCGGAGGCGGCCACCGCCACGAGCCCCGCCATCAGCCTCGGGAAGACGACCTCCCCGGCGTGCTTGACCCGCTCTCCGAGCTGCTCGGCCAGCATCAGCAGCGCCTGCGACACGGGCGACCACGCCTCGGGGGCCTGCTCGGGGCGGGGCCGGGCGAACGCCTCCTGCTCACAGTCGATCAGGGCCAGCGGGGTGTGCCGCAGCTGCCTGCCCGGGCGGGTGACCTGGTAGGCGCTGAACGTTTCCTGAAGGACCGCGGTCTTGCCCATCCCGCGCCCGCCGGAGAGCACCAGGAGCGGCAACTCCTCCTGGCTCGCGCACTCCTGGGGTTCCACGGCCCGCAGCTCGTGCGGCCGCACGCCCACCAGCCGTGGCACGAGCCCCGCCGGCTCGGCGTCGAACAGCGCCCCGCGTCCATGCAAACGACTGCTCACCGCGTCTCCCCCCTGATGCGGCCATCCTGCCCAACCTCAGAGTAAAGAGGGGGAGTTGATTCGGACTAGGTCGCGTGATGCCCACCGGCTTACGAACATGACCGGGATCGGGGCGACCGTTGGCCGACGCCGGGACAGCAGGTGCGGCTGGGGGTGCCGGGGTGGTCGGGGCTGCCGTTCCGATGAAAGTGCCCATGGCATGGGACGGCCACCCGCGAACCGGGTCGTGCGCGCCATGTACGCGGCCGACCGCCCGGTGCCCGGATTCGGTCCGGTCGGCAGGGGGCAGGACTCGGGCGGTCTCGCACGCGCGGATCCGCCGGGCGGAGGACCCGGCCGGGCGGGCGGGGCCGACGGACCGGAGGCGGGGTATGTCGTTTCGCCAACGGTGCGAAGGTTGCGGATGGTTCGTGTGAAGAGACGTGATGCGGATGTTGATCCCGTACGGTCCCCAGGACGGCGCTACGCGCGGAGCGAGGAGCTGATGGAGCCGATGGAGCAGAAGGACCCCGTCGACACGGACGAGGACGAGCGACTCGCGGCCATCGCCCCGGAGATCATCCGCATCACGGTGAGCCTCCTCCGCCGCGTCGCCGGCCTCTACCCCGAGGAACGCGTCCCCCAGGAGGCCCTCCTCGTCGCCGACGGTGTCCTGGACCGGTACGGCGTCGACGGCCTCCGCCTCCTCGCCATGACGCTCACCGGCTGGGCCGCGGTCGAGATCGAACGCGAGGCCCAGGCCTCCGGCCGCACCCTGCAGTCGGTCCTGGACGAGATGGAACTGACCCGGCTGGAGGTCGAGGTGGGGGAGTGGGGTACCCAGGAGCAGGCCGGGGACCGCGGCGCCGCCCGGGACAGGGGCGACGCCGGGGACCGAGCCTCGGACAGAGACAGAGACAGAGACAGAGACAGAGACAGAGACAGGGACGAGGGCAGAGACAGGGACGAGGGCAGGGACAGGGACAGGCGCAGGGACGGACGCAGGGGCGGTGACGGGCGCCGCCCTGACGAGGGGGACGAGGGGCACGACGCGGACGACGTGGACGAGGGCGGTCGGGGGGCGTGACCGTCGCACGGGCCGTCACCCTGCGGTCCCCGGTACGCCGCTCCCGCGACGACCGGGCGGCCCGCGGCCGGCGCGGCGTCTCCGGGAGTTCGGCCGCCGGGCCCGCCCGCTCCCGCACGGCACGGTCCGCGAAGCGCCACCGGTAGCGGGTGCGCCGCGTCTCCCGCGGGTGCCTGCGCCACCGGTCCTCCACGGGCGCCGGGCCCGGTCGGCTCGGCGCCGGGCGAAGAGACGTCGCGGCCCGGGCGATGCGCCGGCCCGGTGCCCGGCCGCAGCGGACGGCGATCGGCCGCGGTGGACGGCGCCCGGCGCCCCATCGGTACCGTCGATGACCCCATCGGCAGGACGCCCCGGCAGGCCGTGGACCTGCGGCGGCGCCCGCTCGTAGCGTCCGGGGCATGACCTCCGAAACCAAGGGCGCCGCCCAGCTGACGACCGCGATGGTGCTCTCCGGCACCCTCGGAGTCTTCGTCGTCGAGTCGGGCGCGGCGCCGTTCGACGCCGTCTTCTTCCGGGTCCTGTTCGGGGCGCTCGCCCTCGGCGGCTACGCGGCCGCCCGCGGACTGCTGTGCGGCCACGGCTTCACCCGGCGCACCTTCGGGCTCGCGGTGCTCGGCGGGGTGTTCATCGTCCTCAACTGGGTGCTGCTGTTCACCTCGTACGAGAACACGTCGATCTCGGTCGCCACCGTCGTCTACCACACGCAGCCGTTCTACGTCGTCCTGCTGGGCGCCCTCCTCTTCCGGGAGCGGCTCACCGCGGGGAAGGCCGGCTGGATCGCCGTCGCCTTCGCGGGACTGGTGCTGGTGTCCGGGGTCGATCCCGGCGACTTCGCGGGCGGTGGGAGTTACGTCCTCGGCATCGGGCAGGCCCTGCTCGCCGCGCTGCTGTACGCGCTGTCCACGCTGGTCACCAAGCGGATCACCGGGGTACGGCCGCACCTCGTCGCCCTCGTGCAGGTCGTGGTGGGGATCCCGCTGCTGCTGCCGTTCGTCGCCGTCCCGGCCCTCCCGCGGGCGCTCGGCCTGGCCCCGGCCGCACAGAACGCGATCACCGGCTGGGACTGGGCCTGGCTGGCCGGGCTCGGCATCATCCACACCGGCGTGATGTACGTCCTGATGTACGCCGCCTACGCCCGGCTGCCCACCGCGAAGATCGCCGTCCTGGCCTTCGTCTACCCGGCGGTGGCGATGGTGGCGGACTGGACGGTGTACGGCCACCACATCGGGCCCGTCCAGGCGCTCGGCGTCCCCCTGATCGTGGCGGCCGGCCTGAGGGTCACCCTTGCTCGGCCAGCAACTGCCGCGCCCGCTCCACGAACAGCCGCGCATGCGCCGGAAGCCGCTTCCCCGAGCGCCATGCCAGCTGCGTGCGAAGCGTGAACGGCGGCGTCCACTCCAGGCGCACCAGCGAACCCTCGGCGAGTTCGGCGGCGACGGTCACCTCCGGCAGCAGACACACGCCGAGGCCGGCCGCCGCCGCGCGTTTGGTGGCCTCGATCGTGCCGAACTCCAGGAAGGAGACGGGGGCCGCGGCCGTCAGCTCCCGTTCGAACAGATCCCGGTAGGCGCACCCCGGCTCGGTGGCCAGCAGCGCCTCCCCGACCAGGTCCCCGACGGCCGGTTCGGTGCCGTGCAGCCGATGACCCGGTGCCGCCACCAGGGCCAGCGGCTCGGCGGTGAGGACCTCGCTCTCCAGGCCCGTGTGCTCGGTCTCCTCCTCCATCAGGAAACCGAGGTCGTACGTGCCCTGCCGCAGCGCCCGCCGCGTCTCGTCGCCGAGGGTGGGGCGCAGCGAGAGGCGGACCCGGGGATAGCGGTGGTGGAAGTACTCCAGCAGCGGGGGCAGACGGTAGCTGGTGAGGGACTCCATCGTGCCGACGGCGAGCGTGCCGGCGGGCTCCTCGGCGCCGGCGACCGCCGCGCGGGCCTCGCCGGCCAGCTCGATCATCTGCCGGGCGTAGGGCAGCAGCCGCTCCCCGGCCTCGGTGAGGCGGATGCGGCTGCCGAGCCGGTCGAACAGTTCGGCGCCGAGGGAGGACTCCAGGGCGCGGATCTGCGCGGTCACGCTGGACTGGGCGTACCGCAGTTCGGCCGCCGCCCGGGTGAAGCTCAGCACGGTCGCGACCTTCTCGAAGGTGACCAGCAGCCGCAGTTCCATCAGGTGCCCCCGGCCGTCCTCACTCGCTCACGGATGTCCTCGGTCGTCCCCGGCCTCAGCCGCTGTGGGGATCCTCGCCGCGCTCCTTTCGGCGCAACTCCTCCTCGCGGCGGCGCAGGTCGGCCTCCCACTGCTTCAGCAGTTCCCCGTCCTTCTTGTTCCCCTCCTCGAGGGAGTTCAGGAACGCGGGGTTGTCGTCGGGGGCGACCCAGGACGCGCGGTGGTTGCGGTGCCACTCGGCCGGCGTGGCGCCGCTCGCCGAGCGCCGGCCGCGGTTCCGGCCGGCCACCAGCCAGGCGATCGGCCCGACCAGCACCTCACCGAAGAGCAGGATGATGATCACCCAAACGACCTTGGGCAGCCCGCGCACCTCCTCCTCGGGCGTGTTCAGGCAGTCGATGAACGCGTAGATCCACAGCGCCAGCACCAGCAGGAACGGCAGATACCTGAGCATGGACGGGTGATCCCCCAGCAGACGGCGTGAGGCGTGCGACGGCCCCGGTGACGGGGTCAGAGTAGTCCGTGCCGGATACTGGGACGCATGGCTTACGACGATCTTCGTTCCCTGCTGAGGGCGCTGGAACGCGAAGGCGACCTCAAGCGCGTCAAGACCGAGGTCGATCCGTATCTGGAGGTCGGGGAGATCGTCGACCGCGTGCAGAAGTCCGGCGGGCCGGCGCTGCTCTTCGAGAACGTCCGCGGCTCCGCCGTGCCGCTGGCCATGAACGTCTTCGGCACCGACCGCCGCCTGCTCAAGGCACTGGGCCTGAAGTCGTACGCCGAGATCTCCGAACGGATCGGCGGGCTGCTGAAGCCCGAGCTGCCGCACGGGTTCGTCGGTGTCCGCGAGGCCTTCGGCAAGCTCGGCGCGATGGCGCACGTCCCGCCGAAGAAGGTCAAGCCCGACAACGCCCCCGTGCAGGAGGTCGTCCTCCACGGCGACGAGGTCGACCTGGAGGCACTGCCCGCCCTGTTCACCTGGCCCAAGGACGGCGGCTCCTTCTTCAACCTGGGACTCACCCACACCAAGGACCCGGAGACCGGGGTCCGCAACCTCGGCCTCTACCGCCTCCAGCGCCACGACAAGCGCACCATCGGCATGCACTGGCAGATCCACAAGGACAGCCGCAACCACTACCAGGTGGCCGCCCGCAAGGGCGAGCGGCTGCCGGTCGCGATCGCCTTCGGCTGCCCGCCCGCCGTGACCTACGCCTCCACCGCCCCGCTGCCCGGCGACATCGACGAGTACATGTTCGCCGGATTCGTCGCCGGCAAGCGGATCGAGATGGTCGACTGCAAGACCGTGCCGCTGCAGGTCCCCGCGCAGGCCGAGGTCGTGCTGGAGGGCTGGCTGGAGCCCGGCGAGATGCTGCCGGAGGGGCCCTTCGGCGACCACACCGGCTTCTACACGCCGCAGGAGCCGTTCCCCGCCCTGCGTATCGACTGCGTGACCATGCGGCGCCGCCCGCTGCTCCAGTCGATCGTCGTGGGCAGGCCGCCGACGGAGGACGGACCCCTCGGCCGCGCCACGGAACGCTTCTTCCTGCCCCTGCTGAAGATCATCGTCCCGGACATCGTGGACTACCACCTGCCCGAGGCCGGCGGCTTCCACAACTGCGCGATCGTCTCGATCGACAAGAAGTACCCCAAGCACGCCCAGAAGACGATGCACGCCGTCTGGGGCGCGCACATGATGTCCCTGACCAAGCTCATCGTCGTGGTCGACGCCGACTGCGACGTGCACGACCTGCACGAGGTGGCGTGGCGGGCCCTCGGCAACACCGACTACGCCCGCGACCTCACCGTCGTCGAAGGTCCCGTCGACCACCTCGACCATGCCTCCTACCAGCAGTTCTGGGGCGGCAAGGCGGGCATCGACGCCACCCGGAAGTGGCCCGAGGAGGGCTACACGCGCGACGGGGGCTGGCCCGACATGGTCGAGTCCGACGCAGCGACCGCGGCGCTGGTGGACCGCCGGTGGAAGGAGTACGGCCTGTGAGCTCGGCGTCCGCTGCCATCCCCCAGCCGGGTCGCACCAAGGCGTTCCTGCGGCTGGTGATGATCGAACACTCGGTGTTCGCGCTCCCCTTCGCCTACATCGCCGCGCTCACCGCGATGTTCCAGCTGGACCGCAACATCCACTGGGGCCGGCTGCTGCTGGTCACCGTCTGCATGGTGGGCCTGCGGACCTTCGCCATGGCGGTCAACCGGATCATCGACCGGGAGATCGACGCGCGGAACCCGCGCACCGCCCAGCGCGAGCTGGTCACCGGCGCGATGTCGGTGCGGCACGCCTGGACCGGCGCGTTGATCGCCCTCGTGGTCTTCCTCGTCTCCGCGGCCCTGCTCAACCCGCTCTGCCTCGCCCTGGCCCCCGTCGCGGTGATCCCGATGGTGGTCTACCCGTACGGCAAACGCTTCACGAACTTTCCCCAGGCCATCCTCGGCCTGGCCCAGGCCATGGGCCCCGTCGGCGGCTGGCTGGCCGTCACCGGCACCTGGTCCTGGGACGCGGTGATCCTCGGCCTCGCGGTCGGCGTCTGGATCGGCGGCTTCGACCTGATCTACGCCTGCCAGGACGTCGAGACCGACCGTGAGACCGGTGTCCTGTCGGTACCGGCCCGGTTCGGCGTCCCGGCGGCGATCCGGGGCGCGCGCGTCTGCCACGCCGTGACCACGGCCCTGCTCGCCTGGTACGGCGTGGCCACCGGCGCCGGCGCCTTCTACTGGCTGGGCCTGCTGATCGTCGCCGGCGCGTTCGTCTACGAGCACACGATCGTCCGCCCGCACGACCTGTCGCGGCTGAACCGGGCGTTCTTCTCCGTCAACGGCTTCATCGGCATCGCCCTGTTCGTGTGCGCGCTGCTGGACCTGCTGGTGCGCGGACTCACGGTCTGAACCGTCAGAGCTGACAGATAGGCTCGACACCATGAAAGCAGGACAGCCGCAGCGCACGCCTTGGATCGTGGGGGTGTCCGGAGCGTCCGGTACGCCCTACGCGGCCGCCGTGCTGCGGGCCCTGATCGCCGCGGGCGAGAGCGTCGACCTGGTGGTCAGCCGGGCCTCGCGGCTCACCCTGCTGGACGAGACCGGCATCTCCTTCCGGGACGCGCACTGGGAGGGCGACCTGCGGGCGTGGCTGGCCCGCGGGGCGGACGGCAGACCGGACACCTTCGAGACGGACCTCGGCGGCGTGCGGTACTGGAACGCCGGGGATCTCGCCGCGGGCCCCTCGTCCGGCTCGTACGCCACCCGGGGGATGATCGTCGTCCCCGCCTCGACCGCCTGCGTCGCCGGTGTCGCGCTCGGGCTGTCCAAGGACCTCCTCCAGCGAGCCGCCTCCGTCACCCTCAAGGAGCGGCGCCGACTGGTCGTGGCCGTACGGGAGACCCCCCTCAACGGGCAGACACTGCGTCATCTGGTGACACTGGACGACGCGGGCGCGAGCGTCGTGCCCGCCTCGCCGGCCTTCTACGCGGGCGCGACCCACATCCAGGACCTGGTCGACTTCGTCGCCGGGCGCGTCCTGGACGCGGCGGGCGTCCCGCACGGCCTGTACCGCCGGTGGGAGGGCGAGCTGGGCGGCGGAACCCGCAGCTCATGAGCCCTGCCACGACAGCGCGCCGCACACCGGCCCGCAGGAACCACTCAGACCCCCTCTCACCTTTTCAGCGGAAGGCTTCGAATCGCATGGACGCGGTGGACAGGCAGCTCATCCAGGCCCTGAGAGAGAACGGCCGGGCCTCCTACGCGGAGCTGGGGCGCCTCGTCGGCCTGTCGGGCCCCAGCGTCACCGACCGCATCAACCGACTGGAGGCGGCGGGCGTCATCACCGGCTACCGCGCCACCGTGGACGCCGCCTCGCTCGGCCTCGGCGTCATCGCCCTCATCGGCATCTCCCTGTCCGACGCCGCCGACCACGAGGACGTGGCCGGCCGGATGAAGGACTTCACCGAGATCGAGGACTGCTGGTTCATCGCCGGCGACGACTCGTACATGCTCAAGGTGCGTGCCCCGGACGTGGACGGCCTGGAGCGGATCATCCGCCGGCTGTCCGGGACGAAGGGCATCTCGCGCACGCGCACCACGATCGTGCTCTCCACGAAGTGGGAGAACCGCGTGGGTGAGCTGCCGGAAGAGGTGTAGGGCGCAGGCCGTACGGCGGTGCCGGCCCCCCGGAGCCGGGGGAGTACCGTGGGCGGATCCGTCGGAGAAAGGGTGTGGGCATGGACGTCGGGCTCAAGCGCGAGCTGGAGGAGAAGGTCCGCTCCGGTGGGCGGCTGACCCGCGAGGACGGCATCGCGCTGTACGAGTCGGACGACCTGGCCTGGCTGGGCGGCCTGGCGCACGAGGTGCGGACGCGGCTCAACGGCGACGTCGTGCACTTCAACGTCAACCGGCACCTCAACATGACCAACGTGTGCACGGCCTCCTGCGCGTACTGCTCCTTCCAGCGCAAGCCGGGGGAGAAGGACGCGTACACGATGCGCATCGAGGAGGCCGTGAAGCTGGCCCGGTCGATGGAGTCGGAGAACCTCACCGAGCTCCACATCGTCAACGGCCTGCACCCGAACCTGCCGTGGCGCTACTACCCCCGCTCGCTGCGTGAGCTGAAGGCCGCCCTGCCGAACGTGTCGCTGAAGGCGTTCACGGCGACGGAGATCCACCACTTCGAGACGATCAGCGGCCTGTCCGCCTCCGACATCCTCGACGAGCTGATCGACGCGGGCCTGGAGTCCCTCACCGGTGGCGGCGCGGAGATCTTCGACTGGGAGGTCCGCGAGCACATCGTGGACCACCGCACCCACTGGGAGGACTGGTCGCGGATCCACCGCCTGGCGCACGAGAAGGGTCTGAAGACCCCGTGCACCATGCTGTACGGCCACATCGAGGAGCCGCGGCACCGCGTCGACCACGTGCTGCGCCTGCGCGAGCTCCAGGACGAGACCGGCGGCTTCCAGGTCTTCATCCCGCTGCGCTACCAGCACGACTTCGTCGACATGCAGGACGGCAAGGTCCGCAACCGCCTCCAGGCACGCACCCAGATGGCGACCGGCGCGGAGGCCCTGAAGACGTTCGCGGTCTCGCGCCTGCTCTTCGACAACGTCCCGCACGTCAAGGTGTTCTGGGTGATGCACGGCGTCCAGACCGCCCAGCTGGCCCTCCAGCACGGTGCCGACGAC
Organism: Streptomyces actuosus; assembly: GCF_016921115.1. Classification (GTDB taxonomy): domain Bacteria; phylum Actinomycetota; class Actinomycetes; order Streptomycetales; family Streptomycetaceae; genus Streptomyces; species Streptomyces actuosus_A. The sequence goes on from NZ_JAFFZS010000017.1 coordinate 93,437, forward strand.
ATGGACGGCTCGGTCGTCGAGTACAAGATCACCCACGATGCCGACAACTTCGGCACGCCGAACAAGCTGACCCGCGAGGACCTGCTGGAGCTGATCCGGGACGCGGGCTTCCGCCCCGTGGAGCGGAACACGCGGTACGAGGTCATCCGCGAGTACGAGGGTCCCGACCCGCAGCGCAGGGAGTCGCCGCAGCCGATGCGGGTCTGACCGTTCCCGGCCCGCGACCCGCGGCCCGGCGCCATGGCTACGATCGCGGCATGGCCCTCGCCCACGTGCTCGACCCGGCCGTCACGCCCGATCTGCGTGACGGGATCCTCGATCTGTGGGCCGACGTCACCCGCGCGGGCGGCGCCGTCGGGTTCGTGCCGCCGGTGACCCGGGAGGAGATCCGGCCGGAGCTCGTGCGGCACCTCGTGGCGATGGCGGAGGGCCGCAACCGCCTCCTCGTCGGGTTCGACCAGGAGGGCGGGGTCGCGGCGTGCGCGTTCGTCGGCCTCAACACCCACCGGCTCATGACCCACTGGGTATGGCTGTACACCGTCATGGTGCACCCCCGGTTCCAGGGCATGGGGCACGGCCGCGCCCTGCTGGCCGCCGCCGAGGACGCGGCCCGCGGTTTCGACGGCGTCGAGGCGATCCGGCTGACCTGCCGCGGCGGGCTCGGTCTGGAGCGGTTCTACCGGTCCTGCGGCTACCAGGAGGTCGGCCGGATCCCCGGGGCGATCCGCGTGGCGCCCGGCGACGACCGCGACGACGTGATCATGCTGCTGCCGCTGAGCCGGCACCCGCCGCCGTGATCGACCGGACGGCGTGCTTCACTGGACGTTGCCCCGTTTGGAATCGGAAGAGTGGATTGAGATGCTCCGCTACACACTGATGCGACTCGGAGTCTTCGCGGGCTGCCTCGTGGTCGTCTGGGGCCTCGTCCACTCGGGGATCGTCCCGCGTGGCCTCGGCGCCTCCAACGGCATGTGGATGGTCCTGCTGTCGATGGTGATCTCCGCGCCGATCAGCTTCGTCGTGCTGCGCAAGGAACGCGACCGGGCCTCTGAGCGGATCGTGCAGCGGGTGGACCGGGCCAAGGCCAACCTGGACGCCAACCGCAGCCAGGAGGACCTGGCCGACGACACGGCCCGTGCCCAGGGGGCCTCGTAACTACCCTTGCCCCATGGGTGCCGTGAAGACCAAGCGGATGCCGCGTGCCGTCCGTGAACAGCAGATGCTGGACGCCGCCGTACGCATCTTCGGTCAGCGCGGGTACATGGCCGCCTCGATGGACGACATCGCGGAACTGGCCGGTGTCTCCAAGCCGCTGGTCTACCTGTACCTGAACTCCAAGGAAGACCTCTTCTCGGCCGTCATCCGCCGCGAGGCCGCCGCCCTCGCCGCGGCCGTGCGCGCGGCCGTCCACCCGGAGCGGCCCGCCGACCGACGCCTGTGGGACGGACTGCTCGCGTTCTTCACGCACACCGCCCGGCACCCCGACGCCTGGGCGGTGCTGCATCTCCACGCCCGCACGCACGGCGAGCCCTTCGCCGCCGAGGTCGCGGCGATGCGGTCGGAGATCGTCGCCTTCGTGGCGCAGCTCGTCGCGGCCACCGCCCGCGACGAGGGCGCCCCCTGCTCGGGCGAGGCCGGCAGCGCGGACACGCGGCGCGTCCGCCTGGCCGAGCAGGAGGCGGCGGCCGGGCTCGCCGAGGCGCTCGTCGGGGCCGCCGAGTCGCTGGCCGCCTGGGCCAACACCACCGACCGGGTCACCGCCCGGCAGACGGCGGCCACGCTGATGAACGTCGCCTGGGCGGGCCTCGGCGACCTCATGGCCGGCCGGAGCTGGTCACCGCCGGCCGAGTGAGGTCACGTCCCCGGCCACATGGACGCGGCCGTTGCCGCCCCGCAGCTCGAACCACCCGCCCTGCGCCGCGTACGCCACCGTCGCCGGCAGCAGCACCGGGGCCCTGAACCGCGCCCGCACCGCGGCCCGTTCGGGCGTGCCGTGCGCGGCGAGGCAGCGGGCCACGGTCCACATGCCGTGCGCGACGGCCCGCGGAAAGCCGAAGAGGCGGGCGGCGACCGGGTGGAGGTGGATCGGGTTCCGGTCGCCGGTGACGGCACCGTACCGACGGCCGACGTCACCGGCCAGGCTCCACCGGGCGAGGTCGGGCAGCGGCCCCGGCACGTCGCCCGGCTGCCCGGCGGGCGTTGCCACCCCGGCCCCGCGGTGCCGCGCCAGATAGGTGCTCGTCGACTCCCACACCACGGCCCCGCCGGCCCGCAGCTCCGTCACCACGGTCGCCTCGGTGCCGCGCCGGTGCGGCAGCAGGTGCGGGACGTGCACGGACAGCTCGTACACCCCGGTGGCCGCGAGAGCGGCGTGCCGGATGATGCCGATCGAGGTGTGGACGAGCCCGAGCAGCGGCAGCGGGAAGTCCCGTGCGCTCATCAGGCGCATGGCGAGCGGGAATCCGAGCACGTGCGGGTAGGTGACCGGGAGTGCGTCGTCCCCGGTGGCGAAGCCGCACACCCGCTCGTAGGCCGCCAGCCGGGCGAGGTCGATCCGCAGCTCCGGCAGGACGACCCGGGTGCGCGGCGCGGGCGCGCCCGGGTGGGGCCGCTTGAACGGTGACAGCAGCACCCCGCGCGCCAGCAGGGGTGCGAGCGCGGGGGGACCTGCCAGGACGTCGGTCGCGCTCACGACGCCCCCACCCGCTCCGGTCCGCCCGTCCACGCGGCGTTCCGAGCGGCGCCCGCGGCGGCGCGGTGGCGGGCCGCGGCGGACGCCGCTCGGGCGGGCCCGCGCCGGGACGGGGGTCCGGCCTCCCGACCGCCCGTCGCCGCAGCTGTGCCGGCGCCCGCGGCGGCGCGGGTACGCCCGGGCGGCCGGCGGTGGGGCGGTGAGGGCCGCCCGGGGCGCCGTGGTGGGGCGTGGCCGGGCGCGGTGTCGGTGGAGGCCGGATGGCGGTCGGTCATGCCGGACGCCCTTCCTGATCTGCGTGAGACTGCTGACCAAAGTCCTTACTCTGAAGTAAGGTTACCGGAGGTAAGTCCATGGTGCCGCAGAGGAACCACGCCTCGTGCGCACGTTCCTCGCATCAGCCCGGAGGCTGCACGGCCCTGGCTCCGGACCGTCCCGGAACCCGCACAACGCCCCCACAGGGGCGCCGTACGATCCCCTTTCCGACCGCGGGCAACCCGTCTCCGGCCGCCGCAGGTGAACACCCCGCCGCGCCGGACACGTACGACAGGCAGCAAGCAGGTCCCGCGCTGCACGCCCCAGGAGCCGCCCGTGTCCACCCCCCACCCGACCGACGCCGTCTTCGCCGACCTCGGCAGCCGGGGCCCCGTGCTCGTGGCGCCCGAGACCAAACGGCTGGACGGAGCCGTCCGGGAGGCCTCCGTGCCGCCCCTCGCCCACCCGGCGCGGCACGGCTCGCTCGCCGACCTGCCGTTCGACAACGCCGACGCGGCCCCCGACGCCGTGGTCCTCAGCCGCAAGGAGCCGGACGGCCGATGGGACGAGGTGACCGCGGCGCGGTTCGCCGCGCAGGTACTGGCGGTGGCGAAGGGGCTGATCGCGGAGGGGCTCGCGCCCGGCGACCGCATCGCCGTCATGGCCCGCACGACGTACGAGTGGACCCTGCTCGACTTCGCGGCCTGGGCCGCGGGCCTGGTGACCGTCCCCGTCTACCCCACCTCCTCCGTCTTCCAGACCCGCTGGATCCTCCAGGACTCGGGCGCCGTGGCCCTGATCACCGAGACGGCCGCGCAGGCCGCCGCCCTCGGCCCCGAGCGTGAACAACTGCCCGGCCTGCGCCACCTGTGGATCGTCGAGAAGGGGCACGTGGACCGCCTGGCGGAACTGGGCGCGGCGACCGTCGCGGACCAGGAGGTCGCCGTACGGCGCGGGGTGCTCGTCCCGGACACGCTGGCGACGCTGATCTACACCTCCGGCACGACCGGCCGCCCCAAGGGCTGCGCGCTCTCCCACGGCAACTTCTTCGCCGAGGTCGACAACGCCATCGAACTGCTCCACCCGGTCTTCAAGGCCCGCACCGGCGAGGAGGCGTCGGTCCTGCTCTTCCTGCCCCTGTCCCACGTCTTCGGCCGCATGGTCGCCGTGGCCTGCGTCCGGGCCCGCGTCCGCCTCGGGCACGCGCCGAGCCTGAAGGCCGAGGACCTGCTGCCGGACCTGGCGGCCTTCCGGCCGACCTGCCTGCTGACCATCCCCTACATGCTGGAGAAGGTCTTCAACTCCGCCCGCGCCAAGGCCGAGGCGGGCGGCCGGGTCAGCTCCTTCGACCGGGCGGCCGCGGTCGCCCGCCGCTACGGCGAGGCCGTCGAGGCGCGGCAGACCGGCACGGGCGGCGGCCCCACGCGCTCCCTGCGCACGGCCCGCACCTTCTACGACCCGCTCGTCTACCGCCGTATCCGCAACGCCATGGGCGGCCGGGTGAAGTACGTGATCTGCGGCGGCTCCCCCCTGGGCCGCCGGCTGGCGGCCTTCTACGCGGGCGCCGGTATCGAGATCTACGAGGGCTACGGCCTGACCGAGACCACGGGCGCGACCACGGTGACGCCTCCCCTCAAACCCCGTCTGGGCACGGTGGGCTGGCCACTGCCCGGCACCCGGGTGCGCATCGCGGCCGACGGCGAGATCCTCGTCGCCGGCGAGCACGTGCTGCGCGGCTACTGGGACCCGGCGGCGGGCGGAGTGGTCCCCGCGACCCGGGACGGCTGGCTGGCCACCGGCGACCTCGGCGAACTGGACGACGAGGGCTATCTGACCATCACCGGCCGCAAGAAGGAGATGCTGATCACCTCGGGCGGCAAGAGCGTCGCCCCGGCCCCGCTGGAGAACTGGCTGCGCCAGCACCCCCTGATCTCCCACGTCATCCTGCTGGGTGACGGCCGCCCCTACGTCTCCGCGCTGATCACCCTGGACCTGGAGGGGGTCGGCCACTGGCGCCGCATGAACGGCAGGCACCCCCTCCCGGCGGACGGGCTCGTCGACGACCCCGAGCTGACGGCGGTGTTCCAGCACGCGATCGACGAGGCCAACCGGCTGGTCTCGCGGCCGGAGTCCGTCCGCCGTTTCGCTGTCCTGCCGACGGACTTCACCGAGGCGGCCGGCCATCTGACCCCGTCCATGAAACTGCGGCGGGCGGCGATCCTGCGGGACTTCGCCCCGCAGGTGGAGGCCCTGTACGACCGCTGAGCCGCGGAGGGCTCAGCCCGCGCACCGGTGCTCCACCACCGTGTCCGCGAACGCCCGGGCCGCCGGGCTCAGGGCGTCCCACCGCCGCACCGCCCACCCGACCGGCAGCGGACGCAGCGCCGGCAGCGGAATCATCCGCACCGTCCCGTCCCCCGGCTCCCGCACACCGGGGATCGCGGGCACCACCGCCCGCCCGACGCCCAGTTCGGCCAGCAGCAGGGCCGTGCCCCAGTCGGCGACACTCGTGTCCTGGTCGAGCCGCACGCCCGCGGCCAGGCACGCGTCCTCCAGATGCGCGGCGGAGGCCGAGTTCGGCGGCAGCCGTATCACCCGCAGCCCGCGCAGGTCCGCCGCGTCCACCCGCGTCCGCCCGGCCAGCGGGTCGTCCCGGTGCACCGCCAGCGTCCACGGCAGCTCCATCACCGCTCGCTGCTCGATGCCGCGCACCGGCGGCCGCAGCGTGATCCACGCCAGGTCCAGCGTGCCGTCGGCCAGTGCGTCGAAGCCGTCGCGGCCCGAACTGACCGTACGGAACTCCAGGCTGACCTCGGGGCAGCGGCGACGGAATGACACGACCGCGTCGGACATGAAGTGCCGCACCGTGGTCGGCCCGGTCGCCACCCGCACCTGACCGCTCTCGCCGGTCGCCAGGGACCGCAGCCGGCGCACCGCCAGATCGAGCGCGGAGATGCCTTCCGACGCCGCGTCCGCGAGAACCCGCCCGGCCTGGGTCGGCACGACGCCGCGCGGCTGCCGCTCCAGCAGCGCGACACCGGTCTCCCGCTCCAGCCGCTTGACGTGCTGGCTCACCGCGGACTGGGTGCAGCCCAGGTCGCGGGCCACCGCGCTGAGGTTGCCGGCACGGCACACGGCCACGAACACGCGCAGGTCGTCGAGGGTCATGTCGGCCACCGTATGCCGATCAAAGGTCAGTCTTGGGTCGGATGACAAAATCCAAGGATTGACTGGGACTCGGCTCCTCCGCGACGATCTCCATCGGGCCCAGGGCGGCAACCCGCTCCCGCCTCCGCGCCGACGTCCGGACCGGCCGGTGGAGGGGAGCGGGTGCCGACCCACCACGTTCGCGCCACCCGTGCCGCAGCAGAGGAGTCCCGCGCCGTGCCGACCCCGAACAGCACCGACCGCGCCCGGGCGCTCCTGAGGGACCTGGGGGCCGAGCGCATCCCCCACCCCGGCGGCACCCTCCTCGCCCACCTCGACCGGGTCCGCACCCGTCTCGCGCAGTGGGGCGCGAGACCCGACCTGCAGACGGCCGGCCTGTGCCATGCCTGCTACGGGACCGACGGCTTTCCCGAGGCACTGCTCCCGCTCGACCGCCGTGCCGAGCTGGCGGCGGTGATCGGCGAGGCGGCCGAGGAGATCGTCCGGCGCTACGCGGGGTGCGCGCGGGAGGCGACGTACGCCACCCTCGGCGGTCCGGACGTCCGCTTCCACGACCGCTTCACGGGCACGGCCGACACGCCCTCCCGCGCCGAGCTGAGCGACTTCGCCGAGCTCACCGCCGCGAACGAGATCGACCTCGCGGCCGGGAACCCGGCCTTCCGCGACCGCCACGGACCCGGTCTGCTGGCCCTTTTCACCCGGCTGCGGCCCCTGCTGAGCGAGGCCGCGTGGGACGACTGCCGCACGGTCCTGGGTTCCGCAGGGCGACCCTGAACCGCAGCCGGGAGTTCTCGCGCCGGGCGACCGCCAGCATGGCCTCCGACAGGTCCAGCCCGTACACCGGCAGGCCGAGCGAGGCGAGGTGCGCCGTGATCCGCCTCGGGGCCGCACCCCAGGTCGGCCACGGTGCCCCCGCCCTCGGCGGCGAGCCCGGCGAACACGGAGAGCAGCGCCCGGTCCAGGGGCCGGCCCTCCGGCGCCGCGCGGAACGGGTCGGCGTAGTCCTCGGCGACGGCGTCGTGGAAGAGGCGCGTGGACGCCAGGGCGTGGGTCGTGCGGGCGTCCCGGGCGGCGGGCACGGGCGGGTCGAGGGCATCGGTCATGGGCGGGACCCTTCGGCCCGCGACCGCGGCCCGTGAGGTCCCGGGGCCGCACGGGGGGCGGAAAGGGCAGGAGCCCCGTCGCCGAACGGCGCGGGGCTCCTTGGGTACTGCTCTCAGGCTGCGATCATGGAGTGATCGAGGCTGGGGTCAGACGGGGGTGACGTTCTCCGCCTGCGGGCCCTTCGGGCCCTGGGTCACGTCGAAGGAAACCTGCTGGTTCTCTTCGAGGGAGCGGAAACCCGAGGCGTTGATCGCGGAGTAGTGAACGAAGACGTCCGGGCCGCCGCCTTCCTGGGCGATGAAACCAAAGCCCTTTTCGGCGTTGAACCACTTAACGGTTCCGGTAGCCATAAGCCCTCCTTGGGCTCAAAGGGTCGCCCTGCTCCAGAACCTGCAAGTGTGAAAACACGTCATGCTGCACAACTGCATTCTTCTGAAAACGACTAGAGCCCGCGGTCACATGCTCCGCAGGCTCTGTACTGCAAGGGAAACCAAACTGCAACTTGTGGCGAGCCTAGCACGCGGGGCGCCGGAAGCAATAGAGGTCAAGATCACTTCACCCGGATGTTTGATCGCGGCGCACCCGTTTGGCGGTGGGGGTGCCGGGAGCGGTCCGGGCGGGGAGGTCTAGTCTCGCGATGTGGACCATTCTCGCACCCGGCCGCGTGTCGGCCACATCCAGTTCCTGAACTGCCTGCCCCTGTACTGGGGGCTCGCGAGAACCGGCACGCTCCTCGACTTCGAGCTCACCAAGGACACCCCGGAGAAGCTCAGCGAGCAGCTGGTGCGGGGAGACCTCGACATCGGCCCCGTCACCCTGGTCGAGTTCCTGAGGAACGCCGACCGGCTGGTCGCCTTCCCCGACATCGCCGTCGGCTGCGACGGCCCGGTGATGTCCTGCGTGATCGTCTCGCAGGTCCCCCTGGAGGACCTCGACGGCGCCCGCGTCGCCCTCGGCTCCACCTCGCGCACCTCCGTCCGCCTCGCCCAGCTGCTGCTGGCGGAACGCTTCGGCGTGCGGCCCGACTACTACACCTGCCCGCCCGACCTCAGCCTGATGATGCAGGAGGCGGACGCCGCGGTGCTCATCGGGGACGCCGCCCTGCGGGCCAACCTGCTCGACGGGCCCCGCTACGGACTCGACGTGCACGACCTCGGGCAGCTGTGGAAGGAGTGGACCGGGCTGCCGTTCGTGTTCGCGGTGTGGGCCGCCCGGCGGGACTACCTGGAGCGCGAACCGGTCATCACCCGCAGGGTCCACGAGGCCTTCCTCGCCTCCCGCAACCTCTCCCTGGAGGAGGTCGGCAAGGTCGCCGAGCAGGCCGCCCGCTGGGAGGCCTTCGACGAGGAGACCCTGGCCCAGTACTTCACCACCCTCGACTTCAGCTTCGGCCCGTCCCAGCTGGCCGCCGTCGCCGAGTTCGCGCGGCGGGTCGGCCCGACGACCGGGTTCCCCGCCGACGTGCGGGTGGACCTGCTCAGCCCCTGAGGACCCGCCGCGCGCGCCCGCGTCCCTCCGCTCCGCCCGTGAGTCGCGCCGTCGACGCCACTACCCTGTGCAGGCAGTGACGCGCCCACGGGGGACGAGGCGTACGTCGACCGGCGTACGGGGGAGGGACCACGCCATGCAGCCGCTCGCAGCCGACGAACCCACCGTGATCGGCCCCTACCGGCTGCTCGGCCGGCTGGGCTCCGGCGGTATGGGCCGGGTGTACCTGGGCCGCAGCGCCGGCGGGCGCACGGTCGCCGTGAAGGCCGTCCACCCGCACTTCGCGCTCGACGAGGAGTTCCGCGCCCGCTTCCGCCGCGAGGTCGAGGCGGCCCGCCGGGTCGGCGGCGCCTGGACCGCACCGGTGCTCGACGCCGACCCCGACGCCCCCGTGCCGTGGGCCGCCACCGCCTACGCGGCCGGGCCCTCGCTCGCGGCAGCGGTCGCCGGGCACGGTCCGCTGCCCACGGCCTGCGTACGGGCGCTGGGCGCGGGGCTCGCCGAGGCGCTCGTGGCCGTCCACGACCTGGGGCTGGTCCACCGGGACGTGAAGCCGTCCAACGTCCTGCTCACCCTCGACGGGCCCCTGCTGATCGACTTCGGCATCGCCCGTGCCACCGACGGCAGCGCTTCCCTGACCTCCACCGGCGTCTCCGTCGGCTCACCCGGCTACATGTCCCCCGAGCAGATCCTGGGGCACGGCGTCACGGGCGCGGCCGACGTCTTCTCCCTCGGCGCGGTCCTGACCTACGCCGCGACCGGCACGCCGCCCTTCCCGGGGGACTCCTCCGCCGCCCTCCTCTACAAGGTCGTCCACGAGCCGCCCCGGTTCGGCGAGCTCGCCGGCGAGCTGAGGGAGCTCGCGGCGGACTGCCTCGCCAAGGACCCGGCGGCCCGCCCGGCACCGGCCGAGGTGGCCCGCAGGCTCGCCCCCGAGGGCGCGGCCCGCCTGGTCGCGGGCGGCTGGCTGCCGGGTGCCCTGGTGGAGCAGGTGAGCCGCAGCGCCGTGCAACTGCTGAACCTGGAGGCGGCGGCCGGCCCCGGGCAGGGCCCGGACCGGACGTCCGGGCCCGTCGGGTTCGGCGACCTGGTGGCGGAGACCGCGGAACGGCCGGGCGGGACCGGACCCACCGCAGGCACCCGCCCCGCCGGAACAGCCGGCGGGACGGAGGCGTCGCGTTCCGCGCCCGTCGGCGCCGCCGGGTTCGGTCCGCCGCCCGTCATGTCGCCCCACTCCACCGAACGCGGCCCGTCGGCGGCCACCGCGCCCCCGCCGGGCGACGCCGTGCCGCCCGCGTCCGCCGTGCCTCCGCCCGGCGGCGCGGTGCCGCCCGCCGCATCCGGCGCGCGGGACACCGTCGTACCGCCCCGGGCTCCGGGGCGGCTCTCGGTCAGCGTGGCCGCCGACTCGACACCGGGCGAGGGCGGCCGGGGCCGGCGGCTGAGCTGCGCGGTGGCCCTCGCCGTCGCCGGGGTGCTCGCGGCCGTGACGGTCGGCTCGGTGTTCGTCCTGGACCTGCTGCCCGGTGGCGGGGACACAGGTGGCAGCAACGCCGGGGCCACACCGCCGGACAGCGCCTCGCGCGACACGTCGAGCGGCCCGTCGACCGGCGCGTCCGGCGTGGCGGGCGCCGTCCCCACCCGCTACCTCGGGACCTGGCAGGGGCAGGGCACCGGGCTGGGCGGCGCGCTGCCCATGGGCACCTTCCGGGTGACCGTCCGGCAGGCGGCCGTGGGCGGGAAGGTGGGCGAGGTGCGCAACACCGACCAACTCGGGGGCGTCTGCACCGACATCCTCACGCTGCGGCAGGTGACGAAGACCGAACTCGTCGTGTCGTCCGTCGGGGCCGACACCAACCACGCCGGATGCGACCGCGGACGCAGCACCGTCCACCTCGTGCCGGAGGGCGGCGACCTCGTCTACCGGTCGGAGAGCTCGGCGTCGGGGAACCCCGTCGCGCGGATGTCGAAGATCGAAGAGGGGTAGGTCTGCCGCAGGGGCGACCGGCCCGACCGGGACGGCCCGGGTGCGGGACAGCCCGGATGCCGAGGGGCAGAGGGCAGAGGGCGGGGGGACGGGGGACGAATGGACGATCTGGCCGTGATCGCCGTGGCCGCGGCCTGGGGAGCGGTCGCGGGCGGCCTGCTGCCGCGGGCCGTCCACCGCTTCTCCGTGCCCGCCGAGGAGGACTGGCGGGCCGCCTGCCCGTCCGGCCACCCGGTCCCGGGATGGCTCGGCCGGGCACGATGCGCACAGTGCCCCGCGGCGGATGCCCGGTACGGCCCCGGCACCCCGGCCCTGCTCCTCGTGACCGCCCTCGTCTGCGCCGCCCTCGCCGGTGCCACCGGCACCCGGCCGGAACTGGCGGCCTGGCTGCTGCTCGCACCCGTCGGGGTCCTGCTGACCGCCGTGGACATGCGGGTGCGCAGGCTGCCCGACGTGCTGACCCTGCCCCTGGCCGCCGCCGCACTCGGCCTGCTCGGCCTCGCCGCGCTGCTGCCCGAGCACGCCGGCAACTGGCCGACCGCCCTCTACGGCGCGCTCGCCCTGGGCGCCGGCTACCTCCTGCTGTTCCGCATCAACCCGGGCGGCATGGGCTTCGGCGACGTGAAGCTGGCGCTCGGCGCGGGAGCGGTCCTCGGCTGGTACGGCTGGGGGACGGTGCTGCTCGGCACCTTCGCCGCCTTCCTCCTCGGGGCGTTGTTCGGGGGCGTGCTCGTCCTCGCGGGGCGGGCCGGACGCCGCACGGCGATCCCGTTCGGCCCGTTCATGGCCGCCGGGGCGCTCGCGGGGGTGCTGGTGGGCGCGTACAGCGCGTGACTCGGCCTGGAGCGGGTGCGGCGAAACGCCTGGCGTAGGCTGGTTCGGTCCGTCCACACCCCTTGACGAAAGGGACGCCCGGTGACCGAGAAGGCCGACCTCCAGTCCGTGCTCGACCGTGCCGCCGCCGGTGGGCGGATCAGCCCCGAGGAGGCGCTCGACCTCTACCGCGACGCCCCGCTGCACGCGCTGGGCGCCGCCGCGGACGCCGTGCGCCGCCGCCGGTACGCGGGGACCGAGCACATCGCGACGTACATCATCGAGCGGAACATCAACTACACCAACGTGTGCGTCACGGCGTGCAGGTTCTGCGCCTTCTACGCCGCCCCGAAGGACACGGGCAAGGGCTGGACCCGCGATCTCGACGACATCCTGCGCCGGTGCGCCGAGACCGTCGAACTGGGCGGCACCCAGATCATGTTCCAGGGCGGCCACCACCCGGACTACGGCGTCGAGTACTACGAGAAGCACTTCCGGGCCATCAAGGACGCCTTCCCGCAGCTCGTCATCCACAGCCTGGGGGCGAGCGAGGTCGAGCACATGGCCCGCATCTCCGGGGTCACCGTCGAGGAGGCCATCACCCGGATCCACGAGGCCGGTCTGGACTCGTTCGCCGGCGCCGGCGCGGAACTCCTGCCCGAGCGGCCCCGCAAGGCGATCGCCCCGCTGAAGGAGTCCGGCGAGCGCTGGCTGGAGATCATGGAGATCGCGCACCGGCTGGGCGTGGAGTCCACCTCCACCATGCTCATGGGCACCGGCGAGACCAACGCCGAGCGCATCGAGCACCTGCGGATGATCCGCGACGTCCAGGACCGCACGGGCGGCTTCCGGGCCTTCATCCCGTACACCTACCAGCCCGAGAACAACCATCTGAAGGGCCGCACCCAGGCCACGATGTTCGAGTACCTGCGGATGATCGCGATCGCCCGCCTCTTCCTCGACAACACGGCGCACATCCAGGGCTCCTGGCTCACCACCGGCAAGGAGATCGGCCAGCTGTCCCTGCACTACGGCGCGGACGACCTCGGCTCGATCATGCTGGAGGAGAACGTGGTGTCGTCGGCCGGTGCCAAGCACCGCTCCAACCGGCTGGAGATCATCGACCTGATCCGGAGGGCCGGCCGCGTCCCCGCGCAGCGCTCCACGACGTACGAGCACCTCGTCGTCCACGACGACCCGGCGAACGACCCCGTCGACGACCGCGTCGTCTCCCACATCTCCTCGACGGCCATCGAGGGCGGCACGGCTCATCCGGAGCTGAAGCTGCTGGCGTCCAACTGACCTCTCCGGGATTCGGGTTGGAGACCATTCACACTGCGGACCAGATGTACTCCCGCTGGGATCTGGCACCGGTCGGCGCCGGTGCCGTGGTCGTGGCGCGGGACCGGGTCGTGGCCCTCGGCGCCTTCGCGGACCTGCGCGAGCGGTGGCCGACGGCACGGGTGCGCACGTGGCCCGGTGCGCTGGGCCCGGGGCGGGTCCACGACGGGCCGCTCCCGGACGCGCCGACCCCCCGGGAACGCGTCCACGCGGTACTGAAGACGGGTGCGACGGCGGTCGTCGAGGAGCACCTCGACGCGCCCGGACTCCGGGCCGCCGCCGAGCGGAACGACCTGCTGGTCCTCCCACACGCCCGGCCGTCCCTCATCACCGACGCGGGCCGCGCCGACCTCGCCGTCCTCGACGCCGACGGCGCCTGCATCGCCACGGTCTGCGCCGGGCGCCTGGTCCACCGGCGCCGCTGAGGGGCCGTCGGCCCGCACCTCACCCGCCCGTCGGCCGGCACCGTCTCCCGTCGGCTCCGGCGGAGTGGCCGTGGCCCGCTCGGCCCGGTCCCACACCGCCGGTTCCCGCTCGGCCTCGTCCCGCCCGCCGGGCCCGTGCCGCCGTGCGGACGGGTGGGCGCGGCCGGGAGGAGGAAGCCGGCGCCCGCCCCTGCCGAACGCCCTGCAAGAATGGCGGCGTGACCCGCGCATCCCTGGACAAGCAGCCGCACGAAGTCGCCTCGATGTTCGACGACGTGGCGGAACGGTACGACCTGACCAACGACGTGCTGTCCCTGGGCCAGACCCGGCTGTGGCGCAAGGAAGTGGCGAAGGCCGTGGACGCCCGCCCGGCGCAGAAGGTCCTCGACCTCGCCGCCGGTACCGCCACCTCCTCGCTGCCCTTCGCCCGCACCGGGGCGTACGTCGTCCCCTGCGACTTCTCGCTCGGCATGCTCCAGGTCGGCAAGAAGCGGCACTCCTGGCTCCCGCTCACCGCGGGCGACGCCACCCGGCTGCCGTTCAAGGACGACACCTTCGACGCGGTGACGATCTCCTTCGGGCTGCGCAACGTGCAGGACACCGACACGGCGCTGAGCGAGATGCACCGGGTGACCCGGCCCGGCGGGCGGATCGTCATCTGCGAGTTCTCCCACCCGACCTGGACGCCCTTGCGGACCGTCTACACCGAGTACCTGATGCGCGCCCTGCCCCCGGTCGCCCGCGCGGTGTCCTCCAACCCGGACGCCTACGTCTACCTCGCCGAATCCATCCGCGCCTGGCCCGACCAGCCGGCCCTCGCGCAGCTGCTGCAGAAGGCCGGCTGGTCGAAGGTGGCCTGGCGGAACCTGACCGGCGGGATCGTCACGCTGCACCGCGGCTTCAAGGAGAGCTGAGGCCTTCGGTTCCGCGGAGAGCCGGGCCCTTCGTTCCACGCGGCGCCGGGAGTTGCCACCCGGCGGGGAGCGAGCCCCGATGCCCGCAGGGGAGCGAGGCCCGTGGCGGTGTGGGGGGAGTGACGGCCGTGGGCCGCGGGAAGAGCAGGGCCGCGGCGCGGCCGGCGGGAACCCGGAGGCCGTGTCCTCGGGGCGGGCCCGCGGCCTCAGGGGGAGCCGAGGACCACGTGGAGGCGGCCCGGTTCGTCCAGCTCCCGCTGCACCCCGCCGTGGGGTGGAGGCGGGACGCGGGGCTCGCGCACGCCCCCACCGCCCTCGCCCTCCCCGAAGTCGAACCACACGTACACCACGGAGTCGCGCGGCACCTCGGAGCCGGGCTGCGGGTACTGGCGCACGACATGGTCGACGACGGCGAGGTGGAAGTCGGGCCGGTCCGGTGCGCTGACGAGGAGGCCCCGGGACAGGGCCGCCTGCCGTGCGTCCACGGCCATCAGCCCGACCAGCCTCGGCACACGCACTTCGGGTGTCTTGGGTGTTATGGGCACAGATGTCACCCCCAGCGGTACCGGCAGGGTAGCCGTCCGCGCCTGCCACCCGGAAGGGCGAGGTGTCTTTCTGTGACAGTCGGTGACTGTCAGTCACAACTCCAGGCGGTAGCAGTGCCCCTGCCGCTGCGAGGCCGGCGTCGTGAAGGTCTCCGCGAGCCGCATGCCCAGCCGCTCGGCCACCGCGATCGAGCGCCGGTTGCGGGCGTCGACCATCGCCACCACGTCGCCCACGCCCGCGGCGCGCAGCCGCTCCAGCGTCATGCGGGCCGCGGCTGTGACGTAGCCCCTGCCCCAGTGCTCCCGGCCGAGCCGCCAGCCGATCTCTATCTCGCCCGCCGGCCCCCACTCCCACGGCCACGGCTGGGCGCCGGTGAACCCCACGACCCGGTCCTCCTCGTCCAGCAGCGTCCACAGGCAGAAACCGCGCTCGGCGTCGTGCCGGCGCTGGCGCGCCGTGAGCTCCTCGTAGACGGACAGCTCGGCGGTCCTCCCGCCGTGGAACTCCATGACGTCCGGGTGGTCGAAGACCCGGTGCCAGGCGACGGCGTCCTCGTCGGTGGGGACACGCAGCCGTACCACGGGGAGAGTTCGGTTCACGGGGCAGCCCTTCAGCCGGTCGATCCATGCTGCTGAATAGACTGCCCATGTCCCGTGCCCGTCGGCACACGTATTTCGAACTTGGGGAGATCCCGCCGTGACCGTCGTGACCGAGCCCCTCTCCGAGAACACCGCCGATGTGATCGTCGTGGGCGCGGGCCCGGCCGGTTCCACGACGGCGTACCACCTGGCACGGGCCGGGCTCGACGTCCTCCTTCTGGAGAAGACCGAGTTCCCGCGCGAGAAGGTCTGCGGCGACGGGCTCACGCCGCGGGCCGTCAAGCAGCTCGTGGCCATGGGGATCGACGTCTCCGAGGAGGCCGGCTGGTTGCGCAACAAGGGCCTGAGGATCATCGGCGGCGGCGTGCGCCTCCAGCTGGACTGGCCGGATCTCGCCTCCTTCCCCGACTACGGCCTGGTCCGCAAGCGCGACGACTTCGACGAGCAGCTCGCCCGCCAGGCGCAGAAGGCGGGGGCGCGGCTGTACGAGCGCTGCAACGTCTCCGGCCCGATCGTCGACGACCGCACCGGCCGCATCACCGGCGTGACCGCCAAGCTCGGTGAGGACAAGCGCCCCGTCACCTTCCACGCGCCGCTGGTGGTGGCCGCCGACGGCAACTCCACCCGCCTCTCCCTGGCGATGGGTCTGCACCGCCGTGAGGACCGCCCGATGGGCGTGGCCGTCCGGACGTACTTCACCTCCCCGCGCCACGACGACGACTACCTGGAGTCCTGGCTGGAGCTGTGGGACCGGCGCGGAGCCCAGGACCGCCTCCTGCCCGGCTACGGCTGGATCTTCGGCATGGGCGACGGCACGTCCAACGTGGGCCTGGGCGTGCTCAACACCTCCGACTCCTTCAAGGAGCTGGACTGGCGCGAGGTCCTCAAGGCCTGGTGCGCCTCCATGCCGGAGGACTGGGGCTACACGCCGGAGAACATGACCGGCCCGATCCGCGGTGCGGCCCTCCCGATGGCCTTCAACCGCAAGCCCCACTACACGCGCGGGCTGCTGCTCGTCGGTGACGCGGGCGGACTGGTGAACCCCTTCAACGGCGAGGGCATCGCCTACGCCATGGAGTCCGGGCAGCTCGCCGCCGAGGTCATCGTCCAGGCGCACGCGCGGGCCACGCCCGGGCAGCGCGAGCTCGCCCTCCAGGGCTACCCGCGCGTGCTCAGGGACACCTACGGCGGCTACTACACCCTGGGCCGCGCCTTCGTGAAGCTCATCGGCAACCCGAAGGTCATGCAGATCGCCGCTCAGCGCGGCCTGACCCACCCGCTGCTGATGAAGTTCACCCTCAAGCTCCTGGCCAACCTCACCGACCCGACGGGCGGCGACGCCATGGACCGCATCATCAACGGCCTGAGCAGGGTGGCTCCCAAGGCCTGAGCCCGGCCCGGTGCCGGCTCCCCGAGAGCCGACGAGGGCCGCAGCCCCCGAGCGGCTGCGGCCCTTCGCCGTACCTCCGTGACACCGCCCCGTGCGTGCCGCACGGGGCGGGGACGTGCGTCAGAGCACCCGCACCGCACCCGACGGCGGGTCGTACGACAGCGGCTTCTCGACGACACCCGACGACGGGTTCTGCGCGCCGACGAACATGCCGTCGCCGACGTACACCGCCACGTGGTACGCGCTGCCCGCGCCGCCCCAGTAGAGGATGTCGCCCGGCTGAAGGTTGCTCAGCGACACCTGGGTGCCGGCGGTGGACTGGGACTGGGAGACCCGCGGCAGGTCGACGCCGACCTGCTTGAAGGCCGCCTGGACGAGGCCCGAGCAGTCCCAGGAGCTGGGGCCGGTGCCGCCGGAGACGTAGGCGTCACCGACCTGCGCCTTCACGAAGGCCACCACCGCGGCGGCCGAACCCGTGGCCGTCGACGCGCTCGTGGAGGCGCTGGAGGCCGCGGGGGCGGCGAGGGCGACCCGCTCGCTGCTGCGCGAGGCCCGCGCGGCGGCGGCCCTGCGGGCGTCCTCCTCGGCCTTCTTCTTGGCCTCGGCCTCCTTCTTCTTGGCCTCGGCGAGGTTCTTCTCGGCCTGCTGTGCGGCCTTCGCCGCGGCTGCGTCCCGCTCCGCCTGCAGCTCGAAGTTGGCGGCGGCCAGTTGCGTGGCCTCCGCGGACCGGGCGACCTGTGCGGACAGGTCGGCCGTCAGGGTCGGCAGTTCGAGGGTCTGCGTCGTCTCGGACTCGGCGGCGCTCGCCGAAGCGGACGCACCGGCCACTGCCAGGGTGCTGAGGACGCCACCGGCAACTCCGGCCCGCATCGCGATCTTCGACGCGCTGCGGCGGGGCTTCCGGTGGCTGCGTATGTGAGCGGTGTGGGACATGGCTACTACGGGTATCAGGGGCTCCTCCATACCTTCAAGCAACGTGTGGTCCGCCACAGTTGCTCAACGGAAGCCCCGAATCCCGCGCGTGTCGTTTCTTATTGACGCCGTAACGGACATTACGGACGCCCGTCAACACGCCTTTGATCACGTACTTTCGTCATTACGCCCGAAATGCCCCTCGCCTACCACCGGTTGAGGTCGATGGCCAAGCCCGGTTCTCATGGGTCTCTCGTCGATGTGGCCGAGGTCACGGAACGGTCACCATGCCGGTCGCGTCCCGTGTGCGAGGTGCGGTCGGGTCGCGGTGGAGCCGCGTTCGGGTCGCGGCCGGATCGCGGCCGGATCGCGACCGCCGGACTTCGTGAACGCGTGCACGCGTCCACATCGACCCACCCGGCTCCCCCTGATGTGTGAACGCGTCTCCTAGCAAGGCGCCGCGTCCAACACCAATTTGCATGCAGCGGAAGTCTCTTGATATGGAGACGACCCTTCTGAGCTGCCATGACGAGCGAAAATGTCACCTCTGGTGATTACTCGGACGCTTCCTGTACGAAGATCACCGCTCATCCGGCTTCATGATCCTTCGTCAGGTGGTGGAGATCACAAAGGTCGTGCAATACCCCGTGTCGCAGATCACAGACCTGCGGGCATAAGATGCACGCGGTTGGGCTTGTGACCTGCTTCACATGTTCCCGATCTTCGCCGGGGCGGGCGGGGTTCGAGGGGCTGATGAGGCGGACGTGGGCCTGATGCAAACCGCCAGCAGTCAGTGCCGACTGAGAGGAGCGAGGAGCGGTGAACGCGTATGCGCCCATCCTCGTACTGGGAGCCCTCGGGGCAGGCTTTGCGATCTTCTCCGTGGTCATGGCCACGCTGATCGGTCCGAAGCGGTACAACCGCGCCAAGCTCGAAGCCTACGAGTGCGGTATCGAGCCGACCCCCACGCCGGCCGGCGGCGGGCGCTTCCCCATCAAGTACTACCTGACGGCGATGCTCTTCATCGTCTTCGACATCGAGATCGTCTTCCTCTACCCGTGGGCCGTCACCTTCGACGCCCTGGGTGTGTTCGGGCTCGTGGAGATGCTGCTCTTCGTGCTCACCGTCTTCGTCGCCTACGCCTATGTGTGGCGGCGCGGCGGCCTGGAATGGGACTGAGGGGCCTTACGACATGGGACTCGAAGAAAAGCTGCCGAGCGGATTCCTGCTGACCACCGTCGAACAGGCCGCGGGCTGGGTGCGCAAGGCGTCGGTCTTCCCCGCCACCTTCGGCCTGGCCTGCTGCGCCATCGAGATGATGACCACCGGCGCCGGTCGCTACGACCTGGCGCGGTTCGGCATGGAGGTCTTCCGCGGATCGCCGCGCCAGGCGGACCTGATGATCGTCGCGGGCCGGGTCAGCCAGAAGATGGCGCCGGTCCTGCGGCAGGTCTACGACCAGATGCCCAACCCCAAGTGGGTCATCTCCATGGGCGTCTGCGCCTCCTCCGGAGGCATGTTCAACAACTACGCGATCGTCCAGGGCGTGGACCACGTCGTCCCCGTCGACATCTACCTGCCCGGCTGCCCGCCGCGGCCCGAGATGCTGATGGACGCGATCCTCAAGCTCCACCACAAGATCCAGACCTCCAAGCTCGGCGTGAACGCCGAGGAGGCGGCCCGTGAGGCGGAGGAGGCGGCGCTCAAGGCCCTGCCCACCATCGAGATGAAGGGGCTGCTGCGGTGAGCGACGCCCAAGGCAACGGGGTCAACCCCGAGAAGGACCTCAGCGCGTCGAACCTGCCGGGCCAGCGCGGCCAGGGCGGCGAGGAGATCCGCGTCCAGCGCGGCATGTTCGGTGCGGCGGGCGGCGGAGACACCTCGGGCTACGGCGGGCTGGTCCGCTCGGTCCGGCTGCCGGGACCGGCGAGCCGGCCCTACGGCGGCTGGTTCGACGAGGTCGCCGACGAACTCGAGGGCGCGCTGGAGGAGCAGGGTCTGCTCCCCGGCAACGCCATCGAGAAGACGGTCGTGGACCGCGACGAGCTCACCTTCCACATCGAACGCGAGCACCTCGTCCGCGTCGCCCGCACCCTGCGCGACGACCCGGCCCTGCGCTTCGAACTGTGCACCGGCGTCAGCGGCGTGCACTACCTGCACGACAAGGGCCGCGAGCTGCACGCCGTCTACCACCTGCGCTCGATCACCCACAACCGGCTCATCCGCCTGGAAGTCAGCGCCCCCGACAGCGACCCGCGCATCCCGTCGCTGTGCTCCGTCTACCCGACGAACGACTGGCACGAGCGCGAGACCTACGACTTCTTCGGCATCGTCTTCGACGGGCACCCGGCCCTGACGCGGATCATGATGCCGGACGACTGGCAGGGCCACCCGCAGCGCAAGGACTACCCCCTCGGCGGCATCGCCGTCGAGTACAAGGGCGCCCAGATCCCGGCTCCGGACCAGCGGAGGTCGTACTCGTGAGCACTTCCCACGCATCCGACGCCTCGGCGGCCTCCGCCTCGGCACGCGAGACCACCGAGGGCACCGTCTACACGGTCACCGGCGGCGACTGGGACGAGATCGTCCAGTCCGCGGCCCGTGCCGACGACGAACGCATCGTCGTCAACATGGGTCCGCAGCATCCGTCCACCCACGGTGTGCTGCGCCTGATCCTGGAGATCGAGGGCGAGACGGTCACCGAGGCCCGCTGCGGCATCGGGTACCTCCACACCGGCATCGAGAAGAACCTCGAGTACCGGACCTGGACGCAGGGCACCACGTTCGTGACGCGCATGGACTACCTGACGTCCTTCTTCAACGAGACGGCCTACTGCCTCGGCGTCGAGAGGCTGCTCGGCATCGAGGACGACGTCACCGAGCGGGCCAAGATCATCCGGGTGCTCCTGATGGAGCTGAACCGGTTGTCCTCCCACCTGGTGTGCATCGCCACCGGCGGCATGGAGCTCGGCGCGACCACGATCATGATCTACGGGTTCCGCGACCGCGAGATGATCCTCGACCTCTACGAGCTCATCACCGGCCTGCGGATGAACCACGCGTACATCCGCCCCGGCGGACTCGCCCAGGACCTGCCGCCCGGCGCGGTCGACCAGATCCGCGAGTTCGTCAAGAAGATGAAGAAGAACCTCCCGGAGTACGACAAGCTCGCCACCGGGAACCCCATCTTCAAGGCCCGCATGCAGGACATCGGCTACCTCGACCTGGCCGGCTGCATGGCCCTCGGCGCGACGGGCCCCATCCTGCGGGCCACCGGCCTGCCGCACGACCTGCGCAAGTCCCAGCCGTACTGCGACTACGAGACGTACGACTTCGACGTCCCGACCGCCGACAGCTGCGACGCCTACGGCCGCTTCCTGATCCGCCTGGAGGAGATGCGCCAGTCGCTCAGGATCGTCGAGCAGTGCCTGGACCGGCTCCAGCCCGGCCCGGTCATGGTCGCCGACAAGAAGATCGCCTGGCCGGCCCAGCTCGCCCTGGGGCCCGACGGGCTCGGCAACTCCCTCGACCACATCAAGAAGATCATGGGCACCTCCATGGAGGCCCTGATCCACCACTTCAAGCTGGTGACCGAGGGCTTCCGCGTACCGCCGGGACAGGCGTACGCGGCGGTCGAGTCGCCCAAGGGCGAGCTCGGCGTGCACGTCGTCTCCGACGGCGGCACCCGTCCCTACCGGGTCCACTTCCGCGATCCGTCCTTCACCAACCTGCAAGCCATGGCGGCGATGTGCGAGGGCGGCCAGGTCGCCGACGTCATCGTCGCCGTCGCGTCCATCGACCCCGTGATGGGAGGCGTCGACCGGTGACCACCTCTTCTTCCGAGCGTGGCGTCAGCCTGGGCATGCCCGAGCTGCCCGCGCCCGCGTATCCGGACGACGTCCGGGCCCGGCTGGAGGCGGACGCGCGGGAGATCGTCTCCCGCTACCCCGACTCCCGGTCCGCGCTCCTTCCGCTGCTGCACCTGGTGCAGTCCGAGGAGGGGCACGTCACCCGCACCGGGATGCGGTTCTGCGCGGACGTCCTCGGCCTGACCACGGCCGAGGTCACCGCCGTCGCCACCTTCTACACCATGTACCGGCGCAGGCCGAGCGGCGACTACCAGGTCGGGGTCTGCACCAACACGCTGTGCGCGGTGATGGGCGGCGACGCGATCTTCGAGGAGCTCCAGGAGCACCTGGGCGTCGGCAACGGCGAGACGACCGGTGACGGCAAGGTCACCCTGGAGCACATCGAGTGCAATGCGGCCTGCGACTACGCGCCGGTCGTGATGGTCAACTGGGAGTTCTTCGACAACCAGACCCCCGACAGCGCCAGGCGCCTCGTCGACGACCTGCGGGCGGGACGGCCCGTGGCGCCGACGCGCGGAGCACGGCTGTGCACCTTCAAGGAGACCGCGCGGATCCTGGCCGGCTTCCCCGACGAGCGGCCCGGGGCCGTCGAGGAGAGCGGCAGCGCGGGACCGGCGTCACTGGTCGGCCTCCGCCTGGCGAAGGGGGAGACCGCCGCCGCGCGCGTGGTCCATCCGCGCGACGGCGGGCCCCACGAGGAGCCGCGCGACCGGAAGGCGCCCGAGCCCTCGCCGGCCGAGCAGCCCGTCTCCCACGACGCGTCGCGGGAGACGTCCGCATCCGACCCGTCCCACCCGGCCGGGCCTGCCGCCGAGGAGGGGGAGTGATGACGTTGGCACCCGAACTGAAGGACACGAGCCCCGAGAAGCTCCTCTCGCCCGTGCTGTCGGCCTTCTGGGACGACGACAGGTCCTGGACCCTGGACGTCTACCGGAGGCACGAGGGGTACGAGGGGCTCCGCAAGGCGCTCGCCATGTCGCCCGACGACGTGATCGCGTACGTCAAGGACTCCGGTCTGCGCGGGCGCGGCGGCGCCGGATTCCCGACGGGGATGAAGTGGCAGTTCATCCCCCAGGGAGATGGAAAGCCGCACTATCTTGTTGTCAACGCCGACGAATCGGAGCCCGGGACCTGCAAGGACATCCCGCTCCTCTTCGCGAACCCGCACAGCCTCATCGAGGGCATCGTCATCGCGTGCCACGCCATCAGGTCCTCGCACGCGTTCATCTATCTGCGCGGTGAAGTCGTCCCCGTTCTCAGGCGGTTGCACGAGGCCGTGCGCGAGGCCCAGGAGGCGGGATACCTCGGCAGCAACATCCTCGGCAGCGGACTCGACCTCGAACTCACCGTGCACGCGGGCGCGGGCGCGTACATCTGCGGTGAGGAGACCGCACTGCTGGACTCGCTCGAAGGCCGCCGCGGCCAACCGCGGCTGCGTCCCCCCTTCCCCGCCGTCGAGGGCCTCTACGCGTGCCCCACTGTGGTGAACAACGTCGAGTCGATCGCGTCGGTTCCCGCCATCATGAAGAACGGCAAGGAATGGTTCAGGTCGATGGGCAGCGAGAAGTCCCCGGGCTTCACGCTCTACTCGCTCAGTGGCCACGTCGCCTCTCCCGGCCAGTACGAGGCCCCGCTCGGCGTCACGCTCCGCCAGCTGCTCGACATGAGCGGCGGCATGCGGCCGGGCCACCGCCTGAAGTTCTGGACGCCGGGCGGTTCCTCGACGCCGATGTTCACCGACGAGCACCTCGACGTCCCCCTCGACTACGAAGGCGTGGGCGCCGCCGGTTCCATGCTCGGCACCAAGGCCCTGCAGTGCTTCGACGAGACCACCTGCGTCGTGCGCGCCGTGACCCGGTGGACCGAGTTCTACGCCCACGAGTCCTGCGGCAAGTGCACACCCTGCCGTGAAGGCACCTACTGGCTGGTGCAGTTGCTGCGGGACATCGAGGCGGGCAAGGGAGCGATGAGCGACCTCGACAAGCTCGCGGACATCGCCGACAACATCAACGGCAAGTCGTTCTGCGCCCTCGGCGACGGCGCCGCCTCGCCGATCTTCTCCTCGCTGAAGTACTTCCGTGAGGAGTACGAGCAGCACATCACGGGCCGCGGCTGCCCCTTCGACCCCGCCAGGTCGACGGCCTGGGCCGACCGCACGGAGGTGAACGCATGACTGTGACCACCAGCGCTCCCTCGGACGGAGGAGAGGCGGCGGTCCCGCCGGAAGATCTCGTGACGCTGACGATCGACGGCATCGAGATCAGCGTGCCCAAGGGCACTCTGGTCATCCGGGCCGCCGAGGAACTCGGCATCGAGATCCCCCGGTTCTGCGACCATCCGCTCCTCGACCCGGCCGGCGCCTGCCGGCAGTGCATCGTCGAGGTCGAGGGCCAGCGCAAGCCCATGGCCTCCTGCACCATCACCTGCACCGACGGGATGGTCGTCAGGACGCAGCTCACCTCGCCGGTCGCCGAGAAGGCGCAGAGGGGGGTGATGGAGCTCCTGCTCATCAACCACCCCCTGGACTGCCCGGTCTGCGACAAGGGCGGCGAGTGCCCGCTCCAGAACCAGGCGATGTCCCACGGCCAGGCCGACTCCCGCTTCGAGGGCCGCAAGCGCACCTACGAGAAGCCGGTCCCGATCTCCACGCAGGTCCTGCTCGACCGCGAACGCTGCGTGCTGTGCGCGCGCTGCACCCGCTTCTCCCACCAGATCGCGGGCGACCCGATGATCGAACTGGTCGAGCGGGGCGCGCTCCAGCAGGTCGGCACCGGCGAGGGCGACCCGTTCGAGTCGTACTTCTCCGGCAACACCATCCAGATCTGCCCGGTCGGCGCGCTCACCTCCGCGGCATATCGTTTCCGCTCCCGACCCTTCGACCTCGTCTCCTCGCCGTCCGTGTGCGAGCACTGCTCCGGCGGGTGCGCCACGCGCACCGACCACCGGCGCGGCAAGGTCATGCGGCGGCTCGCCGCGAACGACCCCGAGGTCAACGAGGAGTGGATCTGCGACAAGGGCAGGTTCGCGTTCCGGTACGCGCAGCAGAGGGACCGTCTCGTCACGCCCCTGGTGCGCAACGCCGAGGGCGAGCTGCAGCCGGCGTCCTGGCCCGAGGCGCTGCAGATCGCCGCGCAGGGGCTGCTCGCCTCCCGCGGCCGGACCGGCGTCCTCACCGGCGGGCGGCTCACCGTCGAGGACGCCTACGCCTACAGCAAGTTCGCGCGCGTGGCGCTCGACACCAACGACATCGACTTCCGCGCGCGCGTGCACAGCAGCGAGGAGGCCGACTTCCTCGCCGCCCGCGTCGCCGGCCGCGGAAGGGACCTCGACGGCACGGGCGCCGGCTTCACCTCGCTGGAGAAGGCCCCGGCGGTCCTGCTGGTCGGGTTCGAGTCCGAGGAGGAGGCGCCCGGCGTCTTCCTGCGGCTGCGCAAGGCCTGGCGCAAGCACGGGCAGCAGGTGTTCGCCCTGGCGACCCACGCGACGCGCGGCCTGCAGAAGATGGGCGGGACGCTGCTCCCCGCCGCTCCCGGCACCGAGACCGAATGGCTGGACGCCCTCGCCAGCGGTGTCGGCCTGGAGGACTCCGGCACCGGCGCGGCCGACGCACTGCGCGCCGACGGCGCGGTCATCGTCGTCGGGGAGCGGCTGGCCGGAGTCGCCGGTGGGCTCACCGCCGTACTGCGCGCCGCGTCCGCGACCGGTGCGGAGCTGGTGTGGGTCCCCCGGCGGTCCGGAGAGCGGGGCGCCGTCGAGGTGGGCGCGCTGCCGTCGCTGCTGCCGGGCGGGCGCCCGGCCACCGACCCCCGCGCGCGTGAGGAGGTCGCCGCGGCCTGGGGCGTCGCCGAACTGCCCCACCGCTACGGCCGCGACACCGACCAGATCGTCGAGGCCGCCGCGGGCGGTGAACTGCAGGCCCTGCTCGTCGCCGGGGTCGAGGTCGCCGACCTGCCCGATCCGGCCCGCGCGCGTGCGGCGCTGCACGAGGTCGGCTTCGTGGTCTCGCTGGAGCTGCGGCCCAGCGAGGTCACCGAGCACGCCGATGTCGTCCTGCCCGTCGCGGCGGTCGCCGAGAAGGCCGGCACCTTCCTCAACTGGGAAGGCCGGGTCCGCTTCTTCGAGGCCGCGCTCAAGCCCGACCAGATGACCCGCCGCGTCGCGCCCACCGACGCCCGCGTGCTGCAGATGCTGGCCGACGCCATGGACGTCCACCTCGGCCTGCCGGACCTGGGCACCGCCCGCGCGGAGCTGGACCGGCTCGGCGCGTGGGACGGACCGCGCGCCACCGGGCCGAGGGAGACGGCGATGTCGCTGCCGCGGCCCGCCGCCGGGGAGGCGGTCCTCGCCGGTCACCGTCTCCTGCTCGACCTGGGTGTCCTGCAGGAGGGGGACGAGGCGCTCGCCGGGACCCGGCACGCAGCACGCGCGCGCGTGTCGGCCGCGACCGCCGCCGAGGCGGGCGTCAAGGACGGCGACGTCGTCGCCGTGAGCGGCCCCGCCGGGTCCGTCGCACTGCCGTTGCAGGTGACCGAGATGCCCGACCGCGTGGTCTGGCTTCCGCTGAACTCCGTCGGCGGCGGCGTCGCCTCCGACGCCGGGGTGCTGCCCGGCTCCCTCGTCCGCATCGGCCCGGCCGTGTCCGCCGCCGACGCCCCCCAGGAGGTGGAGGCATGAGCCCGTACCTCGCCGCCGAGGATCTGTCGCTGTTCGGCCGCGACCCGTGGTGGCTGATCGCGATCAAGGCGGTCTTCTGCTTCGCGTTCCTGATGGTGACCGTGCTGTTCTCCATCGTGTGGGAGCGCAAGGTCGTGGCCTGGATGCAGTTGCGCATCGGCCCCAACCGGCACGGCCCGTGGGGAATGCTCCAGTCCCTGGCCGACGGCGTGAAGCTGATGCTGAAGGAGGACGTCATCGTCCGCCGCGCGGACAAGGTGGTGTACGTCCTCGCCCCGATCGTCGCCGCCATCCCGGCGTTCATGGCGATCGCGGTGATCCCCTTCGGCCCGGCCGGCAACGAGATCTCGATCTTCGGCCACCGCACCACGATGCAGCTCACCGACCTGCCGATCGCGATGCTGTACGTCCTCGCGGTCGCCTCGGTCGGCATCTACGGCATCGTCCTGGCGGGCTGGAGTTCCGGCTCCACCTACCCGCTGCTGGGCGGCCTGCGCTCCTGCGCGCAGATGATCTCCTACGAGATCGCCATGGGCGCCGCGTTCGCGTCGGTGTTCCTCTACTCCGGGTCGATGTCGACGTCGGCGATCGTCGAGCAGCAGCAGGACCGCTGGTACGTCGTCCTGCTGCCGGTCTCCTTCATCATCTACATCGTCACGATGGTCGGAGAGACCAACCGCGCCCCCTTCGACATGCCGGAGTCCGAGGGCGACCTGGTCGGCGGTTTCAACACCGAGTACTCGTCCATCAAGTTCGCGATGTTCATGCTCGCCGAGTACGTGAACATGGTGACGGTCTCGGCCGTCGCGACGACGCTGTTCCTCGGCGGCTGGCGCGCCCCCTGGCCGGTCAGCACCTTCTGGGAGGGTGCCAACCACGGCTGGTGGCCGCTGCTCTGGTTCGTCGTCAAGGTGCAGCTGCTGCTGTTCTTCTTCATCTGGCTGCGCGGCACCCTGCCCCGTGTCCGCTACGACCAGCTGATGAAGCTCGGCTGGAAGGTCCTCATCCCGGTCTCCGTGGCCTGGCTGATGCTCGTCGCGACCGTGCGGACCCTGCGGAACGAGAACTACGACTTCGCCGACATCGCCCTCTACGTGGGCGGCGGCGTCCTCGCCCTGCTGCTCCTGTCGTTCGTCGCCGACCTGTTCCGGCAGAAGGCGAAGGACACCGGGCAACCCGCCGCCCCGCCCGCCGGGTTCGACCCGATGGCCGGTGGATTCCCCGTACCACCGCTGCCCGGTCAGGAGCTGCCGGCGGTGCCGCGGCGCCGCCCGCACCGGGAGCGGGAGCTCATTGTCAGTGGTGGGACCGATACTCACAGTGACGGACCGCTGGATGGAAAGGAGGCGTCCGATGGCTGAGGAGCCCAAGGAGACCAAGCCCGGTTTCCTCAACCCGGTGGCCGGCTTCGGCGTGACCTTCAAGGCCATGTTCAAGAAGCGGCTGACCGAGCAGTACCCGGAGCAGCAGAAGACCACGGCTCCGCGGTTCCACGGACGGCACCAGCTCAACCGCCATCCGGACGGCCTGGAGAAGTGCGTCGGCTGCGAGCTGTGCGCCTGGGCCTGCCCCGCCGACGCCATCTACGTGGAGGGCGCCGACAACACCGACGAGGAGCGCTACTCGCCCGGCGAGCGGTACGGCCGGGTCTACCAGATCAACTACGCCCGCTGCATCCTGTGCGGCCTGTGCATCGAGGCGTGCCCCACGCGCGCGCTGACCATGACGAACGAGTTCGAGCTGGCCGACTCCAGCCGCGCCAACCTCATCTACACCAAGGAGCAGCTGCTCGCCGGCCTCGAAGAGGGCATGGTCGACAGCCCGCACGCCATCTACCCGGGGATGGACGAGCAGGACTACTACCGGGGCCTGGTCACGGAGGCCGCGCCCGGCACCGAGCGGCAGGTCGCCCTCTCCAAGGGCGAGGTCCCGGAGGAGCCGTCCTCCGGCGCGGACGAGTCCGCGTCCGAGGGGGTGGTCCGCCGATGAGCGCGACACTCGCCGCCTACTCCACCTCCACCGGAGAGGCCTTCCAGTTCTGGGTCCTCGGCACGGTCGCGGTGATCGGCGCCCTGGGCACCGTCTTCATGAAGAAGGCCGTGCACAGCGCCCTCTGCCTCGCCGGCACCATGATCGTCCTTGCGGTGTTCTACCTCGCCAACGGCGCCTACTTCCTGGGCGTCGTGCAGATCATCGTCTACACCGGCGCGATCATGATGCTGTTCCTGTTCGTGGTGATGCTCGTCGGCGTGACCGCGGCGGACTCCCTGAAGGAGACCGTCAAGGGCCAGCGCTGGCTGGCCCTCGTGTGCGGGCTCGGCTTCGGCATCCTGCTGGTGGCCGGCATCGCCAACGCCTCACTGAAGGAGTTCGACGGGCTCGGCCGGGCCAACGCGGGCGGCAATGTGCAGGGCCTGGCGAGCCTCATCTTCACCAAGTACGTCTTCGCCTTCGAGATCACCGGCGCCCTGCTGATCAGCGCGGCCGTCGGGGCGATGGTGCTCACGCACCGCGAGCGCACCGAGCGGGCCAGGACCCAGCGCGAGCTGTCCGAGCAGCGGGTGCGCGAGGGGACGTACATCCCGCCGCTGCCGGCCCCCGGCGTGTACGCCCGGCACAACGCCGTGGACATCGCGGGCCTGCTGCCCGACGGCACCCCCTCCGAGCTGACCGTCAGCAAGACGCTGCGCGAGCGCGGCCAGATCCGCGACGTCTCCATGGAGGCCCTCAACGACCTCCGGGCGCTGGAGCAGCGGGCCGAGGAGCGCCTGGAGCGGAAGGCGGTCGCACCGGCGACCTTCAAGCGGACCGAGGAGGCGTCGCAGTGAACCCGGTCAACTACCTCTATCTAGCAGCCCTGTTGTTCACCATCGGCGCCACCGGGGTGCTGATCCGGCGCAACGCCATCGTGCTCTTCATGTGTATCGAGCTGATGCTGAACGCCTGCAATCTCGCGTTCGTCACCTTCTCCCGCATGCACGGCAACCTCGACGGCCAGGTCATCGCGTTCTTCACGATGGTCGTCGCCGCAGCGGAGGTCGTGGTCGGGCTCGCGATCATCGTGTCGCTGTTCCGTTCCCGCCACTCGGCCTCGGTCGACGACGCCAGCCTGATGAAGCTGTAAGGGGTCGGAAGAATCGTGGAGAACCTGATCGCGCTGCTCATCGCGGCGCCCCTGCTCGGAGCGGCCGTCCTGCTGGTCGGTGGCCGCCGTCTCGACGCCGTCGGCCACTGGATCGGCGTCCTGCTGTCCGCCGTCTCCTTCGTGTTCGGTCTCGTCCTCTTCTCCGACCTGCTGAGCAGGGACGCGGAGCAGCGGACGCTGACCCAGCACCTGTTCAGCTGGATCCCGGTCGAGGGCTTCCATGCGGACGTCGCCTTCCGCCTCGACCAGTTGTCGATGACGTTCGTCCTGCTCATCACCGGCGTCGGCTCGCTGATCCACCTGTACTCGGTCGGGTACATGGAGCACGACGAGCGCCGCCGCCGCTTCTTCGGCTACCTCAACCTGTTCCTCGCGGCGATGCTGCTGCTCGTCCTCGCCGACAACTACCTGCTGCTGTACGTCGGCTGGGAGGGCGTCGGTCTCGCCTCCTACCTGCTCATCGGCTTCTGGCAGCACAAGCCCAGCGCGGCCACCGCGGCGAAGAAGGCCTTCCTGGTCAACCGCGTCGGCGACATGGGCCTGTCGATCGCGATCATGCTGATGTTCACCACCTTCGGGACCTTCGCCTTCGGGCCGCTCCTCGGCACCCAGACCGAGCCCGGCCTGGCCGCGGACGCCACCGAGGGCAAGCTCACCGCCCTCGCCCTGCTGCTCCTGCTCGCCGCCTGCGGCAAGTCCGCCCAGGTGCCGCTGCAGTCCTGGCTCGGGGACGCCATGGAGGGCCCGACCCCGGTCTCGGCCCTCATCCACGCCGCGACGATGGTGACCGCGGGCGTCTACCTGATCGTCCGCTCCGCCGCGATCTTCAACGGCGCGCCGGACGCCCAGCTCGTCGTCACCGTCGTCGGAGCGGTCACGCTCCTGTTCGGTGCGATCGTCGGTTGCGCGAAGGACGACATCAAGAAGGCGCTGGCCGGCTCGACGATGTCGCAGATCGGCTACATGGTGCTGGCCGCGGGCCTCGGCCCGATCGGCTACGTCTTCGCGATCATGCACCTGGTGACGCACGGCTTCTTCAAGGCCGGGCTGTTCCTGGGCGCCGGTTCCGTCATGCACGGCATGAACGACGAGGTCGACATGCGCCGCTACGGCGGCCTGCGCACGTACATGCCGATCACCTTCGTCACCTTCGGTCTCGGCTACCTCGCCATCATCGGTTTCCCGGGCCTGTCCGGCTTCTTCTCCAAGGACAAGATCATCGAGGCGGCCTTCGCCAAGGGCGGCACCGAGGGCTGGATCCTCGGCGGCTGCGCCCTGCTCGGCGCGGCCATCACGGCGTACTACATGACCCGCGTGATGCTGATGACGTTCTTCGGCGAGAAGCGCTGGCAGCCCGACGCGCAGGGCCACGAGCCGCACCCGCACGAGTCGCCCAGGAGCATGACGATCCCGATGATCGTGCTGGCCGTCGGGTCGGTCGGCGCCGGTGCGTTCTTCAGCATCGGTGACCGGTTCCTGCACTGGTTGGAGCCGATCACCGGCCACGCCGAGGGCGACTCCCCGCTCAGCGCCGCCGCCGTCACCGGCGGGACGATGGTCTGCCTCGTCGTCGGCGTCGCCATCGCCTGGGCCCAGTACGGCCGCCGCCCCGTCCCGGTCGTCGCCCCGCGCGGCTCGCTGCTCACCCGGGCCGCACGGCGCGACCTGCTGCAGGACGACTTCAACCACGTCGTCCTGGTCCGCGGCGGCGAGCACCTCACGCGGTCCCTGGTCTACGTCGACCACACCCTGGTCGACGGTGTCGTCAACGGCACGGCGGCCTCGGTCGGCGGCCTGTCCGGGCGCCTGCGCAGGCTGCAGAACGGCTTCGCGCGGTCGTACGCGGTCTCGATGTTCGGCGGTGCGGCCCTGCTCATCGCCGCCACCCTGCTGATGAGGGCGGTCTGATACCGATGTCCTTTCCTCTGCTGACAGCGACGGCGGTGCTCCCGGCCGTGGGGGCGATCGCCACCGCCGCCGTACCGGCCGCGCGGCGCACCGCCGCCAAGTGGCTGGCGCTGCTGTTCACCCTCGCCACTCTCGCACTCGCGGTCGCGGTCGCGGTGCGCTTCGACCCGGGCGGCGACCGCTACCAGCTCACCGAGTCCCACGCCTGGATCGCCGAGTTCGGGGTGCGGTACGAGCTGGGCGTCGACGGCATCGCCGTGGCGCTGATCGCGCTCACGGCCCTGCTGATCCCGTTCATCGTCCTGGCGGGCTGGCACGACGCCGACCCGCTGGAGACCGGCAGCAGGCGGTGGCGGCCCACCCAGGGCTTCTTCGCGCTGATCCTCGCCGTCGAGGCGATGGTGATCCTCTCCTTCGAGGCCACCGACGTCTTCCTCTTCTACATCTTCTTCGAAGCCATGCTGATCCCGATGTACTTCCTCATCGGCGGCTTCGGGGACCGTGCCCACGAGCACGGCGAGAAGGCGGCGTCGACCCAGCGGTCGTACGCGGCGGTGAAATTCCTCCTCTACAACCTGGTCGGCGGTCTGATCATGCTGGCCGCGGTGATCGGCCTGTACGTGGTCGCCGGGAACTTCAGCCTCCAGGAGATCGCCCAGGCCCGCGCCGCCGGCACGCTCGACATGGCGACCAGCACCGAGCGCTGGCTGTTCCTCGGCTTCTTCTTCGCCTTCGCGGTGAAGGCGCCGCTGTGGCCGCTGCACACCTGGCTGCCCAACGCCATGCAGGAGTCCACCGCGCCGGTCGCCGTCCTCATCACGGCGGTCGTCGACAAGGTGGGCACCTTCGCGATGCTCCGCTTCTGCCTCCAGCTGTTCCCGGAGGCGAGCAAGTGGGCGACGCCGGTCATCCTCGTCCTGGCACTGATCAGCATCATCTACGGCGCCCTGCTCGCCGTGGGCCAGCGCGACATCAAGCGGCTGGTGGCCTACGCGTCGATCTCCCACTTCGGCTTCATCGTCCTGGGCATCTTCGCGATGACCAGTCAGGGCCAGTCGGGCGCAACGCTGTACATGGTCAACCACGGCATCTCGACGGCCGCGCTGATGCTGGTCGCGGGCTTCCTGATCTCGCGGCGCGGGTCGCGGCTCATCGCCGACTACGGCGGTGTGCAGAAGGTCGCCCCGGTGCTCGCCGGCACCTTCCTGATCGGCGGCCTGGCGACCCTGTCGCTACCGGGGCTGGCCCCGTTCGTGAGTGAGTTCCTGGTTCTGGTCGGCGCGTTCACGCGCTACCCGGCCGTCGGCATCGTCGCCACGTTCGGCATCGTGCTCGCCGCGCTGTACACCCTCGTCCTCTATCAGCGGACGATGACCGGGCCGGTGAAGCCGGAGGTCTCGGCCATGCCCGACCTCAGGGTGCGCGAGCTCGTGGTCGTCGCCCCGCTGGTCGTCCTGCTGCTCTTCCTGGGCGTCTACCCGAAGCCCGTGACGGACATCGTCAATCCGGCGGTCCAGCAGACCCTGTCCGACGTACACAAGAAGGACCCCCAGCCCGAGGTGGAGGCGGCCAAGTGAGCGCAGCAGCCGTCCACAGCCTGTGGACAACCGCGGCCGACCCGATCTCGAAGATCGACGCGCCGAAGATCGAATACGGGCAATTGTCGCCCACCCTGATCGTCGTGGGTGCCGCCGTCATCGGGGTGCTCGTCGAGGCGTTCGTCCCGCGCAGGTCCCGCTACCACGCGCAGGTGCTCGTCTCCGCCGTCGCGCTCACCGCCGCCTTCGCCGCGGTGGTCGCGCTCGCGGCCGACGGATACGGCACCACGAAGGCCGGGATCGCGGCGATGGGCGCGATCGCGGTCGACGGACCGGCCCTGTTCCTGCAGGGCACGATCCTGCTGGCCGCGCTGGTCGGCCTGTTCACCTTCGCCGAGCGGCGCCTGGACCCGGAGGCCCACGGCAACCGCGTCGACTCCTTCGCCGCGCAGGCCTCGGCCGTACCGGGCAGCGACAGCGAGCGCGCCGCGGTCAAGGCCGGATTCACCACGACCGAGGTCTTCCCGCTGCTGCTCTTCGCGGTGGCCGGCATGCTGGTCTTCCCGTCGGCCAACGACCTGCTGACCCTCTTCGTCGCCCTGGAGGTCTTCTCGCTGCCGCTGTACCTGCTGTGCGCGCTGGCCCGCCGCAAGCGGCTGATGTCGCAGGAGGCCGCGGTCAAGTACTTCCTGCTCGGCGCGTTCGCCTCCGCGTTCACCCTGTTCGGGATCGCCCTGCTCTACGGCTACTCCGGCTCGGTGTCGTACGCGACGATCGCGCGGGTCGTCGACGGAACCGTCACCGACGTCGACCCCGCGCTGGCCGGGACCATGGGCAACGACGCGCTGCTGCTGCTCGGCACCGCGCTGCTGGTGATGGGCCTGCTGTTCAAGGTGGGCGCGGTGCCGTTCCACATGTGGACGCCGGACGTGTACCAGGGCGCGCCGACCCCCGTCACCGGCTTCATGGCGGCGGCGACCAAGGTGGCCGCCTTCGGCGCGCTGCTGCGGGTGCTGTACGTCGTCCTTCCGGGCCTGCGCTGGGACTGGCGCCCGGTCATGTGGGGCGTCGCGATCGTCACCATGCTCGGCGGCGCCATCGTGGCGATCACACAGACCGACATCAAGCGTCTGCTGGCGTACTCGTCGATCGCTCACGCCGGCTTCATCCTGGCGGGTGTCATCGCGACCACGCCGGACGGGATCTCGTCGGTCCTGTTCTACCTGGCGGCGTACTCGTTCGTGACGATCGGCGCGTTCGCCGTGGTCACGCTGGTGCGGGACGCGGGCGGCGAGGCCACCCACCTGTCCAAGTGGGCCGGCCTGGGCCGCCGTTCGCCACTGGTCGCCGCGGTGTTCGCGGTGTTCCTGCTGGCGTTCGCCGGCATTCCGCTGACTTCCGGCTTCGCCGGGAAGTTCGCCGTGTTCAAGGCGGCGGCGGAGGGCGGCGCGGCCCCGCTGGTCGTGATCGGTGTGATCTCGTCGGCGATCGCGGCGTTCTTCTACATCCGCGTGATCGTGCTGATGTTCTTCAGCGAGCCGCGGCCCGAGGGACCCACGGTCGCCGTTCCGTCGCCGCTGACCATGACGGCGATCGGGGTCGGCGTGGCGGTCACCCTCGTGCTCGGTGTGGCACCGCAGTACTTCCTGGACCTGGCGAGCCAGGCGGGAGTGTTCGTGCGCTGACCCGTACGGCGTGCAGCACGGACCCGGCCTCCCCGCACGGAGGCCGGGTCCGCTGCGTTCCGGGACGGCGCCCGGGTCACAGCAGGGAGTCGAACAGCGTGTCGAGCTCCTGCTCCAGGCCCACGGTCCCGGTGCGGGAGTGCTCGGGATCCGCGGCCGCGTCCTCGGCGGTCGAGATGGTGTCCCCGGCGCCCCGGGCGCCCGCCGTGCCGCTGGTTCCGGCCGGGGCCGCCGGGCACGACACGGCGGGGTTCCACGGGGCGAACAGCCCGTCCGGGTCGGTCCGGTAGATCCAGGCCGCCAGCGTGAAGTAGCCGGGCAGCACGTCCGAGGCGAAGGTACGGCCGAACAGCTCCGGGGCCGCCTGGCCGCTGTCCTTGACGACCCACTCCACCGCCGCGAGCTCCCGCGTGCCGAAGGGGCCGGGTGCGTAGACCAGGGCCGCGGGGGCGGCCGGGTCGAGGGAACCGATGTGCGCCTCGTTGAGGTAGACGTACCCCAGCGCGCCCTGTGTGCCGCCGGTGACGCACATGTCGGAGCGGACGAATCCACCGCGGACCGCGTAGGGCTCGTGGGCGTACGCGCCGGTCGCCGTGTAGGTGCCGGTCAGCTGCGTCCAGACGAACGGACCGGGATCCGCCGCGGCGCGTGCCGGTGCGGCGGTCAGACAGAGGGCTGCGGCTGCCGCCAAGGCGACGGCGGCCTTGCGTGGCCGAGGGGACATTCTGCGGCTCCTTGGGCGGACGGGGGACCGGGGGACAGAGACGGGCGATGGGCTGCCCTGTCCCGCCCGAGCAGCATGTCCCGGCCCGCCGGGGGCCCGCCATGTGACGCAGGCCATTCGAATGACTTCCGAACGTGACCGACCGGTCCTGTGGACAACTCCGGCGCTGTCGGTCGCGACCCCTATCGTGGAGGCAGTGGTCGAGGGACGACGCGCGGGGGGCAGGACGATGGGCGGGACGGGCGGGATCGGCGTGATGTCAAGCACCAGCGGGACGCCAGACACCGAGGCGGCGGGAGCGACCGCGAGCCGGGCGTCGGCGACGCTGCACCGGGTCTTCGGGTACGAGGCATTCCGCGACGAGCAGGAAGCCGTCATCGAGCACGTGGTGGCCGGCGGCGACGCCGTGGTGCTCATGCCGACCGGCGGCGGCAAGTCGCTGTGCTACCAGATCCCGGCCCTGGTCAGACCCGGTACGGGCGTCGTGGTCTCACCGCTCATCGCGCTCATGCAGGACCAGGTGGACGCGCTGCGCGCGCTCGGGGTGCGGGCCGGGTTCATCAATTCCACGCAGGACTTCGACGAGAGGCGGGTGGTCGAGGCCCAGTACCTGGCCGGTGAGCTGGACCTGCTGTACCTGGCGCCGGAGCGGCTGCGCCTCGACTCCACGCTGGACCTCCTCTCCCGCGGCAGGGTCTCCGTCTTCGCGATCGACGAGGCGCACTGCGTCTCCCAGTGGGGACACGACTTCCGGCCCGACTACCTCGCGCTGTCCCTGCTGGGCGAGCGCTGGCCGGACGTGCCGCGGATCGCGCTCACGGCGACGGCGACGCACGCCACGCACCAGGAGATCACCGAGCGACTCGGCATGCCGTCGGCCCGCCACTTCGTGGCGAGCTTCGACCGGCCCAACATCCAGTACCGGATCGTCCCGAAGGCGGACCCGAAGAAGCAGCTGCTGGCCTTCCTGCGGGAGGAGCACGCCGGTGACGCGGGCATCGTGTACTGCCTCTCGCGCAACTCGGTGGAGAAGACGGCCGAGTTCCTCACCCGCAACGGCATCGCGGCGGTGCCGTACCACGCCGGCCTGGACGGGACCGTGCGGGCCGAGCACCAGGCCCGGTTCCTGAGGGAGGACGGCCTGGTCGTGGTGGCGACCATCGCCTTCGGCATGGGCATCGACAAGCCGGACGTCCGCTTCGTCGCCCATCTCGACCTGCCCAAGTCCGTCGAGGGCTACTACCAGGAGACGGGCCGTGCCGGACGGGACGGCCTGCCGTCGACGGCCTGGATGGCCTACGGCCTGAACGACGTCATCCAGCAGCGCAAACTGATCCAGTCCGGTGAGGGCGACGAGGCCTTCCGGCGGCGGGCCCAGGCCCACCTGGACGCGATGCTCGCGCTCTGCGAGACCGCCCAGTGCCGGCGCGGCCAGCTGCTGGCCTACTTCGGTCAGGACGCGGACCGGGCCGGCTGCGGCAACTGCGACACCTGCCTGACCCCGCCGGAGACCTGGGACGGCACGGTCGCGGCGCAGAAGGTGCTGTCGACGGTGGTGCGGCTGCAGCGCGAGCGGGGCCAGAAGTTCGGAGCGGTGCAGATCGTGGACATCCTGTTGGGCAAGCGCACCGCCAAGGTCATCCAGTTCGACCACGACCAGTTGTCGGTGTTCGGCATCGGCGAGGAGCTGACCGAGGGCGAATGGCGCGGTGTCGTCCGCCAGTTGCTGGCCCAGGGCCTGCTCGCGGTCGAGGGGGAGTACGGCACCCTGGTCCTGACCGACGCCAGTGCCACGGTGCTGCGCCGGGAGCGGGAGGTGCCGCTGCGCAAGGAGCCGGAGCGGCCGGCCGCGTCCCGCTCGGGCTCCTCCGGTTCCGCGGGCGCGGGGCGCCGGGCCAAGTCGGTCGCCGTGGCCGAACTGCCCGAGGAACTGCTCCCCGCGTTCGAGGCCCTGCGGGCCTGGCGCGCCGAGCAGGCCAGGGAGCAGGGTGTTCCGGCCTACGTCATCTTCCACGACGCCACGCTGCGGGAGATTGCGACGCTGTGGCCGACGTCCGTGCAGGAGCTCGGCGGCGTCGGCGGCGTGGGCGAGAAGAAGCTGGCGACCTACGGGGAGGGCGTGCTCAAGGTGCTGGCCGAGCTGGGCGGGCCGCCCGGCGCGGGGCACGGCGCGGCGCCGGCGGTCGACGCCGGGGCGGAGCCCGAGCCCGGGGACCGGCCCGAGGAGGAGCCGGAGCCCGACATGTGGGTCTAGCGGCGTTCCGTCCCTCGCCGCCCCGTGGAGGGGGCGCGGCGCTTCCTCATGCCAGGGCCGACAGCCCGGGGGCGAACGTGATCAGCAGAGGCAGCAGGGGGACCAGCGCAGCCACCGTCGTCGTCAGGGCGCGGCGGCGCCGGCCCAGGCGGGGCGGCGGCGCGAGGAGGCGGTCCACCCGCTCGCCCAGCAGGCGGCGGCTGGAGTCGCACGACAGGACGCCTCGGTGCTGGTTCAGTTCGATCAGAGCCAGGGCCGTGGTGAGGTGGCCGCAGCGCCGGGACGCCGTGTCGTCCGCGGCCAGTTCCACCAGACGGTGGGTCTGGTCGCAGAAATGGGAGAACAGGGGGATGCGGGGGAAGCCGGTGGCCAGCGCGGTGGACAGGTGCAGCAGCCAGTCGTGGTGGGCGCGGGCATGACCGCGCTCGTGGGCGAGGACCGCGTCGAGCTGGTGGGTGGTGAGCCGGTGCAGCGCACCGGTGGTGACGACCAGCTGCGGCGGGTGGCCGGGCAGCCATCGCGCGTCGGGATACTCGTCTTCCAGCACCAGCAGCGGACCGCGTGCGGCGGGTAGCCCGGCGGGCAGGTCGGGGGCGCGTTCGCGCAGGTGGGCGAGGGTCAGACCGCGGCGCCGGCGGGCCTCGACGAGTTCCCGGGCGAGCATCGCACCGGTCCAGGCCGCACCGCAGGCCAGCAGCAGGGTGAGGACGGCCGCCCAGACCGGTGCGGCGGACAGGTCGTAGGCCTCGGTCACGGCCGGCGGAGCGGGCGCGAAGACCTGGGCGCGGACGGTGTGGAAGACGGCGGCGGCCCCCAGGGCCAGGGCCGTCAGACAGCACAGCAGGACGGTCGCGACGAGGCACTGCCACACCCAGAGGGCGACGACCGGTTCCCGCTCGGGCCAGGCCGCCCGGGTCAGGGCGCGTGGGACCGGTACGGCGGCCGTCAGTGCGACGGCGCTCAGCAGGAGCAGGCAGACGGTCATGCCGGCGGGCTCCGGATCCTGGTCGTGAGATGGCGGGGGAGGCGACGGTGGGCAGGGGCGCGGAGAGTGCGGGTGGAGCGGTCGTGCCGTGGGCGGGGTTCGGGAGGCGCCGGGAGGGCCGGTGCCGGGGCGTGCGCAGAGTGGACGGCGGCGAGCCGCCGCGGCGGTGGCCGTCGGCGGCGGGTACGCGGTGTGAGCGCACCCGCCGCCAGTATGACCGGACGGCGGCGCGGCGTCAGCCCGCCGGCGGCGCCGTCCTCCGGCAGGTCGGCGTGTGGTCAGCCCGCCACGATCCGGCCCGTCACCTCGCCCAGGCCCACGCGGGCGCCGCCCGGGCCGGGAGCCCACGCCGACAGGGTCACCACGTCGCCGTCCTCCAGGAACGTGCGCTTGCCGTCGGGGAGTTCCAGCGCGTCGCGGCCGTTCCAGGTCAGCTCCAGCAGGGAGCCGCGCTGCCGCTCCTCCGGCCCGCTCACCGTGCCCGACCCGTACAGGTCGCCGGTGCGCAGCGAAGCGCCGTTGACCGTCATGTGGGCCAGCTGCTGGGCGGCCGTCCAGTACATGGTGGAGAAGGGGGGCTCGGAGACGACGTGGCCGTTGACGGAGACGGAGATCCGCAGGTCGTAGCCGCCGGGCTCCTCCGCGGAGTCGTCCAGGTAGGGCAGCAGCGGATGCGTCCGCTCCGGCGGTGCGACGCGGGCGTCCTCCAGCGCCTCCAGGGGCGTGATCCACGCCGACACCGAGGTGGCGAAGGACTTGCCGAGGAAGGGGCCGAGGGGGACGTACTCCCAGGCCTGGATGTCGCGGGCCGACCAGTCGTTGAGGAGGCACAGTCCGAAGACGTGCTCGCGGTAGTCGCCGAGCGCGACCGGCTCGCCCATCCGCGAGGGGGTGCCGACGACGAATCCGACCTCGGCCTCGATGTCCAGCCGGACCGACGGGCCGAACACGGGCGCCGGGTCGGTGGGCGCCTTGCGCTGGCCCGCGGGGCGGACGACGTCCGTGCCCGAGACGACGACCGTGCCGGAGCGGCCGTGGTAGCCGATGGGCAGGTGCTTCCAGTTCGGGGTCAGCGAGTCCGCCGCGTCGGGGCGGAACATCCGGCCCACGTTCCGGGCGTGGTTCTCGGAGGCGTAGAAGTCGACGTAGTCCGCGACCTCGAAGGGCAGACGGAGCGTGACCGAGGACAGGGAGTGGAAGAGCGGTTGGATGACGTCCCGATGGGAGGGCACCGTCACCCACCCGGTCAGCGCGCGTCGCACGTCCGACCAGGTCGTGCTGCCCGCGCCCAGCAGCGCGTTCAGCGTGGGCCGGCCGAGCAGCTCGGCGTACGGGGAGCCCAGTGCCCGTGCCGCCGCACCCGCGTCGAGCACGTGGTCGCCGAGCCGGACGCCGACCCTCCGCTCGGAGGGAGCGTCCGCGGGAGAGAAGACGCCGTAGGGAAGGTTGTGCACACCGAAGGGGTCGCCCTCGGGGACGTCGAAGGGGGGCATGCGGTGCAGCCTCGCTTTCGTGCACGTCGGACACGGCAGACGTGCCGTGTGGTCCATGTGGTTCCCGCACACGTTACGGCGGGGTCGGCTGTCTTGGGCAGTGCCTAAAGATATGGCAATGTCCGTATTCGTCTTGTCGGAGGTGACAGTTCCGGCTTAGCGTCCTTTGCGGGGAACGCGGACCGGGGACATCCGCTCCGCTGGGGGGACATTGGGGGGATCGGTGGCCAGAAGCACCACATGTACGCCGTTCGAGGCCGACCCCGAGGTGCCGGGGCTCATCGTGAAGTTCGGCGACT
Source organism: Streptomyces actuosus (assembly GCF_016921115.1). Taxonomy (GTDB): domain Bacteria; phylum Actinomycetota; class Actinomycetes; order Streptomycetales; family Streptomycetaceae; genus Streptomyces; species Streptomyces actuosus_A. Next base: position 133,645 of record NZ_JAFFZS010000017.1, read on the forward strand.
ATCCGCTGCATCACGGTGGGGTCGGCGCGATCCGCAGTCTGGGCCGGCTGGGTGTGCCCATGTACGCGATCACCGAGGACCGCTGCACACCGGCCGCCGCGTCCCGATACCTCAGCCGGGCGTTCACCTGGCGGACCACGGGCACCGAGGAACCGGAGCGCCTGGTGGAGGGGCTTGTGCTGATCGGGCGCCGGATCGGCAGGCCCGCGGTGCTCGTCCCCACCGACGAGGAGGCGGCGGTCCTGATCGCCGAGAACCAGGAGGCGCTCGCGGACCGTTTCCTCTTCCCGCGGGTCGACCCGCTGCTCCCGCGCCGCCTGGCCAGCAAGCAGCAACTGCACGAACTGTGCGCCGAGCACGGCATCGCCAGCCCCGCGGCGGCCTTCCCGCGGTCCTACGACGACATCGAGGCGTTCGCCGAGAAGGCCCGCTTCCCGGTGGTGGCCAAGAACCGGGAGGCGTTCCTGCGGCGGTCGCAGCCCGCGGTGAACGGCACCACCCGGATCGCCACCCGCGCGGGCCTGCTCGACCTGGCCCGCGGCTGGGGCGAGCACCCCGGGGTGATCCTCCAGGAGTACCTGCCGAGGGAGGACGCCGAGGACTGGATCGTGCACGCCTACTTCGACCGGGACTCGGTGCCGCTGGCGATGTTCACCGGGGTGAAGGTCCGCTCCTGGCCGCCGCACGCGGGCATGACGGCCAACGCCTACGCCGTCGACAATCCGGAACTCGCCGACCTCGCCGCACGTTTCATCAAGCAGATCGGCTTCGCCGGGATCATCGACCTCGACCTGCGCTTCGACCGGCGCGACGGACAGTACAAGCTCCTCGACTTCAACCCGCGCATGGGCGCCCAGTTCCGGCTCTTCGAGAACGAGTGGGGCGTCGACGTCGTACGCGCCATGCACCTGGACCTGACCGGACGCCCGGTTCCGGAGGGGGAACAGCGGGACGGCCACCGCTACATCGTGGAGAACATCGACCTGCCGGCCCTGCTCGCCTACCGCCGCAGTGGCTACACGACGCCGCACGCGCCGGCACGGCCCACCGGGACGGAGCTGGCCTGGCTCGCGGGTGACGACCCGCTGCCGTTCCTCACGATGCTCGCGCGCTTCGTGCGGCCGGGCGCGAAGCACCTGTATCAGCTGTGGCGCACCAACCGCCGCGGCAGCAGCACCGGTTCGGGCTCCTAGCGCTGCCCTCGGGTGGTTCGTCCGGTCCGCGCCGGCCACGAGGTGACGATGTGACGTCCTGGGGAGGGACTTCGTGATTCAACCGGTAGCAGTCATCGGTGCGGGGCCGTTCGGCCTGTCCACCGCTGCCCATCTGAGCGCACGCGGCATCCCGGTGCGGGTCTTCGGCGAGCCCATGGTCAGCTGGCGCGACCACATGCCCGCCGGAATGCTCCTCAAGTCGACCCCCGCCGCCTCCGACATCGACGCCCCGCGGCCCGGGCACACCCTCGTCGACTACTGCGACGCGGCGGACATCCCGCGCCTGGTCACGGACGAGGACATCATCCCCGTGCGGACCTTCATCGACTACGGGCAGTGGTTCCAGCAGAGCCTGGTGCCCGGGCTGGAGCGGGTCAGGGTAATTTCCGTCGACCGCGCTCCGGGCCGGCCGGGGTTCGAACTGAAGCTGGACTCGGGGGAGTCGTTCACGGCCCGCGCGGTCGTGGTGGCGACCGGCCTGTCGGGGCTCGCGCACCTGCCCGGAGAGCTGGCTGCCGGCGCCGCGGACGGGCCGAGCCCCACCGGCCCGCTCTCGCACAGCAGTCAGCACCACGATCTCGGCCGCTTCTCCGGCCGGGAACTGCTCGTCGTCGGCGCCGGCCAGTCCGCCCTGGAGACGGCCGTGCTGGCCGCCGAGGCCGGTGCCCGGGTGAGGGTCGTCGCCCGCGGCAGGGTCGCCTTCGGCGCACCGCCCTGGGAGCAGCCGAGGCTGCGCCCCGAGTCCCCTTTCGGCCGGGCCTGGTCGCTGTGGGCGCTCAGCTACTACCCGCATCCCTACCGCTTCCTGCCGGCCGGGCTGCGCCACCTGCTCGTCCGCCGGGTCCTCGGTCCTCTCGGCGCCTGGTGGCTGCGCGGCCGGTTCGAGGGGAAGGTCGAGGTCAGCGAGGTGGACCGGGTCGTCCGCATGGAGACGGCGGCCGGCCGCACGGTGCTCACCGTGCGTACGCACGCGGGCGGGGTGCAGCAGCTGTCCGCCGACCACGTCATGGCGGCGACGGGCTACCGGGTGGACATCGCGGCGATGGACTTCCTCGGCCACGAGCTGCGCACCGAACTGGCCGTCAGCCGCGGCACACCGGTACTCGGCGCGGGCTACGCGTCGTCGGTGCCGGGCCTGTACTTCACGGGCCTGCCCGCCGCGGCGTCCTACGGTCCGGTCATGCGCTTCGTGTGCGGCACGGAGTTCGCCTCGCCGCGCCTGGCCGGGCACTTGGCGGCAGCGCACGGATGACGCCCCGGGACCCTCGGCCCCGCGCGCCGCAGTGACCGCTCACCGGCACCGCCCGCTCCGCGGATCCGCCGACTCCTCGGATCCGCCGACTCCTCGGACCCGCCGACTCCTCGGACCCGCCGACTCCTCGGACCCGGCCGGCCCCGCCTGCGCCCGCCGCCGATCCGCAGGGGGCGTGCCGGCGAAGGACGTCCACGGGTCCTGAGTCCTCGGGGACCGTCCGCGGGGTCCGAGCCCCGGGGCGCTGCCCCGCGCGATCTGTGCCGCGCGGGTCGCCGGCCACGGGGCCCGTGGCCGGCGACCGCTGTCGGCGGGAGGGGCGAGGGCCGGGCCCACGGCGGGAGCACCGGCCGTCGCGGCCGGTGGGCGCGGGGGCGTGGCCGGTGGGGCAGGGGGTGGCGGAGCGGAGTCCCGGGCAGCGTGAACGGGCGGGTTGCGGTGTCCGTATTCTCGGATCATGGCCGCACCCACCGCATATTCACTCGTCGCCACGGACCTGGACGGAACGCTCCTACGCGGCGACGACACCGCCTCCGACCGGTCCCTCGCCGCACTCGTGCGGGCCACGGCGGCCGGGGCCCGGCACCTGGTGGTGACGGGCCGCCCGGCGCCCCGGGTACGGCCGCTGCTGGAGGGCCTCGGCTGCACGGGACTCGCGGTGTGCGGTCAGGGCGCGCAGGTGTACGACGCGGGCGCGGACCGGTTGCTGTGGTCGGTCACCCTGGACCGGGAGCTGGCCGAGACCGCGCTGGGCAAGATCGAGGCGGAGGTCGGCCAGGTGCACGCCGCGGTCGACCAGGACGGCGTCGACGGGCTCACGCTCATCGAACCCGGGTACCGGATGCCCCGTCCGACCCTGCCGGCGGTGCGGGTCGGCCGGCGCGACGACCTGTGGGGGAAGCCCCTCAGCAAGGTGCTGCTGCGCCATCCCGAGCTGTCCGACGACGAGTTGGCCGCGACGGCCCGGGCGGTGGTGGGTTCCCTCGCCACGGTCACGATGTCCGGGCCGGGCACCGTGGAGCTCCAGCCGTGCGGCATCACCAAGGCGACCGGGCTGGCGCTGGCCGCCGAACACCTCGGGCTGCGCCGGGAGCGGGCACTGGCCTTCGGGGACATGCCCAACGACATCCCGATGTTCGACTGGGCGGCCCACGGCGTCGCCATGGCCAACGCCCATCCCGAGCTGAAGGCGGTGGCGGACGAGGTCACCCTGTCGAACGAGGACGACGGCATCGCCGTCGTCCTCGAACGGCTCTTTCCGTAGGCGTGGCGGCTGCTTCCCCCGGGAGCGGCCCTTGCCGGGGAAGCAGCCGCCGCCTACCTGGGCGTGCCGGGATCAGTAGGCGCCGAACACGTTGTCGATGGAGCCGTAGCGGGCCGCGGCGTAGTTGCAGGCGGCGGTGATGTTGGCGACCGGGTCGTAGGGGTCGTACGCGGTGCCGGGCACGTGGTAGGCGGCGAAGGTGGGGTCGATGACCTGCAGCAGGCCCTTGGAGGGGGTGCCGGCCGCGGCGTTGGAGTCCCAGAGGTTGATGGCGTTGGGGTTGCCCGAGGACTCGCGGATGATGTTGCGGTAGATGCCGTTGTACGAGCCGGGGATGCCCTCCTCGGCCATGATCGCCAGCGACTCGCGGATCCAGCCGTCGAGGTTGTTGGGGTACCCCGCGAGGGTGGTCGACGCGGTCGCGGTGGACGACGCCGTGGTCGCCGGGGTGGCCGCGGAGGCGCTCGTCGCGCCTAGGAGCGGGAGGGCGAGGACGGCTGCGCCCGTCCCGGCCGCGGCGAGGGCGCGGGTGAGACGGGAGGTGCGGGACGGGCGGAGCTGACCGGCAGCAGGCATGGCGAAGTTCCTCTCCGGCGCCTGCGAGGTGAGCTGTCGGGTTCGGGCTGGGAGGTGCCCGGCCGAACCGCCCTGCGGGCGGTCGACTTCACCCCGAGCCGGTCCGGCGCGTCCGAAGACGCCCGGCCCGGCGACTTACCTGGGTCCCCCGCTCCTGCCGCACGTGAGTGGTTGCGTCGATGGTGGAACGGGCGGCGGCAGGATTCGGCGTCCGCCCGACAGGCCGGGAACGTATGCGAGAGCACATGTCGGGAACAAGTACCGGATTCACTCAACGCCCCGAGTAGTCATGATCAGGGGGATTTGGCCTGCTTGATCCTTTGCGGCTGCCAAGGCTCAACTCGCCGACGGGGCGCGGCGAAAGGGGTGGAGGGGGCGGCGCCGGGTTCGGCCTTTCGAGTGAGCCAACTCACCTTGGTCGACAAGGGTGCTGAAACGGGCAAACGGCTCAACTTGCCTGTAAGGGGTGGGGTGTCGGGCCTGCTGTGGAACCTCGTGGGGGGTGTGGGTCGTTCTCATGGCAGTTGTCCGTTAAGTGAAGGAGGGGTCGCCTCGGATTCGAGAGTGGCGTGGTCGCCCAGGGGAATTACTTCCTGGTAAGTCGATGAATGTCCGTCCTTATCAACCGATCAAGAACATAACGGGCGTGATCCGATACCGCCTGGCCTGTAACCGTGGGGCCTATCGGTGATCGAAAGGTGACCGGATACGCTGGCGAGTGATGGCAGCGACCTATCGACAAACCGTGTAATCGCCAGCAGACACCAGCAGACAGGAGACCCCTCGTGACCGTCGTCGGGCCGTTCGGGCTGAGCGTGCGGGACCAGGCTCTGGAAGCCGATGTCCAGGCCGGATTGACGGCTGTCGAGGAAGGGTTGCTCGAGGCCACCAAGAGCGAGGTTCCCTTCATCACCGAGGCGGCGCAGCACCTGGTGCGCGCGGGCGGGAAGCGGTTCCGGCCACTGCTCGTGATGCTCGCGGCGCAGTTCGGTGACCCCTACGCCCCGGGCGTCGTGCCGTCGGCCGTGGTCGTGGAGCTGACCCACCTGGCCACGCTGTACCACGACGACGTCATGGACGAGGCGTCCGTCCGACGCGGAGTGCCCAGCGCGAACACCCGGTGGGGCAACTCCGTGGCCGTCCTGACCGGCGATTTCCTCTTCGCCCGTGCCTCCCAGATCCTGGCCGACCTCGGCCCGGAGGCGGTGCGGGTGCAGGCCGTGGCGTTCGAGCGGCTGGTGACCGGGCAGATCCTGGAGACGGCCGGCCCGCAGGACGGGCGGGACCCGGTCGAGCACTACCTGGATGTGCTGGGCGGCAAGACGGGATCGCTGGTGGCCGTGTCGTGCCGGTTCGGGGCGATGATGTCCGGAGCGGACGAGACCGTGGTGGACGTCCTGACGCAGTACGGGGAGCGGCTCGGCGTCGCCTTCCAGCTGGCCGACGACGTGCTCGACATCGCCAGCGACTCCCGCGAGTCCGGGAAGACTCCCGGGACCGATCTTCGCGAGGGGATCCCGACCCTGCCCGTGCTGCGGCTGCGTGAACGGGCGGCCCGCCTCGGGCTCGCCGAGGACGTCGCGTTGTGCGAGCTGCTGGACTCCGACCTGAGCGACGACGCCCGGCACGCGGAGGCGCTGGCGGCACTGCGGGCGCACCCGGCGCTGGAGCAGGCGCGGAAGGACACCGTGCGGTACGCCGAGGAGGCCCGGGCCGCGCTGGGCCCGCTCACCGAGTGCGATGCCAAGCTCGCGCTGATGGAGCTGTGCGACGCGGTGGTCCACCGGGCCGGTTGAGCCGCGCGGTCGTCCGCCGGGCGGGCTGACCCGAGTGGCGCCCTGCGCCGCGCCCCCGGGAGTACCTGCCCGCCGCCCCGCGCTCGTCCGCCCGGGCGGCGGGGCGCCCCTCAGCCCCTCTGCCCTGCGGGCCCCGAGGGCGCTCGCCCTCGGCGCTCGTCCGCCCCAGCCCTGCCCGCGCGCACTGTCCGCCCGGTGCCCGATCGGGCCGGGGACTCTCCCGCTCGGCGGCTGCGCGGCTCGACCGCGAGAGGCGCGCACGCCCGGCCCGCTCCGCACCCGGAATCCGGCGGTACGCGCAGTCCGCGCGCCGGCCCTGGCCCGTATCTTCGTGACCCTCTGACCTGATCCCGATCCACCCGGCCCCACGTCCGGCGCCGCGTCGCGGCCTCGACCCCCCGGCTCCGGGCCCGCGTTCCGGGCCCGGGCCTCGGCCCCGCACCACGCCCCGGCGCCGTCCGCGGGCCCCGGCTCCCACCTCGCCCGCCCGGGTTCCTCGCCCCGGCCTCGGGCCGCTTCGGCCGCCGCTCTCGTCGACCCCGCCACCCCGTCCTCACGCCCCGCACCCCCTACGGGACGGCGGATCCTCTGCGCTCCGCGTCATACCGTAGAACTACGCGGAGTTGAGCCCGGGGGCTGACGCTTCCTCATGACTGATTTGGTCAGATGGAGAGCACGGAAGACACCGAACTTCACCGATTCGGGTGAGAATGGCGGCTTGGTGGGATCCGTGCGCTCCGGCGCGAGACGGACGGACAGTCGCCGCCGACTACGGAGGTATGGCACACATGGCACCGTACGAGTCCGACGACAGCAGGACCGCGGGCGAGGCCGAGGACCTGCGGGCGGGGCGGCGCAAGGCTTCCCGCTACGTCGTCCCGGTCGCGGTGGTGGGGGTGGCGGCGGCGACGATCGGGATCGTGCCCGCGCTCGCCGACTCCGGTGACCCCGACCTGCCCGAGATCAGCGCGCAGCAGCTCATCGAGAAGATCGCCGCGTCGGACGAGCAGCAGCTGTCCGGCACGGTGAGGATCAACACGGACCTCGGGCTCCCCGACCTCGGCGGTCTGGGCAACAGCCTCGGCTCCGGGGTCGGCGGTGCCGGCCGGGGGCCGAAGGCCGGGGGCGACGGCTCCCCCGCCGACCCCTCGGCCAGGCTCACCGAACTCGCGTCCGGGTCGCACACCCTGCGGGTCGCGACCGACGGGCCGGACCGCCAGAAGGTGTCGCTGCTGGAGGACGCGGCCGAGTACAGCCTCATCCACAACGGCAAGGACGTGTGGGGCTACGACAGCGAGTCCGACGAGGTCTACCACTCCACCGTCGACGACGCCTCCCGCAAGGACGCCGGCAAGAACGGGAACCGGGGCGCCGACCGTCGGGACGGACTGCCCGCCACCCCGCGCGACTTCGCCGCGGAGGCACTCAGGTCCGTCGACGACACGACCTCCGTCACGGTCGACGGCACGGTCCACGTCGCCGGACGCGACGCCTACAAGCTGCTGATCAAGCCCAAGCAGTCCGGCACGACGGTCGGCGCGATCAGCATCGCCGTGGACGCGAAGACCGGGATGCCCCTGAAGTTCACGCTCACTCCGGCCGCGGGCGGTGCGGCCGTGGTCGACGTCGGCTTCACGAAGGTCGGCTTCACCGCGCCGGCCGCGTCGACGTTCGACTTCACCCCTCCCCGGGGCGCGCAGGTCACCGAGGGCGACACCCACGAGCGGGCCGGAACGGGCCCCGCAGGCCCCGAGTCCGGCAAGGGCCTCGCCAAGGGACTGGACGGGATGAAGATGCTCGGCAAGGGATGGAACACCGTCGCCACCTTCGACACCGGCGGTTCCGGCGTGCCCTCGGGCTCCGAGGCCGGCGGTGACCTCGGCGGCTTCCTCGACTCGCTCGGGGACCACGTCAGCGGCAAGTTCGGCTCCGGCACCGTCTTCTCCACGCGCCTGGTCAATGCCCTCATCACCGACGACGGCAAGGTCTACGTCGGTACGGTGGACAAGGACACGCTGGTTCGCGCCGCCAACGCCGGTCGGTGACGGGGCCGTTGCGCGTGGCGTGACCGTCGGAACCGGCCGTCGACCGTCGAGGAGTGCAGCCCATGGGCCCTGTGTCCGCCGCGGAGACCGAGGTGGGCGGGGTGGACGATCCCGTCATCCACACCCGCGCGCTCACCAAGCGCTACCGCGGCGGGCAACTCGCCGTGGACGCGCTCGACCTGAGCGTCCCGGCGGGCAGTGTCTTCGGCTTCCTCGGTCCGAACGGCTCAGGCAAGACCACCACCATCCGCATGCTGATGGGGCTCATCGAACCGACCTCCGGAGCGGCGCGGCTGCTCGGGCACCCCATGCCGCGTGCCGCCCGCACCGTACTGCCGCAGGTCGGCGCGCTCATCGAGGGGCCTGCCCTGTACGGCTTCCTCTCCGGCCGGGACAACCTGCTGCGCTACGACGCCGCCGATCCGACGGCCGACCCCCGCACCCGGCGCGCCCGGGTCGCGGCGGCGCTGCAGCGGGTGGGGCTGACGGCCGCCGCGGGCAAGAAGGCCAGGGCGTACTCGCTGGGCATGAAGCAGCGCCTGGGGCTCGCGTCGGCACTGCTCCAGCCGCGCCGGCTGCTCGTGCTCGACGAGCCGACCAACGGGCTGGATCCGCAGGGGATGCGGGAGATCCGCGCCCTGATCCGTGAGCTGGCCGCCGACGGCACCACCGTCTTCCTCTCCTCCCACCTCCTCGACGAGATCGAGCAGGTGTGCAGTCACGCGGCCGTCATGGCCCAGGGGCGGCTCGTCGTCCAGGGCCCGGTCGCCGAGCTGGCGGCACGCGCCCGCGGGCGGCTGGTGGTGACCACGCCGGACACGTCCGAGGCGGCACGGGTACTGAAGGAGCAGGGCGTGGCGGACGTCGTGGTGACCGAGGAGCAGGTGTCGGGAGAGCCGCCCGAACGCGAACCGGCCGAGCTGAACGCCGCCCTGGTGGCGTCCGGCGTCCGGGTGCGCGGCTTCGGGGTGGAACGGGCCTCGCTGGAGGACGCGTTCGTCGCCCTCACCGGGGAGGGATTCGATGTCGCGGGCTGATGCCCTTCCGGCCGAGGGCTCACACGCCGGCCGCACGCCCGGGCCGCTGTGGAGTCTCGGGCTCTTCCGCAGCGAACTCGTCATCACGCTGCGGCGCTGGCGCACCCTGGCGCTGCTGGGCGTGCTGGCCGTCGTGCCGGTGCTGGTGGGGATCGCGGTGAAGATCGAGACCCGTGGTGGTTCGTCGGTCGGTCATCGGGGCGGAGACGGGCCGGCGTTCATCTCGCAGGTCACCAACAACGGTCTGTTCCTGGTGTTCGCAGCCCTGGCGGCGACCCTGCCGTTCTTCCTCCCCATGGCGGTCGGAGTGATCGCCGGGGACTCGATCGCCGGTGAGGCGAATGCGGGCACCCTGCGCTATCTGCTGGTCGCCCCGGCCGGGCGCACCCGGCTCCTGCTCGCCAAGTACACGACCACTCTGGTGTTCTGCCTGCTGGCCGCCCTGGTCGTCGCCGTGTCGGCGCTCGCCGTGGGGGCTCTGCTGTTTCCGCTGGGCGATCTCACCACCATCTCCGGCACCCGGATCAGCCTCGCCGACGGGCTGGGCCGGGCCCTGCTGATCGCACTGGTCGTCGCCGCGTCGCTGGTCGGTGTGGCCGCCCTCGGCCTGTTCGTCTCCACGCTCACGGGCAGCGGCATCGCGGCGATGGCGACGACCGTGGGCCTGCTGATCACCGTGCAGATCCTCGACCAGATCCCGCAGCTGGACGCGCTCGGGCCGTACTTCTTCTCGCACTACTGGCTGTCCTTCGCCGACCTGATGCGCGACCCGGTCCAGTGGGACGACCTGCAGCGCAATCTGGGCCTGCAGGCCCTGTACGCGGCCGTGTTCGGCTCAGCGGCCTGGGCCCGATTCGCCGGGAAGGACATCACGGCCTGACGGCGGACGCCTCGACGGGCGGCCGGTCCGACGGCGTGTGGTCTCGCCGTCCGACGGCCTCAGGGTCCGACGGCGTCCGGCCTCACGGTCCGATGGCCTCACGGTCCGACGGCGTGCGGCTTCACGGTCCGACGGCGTGCGGCTTCACGGTCCGAGGGCCGGGCGGTCCGAGGGTCCGGCGGACCTGGGGGCAGGCGGTCCTGGGGGCAGGCGGTCTCGTGGCCGGTCGGACCGACAGCCGGAGGCAGTGACCGCCCGGAGACCGCGACCGGTCGACGGGGTCAGGACCCCGCGGGCGGCTGTTCCTCCCCGTGCGGGAGCCGTCGGGAGTCGGGGGTGGAACGGTCGGGGTGCGCGTGCTCGGGTCTCGGCCGGAGGTCTCGGGACGAGTCTGTGACGCTGTGGTGACGCCGTCGCCGGGAGTGACCGGCGAGACTTGGAAGCACGTGCAGGAACGGAGTATGGCGCCAAGGCACGGAGGGCCGTCACGGCTCTGGCGGCGAGAGGGGCGCGGGGAACGGTGAAAGGCACGATGGAAGCGAAGTCTCGACTCGGCCGCGAGGACCGGGAAGCGAAGCCGGACGCGGGAACGGCGACCGCCGGGGGATCGGCCGCGGCCCCGCTCGACGTCCATGTCCCGGCCGCCGGGCCCGGGGCCCCGCGCGCGTGGATCGGCGGAGTGCCGGTCGTCGCGGGCCACGGTGAGGAGATCCAGCGCGCCGTTCTCGGGCAGCTGCACCGCATCGCCCTCGCCGCCGGCCGCTCCGTGCACGTCACCATCCACGACGAGCGGGTCGGTTGCGTCGTCCCGCTCCGCGTCGACGTCGACGGCTCGAGCCACCTCACGGGGGAGCCGCTCACCGCGCCCCACGGGACACCCGCCGAGGGCGCGCGGGCCGCGGACGGCTCGGAGGGCGCGCGTGCTGCGAACGGCGCCGGGAGCGTGCGGGCCACCGACGTCGCCCCTGCCCCCGCCGCTGGTGTTCTTCCTTTCCCTGCTTCCGCCCCCGTCTCCCTCCCGCCGTCCGTCCCCGCCCTCGTCCGCGAGCCCGAAGCCGACGCCGGCTTCGCCTCCGCTCCGGTGACCGGCGCCGACGCGGGCTCGGGTGCCGCCTCCGGCTTCGCCTCCGCCGTCGGGACCGTTCCGGCTGCCGTCGAAACCGCCGCCGGAACCGCTCCGCCCCGCGGCTTCGACGCCGTCGCCGAAGCCGTGCTCGCGGAGGAGCCCGCCGTCGGTGCCGGGGCCCCGCCCGCGCTCGTGGCGGCGGTCGCGCAGATCAACGAGGCCGTGAGGTCGGGCCGGATACCGGAGGCCGCCCTACTCGCCGACCGTGCCGTGGCGGAGGCCGCGAGGGCGCTGGGTGCGGAGCACGTCGAGGTGCTGCGGCTGCGCGCCCTCACCGCCTACATTGCCTACCTGGGAGGCGACCCGGTCCGGGCGTTCCACCTCTCCCTGGACCTGGCCCGCATCCACCACCGCGCCCGCGACGCGGAGGCCGCCTACGGAAACGTGCAGAGCGCGGCCACCGCATGGCGCGCGGTGCGCGACCCGGCGCAGGGCCTGGACCTCGGCCGTGACCTGCTCGAACTGTGGGTGGAACTCAGCGCGGTGGCGGGTCCCGCCGCGGACGACATCGAGCAACTGGGCTTCGCGCGTGCCCGGATGACCCGGCTCGCCGGACGTGCCGCCGCCGGAGGGCGGTGAGGGCTCCGGCCTCTCCCGCCCGAGTCCTCCCGCCGTGCACGGCGGTGTTCCGATGGGGCGGCGGCGTTCCGGCGGGGTGCCGCCGCTCACTGCACGCAGAACTCGTTGCCCTCCGGATCGGACATCACCACCCACGCGCCCGACGGTTCCTGCACCCGCCGCAGCACCTTCGCGCCCAGCCCCTCCAACCGCTCCACCTCGGCGTCGCGCCGTTCCCGGCCGGCGTGCAGGTCGAGATGGAGCCGGTTCTTGACGGTCTTCGGCTCCGGTACGCGCTGGAACAGCAGCCGCCGGCCCAGCCCGGTGCCGGTGTCCTCGTCGAAGGGGTCGTCGGGGTGGCGCACCGCGATCAGGTCCCGGAAGGCGGGGCGGCCGTGGAACTCGACGGTGGCCGCACCGGGCAGCGCGCCGAGCTGCAGCAGTCGCTCCACGAGCGCACTGTTGTCCTCCACCTCGTAGTGCAGGGCGGCGGCCCAGAAGTCGGCCTGGGTGTGAGGGTCGGCGGCGTCGAGCACGAGCTTCCAGTGCAGGGGCGTGGGTGTCGGAATCATGTAACCAGTTATATTGGTTACATGAGTGTGCGGGCAACGGAAACGCCGGAGGAGCCGGGGGAAGAGGCACAGGAACCGCTACGGCCGGCGACGGCTCCGGGAAAGGCCGCGGCGGACACCGGGCTGACGCTGGTCTCGCACGACGGCAAGCCGTACCGCTTCGACCCCGGGGCGCTCTGCCTGGAGTTGCTGACCACGGGCGGTCCGGGTGCCTTCGCCCGCCACGAGGTGCTGCACGGGCCGGCCGACCTGGTCGCCTGGGCCGACCGCAGCAGGCTGCCGGGCGGGCTGCGGCCGACCGTCACAGCGGCCGAGGTCGAGCGCGCTCGGGCGTTCCGCGACGCTCTCTTCCTGCTCGCCGCCGACCGCGCCCACGGCCGTCCGCTGCGCCCCGAGCATGTCGAGGAGGTCAACGCGGTCGCTGCCGGTCCGCCTCTCGTCTCCCAGCTGACCTCGGACGGCGCGCGCGTCTGGGCGCCCGGTGCCACGGGGGCCCAGCTGCTGTCCACCGTCGCCCGCGACGCGGTGGACCTGTTCGGCGGGCCCCACGCGGGCCGGGTCCGCGAGTGCGGGGCCCGCGACTGCTACCTGCTGTTCGTCGACACCTCCCGCCCCGGCCGCCGCCACTGGTGCTCGATGGAGCGCTGCGGCAACCGCGCGAAGGTGCGGGCTCACCGGGCCCGCACGTCCGCACGGGAGGGGGATCCGGGCGCGGGATGACCCCGAACCGACCCGGGCGCGGTCGGGGCCGGGTCGGAGCCGGGCGGCCCGGGAACCTGCCCGGACGAGGCCGCGACGGCGTGCCACGGGGGCGGCGGGGGTGAGGGGACTGGCTGCAGGGATGCGGCGGGAGCGAGGCGTCGTGTCCCCGGCCGTGGCCGAGGGCGACGCAGGGCCCCGCCGCTCCGCCCGAGCTACGGCCTGGTGCCCGCGTCCAGCGGGTCCGTGCCGGACGCGGAAGGCAGGCCCTCCGCGACGCGTGCCGCGCCGGCGGCACCGGCCGTCACGGCCGTGTCCGTCCTCGCGCCGCCACCGGCCGCCACGGCGGTGCCGCGGGCGCCGTTCCCGCTCCCGGCACCGTTCCCGCTCTTGGCACTGATCCTGATCCGGGCCCTGCGCGAGGCGCGCCACGCGTCGGCCGTGAGGAGCACCAGCGCCAGCCACACCAGTGCGAAACCGGCCCAGCGCTCGGGCGGCATCTCCTCGCCGAAGTAGAGGACGCCGAGCAGGAACTGGAAGACGGGCGCCAGATACTGCAGGAGCCCCAGCGTCGAGAGCGGCACCCGGATCGCCGCCGCGCCGAAGCAGACGAGCGGCAGCGCGGTGACGACGCCGGTCGACGCGAGCAGGGCGGCGTGGCCGGCGCCGCCGGTCGTGAACGTCGAGTGGCCGTGGGCGGTGAGCCACAGCAGGAAGGCGAGCGCGGGCAGGAACTGGATCGCGGTCTCCGCGGCGAGTGACTCCACGCCACCGAGGTTGACCTTCTTCTTCACGAGGCCGTAGGTGGCGAAGGAGAAGGCGAGGCAGAGCGAGATCCACGGCGGGCGGCCGTAGGCGACGGTCAGGACCGTGACCGCGCCGGCGGCCACACCGACCGCCGCCCACTGCACCGGCCGCAGTCGCTCCTTGAGGATCAGTACGCCCATGGCGATGGTGACCAGGGGGTTGATGAAGTAGCCGAGGGAGGCCTCGACGACGTGCCCGGCGTTCACCGCCCAGATGTACACGCCCCAGTTGACGGTGATCACGGTCGCGGCGATCGCGACGAGCCCCAGTCGGCGCGGTTGCCGCAGCAGTTCACCGGCCCAGGCCCACCGCCGTACGACGGCCAGCGCCACCGCGACGACGACCAGCGACCACACCATCCGGTGGGCGAGGATCTCCACCGCGCCGGCGGGCTTCAGCAGAGGCCAGAACAGGGGGACGAGCCCCCACATCCCGTAGGCCGCGAAGCCGTTCAGCAGTCCTATGTGCCGCTCGCCCTTGGATGCGCCCACCGGCCCTCCCTCTCCCTGTCCGTCCGCCGGAACGAAGGTAGCGCCGAGCACCCCCGCCTGTCATGCACGTATCGCTATACGGTCATGACAGGCGGAGAGGGGGTGGGTCAGCCCTTGAGTGCGGCGGCGACGGCCTCGCCGAGCGGCGTGGTCGGGCGGCCGGCCAGGCGGGACAGGTCCCCGGTGGAGACGACCAGTTCGCCCTTCTCGATGGAGGCGTCCACGGCTGCCAGCATCGCGGCGAGCGGGGCGGGCAGTCCGGCTCCGGCGAGGATGTCGGCGAAGGTGTCGACGGACACCGGGGTGTAGGCGATCTCCTCGCCCGTCTGGCGGCTCAGCTCCGCCGCGAACTCGGCGAGGCCCCAGGCGGTGTCGCCGCCCAGCTCGTACGTCCGGTTCTCGTGCCCCTCGCCGGTCAGGACGGCGACGGCGGCGGCCGCGTAGTCGGCCCGCGAGGCGGAGGAGACGCGCCCCTCGCCGGCCGCGCCGACGACGGCGTGGTGCTCCAGGACGGGGGTGAGGTTCTCGGTGTAGTTCTCGTGGTACCAGCCGTTGCGGAGCAGCGTGTACGGCACGCCGGAGCCCACCAGGATCTCCTCGGTGGCGCGGTGGTCGTCGGCGAGCGCGGCGGTCAGGGTCCCCGGCGCGCTCGTGTACGCGAGCAGGGCCACGCCGGCAGCCCGAGCGGCGTCGACGACGACCTTGTGCTGCTGCGGGCGGCCCTTGTCGAACTCGTTGCCCGAGATCAGCAGCACCTTGTCGCCGGGGGCGAAGAGGCCGTCGAAGGTCTCGGGCGCGTTGTAGTCGGCGACGGCGAGCCGTACGCCGCGCTCGGCGAGGTCGGTGGCCCTGGCCCGGTCGCGCACGACGGCGGTGATCCGGTCCGCGGGGACCTTCTCCAGCAGCTGCTCCACGACGTGACGGCCGAGCTTTCCGGTGGCTCCGGTGATGACGATGCTCATGGCGCGGGATCTCCTAGGGGTGTCTCGATGACGTTCGGAACTAACCCTAGGAAGTGCGCTAACTGTTTGAAAGTACCCACTTTGAAGTAAGGTACTGGCATGGAAGTAAGTACCGGAGTGCCGGGCTGGAAGGCCGACGGCGACGGGATGTGCCCCTCGCGCCAGGTGCTGGAGCACGTCACCAGCCGCTGGGGTGTCCTGGTGCTGATGCGCCTGCTGGAGCGCTCCTACCGGTTCAGCGAGTTGCGCCGGGCCGTCGGCAGGGTCAGCGAGAAGATGCTCACCCAGACCCTGCAGACCCTGGAGCGCGACGGCCTGGTCCACCGCGACGCCAAGCCCGTGATCCCTCCGCGGGTCGACTACTCGCTCACCGGCCTGGGGCGCGAGGCGGCCGAGCAGGTGAGGGGGCTGGCCCTGTGGACGGACCGGCGCACGGCCGAGGTCGAGGAGGCCCGCAGGGCATACGACGAGGCCCGGGCTCAGCGGCCCGGGCCTCGCGGGTGAGGGTGGGACGACCTCGCGGGTGCGGTGTCCGCGGCCGCGGTGTCCCCCCGCGGCTGCGGCCCGGGCCCTGTGGCCCGGGCCGCAGTCGTGCGGTGCGTGGACGCCGGCTCAGCCGACGACCGTCCAGGTGTCGCCGCCGGCGAGCAGAGCGGCCAGGTCGCCCTTGCCCTTCTGCTCGACCGCGGTGTCGAGCTGATCGGCCATCCGGGTGTCGTAGACCGGGCGGTCCACGGAGCGGAACACCCCGATCGGCGTGTGGTGCAGGGTGTCGGGGTCGGCGAGCCGGGACAGCGCGAAGGCGGTGGTCGGGGACGCGGCGTGCGCGTCGTGGACCAGGATCTCCGCCTCGTTCTCCGCGGTGACGTCGACCACCTTCAGGTCGCCGGTCGCCCGGTCGCGGACGACGCCGCGGGAGCCCTCCTCACCGCCGAAACGGATCGGCCGACCGTGCTCCAGCCGGATCACGGCCTCGTCGGCCTGCTGCTTGTCCTTCAAGGTGTCGAAGGCGCCGTCGTTGAAGATGTTGCAGTTCTGGTAGATCTCGATCAGCGCCGTGCCCGGGTGTGCGGCGGCCTGCCGCAGCACCTCCGTCAGGTGCTTGCGGTCGGAGTCGATCGTGCGGGCCACGAAGGAGGCCTCCGCGCCGAGGGCCAGTGACACCGGGTTGAAGGGCGCGTCCAGCGACCCCATCGGCGTCGACTTGGTGATCTTGCCGATCTCGGAGGTGGGGGAGTACTGCCCCTTGGTCAGGCCGTAGATCCGGTTGTTGAACAGCAGGATCTTGAGGTTGACGTTGCGGCGCAGGGCGTGGATGAGGTGGTTGCCGCCGATCGACAGCGCGTCGCCGTCGCCGGTGACGACCCACACCGACAGGTCGCGCCGACTGGCCGCCAGCCCGGTGGCGATGGCCGGGGCCCGGCCGTGGATCGAGTGCATCCCGTAGGTGTTCATGTAGTACGGGAAACGGGAGGAGCAGCCGATGCCGGAGACGAACACGATGTTCTCCCGGGCCACACCCAGCTCGGGCATGAAGCCCTGCACGGCAGCGAGGATCGCGTAGTCGCCGCAACCGGGGCACCAGCGCACTTCCTGATCGGACTTGAAGTCCTTCATCGACTGTCTGGCCTCGGCCCTGGGCACGAGCGAGAGCGCCTCGACCGTGCCCGTGCCCTGCCTGGACGCACCGTTCGTCTCAGCCATCGATGGCCTCCTTCAGCGCCGTGGCGAGCTGTTCCGCCTTGAACGGCATTCCGTTGACCTGGTTGTACGAGTGGGCGTCGACCAGGTATCTGGCCCGGATCAGGGTGGCGAGCTGCCCGAGGTTCATCTCGGGGATCACGACCTTGTCGTAGCGCTTCAGTACGTCGCCGAGGTTGCGCGGGAAGGGGTTGAGGTGGCGCAGATGGGCCTGCGCGATCGACTCGCCGGCCGTGCGCAGCCGCCGGACGGCCGCGGTGATCGGCCCGTAGGTCGAGCCCCAGCCGAGCACCAGGGCCCGGGCGGCGCCCTCCGGGTCGTCGACCTCCAGATCCGGGACGTCGATGCCGTCGATCTTGGCCTGGCGGGTGCGCACCATGAAGTCGTGGTTGGCCGGGGCGTAGGAGATGTTGCCCGTGCCGTCCTCCTTCTCGATGCCGCCGATGCGGTGCTCCAGCCCCGGCGTGCCCGGGACCGCCCAGGGCCGGGCGAGGGTCTGCGGGTCGCGCTTGTACGGCCAGAACACCTCGGTGCCGTCGTCCAGGGTGTGGTTCGGGCCCTGCGCGAACTGCACCCGCAGGTCGGGCAGCTCGTCCAGGTCGGGGATCCGCCACGGTTCGCTGCCGTTGGCCAGGTAGCCGTCGGAGAGCAGCATCACCGGGGTGCGGTAGGCCAGGGCGATGCGGGCGGCCTCCAGCGCGGCGCCGAAGCAGTCCGCGGGCGTCTTCGGCGCGATCACCGGGACCGGCGCCTCACCGTTGCGGCCGTACATCGCCTGCAGCAGGTCGGCCTGCTCGGTCTTGGTCGGCAGCCCGGTGGACGGCCCGCCGCGCTGGATGTCCACCACCAGCAGCGGCAGCTCCAGGGACACGGCCAGCCCGATGGTCTCGGCCTTCAGCGCCACACCCGGGCCGGAGGTGGTGGTCACCGCCAGCGATCCGCCGAAGGCGGCACCCAGCGCGGCACCGATACCGGCGATCTCGTCCTCGGCCTGGAAGGAGCGGACGCCGAAGTTCTTGTGCCGGCTCAGCTCGTGCAGGATGTCCGAGGCCGGGGTGATCGGATAGGAGCCCAGGAACAGCGGCAGATCGGCCTGACGGGAGGCGGCGATCAGGCCGTAGGCCAGGGCGAGGTTGCCGGAGATGTTGCGGTAGGTGCCCGGCGGGAACGCGGTCGCGGCCGGGGCGACCTCGTAGGAGACGGCGAAGTCCTCCGTCGTCTCGCCGAAGTTCCAGCCCGCCCGGAACGCGGCGATGTTCGCCGCGGCGATGTCCGGCTTCTTGCCGAACTTCGACTTCAGGAACGCCTCGGTGCCCTCCGTCGGCCGGTTGTACATCCACGACAGCAGACCGAGCGCGAACATGTTCTTGCTGCGCTCCGCCTCCTTGCGGGTGAGATCGAACTCCTTCAGTGCCTCGACCGTCAGTGTGGTCAGCGGCACCGGGTGCAGGCTGTAGCCGTCGAGGGAGCCGTCCTCCAGGGGCGAAGTGCCGTACCCGACCTTCTGCATCGCCCGCTTGGTGAACTCGTCCGTGTTGACGATGATCTCCGCGCCCCGCGGCAGATCCCCCACGTTCGCCTTCAGGGCGGCAGGGTTCATCGCGACCAGCACGTTCGGCGCGTCGCCCGGGGTGAGGATGTCGTGGTCGGCGAAATGCAGCTGGAAGGAGGAGACGCCGGGCAGGGTTCCCGCGGGCGCACGGATCTCGGCGGGGAAGTTCGGCAGGGTCGACAGGTCGTTGCCGAAGGACGCCGTCTCCGAGGTGAACCGGTCGCCGGTGAGCTGCATCCCGTCGCCCGAGTCCCCCGCGAACCTGATGATCACCCGGTCCAGCCGGCGGACGTTCTTCGTCCCGGCCGGTTTCCGCTGCTCTCCTACGACGGTGGTGTCGGTCTGCTCCGCTGGACTGCTGACCTGACTGGTCACTGAACTGGACCTCCCTCGAGGCGGCTGTCGGGCAGGGGCCTTCCCACAGGCCCTCCCAATATCAACCCTACGTCTCTAAGGGCTGCCTTCCCTTGGTCTTTCGCATCACGGACACGACAGGGCCGCGCGCCATGGCTCCGCTTGGTGGCACGCCCGGGACACCGGCACGACATGATCGCGGCGTCGGCGGTACGTGACCCCGGCACGGCCGGCCGGGTTCCGGATTCCGGTTCGGTTCTGGTCCGGGCACGGCCGAACGGCCTGTTCCTCACGTCGTCCCGCGGGTGGGTCCGGGCGCGGCGCGCCGCTCCGACCTGCTGAGACGTCGAGTGCCCGAGTGTGCGGCCATGTGCCCGTATGCGCATCGTTGTGCCCTCTTCTGCGCGGAAGGGTCTGTGATGTACCTCTCTTCGGGAGGACGCGAACCGTGCGGGCTGCGGTTTCGGCGAGGTGCCGCCAGGAGCGGACGGGGCAGCGGCTTCGACGGGCGCCGGTCGGGGCTGATCGGGGCGGCCGGGGCGTGTCGGGCGGGTGGGGGCCCGTTTTGTGGGTGGTGTCGTGTCGGGAGGGCGGGCCCGTTGGGTCGGCGGGGCTCGTCGGGTGGGGGTGTCCGGGCGGTGCAGGGCCGGTGCCGAGGCGGTGCTCGGCCGGGACGACGCAGCCGCCGGGTGCCCGGTGACCGTCCCGGCCCTCACCTGGACATCCGGACGCCCGGACGCCCGGGCGTCCGGACACCTGGACACCCCGGCGTCCCTGCGCCCGGGCGGGCGGCCGGGGTGCGGCGGGGCCGTGCCCGGGGCCCGGTCGGGGTTCCTCAGGAGTTGAGGTAGGTCAGTACTGCCAGGACCCGCCGGTGGTCGCCCTGGCTCGGGGACAGGCCGAGCTTGAGGAAGATGTTGCTGACGTGCTTCTCGACCGCCCCGTCGCTCACCACCAACTGCTGGGCGATCGCCGAGTTCGTCCGCCCCTCCGCCATCAGGCCCAGGACCTCCCGCTCCCGCGGGGTCAGCCCCGCCAGCACGTCCTGCTTCCGGCTGCGGCCGAGCAACTGGGCGACCACCTCGGGGTCGAGCGCCGTCCCACCCCCGGCCACCCGTACGACCGCGTCCACGAACTCCCGCACCTCGGCCACCCGATCCTTGAGCAGATAGCCCACACCGCGGCTGGAACCGGCCAGAAGTTCGGTGGCGTACCGCTCCTCCACGTACTGCGACAGCACCAGCACCCCGAGCCCGGGGTGCGCCCGACGCAGCTGCACGGCGGCCCGGACGCCCTCGTCGGTGTGCGTGGGCGGCATCCGCACGTCGGCGACGACCACGTCGGGCAGCGCGTTCTCCGCGTCCAGCTCGGTGATCGTCTTCACCAGCGCCTCGCCGTCCCCGACACCGGCCACGACGTCGTGCCCGAGATCCGACAGCAACCTGGTCAGCCCCTCCCGCAGCAGCACCGAGTCCTCGGCGATGACCACCCGCACCCTGTTCTCCACGATCCTCTGCTCCCCCGTACGCACGCGGTCCGGCAACACCTCCAGCATTCCAGCATCGGGAACGGGCTGTCGCCGTGCGGTGCGTTCCTGAGGAGATCAGGGCGTCCGCTGCGGGACGCCGACCGGCGGGCCGCCGTCCCGCGGACGCCCCGGAGCCGGCTGCGGCGACCGGCCGGGCCGGCCTCCCGGACTCGGTGCCGAGCAGGTGGCGGCGCGTCCCCGGGCCGGTCTCCCGGTCTCCTCCCGGTCGTCCGGTGTGCCGATCTGCCGGTCTCCCGGGGCGCGGGGAGGCCGCGGAACGGGCGGCCGGCAGGGGCCACGGGATGAGCCGTACGCAGGTCCGAGGAAGAGCCGCAGGCGGGGCCAGGGGAAGGCCGGCGGGGCCGGGTGGGCCGGTGAGCGGCCGCGACCGTGGGCCGGGCGGGTCGGTGCCTCCCGGTGCCGGGACGGCCGTCCGGCCGTCCGGAGGGGGCGTGGGGAGAGGCAGGCCGGCGGGACCGGGCACCGGGCGGGGCACGGGGCGCCGTGCCCCGCCCGGTACGGCGGCACGGTCAGCCCCGCCACGGCAGCTCCGCCGTCACCCGTGTCGGCCCGCCCGCCGGCGAGTCCACCAGGAGGATCCCGTCCACCGCGTCCAGCCGCTCCGCCAGCCCCGCCAGCCCGGACCCGCCGGCCGGAGCGGTGTCCGCGCCGCCCACCCCGTCGTCCGCCACCTGGATCATCAGCCGGTCCGCGGACCGCCACACGTCCACCGACGCCGACCGGGCCCCGCTGTGCTTGCTGATGTTCTGCAGCAGCTCGGACACCGTGAAGTACGCGATCCCCTCGATCGCCGGCGCCGGCCGCGACGGCAGGTCCACCTCCACGCGCACCGGCACGATGCAGCGGGAGGCGACCGAGGACAGCGCCGCGTCCAGGCCGCGGTCGGTGAGCACGGCCGGATGGATGCCCCGGGCCAGGTCCCGCAGCTCCTGCAGCGCCGTCTTCACCTCGCCGTGCGCCTCGTCCACCATCCGAGCCGCCGCCTGCGGGTCCTCCCGCAGCTTCTCCCGGGCGAGCCCCAGGTCCATCGCCAGGTTGACCAGCCGGGCCTGCGCCCCGTCGTGCAGGTCCCGCTCGATGCGCCGCAGGTCCGCGGCCGCCGTGTCCACCACGACCCCCCGGTCGGACTCCAGCTCCACCACCCGCGACGCCAGCCGAGACGGCCCGAGCAACCCGTGCACGAGCAACCGGTCCACCGTCGTCAGCGCCCGCACGATCCACGGCGACGCCAGCGTGAACAGCAGCCCCACCAGCGCCGTCACCGTGATCTCGAACGGGTTGTCCAGGTAGACGCTGTGCTGCTCGTCGCCGTACAGCTGCAGGCCGCCCTGGCCGCCGTACACCGGGAAGAGCCAGAACCACAGCGGGTACGTCAGCAGCGCCCAGCCGTACGCCCACACGGTGACCGCGACGGAGAAGGAGAACACCGCCCACGGGAAGTGCAGCACCGCGTACAGCAGGTGCCGCCACGACGTGCCGCTCTTGAGGACCGCGACCGTCCAGCCCATCGGGCCGGTTCCACGCACCCGCAGCGGCTCCGGCTCGCCCACCTCCAGCCCCAGCAGCCCGCGCGCCCGCGCCCGCTCGACCCTCCCGAGAGCACGGCAGCCGGCCAGCGCCGCCGCCAGCACCGGAACGCCGAGGAAGGTCACGAGCAGGCCCGCGCCGAGCGCGACCATCGTCACCGCGTACGTGAACAGCAGGACGCCCATCGGCAGGTTCAGCATGACGTACGCGAACTCGCGCCGGCTTCGTGCCTCGAACGGCGCCCGCAGCGCGGCCGGCAGCCGGTGCCGCCGGGCGCCGCCGTCCTGGAATCCCTGCCGGTGGTGCCGCTCTCCGTACCCCATGGCCATCGCCGTCGTCCGTTCTGCTCGTCGTGCGCCCGTCGCCCGGCCCGCCGTCGTCCCCGCGCCTGCCGTCCTGCCGTCCGTCGTGCGGTGTCGCTGTCCGCCGTCGTGCGGGGCGGCCGGCGCGCGGTCCGGCCGCGGGGCGGTCCGTCTGCCGTACCTCCCACCCTGCTGTGTCGGGGGGCGGCGGACCATGGAGTCCGTCGGCGTTCCGGACGGGGGGTTTTCCCCACCTCCTACGAAGGAGAGCCCCGGTCGGGGGACCGGTCCCGCCAGGGCAGCTCCGCCGTGACGGTCGTCGGGCCGCCTGCGGGGGAGTCGACGACGAACAGACCGTCCACGGCGTCCAGCCGCTCCGCCAAGCCCCGCATCCCCGTCCCGCCGTCCAGCGACGCACCGCCGCGGCCGTCGTCCCACACCTGGATCAGCAACCGGTTCTCCGACCGCCACACGTCCACCGACGCCGAGCGCGCACCGCTGTGCTTGCTGACGTTCTGCAGCAGCTCCGAGACGGTGAAGTACGCGATGCCCTCGATGGCCGCGGCGGGCCGCGACGGCAGGTCCGCGGTCACCTTCACCGGCACCGTGCAGCGGGAGGCGACCGAGGACAGCGCCGCGTCCAGGCCGCGGTCGGTGAGCACGGCCGGATGGATGCCCCGGGCCAGGTCCCGCAGTTCCTGCAGCGCCAGCTTCACCTCGCCGTGCGCCTCGTCGACCATCGCCGCCGCCGCGTCGGGATCCTCCGTCAGCTTCTCCTTGGCCAGGCCCAGCCCCATCGCCAGGTTGACCAGCCGGGCCTGCGCCCCGTCGTGCAGGTCCCGCTCGATGCGGCGCAGATCGGCGGCGGCGGTGTCCACCACGACACCCCGGTCGGACTCCAGCTCGGCGATACGGCGCTCCAACTCGTCCGAGGGTGCCAGCAGCCCGCGCACCATCGCCCGGTCCACGTTGCTGAGCGCGCGCGCCAGGAACGGCAGCACCGGCCACAGCACGAACAGCGAGGTCAGGACGATGACGAAGGTGAGTACGCCCCACGGCAGCCGGATCAGGTCGTACAGTGCCGTCCGCCAGGCCACCGGGTCCTTCAGTGCCATCCACAGGCGGCCCAGGGCCCCGTCCGCCCGGCGCAGCGGCAGTCGGCTCGGCTCCTCGATCCGCACCCCGAGCAGGATCCGTGCCCTGCCCCGCTCGAATCGGCCCAGCAGCCGTGTACCCGTCAGAGCGAGGGCCAGCAGCGGGAGACCGACCACTGTGATCGTCAGTGCACCGCCGACCAGCAGCACCGTCGTCACGTAGACGAAGCCCGCCAGCGCCATCGGCAGGTTCGCCAGGAGATGCGCGATCTCCTTCCACGTCCGCACGTCGAACGCGAAGCGCGCGGGCGGCAGTCGCTCCTCGCCGCCGTCCGCCGGGAGGGGCGGATACGACGGGCGCGGCGGCTGCGGCAGATCACGCGGGGGGTGCTGTGGGCGCGGCGGGGTTGCGGTCATAGGGGTCAGCGTGCCGTGTGCTCCGGCGCCACGCCATGAGGTCGACCGCCCTCCGCCGGCGGGGGAAAACCCCACCCTTGCCGCGAACCGGCATCTCAAGCCGTGACGGGCTGCTTACCGCCTCTTTATCAGGGCCTAGACTCCCGTGCGTACAGATCGTCGAACGTGTCGAAGGCAGAGAGCGAGGGGCGGACGTTGCGGGAGACGCTGCGAGAGCCGACCGTCGTCGCGGCGGACTACTACCAGTCGTACGCGGTGGTCGGCCTGCTGGCCGTCGTCGGCGTGCTGTTCGTGGCCGTCGCCTTCGGTGCGAGCCGCCTGCTGCGCCCCGTCGTACCCACCCCCGAGAAGCTCCTCACGTACGAGTGCGGCGTCGACCCCGTCGGCGAGGGCTGGGCCCACACCCAGGTCCGCTACTACGTCTACGCGTTCCTGTACGTCATCTTCGCGATCGACTCGATCTTCCTGTTCCCCTGGGCGACGGTCTTCGCCGACCGCGGCTACGGGGCGACGACGCTCGTGGAGATGTTCATCTTCCTCGGCTTCCTGGCCGTGGGACTGCTGTACGCATACAAGAAGGGCGTCCTGACATGGACGTGAACCCCTCGGTGCCCGAGCCTGTCCTCCTCCCGGATCCCGTCGGTCCCCCCGCACCCGGCAGGGGGAGGCTGGGCCCGTTGGCCCGACTGGCCCCCGAACCGATGAAGGTGGTCCTGAACTGGGGTCGCCGGTACTCGCTCTGGGTCTTCAACTTCGGCCTCGCCTGCTGCGCGATCGAGTTCATCGCCGCGTCGATGGCGCGCCACGACTTCATCCGCCTCGGTGTGATCCCGTTCGCGCCGGGCCCGCGCCAGGCCGACCTCATGATCGTCTCGGGCACCGTCACGGACAAGATGGCCCCGGCCGTCAAGCGGCTGTACGAGCAGATGCCCGAGCCGAAGTACGTCATCTCCTTCGGCGCCTGCTCCAACTGCGGCGGCCCCTACTGGGACTCCTACTCCGTGACCAAGGGCGTCGACCAGATCATCCCCGTCGACGTCTACGTACCCGGCTGCCCGCCCCGGCCCGAGGCGCTGCTCCAGGGCATCCTCAAGCTCCAGGAGAAGATCGCCCGCGAGTCGCTCGGCGAGCGGTACGGCGACGGTGGCGCCACCCCCGGAACGCCACGCCCCTCCACCGCGGCGCTGCAGAGCGGACTGGTGCAGCCGCCGGCACCCCAGGGGGAGACGCGATGACGGAAGTCGGCTGGCTGCCCGCCGCGACCGAGGACCTGTTCGGCCCCGACGCCACGGCCGAGGAGTCCTACGACCTCCTCACCGTCGACGTCCCGCCGGCGTCCTGGCTCACGGCGCTGGAGACGGCCCGCGACCGGCTCGGCTGCACCTACTTCGACTGGCTGAGCGCGGTGGACGAGCCGGGAACGGGCTTCCGCGTCGCCGCCCACGTCGCCGCCCTGCCGCCCTCCCCGGTACACCGGCTCCTGCTGCGCACCACCGTCCCGCACGAGGCGCCGACCCTGCCGTCGGCCGTCGACGTCTACGCCGGTGCCGCATGGCACGAGCGGGAGACCCACGAGATGTTCGGTGTCGTCTTCGACGGACACCCCGCGCTGGACCACCTCCTCCTGCCCGACACGTTCGAGGGACACCCGCTGCGCAAGGACTTCGTCCTCGCCGCCCGCGTGGCCAAGGCCTGGCCCGGCGCCAAGGAACCGGGGGAGTCCGAGCACGGCGGCCCCAAGCGCCGCCAGATGCTCCCCCCGGGGGTCCCCGACCCCAACGAGTGGGGCCCCTTGAAGGGGCAGCTCCCCGAGGCCCCCTCCCGTCCGGCGCGCGGCGCGGGCCCGGCGGGGCGTGCCGGCCGTGCCGGTCGTGCGGCAGGAGCGGCGGGAGCCACCGGGGCCACGGGAGCCGCAGGGGAGCGGCCCGCCCGGCGCACGCGCTCCGCCGCGCAGGGCTCGGCGAGCCAGACCGCGGGCCGGGCCACGAGCGCCGCTGCCGGGACACCGGCCGCCGCCGACGACACCGCGTCCACCGAACCGACAGCCACCCCGGCCGGCGCCGCCCCGACCTCGTCACCCGACGCGGCCGCCCGCCCAGGCCGGGCACGCAGCGCCTCCGAGGGCTCGGCGACCCAGCGCGCGTCCGGCACCCGGCGCGCCCGAAGCGCCGGCGAGGGCTCGGCCTCCCAGCGCGCCGAGGCGGATGAGGCGGCCGGCACGGCGACCGGCCCGGACGAGCCCGCCCTGCCCACGGCGAGCGGGGCGTCCTCGGCACCGGCGGAGCCCGGGACGCCCTCGGCACCGGCTTCGCCGGACGCGGGCGCACCGACGGGGTCGGACCGGACCAACGCCGCCTCGGCCTCGGAGCAGCCCGGGCCCCCTGCGGCGACGCCCACGCCCGGCCGCCGCCCGGCAGCACCCCGCAGCTCCGACGCCCCCTGGCACCACGCCCGCCCGGCCTTCGACCGGGCGGAACCGGGGGAACGGAAACCCCCGAAGCCCGAGGCGGACACGGCGAAGCCGGAGGCATCGGCGGACCGGGCGGAGCCGGAAGCAGGGCGACAGGAGCCCGCTCCGCAGCGGATCGAGCCCGAGGCGGACCGGACGGCGCCGGAATCGCGGCAGCAGGTGCCCGGGGCGGAAGAGCCGAAGCCTGGGGCAGGAGAGCCGAGGCCGGCGGAGCAGTCCGCAGTGGACGCCCCCCGCCCGGAGGACGCAGCCTCGGGAACGCCCCTCTCCCAGGAGGCGAAGCCCACCCCGCCCGCGGAAGGCCGCGCTCCGAAGAGCCCCGAGCCGGCCACGCCCGAGCCGGCCACCCCCGAGCAGGAGACACCTGCTGCGGGCACCCCGGCTCCGAACGGCGCCGGCTCGGACGACTCCGTGCGGGAGACGCCGGCTTCGGACGGCGCTGTGCGGGACGCCGCCGACTCGGACGCCCCCGCACCGGACAGCGGTCTGCCGGAAGGCGAGCCGGAGAACCCCGCTTCGGGCGGTCCCGTGCGGGACGCCGCCGACTCGGAGAACCCCGCGCCGGAGAACCCCGCACCGGACCGTCCGGCTGAGTCGACCCCCGACCCCGACCACCCGGCAGGAGGCCCGCAGTGAACGACGCGCTCGACGTCGCCCTGCGACTCCTCGTCGTCTTCGTCGTCTTCCTCACCTTCCCCCTGATCGTGGGTCAGACCGAGCACAAGGTGATGGCCCACATGCAGGGCCGCCTCGGCCCGATGTACGCCGGAGGCTTCCACGGCTGGGCCCAGCTGGTGGCGGACGGTGTGAAGTTCGCGCAGAAGGAGGACGTCGTCCCCGCGGGCGCGGACCGCCGCATCTTCCAGTTGGCTCCCGCCGTGGCGCTCCTGCCCTACCTGCTGGTCCTCCTCGCCATCCCCATCGGCCCGGGCGAGGGCGCGGTGGGCGAGGTGATCGACGCGGGCATCTTCTTCGTCCTCGCCGTGATGGGCGTCGGTGTCCTCGGTTCGCTCATGGCCGGATGGGCCAGTGCCAACAAGTTCTCCCTCCTTGGCGGCCTGCGCACCGCCGCCCAACTGCTCGCCTACGAACTCCCGATGCTGCTCGCCGCCGCCTCCGTGGCGATGGCGGCCGGCACGGTCTCGCTGCCCGGCATCCTCGACGCCTTCGAGTGGTGGTGGCTGCCGTGGCAGATCGTCGGCGCGGTCGTCTTCTTCGTCGCCGGCCTCGCCGAGCTGCAGCGCCCTCCGTTCGACATGCCCGTCGCGGACTCGGAGATCATCTTCGGCGCCTACACCGAGTACACCGGTCTGCGTTTCGCCCTGTTCCTCCTCGCCGAGTACGCCGGGATCATCGTCCTGTGCGGCCTGACGACCGTCCTGTTCCTGGGCGGCTGGCACGGTCCCTGGGGTGCCGACGGTCTCGGCTGGGTGTGGACCCTGCTGAAGACGGCCGTCCTCGCGTTCGTCGTCATCTGGCTCCGCGTGACCTATCCCCGTCTGCGCGAGGACCAGCTCCAGAAACTCTCGTGGACCCTCCTCGTCCCCCTCTCCCTCGTTCAGATCGCCCTCACCGGCATCGTCAAGGTGGTGATCCGGTAGCCATGGCTCCCTTCCCCGGCTCCGGCCTGGCCAAGGGCCTCGCCGTCACCCTCCGCACGATGACGAGGAAGTCCGTCACCGAGCAGTACCCGGACACACAGCCCGACCTCCCGCCCCGCACCCGCGGCGTGATCGGCCTGTTCGAGGAGAACTGCACGGTCTGCATGCTGTGCGCCCGTGAGTGCCCGGACTGGTGCATCTACATCGACTCCCACAAGGAGACGGTCCCGGCGGCGACCCCGGGGGGCCGGGAACGCAGCCGCAACGTCCTCGACCGGTTCGCCATCGACTTCTCCCTGTGCATGTACTGCGGTATCTGCATCGAGGTCTGTCCCTTCGACGCGCTGTTCTGGTCCCCCGAGTTCGAGTACGCCGAGACCGACATCCGCGACCTCACCCACGAGCGGGACAAGCTCCGCGAGTGGATGTGGACCGTCCCGGCCCCGCCCGCCCTCGACGCCGCCGCGGAGGAACCGAAGGAGGTCACCGCGGCCCGCAAGACCGCCGAGAAGCTGGCGGCCCAGCGGGAGACCACCCCGCCCCCCGAGTCCGCCCCGGCCCGTCCCGAGCGGCCCGCCGCCGAGCAGGCCCGCACCCCCGAGCAGCCCTCCGGTGCGCAGGGCGACTCCGAGAAGCCGAAGGCCTCGGAACAACCGGGTGAACCCGAACAGCCGCGTGACCCCGAGCAGCGGTCCGACAGGCCGCGGCCCGACCGGTCCCGGTCCGACCGTGCACCGCGCGACTCCGAAACCCCTGAGCCGGGACAGGAAGGCCAGGTATGACGCTCACTGCGGCGGTCGCCGCCGCTTCCACCACCGCCCCGTCCGCCGAGGGCCACGGCTTCCTCTCTCCGACGGGTGTCGAGGTCGCCTTCCTGCTCGTCGGCCTGCTCACCTTCGGCGCCGCCCTGGTCACCGTCACCACCAGGCAACTGGTGCACGCCGCCCTGTGGCTCGTGGTCGCCCTCGGGGGCCTCGCCGTCGAATACCTCCTGCTCAGTGCCGAGTTCATCGCCTGGGTGCAGGTGCTCATCTACGTCGGATCCGTCGTGGTGCTCCTCCTGTTCGGTCTGATGCTCACCAAGGCGCCCATCGGCCGCTCGCCGGACGCCGACTCGGGCAACCGCTGGGTCGCCCTGATCGTGGCGGTCGCCGCGGCGGCCACCCTGGTCTGGGTCGTCGCCGACGCCTTCCGCGCCACCTGGATCGATCTGGACGGTGCCCCGGCCGGCTCCACCGAGGTCACCGGCGAGAGCCTGTTCCGGAACTGGGTCCTGCCCTTCGAAGGCCTCTCCGTCCTCCTCCTCGCGGCCCTGGTCGGCGCCATCGTGCTGTCCCGCAAGGCGAAGGAGGAGCCGAGCCCTCCCCCTGTGAACTCCCACGCCGGCGCCGGAAGTTCCCCGTCCGTCCCGGATTCCCGGAATCACCCGATCGAGCAGGAAGGCGCCCTCTGATGCACCTCGCCCTTCCCGCCGTCCTGTCCGCCCTGCTGTTCTGCACCGGGCTCTACGGTGTGCTGGCCCGGCGCAACGCGATCCTCGTACTGATGTCGGTCGAGCTGATGCTCAACGCCGTCAACCTCAACCTGGTCGCCTTCGACGTCTGGCTCAGCAGTACCGCCGAGGACACCCTGCACTCCGGCCAGGCGCTCACCCTGTTCACCATCGCCGTCGCCGCCGCCGAGATCGGCATCGGACTGGCCATCGTCCTCGCCGTGTACCGCAACCGCGGCACCTCCGACATCGACAAGCTCCGCGACACCGCCGAGGGCCCCGGCCCCGACGACTCCGACAGCGACGCCCTCGCGGCCGAGCGGGCCGAGAAGGCTGAGGCCTCCGCGTGACCACGACCACCCTCGCCGTCCTCGTCCCCGTCCTGCCGTTCCTCGGTGCGACCGCCGGACTCCTCCTGGGCCGCACCGTGCCCGGACTCGTGCGCCCCCTCGCCGTCCTGCCGACCCTCACCTCCCTCGTGCTCGCCGTCGTGGTCGCCGTGCGCCAGGGCGGGGACGCGGCCGTGAACTCCGCCACCGAGCTCACCCCGACCGGCTCGGTGCCCATCGACCTCGCCCTGTACATCGACGGCTTCGCCGCGCTGGTCGCCGTGCTCGTCGGCGTCGTCGCCTCCTGCGTGCAGATCTACTCGACGGGCTATCTGCGCGACGACCCCCGCTACCCGTCCTACGCCGCCCTGGTCTCCCTGTTCACCTCCGCGATGTTCCTCGTCGTCTACTCCGGCGACCTGATCGTGCTGCTCGTCGGCTGGGAGGTCATGGGCATCTGCTCGTACTTCCTGGTCGGCCACTACTGGGAGACCCCCGAGGCCCGCGCCGCCTCCATCAAGGCCTTCCTCGTCACCAAGCTCGGCGACGTGCCCTTCCTCGTCGGCCTGTTCGCCCTCGCCGGGGACACCGGTTCCTTCCGCATCACCGAGATCCTCGGAACCGTCGCGAACGGCGGCCTCGACCACCCGACGCTGATCGCGCTGCTGCTGCTCGCGGGCGTGGCCGGCAAGTCGGCGCAGTTCCCGCTGCACACCTGGCTTCCCGACGCGATGGCGGGCCCCACACCCGTCTCCGCTCTGATCCACGCCGCGACGATGGTCGCCGCCGGCGTCTACTTCGTCGCCCGCCTCCTCCCCGTCTTCCAGGCCTCCTCGGCCGCCGTCGTGGTCCTCGCCGCCATGGCCGCGGTGACGATGGCCGGCTCCGGACTCGCCGCGCTCGCCCAGGACGACATCAAGCGGGTCCTCGCCTACTCGACGATCGGCCAGCTCGGCTACATGACCGGCGCCCTCGCCGTCGGCGACCGCGGTGCCGCCGTCTTCCACCTCCTGTCGCACGGCGCCTTCAAGGCGCTGCTGTTCCTCGCCGCCGGCGTGATCATCCACGCCGCCGGCACCAACTCGCTGGCCGCCATGTCCCGCATGGGCCACCTGCGCGACCGGGTCCCCGACGCGTACTGGACGATGACGGTGGCGCTGCTCGCGCTCGCCGCCATCCCGCCCTTCAGCGGATTCTTCTCCAAGGAGTCCGTCCTCGGAGCCGCCGAGCAGGCCTCCGCAGGGCACACCGCGTCCGTGCCCGCCGCCGCGGGCTGGCTCGTCCTCGTCTCCGGGTTGCTCACCGCCCTCCTCACCGCCGCCTACGCGACCCGCCTGTGGCTGCTGGCCTTCCGCGGCCGGGGGGTCGAGGCCCCCGACCACGGCCGGCAGCCCCTGACGATGACCGTGGTGCTGTGGGTCCTCGCCGTGCCGTCCCTGGCCTTCGGCGGGCTCGCCTACCGCGTGCTGCCCGACTGGTTCGACGGCCACGACCTGGCTCCGACGCTGACCACCTCCGTCGTCGGCACCGGTGTGGCGCTGGTCGGCGTCGTCGTGACCTACGCCGCCTGGCGGCACACCACGGCGCTCGCCGCCCGCGTGCCCCTGGGCGCGGTCGCCGCCCACCCGGAGGGCGACGCGGGCCTGGTCGAGGCCGAGGCCATCGCCAGCCACGCGGCCGCCTACGGCGACGTAGCCGACGCCCCCGACCCGGCCGACCCCGGGCGGCTGCTGCTCGGCCCGCTGCACCGGCCCGCGGCCGTCGGCTTCCATCTCGACGCCGTCTACCGGGTGTTGTTCGTCCGCCCGGTGGAGGCTGCGGCGCGTCTCGTGCGATTCCTGGACCGCGAGGTCGTCGACACCTACGTACGCGGCGCCGGTGCCCTGGCGCGTGGGCTCGGGGACGCCGTGCGGCGCGCCCAGACCGGCAATCTGCAGACCTATGTGAGCGCGCTGCTCGCCGGCACCGTCGTCCTCGCGGTCGCCGTCGTCCTCGTCGCCACGGGAGCGTGAGCAGGCGTGATCGATATCAACGAGTCCGTGATGCAGTTTCTTCTGGCGTTCGTCGTCGTCGGCCCGCTTCTCGGCGCCGCCGCAGCCCTTCTGCCGGCCCCGCCCGGGCTGAAGGGGAAGTCGCCCGAGCAGGCCGTGCTCCGGCACGGTGTGACCGTGACCGGTGCGGTCCTCGTCGCCGCGATCGTCCTCGTGCTCGGCTTCGACCACGACCATCCGTCGAGGATGCAGGCCACGACCGACATCAGCTGGATCCCCGCACTCGACGTGCGGATCCACCTCGGCGTCGACGGCATCTCCCTCCCCCTTCTGGTCCTCACCGCGCTGCTGACCTTCCTGAGCGCGCTGTACTCCTACTTCAACATGCCGGCAGGCCCCAGCCCCAAGGCCTTCGTCCCGCTGCTGCTCGTCCTGGAGTCCGGCACCCTCGCCACCTTCGCCGTCCTCGACCTCCTGCTGTTCTTCCTCGCCTTCGAGACCGTCCTGATCCCGATGTACTTCCTCATCGCCCGCTGGGGCGGCAGGGGACGGGCCCAGGCCGCCTGGAAGTTCATCCTCTACACACTGCTCGGCTCGGTCGTCATGCTGCTCGGCCTGCTCCTGATCGGAATCAAGGCGGGCACGTTCGACATGGTGGCACTCGCCACTGACAACGGCGGGTCGCTGACCACATCCGTGCAGGTCACCGCAGCTCTGGCGATCGGGATCGGGCTTGCGGTCAAGACCCCGATGTGGCCCCTGCACACCTGGCTGCCCGACGCGCACACCGCCGCGCCGACCGTCGGCTCGGTCCTGCTGGCGGGCGTCCTGCTGAAGATGGGGACGTACGGATTCGTGCGGATCGTTCTTCCTGTCGCGCCCGACGGTTTCCACACCTTCGCGCCCTACCTCGCCGCGTTCGGCGTCGTCGGGATCATCTATGGATCCCTGGCCTGCCTCGCCCTCGCCAGGCAGGGCGCCCGGGGTGACCTCAAGCGGCTCATCGCCTACTCCTCCGTCGGCCACATGGGCTTCGTCCTGCTCGGCATCGCCAGCACCACGCCCACCGGCGTCAACGGCGCGCTGTTCGCCAACATCGCCCACGGCCTCATCACCGGCCTGCTCTTCTTCCTCGTGGGCGCGCTGAAGGACCGCACCGGCACCACCGACCTCGACACGCTGGCCGAGGAGACCGGAGCCGCGCTCTACGGGAAGGCGCCACGCCTCGGCGGCCTCCTCGCCTTCGGTGCCGTCGCCTCGCTCGGCCTGCCCGGACTCGCCGGGTTCTGGGGCGAGATGCTCGCGCTGTTCGGCGCGTTCCGCCCCGCAGCCGACCTCGACCGCGGCGCGTTCCTCACCTTCATGGCGATCGCCGCGTTCGGCACCCTGCTCACGGCCGCGTACATGCTCGTCGTGGTCCGCCGCGTCTGCATGGGCGCCCTCCCACGGGACGTCCCGAAGCTCACCGACGTCCGCGGCTACGAGTTCGCGGCCTGGACCCCGCTCGTCGCCCTCACCGTCGTCGCCGGCCTGTGGCCCAAGACCCTCCTCGGCCTGACCGACCCGGCCGTGCAGCAGCTCCTCGCAGGAGGCACCCGATGAGCTCCCCGGTCCAGCCCCTGGCCGCGTCCCTGGTCCAGTCCGTCGACTGGCTCGCCATTGCCCCGCCCACCGTCACCGCGGTCGTCGCGCTGACCGTCCTGGTGGCCGACCTGTTCCTCCCCGAGGAGAGGAAGGCGCTGCTCGGCCGGCTGTCGGTGGCCGGCCTGGCCGCCTCCGCGCTCCTGCTGCTGCCGCTGCTCGACGGCGACCGCTCCACCTTCTGCCTGACCGGCGACCCGCACGCGTGCAGTTACACCGCGGACCGCTTCACCCTCGTCATCCAGCTCCTGGTCCTCGGCGGCGCCCTTCTCACCGCACTGCTGTCGATCACCACGCTGAAGGACGCGCGAAGGCGGCTTCCCGCGGGCGAATTCTGGTTCCTGCTGCTGTCCTCCGCCGCGGGCGCCGCCCTCCTGCCCGCCTCCCGGGACCTCGCCACGCTGATCGTCGCTCTGGAGGTCGCCTCCCTGCCCGCCTTCGCCCTCGTCGGCCTCCGGCACGGCGACAAGCGGTCCTCCGAGGCGGCCTTGAAGTTCTTCCTGTCCTCGGTCACCGCGACCGCGGTCAGCCTGATGGGCGTCAGCTTCGTCTACGCCTCCACCGGAACCGTCTACCTCACCCAGGTCGCCGACCGGATCCCGCACGTCGACGGACAACTGCACACCCTCGCCCAGACCGGTGTCGTCCTCACCCTCGTCGGCTTCGCCTTCAAGACGGCCGCGGTGCCCTTCCACTTCTGGGTGCCCGACACGTACGTGGGTGCGCCGCTGCCGATCGCGGCCTACCTGTCCGTCGTCGGCAAGGCGGTCGGCTTCTCCGGCCTCATCCTCGTCACCGTCGTCGGCCTGCCGTCGTACGCCGACGTATGGGGTCCGGCCCTGGCCGCGCTGGCGGTGCTCACCATGACCGTCGGCAACGTCGGCGCCCTGCGCCAGCAGCCCACACGCGCGTACAGTGCGGTACGGCTGCTGGCCTGGTCGTCGGTCGGTCAGGCGGGCTACCTCCTCGTCCCGATCGCCGCCTCCGCCTACACCGACGACGCCGAAAACGCCGTCGGCTCCACCGTCGCCTACGCCCTCATGTACGGCGTGGTGAACCTCGGCGCCTTCGCGGTGGCCGCCCTGGTGGGCCGTGCGCGGGAGGCGAACCGCCTCACCGACTACCGGGGCCTGTACGCGAAGAACCCGCTCGCGGCCCTGCTCCTGGCCTTCTTCCTGCTCTGCCTCGCCGGACTGCCGCCCGGCGTCATCGGCCTCTTCGCGAAGGTCGCCGTCTTCTCCGCGGCGGTCGACGCGGGCCTGGGCTGGCTCGCGGTGGCCATGGCGGTCAACGTCGTGATCGCGCTGTTCTACTACCTGCAGTGGACGGCGCTGCTCTTCCGCGCGCCGGAGGGTGAACCGGTCGCGCACCGGGTTCCCGCCCCTTTGACGGCAGCCATCACCCTGACGGGCGTCCTTGCCGTCGCTCTCTCGGGCGCGCCCGAGACGGTGCTGCGTTTCGCCGGCGCCGGCCTGTTCTAGCCCGCGTCGATCTCCCTCCCGGGCCGCGCTCGGTCCCGTGGCCCGCCGTGGGCCGTCCATCACCCGGACGGCCCACGCCCGCCCCCGTCCGCACAAGGGAACTAGTGCCCCTCGCCTGGCGTTGACCAGTACGGGAGGGTCCACTGGACGTGACAGCACGAGGCCAGTGGCATCGCAGATCGACCAGCAAAGGGTTCCCCTGCGGCACGACTTGGAGGGCGTACCGTGCACCGCCGGCACAACGGGCTCAGGACCGCCGTACTCCTCGGGGGACTGTCCGCACTCATCATCGTCATCGGCAGCTTCTTCGGCCGTACGGGCCTGATCGTCGCGGTCCTGGTGGCACTCGGCACCAACGCGTACGCGTACTGGAACAGCGACAAGCTGGCCCTGCGCGCGATGCGTGCCCGCCCGGTGAGCGAGTTCGAGGCGCCCGCGCTGTACCGCATGGTCCGGGACCTCTCCACACAGGCGCGGCAGCCCATGCCCCGGCTGTACATCTCCCCGACGGAGGCGCCGAACGCCTTCGCCACCGGCCGCAATCCGCGCAACGCCGCCGTGTGCTGCACCGAAGGCATCCTGCGCATCCTCGACGAGCGCGAACTGCGCGGAGTCATCGGCCACGAACTCAGCCACGTCTACAACCGCGACATCCTGATCTCCTCGGTCGCCGGTGCGCTAGCCTCGGTGATCATGTTCCTGGTCAACTTCGCCTGGCTGATCCCCATCGGCCGCGACGACGACGACGGTCCCGGCCTGCTCGGCCTCCTGCTGATCATGATCCTGGGTCCGATCGCCGCCTCCCTGATCCAGTTGGCCATCAGCCGCTCGCGCGAGTACGAGGCGGATGCCTCCGGTGCCCGGATCACCGGCGACCCGCTCGCCCTCGCCAGCGCGCTGCGCAAGCTGGAGGCCGGCACCAAGCAGCTCCCGCTGCCTCCGGAACCCCGCATCGAGACCGCGAGTCACATGATGATCGCGAACCCGTTCCGGCCGGGTCAGGGGATGTCCAGGATGTTCTCCACCCACCCGCCGATGGCGGACCGTATCGCCCGGCTCGAGAAGATGGCAGGCAGACCGTTGTGAAGACCATCCTGAACGTCATTTGGCTCGTCCTGAGCGGGTTCTGGCTGTTCCTCGGCTACCTGGCCGCCGGCATCCTGCTCTGCATCACGATCATCGGCATCCCGTTCGGTATCGCCGCGTTCCGCATCGGCGTCTACGCCCTCTGGCCCTTCGGATACACCACGGTCGAACGCCACGACGCCGGCGCCCCGTCGTGCCTGGGCAACGTACTGTGGCTCCTTCTCGCCGGCTGGTGGCTGGCGCTCGGTCACATCGTCACCGGGCTCATGCTCTGCATCACGATCATCGGCATCCCGTTCGGCATCGCCAACTTCAAGCTGATCCCGGTCTCCCTGTTCCCGCTGGGCCGCGAGATCGTCCGCACGGACCAGCCCTTCGCGGGCCGCTGAGCGGAGCCGTCCACCCCGCAGCCCGCTCGACGGGGGCGCGGGAGGCGTCGACCGCGCCCCCGCGCGTGCCGGCCTCGTCGTCCGGCTGGTTCTCCACAGGCGGCCGACTGTCCACAGGGCTCCCCGGTTGTCAGCGGCGGCACGCATCATGGACGCATGACCCAGAGCGATCGCAGGACAGCACAGCGCAATCAGCCGGTGTCGACAGGGTGCCTCGACGTCGCCGGGGCAGGCCGGCCGCCAAGCAGCGGGGGCGAAATCCCCTGAGCCCCGGCGGCAGCACCCCGCAGGGGCACGGACGGCCGCGCGACCCGCCACGACGGCAATGCGGTCGACGGACGTCGTGTCACGGCACTGCCGGCGGAGCGCTCAGAGCCGCCCGAGTCTGCCCCGCACCCCGTACGCGATCACACCGACCGCCAGGATCCCCGCGCCCACGGCCACGGAGACCCCCGGCAGCGAGAACGCCAGGACCCCGCAGCCGACGAACCCCGCCACCGGCACCACGCGGCCCGCCGGGGACGGATCCAGCGTCCACGCCGAGGCGTTGGCGATCGCGTAGTACACCAGTACACCGAAGGAGGAGAAACCGATGGCGCCCCGTACGTCCACCGTGGCCGCCAGCACGGCGACCACCGCGCCGACCGCCAGCTCCGCCCGGTGCGGCACCCGGAAGCGCGCATGCACCGCGGCCAGCGGACCCGGCAGATGCCGGTCCCGGGCCATGGCCAGCGTCGTGCGGGAGACACCCAGAATCAGCGCGAGAAGCGAACCCAGCGCGGCCACCGCCGCCCCCACCCGCACCACAGGCACCCACCCGGGTGCACCGGCGGCCCGTACCGCGTCGGCCAGTGGCGCGCCCGCCTTCCCGAGCGCCTCGGGTCCCAGCACGGAAAGGACGGCCACCGCCACAGCCAGGTAGACCGCCAGTGCGATGCCCAGGGCCAAGGGGATCGCTCGTGGGACGGTGCGTGCCGGATCGCGCACCTCCTCGCCGAGCGTCGCGATGCGCGCGTACCCGGCGAATGCGAAGAACAGCAGGCCGGCAGCCTGCAGTACACCGACCGCACCCTCCGAGGCACCGAACGCCAGCCGGCCGGCCTCTGCCCGGCCCGAGCCCAGGCACACGACCACCACGCAGGCGAGGACCGCCAGTACCACGGCCACGATCGCCCGCGTCAGCCAGGCGGACTTCTGGATACCCCCATAGTTCACCGCGGTCAGCACCACCACGGCCGAGACCGCCACCGCGTGCGCCTGCGCCGGCCAGACGTACGCACCCACCGTCAGTGCCATCGCCGCACAGGAGGCTGTCTTGCCGACCACGAACGCCCAGCCCGCCAGGTACCCCCAGAACACCCCGAGCCGCTCACGTCCGTACACGTAGGTGCCGCCCGAGGCCGGATAGCGGGCCGCCAGCCGAGCCGAGGACATCGCGTTGCAGTAGGCCACCACCGCCGCGACGGCGAGCCCCGGCAGCAGCCCGGACCCGCCGGCGCGCGCCGCCGGGCCCAGAGCGGCGAAGATCCCGGCGCCGACCATGGAGCCGAGACCGATGACGACCGCGTCTCCGACTGCGAGCGTGCGCCGCAGCTCGGCGGCCGATCCGGACGGTGTCATGGCAGGCACCCTACTGATCACCGGAACCACCGGACGCCGCCGTGGCGTCCTCCCCGTCAACAGAGCACGAACACAGGCACGAAGGGCACGGTCCGCCGAGGGCTGCATCACGGCGCGGGGACGGTGTCTGCACAGTGCGGAGGGGCAGGTTCACGGCATGGGCATCATCAGCTGGATCATCCTCGGCCTCCTGGCCGGAGCCATCGCCAAGTTCCTGCTGCCGGGGCGCGACCCGGGCGGGTTCATCGGCACGACCATCATCGGTGTCGCCGGAGCGTTCATCGGCGGCTGGATCTCGGCGCGCTGGCTGGACCACCCGATCAACAAGGACTTCTACGACGGTGCGACCTGGGCCGCGGCCATCGGTGGCTCACTCGTCCTGCTGATCGCCTACCGCATCCTGTTCGGCAACTCCCGCGACTGACCGGTCTCCTGGCGTCAGCGGACGCCGGAGGAGCAAACGGGGCGGGCACCGTGCGGTGCCCGCCCCCTTCGCATACGGAGAACCCGGCGCGGCGCGGTGCCCGTCACACCGCGCCGGCCGGGGTCACCGGTAGTTCACGTACTGCAGTGCGAAGTCGAAGTCCTTGCCCTTCAGCAGGGCGATGACGGCCTGCAGGTCGTCGCGGCTCTTGGAGCTGACCCGCAGCTCGTCACCCTGCACCTGTGCCTTCACGCCCTTCGGTCCCTCGTCGCGGATGATCTTCGCCACCTTCTTGGCGTTCTCCTGGGAGATGCCCTCCTGGATCGAGGCGAAGATCTTGTACTCCTTGCCCGAGAGCTGGGGCTCACCCGCGTCCAGTGCCTTCAGCGAGATCCCGCGCTTGATCAGCTTGGACTGGAAGACGTCGAGAACGGCCTTCACCCGGTCCTCGGAGTTCGCCTCCATCAGGATCTTCTCCCCGGACCAGGAGATCGAGGCACCCACGCCCTTGAAGTCGTAGCGCTGCGAGATCTCCTTGGCGGCCTGGTTGAGGGCGTTGTCGACCTCCTGCCGCTCGACCTTCGAGACGATGTCGAAACTGGAGTCGGCCATGTCCTGTGGCTCCTTGTATCAGGGTGCGGATGGGGTGGGTGTCGGCGCCTGTGGGGTGCCGCCGAGCCCGGCGTAGGTCCCGGGTCCATCCGGACAAGCCTAGCCACCCGCCCGTCACCGGGTGGAGATCAATCGGGTGGCGAAGCACCCCTCTGCATCGGGTATTGTTTACGTCGTTGCCACGGAGCACCGCCGAAAAGCGGTTCCGAGCAGCAACCCCGGCGGTGTGCCCGAGCGGCCAAAGGGAGCAGACTGTAAATCTGCCGGCTCAGCCTTCCCAGGTTCGAATCCTGGCGCCGCCACACGACCGAAAGGGTCCGTGACCAGCGAAAACGCTGGACGCGGACCCTTTCGTCGTTCCCGGGCGCAACCTGGTCGCTATGGGTGCTTTTTCCAGTGTGTCTCACCCTGATTCGGGTGCTGACCAGTCCGTGTGGGGCAGGCGTGGGGCAGCTTCCGGCCCGCCTAGCTGCCGTTCTTCAGCGCCCGCTCGATTCGGGCGTTCGCAGTGGCGGCGCCACCGTCCAGGCACTTCGCGTACACCCGGAACAGCACGGCCACGCTGTGGCCGGCGCGCGCAGCCACCTCCTGCGGTTCCACACCGGAGCTGAGCCACGTGGACACGGCAGCATGACGAAGATCATATGGACGCTTCGCGAGCAGCGACGTGCACTGAGCGGGTGTGAGAGCGCGAGTGCGGGCTTCCGAGCAATGCTCATTACCTGTGGATCGGCTCGGGAGGGCACACGCGGAGGGCGTACCTTCCCGAGTGATCGATTGACTGGTATCGAGTAGGCCCGCGTTGCCGCGCGGGTCGGGAAGGCACGCCCGT
>NZ_JAFFZS010000169.1 GCF_016921115.1 Streptomyces actuosus
ATGTGGAATGTGAGGTTTTCCGATAATGACGTTGGGAGATTCTGTGGGGACTGCCACACCGGCCTTAGTCAGGATGGATTTGCCCTAATCCGACTCACTTCAATGCTTCATTTATTCTGAATTAAGCGGAATGGTATCTTTTCTATCGTGATTCGTATATACAGTTTGTCTGATGCAACTATTTCCCGGTTTGTGAAGAATGGTTGCTGTTCAGTGTGATGGGGAAAAGTCACGTTCATGGCTCCAAATAACAGTTCAACAGGCCCGTGGGAAGTTACTTCTAAATACGAGAATTCAAAGCAAGTCAAATTTCATAATCAACAATTTACGGAATAGAGCTTCCCAAGTTTCTACGGAGTATAGCCAGACGTAGTCAGAATTTGAACCCTGTGTTGACGTGATTCCCAGCGCCAGCATGTCTTGCTATAATTTCCAATAATGGTGAAAGACTGCAAGTCACTCTGTCCTTAAGCAGGAT
>NZ_JAFFZS010000170.1 GCF_016921115.1 Streptomyces actuosus
TGTCGGAGGTAAGGCGCTGGAGCAGGTAAGCAAGATGGCCATCCCTGAGTTTCGTGCTCTTCCTCTCGCGCAGCATGGCCGAGATCAATTTCAAGGCTGCTTGTGCTGCTTCGGTGTTTGTGCTCGGTGCTTCTTTGATGACCTTGACAGCCTCGGTGAAGTAGACATGCGAGTTGTTATCGATTTCTGGCAGAGGAAGCTTGATAATCGTTGACAACAACCGGAGAGCGGAAATCTTCACCTCCTCGTGCGCCTGCACCAATGCGTCTCCAATTATAGGAAGGAAACCAGCCAAGTTGCCCGGAGTCAGCAATGAACCGAATTTGTTAAGGACCGCTCGCAAAACGTCAAGAGAGAATCGGTTCAACTTGTAGAGATACGACGAAGTAGTTCCCCGTTTCTCGCCCCGTTTGGCCCCTTCGTATTTGATCAGCAGATAGTCATTCGCAGAAGCAGTTGGCGTATGCTTCTCCTCAAC
>NZ_JAFFZS010000171.1 GCF_016921115.1 Streptomyces actuosus
GCGACGGGATCGGCGCGTGCTCGGCGTCGGAGTGCCGGTCGGACAGGACGATGAGGCGGGCGCCGTTGTCGATGGCGGCGTCGGCCTCGGCGCCGATCTCCTCGAGGCGGGCGGCCAGCGCGTCACCGCCGCCGTGCACCCGGTACAGGCCGGAGAGGGTCGCGGCCTTGAAGCCGGGCATGTCGCCGTCGGCGTTGACGTGGTTGAGCTTGGCCAGCTCGTCGTTGTCGATGACGGGGAAGGGCAGCACGACGGACCGGCACGTGGCGGCGGTCGGGTCGAGCAGGTTGCCCTGCGGGCCGAGCGAGCTGCGCAGGGAGGTGACCAGTTCCTCGCGGATCGCGTCCAGCGGCGGGGTGGTGACCTGGGCGAACAGCTGGGTGAAGTAGTCGAAGAGCAGACGCGGGCGCTCGGTGTGGGCCGAGATCGGCGAGTCGGTGCCCATGGAGCCGATAGGCACGGCGCCGGTGCGGGCCA
>NZ_JAFFZS010000172.1 GCF_016921115.1 Streptomyces actuosus
AACCCTCCGTTACACCCTGCGCCGCCTCCGGCGAGCACGCTGGATGAGAGCGCGCCTCCAGCTCTCAGAACGACGAATTCTCACCTTCTAGTGGTGTCTGGTGTCAGTACTCATCATTTAATGAGGAAACCAAGAAGAATTCACCTGAGGTGGTGGTTGTGCGGACACGATGTGAAGAGATCACCCAACGCGACCGCGCGACCATTGTAGATGACAAGAAGGAATAGCTAAGGTTTCTGCCCGCATTCTCTCGCTATGATTGTTGAGTCTAAATGCCATGACACTGGTATTATATGGCCACTTATGGGCGATACAGCCTGTTAGTCAGTATTCCAGAATAGGCGTGTCGATGACGCGTCTACCACGCCTTGACATACGTCTGCAAGAGGAAGATGACGAGAATTCCCCTGGCCTTATCTCGCTACCCATAACCCTGCCTGCGATGTATTTGACAACCCTTGCCGATATGCTTGCGAG
>NZ_JAFFZS010000173.1 GCF_016921115.1 Streptomyces actuosus
TTCTTGTCTAACAGGGTTCGACGCATTAGGGTCTTCTCCGGCTTTAATCGCCTTCACAATCCGTAATGCGTGGTACTTGGCGAACTTGATCTTCGCAGCAGTTTCGGGGTCCGGGGGGTTCCAAACTTGACATAATTCGAGAAACGTAGCGGCCGC
This sequence comes from Streptomyces actuosus, assembly GCF_016921115.1. Taxonomy (GTDB): domain Bacteria; phylum Actinomycetota; class Actinomycetes; order Streptomycetales; family Streptomycetaceae; genus Streptomyces; species Streptomyces actuosus_A. The sequence goes on from NZ_JAFFZS010000173.1 coordinate 157, forward strand.
CTGGAACGTATCTGCTGTTTGTCTTAATTCCAACAATCAGTTAGTAAACAAGTCACCCATAAAGAAGCCAAACAGGATCCGGACCGCCCTACTTGCTAACTTTGTTGGCTCCCATAGCTGCATCCGCACGGTTGAAGACCTCCAGCGCAAACTGTTCCACGTAGGCATGTGCAGCCACATTATCTATCACGGTATCATTATCTGCATTTTCGCTTTTGAACTGTTATCCCCATAGCATGTCAGCAATTCTGAATCCGAGCAACGAGAGTTGACTTCGCTTGACTTGACGTACTTGTTCGAGTTTGTCGACGAGGTTAGTCG
>NZ_JAFFZS010000174.1 GCF_016921115.1 Streptomyces actuosus
CCAAGGTCCATTATTCACGGATCTTTCTCTGGGATCAACCCTCGAGACCTGGCCTCTATTAACCCCCAAGAGTGGAGCTATGGTATTCCCCATTGGCTTGATATCTCGTACTGGAATCCCGACACGTATAGAGAGTCCCGGCGAATCTTGAAGAAGGACCCTAATGCACCCATCCCATTCACTGTTACGAAGCGGTCAAAAGTCTTCGTACCACGGGTACGTATGTACGAGATCCAAATGATGGGTGTTATGGAAAGCGAGCAGTCAAATATTTCGATCCCTTACCTTATCGAAGGCCAAGGTGTTTCCAGGACACAGAATCCCGGGCTTAGTCCAGCCGCGCCCAACAGAGCTCCCTTTAGAGACAGCTCTTCTTACAGACCTTTCCGCGATAATCTTCGAAATCCGAGAAATCCACTGCCCGGTGGGCCGAAGAAAAAGTCACAAAAGTCGGTTCTTTCTTGGATGGACCAGTAT
>NZ_JAFFZS010000175.1 GCF_016921115.1 Streptomyces actuosus
ATTTCCAGAGGATCAGGACTGTTACAACATCAAGCAAATCCTAGCTAAATGGGAGTGTTGGATTGGGTGTGTGGTGTGCTTGTTTACTGAGTACCTAGTGCATTGGCATGGTTTTGACAAGAGTCATAATAAGTGGCTACAAGCTAAAGACCTAACTGGTGCCCAAGACTTGGTCAATGAATTTGACACCTCAACCTGAAACAAATACTGCACACTTCACACTCACCTTTATTCCTCATCCTTGTTTTAACATCATCATCTTGTTTACCCATTCTTCCATGGACTGATCTATGCACTGTCTCCAGCTTAATATGTCTCCTGTATTGCAATCAGAATGTTGTCTCCTCTATCTTTACTATGCATAGCAGTGCGGGCACTGCATTTTTACAAGAGGGGCACCTGTCACCAGCAGTAAGTCACTGCCTCCTCTTACCACCCAGCGGGACTTAGATAGCCTTTCCATAGCCTAGTCTGCT
>NZ_JAFFZS010000176.1 GCF_016921115.1 Streptomyces actuosus
GTACAAACCAGCCGTGTCGTCAGTTTCATCATTGGGAACGCAGGAGATCAGGCAGACAGATAGTAATCAACCCGACCAGGCAACAGTGTCTAGACTCTCACTGCCGACAGAGCCTCACCATGTACATTTCCCATCCAACGACGCGGCGCCGCAGCGTGGTGGACAGTTGGCCCGGGTGAAAACCAACACGACCAAAACGAGAGCTCCCAGTCCTTATCCCAGTGCGCAGCCTACCAGCGAGAGCGAAGGCGAAGGGGAAGGCGATTCTGAGGGCACAGCCAGCGGTAGTAGGAATGCTGTTGTTGAGCCAGCGCCAAAGAAAGATAGTAAGGGCAAGGCTCCGATGCATCATCGTATCCTGCAGAGCGCCTCGGCGGGACAGAAGAACGCCTTGGGGAAGATCAGTGTAAGTTATATTACATACCCCTCCATTAGTATTATTATCGTCGTCCTGACCAAACCCAGCATCTTCTAT
>NZ_JAFFZS010000177.1 GCF_016921115.1 Streptomyces actuosus
CGGGCAAGCATCGACTCCGTTTCAGGATTCAAACGATGAAGCCGGATACGCATCACCGATTGCCAAATCAAGGCACTGAGAGCGTCATCCGTTGAAACATAGCCCGAAGGAACCGTTTGCATAGCGTGTGACTTGAGCGTAGCTAACGAGCCAGCCTGAAAGCTGAAGTAAGCCCATGTGCTTTTTGGAGGAGCAGGCGGAGGTGGAAGTGAGCCATCACGCTTTATAATCTGACGTGTGAGCTCTGGACCTGGCTCGTAGGAGTCATCCAGTAAGGGAATAAGGCTCCGACGGACCAGGTTACCCGTTGAAATCTCCTCAGCCGTAAATGACTCATCACGGCAAGCTTTCGACAAAAGATGAATGACCTGACCTTGGCCGGTCATGTCCATTGCGCCATGCTCGCCAACCACGCTGAGCAAGAGCCCAACGGTGATGAAATTGGCTTGGACGAGGAAGACGGGGACTTCAT
>NZ_JAFFZS010000178.1 GCF_016921115.1 Streptomyces actuosus
CTCTTGAATCAGTGTATTAATAGCCTGTCTATCCAGCCCAGACCGACAGCCGCCACTCTCGAGATGATGCAGCATAGCCGAAGGACTCTTGAACCTGCGACTACACCCCGGCGCAACGCATTTGATATTACTGATTGGCCGGTGCTTGACTGAATCCCGGTGTTGCTGCAGCGCTTTTTCGTCTCCGAATACTCGATCACACTCTACACATCTCAGATCGGCTGTCCTGTCGATGGTATGCACCTTATCCCTCAGATGCTGGTTGAGAGCATCTTCATTCACGAAATCCCGGTCACAGTCGCAGCAATGGAACTGTTTGATGTGTCGTGGCGAATTCGCATGCTGCTCGAGTGCTTTGCTGTCTCTGAAGCCTTTGTTGCATTCTTCACAGTAAAAGTGGTTCTCACGTAGATGGGCGGCCAGACCGTCGCTGGACAAGAAGCTAATGCCGCAATAGTGGCATGATATGTGT
>NZ_JAFFZS010000018.1 GCF_016921115.1 Streptomyces actuosus
ACCGCGGGAAGAACTCGTACCACGCGCCGTACAGCGCCCGCTCCCGCTCCACCAGCAACCCCAACGGCGCCGACGCCGTCACCAGCTCCCGCAACGGATGCCGCTCCAGCACCGCACCCACCTCCGGCGACAGCGCTGCGGCATGGCGCTTCCCGACGGGCAACGAGTCGTCCAGCAGCGTCCGCGCGGCCGTCCGCAGGACCGTGCGGGCCTCACCGCGCGGGGCTCGGGCCGCCGCTCGCTCGAAAAGCTGGCCGCCCTCCTCCAGGACCAGACCGACGTCGACGCCGGCCGGGATCTTGACGGCAGCGGTCCGGCGCCAGGTGGTGACGGGGTCGCTCCACGCCTCCACCGTGTACGTCCAGCGGCCCTCCGCGTCCAGGGCCACCTCGGCACCCCACCGGTCGGTCCCCGGGGCCAGCTCGCGCATCGCGATCCAGGGGCGCTTGCGGCCCTCGGGGTCCTTCAGCACGACGTTCGCGGCGACCGCGTCGTGCCCCTCGCGGAACACGGTGGCGGAGATCAGGAAGGTCTCGCCCACGACCGCCTTCGCCGGTCGCCTTCCGCACTCCACAAGCGGATCGACGTCGCGCACCGGAATGCGCCCGATGGGCCGGGTGGACTTCATGGTGAACCTCCGCCGTGCTCGATTCCGGGGCGCCGCCCGGATTTTGGATGACCACGCTGCACCGGAGGAGGCCTAATGCCCCGCCGGGAAACGCCGATTCGGGCGCGTTCCACTCCTGCGCGCGACGTTTTTCGCCCTCCGCGGGCCCTGCGTTCGCGGGGAGGTCTCCGAACCGGACCGCAGATAGCTCTCGGCGGCGTCGGCGGCCTCCCGCGCGCACCGCTTGCCCATGAGCACGCAGAGGGTGTAGCCGGAGTCCTCGAAGGTGGCTCGCACCGAGCGGTCCGCGGGCGCGGCGAGCATCGCGCGTTCCCAGGCCCGGTAGCGCTGCAGATGCCGGGACACTTCGGCTTTCGCGGGTAGCAGCATGGCGCTGTTCACCTTCCGGGAATGCGAGAGGTACGCCGCCCGGGGAACGGGCCGGCCGGCCGGGCAGGCAGAGGCGCGGACTCGTCAAACCTCTCGTGGCCTTCACTTATGGTGCACGGCGCATGACCCAGCGTCCTGTTGGATCTTGGTCGTGGTGCGCTCGTGTTGCACGAATGGCGTAGCCGCCGCATGGTTGGGGTTACTCAGGAGCGAATACCGCTCACGCTTCGTGTTCGGGGTCTCGGCCCGCGGGGCCGGGAGGAAGCGGGAGCGTCGCGGGTGAGGAGCCAACGACGATGAAGACCGCAGTGCCCTGCTACTACCACCTCGACGTGGAAGTCAGCCCGGAACGGGTCGGACAGATCAGGCGCATTCTGGCCGCGCACCTCCGGTACTGGGATCTGGACACTCTTGTCGAGCCGGTCTGCCGCAGCGCCGAGCTGCTGCTGAGGGCCATCGACGAGCACGCCACCGACAAGAACACCTCCATCGAGATGTGGTGGAACGGCCAGCATCTGATCACCGCCGTCGGGGAGAACGACAGCGACCTGCGCCCCGATCAGGAGCTGCGCGGGTGCCTGGAACGCATCGCCGCCGTGAGCGACGGCTGGGGCTGCTGTGCCACCGACACCGGCAGCAAGGTCATCTGGTTCTCGCGGCGCGCCCGCGCCGGCGACAGCGAGCCCCTCGTGCCCGTCTCGCCCGCCCCGCGCCTGCGGGAGGTGCGGCAGGTGCCCCGCGAGGTACCGGTCGCCGTCGCGGCCGGCCCGGACAGCGGCGTCCTGGAGGCCGCACGGTGACCGCACGCTCGCGACGCAGGACCACGGCAGGGGTGCCCGCTTGGAGCGGGCACCCCTACCCGCTGGGTGCCGCCTACGACGGCCAGGGCACCAACTTCGCCCTCTTCAGCGAGGTCGCCGAGGGGGTCGAGCTGATCCTCTTCGACGACGGCGGGAGCACCCGCCGCGTCCCGGTGACCGAGGTCGACGGTTTCGTCTGGCACTGCTACCTGCCCGGCGTCGGTCCGGGCCAGCGCTACGGCTACCGGGTACACGGACCGTGGGACCCGGCTCTGGGCCACCGGTGCAATCCGGCGAAACTGCTCCTGGACCCGTACGCGCGGGCCGTGGACGGGCAGATCGACAACCACCCCTCGCTGTACGAGCGGGCCCCCGGCGGTCCCGACCCGGCCGACAGCGCCGGGCACACCATGCTGGGCGTGGTCACCGACCCGTACTTCGACTGGGGCGACGACCGCCCGCCACGCAGGTCGTACGCCGACAGCGTCGTCTACGAGGCCCATGTGCGGGGACTGACCCGCACCCACCCCGACGTGCCCCGCGAACTGCGCGGCACCTACGCGGGCCTGGCCCATCCCGCCGTGGTGCAGCACCTGACCTCGCTCGGGGTGACCGCGGTGGAGCTGATGCCGGTCCACCAGTACGTCGACGACGGGGTCCTCCAGGACCGCGGGCTGTCGAACTACTGGGGCTACAACACCATCGGCTTCTTCGCCCCGCACAACGCCTATGCCGCCCACGGCAGTCGCGGACAGCAGGTCGCGGAGTTCAAGTCGATGGTCAAGACGCTGCACGCGGCCGGGCTGGAGGTCATCCTCGACGTCGTCTACAACCACACCGCCGAGGGCAACGGGAAGGGTCCCACCCTCTCCTTCCGCGGGATCGACAACGCCTCGTACTACCGGCTGGTGGACGGCGACTGGGAGCACTACTACGACACCACCGGCACCGGCAACAGCCTGCTGATGCGGCACCCCTACGTACTACAGCTGATCATGGACTCGCTGCGGTACTGGGTGACCGAGATGCATGTCGACGGCTTCCGCTTCGACCTCGCCGCCACGCTGGCCCGGCAGTTCCACGAGGTGGACCGGCTCTCCGCGTTCTTCGACCTCATCCAGCAGGATCCGGTCATCAGCCGGGTGAAGCTGATCGCCGAGCCCTGGGACGTCGGCGAGGGCGGATACCAGGTGGGCAACTTCCCGCCACTGTGGTCGGAGTGGAACGGCCGCTACCGGGACGCGGTGCGGGACTTCTGGCGTGCCGAGCCCGGCTCGCTCGGTGAGTTCGCCTCCCGGCTGGCCGGATCCTCCGACCTGTACCAGCACAGCCGCCGCCGGCCGCGGGCCAGCGTCAACTTCGTGACCGCGCACGACGGTTTCACCCTGCGCGACCTCGTCTCCTACAACGACAAGCACAACGGGGCCAACGGCGAGGACAACCGGGACGGCGAGAACCACAACCGCTCCTGGAACTGCGGTGTGGAGGGCGAGACCGCCGACCCGGCCGTGCTGGAGCTGCGCGGACGGCAGCAGCGCAACCTGATGGCCACGCTGCTGCTGTCGCAGGGCATCCCGATGATCGGTCACGGCGACGAACTCGGCCGGACCCAGCGCGGCAACAACAACGCGTACTGCCAGGACAACGAAGTGTCCTGGATCGACTGGCGGTTGACCGAGGAGCAGGAGGACCTCACCGACTTCACCCGCCGGCTGATCGCGCTCCGTGCCGGTCATCCCGTACTGCGCCGGCGCCACTTCTTCCGTGGAGAGACGGCCACGTACGCCGGCCAGCCGCTGCCCGACATGGTGTGGCTGCTGCCGGACGCCACCGAGATGGCCGACGAGGACTGGCAGCGCTCCGACGCGCACTGCGTCGGCGTCTTCCTCAACGGGGACGCGATCGCCGAGCCCGACCGCTACGGTCGGCCGGTCGTCGACGACTCGTTCCTGGTGCTGTGCAACAGCTACTGGGAGCCCGTCGTCTTCCGCCTGCCGGGCACCGCGTACGGCGAACGGTGGACGGTGTGCGTGGACACCGCCGAACCGGACGGGGTCCCCGACGAGACGGAGTACAAGGCGGCCACCGACGTCGCCGTGGCGGCCCGCAGCCTGGTCGTCCTGTCACGGCCGCCGGCGGGCGGAGCATAGAGGGGCGCGGGGGCCGCCGGCCCCCACGCGTTCGGGGCCGGTCCTTTGCGGAGGACCGGCCCCGAACCCGTTCCCCACTCCGGTGCCGTCGGGGTGCCGCCGGTCACCGCAGGGGGCGGGAGGTCACCGTGAACTGGGCTCCGTCGGCGTCGCGCAGCACCGCCTCGTCGGCGGCCTTGCCCAGGACGCTTCCGCCGTTCCGTTCGGCCGCGCGGGCGCAGGCGGCCACGTCCGGGACGGCGAAGTGGACCTGCCAGTGCGGGCGGATCGTCGGGTCGGGCGCCGCCTCCAGCGCCCCCGACACGATGCGGGCCACGATGTCGCCGCGGCTGCGCAGCACGACCTCGCCGCCCTCGTAGTGCACCTCGCAGCAGCCCGGGCGGTCCGAGGCCCAGTCGAGGATCTCGCCGTAGAAGATCGCGGCGGCGAAGGCGTCGCGGGTGTGCAGCCGGATGAAGGCCGGGGCCGCCTGCCGCCAGCGCTCCCAGTTGCTGACCAGGTCGCCCTCCCACACCCCGAAGGTCGCGCCGTCCCGGTCCGCGAGCAGCGCCGCTCGCCCGGGGGGCAACGAGATCGGTCCCACGGCCGCGGTCCCGCCGCGCTCGCGGACCCGGCTCGCCGCCTCGTCCGCGCTGGGCACGGCGAAGTAGGGGGTCCAGGCGACGGCCATCTGCCACATCGCGGCGACGGCGGCGATCCCGGCGACCGGCACGTCGTCCACCAAGGCGATGCGGAAGTGGTCGCCGAGTTTCGCCCTGCGCCATCGCCAGCCCAGGACGGCTCCGTAGAAGTCCTGGGTCGCTTCGAGATCGCGGCTGGTCAGACTCACCCAGCAGGGTGCGCCGAAGACCGAGCGGGTGGAGACGACCTCCGTCGTACGGGGGGTGCGGGCAGTGTCGTGGTTCATGGCACTCGCGTCCTGATCTCGTCGGCCGGCGGCCACCGGCCCTTCACCAGTCTCCGGCCGGACCCCTCCCGCGCGCCTGTCGAGTACGCCCGGTAGCGCCACGAGGCGGGCACGACGAGGATGGGAAGCGTGACACGGGTACCGCGGGAGCCGGACGGTGAAACGGACCGGCTTTTCGAGCTTCAGGAAGAAGTGGATCAGCTGAAGGAGGCCGTGTCCTCTCATGCCGTGGTCGATCAGGCCATCGGGATGATCGTGGCGCTCGGCCGGGTGACGCCGGATCAGGGGTGGCTGGTGCTGAAGGAGGTCTCCCAGCACACCAACATCAAACTGCGCCATGTGGCGGAGCTGATCCTGATCTGGGGGAGGAGCGGCAGGATGCCCGAGGGTATCGCGGCCGAACTGGCGGAGGCACTGGAACGGCACGGGCCCACGGAGATCCCGGGGGCCCCGCCCGGCTGAGCCGTGTGCGGCGGGCTCAGCGGGCTTCGGTGAGGATCTCCTCGCGCAGGTGGGCGAAGCAGCCGCTCAGCAGCCGTGAGACGTGCATCTGGGAGATCCCGAGCTGCTCGGCGATGCGGCTCTGCGTCATGCCCTTGAAGAACCGGAGGTAGAGGATGGTGCGCTCGCGCTCGGGCAGTGCCTCGATGCAGGGCTTGACGGCCACCCGGTCGACGACGGTGTCGTAGCCGGGGTCGGGGCCGCCGAGCGCGTCGGCCAGTGCGTAGCCGTCGGTGCCGGGCATCTCGGCGTCCAGCGACAGCGCGGAGAAGCACTCCAGCGCCTCCATCCCGGTGTGCACCTCCTCCTCGCTGAGCTGGGCGTGCTCGGCGATCTCCGCGAGGGTCGGCGCCCGTCCGGGAGTGGTCTGGGCCACCTCCTTGGCCGCGCGCCGGACGCGATTGCGCAGGTCCTGGACACGGCGGGGGACGTGCAGGGTCCACATGTGGTCACGGAAGTGCCGCTTGATCTCGCCGGTGATCGTGGGGACGGCGTACGCCTCGAAGGCCCGGCCGCGTGCGGGGTCGTAGTGGTCGACCGCCTTGACCAGGCCGAGTGCCGCGACCTGGTAGAGATCCTCCAGGTTCTCACCGCGTCCGCGGAACCGGACGGCGATCCGCTCGGCCATGGGCAGCCACAGTTCCACCAGTTCGTCGCGCAGGGCCCGACGCTGCGGCCCGTCGGGCAGCTCGGCCAGTCGGGTGAAGGCCTCGCCGGTGTCGGGGGCGTCGTGGTGCGGATGCTGGTTCGTACTGCCGGCGGTGCGCATCGTGCGTGCCTCCCTCAGCAGGTGCCGGTGGGAACAGACCCGCAGGAGGTGCGTGCTCGGAGTGGGCGGACCCCGTCGGAACCGGCCGGGCCGACTCCCGCGGAGGTGCCTGCTGTCCGAAGCACTGTCCGAACGATTCTCCCATATCGGGCTTGAGGAGCAAAACGCACACAGCGTGACACGCCTCGGAGGAGCCGGACCCCGTTGAGCGGCCGGGAGCGGGGTGGCTCGCCGCCGGCCGGGCGCGGCGGCGGCCCGGTGCGGCGACGGAGCGGACGGACCGGCTCCGGGCCGGGCCCGCCGTGGCCGGACCACCCGCTCGTCCCGACCGTCGACGTGATGTGCGGCACGCCCGCCGAACGGGGCGTGCGGCCGGTTTCCGGATTCCCGCTGGGCACGGCTTGATCACCGATCACCGGGCGCGAACGCCCTGGCCACAGCGCATTCTGCCCATTTGACAGTGTGCTGAGCGCCTGGATAGGAAGCAGCTTCAAGAGGTCGAGAGGTGGATTGTGTACGAGCCGAACGTGGTCGGGGACTGGCAGGACTACGACGAACATCCCGGCCTGCGCGTCCGCGTCCACCGTCTTGAGCCGGCCGACCCGCCGCGCGGACGGGACGACGCGGCGGAGGGGCTGACCTACTTCCGGCTCCGCATCGTCGTCGAGAACCGCGGCGAACGGCCGCTCGGCGTCCACCTGGAGGACGGCCAGATCGACGTACGGATCGGGCCCGACGGCGAGAGCGCCTTCATCGACTGGCGCAACTCGCAGTTCGTCGAGGGCTTCGACGTCTACCCGCTGCGCCGCGCCACCGCCCGGATCTACGCCGCGGGCCCCGAGGCCCTGCTCGGCCAGATCGACGTACAGGTCCAACTGCGCGTCGAGGAGGACTGGACCGGCCGGCGCATGTGGAGCGGCGCCCTCGGCCTGCAGGAGGGGCCCAGCAGTTCCCTCCCCGGCCCGGGCCGGGAGTGCCTGGCCCTCCAGGTGAGCAACTACCTGCGCGACCAGGCCGAGGAGGGCACCGCCTGACCGGTGCCGGCCTCCGGCACCGGTCAGGCGGTGCCGGGTCCGGACGCCCGCGGAGCGGGCCGAGTCGCGACCGGGCTCCGGCGCATCACGACACCCTGCCCGCGCGCTCCCCGCGCCCCGCGGGAAGCCGGGCACGGCTCCGCCGCGCGGACCCTCTCCGCCCCGCACGCGAGGGAACGTGCTCCGGACGTCGGTCCGTCTCCTGCCGGCAACTCCGGGAAGCGCTTCATCTGTCCCGCCTGAGCAGGTCGGGCGACGGCCACGGCGGTTCGGCAGCGCCCCGAACGGGGCGCGGGGAACCGCCGTGGCCGGCCAGGACGGCGCCCAGGTCGACCGACGTCGCGCACGGCACTCGCAGCGGAGCGCTCAGTGCGCGATGCCGTCGATGATCTCGCGGGCGCCCTGGCGCAGGAGCGCCACCGCGACCGAGGTGCCGAGGGTGGCGGGATCCAGCCGCCCGGCCCACTCGTGGGCGTTCAGCCGGGTCTTGCCGTCCGGGGTGAACACGCAGGCGCGGAGGGAGAGTTCGCCACTGCGGTCGACCCGCGCGTAACCGGCGATGGGGCTGTTGCAGTGGCCCTGCAGCACATGCAGGAACATCCGCTCCGCGGTGGCCTCCCGGTGGGTGTCCGGGTGGCCGAGCGCGCTGACGGCGTCGATGAGGTCGGTGTCGTCCTCACGGCACTGCAGGGCGAGGATGCCCGCGCCGATCGGCGGCATCATCGTCTCCGGGGGGAGCATCTCGCTGATCACGTCCCGCCGCCCGATCCGCTCCAGCCCGGACACCGCGAGAAGCAGCGCGTCCGCCTCGCCCGCCGCCAGTTTCTCCAGGCGCCGGTTGGCGTTGCCGCGGAACGGGACGCACCGCAGGTGCGGGTGGGTGGCGGCGAGCTGGGCGACGCGGCGGACCGATGAGGTGCCCACGCGGGTGCCGGGCGGCAGCTCGTCGAGGGTGAGCCCGCCGGGGTGGACGAGCGCGTCGCGGATGTCGTCCCGTGCGAGGAAGGCCGCGAACACCGTGCCGGCGGGCAGCGGCCGGTCGGCGGGCACGTCCTTGACGCAGTGCACGGCCAGATCGGCCTCACCGGCCAGCAGCGCCGCGTCGACCTCCTTGGTGAACGCGCCCTTGCCCTCCACCTGGGACAGGTCGCCGAGCCACTTGTCGCCGGTGGTCCTCACCGGTACGACCGAGGTGCTCACTCCGGGGTGCACTGCGGTCAACTCGGCCCGGACACGCTCCACTTGGGCCAGGGCCATGGGCGAGTCGCGGGAGACGATGCGGATCTGTTCCGGAACGGGCATGCGAGACACGATAGACCCTCCGGGGGCTCGGCATGCCGTGCTCCGGCCGGACGGCCGCCCGGTCTCCGGGCGAACTCCCGGCCGACCGGGGATCCCCGCCGCGGGCGGGCCGTTCGGCCGGAGCGCCGCTCGGGCCGTTCGGCCGGAGCGCCGCGCCGGCCGCCCGTGCCCGAGATGAGGCGTCCCGCATCCGCGGCGTTTGCGGGAGATGCCCGCAGGTGGTGCCACGGGCGGTGTGCCCGGGGCACCACGGCCCTGATTCCCGGCGTCCGCCGGCCGGTGCGGGCCCGGGGCGGGCGGCCCGGCCCGGCGGTGGGGCCTGCCCGCCGTGTCGCGGGCCGGACCTACACGTTGGTGTCGAAGGCGATGCCCGACGGCTTCGCCTCGGCGAGATGGGAGGCGAAGGAGCCGTCCTTCAGGCCGAAGTGGGCGCTGCCGAAGTCGTAGGCGCTCAGCTTGTCGCGCAGGCCCGCGGGGTATCCGTTCCAGCCGACCAGCGCCGGGTACTGCCAGGTGCCCTTGTGGTTCTCCGGGGGCTCGTCGTTCCCGTTCGCCAGACGGAAGCAGTGCGTGCGGATTCCGTCCTTGTGGTAGACGACCTTCGGGTGGGTGCCCTCGAAGCGGACCTGCGAGGCGGCGTGCACGGTGAACGAGCCGTGGTTGGAGGTGGAGACGTACTCGACCCGGTTGTCGCGCACCCACACCACGACGTGTTCCCAGTCGTGCCGGTGCCCGCCGAGGCCGATGCCCCAGATCGCCTGGTCCTTCTCGAAGTACAACCCGTAGATGATGGCGCACCAGCCGTTGTTGCAGGCGGAGCGGGAGTAGCTGTTGGTGTTGTCGAGGTCGGCGGCGTCGCGGCAGTTGCCGTTGAGGGCGCCGGTCGGCTTCAGGCCGGGATTGATCGAGCCGTCCGCGCCGATCGCCGGGGTGGCGTAGCAGCCGTCGGTGTCGTAGTCGAACGCGGGCTGGAAGGTGCGCTCCAGCGGGTTCGCGACCGAGGGCAGTGCCCCCGGAGGTGCGGCGAATGCCGTGGCGGGGAAGGCGACGACGAGCGCGAGAGCCGCGCCCAGTCCGGTGAGCCATCTCCTGCGGTGGGTCCGGAACGCGGGTGACGACACTGCGTCCTCCTCTGTATCGGGCGCAGCCCAACGGCTGTGGGGGGTAAGGGGGTTCAGCCTCCCGCAGTTTGCATGTCCGCGCCAAGAGGGCGTGGGTGCATCCGTGGTGAAGATCGGCCCAACAGCGGGGTCACGTGGGCGGGCCGGGCAGGTCGGCCGCCGACTCCTCGGGGGTGAGGTCCTGGCGCAGCCGCAGCCACGACGGCTGGCGCAGCAGACCCGCGCGGGTACGGGTGCTGTAGCGGACCTCTCCGACCAGCCGGGGCAGCACCCAGTGCGCGTCCGCCGTCCGGGGCGCGGGGGTGAAGGGGCAGACGTCGGAGGCCAGCTTCCGCAGCAGCAGGGCCAGTTGCTCCCGCTCGGCCTCGCTCCACCCCGTCCCGACGGCTCCGACGTGACGCAGCGACCCGGCCGGCGTCCGCTGCCCCACCAGGACCGCGCCGGGAAGTCCGGACAGCCGGCCCCTGCCGGGCAGCCAGCCGCCGACGATCACGTCCTCGCCGCGCATGTTGCGGATCTTGATCCAGGAGCGGGAGCGCACCCCCGGTTCGTACACCGAGTCGAGCCGCTTGCACACCAGGCCCTCCAGGCCGTGCTCCCGCGTGGCGTGCAGGGCCTCGGCGCCGTGGCCGACGAGCGCGGCCGGAGTCGACCAGTACTCCCCGTCCAGTCCGAGATCCCGGAGGATCGCGCGGCGCCGCACGTACGGCAGTGCGAGCAGCGGGTGTCCGGCGAGGTGCATCACGTCGAACAGCGCCAGGTGTACCGGCGCCTCGGCGGCCCGGCGGGCCGCGCGGCGCGGGGCGTGGGTCAGCCCCATGCGGGACTGGAGAGCCTGGAAGTCGGCGCGACCGTGCGCGTCGAGCACCAACACCTCGCCGTCCAGCACTGCGGCGGTGGCGCCGAGTGTGCCCCCCAGTGGTAGCAGCTCGGGGTAGGCGGCGGTGACGATGTCTCCGGACCGGGCCCGCAGCACCACGCTGCCGTCGCCGGCCAGATAGGCCACCACCCGCTGCCCGTCCTGCTTGGTCTCGTACGCCCAGCGCGCGTCCTGTCCGGCGGGCGGCAGGGTGCCGGGGGTCGCGAGCATGGGGGAGATCAGCGGCAGGGTCACGGTCGAAGGTGTCGACACCCGCGCGCCCGGGCACGCGTCCGGCCCGCGGGTTTCCCCTGAACGGCGCCGCCCGGCCGGCCGTGTCCACCCCCCGATCCGCTGCCCGCCGGGTCGTGGCGGCGGATCGCCCGAGCGAGCCCTCGGGCGGCAATCGGTCGACTCGCGCAACGACTGGTCGGGGGCGGCGGCCGGGACGCCGGTGCACGCGGCATGCGGCTCGCGGGCGCCGACCGGACGCCCGAGGAACTGCGCCGGCCGGCCACCCCTTTCCGCCGCACGGTCGGCGGCTTCCCGTGCTCACCGCCGCGGACGACGGGGAGCAGCGGCACCGACGGCTCCGGCGGCGATGTCGGGACCGCCGGGGCACCCCAGTGGTCCGAGCCTCGCCTACCGTCCAGTAATATCGCGCGCCAGGCCGTCGCCCCCTCGGGAGGACCCGTGTCCCCACGCTCGCCCCTGCTGCTCGCCGGTCTGCTGGCCGCCGCGGGTGCCGCCCACTTCGCCGCCCCGCGCCAGTTCGATGCGATCGTGCCGCGCTCACTGCCCGGCTCGCCCCGGGCCTGGACCTACGTCAGCGGTGCTGCCGAGCTCGCCCTCGCGGCCGGCGTCGCCCTGCCCCGCACCCGGCGCCGGGCGGCCCTCGCCGCGGCCGGGTTCTTCGTCGGTGTCTTCCCCGCCAATGTGAAGATGGCGGTGGACTGGCGCGACCGGCCCACCCCGCAGCGGGCCGCCGCTGTCGGGCGGCTGCCGCTGCAGGTGCCCCTGGTCCTGTGGGCCCGTGGTGTCGCCCGCACCGCCGGGGGGCGCGCGTGAGTGCCCTGCCGCAGGCCGGTGACCGGATCGAGGACTTCGAGCTGCCCGACGAGACCGGAACGCCCCGCAGGCTGTCGAAGCTGCTGAGCGGCGGGCCCGTCGTGCTCTTCTTCTACCCGGCCGCCCTGACGCCCGGCTGCACCGCCGAGGCCTGCCACTTCCGCGACCTGGCCGCCGAGTTCGCCGCGGTCGGCGCCCGCGCGGTCGGGATCAGCGGTGACGCCGTCGAGCGGCAGCAGGAGTTCGCCGGCCGCCACGGCCTCGGCATGACGCTGCTGTCCGACGTCGACGGTACGGTCCGCAAGCGGTTCGGCGTGCAGCGCGGCGTCACCCTGGCCCCCACGCGCAGGGCCACGTTCGTCATCGCCGAGGACCTCACCGTCCTGGAGGTCGTCCGCAGCGAGCTCCGCATGAACATCCACGCCGACCGGGCCCTCGCCGCCCTGCGGGCCCACCGGGGCTGATCCGCCCCTCCCGGGCCCGGCCCGCCCCGCCCCGGCCCGCTCGCCGGGGCGGGGGTCACGCACGGTGACCGGTCACGACCGCCCCTCGGAATCCGCGCACGCGTCCGCCGCCCGCGGGGGGAGCCGTGTTGCCGGCCCTGCACGGCCCTCCTGAGCTGCGCGGGTGCCGAATGGTTGAAGCGTCAGGCCAAGAGGACCATCCTGGCGATATGGAGCAAGTCGCCGCCGCGGCGGTCGTCGATACGCGGGGTGTGGTGACCGGGTGGAGCGAGGGCGCCCGGCGGCTGACCGGACGCCGGGCCGAGGAAGCCGTCGGGCGGTCCGCGCGCGACCTGCTCGCCGAGCCCCTGCCACCCCGGGTGCTGCGGTCCCTGATCGGCACCGTCCTGCTCCGGCACCGCGACGGCTCCGCCGTGTCCGTGCGGATCAGAGGCTGCCCGCTGCAGGGCGCGGACGGCACCCCGTACGCGTACGCGGTGACCGCCGAGCCGTCGGCCGGGACCGGGCCGTCCGCCGGCCACGAGCCGACGCTGGCCGGGCAGGCCTTCCAGCAGGCCTCGATGTCGATGTCCGTCTTCGACACCCGCCAGCGCTACCTGAGACTCAACGACGCCACCTGTCAGGTGCTGGGCGTCGACCAGGAGGACCTGCTCGGCCGGCACTACGCCGACACCGCCGAGGACACCGAGCACAGCCAGGGTCTTCTCGGGCATCTGCGCGAGGTCGCCCGCACCGGCTGCCCCGTCCGCTACGAGAGTTTCGTCCGCGCGCCCACCGGCCTGCGGGAACACGCCTGGAACATCGAGATGTGGCCGGTCCGCGACGCCCGCGACGAACTCACCGGCGTCGGCCTCGCCGCCTTCGACAGCACCGACCAGTACTGGGCCCGGCAGCGGCTCGCCCTCCTCAACGAGGCCGCGACCACCATCGGCACCACCCTCGACGTGGTCCGCACCGCCGAGGAACTCGTCTCCCTGGTCACCCCCCGGTTCGCCGACTTCGTCAGCGTCGACCTGCTGGAGTGGGTGCTCGGCGCGGACGAACCGCCCGCCGCGGCGCCCGAGGAGATCGTCCTGCGGCGCGTCGCCCACGGCTCCTCCCACCAGGGCACCCCGGAGGCGTCCGTCCGGCTCGGTGAGACGGACCTCTACCCGCCGTACTCGCCGCCCGCCCGCGCTCTGCGCGAGGGCCGGCCCGTACTCAGCGGCGCCGGCGACCCCGGCTTCGACCGCTGGGTCGCGGAACGCGACGCCCACGCCCCCGAGGGCAGCTCCTACCGCGAGGGCGCCCACTCCCTGCTCGCGGTGCCGCTGCGGGCCCGCGGAACGATCCTCGGCGTGGCGGTGGCGGTGCGGATCACGCAGCCGCGGCCGTACGCCGACGACGACGCCGCCCTCGCCGAGGAACTGGCCAGCAGGGCCGCCGTCTGCGTGGACAACGCCCGCCGCTTCGCGCGGGAACGCACCACCGCCCTGGTCCTCCAGCACAGCCTGCTGCCGCGCGGACTGCCCGGTCAGGCCGCCGTGGACGTCGCCCACCGCTACCTGCCGTGCGGATCGCTCGCCGGGATCGGCGGCGACTGGTTCGACGTCATCCCGCTCTCCGGCAGCCGGGTCGCGCTCGTCGTCGGCGACGTCGTCGGCCACGGAATCCCCTCCACGGCGACGATGGGCCGGCTGTGCATGGCGGTGCGCACCCTCGCCGACGTCGACCTCGCCCCGGACGAACTGCTCACCCACCTCGACGACCTCGTCACCCACCTCGCCGCCAACGGTGACGGCGGCGAGGTCGCCGAACTCGGCGCCACCTGCCTCTACGCCGTCTACGACCCCGTCGACCGCAGCCTGCGCCTCGCCGCGGCCGGGCACCCGGCGCCGGCCGTCGTCCTTCCCGACGGCACCGCGCACCTCGTGCCCATGAGCGCCGGACCCCCGCTCGGAGTGGGAGGCCTGCCCTTCGAGGCGGCCGAACTCCAGCTGCCCGAGGGCTCCGTCGTCGCCCTCTACACCGACGGCCTCGTCGAGAACCGCGATCAGGACGTCGACCAGGCCACCGAGGAGCTGCGCCGGGCGCTGACCACCCCCACGGAGAACCTCGACACCCTGTGCGACAGGGTGCTCAAGGCCGTCCTGCCGGAGGAACCCGCGGACGACGTCGCCCTGCTGCTGGCCCGCACCCGCGCGCTCGGCGCCGACCGGGTCGCCACCTGGGACGTGCCGCCGGACCCGGCGCACGTGGCCGCCACCCGGCAGGCCGCCACCGAGCAGCTCGCCGCCTGGGGCCTGGAGGACGCGGCCTTCGTCACCGAACTGGTCGTCAGTGAGCTCGTCACCAACGCCATCCGCTACGGCGCCCCGCCCATCCAGCTTCGGCTGATCCGCGACCGCGCCCTGATCTGCGAGGTGTCCGACGGCAGTTCCACCTCCCCGCACCTGCGCCGGGCCCACGCCTTCGACGAGGGCGGGCGCGGCCTGCTGCTGGTCGCGCAGCTCACCCAGCGCTGGGGCAGTCGGCAGACCACCGGCGGCAAGACGATCTGGGCCGAGCAGCCGCTGCCCGAGTGACCCCCGGCGCGCCCCGCGGCACGGTCGGCGCCGCTCCCGCACCGTGCCGTCGCTGCGGCGAACAGACCCGTCGGCCGCCACGAGGCCCCCGCCCGCCGCTGCGCGCGTTCCCGGCGCCGCCGAGGGCGCGGTCGCCGCGGCAGGACCGGGGGACGCGCGCGGCTGACCGGGCGCCCCCCGCCCCGCGTCACTCGAACCGCGCGGTGTCCCCCGCTCCGCGCCGCACGATCTCCGGCTCGCCACTGGAGAAGTCGATCACCGTCGTGGGCTCGGTGCCGCATTCGCCGGAGTCGACCACCGCGTCCAGCACGTGGTCGAGCCGGTCCTTGATCTCCCAGCCCTGGGTCATCGGCTCGTCCTCGCCCGGCAGCAGCAGCGTGCTCGACAGCAGCGGCTCGCCCAGCTCGGCCAGCAGGGCCTGCGTGACCACGTGGTCGGGGATGCGCACCCCCACAGTCTTCTTCTTCGGGTGCTGGAGCATCCGCGGCACCTCCTTCGTCGCCGGCAGGATGAAGGTGTAGCTGCCCGGCGTGGAGGCCTTGACGGCGCGGAACACGTCCTTGTCGACCCGGACGAACTGTCCGAGCTGGGCGAAGTCCTGGCACACCAGGGTGAAGTGGTGCCGGTCGTCCAGGTTGCGGATGCCGCGGATCCGCTCGGTGCCGTCGCGGCTGCCGAGCCGGCAGCCCAGTGCGTAGCACGAGTCCGTCGGGTAGGCGACGAGCGCGCCCTGCCGGATGCTCTCGGCGATCTGGGAGATGGTGCGCGGCTGGGGGTTGTCGGGGTGCACGTCGAAGTACTTCGCCATCCGCCGAGCTTAGCCGCCGCCGCAGCCCCCGCGGGGCAGCCCGGCCTCGGGCCCGCCGCACCCCGCCCCACGTGCACCGGCACCGGTCTGCGCACGAGAGGGGGGAACGTGAGGTAACGTCCGCCCGGCAGAGCGGAGATCCCGGCGAGGAACGAGGAGAAGGCCGATATGGCGGGCCCAGCGGAAGGGACATACGACGCCGACCCGGTATGGGCCCGGCAGCTCCTCGACCATCTGCGTCCCGCCGGACGGGACGCGGGCAAGGTCGTCGCCTGGCTCTCGGGCACCGTGCGGGCCGCGGTCTCCCTGCGGGACGGCACGGGGCACCTGCTCGCGGGGGAGCCGGTCCCCGTGGACGAGGGCCTTGCCGCCGACGTCGTCGGCGGGCGGATCGCCTCCGCCGCCTGGGACGGACAGGGCCGCCACGTGCGGCTCGTCCGCGTCGGACTGCCGGACTCGGCGGGGGTGCTGGCCGTCTCCCGCACCGCCCCCTTCGACCGGAGCGCCGCCGACGTCGTCACCCACACCGCCGCCCTGCTCGAACTCCTGCTGCGGGCACGTGAGTCGGCCGCCACCGGGTACCGGCTGCGGCAGGCGGCCGCCGACCTGCGGCTGGCGATCCTCCAGCTGCTCATGGTCGAGGACCCCGTCTCCGCGCGCCGGGTCGCCGCCGGGCTCTGGCCGGGGCTCCTCGACACCGACACCGCGTGCGTGTACGTCGTCGAGGGCCGCCCCGAGGACCGCGACCGCATTGCCGAGGAGTGCCTGACCGCCACCCGCGAGGAGGCCCTCGTGGTGCGCTGCCCGGCCATCGACGCGCACGTCATCGTCGTCGCACCCGGCGAGGCGGCCGACGAGGCCCTGCGCGCGGTCGTCGACCGCCGCCACGACGCCTACCTGGGCGGCAGCACCCGCCAGCGCCTGGCCTGCACCGCGGGCGCCTACGGGCAGGCCGTCAGCGCCCTCGCCGTCGCCCGCTTCCGCCCCGAGAAGACCGCCGTCTACGCCGAACGCACCCACCCCGAACGGCTCATGGACCCTGCGGCGCTCACCGCCTGGACGGCACGGCTGCTGCGCCCGTTGGAGGAGCTGCCGTGCCATGTCGGCGGCGAACTGCTCGCCACCACCCGTCTGGGCCTGGAGTTCACCGCCGTCAACGCGGCCAAGGTCCTCGGCGTGAGCCGCAACACCGTCCGCGCCCGCATGACCCGCACCGAGGGTCTGATCGGCGCGGACTTCTCCGACCTCACCGCCCGCGCGGCCGTCCACCTCGCGCTGAACGCCCGGATCTGCCTCCCCGAGGAGGAGCGGAGTGTCCCCGACGTCCGCGCCCGGTTCTTCGATCTCCTCGCCGGTCCGGCGGTCCTCGCCTGGGCGCACGACCTGCTGCGGCGCCTGGACGACGACGCCCGCGACCTGCGGGGCACGATGCGTGCCTGGATCGCCGCCGGCGGCAATGCCGAGCGGGCCGCCCAGCGCCTCGGTGTCCACGCCCAGACCGTCCGTGAACACGTCCGCGGCGCCGAGCCCGTCCTGGAACGGCAGTTGCTGGCCGGCGGCCGGGACCTGTACGAGGTCGTCCTCGCGCATCTGGCCACCGGGGACCTTCGACCGCCCGCCCTCGGCTCGGAGGAACGGGGCGATCAGGACGCACCTGTGCACGGGTGAGCCCCGGCGCCCGCGCATCGGGCACGAACACGGTTCACACATGCCCCGCCGTCCACATAGGTTCGAGGCACGGCCGCAGGGGCCCGACCGGAACGGGGGACCGGTGGGGCCCCTGCCGCGCCGTCAGCCCCCGAGCCGTACGGGGATCTCCTGCCACCCGAACGCGATGAACGACGGCACCTGCCGCAACTCGGCATCGGCGAGCCGCAGGTCGGGAAAGCGCTCGAACAGCGCGGGAAGCGCCGTCAGGGCCTCCATCCGGGCCAGCGGCGCACCGATGCACCGGTGCACACCGATCCCGAACGCCATGTGGTCGTCGGCACCGCGCGCGGCGTCGAAGACGTCCGCGCCGGGGCCGTAGTGCTCGGGGTCCAGACCGGCCGCCGCGTACGTCGTGATGATCGCGTCCCCGGCCGGGACGGTGACGTCGCCGACGGTCACGTCGCTGACCGCGAACCGCAGCGGCAGCGAGGCGATCGACGGATGCACCCGCAGTGTCTCCTCGACGACCCCCTCCCACCCGATCCGGCCCGCCCGCACCGCGGCGAGTTGCTCGGGGTCGCGCAGCAGCGCGACGACCGCGTTGCCGATGAGGTTGACGGTCGTCTCGAAACCGGCTCCGATGACCAGCAGCAGCGTGTACAGCAACTCCTCGTCGCTGAGCCGGTCTCCGTCCTCGTCGCGCACCCGGATCAGCTCGGTGGTCATGTCGTCGCCGGGCTGCTCCCGCTTGTGCGCGATGAGCGCGCCGAGCACCTGTCCGATCTGCTCCTGCACGAACGCGGCATGCTCGGGCGAAGGGTCGGAGGTGTCCATGATGGCGGCCACGAGCCGGACGTTCGCCTCCCGCAGCTCCTCCGGCACGCCGAACAACTCACAGATGATCTGCATGGGCAGTTCGTGCGCGAACGCGGCCTTCACGTCCACGACCTTCCCGTCCGCACCGGCCGCGGTCAGCTCGTCCAGGAGCTCGGCGGTGATCGCCTCCACGCGCTTGCGCAGGTCCTCGGTGCGGCGGTGGGTGAAGCTCGGCGCGACCAGCTTGCGCAGCCGGGTGTGGTCCGCGCCGTAGGTGGAGAGCATGTTGACCACGCCGACCCAGCCCAGGATCCACCCCCAGGACGGGTGCTCGCCGATCTCCGGCCACAGCCGCCAGTGCTGCCGCGGGTCCTTGCTCACTCGCGGGTCCAGGACCAACTGCTTCACGGTGTCGTAGCGGGTGGGCGCCCAGGCCGGTATCCCGCCGGGCAGTTCGACGGGCACGATCGTGCCGAGGGCGCGCAGCCGGGCGCTCTCGGCGGTGATGTCGGCGCCGAACGGGTCGAGGGGGATGCGGTCGGTCACGGTCACGACAGGTCTCCTGCCTGGTCGAGGGTGCGGGGGGTGAATCGCACGGGCAGTGCGGTCAGTGAACGGTGGAAGGGACCCGGCCGCCAGGCCAACTGCTCGCGCGGCAGAACCGGCTCCATGTCGGGCAGCCACAGCGTGAGCCGCTCGATCGCCTCCGTGGCGATCAGCAGGGCGTGGTGCTTGACCGGGCAGGTGTGCGGGCCGGCGCCCCACGACAGGTGCGAGGCGTCGCCCGGCAGCCGGTCGGCGCCGTGGCTCAGCTCGGCGGCGCGGGCCAGCGCGCCGAAGGCGACCACCACCGGCACCGCGGCCCGCAGCCACACGCCGTGGAACGACATCGGACGGCGGGCGTAGTAGACGCCGTAGTTGGTCAGCGGCGTCTCGTGGTGCAGCACCTCCGCCACCGCGTCCGTCACCGGCCGGGCCCCGCTGGTCAGCGTCGAGTAGTAGGCGGGGTTGCCGAGGATGCGCGAGAACGCGTTGGACACCAGGTTCGCGGTCGGCTCGTAGCCGGCGCCGAGGGTCAGGAAGACCTGCCAGGCGACCTCGTCGGGGCTGAGCGCGGCAGGATGGTCGAGCAGCCGGCTCGGCAGGTCCTCACCGCGTCGTTCCGTCTTGGCCGCGACGAGCTCCAGCACGTACCGCCCGTACTCCGCCTCCCCTTCGGCAGCCTGCGCGCCGCCCTCCATCATCTTGCCCAGGCCCGTGTTCAGCCGCTCGCCGTAGCTGTCGGGCAGCCCGAACAGGTCGTTGAAGACCAGCGCCATCAGCGGCCGGGCGAAGCCGCCCACCAGGTCGGCCTCGCCCTGCGGGCCGATGCGGGCCGCGAGCAGCCGCACCGCCCGGTGCACCCGGGCGCGCAGGTCGTGCGGTTCGACGAGGTCGAAGATGTCGATCAGCGCGGTGCGGTAGCGGACGTGGGCCGCGCCGTCGGCGAACAGGGCGTTCGGTCGCCACCGCATCATGCCCAGCACGGGGGAGTCGTCGGCGACCGTCGCCTCCCAGGGGCTCGGGTCGTGGGAGAACGCGGCCGTGTCGCGCAGCACGTCCAGAGCCGCCTGCCGTCCGGTGACCAGATAGGCGGGTACACCGGGCGCAAGCTCGGCCCAGCCGACGGGCCCCTGGGCGCGCAGGGCGGCGTAGTAGCGGTCCGGGTCGCGCGCGAAGCCGTCCTCCCACAGGCGCACCGGCGCCGAGCGGGAGAACGCCTCCTGGGCAGCGGGGTAGGTGGTCACAGGGGCTCCGTGTCGGTGCGTGTCTGACGGTTGATCAGGTGCTGGACCAGGGCGAGCAGCGCGTCGAGGGAGGAGTTCGCCTCCCGCGCGTCGCACGTCACCATCGGCGTGCCCGGGTCCAGGTCCAGGGCGGCACGCAGCTGGTCCTCGGTGTAGTGCCGGGGAGCGTCCGGGAAGGCGTTGAAGGCCACCGCGTACGGCAGCCCCGACTCCTCCACCAGCCCGAGCACGTCGAACGAGGCGTCCACGCGGCGGCTGTCGACGAGGACGAGCGCGCCGAGGGCGCCGTAGGCGATGTCGTCCCACAGCGGCCGGAACCGCTCCTGCCCGGGCGTGCCGAACAGGTACAGCACGATCCCGTCCGGCAGGCTGATCCGGCCGAAGTCGATGGCGACGGTGGTCGTCGCCTTGTCCCGCACCCCGTCGAGGTCGTCCACCTGCGCGGACGCCTCGGTGAGGTGCTCCTCGGTGTGCAGCGGCCGGATCTCGGACACCGAGTCGATCAACGTCGTCTTGCCCACCCCGAAGGGGCCCGTGACCAGGATCTTCACCAGGTCGCGGGCGGTGTCCGGCAGGTGGATGCGGCTAGTGCTTGAGGGCGCGGAGGCCATCGGCCACTCTCTTCAGCAGGTCGGGGTCGAACCGTTCGGCGGGTGGGATCGGCGCACGGGCCACCAGGAGGTCCTGGTCGACGAGTTCGCCGGCCAGCACCCGTACGGCGGAGAACGGCAGCCGCAGCAGGGCCGCGGCCTCCACCGCCGTCAGCGCCCCTTCGGCCAGCTCGTCCAGCAGGGCGAGGTGGGCCGGGGGCAGCCCGTCGGGCACCGCCCGGTCGCTGCGCCGGAGCAGCGAGAGCCGCTCCAGACGCAGTCGCGGGTGCCGGGCCGCACCGCCGGTCGCCAGGTAGGCGGGGACCAGGGGACGGCCGCCCGGACGTCCCGTCATACCGGCGCGCCGTCGGCTCCCCGGGGCGCGGCCACCATCGCCTTCTCGGCCAGCCGCGCCACCTGCGAGTGCACCCGGTGGGCCAGCAGGTCCAGGCGTACCTCGGCGTCGCCGTACGCGGCCACGCAGGTGCCGTGGTCCGTCGGCACGATCAGCACGTACCCGAGATCGGACTCGATGACCACCTGGCGCACCTCGGCCCGGTCGGCGTCGGCGAACGCCGCGGCGGCCGTCCGGCACGCTCCCTGCACGGTCGAGGTGATCGCGGCCACCCGCTCCGCCGAGGGCCGGCTGAGGGAGTCCGTGTACCCGGTCACGAGCCCGTCCCGGGTGAGCAGGACGGCCGCCACCACGTGCGGCACCTGCAGGATCGGCTCCAGCACCCATGCCGTGTCGCCCGTCTCGTGGCTGGTCATCGAGCCGCTCCCCCTTCGTGGTCGGTGTGATCGCTGTCGTTCGGTGTGTGTGCGGCGCCGCCCGCCGCGCGGGCGGCGGCCGTCGCGGACTGGAGCGCGCCGAGCGCGGCGGCGGCCTGTTCCGCGCGGTGCGGCGCGGCGGCCTGCGGTGCGGCGGGCCGCGGCGCGGGTTCCTGCCCGGTGGCCGCCGGGGTGCGGCGGCGCCGCCGCGGCAGGCCACCGGTGTCGAGCGCGTCGTCGGGTGCGCTGTCGTACGCGCTGTCGTGCTCGGGGACGCCCCGGACGCCCGTGCCGGGCGCGGCGTGCGCCGGGACACGAGGGGCGCCGTTACCGGGCGGCTCCGCCCCGTACGTGTGGGCCGGCGCGTCGGGCGGGTCGCCCACCGGGGTCTGCGGGGTACGGCCGTCCGCCGGCCCGGTGGGGGGCGCGGTGTCCACGGCGTACCGCTCGGAGACAGTCTCGCGAGTGGAACGCGGGGCGCTGGCCGCGGGAGGCCGTTCGGTGGGGTCGATCCGGCTGAGCAGGTGTTCGGCGACCAGCAGGACGGCCCGGACGCCGCCATAGGGGGAGATCGTGGAGACGTCGACACTCAGGTCGAACTGCCGGGTCAGCTGCCCGATCGCGGCCAGCCCCATGCGCGGCGGATCCCCGAGGTCGGTCAGCAGGATCGGCTCCCTGCCCGCCACCAGCCGCTGCGCGCGTTCGCGCTCGTCGGACGTCATACCGACACCGGCGTCGTCGACGGTGACGCACACCCCGTGGTGCACGTGCTCCAGGCTCACCAGGACCTCGGTGTCCGGAGAGGAGTGCCGCAGCGCGTTGTCGAGGAGCTCGGCGGTGATGATGGCGACCGGCTCGACCGCGTGCGAGACCAGGGCCGTGCCGGGCCGCAGATGA
Source organism: Streptomyces actuosus (assembly GCF_016921115.1). Taxonomy (GTDB): domain Bacteria; phylum Actinomycetota; class Actinomycetes; order Streptomycetales; family Streptomycetaceae; genus Streptomyces; species Streptomyces actuosus_A. The sequence continues at coordinate 21,856 of NZ_JAFFZS010000018.1, forward strand.
TGGTGCACGGCGACCCGCCGGTAGCCGGCGAGCCGGGCCTGGCCGCCGGTGACCGCGTCGACCAGGTGGGACTCCTCGCGGGCGAGCCCGACCCAGGCGCCGCAGACGACGGCCGCGACCTGGGCGCGCCGCAACGACTGCTCGTTCTCGTGGTCCAGTTGGAACAGCGTATGCGCCAGTTCCGGGTCGTCGTACTGCTGCTGAAGTCCGCGCAGCGCGTCCTGCAGGCGGTAGAGGGCCGCCTGGATCTCCCGGGTGGCGCCGCGCATACCGGCCTGCGCCGCGGCGTCGACGCGGACGTGCTGTGCGGCGAGTTCCACGCGCAGGCCCTGCAGGACGCCGTCGAGCGCCCGGCCGAGGGGAGTTCCGGTGGTCTCAGGGGCCAGTGGGCCGGGGACCACCACGTGCGGATGGGCGAGTGCGCGGGCTGCCGCCGGCAGCCGCCGCGAGGCCAGATGCTCGATTTCGCTGGTGAACGCCCGCGTGGCTTCGTCGAGTTGCCTGCGCAACGCGTCCGACTCCGCTCGCTGCCGGGACAGTTGGCGCCGGGCGTGCAGCAGCCCGCCGCCCAGGGCGAGTGCGGACAGCGTGCCGGCGGCGAGGCCGCCGGCCACCAGGTCCGGTATTTCAATCATGGAAGGGTTCCAGGAGGAAGCGGGCAGGGGAGGGCTCGGGTTTCCTCTGTCGAGGTGTCCGCTGCACAGTACACACCGTCATCGACCGGTCTCGCACTGTCGGGTGCGACTTCCCTCCGAAACTTTTCGCCCACCGCTCACTTCTGCGCCAACTGTCGGAAATGCTCTGGCGGTGATGGTGGTTGAGCAGTGCCGTGTCCCCCGGTAGGGTCGTGGCCGGCTGTTCGGCCGGATCACCCCTGCCCACGGGCGCCACCTGTGTGGGCGGTCTTCCCGGGGCGGGCCGATCGCGTGCTCCCCGTCCCGCGCCTCCCGTGGCACGGCCCTCTCCCGGTCAGCCCTGCCCCTTCGTCTCACCGCTCGACCGGGCAGGAACCGGTGACGCAGGCCCTGCGTGACGCGGACTTCCACGAGCCGACGACGAGGACGACTGCACGAAGAGGGCGACCGCACGAGGACCCGGTGCGTCCGCCGGTCCCACGACCGGCATAACGGTCCGGTCCGCGCCGGCCGCGCACCCGCCGACGGACGGAACGGCCTTGCGGCCGGGAGGCGGGCGCGCGGGGGTGACTTTCGACGACGGTCGCCGCCCGCACCTCGGGGCCCGTGCCCGGACGGTCTCCGCGGCATGTCGGGGCCCGTGCCCGGACGGTCACGGCGGCACACGGGGGCAGGTGGCGGGCGCCGGAGGAGCTCCGTGGTGTGCTCCCCGTCCCCTCAGGGGGTGCGCAGGGTGCGCCGGGCCAGCTCGAACGCCGGCAGCATCGCCCGGTGCTCCTCGTCGTCCAAGCCCCCGAGGTGCAGCACGACCGGCCCCCGGTCCGTGACGACGGCGAGCGCGTTCTCCTTCTTCGTCTCGTCGAGAACTTCGCTGGTGCAGAGGTACTCGACCTCCACACCGGTGAGGCCGCCGGAGGCGAACGTCCGGTACGTCGCCTTGCTGGTGCCCTTCTCGGCGTCCACGAAGCCCTCCAGCACGGTCCGGGCGTCGGCCTTGCCGGGCTCACCCGTCCACACGCGCAGGAAGCCGATGTTCCCGGCGGGCTTCGCGTCGATCTCGCAGGCCAGGGTGACCGGGCCCTGGTGCAGCAGCTCCACGAGGTCCTCGGTCGCGACGTCCGCCGAGGGCTGCACGTCGACGACCTTCGCCTTCCAGCCGCGGGCGATGTCGAAGGCGACGGGGAGCGGACAGGGCGTCCCGGCGGCGCCGATGCTCCCGCCGCTCGGGGCGGCCGTCCCGGAGGCCCGTGTCGCCGTCGCCGACGGGGTCGCGGCCACGTCCACGTCTTCTCCACCCGGCTGCCCGCACCCGGCCAGCACCGCCGCCAGCAGCACGGGGGCGGCAACGCCCCACTCCGCCCCGGTCCTACCCCGCATGCCTGTTCTCCCCTCATGATCGGCCGGGCCACAGTATCCGAGCGTGTACGACGTGCCGCCCCCGGGTGTGCGGCGGGCCGGCACACGGTGCGTGGCGGAGCCGGGAGTGGGGACATGCGGGGCGGTGCCGTGCCGGGCCGCGGGGCGATGCGGCGCGGGCCTGGTGAGCCGCCGCGGTGCCCGGGCGTGCAGCGGTGCCCTGTGCTGCGGGTGGTGCCGGGCCGTCCTCAGCGTGACCGACCCTCGTGCGGGTGTGGCCGACGACACGGCCCCGAACACGGTGGAGCGACTACCGTTCCGGGAGTTCCCCCGACCCCGGCAGCATCTCGGACGACCCGGCAGTGCAAGCAGACCTCTCCCCGATCATCGCGGCGACCGCCCAGTGGCTGACCGGTGCCTACCCGGCGTGCGGTGGCGCGCTCCCCTCCGTACTGTGCGAGGTGCAGGCCCGGCAGGCCGTGACGGTCGCCGCCTGGCTGCGCTACCCCACTTCGATGGACGTCGCCCTGGTCGGCATGTCCGGCCCCGGCGGTGCGGGGCGCCTGGACCGGATCACCGGTGCGGACCTTGCCGCGGACGCCGACGACCAGGAGTGGCGCACGTGGGTGGACGAGGTCGTCGCGAGCTGGGCGGCCTGCCTGCTCACCGACCCGGTCCTCGCCCGGCAGGCCGTCGCCGCACTCGCCGGCGGCGACCACACGGCCCGTACCCCCGTCGACTTCCACCGCCTGCTGGCCCCCGACGAGACCGACCGGCGTGCGGCGGCCCTCCTGCGCCACCCCGACCTGCTCGCCCCGGTGGCCCGTCTCCACCGCGACCAGCTCCTGAGCCGCCTCGACCCGGGCCGGGCCCTGACCGCCTGACGGCCACCGCCAGGGCCCGCCGAACCGGCCGCTTCCTGGGGCCCGGCGATCCCGGCGCGTACGGCCCCGCACCCCGCGGCACCCGGCACCTCGGGCCCGGCCGCTTCGACCTTGCGGGCAGGGGCGGCCACCCCGGCAGAGCCGCGGGCCCACGCCCACGCTTCCGTCGCGCGCGGCCCCGCGGACGAGCCGGCGGCTCCGCCGTGACGCGCGCCCTGCCGACGGTCGGCGGGCGGCCGTAGACTGCCCGAGTCGCAGGCATGCAGGCGTACTTGAGGGGGAGGGGCCGCCATGTCCGGGGACCCGCACGGCAACGGTTTCGTCGTACCGCCGATGCCCTCCTCGCCGCCGCCCGCCCCGCCCGACGCCCTCCGCGCGGTGACGGTGGCCGTGCTGAACCTCACTGGCCTGGGGCTGGGGTACGCGCTGCTGCGCCGGTGGCTTCCGGCGGCCGGGTGCTGGGCTGCGACCGCACTCCTGCTGCTGGTGGCGCTGCCCGCCGACGCGGACGGGGTGCCGACCGCCGTGCCCGTCGTCTACGGGGCGGTCCTCGCGGTGGCGGCCGTTCACGGTGCGGTCGCCGGACTGCGGGCCCGGCTCGCCCGGCCGGCCCGTGTCCCGCTCGCCCTGCTGCTGGGTGTGCTCCTGCTCGCCGTGCCCGTCGGCGGTGCCGTGCTGTACGACGGTGCCCGGGCGGAAGCCCTGCAGCAGCAGCTGCTCGATCGGCTGGAACGCGCCGACCACGTGGTGGCGGAGGCCGGCCGGCAGCCCTTCACCAGCGCGCAGGCGGACTACCGCAGGGCGTTGGCCGACTACCGCGAGCTGGCCACCGGCCATCCCGGCTCCCGTGCGGCCCATCGGGTCCCCGACCGGATGAAGACCTTCTACGCGACGGTCGGCGCGGTCTACGACCGCAAGGACTACTGCACGGCCGTCGCTCCGCTCACGTACCTGCGGACCGTGCCGCAGACCATGCCCGAGCGGCAGCTCGGCGCCCTGGTCCGCTGGCCCGACGACCGCCTCGCCGTCTCCCTGTACGAGTGCGGGGCGGCCGGGCTGGCGAAGGGGGACGCCGACTGGCCCCGCCGCTTCGGCGAACTCCTCGCCGCCTTCCCCGAGTCGGCGCAGGCGGCCCGGGTGGAACCCGCCGTCGACGGCGCGGTCGGCAGGGCCGAGAAGGCGCTGCGCGGTGACGAACCCTGCACCGCGGTGAGGCAGTTGCGTGACCTTGCCACCCGCGTCACCGCACTGACGGCCGAACAGACGCAGGACGGTGCCCTCGCCGAGGACGCCCGCCGTGCCACGGGGAGCGCGGACGCGGGCCTGTACGCCTGTGGCGTCGACCAGTACGGGGACGGTGACTTCGAGGCCGCGCAGGGCACGATGGAGGACTTCGCGGAGAAGAACCCCAAGGACCGGAACCGGGCTCGCGCGCAGAAGATCGCCATCGCCGCCGAGATCGCCCGGACCGTCCCCGAGGCCGGCAAGCGCCTTCCCACCACAGCCTCCGGGGGCGGCATCCGGGTCACGGTGAAGAACGACAGCCCGCACGACATCACGGTCCTGTACACCGGACCCGTCACCGGCCGTTTCACCATCGAGGCCTGCGGAGCCTGCAGGACCTATCCGCTCGCCACGACGCTGGGCCCGGCGTTCGAGCCGTGCGGCGACCGTGGAAGGACCTACCCGCAGCGGACCATCAGTCTGCCGCCGGGCACCACCTACTTCGTGCACAAGCCGAGCAGCGGTGCTACGGCCGCCCCGGGCAAGGACACCGCCGAGCTCACGTCGGGCTACATCTACACGGAGTGCGCCTACACCACCGAAGGGTTCGGTACGACGGCCTGACCCCGCAGGACCGGACGGTTGTGCCTCGGACGGCGCCGGAAGGGCGCCGACGTCAGGTACCGGCCCGTGCTCCTGCCGGACGTCGGCAGCCTCTGACCGACCATTTCGGGCCACCGCTCACCGACCACGGCGAGGCCGTGTCCTGGCACACCGACCGGCTGTCCGGGCCGCGCCGCCGGGAACCGCTGGAGCATGCCCGTGCGGCCCTGACGGCAGTCGCTCCGTCGAAGGAACCTCCCGCCCGCACCGTTTCACCTCGCGCCGACGGGTGACGCATGTGTAAGGCGCCACGCCGGCCTGCCCGACGAGGTCCGGTGCGCGCGCCCGGCGCGGTGGCGATGGAGAGGAGCCCCGGTGACACCGGAGGTGACAGGGGAGTCCGGCCGGCAGCGGTGGAAGGCCCTGTGGGTCACACTGGTGACCGGGTTCATGAGCCTGCTCGACGTGACGATCGTCGCCGTGGCCCTGCCCACCCTCCAGCACGACCTGCACGCCTCCGTGGCCGCGGTGCAGTGGGTCGTCTCCGGCTACGCCCTGGCGTTCGCCCTGGCCCTGGTGCCGGCCGGACGCCTCGGCGACGCGATGGGCAGGCGCCGCATCTTCCTGTGGGCGCTCGGCGCCTTCGTGGCGTGCAGTGCCGCCGCCGGGGCCGCTCCCACCATCCTGCTGCTCGTTCTGGCCCGGGTCGCGCAGGGCGTGGCCGCCGGCTGCCTCGCCCCGCAGAACTCCGCCTTGATCCAGCAGATGTTCCGCGGTGCCGAGCGCGGCCGTGCCTTCGGTCTCTTCGGTGCCACGGTCGGCGTGTCCGCGGCCGTCGGCCCCGTCACCGGCGGCCTCATCCTGACCCTGGCGTCCGGCGCGGACGGCTGGCGCTGGATCTTCTACGTCAATGTGCCGATCGGGCTGGCCGCGCTGCTGCTGGGAGTTCGGTACCTGCCGCGCGTGGCTCCCGGCCGCAGCCGGCGTCTCGACCTGACCGGTGTGGCCCTGCTCGGGGCGGGGGTCCTGGCCCTCATGCTGCCGCTGGTGTTCGCCGAGGCGGGGGGAGTACGCCGGCTGTGGTGGCTGTTCCCCCTCGGCGCCGCCCTCCTGGCCGGCTTCGCCCGCTGGGAGGGCCGTGTCACCGCGCGCGGAGGGCAGCCCCTGCTCGATCCGCGCCTGGCCACCGGCACGCGCGGATACCTGCCCGGCGCCGTGCTCGCCACGCTGTACTTCGTCGGGTTCAGCGGGGTGTGGCTCGTCTTCGCGCTGTTCCTCCAGAACGGCCTCGGCTACTCGCCGCTGCAGTCCGGGCTCGCGGTGACGCCGTTCGCGATCGGCTCGGCATCGGCGGCCGTGGTCGCGGGCCGGCTCGTGGAGCGGCTCGGCCGGCTGCTGACGGTGTGCGGGCTGGTCGCGGTGATGGCCGGGCTGGGCGGCGCGGCCCTGCTCCTGAGGTTCGCCCCTGCCGGGGCGGTGGTCTGGCTCGCCCTGCCCGCCCTGCTCGTCGCCGGCCTGGGCAGCGGATGCGTCATCTCCCCGAACGTCACCATGACCCTGCGGGACGTCCCGGTCCGGACGGCGGGAGCGGCCGGCGGCGCCCTGCAGACCGGGCAGCGGCTGGGCGGCGCCATCGGCACGGCTCTGCTGCCCGGCCTGTTCTACCTGGTGCTGAACGCCACCGGCGAGGACTACCGGGCCGCCGCGTCCCTCGCCGTCGGAGCCGCGCTCGCCGCGATGCTCGCCGCCTTCGCCGTCGCCGTCGCGGACTGGCGGCGCGACCGGCGGGACGACGGCGGGGCCGACCCCGAGAACCGGCCGCACAGCCACACCCACGCGGGCCGCTGTGGACCGGCGGCGTGAGGCTCTTCCGGCCCCGCACCCCCCGCCTTGAGAGGCCGGGCCCCGGGCGCGTGCCGCCGGCCGTCCGACGCCGGGCGCACGGCCGGTGCCCGCTCGCACCGCGCGTCGCAGGTCGCTGACCTGCCCGGAGGCGGGGAGCGCCGCCCGGCGCCGGCGGCACGGCCGTCCCGGCGGGACGTCGGCGACCGGGCGACCCAGAGCCGGCCCCGGGCACGCACGCGGAGCCGACCGGAGATCGTCCCTGGGCGCCGGACACGACCGGGCCGGGACGTTCGGGTGTCCGGCGGGAACCCTTCCGGCCCTGTCCGGCACGCCTGTGCGCCGGAAGACTGCGAAGCTGGTGGGGGAGCGTTCATGGCCTGGCGCACACGGGTGGTGAACATCGTGGCGGAGAGCGACCGAACTCAGCACGACCCTGCCGATACCGACGTCGACCCAGCAGGTGAACCGTTTCTTCGGACGCGGTTCACCCCACCGGCCCGCCCCGGTACGTTCCTGCGGCGCGAACGGCTGGTCAAGCACCTCGACGAGGGCCTGCTGACCCCGCTGACGATGGTCAACGGCGCCGCCGGTGCGGGCAAGACCCTGCTGGTCGCCGACTGGGCGGCCGAACTCGCACAACCGGTCGCCTGGCTCACCCTCGACCCGGCCATCCGGCGCCCCGGCATGTTCTGGGCCCACCTGCTGCACGCCCTGCGCACCAGCGGCATGGCGCTGCCCGCCGACATCGGCTTTCCCGCCGACGCCGGCCAGGTGCCCCCCACTCTGCTGCATCAGCTCGCCGCACGGCTGAGCAGCGGCGAGAGTCCCGCGACCGTGGTGCTCGACGAGTACGACCACACCGCCTGCGAGGTCGGGGAACAGGTGGAGTTCGTCCTCCACCACGCCGCCCCCGGACTCCGCCTCATCCTCCTCACCCGCACCGAACCGATGCTGCCGCTGCACCGCTACCGGGCGGCCGGCGAGATGACCGAGATCAGGGACGCCGAACTGGCCTTCACCCCCGAGGAAGCGGTGACCCTCCTGGACCTGCACGGGCTCCACCTGCCGATCCGCGCCGCCCGCGACCTGGTGGAACGCACCCGGGGCTGGGCGGCCGGACTGCGGCTGTCCGCCCTGGCGGCCGGGCAGGACCAGGACCCGGAGCGGTACCTCGCAGAGTTCGAGGCGGGCCACAGCGTCGTCGCCGACTACCTGCTGGCCGAGGTGCTCGAACGGCAGCCGCCGCAGACCCAGGACCTGCTGCTGCGCGCGAGTGTGCTGGACGGCTTCCGCCCCGAACTCGCCGACGCCCTCACCGGGCGGACCGACGCCGCACCCCTCCTCGCAGGGCTGCACCGCCAGAACGCGTTCGTCGAGGACCTCGGCCACGGCTGGTACCGCCTCCACCCGCTGTTCCGGGAGATCCTCCGCGCTCACCTGCGGGAGCGGACGCCCGGCCTGGAACCCGAACTGCACCGGCGCGCCGCACAGTGGCTGCGGCGGTCCGGATCGCTCCCGGAGATGCTCGCCCACGGTGCCGCAGCGGGAGACTGGGAGTTCACCGTCCGCGCCCTCGTCGACGACCTGGCCGTCGGGCAGTTGTTCACCGGACTGCCGTCCGGCGACCCGGCCGACCTGTTCGCCGGTATGGAACCCGGTGCGGGCGGCGCCCCGACGGACCTCGTCCGCGCGGCCCTCGACCTGTCCCGCCACGACCTCGAACGGGGACTGTCCCGCCTGCGAAGAGCCGAGGAACAGCTCACCGCCGACGACTCCGGCCCTGCCGCACGGCTGAGCTGCGCGCTGCTCCAGACACTGGCGGCCCGGCTCACCGGGGACCCCGACCGCGCCGAACGCGCCGCCCGGGCGGCCCGCGAACTCCTGCGGGACGTTCCCGCCCACCTCCTCGACCGGCATCCCGAACTTCCCGCCCTGCTGCTGACGCACCTGGGGTCGACACGCGTGTGGAGCGGGCGCTTCGACGAGGCCCGCGCCGCCCTCACCGAGGTGGCCGCGGGACAGGGAGGCGCCTCCACGGCCGTGCCCCGGCAGGAGGCGCTGGCCCACCTGGCACTGATCGACCACCTCACGGGCTGGCCGGGCAGGGCGGAGCGGAACGCGCACGCGGCGACGGCCGAGACCGAGCGCCACCACCTGCCCCCGTCCCCCGGTGCCGGACTCGCCCGGCTGGTCCTGGCCGCGGTGGCGGTCGAGAGGGACGAACCGGCCCAGGCGCAGGCACTCCTCGACCGGACGTCCGAGCCGCCGCAGAAGGACCCCGTCACGGCGGCCTTCCGGTCGATCGTGCGGGCCCGGCTGCTGCCGGCCCGGGGCAGGACACGGGCCGCGCCTGCGGCCGCCGGACCGCCCGTGCGGGTCGTCACCGCCTCACCCTGGGCGGACGGTCACGCCGCCCTGATCGCCTCCGCCGCCCATCTGGCGGACGGCCACCCGGACGCCGCCGCCGAACTGCTGCGGGAGGCGGCGCAGGACCAGCCGGCGTGCGCGCTGGGCCTGGCACGGGCCCGCCTGGCGGCCGGAGACCGGCTCCGGGCCCTCGACGCGCTCGACGGCGTCACCACCGAGGAGCGGTCCGGGCCGGCGGTGCGCGTCCGTGCGACGCTGGTGCGGGCGCAGATCGCGCACGCGGAGGCGGACCCGGGCGCCGCCCGCAGGCTCCTCGCCCGTGCCCTCGTGGACGCCAGGCGCGACCGGCTGCGCCGGCCCTTCCTGGAAGCGGGAGCGTGGCTGGGCCCCTACCTGGCGACGGCACAGCTGCAGCGCCTGGCCGGAGGCTGGTTCACACCGGGGCCCGCGGCGTCCGGTGAGTCGCCCGGCGGGCAGCCCGACCCCGTGGCCCTGCCGGTGGAGCAGCTGAGCGACCGCGAGCGGGACGTCCTGACGCGGCTCGCCCAGATGATGTCGACGGAGGAGATCGCCGCCGACCTGTTCGTCTCCGTGAACACGGTCAAGACCCATCTCAAGAACGTCTACCGCAAGCTGGGAGTGAACCGCCGCCACGACGCCGTGCGGCGCGCCCGCGAACTGCGTCTGCTGTGACCGTCCCACGGCCGCCGGACACACGGTGGCCGGCGGGGATCGTGCGGCCGACCGGCCCGCCTCGGCCGGGGAGCCCCGCGGAGCCCCGTCGACGTCCCGGCCCCGGACCGCACCCGCACGGTGCGTGCGCGTGCCCCCGCACCCGGCCGCACCGTCCCGGTCTCCGGCTCGCGCAGCCCCGTCGACGTCGGCCGACCGCGGGCATCGTCGGAGCATCGGACTGCGGCTCACCTGCGCCGGGTGAGGCCCGGCACCCCGCTCAGGCAGGACGATGCAGGGCGAGGCCCGGCAGAGTCCCGGCAGAGCCCGGGGGCTGCCGCAGCCGTCGGCGGGAGAGCAGATCATGCGCTACGAGATCCGCGTCGCGGGACACATGTCGGAGACGCTGGCCAAGGCGTTCCCGGAGCTGCGGCATGTGCTGATCCACGAGCAGACCCTGCTGTACGGTCCCGTCGCCGACGAGGGGCACCTGTACGGTCTGCTGGCCCGCTTCCAGTCGCTGGGTCTGCGGGTGGTGGAGATGCGGCAGTTGCCCGACTGACCGCTCCGGTGGGCCGGTCACCCGTCGGTCGCACGGATCCGGCCCGACCGGGCGGCTGCGGCCAGTGCCCGGAAGTCCTGCTCGTTCCGGTCGGCGTAGGCCTGCGCGAAGTCGGTCAGCGCCCGGTCGAAGCGGTCGCCGCCGCCCAGGTAGGCCGCGATGGCCACCGGGTCTCCGGAGCGTGCGTGGGCCCGGGCCAGACCGGCCCCGCACAGCTGCCCGAACAGTGCCAGCAGATCGGCGTCCATGGTGTCCGGGCGGGCGATGCCCTTCCAGTCCCGCAGTTGGCGCACGTAGAAGTCCCGGCCGCGTCCGTCGAGGCCCACCACGTGGGTCCAGCCCAGGAAGATGTCGCTGGTCGTCTGGATCAGCCGCTGTCCCTCCACCACCCGGCGGCCCTGGTTGTCGTAGTGGGGGCCGCCGGTGTGCGCCGCCAGTACCGACTCCTGCGCCTCCTTGGCCTGCAGCAGCAGGGGGTCGTCGCCGTCCCTGCCGAGCATGAGCAGGATCCAGCACCGCGTGCCCACGCTGCCCACCCCCACGACCTTGCGGGCCATGTCCACCAGGCGGAAGTGGTGCAGCAGGTGCCTGCGTTCGGACGACAGGGTCCGCGCATAGCGCTCCAGCACGGTCCTGAGCTCCTTCTCCTGGTGGTCGTCGGACGTCTCGGCCAGCAGGTCGCGCAGCGGTGTGATCAGCGGCGGATCCGGTGTGATGCGCCGTCCCTCGGGCGTGGCCCGGGTCAGCTTGGCGAAGGCCTGCATTCCGGTGCGGGTCCGGGCCCGGGCAGACGCCTCGGCGGCACGGCGCCTGGCCTCCTTGCTGATCGACGACCGTTGCAACGCGGCTATCCGGTCCGCGTCGTCCTGCGCGTACCAGACGTCCAGTGTGCGCATCCCGGCGAGCTTCCTCATGCGGGTCCGGTAGGCGCCCACGCACTCCCGCACCGCGTCGTCCTGTTCCCCGACGGAGAACCCGTTGGCCCGGCCCGCGATCGCGAAGCTGGCGGCGAGCCGCTTGACGTCCCATTCGAAGGGGCCGGCCAGGGTCTCGTCGAAGTCGTTGATGTCGAACACGAGATGCCGCTCGGGGGAGGCGAGCAGCCGGAAGTTCAGCAGGTGGGCGTCTCCGCACAGTTGGACCGTCAGACCGGTGTCCGGCAGCTGCCCCAGGTCCGCCGCCATGATCGCGGCGGCGCCCCGGTAGAACCGGAACGGGGATTCGAGCATGCGTCCGTACCGGATCGGGACCAACTCCGTCACCCGGGTGGCCGACTGGCGTTCGACCACGTCGACGGGGTCGAACCGGTCCGGCCCCGGCTCGAAGCGGCCGTGGACGGAACGGGGAGCGTGTTTACGGGCGTTCCTGCCGTACGCGGCCCGCTCGGCCGGGGACAGCGAGGTCGTCGAGGGGGTCGGTTTCGTCATGGTCGAGCCTCCGCATCCCGGCCTTCGCCGGGTTCCGTCGGCCGCCGGTCCTTGCGCCGCAGACCCGTCTGCACGGCGTGCGCGAGGATCCGGGCGGCGACTCCGGCGAGGATCAGTCCACCGGTCATCTGCAGCATCGTCAGCACCCGCCCCGTCTGGGAGAGGGCGGTGATGTCGCCGAATCCGACGGTGGCGAACGTGGTCAGCGTGTAGTAGAGGGCGTCCGTCCGGGTCAGCGGTTCGCTGAAGGTGTCCGGAGTGGAACGGTCCAGCAGGTGGTAGGCAGTGGCGAACAGGACGAGGAACAGCGCCACCGTGACCGCCAGGGCCTCGACCGCCTGCAGCCGCGGGTGGGAGGAGCGGACGATGGTCCGCACCTCCCAGACGAAGACGACGGTGACGGCGAGCAGTCCGCACACGAGCCCCGCGATGGTCCCGCCCGTGAGCCCCCCGTCCAGGGGGAGCAGGTAGTAGGCGGTGACGAGGCCGACCGTGAAGAGACCGGGCCGCGTCAGCGCCACGGCCGTCGCCAGCCGGCCGGAGCGGTCGGCCCTGTCCGGCCGGGAGCCGTCTTCCACGTGTCCGGTGCCCTCCGCACGGGATGCCGGATCGGTCATGGCGTGGCACGTCCTCCCTCCGCGGCCGGCGGACCCTGCCCCCGTCAAGCCCACCGCCCCCGCTCGGCGGGCGGATCACCCGCCACGGGTGACCCGTCGCGCGGCGGCACGCGCGACGCTGACCTGACACGGGCCCGGCGGACCACCCACGGCGGTCCGGCCGGCAGACGTCCGCAGTCCGGAGGAGGAGCCATGACCGTGTCCCCTGGTCCGGGACCGCGCACCGGACCCGAACCCGAGCGCGGCAGGGCGGACGCCATCCCGGAGACAGGCCCCGAGCAGCAACTGGCCCGGCTCGGTGGCTCCTGGACCTGGCTGCTGGGTTCGGCACTGGCCACGCTGGTACCGGGCATCATCGTGCTGGCCTGGCCGGACGAGACCCTGCACGTCCTGGCCGTGCTCATCGGGCTGTACCTGCTCGTGACGGGCGTCTTCCGGTTCGTCTCCGCCTTCGCCCGGGAGCACGGGGAGCGCGCCACGGCGGTGCTGGTCGCGGTGCTGTACGTGGTGGCCGGCGTGCTGTGCCTGCGGCACCCCCTGCAGACGATCGCGGTGCTTTCCCTGGTCGTCGGAGTCCTCTGGCTGGTGACGGGCATGCTGACCGCCTACACGGCCGTCGCCGCGAAGGACCTGCCGCACCGCGGGATCCTGATGGGGGCCGGCTTCCTGGGCATCGTCGCCGGGATCGTGGTGCTGGCCCTGCCCGCCGAGTCCGCGTTCGCCCTGACCCGCCTGCTCGGCCTGTGGCTGGTGCTGCTCGGACTGGTGGAGCTGATCGTCGCCCTCGTCTGGCGTGCGGCACTGCGCCGCGCCGACTCCGGCTCGCTGCCGGGCGCCCCCAGGGCGGTGTGAGCCACCGACCCGGCCCGGCCCCCGCACCGCGGGCACCGCTTCCGGCGGATGCGGGTGGGGATGCGGGGCGCGGTGCTCCTGGTCGGCGCGGCCCGGTTGCCCGAGCCGGCTCCGGCCGCAGGAACCGGCGCCCGCGGACCACCACGGGCCCCGGGGCCACCGTTCCGGCGCCCTGCCGCCTACGGCCCCGCGCCGGACCGCCCACGCCGCCTGCCGCGTCGTCCCGCCCTGCCCGTGCCCCGGTTCACCGCGGTGGGACCGGCTCTCCGCCGGTGGCCGCGAAGCCGGGAGCGCGACTTCACCCGCGCGGGGTGAAGCGTTCCGGCGCGGGGGTGCGCACCCTGAGGGCAGTCGGGACTCGCACTCGGGCACCCACCCGGGACGGAGATGCGAAATGAGCACACAGACGTACCTCGCCTACGACTACCCCCTGCTGAGCATGTTCTGGACCATGCTCTGGTTCTTCCTGTGGATCATGTGGTTCATCCTGCTCTTCCGGATCATCCTGGACATCTTCCGGGACGACGATCTGGGTGGCTGGGGCAAGGCCGGCTGGCTGGTCTTCGTCATCGTGCTGCCCTTCCTCGGCGTGTTCGTCTACCTCGTCGTCCGGGGCAGGCACATGGGTAGCCGCGAGGTGGCTCACGCGCGCGCGCAGCAGGAGGAGTTCGACCGCTATATCCGTGACACGGCGAGCAGCGGCGGCGGCAGCGTCGACGAACTCGCCCGCCTGTCGGAGATGCGCAACCGCGGGGACATCTCGGAGGAGGAGTTCCGCCGTGCCAAGGATCTCGTGCTCGGCAACGCCGGTCCGGCGGCCGGGGGCGGGGCCGCGACCGGCACCTGACCGGCGGCTGGCAAGCGACGGACGGCTGCGTCGGCCACCTCCCGCCCAGGATCGAGTGGGCGGCAGGTGGCCGGACCCGCGAGAGCGGACCGCGGGAAGGGAGAACGGGGAGGACGGGAGAAGGGCAGCGCGTCCCCGGCGCGCTGTACCTGTGTTCGATCCCACGAACTTCGGGCGTGGTGGGTGCCGATCCCGCTCGATAACTGGTAGGAAACTTTCCTGTCAGTGCAGGTACGGACCAACTCCCCGCCCCCCACCCCCTGGAGTCCCCGTGATGCATCAGCGCCGCACGACGTCACCGCACCCGGACGCCACACGCCGCACGACCCTCGCCCTGCTCGCGGTCGCCGCCTGCGCCCCCATGGCCGGCACGGGCCGGGCCCAGGCCGCACCGGCCTCCCCCGCGACCGGGCTCGACGACCCGGCGAAGAAGGAGATCGCCATGCAACTCGTGTCCAGCGCGGAGAACTCCTCACTCGACTGGAAGGCCCAGTACGCGTACATCGAGGACATCGGCGACGGCCGCGGCTACACCGCCGGCATCATCGGCTTCTGCTCCGGCACCGGGGACATGCTCGACCTCGTCGAGTTGTACACCGACCGGGAACCCGGCAACCCGCTCGCCGGATACCTGCCGGCGCTCCGGCGTGTCGACGGCACCGACTCCCACCAGGGCCTCGACCCCGGCTTCCCCGTCGACTGGCGCGGGGCCGCCCGCGACCTGCACTTCCAGCGCGCCCAGAACGACGAGCGCGACCGGGTCTGCTTCGACCCCGCCGTCCGGCAGGGCAGGGCCGACGGACTGGGCGTGCTCGGCCAGTTCGCCTACTACGACGCCTTCGTCATGCACGGCGGCGGAAGCGATCGGACCGGCTTCCGCAGCATCCGCCGCCGGGCCCTGGCCCACGCCCGGACCCCGGCCGGGGGCGGCGACGAGGTGACCTACCTCGACGCCTTCCTCGACGCACGGGTGTGGGCGATGAAGCAGGAGGAGGCCCACAGCGACACCAGCCGCGTCGACACCGCACAGCGGGTCTTCCTGCGCGAGGGAAACCTCGACCTCGATCCGCCGCTGGACTGGCGGGTGTACGGCGACAGCTACCACATCGGCTGATCCCGCAGAGCCCGCGGCACCCCGCGTCCGTGCCCGGGCGCACCCCCGTTCGGCCGACGACACGACCCGCCGATGTCCGCTGTCGGCGCACTCGGGGCGATCCCCCCGGCGCCCCACCACATCCCCTCGCACGGCCGCCCACGGTCTGTCAGGCCCTGGGCGGCCGTGTCCGCGCCGACTCGCCCGGGGCCGCATCGAACCGGACCCGCCGACGCCCGGGTGCCCGCCGTCGGCGGCCGAGCCTGCCGAAAGTGGCCCGCCTCACATGGCGTCTCGCAGGTGTCGCCGACACCATGGTGTCCGTCACCGGCAGGCTGAAGGGGTCGTACATGTTCCGCAAGGTGCTGGTCGCCAACCGCGGTGAGATCGCGATTCGCGCGTTCCGAGCCGGCTATGAGCTCGGCGCGCGAACCGTCGCCGTGTTCCCGCACGAGGACCGCAACTCGCTGCACCGGCTGAAAGCAGACGAGGCCTACGAGATCGGCCGGCCCGGACATCCCGTGCGCGCCTACCTCTCCGTCGAGGAGATCGTCCGCGCCGCCCGCCGCGCGGGCGCCGACGCGGTCTATCCCGGCTACGGATTCCTCTCCGAGAATCCGGAGCTGGCGCGGGCCTGCGAGGAGGCGGGCATCACCTTCGTCGGTCCCAGCGCGGACATCCTGGAGCTGACCGGGAACAAGGCCCGCGCGGTGGCCGCCGCCCGGGAGGCCGGCGTCCCCGTGCTCGGCTCGTCCGCACCCTCGAACGACGTGGACGAACTCGTCCGCGCCGCCGACGGCATCGGCTTCCCCGTGTTCGTGAAGGCCGTCGCGGGCGGCGGCGGGCGCGGCATGCGCCGCGTCGAGGACCCGGCCCAGCTGCGGGAGGCCGTCGAGGCCGCCTCCCGGGAGGCGGCGTCGGCTTTCGGCGACCCGACGGTCTTCCTGGAGAAGGCCGTGGTCGAGCCCCGCCACATCGAGGTGCAGATCCTCGCCGACGGGCAGGGCGATGTCATCCACCTCTTCGAGCGGGACTGCTCGGTGCAGCGCCGCCACCAGAAGGTCATCGAGCTGGCGCCCGCCCCGAACCTCGACCCGGACCTGCGCGACCGCATCTGCGCCGACGCCGTGCGCTTCGCCCGCCGGATCGGCTACCGCAACGCGGGCACCGTCGAGTTCCTGCTGGACCGCGACGGCAACCACGTCTTCATCGAGATGAACCCGCGGATCCAGGTCGAGCACACCGTCACCGAAGAGGTCACCGACGTCGACCTCGTCCAGGCGCAACTGCGCATCGCCGCCGGCGAGACGCTCACCGACCTCGGTCTCTCCCAGGACACCGTCCGCCTGCGCGGCGCCGCACTGCAGTGCCGCATCACCACCGAGGACCCGGCCAACGGCTTCCGCCCGGACACCGGACGCATCAGCGCCTACCGCTCGCCCGGAGGCTCCGGCATCCGCCTGGACGGCGGCACCACCCATGCCGGAACCGAGATCAGCGCCCACTTCGACTCCATGCTGGTCAAACTGACCTGCCGGGGCCGCGACTTCACCACCGCCGTCAACCGCGCCCGGCGCGCGGTCGCCGAGTTCCGCATCCGCGGTGTGGCCACCAACATCCCCTTCCTCCAGGCCGTCCTGGACGACCCGGACTTCCAGGCCGGACGGGTCACCACCTCGTTCATCGAGCAGCGCCCGCACCTCCTGACGGCCCGTCACTCCGCCGACCGGGGAACCAAGCTGCTCACCTACCTCGCCGACGTGACGGTGAACAAGCCGCACGGTGAACGCCCCGAGCTCATCGACCCGCTGACCAAGCTGCCGCCGCTGCCCGCCGGGGACGTGCCCGCGGGCTCCCGTCAGCGCCTCGCCGAACTCGGCCCGGAGCGCTTCGCCCGCTGGCTGCGCGAGTCGCCCACGATCGGCGTCACCGACACCACGTTCCGCGACGCCCACCAGTCGCTGCTCGCGACCCGGGTGCGCACCAAGGACATGCTGGCCGTCGCCCCGGTCGTCGCCCGCACCCTGCCGCAGCTGCTGTCCCTGGAGTGCTGGGGCGGCGCCACCTACGACGTCGCCCTGCGGTTCCTCGCCGAGGACCCGTGGGAACGCCTGGCCGCCCTGCGTGAGGCCGCCCCCAACATCTGCCTCCAGATGCTGCTGCGCGGACGCAACACCGTCGGCTACACCCCGTATCCGACGGAGGTCACCGACGCCTTCGTGCACGAGGCCGCCGCCACCGGCATCGACATCTTCCGCATCTTCGACGCCCTCAACGACGTCGACCAGATGCGGCCCGCCATCGAGGCCGTACGGGAGACCGGCACCGCCGTCGCCGAGGTCGCCCTGTGCTACACCTCCGACCTGTCCGACCCGTCCGAGCAGCTCTACACCCTCGACTACTACCTGCGCCTGGCCGAGCAGATCGTCGACGCCGGCGCCCACGTGCTGGCCGTGAAGGACATGGCCGGCCTGCTGCGCGCCCCGGCCGCCGCGACCCTGGTCTCGGCGCTGCGCCGCGAGTTCGACCTGCCGGTCCACCTGCACACGCACGACACGGCCGGCGGTCAGCTCGCCACCTACCTGGCCGCGATCCAGGCAGGCGCCGACGCGGTCGACGGCGCGGTCGCGTCGATGGCCGGCACCACCTCGCAGCCGTCGCTGTCGGCGCTCGTCGCCGCCACCGACCACTCCGCCCGGCCCACCGGCCTCGACCTGCAGGCCGTCGGCGACCTGGAGCCGTACTGGGAGAGCGTCCGCAAGGTCTACGCCCCCTTCGAGGCCGGCCTCGCCTCGCCCACCGGGCGCGTCTACCACCACGAGATCCCCGGCGGGCAGCTCTCCAACCTGCGCACCCAGGCCATCGCGCTGGGCCTCGGCGACCGCTTCGAGGAGATCGAGGCGATGTACGCGGCCGCCGACCGCATGCTGGGCCGCCTGGTCAAGGTCACGCCGTCCTCCAAGGTGGTCGGCGACCTGGCCCTGCACCTGGTCGGCGCGGGCGTCGCACCCGAGGACTTCGAGGCGGAGCCGGGCCGCTTCGACATCCCGGACTCCGTCGTCGGCTTCCTCCGCGGCGAACTGGGCACCCCGCCCGGCGGTTGGCCCGAGCCGTTCCGCACCCGTGCGCTGCGGGGCCGACCCGAGGCGAAGCCGGTGCAGGAGCTCACCGCCGACGACCGGGAAGGGTTGGAGAAGGACCGGCGGTCGACGCTCAACCGGCTGCTGTTCCCCGCCCCCACGCGCGAGTTCGACACGCACCGACAGGCCTTCGGCGACACCAGCGTGCTGGACAGCAAGGACTTCTTCTTCGGGCTGCGCCCCGGAAAGGAGTACGCCGTGGATCTGGAGCCCGGCGTCCGGCTGCTGATCGAACTGCAGGCCATCGGCGAGGCCGACGAGCGCGGTATGCGGACCGTGATGTCCACCCTCAACGGCCAGCTGCGGCCCATCCAGGTCCGCGACCGCGCCGCCGCCTCCGACGTCCCGACCACCGAGAAGGCCGACCGGGCCAACCCCGACCATGTCGCCGCCCCGTTCGCCGGCGTGGTCACCCTCGCGGTCGCCGAGGGCGATCAGGTCGACGCCGGTGCCACGGTGGCCACCATCGAGGCGATGAAGATGGAGGCCGCCATCACGGCCCCCAAGGCCGGCACGGTGGCCCGGCTCGCCATCAGCCGCATCCAGCAGGTGGAGGGCGGCGACCTGCTCGTCCAGCTCGCCTGAGCCCGCCCCGAACCCGGCGCGCCGCCCGAGCCCGCTCAGGGGCCGGGCGGTGCGTTCCGTTCGGTGTCGACGAGCGGAGCCGTACGGCCTGCCGCGGGGCCCGGGGCCGCGCCGGGGCCGTCGGCACCGGCCTCATCTCGGAGTGTTCCCGGAACCCGGTTCCGTGCCGGGTTCCGGAAGCGGCGCGCCCCCGCCGGCGCCGGCCGTGCCCGGAGCGGGCGGCCCGTACGCCGGGAAGCCCGGGACCGCCGGCCACGGGTACGCCGGCACTGTGTGCGCCGCGGGCCCGGGGACGGCCGGGCTCGTCGCGCGCAGGCGGCGGCGCCGGGCCCACCACAGGACGACGGCCGCGTACAACAGAACCATCGGAATGTCGACGGCCGCCCCCACCCAGTCCATGTCGGCGGCCGTCTCGTCCGACTCCAGCGCGCCCGCGACGGCGGCGGCGATGCCCATGCCGACCAGGTTGTTGACCAGATGGAGGGCGATCCCGGCCTCCAGACCGCCCGTCCGCACCGCGAGGACACCCAGGGTGCCGCCGAACACGACCAGGTCGGCGAAGCCCCACGGGGTGCCCCATCCGTGGGCCGCCGCGAACAGCAGCGCCTGGGGGGCGACAGCGATCCACGGCGACCGGCACCAGGCACCGACCGCCTGCACCAGCCAGCCGCGGAAGACGTACTCCTCGGCAGCCGCCTGGAACGGTACGCAGAGGCAGACCACGGCCAGCCCGAGCAGGAACGCGGGCAGGCCCACCCACTGCGCCCCGCCGTCCTCCCCCGACGAACCGGGCAGCAGCACCGACACCCCGAGCGACACCACGACCAGAGGGAACGCCAGCGCGAGGCACAGGCCCAGCCAGCGCCACCGCAACCGCCCGGCCACCGACGACACCGTGCCCGCCGGTCGGCCCTGCGCCCAGCGTGCGGCCAGCAGGACCACCGGGATCGCGACGGCGATGGAGACCAGCGACAGCGCCGTGTCACCGGTGCCGCCCCATGTACGCATGCCGTCGGCGTCGGTCGGGCGGTCGAGTGCGATCCCCGCGGCCTCGGAGGCGACGACGAGCACGATCATCAGCCCGACCATCCCCAGGAGCACCGCGCCGCTTCCCACCCAGGGCCGCCACCAGCGGTGCCGCCCGGTCGACAGGGCCATCCGGTGGTACGGCAGATCGCCCACCGGGACAGGGGCGGTGGACAGTGAGCCCGGGAAGGGGCCCGGGTACGGGGTGGGCCAAGGCGCCTGCCAGGGGGCCTGCCGGGCCTCCGGGTGGGGCGGGGCCGGGGGAGGACCGAACGGCGGGCCCGGGAACGGGGAGGTCATGACCGGAAGGACGACGGAGCGCCGTGATCCGTTGCACGGGCCCGCAGCGTGATCGTCACGCGGCGCCACCACCGCCGCCCTCGACGAGCCGGGCGAGGTTGGCGAGCGCCATCCGCATGCCCGCCTCGTTGTCGGCGGCGGGCACGGTGTCGGGAACGCCCTCGTGCACGACGAGGACGTCGGTGCCGCCGCCGTCGGCGTCCGTCAGGGTGGTCGTCATGGTCATCGCGCCGTGCAGCGCGGGATCGGGGCTGTCGAACTCGATGACCTCCACGACCTGCTCGTCCGGGACCAGCCGGGCGAACCGGCCGTGGTAGGTGTCGGTGCGGGAGACCGTCTTGCCGGTGCCGGCAGGGGTGTCGTACGTGAGCGAGACGCGGAACGTGCCCCCCTCCCGGGCGTCGAACTCGTGCACCCGGCTCGTCATCCCGGCCGGCACCCGCCAGGCCCGGACCGCCTCCGCATCGGTGAGCGCCCGGTAGACGGCCGCGCGGGAGGCGTTCACCCGGACGGAGAGGCGCGTCGTGTACATGGGCACACCTTAGGGCGGTCCGGTCCCGGCCGAGGCGGTGGGTGATGCGCCCGGGTGAAGCGCCCGGGTCGTGCCGGTGCGGAGCGGTCCCGCGGAGGGGCCGGCGGCTCGGGGCCGGCTCAGCCGAGCTTGAGGAGGCCTGCCTCGACGACGGCGCGGCCGAAGGGGCTCGCGAGTTCGGCGAGACGCTCACAACCGGCGTCACCCAGCACCGCGTAGGCCGGCAGGGCCAGGCGGTCGGTGCGGTCCTCGATGTGCCGGCGCAGGGCGGCGCCTTCCGGACTGAGCGATTCGCCTTCGAGGAGGCCTCGCTCGCGCAGGCGCTCCTGGGCGCCGGCCCACTGCTCCTCGGACCACGCGCGGCTCGCCTTGAGGAAGTCGACCGGGAGCTCGCCGGTGGCGGCGTGCAGGATCAGTGCTTCCAAGCCCCCGACACCCTCGCTCAGCAGGCACGCGACATGGCCGTCTCCACGGAACTCCCGGAGCAGCGTCTGGGCGTGCCACAGCCGCAGCACCGGCTCCTCCGGCCACGGCAGCGCGGCATGCGCGGCGAACAGCGGGCGGCCCTGCGCGTGTGCGCCGGCGGCCTCGGCTGCACGGCTGGTCAGGTCCAGAACCTCGGCCATGTCGGGCAGTTCGTGGATGCCTGCCCGCCGCAGGGCCTCGCCCGCCGCGGCGTACCGAGCGTCCAGCACCTGCTGGGGCGTCGTCGCGTCCCAGGCGCCGTCGACCGCCGCACGGACGGCATCGGGGTTGAAGTTGTAGAAGGTCGAGATGACCAACTCGGCGGATGCCCGCCCGAACGCGGCGCTGCGGGAGGTGAAGTACCCGGTGCGGCCGCGCAGTCCGAGGTCCGCGTACCGTCGCCGCGCCTCGGGGACGAAGTAGATCATGCCGTGCAGGGGTTCGAGCCGGCGCCAGGCCGCGCGCGCTGTCTTCATGGGTCACCTCTTCGGTGAGTGGGCGAAGGGGGGCTGTGCCGCGGTTCCGTACCCGCCGTGCGCTCGCAGGTGTTCGAGCAGCAGGTGGTTCAGCGTCTCGGGCGCCTCCTCGGGGACCCAGTGGCTGACGCCCTGGAGGGCCTCGAACCGGTAGGGCCCGTTCACCCACCGCGCGGTCTCCTGTGCCGCCGCCGCGCCGAACGCGCTGTCCTGCGTGCTCCACACGTACAGCGTGGGTACGTCGATGACGCCGATCGCGCCGTCGGGCCGGCCCGCCCGGTACCAGTTCAGCGCAGCCGTCAGAGCGCCCGGCCGGGACAGGTGTCGTACATAGGCCGCGGCGCTGTCCTGCGGGACCTTCCCGGCGTAGACGGTGCGGAGCTCCTGGGCGTCGTGGGCCAGCATGCGCTCCTCGGTCGCGGGCGCGTCGCGCCAGTCGATCATGTATCGGGAGCGTTCGCGCTGGTCCTCGTCGGTGCGCAGGGCGACGGCCAGGGCGGCGGGATGAGGGGTCGAGACCACGGTCAGGGTGCGTACTCGGCCGGGGTGGGCGTCGGCGGTCCACCAGGCCACCGCGCCGCCCCAGTCGTGGCCGACGAGGTCGAACGCCTCCCAGCCCAGTGCCTCCGTGATCGCGACCACGTCGTCGACGAGAAGGCCGATGCGGTACTCCTCGGGCCGCCGGGGGCGGACGCCGGGGGAGTACCCCCGCTGGTCGGGTGCCACGACCCGGAAGCCGTGCGCGGCCAACGCCTCGATCTGCCGTCGCCACACCAGCCCCGTCTGCGGGAAGCCGTGCAGCAGCAGCGCCGGGCGCCCGTCGGGCGGGCCCGCCGCGATCGCGTCGAACACGCCCGCGACGGTGGAGATGCTCAGCTCGGTCACCTTCCACCTCCTCATACCGACTGGTCGGTAGCCTTCAGGTGGAAGGGTGGCCTGTCAAGGGTCGAGGGCTCGGGAGAGCAGTTGAACTTGAACCCGGATTCATCTATAACCGTCCGGAGGTCGACTCCCGTCACCCGCCGGCCGCAGCCCGCTTCCCCCGCCCGCCGGAGGGGGCGGTCGACGAGCCCTCGCCGGGCCGCGGCAGGCGCCCGGCACCGCCCGACGGCCTCGAGCCCGGCGTGCGGATCCCGAAACTCCCGCCCCGACACTTCCGGGCGAACCGGATCAACAGGAGACAGTGAGGCGACATGAGGGAAGCAGTCATCGTTTCGACCGCGCGGACGCCGATCGGAAAGGCCTACCGCGGCGCGTTCAACGACACCCAGGCGCAGGAACTGGCCGCCCATGCCCTGTCTCACGCCGTGGATCGCGCCGGGCTCGAAGGAGGCGAGGTCGAGGACGTGATCCTCGGCTGCGCCGTGCAGCAGGGGTCCTCGGGTTTCAACGTCGCACGTCAGGCAGCTCTCCGCGCCGGGCTTCCTGACACCGTGTCGGGGATGTCGATCGACCGGCAGTGCTCGTCGGGCCTGATGGCCATCGCGACGGCCGCCAAGCAGATCGTCGCGGACGGCATGCAGATCGCTGTCGGCGGCGGCGTCGAGTCGATCTCCCTGGTGCAGAACGACCACATGAACACCCACCGCATGACGGATCCCTGGCTGGTCGAGCACAGGCCGAGCATCTACCTGCCCATGCTGCAGACAGCGGAGATCGTCGCCGAACGCTACGGCGTGAGCCGGGAACGCCAGGACGAGTTCGCGCTGGTGTCGCAGCAGCGCACCGCGGCGGCGCAGGAGGCCGGCCGCTTCGACCGGGAGATCGTCGCGCTCGACAGCGTCAAGAAGGTCCTCGACAAGCAGTCCGGCGCGGTCCGGGACGAGAAGGTCACCCTGACCCGGGACGAGGGCAACCGCGCGTCGACGACGCTCGACGGCCTGGCCGGGCTGTCGCCCGTGCTGCCCGACGGCCGGGTGAGCGCGCGCTCCAGCGTGACGGCGGGCAACTCCTCGCAGTTGTCCGACGGGGCGTCGGCGTCGGTGCTGATGGAGGCGAGCGAGGCCGAGCGCCGCGGCCTGGAACCGTTGGGCGTCTACCGGGGCATGACGGTTGCCGGGTGCGGGCCGGACGAGATGGGCATCGGTCCCGTGTTCGCCATTCCGAAACTGCTGCAGCGGCACAACCTCACCGTCGACGACATCGGCCTGTGGGAACTCAATGAGGCCTTCGCTTCCCAGGCGCTGTACTGCCGCGACGAACTGCACATCGACCCCGAGCGGTTCAACGTCGACGGCGGCGCGATCTCGGTCGGTCATCCGTACGGAATGACGGGCGCCCGCCTGGTCGGGCATGCCCTCATCGAGGGCAGGCGCCGCGGCGCCCGGTACGTGGTGATCTCGATGTGCGTCGGCGGCGGAATGGGCGCGGCCGGGCTGTTCGAGGTCGTCTGAAGCCCCCGACCGTGCACACCGACCACGAGAAAGGCACGGACACCATGGCGAACGTGGTGGAAAAGACCCGAACCGCGGTCCTGGTGGACTTCGGAGGGGTCATCACCTCCAGCGTGCTGCAGGCGTTCACCGACTTCGGCGCCTCGCTCGGCGGCGACCCGCGCCTGCCGTTGGACCTCCTGGGCCGGGACCAGCCGTCACGCACCCTGCTGGCCGACCACGAGTGCGGCCGTATCGGCACCGAGGCCTTCGAGCGGGGATTCGCCGATCGCCTTCGCGCCCACGGCGCCGACGTGCCGGCCGAGGGACTCACGGCCCGGATGCAGGCGGGGATGTCGATCGACGGGGACATGCTCGCCCTGCTGGGCGATCTCCGAGCCGCCGGCCGTCCGGTCGCGCTCGTGTCCAATTCGTTCGGCACCGGAGCCTACGACGGCGTCGACCTCGCCGCCGTGGCCGACGCCGTCGTCATCTCCGCCGAGGTCGGGATCCGCAAGCCCTCCCGACGGATCTACGTTCTCGCCTGTGAACGCCTCGGCATCGACCCCGCGGAGGCGGTCATGATCGACGATCTGCAGCAGAACCTCGACGGAGCGGCCCGGATCGGAATCGAGGGTGTACTGCACACCAGTGCCGCCGACACCCGCAGGCAACTCGCCGAACGCTTCGGCATCACCCCCTGACCTGCCTCGCGGCCTCCTGACCATGGTGTCGGACTCACGTACAGTCTCCGGGATGGACAGCACGCCCCCCGAGGAGATCCACGGCGACAAGGCGCCGCCCATGGCGCCCCTCTCGCACCTTCGCGAACCGCCCACGACGAAGCGAGGAGCGCGGACACGGGCCGCCCTGGTACAGGCCGCGCGCACGGTGTTCGAACGGGACGGCTACCTCGACAGCCGCCTGACCGACATCACCCGGGAGGCGCGGTGCGCGGCGGGATCCTTCTACACCTACTTCGCCAGCAAGGAAGAGGTCCTGGCCGCCGTCCTCCTGGAGGCGCAGGAGGACATGATGCACCCCGGCATGGGCCGGGTGCAGGATGCCGACGATCCCCGTGCGGTGCTCGAGGCGAGCAATCGCGCGTACCTCGAGGCGTACCGACGGAATGCGAGGCTGATGGCACTGCTCGAGCAGGTCGCACAAGTGGAGCCGGAGTTCCGCGAGTTCCGCGGCCGACGCGCTGACGCCTTCATCCGCCGCAACGCCCGCGGTATCGCCGACCTCCAGGCGCGGGGTGTCGCCGACCGCGGCGTCGATCCCATGATGGCCTCCCGAGCGTTGTCCGGCATGGTCAGCGTCATGGCCTACCACGCCTTCGTGCTCGGCGAACGGCAGGAGTCGCAGCCGCCGACGGACTTCGAGGAACTCGTCTCCACGGTCACCCGGCTCTGGGCGAACGCCCTGCGGTTCCCCGGCCACCGCTGACCCGGCAACCGAGGCTCGCGGCGCCACCCGCTGCCGCCGGAACGTACGGCGTCGGAACCGGCGCCTTACGCGCGCCGCCGACCCCTCGCGGTCGGACCGCTTCAGCCGGGCGGCGCCGACAGATGGATCAGGATCCCGCACACCTCGTCCACGATCTCCCGGGCCTCCGGCTCGTCCGCGCAGTCGCCCAGTTCGCGCGCCGCCCCTCCGATGACGGTGGTCAGTACGCTCACCCGGACCCGGCCGGCACGTCGCCGCTCGTCCACCTTCAGCAGCCGGGCGTTGCGCCGCACCCATGCGCGGTCCCACTGGCGGCGCAGCGCGTCGAAGCCCGAGGGGCCGTCGTCCCCCACGAGGAGTCTGCCGAGCCTCCGGTTGTCCCAGGCGCCCTCCAGGTACGCCCTGGCTCCCGCCACGAAGAGGGCGATCGGGTCGTCCACACCTCGGTCGCGCTCCGCGGCCAGCGTGGCCGCGGTCCGGCGCTCCTGCTCCTCCCGGAACTCCTCCCAGAGAGCGAGGTAGAGGCCTCGCTTTCCGCCGTAGTGCTGGAAGAGACTGCCCACCGGGATGCCGGAGCGCGCCGCGATCTCGGTGAGGCCGGCGTCGGTGTAACCGCGCTCGGCGAACACCTCCAGAGCGGCGTCCAGCAGCGCGCGCCGGACCGTTCCGTTCTGTCCCGCGCGCCCGTCGGGCAGGCCCGTGGCCCCCTGCCCGCCCGGCAGCCGGCGGGCCGCCCCGCTCCCGGCGGACTCCACGACGCCGCTCACCGGTCATCACCACCTTCCCCGGCCCCGTCGCGGATGGCGAGGGCGACCAGTAGTTCCAGGAGGTCGGCGATCCGGCGCGGATTGCGGCCGGTGCGTTCCTCGATCCGACGCAGTCGGTAGTGCGCCGTGTTGTGGTGCACCCGCAGCCGTTCGGCGGCCAGCCGCAGATTGAGGTCCGCGTCCGCGAAGGCCCGCACGGTGACGGCCAGCGTGTCACCACGCCCGCGGTCCTCCTCCAGCACGGCACGTACGCGGGGATCGACCAGCTGGCGGGCGAGGTCGTCGGCGCGCAGCGCCAGGTAGTCGAACGGGGACAGCCGCGGCAGTGCCGCCACCCCGCCCCCGTTCGGCACCAGGTCGAGAGCCGCCCGCGCCTCCTCGTAGGCGCGCGGCAGTTCGGACGCGCCCCGGGCGACGGTGCTGATGCCCATGCAGAGCATCGTGCCCTTGCGCGCGAGCCGCTCCTGCACGGCCTCGAAGTGGGCGCACACGTCGTCCGCGTCCATACCGGCCCGGAGCACGGGCACGGCCACCACCTCGCCGTGGCGCACGACGACCAGGGTCCGGCCCGCCCAGGGCCCGGCGACACTCATCGACGCGCTCGTGGCATACCCGCTCGTCGCCGACGCGTGGTCCCCCGAGCACGTGTCGGCGACGCAGACGGCCACGACCGCCATCATCGGCGAGCGCGGTCCGATGCCGTACGCCTGTGCCGCGGCGAACAGCGGACCGCGCGACGGTGCCGTCCCTGCCAGGAGCTGGTCCAGGAGGTCCCGCCGCTCCCGGTCCGCGTCCGCCACCACGTGCTGCTGGTACTCGACGTAGGCCTGCGCGGCATGGGTGCTGGCGTAGTCGACGTACCGCATCAGCGGGGTGACGAGGGACAGCGCGGCCTGCTGGGCCTCGGCGGACGTGCCCGCGCAGTCCAGCATCGCGTCCCACATGACCTGCCGGCCGACCCGGAAGGCACTGATCCAGTCCTCCAGGGCGAACCCCGCGCGGGCTCTGCGCATGGCCGCGGCCCTGCTGAAGACCAGGTCTTCGGCGGCCATCTCGCGGTCCCCGGCCAACGCCGCCAGCTGCATCCGGTAGTGCTCCAGCACCTGCTCCCGCACCTCGGCGAAGAACCGCTCGTCCTGCAGCGCGTACGACGGGATCTCCGCGCGCATCACCTCGACGGCGGTCTCCGCCACCTCCTCGACCCGGTCGTGGACGGCGTGCAGGATCCGCCGCCGCTCCCGGCGGAGCGGTTCGGAGAGCGTGGGAGGGCCGAGGGCAGGACCGCTGGGCATGGCGCCGATCGTCGCCGTCCACCTCGTGCTCCGTCAACAGGCCCGGCGTGAGACATCCCCCGGGACCTGTGCGCGGCGCACAGTCCGACGGCGGGCAAGTTGGGTGCTCACACCCAATGTGCGGCCGGAACGCCCCCACCTACTGTGACGCTCGCCCACCCCCCAGCACGTCGGAAGGGGCGTCACTCATGCTCGCGGTCGACGGTATCACCGTGCGTTTCGGCGGCATCACGGCACTGGACGGTGTCGCGTTCACCGTCGAGCCGGGCACCGCCGTGGGGCTCATCGGGCCCAACGGTGCCGGCAAGACCACCTTGTTCAACTGCCTCACCAGGCGCTGCGCCCCCGACGAGGGAGAGGTGCGGTTCGAGGGGGAGGACCTGCTGGCCCTCCCCCCGCACGCCGTGGCCGGGCGCGGCATCGCCCGCACCTTCCAGAACCTGGGCCTGTTCCCGCAGCTCACGGTCCGGGAGAACGTCATGGTCGGTGCCCACACCCGGGGGCGCACCGGACACCTCGCCGCGGCGCTGCGGCTGCCGCGCGTCCGGCGGGAGGAGAGGGAGCTGCGTGAGCAGGCGGACAGCCTGCTGCTGCGGCTCGGCCTGGCGGAGGTCGCCGACCACCTCGCCTCGGGGCTGCCGTTCGGCACCCTCAAACGCGTCGAACTGGCGCGGGCGCTCGCGGTACGACCCCGGCTGCTGCTGCTCGACGAACCCGTCAACGGGCTCAGCCACGGCGAGGTCGGTGAGTTCGCGGACCTGGTCCGGACCGTGCGCCAGGAGTTCGACCTCACGCTCGTCGTGGTCGAACACCACATGGGATTCGTGATGGACCTGTGCGACAAGGTGATCTGCCTCGACTTCGGCCGGAAGATCGCCGACGGCTCGCCCGAGGAGATCCAGCGCGATCCGGCGGTCGTCGAGGCGTACCTGGGGGTGGCCGCGTGAACGAGATGCCCTCCACCCGGGCGCATGCCGGGGCGGACTTCCTGAACGTGTCCAACCTGCACGCCGGATACGGCCAGGCGCGCGTGCTGCAGGGCCTCGACCTCTCCGTCGCCCGCGGTGAGGTGTGCGCGATCCTGGGGCCCAACGGCGCGGGCAAGACGACGACGCTGCGGGCCCTGTGCGGCATGGTCCGCGGCCGCGGCTCGGTCACCCTGGACGGCACCGAGCTGCTGGGCCGCTCGCCCGAACAGGCCGCCAGGCTCGGCGTGGCGCACGTCCCCGAGGGTCGGGGCACCTTCAACGACCTGACCGTCGAGGAGAACCTGCGCGTCGGCGCCCACCTGCGCACCGGGCCCCGGAGGCGGGGCCGCGCCGAGCGCGCGGCCGTGGCGGCCGATCTGGAGCGCGTCCACGGCTACTTCCCCGTACTGCGCCGGCGGTCGCGGCAGGCCGCCGGCAGCCTCAGCGGCGGTGAACAGCAGATGCTCGCCATCGGCAGGGCGCTGATGCTGCGGCCCGCGCTGCTGCTCCTGGACGAGCCTTCCCTCGGTCTCGCGCCGCTCGTCACCCGGGAGCTGTTCGAGATCGTCCGTGCCGTCAACGAGGAGGAGCGCACCACCGTGGTCGTCGTCGAGCAGAACGCCCAGCTGGCGCTGGACATAGCGCACCGGGCGCACGTACTGGAGGCCGGCCGCCTGGTGCTGTCCGGACCGGCCGCACAGATCCGTGAGGACGGCCAGGTCGCCGAGGTGTACCTGGGCGTGTCCGTCCGCTCCCGGAAAGCCGGGTGAGCGCCGTGACCGAACTACTGCAGCAAGTGGTGGAAGGGCTGGGCTCCGGCGCGGTGTACGCCAGCCTGGCGCTGGCGCTGGTGCTGATTCACCGGTTCACGGGAATCGTCAACTTCGCGCAGGGCGAGCTGGCGATGCTCTCGACGTACGTCGCCTGGCAGTTGGTGGCCTCGGGGATGCCGTTCTGGCTGGCGCTCCCGGTCACCCTCGCGGTGTCCTTCGCGGGCGGCATGCTGGTCGAGCGGATCGTCATCCGCCCCGTGCAGGGCGCTCCCGAGCTGACGGTGGTCATCGTCACGGTCGGCCTCTTCATCTTCGTCAACGCGCTGGCCGGCTTGATCTGGTCGTTCACCGTGAAGGACTTCCCGCAGCCGTTCCCCGACGGCGGGATCGACCTGGCCGGGGTGCGCACGGACTGGTCGACGCTCGGGATCCTCGGCGTGGTGGCCGTCGTGATGGGGCTGCTGTACCTGCTGTTCCAGCACACCTCCGTCGGTCTGACGATGCGGGCCGTGGCCTGCAATCCCGCCTCCGCCCGCCTGTCGGGCATCCGGGTGGGCCGGGTGCTGATGCTCGGATGGGGGCTGGCCGCGACGGTCGGCGCGGTGTCGGGCGTGCTCGTCGCCCCGGTGCTGTTCCTGGAACCCAACATGATGGGCGGCGTGCTGATCTACGCGTTCGCCGCGGCCACCCTCGGTGGTTTCGACAGCCCGGTCGGCGCGGTCGTCGGCGGCGTGTTCGTGGGCGTCGCCGAGACGCTGACCGGGGCGTACGTGGACGTGATCGGTGCCGATCTGAAGGTGGGCGTCCCTCTGATGATCATTCTGGCGGTGCTGCTGGTGCGGCCCCAGGGCCTGTTCGGACGGGCGGCGGTGGAGCGCGCATGAACAACGTCACCGCGTCACTCGCCGCCGACCGCACCCGGCAGCTGCGGGCCGCGCCCACCGTGCTCCTCGCGGTCGCGGCCGTCGCCGCGCCCTTCTACTTCGCCCCCTTCCAGGTCTTCCAGCTGACCATGGTGCTGCTCTACGCCGTGGCGCTGGCCGGCCTGAACCTGCTGGTCGGCTTCGGCGGGCAGATCTCGCTCGGGCACGGCGCGTTCTTCGCGGCGGGGGCCTACTCGACAGCGGTCATGCTCGACCGGTACGACACCGGCCACCTGGCCACGCTGCCGGTCGCGGCCGCCGGATGCTTCCTGCTGGGCCTCGGGTTCGGCGTGCCCGCCCTCCGGCTGCGCGGCCTGTACCTGGCCCTGGTCACCCTCTCGTTCGCGGTGTTCCTGCCGCCCCTGCTCAAGCGGCTCGAACCGGTGACGGGCGGCTCCATGGGCCTGACCGTGGACAAGATGCAACCACCCGCGTGGAGCGGGCTGGCCGAGGACCAGTGGATGTACTTCGTCGTCCTCGCCGTCGCCTCGGCAGCCCTGCTGCTCGCCCGCAACCTGCTGCGTTCCCGGGTCGGCCGGGCGCTGCGCGCCGTGCGGGACAACGAGGGCGCCGCCGAGGTCATGGGTGTGCGGCTGTCGCTGCACAAGACCCTCGCCTTCGCGTGGAGCGCGATGTTCGCGGGGGTCGCCGGGTGCCTGTACACCTGGGTGATCGGCTTCGTCTCGCCCGACTCCTTCAGTTTCGTCCTGTCCATCACCCTGCTGGCCGGCCTGGTGGTCGGAGGGCTCGCCTCGCTCTACGGACCCCTGCTGGGCGCGGCGTTCGTGATGTACGTGCCGAGTGTCTCCCAGGACCTGAGCGAGGCGGCACCGGGCGTGGTGTTCGGCCTGCTGATCATCACGGTGATGTTCGTGGCCCCGACGGGACTGGCCGGTCTGCCGGGCCGTGTCCTGGGTGCCGTCGGCCGTCGCCTGCCCCGCACCACCGCCATCCCCGACCGGACGCCCGAGGCCGCGTCCGCACCCGATGCGGAACCGAGGCCGACGGCGGCACCCGGATTCTCCCCGACTCCCGCCCCTGCGGACCCCGCAGTTGCCGACGCCGAACCCGTGGGCGCACCGCCCCGCACGACGGAGAAGGAATGAACCACATGCGCAAGACGACCGCTCTGCGGGCAGCCGCAGTCGTGACCGCCGCTCTGCTCACCGCAACCGCGTGCAGCAGCCGGCGAGGGCAGGACGCCCAGGACACCGCCGCCGACGGCGCGTGCAAGGGCCAGCAGACCACCGGCATCACCGACACGACCATCAAGCTGGGCGGGATCTACCCCCTGTCGGGACCCGCCTCCGCGTACGGCACGATCAGCAAGGGTGTCGCCGCCTACTTCAAGTACGTCAACGACAAGGGCGGTATAGACGGCCGCAAGGTGGAGTTCGTCGTCCGCGACGACGGCTACCAACCGCCCAAGGCGGTCGAGGAGGCCCGCAGACTCGTCGAGCAGGAGAAGGTCTTCGCCGTGTTCCAGACCCTGGGCACTCCGTCCACGGCGGCCGTCTGGGACTATCTCGACAAGCAGAAGGTGCCGCAGCCCTTCGTCGCCACCGGTGCCTCCGTCTGGGGCACGGACGACAAGCATCCCTGGACCATCGGGTGGCAGCCCAACTACGTCGCCGAGGCCCGGGTGTACGCCAAGTACCTCAAGGACGAGCGGCCCCACGCCAAGGTGGCGGTCCTCTACCAGAACGACGACTTCGGCAAGGACCTGCTCGGCGGGTTCAAGAAGGCCGTCTCGGGCAGCGGCATCCAGGTGGTCGCCCAGGAGAGCTACGAGGTCACCGACCCGTCCGTGTCGGCCCAGATGGCGAACCTCGCCCGTTCCGGGGCGGACGTGCTGCTGGACGTCACCACCCCCAAGTTCGGCAGCCAGGCCCTCGCCGCCGACGCCAGGAACACCAAGTGGAACCCGCTGCACATCGTGAACAACGTGGCCGCGTCCGCCGCCGTGCTCCGGCCCGTCGGGTTCAAGAACGTGCAGGGCGTGGTCTCGGCGACCTACTTCAAGGACCCCGCCGACCCGCAGTGGGCGAACGACCCCGAGATGAAGACTTACCGCGACGCCCTGCACAAGTACGCCCCCGACGCCGACCCGGACAACCAGTTCAACGCCTACGGCTGGGCCGTCGCCTCCAGCCTGCACAAGGCCCTGGACACGATGAAGTGCCCGACCAGGGAAGGGCTGCGGGACGCGGTGCGCAACCTCAAGGACGTGAAGGTGGGACTGCTGCTGCCCGGCGTCACCTTGTCCACGGGCCCCGGCGACGCCTTCCCGATCGAGACGATGCAGTTGATGCGGTTCAAGGGCGAGCGGTGGCAGCTGTTCGGCGAGCCGGTGGACACACGCAAGGAGTTCGGCCCGCTCACGAAGTGAGCCGGCGGGGCGGTCCCCGGTCGGTGCCCCGACCCCACGGGACCGCCCCGCCCCGCGCAGCGGACCGGCACCCCCGTGCTCAGACGGAGCTCAGCCCACCGTCGACCACCAGGCTCTGCCCGGTGATGTAGGAAGCACGGTCGGAGAGCAGGAAGGCCACGGCCTCGGCCACCTCCCAGGCGGTGCCCTGGCGCCCGAGCGGTATGCGGGCGAACGAGGTGGAACGCGAAGCCCGCCGGGCGGAGGCCTCGCGGCCCATCGGGGTGTCGATCAGACCCGGGACGACCAGGTTGGCGCGGATCCCGCGTGGCCCGCCCTCCTTGGCGACATGGCGGATGAGACCGAACAGGCCTGCCTTGGAGCTGTCGTAGGCAGGCGAGTCGGTGGCGGCGCGCAGTCCGGCCACGGAACCGACGAAGACGATCGCCCCTCCGTCGGTGAGCGCGGGCAGTGCGTACTTGGCGGCGAGGAAGGGGGCGCTCAGGTTGAGCGAGAGCACGCGCATCCACTCCTGCGGCGAGGTGCCCGCCAGACCCGCCCCGAGGCCGATGCCGACGTTGACCACCATCGCGTCGAGTCCGCCGAGTTCACGGAGCGCCTCGGCGACCATGGCCGAGGACCGGCCGGGGTCCGTGGCGTCGCCGACCACGGGCAGGCCACGCGTTCCCTCCTCGCCGACCAGGGCGGCGGTGGCCGCGGCGGCGGAGGGGGAGACGTCGGCGCAGGCCACCGAGGCGCCCTCGCGGGCGGCGAGCACGGCGATCGCCCGCCCGTTGCCCACCGGGGCCTTCGGGTCGTCGCTCGGCCGGGTGCCTGCGCCGACGACCAGTACGTTCCGGTCGGTCAGCAGGCCCACCGGGCGGGGCGCGGGGTGCCGGGGCTCAGACATGGCCGTGTGCTCCTTCCGGCGCGTCCGGGCCGCCGGTCCCCGCGGACGGGAGCAGGGCTTCCGCCGCGTAGCCGGGTTCGAGCGGGGTACCGGCGGAGTTCAGGAAGAACGCGACCATGTGGTACTGGCCGACGAGCATGGTGATCTCGATCAGCTGGGCCTCGTCGTGGTCGGCGGCGAGTGCGGACCAGGTGGCCGCGGACAGGCGGGCGTCCCGGTGCAGTTCGTCGGCGGCACGCAGCAGACGGGCGTCGGCCGGCGACCACCCCTGGGCGTCCGGGCCCGCGCCGACCCGCCCGATCTCCTCGTCGGTGACCCCGGCTGCCCTGGCCAGCGGCACGTGCCGCCCCCATTCGTAACGGGCCCGGGTCAGGCACGCGGTGCGCAGGATCAGCAGCTCCCGGGTCCGGTCCGCGAGACGGCCGTCGCGCAGCAGGTGGGTGCCGAACGGCAGGAAGTACCGGAACAGACCGGGGTGCCGCACCAAGGTGGTGAAGATGTTGGCGGGGCGGCCGTCGGCATCCCGGGGAACCGGGGCGAGCAGCTCCCGGGCGGACCGGTCCCAGCCGTCCTCGGGCAGTGGCGCGAGGCGCGGTCCGGTGTCGAGGGCGGCGTGGTCGGGTCGGTGATGGTGCTCGTCGGTCATGGCGGCCTCCGCACGATGGGTCAGGGTGGGTCGACGGCGGGAGGGCGGGTGCTTCCGGGCGTGGTCGATCGGCGCTTCGCCGCGTACGCACCGGCGCGCTCCTTCCGCCTTGGTGCCACTGTGCTTCGGGCGGCGGGGAGCCGTCGACGGCTCGCAGGCCAAGGTCGGAGGTACCCCTCTTGTCCAGTCGCACAACGCTCGCTCTCCGAGGGGCGGAGGTGAGGGCCTTGCCCGGACCGTCGGTTGCTGCGGCGCCCCTCGAACGGGTCATCGCGGCGATGGCCGCGCAGCAGAGCCACGTGGGCAGGCGGTTGCACATGGATCTGGCGGAGCACATCCCGTCCTACCGCGCCGTGCCGCGAGAACTCCTGGACCAGATCTGGCACCGGCATTTCCAGCGGGCTCTCGCGGTGCTGCGGGAGGGGAAGGTGCCCGCGCCCGAGGACTTCGGCGAAGCCGATGTGGCCCGGGACCGGGTCGCCCGGGGCGTGCCGCTCAGCGACGGACTGCGCGCCTTCCGCCGGGGCTTGAGCGCGATACGGGATCTGTTCCTCGCCGAGGCGACCGCGGCGGGACTGGACCCCGGCCTCGTCGTCGACCGCACCACGTGCCTGTGGGACCTCGCGGACGTCGCCGGCGTGCGGATCGCCGCCGTGCACCGGCAGGCGGAGGTCGACTCCGCCCTGTACGACGCCCGCCGCCGCGCCGACTTCCTGCGCGGCCTGCTCCACGGGACGCTGAGCGCCGCGGAGGTGCACAGCGGCGCGGCGATCTACGGACTGGATCCGTCGCGGCCCTACCGGGCCGTCAGAGCCGTCCCGAACGGCGGGATCGGTCCGGACGCGTTGGACCGATCACTGGAGTCCGGTGCCCGCAGGCACGGCCGCAGCGCGCTGTTCGCCGTGCTGGACGAGGCTGTCGCCGGAGTCGTCGAGGCCAAGCCGGAGACCGGTGACCTGGAGGTGACGGCGGGACTCGGCCCGCCGACGGACCTGGTCCAGGTGCACCGTTCCTTCCGCGCCGCCGGCAGGATGCTGGAGGCCGCCCGCTCCTACGGTCTGCGCGGCGTCCACGATCTGGGCGACCTGTCCTGGCGGGTGGCGGTCGTCTCCGAACCGGAACTCGCCGAGCTGCTGCTCGACCGCTACCTGCGCCCGCTGGAGGCGGAGGGGGAGTTCGGGGCGCTCATCGAGGAGTCGGTGCGCGAATACCTCAGCAGCGGACGGCGGATCCGCGAGGTCGCCCGCAGCACGCACGTTCACGTCAACACCGTCCGCTACCGGCTGCGCCGCTTCGAGGAGCTGACCGGCGCCGGCCTGGACGCTCCGGACACGTTGGTCGAGCTCAACTGGGCCCTGGCGGCACGTGAGCTGCCCCGCGGCCGGTGAGGCCGCGGAACCCACCGGGTGCGACCGGCCGAGCGACGACGAACTGAACCCGCCGCGACGATCGGCCCCGGTGCGCACGCCGTCCGGGGCCCGGGCGGAGTGCGGTGGCGGTTTCCGGGCCGCGCTTGCCGTCCGCCCGTGCGGGCGTGGTCATTCGGCTGCGGCGAGCAGCCGTGCCTCGCTCTCCTCGTACAGCCGCCGGCTCTGCAGGCCCACGGCGGCGCGGCGCCGGTGGTCCAGCCGGCTGCCCAGCCACCCGGCCAGGTAGCCGAAGGGGATGGACACCAGCCCGGTGGACTGCATGGGGAACAGGTCGAAGTCGGCGTGCGGGAAGACGGCGGACGGTGTGCCCGAAACGGCCTTGGAGAACACCATGAGCAGCAGCGCGCAGGCCGCGCCGCCGTACAGGGTGGCCAGCAGGCCGGTGCGCGTGAACCCTCGCCAGAACAGGGAGTAGGTGAGCGCGGGCGCGACTGCGGATGCCCCCATGCAGATGGCCAGAGTGGTCAGCACACCCACGTCCCAGTTCTGGACCAGGGTGGCGAGACCGATGGCGACGATGCCCACGACCACGCTCGTCCACGCCGCCACCGTCATCTCCGTACGCGGCTCGGCCTGTCCCCGCCGCGCCGCATGGGCGAACAGGTCGTGGGCGAGCGACGAGGCCGCCGCCAGCGTCATCCCCGCGACCGACGACAGCAGGGTGATGAACACCATGCCTGCCACGGCCGAGTAGAGAATCGTGGAGCCCGCGGAGGTGGGGGCGCCGCCGAGCACCTGCGAGAGCATGAGGACCGACGTTCTGCCGTGCGGGTCGGTGGCCGTGATGTACCGCGACCCCACCAGAGCCGCCGCCCCCGTACCCATGATGATCACGAGGAGGCAGAACGTGGTGACCGTGCCGACCGCCCACGACATCGAGCGACGCACAGCCGGAACGTCCTGCGCGGAGTACAGGCGCATCGTGATGTGGGGCAGGCAGGCCACGCCCAGGACGACGGTGATCTGAAGACCGACGAAGTCCAGTCGGTCGACGGCCGACGTGCCCAGCTGCAGGCCCTGCTGGAGGTAGGCGGGGCCCGCGCCGCTGCCGTGCTGGGCCGCCCTGAGGACGTCCCCGAGGTTCCAGTCGAAGCGGTTCAGGACGAGAACGGCGACGACGAGGCTGGTGCCGAGCAGGAGCACGATCTTGATCATCTGGATGAGTGCGGTGCCCCGCATGCCGCCGAGGGCCGCGTAGATGATCATCAGGCTGCCGACGATGACGATGCTCGCCGTCCTGGCGCCCGCCACGTGCGGGATGTTGAGGATGAAGGTCAGCAGCGAGCCCGCCCCGGAGAGCTGGACGACCAGGAAGGGGAGAGTCGCCGACAGCGTCACCACGCAGGCTGCGACACGCACGCTCCGGCCGGGCATGTTGCGGGCCAGGACGTCGCCCATGGTGAACCGGCCGGCGTTGCGCAGGGGTTCGGCCAGCAGGAACATCAGCAGCACCAGGGAGAGAGCGGTGCTGACCGCGAGGACGTAGCCGTCGTATCCGGCGAGCGCGATGATGCCGGTGGTACTCAGCACCGTGGCCGCGGAGATGTAGTCCCCCGCGATCGCCAGACCGTTCTTGAGCGGCGTAAGGGAGCGGTAGCCGGTGTAGAAGTTCGTCAGGTCGTCGCGCTCCGGCCCCGCCATCACGCACATCAGCAGCGTGACGGTGACCAGTGCGGTGAACAGCACCAGGACGGTGGCCTGCGTCCCCGAGTCGAAGGTGTTCATCTCGCCACCCCGGTGTTCCGGCCGACGGCGACCGCCTGCTCCCTGACGTTGCGGGCCAACGGGTCCACCGAGCGTTGCGCACTGCGTCCGTACCAGAACACCGCGGCGAAGGTGACGACGAGCTGGAGCACCCCGAGGGCCATTCCCAGGCTCAGCTCTCCGGCGATCCTGGACCCCATCAGGCCGGGGGCGTAGCAGGACAGCACGACATACGCCACGAAGGAGCCGAGCGCCGCGAGCGTGGAGGTCCGGCGGAGCAGACGGTAGGCCGAGCGCAGGGCGGCGAGGTCGACGCTGCGCCGATGCGCGTCGTGCGCGTACGGTTCGTCCCGCGGGGCCTGCCCGTACGACGCGTACGCCTGCCCGTACGACGCGTATCGCGGGGCGTCGTCCCGGTACGCACGGGGCTCGGGACGGGGCACCCGCCATCCCGATTCTGATGGCGGGTACCGGTTCTCGTCGGCGAATGTCATCGCGTGGCCTTCCGCTGCGGCTCGGATCCGTGGAGGTGACGGTGGAACGGTTGGCGGCGCACGATACCGACTGGTCGGAATCCTCGGTAAGGGTGCTGCGGGTCACGTTTCGGGGTCGGTGCGGTTCCGGAGCGGCGTCGCGCGGTCACCATCCGTGCGGCACCGGCTCGGGCGTGGTGCGGACGTCCGGCCGTGTGGGCGCCCGGCGTATGGCGAACCTCACACCCGCGGGCATACCTACCGGTCGGTACCCTACGGCGAAGCCGTGAACGACAGGAGGCACGATGCCTGCGACCAACCGCCAGATCCGTCTGGCAGCCCGCCCGGTGGGCGAGGTCAAACCCGATGACTGGCAGCACTGTTCAGAGCCCGTCGACGAGCCGGGTCCGGGCCGCTTCGCGGGCCGGACACGCTTCATCTCCCTGGATCCGGCGATGCGGGGCTGGCTGGACGACCGTCCCTCGTACCTGCCGCCCGTCGGTATCGGCGACGTGATGCGCGCCGGATCGGTCGTGGAGGTCACCGCGTCCGACCACCCCGACTTCCAGCCGGGGGATCACGTGGTCGGCACGTTCGGCGTGCAGGAGTACGTGGTCTCCGACGGCAGAGGCGCCATGAAGGTCGACACGTCCCTCGCACCGCCCTCGACGTATCTCGGCGCGCTGGGCATGCCCGGCATGACCGCCTACTTCGGCCTGCTGGACGTCGGGGCGCTGAAGGACGGTGAGACCGTCGTGGTGTCGGGGGCGGCCGGGGCGGTCGGCAGCATCGCCGGTCAGATAGCGAAGGCCAAGGGCTGCCGGGTCGTCGGCCTCGCCGGCGGGCCGGAGAAGTGCGCCATGCTCACCGACGAACTGGGATTCGACGCGGTGATCGACTACCGCACCGAGGACGTCAGGAAGGAGCTGCGCCGGCATGCCCCGGACGGCATCGACGTCTACTTCGACAATGTCGGAGGGGACATCCTCGACGCGGCCCTGACGCGACTGGCCATGCACGCGCGCGTCGTCGTCTGCGGTGCGATCAGCCAGTACAACAACACCACGCCGGTCAAGGGCCCCTCCAACTACCTCTCGCTGCTGGTGCGCCGCGCGCGGATGGAGGGCTTCGTCGTGTTCGACTACGCCGAGCGCTACGCGCAGGCCGCTCGGGAGATCTCCGCCTGGATCGGAGCCGGCCGTATCAAGGTCAAGGAACACGTGGTGACGGGGAGCGTGGACGACTTCCCCGAGACGCTGGGGATGCTCTTCCGCGGGGAGAACGTCGGCAAGCTCGTCCTGGAGCTGGCATGAAAGCCGTCGAGAGCGCCGCCGGAACGGGACCGTCGGACGGCGCCTCACTCGAGGGCAAGGTCGCCATCGTCACCGGAGGTGCCGGCGGACTGGGCCGGGCCACGGCCCTGACGCTGGCCGAGGCGGGTGCGCGCGTGGTCGTCGCGGATCTCGACCCGAGGGGTGGCCGGGAGGTGGCCGAGGCGGTCGGCGGGCACTTCCGCGCCTGTGACGTCTCGGACCCCGATGCCAACCGTGCCCTGGTGGACTTCACGGTGGAGCAGTGCGGCGGTGTCGACATCGCGTTGCTCAATGCCGGGGTGGCGACCGGATGCGGCCTCGGTGAGGACTTCGACCTGGCGCGCTACCGTCGCGCGATGGGAGCCAATCTCGACGGCGTGGTCTTCGGCACCCATGCGCTGCTGCCGGCGATGCGGGCCCGTGGCGGAGGGGCCATCGTGGCAACCGCGTCCCTCGCCGGCCTGGCGGCCGTACCGTTCGACCCCCTCTACGCGGCCAACAAGCACGCGGTCGTGGGACTCGCCCGCTCCCTGGGGCCGGCCCTCGCGTCGGAGAACGTGCGGTTCAACGCCGTCTGTCCGGGATTCGCCGAGTCGCGGATCATCGACCCGCTGCGCGACATGCTCGCCGAGCAGAGACTGCCGATCATCCCGGCTCAGGTCGTGGCGGACACGGTGCTGCGGATCGTCACGGGCGACGGTACCGGCGCATGCTGGTTCATCCAGGCCGGCCGTGACCCGGAGCCGTTCCGTTTCCGCAACGTCCCCGGTCCGGGTGAGCCCGCCGCGGCGTGAGGCCGGGACGCCCCGGGCCCGGGTGAGCGCACCGCCGCGTGGGACCGGGGCCCATTTCTCCGGAGGGCGCGACGCACGGGTGCCTTCGGGCGACGACGGACCCGCACGACTCCTGCCGAGGGGCCTTGGGCCCGGACGTCCCGCCGAGGGCGGCGCCGTGCGTCACGGTCGTGCCCGGGCACCGGCCCGCGGGCGGAAC
This sequence comes from Streptomyces actuosus, assembly GCF_016921115.1. Classification (GTDB taxonomy): domain Bacteria; phylum Actinomycetota; class Actinomycetes; order Streptomycetales; family Streptomycetaceae; genus Streptomyces; species Streptomyces actuosus_A. Next base: position 61,745 of record NZ_JAFFZS010000018.1, read on the forward strand.
GCCGCGCGAGGGCCGACGCCCGGGCACCGGCAGGCTCCGGGAACGGAGCCTGCCGGTGTGCGGCGACGGCTCAGAGCTGCCCGCTGGCGGCGATGGTGACCTTCGCGCTGGTCGCGCCGCTGCGGCTGCCCAGCGACTCGATCTTCTTGACGAGCTTCATGCTCTCCTCGTCGGCGACCTCACCGAACACGACGTGCTTGCCGTCGAGCCACTGGGTGACGATCGTCGTGACGAAGAACTGGGAGCCGTTGGTGTTGGGGCCGGCGTTGGCCATGGACAGCAGGCCCGGCTTGCTGTGCTTCAGCTGGAAGTTCTCGTCGGCGAACTTCTCGCCGTAGATGCTCTTGCCGCCGGTGCCGTTGCCGCGGGTGAAGTCGCCGCCCTGGAGCATGAAGTCCGGGATGACGCGGTGGAAGCTCGAACCGGCGTAGCCGAAGCCCTTCTCGCCCGTGCACAGGGCGCGGAAGTTCTCGGCCGTCTTCGGGACGACGTCCTCGAAGAGGTTGAACACGATGCGCCCGGCGGGCTCGTCGTTGATCGTGATGTCGAAGTAGGTCTTGATCGTCATACCCCCATCCTCCCAGCATCCGGGCGGGCCCGCGCACACGCCCCCCTCACCGCCCGCCCGTGTCGCCCGGCGGCCGCCTCGAAGTCATGGGCATGGCGAACCAGCGGAGAAGTGTGGTCTGATCCGATCTCTCGGACCGCAAACGATCTTCAGGAGTTCCGCGTGCGCAAGCGCCTGCTCGTGACAGCCTTGTTGGCCACCACCATGTTCCTGCCGACCACCGGTGTCTCCACCGCGGCGGAGGCCCCCGTCGTCACGGGTGCCGTGTTCAACGACCCCAAGGGAACGACGGCCCAGCAGAACGCCGTCAAGGACCACATCATCAAGGCGATCGACGGCACCCAGGGCGGGCGGCTGATCCGTGCCTCCCTGTACGCCCTGAAGGACCAGGACTACGCCGATGCCCTGATCCGCGCCCACCGGCGCGGCGTGAACATCCGCGTGGTGCTCGACCACGCGTACGCCGACTCCGCGGCCGTGCGGAGCCTTGAGACGGAGCTGGGTACGGACAGGTCCGTCTCGTCCTGGGTCCACGTGTGCGGGACCGCGGGAGCCTGCATCGCCACGGGCGGCACCAATCCGATCAACCACAACAAGTTCTTCACCTTCTCCCGCATCGGCGATGTCGGCGTGGCCGAGGACGTGGTCATCCAGACGTCGGCCAACCAGACCTCGCTGAACGTCGCCAAATACTGGAACAACGCGTACACCGTGGTCGGCAACACCGCGCTGTACACCGCCTACGTCGACTACTTCAACGACCTGGCGGCGGAGAAGCGCACCGACGACTACTACACGAGCGCGAAGGTCGGCACCGAGAAGTACTACTTCTTTCCGCAGTCCACGGGTGATGTGGTCGTCGACATCCTGCGGAACGTCTCCTGCACGGGTAACAGCACGGTCGGCACCCCCACGCACAAGTCCGTCGTCCGGGTCGCCGCCTTCGCCCTGCACCGCGACTCCGTCGCCCGGGCCCTCGCAGACCTCGCCGACGAGGGCTGCTCCGTGCAGATCGTCTACGCCGACAGCAACGACGAGGCGACCCTCAAGGGCCACGCCAACCTCTCGCTGAAGAAGCTCGACACCGCCGACGGCTACCTGGTCCACTCCAAGTACTTCACCGTCGAGGGCAACTACGCCGGACACCCCGACACGAAGTGGACCTTCACCGGCTCGCACAACCTCGACGTGTCCTCCCTTCGCGACAACGACGAGGCACTGCTCCGCCTGGAGGGCGCCGCCGCGCACGACGCGTACGTCCGGAACTTCGACCTCCTGCGCTCGTACGCCGCCACGGTGTCCTGAACGCGCACCTCCCGCCCGCACGGGCCTGCCACGGCGGGCCCGTCCGTCCCGGCGCCGCACGGGTGACCTCCGCGGTGCGCGAGGCGCCGAGAGAACGGCACTTGACCTCAAGTCCGGTTGAGTTCCTACCGTCGGTGTCGTCGAACCGGCTCGGGCGACGACGGCTCGGGTGACGACGAAAGGACGCGCAGGCCATGGAGTACTCGCACAGCGACGCCGAACTGATCGGGCAGCCCATCGGCTACTGGAGCTGGGCGGCCTACAAGGCCGTCGTCACCCGCACCCGGGCAGCCCTCGCCGAACTGGGAACGACCCAGCCGCAGTGGTGGATCCTGGCCCAAGTCGCCCGCCCCGGCGCCGCCATGACCCGCGACGAGGCGATCCGCGTGCTGCAGGGCTATCTCGACGTGGGCGCGCAGCCCCTCACCGCGGAGCTCGACCTCGTCGTCGACCGGGGCTGGGTCACCGAGGACCCCGACGGCCTCCTGCACCTGACCGCCGAGGGCAGGGCCTTCCAGGCCGAGGCCGCGGCCGTGCAGGACGAGCTGCGGGCGGAGCGGCACGCGGGGATCGGCGACGAGGAGTACCTGACCACCCTCAAGGTGCTCCAGCGCATCATCCACAACACGGGCGGACAGGCCTGGCACCACTGAACGCCGACGCCGACCGCCGCGCCCCGGTGCTGGGGCTGAACGGCGCGGAGACCTCGGCGCACACGGCGGCCCGGATCACCGTGCCGGTGGAGCGGGGTCCCCGGAGCCGTCCGGCGGACCCCGACCCCGCGAGCCGCGCGGGCGTGCTGCCGGCACCGCCGACGAGACATGGGGTCAGCGTGCGCTCCACGCGCTCACCGCGGTCAGCGGCACCCGGAAGAACTCGCCGAGGGCGGCGGGAAGACTGCTCGCCCCGGAGATCAGCTGACATCCCTGGAGATGGAGGAACGCCGGCGGATACTCCAGGGGCTCCGCGGCCTGACGCGCGAAGTCCTCCGCGAAGCGCTGGTCCGGCATGCCCTCGTCACCGAGCCGGCCCGCGACGCGCGCCGCCCAGTGCCGCTGTGCCGCGAGGCGCCCGGTGAGCACCGAACCCTCCGTCACGACCGTGATCCGCGGACCGGCGCCCTCCATCTCGGTGCGGTTGATCAGGTCGATCAGGAGATCATCTCGAACGGTCATGGCACGACCCTACTGATCACCAACCGGGCTGCTCTCGAGGGGTGGTTCCGGCAGCGGCCGGCCCGTCTCCGCTCTCCGCCGCGCAGCCGGCTCACCGGCGGTCGGACACCGCCGGGCCGCCGGTCGCGGGCGCGCCTGCCGAGAGAGCGCGGGCCGCCGTCGTCACCGCGGGACCAGGCGCAGGGCATGCAGGGCGGCGCCCAGGTCGGCCACGGCGGCCGGGTCGGAGAGGGAACGCCGTGTCAGCTTCTCGATGCGGCGCAGCCGGTAGCGGACGGTGTTCGGGTGGACGTAGAGACGGTCGGCCGCCTCCGCCGCGGCGCCGCCCGCGGCGAACCAGTGCCCGAGGGTCTGCAGCAGCCGGGCACGTTCGGCGTCGGGCAGGTCGAGCAATGGCCCCATGGCGACCTGCACCAGACGGCTCGCCTCCGCGGGCGCGGCGGCGACGAGCATGGCGAGCGGGCTGTCGTCGAACCGGGCCACGCCGGGTTCGCCGTCCACCAGCCCCGCCAGCGCCAGCCGGGCGAAGCGCAGCGCCTGCGGGGTGTCCCGCAACGCGTCGAACTGCGGACTGACCCCCACCCGCGCCCGGCAGCGCCGCAGTGTCTTCAGGGCCACCGCCTCCGCGTCCTGGCGCGTCAGCGCGACCAGCCCGATCTGCTCGTCGGGCAGCAGCCGCCAGGCTGACGGCAGGTGTGCCTGACGCAGCGCCGCCTCGATCCCGGGCAGCGGCTCCTGACCCGGGTCCGGAACGGACGCGGCGACCACGGCGTAGGGACCCCGCTCGGGCAGACCGAGTTGCCGGGCCACCTCCCACGGGGTAGCCGACCCCGCGAGGGCGCCCGTGAAGAGGGCTTCCACCAGTGCCGAGCGGCGGGCCTCCCGCTGCAGCGCCAGTTCGGCGCTCGTCTCCCGGTAGGCGGCGGCCACGGCTTCCGCGTAGCGGCCGAACAGCGCCCAGATCTCCGACGAACCCGCCACCAGGTGCGCGTCCGTGACCTGGGGATGCCGGGGGGCCTCGGCCACGACCTGCGACCACAGGAACTCGAAGCCGACGCGGTAGGCGTGCAGGGTGTCGGCCAGCGGGACGCCCTGCTCGGCGCGCAGCCGCCCGGTGTCCAGCGCCGGCCGCACCTCGGTCGCCGAGTCCGGGCCGGTGGCGATGTGCCGGAGCACCAGGTCGGCGTTGCCCTGGCAGGAGTGCCGCAGCGACGCGAACGGGATCAGCGACTCGTCCGCATAGGACTCGACCTCGTCGCGGATGCGCTCCGCCATCCGCTCACCCAGCTCCGGGACGCGCGCCCGCAGCGCCGCTCCCACCTCCGAAAGGCTCATCACTGCAGCGTACAACCGTATTCTTGTCCCCCGGGACAATCCGCCGGGCCGTGCACTGTCGGTGCGGCCATGGACGCCCGCCGACCGGGGAGCCACCATGCCGTGAGCATCGGCGGCGGCCCGTCCGCAGCGCCACGATCATGTGTGCAAGGAGGCATCATGGCCAATCTGGCGGAATTCCTGGTCGAGACGGCACAACGGCAGCCGGAGCGCCCCGCGCTGCGGCTGGGCACGGCCACCCTGACCTACGCGGAGCTCGACCGGCTGAGCGCCCAGGCCGCCACGCTGCTGCGCGCCGAGGGCCTGCGCGACGGCGACCGGGTCGCCCTGATGCTGCCGAACGTGCCGGAGTTCGTCGTCCTCTATTACGGCATCCTGCGCGCCGGCGGGATCGTGGTCCCCCTCAATCCGCTGCTCAAGGCCCGTGAGACCGCCTATCACCTGGGCGACTGCGGCGCCGTGCTGCTCCTCGAATGGCACGCCGCGCCCGGGGAGGGCTCCGAGGGAGCGGACGCCGCCGGGGTGCGGTGCATCGCCGTGGAGCCCGAGGCCTTCGCCGCCCGCCTGGCCGAGCAGGAACCGCAGGCCGGGACAGCCCCCGCCGCCGCGGACGACGTCGCCGTCCTGCTGTACACCTCCGGAACCACCGGCCGCCCCAAGGGAGCCGCGCTCACCCACGCCGGGCTGCGGCACAACACCGAGGTCAACGTCGCCGAAGTGCAGCGGATGACGCCCGACGACGTGGTCGTGGGCTGCCTGCCGCTGTTCCACATCTTCGGCCAGACGTGCACCATGAACGTCGCCGTGCGCAGCGGCGCGTCACTGACCCTGGTGCCCCGCTTCGACCCGCAGACGGTGCTGGACGCCATCGCCCGCGACCGGGCGACGGTCTTCGAGGGCGTGCCCACCATGTACGCGGCGCTCCTTCAGCACCCGGCGGCGGCCGACGCCGACGTCTCCACGCTCCGCATGTGCATCTCGGGCGGCGCGTCGCTGCCGGTGGAGATCCTGCACGCGTTCGAGGAGCAGTTCGGATGCATGGTGCTGGAGGGTTTCGGCATGTCGGAGACCAGCCCCGTCGTGTCCTTCAACCACCCCGACCGGCCCCGCAGGCCCGGCTCCGTCGGCACCCCCATCCGTGACGTCGAGGTGCGTCTGGTGGACGACGCCGGCCGCGACGTCGCCCCGGGCGAGGTGGGCGAACTGGCCGTGCGCGGGCCGAACCTGATGAAGGGCTACTGGAACCGCCCCGAGGAGACCGCCGCCACCGTCCCGGACGGCTGGCTGCGCACCGGCGACCTGGCGCGCCGCGACGAGGACGGCTACCTCTACATCGTCGACCGCAAGAAGGACCTCGTCATCCGCGGCGGCTACAACGTCTACCCGCGCGAGATCGAGGAGGTGCTGCACGAGCACCCGGCGGTGGCCCTGGCCGCCGTCCTCGGTGTGCCCGACGAGCGCCTCGGCGAGGAGGTGGCCGCGGCGGTCGTCCTGCGACCGGGCGCACGGGCGACGGCCGAGGAGATCCAGGAGTTCGTGCGCGAGCGCGTCGCCGCCTACAAGTACCCCCGCAAGGTCTGGCTGGTGGACGCGCTGCCCATGGGCCCGAGCGGCAAGATCCTCAAGCGGCAGATCACGGCCCCGGCCCGCTGACGGAGGCGTCGCCGGAGCGGTCGGAGTGCACCGCGCGCCGCCCACCCGCGACCCGCCCCCGCCCCGAACGGGCGCCGTCCTCGCCCCGGCGCGGGGCGGCGGGCGGACGGGGCCTGACGGAGCGCTCCCGCTGTCCGGGGGCGCGGCCGGTCCGGCGGGTCGCGCCCCGGCGGTCTCACCCACCCGCAGCGCGCACCGTCCCGTCGGCCGGCCGGCCGGTGACCTCCACCGGGCGTTCCACCGGAGCCCTGACGCCGCGGAACCGGCCGTCGGCGCCGGCCCGCAGTCCCTCCGAGGCCCGGAGCCGCGCCACCGCCCGGCTCCCGGCGGCGAGCAGGTACCGGGCACCCGAGGAGGCCCGCCACACCGCGCGCCACGACGTTCCGGCCGAAGCGGCTGCACAGTGCGGTGTCGCGGCCGCCGCCCACCACGCGCGGTCCGCGCCCGGCCGGAGCTGAACGCTCCGCGGGTCGAACGAGTGATCGGGAGACCCGTCACCATCTCCGCGGAATGGTGCTCACGGTCGGCCCAGCAGGCGCGCCAGCGCCTCCTCGATGAGCAGGTGAGCCCCCTCGGTGCCGGCCGGGACCAGGGCGAAGGTCCGCGCCAGCCAGTCCTCCAGCGGCGCGGCCCGAACGTACAGCACCGCCGCGGCGCGTCGGCCGTGCAGCAGGATCCGGACCTTGTCGGACGAGTGGCACCTGCAGGGGGGCCGGACCCGCACGTCGCCGTCGCCGGACGGGGCGCGCAGGCCGGCGGCCGGCAGGTCGCGCGAGAACACCCAGGGAGGATGGTGGCCCGGGGCGCCTGGGAACCCCATCTGCACGGCGAGCGGGTCGTCGGCGTCGTAGGCGAAGCGGACGTCGAGCGAGACGGCTTCCTCGGCGCTGAGGACCAGCAGCACGTTCAGGGTGAGACAGGGGCACACGGGCCGCCTGCGGGCCTGTGTGCCGTCGGGCGGGCCGAACGCGTCGTGCGCGTGCCTCCAGGGAGAGCGGGCCGCGGAGTCCGCGGCGGTGCGCGGGGGAGCGCGCTCGGGCCGCGGCCACGTTCTCTGTTTCCCGCCGACCGGTCTGACGGATGCGCGGCAAAACGATGCAACGTCGATGCGAGTTGTTCGCCTGCATCGTTTTGCGTGACGGTGAGCCGGAGGGCGCAGCCCGATCTGTCCGTCGGGTCCGCGCACCGTCGCGCAACACACCGTCCGAGCCGGGAGTGGTCGCCATGACCGCACGCCACACAGTCCGCACCGACGTCACGAGCCGGGTCACAGGCCTGCCGCAGGAACACGAGCCCGGTGCGGACGCCGCGCTGGCCGCCCGCTTCCTCGACGGGGACGAGAGCGCCCTAGCCGACGTCCACCGCGCCTGGAAGCCGCTGGTCTACGCTCTCGCCCGGCGCGGCGTCGGCGATGCGGGGGAGGCCGAGGACATCACCCAGAGCGTGTTCCTCGCCGCCTGGCGCGGCCGGAAGGGCTTCGACCCGGCCCGCGGCGCGCTGTCGGCCTGGCTGGTGGGTATCACCCGCCGCAAGGTGGCCGACGCGCTGTCCGCCCGCACCCGGCGCGGAGAGCTGCTGGCCGCGGCCGGTTCCCGCATGGTGCTGGACGAACGGTGCCGCACCTCGGAGCTCCAGGGCGCACTCGACCGGGTGCTGGTGCACCAGGCGATGGCGACGCTGCCGGAGGCGCAGCGCCGCGTCCTCAGCCTCACGTTCTACGACGACCTCACCCAGGCGCAGATCTCCCAGGTGACCGGCTGGCCGCTCGGCACGGTCAAGAGCCATGCCCGCCGGGGACTGCACCGACTCGGCCGCTGCCTGCAGGACAGCGAGGTCGCCTGCCCGGCCTGACCGCGACCCTCGACTCCCGGGTCACCGTCACGGGCCGTGCGCCCGCTCGTCGCGGTCCACCGGGCCACTGGGCGCGGGGATGCGGGCGCCCCGGCCGTCGGCGCCTGCGAAACCCCCGGTCCGACTCGTTTCGCGGCGGGCGCCGGGCCGGTCTGCGCCGGGCGTCACGACCTGCCGCTCTGCCCCGCGGCCTCCGTGCCGCCCGCCGAGGCTCTGGCCTCGGCCGCGGTGACCGCCATCGAGACGGCCTCGCCCAGCCCGCGCGGACGCAGCAGGGGCGGCGCGTGGCGCAGACCCCAGCCGGGACCGCTGAGCAGGACCCGGCTGTGTGTCCGGGCCCCGGCGACACCCCACCGCGTGTCGGCGATGTGGTGCGCCAGCGCCGCGTCCGCGGTGGTCCGGGACTGTGACCACAGCACCACGGCGCCCGGCCCGGTCCGCTGGACGGCGGCCAGCAGCGCCTCGGCCGGCACGGCGGCACCGAGCATCAGCACCGGCAGATGCCGCTCGGTCAGCACCGCCGCCAGCGCCTCCAGCGGCAGCGTGTGCTGCTCGCCCGGAAGGCAGGCCAGCAGCACCGGCGGGACGTCCAGCGCCGGCCGGTGCAGCGAGGCCTCCACGTAGGCGCGGCGCAGAGCGGCGGAGACGTGCCACGACAGCAGGTGCTCCACCTCCACGTACCGGTCGTCGGTCGACTCCCATTTGCGGCCCACGGCGCGCAACGTGGGGGTCAGCACCGTCTCCCAGGCGTGGGTCAGGCCGTACGCCGCGACTGCGAGGGCCACCTGCTCCTGCACGGCCGCGGAGTCCATCCTTACGGCCGCGCGGGCCAGCCCGCGGCACTCCCGGCGGACGTCGCCGAGCGGCAGACCGCTTCCCGAGTGCGACCGTGTCCCGGCGGGCGGCTCCTCCACCGCCGCCGGAGGCCGCCCCGGACCGGTCGGGGGCCGCGCCGGGGCGCCCGGTACGGGACCGGCGGTGGCGTGGGCGGGAGTGTGCTGCAGCTTGGCCGCGCGGGCCGCCTCGGCCGGCGGGACGCCCGCGGCGGTGAGACGGCACATCTCCTGCACCATGGCCACGTCGTCAGGCGTCCAGCGGCGGTGGCGCCCCTGGACCCGCGTCGCCGGGCCCAGTCCGTAGCGCCGGTCCCAGGAACGCAGTGTCGTGGGGGAGACACCGAGCTTGCGGGCGAGGGAACCGGTCGTCACCCCCATGGCGGCCGGTTCCTCCCCGGTCACGTCCATCGTGCGCGCACTGCCTCGTCCTCTCTGCGGCGGTAGGTGCTGCGGTCGCTGCGTGCCCGGCATGCGCAAGCCCGGGCACGCCCTTCTTCGCCCCGACGGCCCGCCGTGGATGCACGAGGTCCCGGCAGCCTCCCTCCGAAGGAATCCATCGGAATGCAACCCTTCACCGCCTTCCTCCGGAAAAGAGATCAAAGCGGAGGGGACGTCGGCGTCGCCGCGCCTCCCGCCCCCCACGGAGAGGACACGCCATGAAGCTGCGCGACGAGCTTCCCGTCGATCACCGGCTGGCCACGATCTACCGCTACGGTGCCGGGCTGTGCGGCCTCATCCTGCTGGTGTTCGGCTGCCTGGGGTTCGCGGACGAGCTCAGGCCCTTCGACACCGACGGGACCGAGATCGCCGGACTCAGCACCAACGGACTGCTGAGCCTGATCTCGGTCGTCACCGGACTCGTCCTGCTCGCCGGCGCCGTCGTCGGGGGCAACACAGCGTCCACGCTCAACCTGATCGTCGGGACGTTGTTCCTGCTCAGCGGCTACATCCACCTCTTCATCCTCGACCGCTCCGCGAACGTCCTCGACTTCGGCATGAGCAACGTCATCTTCGCCTTCGTGATGGCACTGCTCCTGCTGACCTTCGGCATGTACGGACGGGTCTCCGGCAAGCTGCCGCACGACAACCCGTACTGGCGCCGCCGGCACCCCCGGGAGGCGGCGCGCGAGTCCCTGGCCGCCCGGCGCCGTGCCCGGCAGTCCGAACTGACCGCGGCAGCCGGAGCGGCCCCCGCCCGCCCGCTTCCGGAACGGCACGAGTGACCCCTGCCCGACGGTACGGAGGACGCGGGGGCGGGCGGTTCAGCCTCCACGCCGGCCGGGCCCTCCGTCCCGCAGGGGACCCGCAGCGCCGGGCGCCGGCTCAGGTCCCTCGCCCCCAGGGGGACAGCCGACCGGGCACGGCCGACAAGAATCCGCCGACCGAGAGCAGGAGGAGCGGCATGAACGTCGAAGGCGCACGCATTCTCGTGCCGGGCGCCACCGGGGCCATCGGCGCCGCCCTGGCCGGGCGACTGCACGGGCGGGGAGCCCGCGTCGCGGTGGCCGGACGCGACCCGGTCGCCCTGCAACGTGTCGCCGAGGCCTGCGGCGGCGCCCCGGCGTTCCGCTTCGACGCCTACGGCCTCGATCGGTGCGCGCACACCGTCACCCGGGCCGCGGAACGGCTCGGGGGCCTCGACGCGGTCGTCGTGCTCGTCGGCGTCCCCGCGTTCGGCCCCGCCCCGGCGGTCGACGACACCGTCGCCGAGCACCTGTTCACCGTCAACGCCCTCGCCCCGATGGCGTTCCTGCGGGCCGCGCTGCCCGTCGTGCCGCCCCGGGGTGTCCTCGCCGCCGTGACGGGGCCGGTCGTCGACGTCGTCCCGGCCGGAATGGCGGACTACGGCGCGGCGAAGGCGGCGCTGGCAGCCTGGCTGGCCGCGGTCCGCCGCGAACGGCGGCGCGTCGGCCCGGCCGTCCTGGACATCCGCCTGCCGCACACCGAGTCCGGGTTCGCCCGGCGGGCCGTCGTGGGCGATCCGCCCAGGCTGCCGCCGGGCCGCACGGTCGACGAGGCCGCCGACGAGATCGTCGAGGCCCTGGTGTCCTCGGGGACGGCCGGCCATGCCTGAGCCGCGCCCGCGTACCCGCCCCGTGCGGACGTTCCGCCGGCCGGAGGAGGTCACCCCGGTCCCGCCCAGAGCGCTGCGCCGTGTGGTGTTCCGGCAGCACTGGCGCGACCTGGTGTTCGTGCACTGGCGGGCGGACCCGTTCGAGGTGGCCCGCCTGCTGCCCGCGGGCACCGTCCCCGACCTGTACGACGGGCACGCCTACGTGGGCCTCGTCCTGTTCCGGATGCAGGACCTCGCGTTCGGCGCCTCGCCCGCCCTGCCGTACCTGGGTACGTTCGGCGAGGTCAACGTCCGCCTCTGCAGCAGGGACGCGCTGGGCCGGCGCGGGGTGGTGTTCCGGTCGCTGGACTGCGACCGGCTGCTGCCGGTCCTCGCCGCGCGCGTGGGCCTCGGGCTGCCGTACCGCTGGTCACGGGTCTTCGGCCACTGGTTCGACCACCGGCTGATCTACCGGGTCGACGGCCTCCGACGCGGTCATCCGGGCGCCCGTGTCTGGGTGGACGTCGACGGAACGGCCGTGACCCCGGACCCGCTGGAGCAGTTCCTCACCAGCCGCTGGGGACTCCACGCGCGCGTGCGGGGACGGTCGTACTACATGCCCCAGATCCATCCGGCCTGGACGTTCCGCGGCTGCTCACTGATCGGCCTGGACGAGACCCTTGTCGAGGACGCCGGCCTCACCCCGCCCCGGGACGCACCCGTGAGCGTCCTGTACGCCCCCGGCGTACCGGTGCGCTTCGGCCCGCCGGAGCCCCTGCCCGCCGGGACCGGCGGGGCCCGGCACCCCGGAGCCGCCCCGCTCGGCGCGACCCGACCGGGCTCCGCATGACGGACGCCCCCGCGAACGACCGGCGCGGTCCGCGGTCCCGGCCCCGGGCTCCGGGACCGCGGACCTGCACCCCCTCCTTCCGCGGTGCGGGGGCCGCGCGGATACGCCCGGCCCCCGCAACGGCAGTACCGCACCCGCCGGCCGGCGACCCGGCCCTCACCCTCGACGAAACGCGCACGGACGACGGAGACGACACCTCCCATGACCACGTTCCACTGGCTCTTCGGCGACCAGCTCGGACCCCACTTCCTCACCCCCGGCCCCGACGGCCCCGGCCGGGACGCGCCGCTGGTGATGATCGAGGCCCGCTCGGTCTTCCGCCGCCGCCGCTTCCACCGCGCCAAGGCCCATCTCGTCCTGTCCGCGATGCGGCACCGCGCCGCCGAACTCGGCGACCGGGTCCGCTACATCCGCTGTGACACCTACCGCGAAGGACTTCGTGAGGCCGTCGGCGAGGGCCGGGTGACGGTCCATCACCCGACCTCCCACGCGGCCCTGCGGCTGGTGGAGTCCCTCGACGGTGTCACCGTGCTGCCCGCACGGGGCTTTCTCGTCCCGACCGGCGACTTCCGTGTCTGGGCCGACGGCCTGGGCGGCGGGCGCCTGCGCCAGGAGGACTTCTACCGCTGGGTCCGGCGCGGCCGGCACCTGCTGATGGACGGTGACGCCCCGGTGGGCGGACGCTGGAACCACGACCACGACAACCGTGAGGCCCCGCCCGAGGGGGCCTCCACCCTGGGCGCCCCGGCCCCCTACCGGCCACGTGAGGACGACATCGACGACGAGGTGCGGTACGACCTCGACCGCTGGGAACGCGACGGCTCCACCCGGTTCGTCGGCCGCGACGGGCCCCGCCGCTTCCCCGCCACGCGCCGCGAAGCTCTCGCAGCGCTGCGGCGGTTCGTCGAGCACCGACTCGCCGGCTTCGGACCGCACGAGGACGCGATGCTCGCGAAGGACCCGGTGATGAGCCACAGCCTGCTGTCGTCGTCGCTCAACCTCGGCCTGCTGGACCCTGCGGAGTGCGTCGAACGCGCCGAGCACGCCTGGCGGTCCGGCCGGGCACCGATCAACAGCGTGGAGGGCTTCGTCCGCCAGGTCGCCGGATGGCGCGAGTATGTCTGGCAGGTGTACTGGTACTTCGGCGGCGCCTACCGCGAGGGCAACGCCCTGCGGCACCACGCGCCGCTCCCTGACTGGTTCCTGGAGCTGGACGCCGACGCCGTCACCGCGCGGTGCCTGGCCACGGCTCTCGCCGAGGTGCGCGACACCGGCTGGACCCATCACATCCCCCGGCTGATGGTCCTCGGCAGCCACGCCCTCCAGCGCGGCTGGGACCCGCGGGCGGTGACGGACTGGTTCCACCGCTGCTTCGTCGACGGCTACGACTGGGTGATGGTCCCCAACGTCGTCGGCATGTCCCAGTACGCCGACGGCGGGCGCATGACCACCAAGCCGTACACCTCCGGCGGCGCCTACCTCAACCGCATGAGCGACTTCTGCGGCGGCTGCGCCCACCGGCCGACCGAGCGCGTGGGGGAGCGGGCCTGCCCGTTCACCGCCGGCTATTGGGCCTTCCTGCACCGGCACCGCTCCCTGCTGGCCGGCAACCGGCGCACCGTTCAGGCGGTACGGGGGCTGGACCGGCTCCGTGACCTGGAGGAACTGCTGCGTCAGGAACGGCAGCGGGGCGACGCAGCACCCTGAGGCCCTCTCGGGACACCTGGCGCGGACGGGCGGCCCGGCCACCCCGGGTCCGCTCACGCCCCGGTCCGCCGCCCGTGCCCCAGGTCCCGCAGCACCTCGCGTGCGGCGCGCGCGCCCGAGGCCATCGCGCCCTGCACCGAGCCGGTGGCCCGGTGGTCCCCGCACACGTAACGCCCGGCGCCCACCCGGGTCGTGCGGCTGAGCGGGTGCGGCGGCGTCATGGCGGGCAGCGCGTCCGTGATCGTGCGGACGGTCAGCAGGTCCCAGGAGTCGGTGCCGGTGCCGTACGCCTCCCCGACCGCCCCGCGCACCGCGCGCTCCCGGCCCTCGGTGTCGTGGCCCAGGACCGATGTGGCCACCAGCGCGTGACCGGGCGGGGCGTGGCCGCGCACCACCTCGCTGAGCACACACGTGTTGAGGAAACGGCGCCGGGTGTCGACCAGCAGGGTGGGCTCGCCCAGCGGGGACCGCCCGACGACGTGGTAGTACGTGGTCACCACGCGGTAGTCGGGCACCGCGACCTCGGGCAGCAGGGCGGCGAGCGGTCCCGGGCCGGTCGCCACCACCACGGCACGGGCGGGCAGCTCCCGGCCGTCCGCGGTCAGGGCACCGTCCGGCGTCAGGCGTGCCACCGGCGTCTCCAGATGCACGGTCCCCTCCGGCAGGGCGGCGCCCAGTGCACGCGGAACGGCCCCGATGCCGTCCCTGGGCAGGCAGAGGGTGCCGCGCAGCATGCTGCGCCACACCAGGTGGAAGAAGCGGCCGGAGGTCTCCAGCTCGTCCTCCAGGAAGACGCCCGACAGGAACGGCCGGAAGAACCGTTCGATCAACGCGTCCGAGACCCCGGCGTCGGCCAGCGCGGTCCGTGTGGTGGTGTCCCCGGCCGCCTTCAGCCGCCGCGGCGCAGCGAGCATGTCCCGGGCCGACAGCAGCCCGAGGGCGAGCAGGTCACGGGGTCCGGCGAGGCGGCCCGGCAGCAGATCCGGCAGCGAGCCCGGACGCCGCGTCGGATCGCTGAACCGCAGCCGCCCCGCCTCGGCATGGACGAGCACGCCCGGGGTGAACGGGCGCAGCCGGAGGTCCCGCAGGGTCAGCCGGCGACGGACCTGCGGGTAGGACGTGTTGAAGACCTGGAACCCGCGATCGACGACGAACCCCTCCACGCGGTCGGTGCGCATCCGGCCCCCGACCGCGTCCGAGCCCTCCACGACACGCACGTCCGCACCGGACGCCAGCAGATCGCGGGCACAGGCCAGGCCGGCCACGCCGGCTCCCACGACCAGCACGTCCGTCGCGTCCCGGGCAGGGGACACACGACCACCTCTCCCACCTCCGGGCCGGCACCGCGAGCGCGAGCGACCGCGGCGTTCCGGCACACACCTGCCCCCAGTGTTCCCGGCGCGCCGGGCCCGCGGATGCAGCCCGGCGACGCGTGTCGCCGGCCCGGCCCCGGCGGTCCCGCCGCTCCGACGGTCCGCGTCGTCCGCGACCCGGACCACGGCACCGGCGCCGAACGCGCGGGACCGTCGTCGACCACCTCGCCCCCGGTGCGCGCGAGGTGCCCCACGGACCTCGCGGACCCGACCCGCACCGACCCTGGTCCGCCGGCCCGCTGACGGCGCACGCCCCACCGGAGCCGTACGCGCCCCCGCACCCGGACCGCCGACCCGCCGCACGCAGGAACGGCGTCCCGGCCCCCCTCACCGGTCCCGGCGACCAGGACCCCTCCCGGGGCTGCCGGCCGATCCGACTCAGCCGGGGTTCCGACCGTCGCGCCCCGCGACGTCCGCAGTGGGGACGGCGTCCCGGCCCGGCGCCATCGCCCAGCGGATCCCCGCCGTCACCGCCGTGCCGAGCGGGCGCACGCACAGCCGGTCCGCCACCGACAGCCGCGGCAGCCACAGCTCACGCGCCGCCCAGGACGGCAGCAGCGCCACGGCGTTCGCGGCGACGGCCCCGTAGGGAACGCGGGCGAGCAACGGCACCGGCGGGTGCAGCAGCAGGTACCGGGCCGTGCTGCGTGCCTCGGGCGTCGCCCGCAGCTCTCCGCGGTAGGCGGCCAGACGCTCGGCGAGCCCGGCACGGTCGGTGGGCGGGTCCGGCACACCGAGCGCCCGCGCGATGCGCGCCGTGTCGGCGACGTAGCCGTCGCACCCCGCGTCGTCCAGCGGCCTGGCGCCGTAGCGCTGGTGGGCGCGGAGGAAGCTGTCGACCTCGGCGATGTGCACCCAGCACAGCAGACGAGGGTCGGCGGCGGCGTACGCCAGGCCCTCCGCTGTCGTGCCGCGCACGCGTGCGTGGACGGCCCGCACCCGGTCGCACGCCTGCTGAGCGCTGTCGGCGGGGCCGTAGGTGGTGACGGCGAGGAAGGTGCTGGTGCGCTGCAGCCGGCCCCAGGGGTCGCTGCGGAACCCCGAGTGCGTGGCCACGGCCGCCATGGCCAGCGGGTGGAGCGACTGCAGCAGCAGGGCCGACAGACCGCCGATGAACATCGAGGCGTCCCCGTGCACCCTGCGCACCGGCCGGTCGGCAGCGAACCAGCGCGGTCCCGGCGCACCGTGGATGTGCACGCGGTTCGTGGGCCCCTCCGGCCCCGCCACCCGGGAGAAGATCGCCTCGCCGACGGCCTCGCGCAGGGGCGCGAGGTCCGGGAAGAGTGTCATCGGGGCGCCACCTCCTTCGCCGGGCCGTGCCGGGGCCGTACCGTTCCCATGGTGCTCCGTCCGGTCCCGGCCGGGCGAGGCCCGCGCCCGCCGGCGGCCGCGGCCGTCAACGGACCGCCCACCCGGCGAGTCCCCGCAGGACGGCGCTGCGACCGCGGTCGGGCACCGTCCACAGGGTCTGCCCCCGAACGCCCCACCGCTCCAGCAGTGCGTTCGCGGCGAGGAAGCCGGTGGTCGCCGCGCGCTCCATCAACGCCACCGGCAGGTCCGAGCGCACGAGATCGCCGGCCACGGTCAGCGCCGGATCGGGGGTGCGCACGGTCGGCCGGTCGGCGAAGCCGCCCACCGGGAACAGGGGGCAGTCGTCGCGCCACTCGTACCGGGCGTCGACGACCGCGGCCGTACGGGTCTCCGGGTAGACGCGGTGCAACTGGTCCAGCAGGCGCTTCTCCTCGACGTCCCGGGACGCCTCCGGCGGCACGGCGTACGCGTGCAGCTCCACCACGGAGCCCCCGGTGTGCGCGGCCCAGCGGGCCGCCTCGTCCTCCCAGCGCTCCAGGACGCTGATGTTGTCCAGCGTGCCGAACCCGCTGGTGCCCAGAAAACCGTGCCGGTCCCGCGCGACGGGCCGGTCCAGCCACAGGCGGCCGACCAGGAACGGCGGCGCGGTGCGCAGCCGCGCGATCCGCTCGCGCCACGGGTCGTCGCCCAGCCGTCCGGAGCGGGCGATCAGGGAGCGCAGCCCCGCGGCGTCCAGGGCGAGGACGACGCCGTCGTGGCGCCGTTCGTCGCGGTCGGTGGTGACGACATGGCCCCCGGAGACCGGCGCGATGTGCTCGACGGCCGTGCCGGTGCGCAGGTCGGCGCCGTGCCCGGCCAGGTAGCCGGCCAGCGGGTCCCACAGGGCCGCGGGGAACGGGGCCCGGGGCACGTCGAACAGCAGGCCCTCGGCGGAGCCGAGGAAGTAGATGTGGAACATCAGCGCCATCTCCGCCGCCGACAGCTGCCGGGGATCGGCGAAGAAGCTTCTGGAGAACACCTCGAAGGCCAAGTGGCGGGCGCGTTCGGGGAAGCGGACCGCCTCAAGGAAGTCCTCCGCACTGGTGCCGTCCAGCCGTTCGTAGATCCCCGGCATCCGCACGTCGAGCAGCGCAAGCGCGGCCACCGGATCCATGGCGCGCAGGTCCCGCAGCCCGAAGGAGCGGCTCAGCGCGACGAAACCGATCGCGCTCCACGGCGGGGTGCGCGGCACGTGCCGGAAGCTGTCGCGCAGTCCGCTGCCGTGCAGCAGCGGGTAGTCCGGCAGTCCCCTCAGCCCCTCCAGGGTGGGGTCGGTCCGCCGCAGCAGGCCCCGCAGGTTGTAGTACTGCCGGAAGAACGCGTGGAAGCCGCGGCTCATCGTGACGGCCGTGCCGTCCCGCAGCGTGGTCGGCCACCCTCCGACGCGCCCGCCGAGATACGGCTGCCGCTCGTACAGGGTGACCGCCACCCCGCGCTCCGCCAGCGCGGTGGCCGCGGACAGCCCCGCGATGCCGCCGCCGATCACGGCGACCGACGGCCGGGTGCCGCCGACCCGTGGCGCGCCGGGCCGGGCGGGCAGAACCCGGGCCCGCCGGTCCCGGCCCCGGCGTGCGCCGTCCCGGCGGGACGAGGAGGCGCCCATCACGCCGCCTCCTCGTCGGCGGTCGCCCGGCGGGCGACGAACGTGTGTGTGATGC
This sequence comes from Streptomyces actuosus, assembly GCF_016921115.1. Taxonomy (GTDB): domain Bacteria; phylum Actinomycetota; class Actinomycetes; order Streptomycetales; family Streptomycetaceae; genus Streptomyces; species Streptomyces actuosus_A. The sequence goes on from NZ_JAFFZS010000018.1 coordinate 79,459, forward strand.
CCGTCTGCCAGCCCGGCAGCGGCAGAGCCCTGACCCGCCGGAAGCCGGCCGCGCGGACCCGGCCCGCGAAACGCCCGGCGGTGTCGAACTCCACGACGCTGCGCCACAGATGACGGTAGAGCGCACCGTCCCCGAGGACGGTCGCGGCGGGCTGGACCACGCCCCGGCAGACCAGCGTCCACACCGCCCGGTCGGTGTTCCGCCCGCTGAGCGCGTACTCGTGCACGCCCAGCCGTCCTCCCGGCCGCAGCAGGCCGTGCACCGCGGCGAGCACGGCATCGGGATCGGTGACGTTGCGGAAGAGGTAGGCGGCGAAGACCGCGTCGAACGGCCCCCGCACACCGGCCTCCCGCAGACGCTCCGCCGGCGCGTGGACGAACGTCACCCCGTCCGCCCATGACTTGGCGGCGGCGCGCCCGAGCATGCCCGCCGACGCGTCCACGGCCGTGATCTCCGCGGCCGGCAGGACCGAGCGCAGCGCGGCGGTCGAGGCGCCGGTGCCGCAGCCGAGGTCCAGCAGCCGCAGCCCCTCGCCGTGCCCGGGCAGCCCCAGGCGGCGCACCGAGCGGCGCAGGTGGGCGTGGTAGCCGGGGTTGACGGCCACCAGCGCGTCGTAACTGCGGGACGCGTGGTCGAACGCGGTGGCGAGGTCCTCGTCGCGCAACAGGGTCATGCGGTCTCCCGGGGAAGAAAGGGACGGGGCGTTCAGTCGACGTCGAAGGGGCGGCGAGGCAGCCCGGGCAGTTCCAGCGCGGACCGCAGCATCGGCCCGACCGGAGTGCGCACGCCGACGGAGAGGTCCTCCCACAGACGGGTACGCCCGTCGAGGAAGCGGAGCAGCCGCTCCAGGGGCACCTCCCCGAACAGTCGCGAGAACAGCGCCGGGCCGTCGACCCGGCCGCTGTCCAGCGCACGCAGCAGCACGGCGTCCATGGCGCGGGACCGTGCGGAGTGCACGGAGGGCGGCACCGGCCGGCGCCCCCGGCGCAGTGCGGCGGCCACGGCCCGCGTCTGCCGCTGCACGCCGGAGAAGGTGTAGCCGGTGGCGGGACGCGTGGCCCCGCCGGCGGCACCGATCCGGAAGACCGAGGCGCCCACCTGCCGCGGTGTCGGCGCGTCCGTCATCGGAATGACCCCGGTCTCCGTCGCCAGGGTCCGGACCGCCCCCAGCCGCAGCACCTCCTCGGCGTACTGCCGCACGGCGGTGTCGTAGACGCTCGCCATGAGCGTGCGGGGCGAGAACTCGGTGTACTCCACCAGCGCCTCGTGGGAGCCGAGCGGCAGCACGTACCCGAACGACAGCCCGTGCGCGGGCTGCGGCGTGCGGAAGTCCATCAGGTCCACGGTGCCGGGCTCGAAGGCCGGCCGGTCCGTGCGCACGAACCAGCCGTGGAAGTGCTGCAGCACCGTCGTCCGGGCGGCCGGCAGGCTGCCCAGCGGACGGGAGTCGAAGACCCAGCGGGCCGTGAGCACCCGCGAGCGTCCGTCGGCGTCCTTCATGTGCACGCGGGCGCCGCCCGCGACGTCCTCCACCGTGTCCACGACCGCCTCCACACGCCGCACGTTGGGGCTGCGCTCCAGGTCCCTCGCCACCAGGCACGTGAAGTCGTCGGAACGGATCATCTTGTAGCGCAGGGGCGCGATGGCGCCCTCGACGGGCGCGCCGGCCGGCGGGCGCACCCGCAGGCGCCCCCAGTCCGCCCGCACCGCCGCGTCGAAACGGCCGCGCCCCGCCTCCCAGAAGCACCAGGTCCGAGGGGGTGGCCGCAGGGGGCCGGGCGGCGCGTCCACCAGCACCACGGACAACGCCCGGGTGCCGGGCACACGACCGGCCAGCCGATGCGCCAGGGACAGCCCCGCGGCTCCCGCACCCACCACGGCCACCTCGGTCTCCGGCACGCCGCCTCCCTCCCTGTTCTGGACCCCTGTCCGCGCGCGCCGTCCGCGCCCGCGGAGACGGCGTGCCTTGTTCACACACCGCACGTCATGGTTCCCCGCCGCGGGCCCCGACGGATGCAGCAGGGCGGGAGCGGGACGGCAGATGCAGCAAGGCGGACGCAGCCACATGACACGGACGGAGGAAGACCGGCGCCCGGTACGGAACCCGCGGACCGGATCCGGGAAGGAAGGGACCGGGCGGCGCACCCGGGGGACGGGCGTCCGACGACCGGCCGGACCCGGTACGACCGATGCCCCCGCACGGCCCCGCATCCGTACACACCCCCCGCGCCGAAGCAGACGGGTGACGAAAGAGACCGAGGACCACGACGAGAGGAACCGGGATGCGGCCCACACAGGCGAAGGACCACTCGGCGGCCTTGCCGCCCGTGCCACGCCTGGTCCCCGTGTCGGGATCACCCACCCGGGCGCGACCTGACGGCCCCTACGCCGACCACGCCTCCGCGACCGCCGCCGCGGACCCGCCGCGCCCGGGCGGCCCGCCGCCCGCGGGTTGCGGCGACGCGCACACCGTCGACGCGGACGTGCCCGCCGCCGTCGGCCGCATGCTGGAGCATGTCCTGGCCGATCGCCTGGCCCGCGCCGGCCTGGTCGATCCGCTGTTCGCGAAGGACCTCGCCGACCGGGTCGCACGCTTCACCCAGGAGGGCGGCAAGCGGGTCCGCGCCCAGCTGCTGTGGTGGTCCCTGCGGGCCTGCGGCGGATCGGAGCCGGCGACGACCACGGCGGCCCTGCGGATCGGCGCGGCACTCGAACTCCTCCAGACCTGCGCCCTCGTCCACGACGACGTGATGGACCGGGCGGCCCTGCGCCGGGGCCACCCCTCCCTGCACGCGGACGTCCACGCCCAGTACGCCGACCACGCGCCCCCCGCCCGCGCCGGGCGCTTCGGGGAATCGGCCGCGATCCTCGCCGGCGACCTCGCCCTCGCCTGGGCCGACGACCTGGTGGCCGAGACCCCGCTGCCCGCCTGGACCGCGATCGTCGTGCGCCGCCTGTGGAGCGACATGCGCACGGAGATGGTCGCCGGCCAGTACCTCGACGTCCAGGGCCAGACCACGGGCTCGCTGTCCATGCCCCGCGCGCTGCGCGCCGCCTGCCTGAAGAGCGCCCTGTACTCGGTGGAACGGCCTCTCGCCCTGGGCGCCGCCCTGGCCGGCGCGGACGACGCCACCCTCAAGAGACTGTGCTCGGCCGGCAGATGCGTCGGCATGGCCTTCCAATTGCGGGACGACCTCGACGACCTCTTCGGCGATCCCCGCCGGACGGGCAAGACCTGCGGCGGAGACATCCGCGAGGGCAAGCCCACCTACCTGATCGCCCTCGCCCGTGCCCGTGCCGAGGCCGCCGGGGACCGCGCCGCCCTCGCCGTGCTCGACCGCTGCCTCGGGAACACCGGGCTCACCCCCGCGGACCTGGACGACGTACGGGACGTGCTGACCGGCACCGGCGCCCGGGCCACCGCCGAGACGAAGATCGACCGGCTCGTCGCGCAGGGGCTGCGCCACTTCGACGGCGCCGTCCTCAACCCGGCCGCCGGGCCCAGGCTGCGCGGGATGCTCGGCGCCGCGGCCGGCACCAATGGACCCCGTCCCGCACCGGGCACCCCCGCATCCGTTCCGCGGATCGCCTGCGCCGAGGAGAGCCGAGGATGAGCCGCACACTGCCCGGACCCACCGACCGCGTCGTGGTGGTCGGCGCCGGACTGGCCGGACTGTCGGCCGCCCTGCACCTGTTGGGCGCCGGACGCAGCGTCACCGTCGTCGAGCGCGACGCCCTCCCCGGCGGCCGGGCCGGCAGCCGCACCCTGGGCGCCTACCGGATCGACACCGGACCGACGGTGCTGACCATGCCCGACCTCGCCGACGAAGCCTTCGCCGCGGTCGGCGACAGCCTGCGCCGGCGCGTCGACCTGATCCCCCTCCACCCCGCCTACCGGGCCTGCTTCGCCGACGGAAGCACCCTCGACGTGCACACCGACGCCGACGCGATGACCGCCGAGGTCGAACGATTCGCCGGACCGGCGGAGGCGGCCGGCTACCGGCGGCTGCGCGCCTGGCTGGAGAAGCTCTACCAGACCCAGATGCACCGCTTCATCGACGCGAACTTCGACTCCCCGCTCGACCTGCTCACCCCCGACCTCGCCCGGCTGGCCGCGCTCGGCGGCCTCGGCCGGCTCGACGCCCGGATCGGCCGGTTCCTGTCCGACGAGAGACTGCGTCGCGTCTTCTCCTTCCAGTCCCTGTACGCGGGCGTCCCGCCGGCCCGCGCCCTCGCCGCGTACGCCGTCATCGCCTACATGGACACCGTCGCCGGCGTGTACTTCCCGCGCGGCGGCATGCACGCCCTGCCGCGGGCCATGGCCGACGCCGCCGCGGACGCGGGCGCCGACCTGCGGTTCGGCCGCCGGGTGACCCGCCTCGAACGCTCCGGCGAGCGGGTCACGGCCGTCGTCACCGACCAGGAACGCATCCCCTGCGACGCGCTCGTCCTCACCCCCGACCTGCCCGTCACCTACCGTCTGCTCGGCCACCGGCCGCGCAGGCCGCTCAGGCTCCGGCACGCGCCGTCCGCCGTGGTGCTGCACGTCGGCACCGACCGCACCTGGCCCCGGCTCGCCCACCACACCCTCTCCTTCGGCGCCGCCTGGCGCTCCACCTTCGACGAACTCACCCGCACCGGACAGCTGATGAGCGATCCCTCGCTGCTCATCACCCGGCCCACCGCCACCGACCCCGGGCTCGCGCCCCCCGGCCGGCACCTGCACTACATCCTCGCCCCCTGCCCCAACACCGACATCGGTCCGAGCGCCGCCCAGTGGACCGACCTGGGCCCGCGCTACCGCGACACGATCCTGCGCGAACTGCAGCGCCGCGGCCTCGACGGCATCGCCTCCGCCGTCGAGGAGGAATGCCTGGTCACGCCCGCCGACTGGCACGACCAGGGACACGCCGCAGGCACACCGTTCTCCGCCGCCCACACCTTCGCCCAGACCGGCCCGTTCCGGCCCCGCAACCTCGTCCGCGGCACGGAGAACGCCGTACTCGCAGGCTGCGGGACCACCCCCGGCGTCGGTGTCCCCACCGTGCTCGTGTCGGGAAAGCTCGCCGCCGCGCGCATCACCGGGTTGCCCGCCCGCGCCATCGCCCGCCCCCGCCCCGACCGGGCCCCCGTGCAGGAGACCACCCCATGAGCGACCGCGAACTCGACGCCGCCCGGATCACCGATCCGGCCCTGCGCGACGCCTACCGCCACTGCCGCGCCCTCAACGCCCGCCACGGCAAGACGTACTTCCTCGCCACCCGGCTGCTGCCCGTCGAGCGCCGACCCGCCGTCCACGCCCTGTACGGCTTCGCCCGCTGGGCCGACGACATCGTCGACTCCCTCGACCCCGGCGACCGCACCGCGGACCGCGGCCCCGCGCTCGTCCGGCTCCAGGAGCGCCTCGAGGACGGACTGAGCCGCGGGCACAGCGGCGAACCCGTGGTGCAGGCCGTCGCCGACACCGCCCGCCGGTACGCCATCCCGCACGACCACTTCCGCGACTTCATGACGGCGATGCGCGCGGACCTGGTGGTGACCGACTACCCGACCTACGCCGACCTGCGGGGCTACATGCACGGCTCCGCGGCTGTCATCGGCCTGCAGATGCTGCCCGTGCTGGGCACGGTCGTCCCGCGCGAGGAGGCCGCCCCGTACGCGGCGGCCCTCGGCGTGGCGTTCCAGCTCACCAACTTCCTGCGGGACGTCGGCGAGGACCTCGACCGCGGCCGCGTGTACGTTCCCGCCGACCTGCTCGCCGCCCACGGCGTCGACCGGGACCTGCTGCACCGGTGCCGGGACACCGGCCGCCCCGATGCCCGGGTCACGGCCGCCCTGAGGGAGTTCGAGGCGCTGACCCGCGACGTGTACCGGCAGGCGGCACCCGGGATCGCCCTGCTCGACCCGATCGCACGCCCCTGCATCCGCACCGCGCACGTGCTCTACGGCGGCATCCTGGACGCCGTCGCCCGCGACGGGTACGCCGTCCTGCACCGCCGTGCCGTGGTGCCCCGCCGGCGCCGTGCGGCGGTCGCCGCTGACGGCCTCGCCCGGGTGGCCGCCGCACGATTCCGCCACGGGCGCACCGCTCCGGCCGCCGCGCCACCGGCACCGGAACCCCGGCCCGTCGCCGGCGCCGCGAGGCGGTCGTTCCCCGAGGAGGCTGCGTGAGTCCCGCCCCGCCCATCCGGCGCCGACGCCTTCCGCTCTCCCTGCGCAGGCGCCCGGTCCCCTGGGAACGCCAGCAGCCCACCTGGCGCGACGCGAAACCCGCGGTGATCGCGCAGGCCCTGAAGCGGGCCCAGGCCCGTCCCTCCGGCAACTGGTTCGTCGTCGGCGCCTCCCGCGCACTGCGCGACGACCGGCCGCTGGCGCGGACGGTGGCCGGCCAGGAGGTCGTCGTCTGGCGCGGCCCCGACGGCCGTCCGCTCGCCGGCCCCGGCGTCTGCCCGCACCTGGGCGCCCCCCTGGCCGACAGCCCGGTCCACTGCGGCAGCCTGGTCTGCCACTGGCACGGACTCGCCCTGAACGGCACCCCGTTCGCCGGCTGGGAGCCGCTGCCCGTCCACGACGACGGCATACTGCTCTGGGTACGGCTCGACGTCGCCGGCGCGGAACCGCCGCTGGACGCCCCCGTCGTCCCGCGGCGGCCGGACCCGGCCCGCTCCGTGGCGTCGGTCTACGTCGGGACCGGCGTCTGCGAACCCGAGGACGTCGTCGCCAACCGCCTCGACCCCTGGCACGGCGCCTGGTTCCACCCGTACTCGTTCGTCGACCTCACGGTGGTGGACGCTCCCGCGAGCCCCGAAGACGCCGACGACGGCTTCACCGTCGACGTTTCGTTCAGGGTCGCGGGCAGACTCGTCGTCCCGGTCCGCGCCGTCTTCACCGCCCCCGAACCCCGCACGGTCGTCATGCACATCACCGAGGGGGAGGGGCGGGGATCCGTCGTCGAGACGCACGCCACGCCCCTGGGACCGGACGAACGGGGCCGCCCGCGGACGGCCGTCGTCGAAGCGGTGGTGGCGGCCTCCGACCGCCCCGGATTCTCCGTCGCCCGTGGAGCCGCGCCCCTGCTGCGCCCGCTGATGCGCACCGCGGCCTCGCGTCTGTGGCGCGACGACCTCGCCTACGCGGAACGGCGGTGGCGGCTTCGATCCGCGGGGCGGTTCCCCGGCTGACCCGCCGCGCCCGCCGACGGCGGTATGCCCGGTCCGCTTCCGCGCGCACCCGGCCCGCCGCCGTACGGGCGGCACACCGCACCGGCGCGCCCGCGGGCCGACGGGCCTCCTCCCCCCTGCGGTCGCGGCACCGGCCCGCGACCGGCTGCCGTGAGGCGAACGGGGCCGACCCGGACACCCGGACGAGCCCGCGGCCCGCGGCGCACAACGCCTTGACACGACGTCAGAAGGCGTACCGGATCCGCGGCCGGGGAGCGCGGGCACTGACCAGCTCGCGCACCGTGCGCACCGCCTCCACCTTGACACCGTGCCGGTGGCGGACGTTCGGCGCGCCGTTCTCGGAGCGTTCGGCCTGCTGGAGGGAGGGCCGCCACGGCAACTCCTCGCCCTTGGGGCGCCAGCCGAGGTCGACCCCGTGCAGATCCCGGTTGTGCGTCAACATGATGACCTCTGCGGCGGCCTGCCGATTGGCCCGCTGCGGCAGGACGTCGTGAGCAGCACATCGGCAACTCCGCGGCGGTGGCCCGGGACCGGTGGGAGGGGGCACCCCCGCCGGTCCGTGTGCCGGGCGGCACAGGAGATCAGTCCATGCGGACCGGCGGGGCGGGCCCCGAGTCCTGCCCCGGCCGGGCGCCCGGAGGCAGCCGGTTGTCAGTGCCGTCCTGCATGATGCGCGGAACCTGATCGACGTCGTCGCCGGTGGGCGGGCGTGCGCCCGTCCCGGCTCGAGGAGGCCCTCCCATGCAGCCCGTCCCGGTCCCGTCCCGCCGCGCGCTGCCGTACGTCCCCGGGGAGGTCCGGTGATGATCCTCGGACACGCGAGCCGGGCCGCGACGCCGCTCGGCCCCGTCGGTGCCGGTCTGCTGCGCATCATCGCGGACCCCGCCACGCCCGTCTTCCTCACCGTGCTCTCCGGCGGCCGCCGCAGATACGGCTACTGGCAGGCGCGCGACGGCCGGGACGGCAGGGGGAGCTGCCAGGTGGCCCTGCCCACCGACGAGTGCGACGCACTGCACCGCGGCGGACGGATCGCTCTGGGTGATCCCGTCGTGGACCCCGCCAAGACGACGTACCGGGTGCGCGCGGTGAGTACACCGGCGGGTGCTTCCCGGGCCGCCGTCCGGTCGGCGGCGCGCACCGCCTGACGAGGGTGCGCGGGGCGGGCGCGGCGCACACTGACGCACCCTCGATCACGCGGACCCGGCCCCGACCACCGGTGGCCTCCGTGCGCAGGCGTCCGGCGCACGGAACGGCCGGCAACCGTGACAGCACCCGCGGCCCGGCCACCCGGGCCGACGCCCCGACGTTCGGTGAGGAACCGTCAGCGTCTGCTCTCCGCGCGGCCCCTGCCCGCAGGCAGGGCCCGCGGCAGGCGCGAGGCGCTCACGCCCGCAACCGCACGGGAAGCGGGTCCGCTGGACGGCCGGACGTACCCGATGCCCCGCAGGCTGCCCCCGGTCCGGCAGGGTGCGGCCGGCTTCAGCCGCAGGCAGGCCGACGTGTCCGGCCGGCGCCGGTGCGGAACCTGGCGGAGGCGACCAGCGAGTCGTCCTCGGGACGCGCACCGGGAAGTCGGTGGCGGGCGGCTATGAGCGCGGCGTCGACGTCACGGGTGCCGGTCGACACGCACAGGGTGTGGGCGAGGTCGTCCATCCGCCGGCGCACCTGAGGGCTGCCCGCGTCCGCGCGCAGGACACGCAGGGCGTCGTACTGCTCGACGAGGTTCTTCAGCACGGCGGGGTGCGCCATGAGCATGGGGGAGCCTCCCTGGTCACACTCGCTCACAGGGGTCACGTACACCGGCGCTCGTGCCCCGGGTCCCGGCCACCATGCCTGCCCGGTCGACCGCGTCCGTGGCCGGGCCCGCCGCCGCAGGGCCGCCCGCGTACGACGGCCCCGGCCCGCGCAGCCCGCAGCCCGCGTCCGGCGCGTCCCGCCGGGCAGCGCGCCGGGACGTGCCACGGCTCGGTGCCGGCGCCGAGCCGGGCGACGAGGAGTTGTGCGACGACGGGTGGGGCGCCGTCCCCGCTCGGGGGCCTGCGCGGGGCGGGCGCGGCACCCGCGTGCGGCCGGGGGTCGTGCGTGCCGGGCGCGAGGGGGCGTTGTCAGTGGTCCCCACTAAGTTCGTCGATGCCCCGCCGGTCCGGCGTGGGACTTCCCTTGTGCTGCAGAGGAGATGATGCGTTGTCCGGCTTCGAGAGGTCGAGCGCGGCGCGGGTGCTGCCGCCCGCCCGGCCGCGCAAGCTCGCCAAGGTTCCGTTCGTGGAGCTGGCCGAAGGGCGCCTGCAGGGCGTCGTCTCCAGCGGCTCGGCCGTCGAGCGGGTCTACGTCTCCGCGGTCACCGCCCGGACGTACGCCTACGCGTGCAGCACCAACAACAACCGCCCCTGCGGTGGCGCCCGCGGCGGCTTCTGCAACCACATCGGCGCGCTCGTCAACGAGGCGGTCCTGCAGTTCGGCGCCGAGCGCGTGGCCCGCTACCTGCGGGTCGACCTCGGCGACGTCGAGGCGAGCGCGCAGAGCGTCCGCGCCGCCATGAGCGCGACCCGCCCGTCCCCGGCCGGCGGCAACGCCGCAGCCTCGGTCTTCAGCCGGTTCCTGCGCCACCTGGCCTACCTGGAACTCGCCCCGGTCACCTCCCCGCTGCCGGAGATGCAGTGGTTCCCGCCCACGCGGTCGGAGGAGGGCGTGGTGCCGCCGCACGCCGCCGACACGGTGACCGCCGTCGAGGAGCACGACCTGCTCGGCGCACCCGTCGAGGGGCTCGACGAGGCCCTCGCCGCCGTCGACGCCTTCGACCGGAGCCTGTCCGCCGGACTCTCGCGCCCCGGTCCCGACCAGGCCGCGGCCCTGCGGGAGCTCGCCGACGCGGTCGCCGCGAGCCCACTGGCCGACACAGTCTCCGAAGCCGCCGAGAAGGCGGCGGCCGGCGCCGTGGGCGAGGACCACCTCCTCGCACTCGCCGCCGCCCGCACCGCGCTGCTCGGCGCCGCGCACGACGCGCTCACCGCGCGCGCCGACGAGGTGACCGGCCGGACCCGCACCGGTGCACCCGGGTCCCCCTCCGCCGGGCCGCAGGCGGCGAACCTGCTCACCGCCGCCCGGTCCTGGCTCTGCGACCTCGCACGCACCGGCTGGCAGGGCATCGACCACGACCTGGTCTCCGGCTCCGGCCAGGTGATCTCCGCGATGCTCCCCGACCCGGAGCTGCGCCGGGCGGCCACCCTCCTCGACGGCTTCGCCGCCGAACTCGCCGCGTCCTGCCCGGGCGCCTCACTGGACCGGGCACCCCTGCGCCGCTGGGCGGACCTGTGGGCGCGCGGCATGCTGCTGACGGTACCCGGCACCGCCGCACCGTCGGCCCCCGGCAACGCCACCGGCAGGCTGCTGCCGCTCGGCGTCGACGTCCAGGAACACGCCACCGCCGCCCAGGCCCAGATCCACGCCGTGCTCGAACCCGCCGACGGGAGCACACCCCGGCTGGTGCGGGCCAGCGTGTCCGTGCCGAAGCCCGACACCGTGCTCGGCGCCGGCCTCTGGCAACTGCTGCGTCCGCACATGACGCTGCTGGCAGCCGCGGCCGAAAGCCGCTGCATGGACATCGTCGACATGCCCGTCACCGCCGAGGGCGAGCTGCTCTGGGACGACGAGCACGCCCGCCCCGGCGAGCCCGCCGACCCCTTCGCCACCGCCCGCGTCGTCCTGCCCGCCGCCGCCGCGGCACCCGTCGCCCCCCTCGACCGGCACCCGGCGTCCCTCGCCCACCCGGTCCTCCTGGAGGACTACGCCACCGAACAGGCCGACGGCACCCTGACGTTCGTCCTCCCCGGGCACCGGCTGACCGTCGACACCGACCGCGTCCCGGCCGCCGGCCCACTCACCCCGCAGGCCGTCGCCGCGTCCCGTGCCTGCATCGGGCTGCTCCGCTGGGACGGCGGGCGCTACCTCCTCCAGCCGCTCGCCGTGGAGACCACCGTGCGCAGGAAGGCGGTGGCGCTGCACGCCGGGGCCTGGGCCGCCGGCACCACCGACAAGGCCGGACTGAAGGCCGAGAAGGCCGCCACCGACGCGGTGGCCGTGCTGCGCGAACGCGCGGGAAGGCTGCTGCGCACATGACCGAGCACACCCCCGAGGCCACCGTTCTGCCCGGCGCCGACGCCAACCGGCGGCAGCTTCTGTACTGGCGGCTGCTCGCCCGCCTCCTCGACCCCGAGGAGCAGCCCGGCCTCGAGACCGCCTCCCTCGCAGTCGTCGAGGACATCGGACTGCCACCCGCGCTGCTGGACCCGCAGTCCTCCGTCGACGCCGTCGTGCAGCGCCACCCCGAACTGGCCGACGAGTTCGACGGGCTGATGGTGCCCGAACCCGACAGCGGGGACCGTGACCGGGCCGCCGAGGTCCGGCGCGCCGCGCTGGTGTCCAAGGTGCTGCTCAACGTCTTTGCGACCGGCACCGGCACGGTCACCGCCGAGCAGCTCGCCCGCTGGCAGTCCGACACCGGCTGGCTGGAGCGTGCCCTCGGATACCGCCCGGGCGAACTGCGCGGCGCGCGCGGCGGTACGGGCTCTGCGGCCGGACCGACGGGCACGGCGGCCGGCGGCCGGACACCCGACCTGAGCACGCTGCTGCCGGCGATCGGCCCCGAACTCGGCGCCCTGGAGGCCGATCTGGTCAAGCGGATGCACCTGCGCGAGGTGCTCGCCGACCCCCGGCTCGCGGCACGGCTCACGCCGAGCATGTCCCTCATCGAGCAGCTGCTGCGCGACAAGAACAACCTCTCCGGTGTGGCGCTGGCCAACGCCAAGGCCCTGATCCGCCGTTTCGTCGACGAGGTCGCCGAAGTGCTGCGCACCCAGGTCGAGAAGGCCTCCGCCGGCTCCCTGGACCGGTCGGTGCCGCCCAAGCGGGTCTTCCGCAACCTCGACCTCGACCGCACCATCTGGAAGAACCTCACCAACTGGGACCCCGAGCAGGAGCAGCTCTACGTAGACCGCCTCTACTACCGGCACACCGCCCGCAGGACGACGCCGCAGCGGCTGATCGTGGTCGTCGACCAGTCGGGCTCCATGGTCGACTCCATGGTCAACTGCACCATCCTCGCCTCCATCTTCGCGGGACTGCCCAAGGTCGACGTCCACCTGATCGCCTACGACACCCAGGCACTCGACCTCACCCCCTGGGTGAGCGACCCCTTCGAGACGCTGCTGCGCACCAACCTCGGCGGCGGCACCGACGGCACGGTCGCCATGGCCCTGGCCCAGCCGAAGATCGCCGAACCGCGCAACACGGTCGTGGTGTGGATCTCCGACTTCTACGAATGGCAGTGCGGACCGCTGTTCGAGAGCATGGCGGCCATCCACCGCTCCGGCGCGCGATTCATCCCCGTCGGCTCCGTGACCAGCTCCGGCCGCGGCAGCGTCAACCCCTGGTTCAAGGAACGCTTCAAGGACCTCGGCACGCCGGTCGTCTCCGGCCACATCCGCAAACTCGTCCACGAACTCAAGACGTTCCTCGCCTAGTGCCGCACCAGGCAACCTTCGCCCCGTCGCGACGCCCGGCACGCACTCTCGCTGCACCGGACGAAAGCCCGAGTACATCCAGTACGAGGGCTTCCGGCCGGCACACCGAGAGCACGCACCGGACGCCGCTCCTCGACGGGCGAACGTTGCCTGCCGCGGCACTGGCGCGTATCCCATTCCTCCGTCCCCGCACGTCCCTGTGCACCCGTCACGAAAGGCCTTCGCATGTCCGACCTGTTGCGCGCTCCCGCCGAGATCAAGTACGCCGAGGAGCTGGACTGGCTGGAATCGGTCGACGACAACCCCAAGCCCTTCTCCTGGCGGCTGTCCCCGAAGATGATCCGCCTGTTCATCCTGGGTTCCGAGCGCGCCGACGGCCTCGATCGCGAGATCTCCCAGAAGTGGTTCGGCGACCGCAGCATCGTCGAGCGGGCCATCGTCACCCTCGCCTCCGACCGAGGGCTGCTCCTGATCGGAGACCCGGGGACCGGTAAGAGCTGGCTGGCCGAACTGCTGGCCGCCGCGGTCTGCCGCAACTCCACACTCGTCGTACAGGGCACGGCCGGCACCACCGAGGACCACATCAAGTACTCGTGGAACGTGTCCATGGTCATCGCCAAGGGCCAGTCCCGGGAGTCGATGATCCCCTCACCGATCATGACCGCGATGGAGACCGGCGTCATCGGCCGCTTCGAGGAACTCACCCGCGCCACCAGCGACGTCCAGGACGCGCTCATCTCCGTCCTGTCCGAGAAGTACATCTCGGTTCCCGAACTCGACAGCGACAGCATCGTCTTCGCCCAGCCCGGCTTCTCGGTCATCGCCACCGCCAACAGCCGCGATCGGGGCGTCAACGACCTGTCCTCCGCCCTCAAGCGGCGCTTCAACTTCGTCCGCATCCCGGTGGTCACCAACAAGAAGAGCGAGGCGGAGATCGTCCGCTTCCGCACCGAGGAACTGCTGCGCCGCCACAGCATCGACCTGGACGTGCCGCCGACCCTGCTGGACGTGCTGCTGCGCAGCTTCTCCGATCTGCGCGCCTCGGCCGCCGCGGCCGGGAGCGACGACGAGAAGCTGGAGTCGGCGCTGTCCACCGCCGAGCAGATCGGTGTCCTGGAGGACGCCGTCCTGCACGGCAACTTCTTCGGCGAGCGGGCGCTGACCGCCCGGACCCTCGCCTCCTCGCTCGTCGGCTCGCTCGCCCGCCGCGAGCCCGAGGACCTCGCCATCCTCAACAAGTACCTGCACGGTGTCGTCGAACCGCGCAGCAAGGAAGAGGGCGGCTCCTGGCCGGAGTTCCTCGAAGGCGGGCGCGACGCGATCGCGACCCTGTCGTGAGCGCCGTGGACGAGGGAACCTTCACCGCCCTGCGCAGCCGGCTCCAGCAGGCCGCGGAAGCGTTCGCCGACGGACCCCGGGCACTGGAGGGCATCCTCCTGGGCATCGTCGACGACGTCGACCGCGCGGTACGCGAACCGCTGGAGATCTTCCCGGTCTGCCATCACTCGCCCGCCTCGGCCCTCGCCATGGCGCGCCGGCTGCGGGAGAAGCAGCCGAAGGTGGTGTACCTGGAGCTCTGCGAGGACATGGCACCGCTGCTGACGGAGCTGCGCAACTGCCGGCTCCCGGTGGCCGTGCAGGCGTACGCCACCGAGGTCGACGGCTTCCCCGCCGAGTGGGCGCCGCTGTCGGTCGTCGCCCCGATCACCGAGGCGTCCGCCGAGTACCAGGCCATCGCCTACGCGCTGGACACCCCCGGCGTGGAACTCGTCCTCGTCGACCGCTCCTCCGACCACGTCTTCCAGTGGCAGGAGAACGGCGGAGACACCGCCGAACCGGCGACCGACGGGGACGCACCCGCCGAGGAGGAGGCGGCCCTGCACGGCGACGCGGTCGGCGTGGAGATCGGCGACCTGCGCCCCCGCTTCGCCGAGTTGGAGGAGTACCTGCTGCGGCACGGCCGGGTACGGCACTGGTCGGAGTGGTGGCACCAGTACGTGGAACTGCCCCTCGGGGACAGCGACCACGCCACCTACCTCCAGGTGATGCTGCTGATCGGCAGCCTCTTCCGCCGCCTCGCGCCGGGGGACCCGCACCGGGTCCGCGTCGACGAGGACCGTGAGCGCCACATGTGGACGCGGATGCGCTCGCACCTCGCCGCGACCGGCACCGACCCCGCCGACTCCATCTACGTCTGCGGCGCGTTCCACGCGGCCAGCCGGGTGGCGGAGTTCGGCGTCGACGGCGACGACGGCTTCGACATCAGCGCCCCCAGCGCCACCCGCTGGCAGCACGGCCTGATCCCGTCCAGCCACGCGGCGATCGAGGCACAGTTCGGCCTCGCCGCCGGCTCGGTGTCCATCGCCGCGAACCAGTTCGCGAAGAACCTCCGGCGCACCCGGGTCACGCCGTACCGGCTCACCGGGCAGGCCGGCGGCGGGGGACCGAAGAAGGGAGCGCGGAAGACGGCGCAGGCCGCGGCCATGGCCCCAGCGGCCCTCCCACCGGGCGGCGGACCCGCCGACTCCGACATGCTCACCGGCTTCCTGCAGCGGCCCCCGGTCCTGGACCGCCTCGACGAGACCGAACTGCTCGGCTGGTCGGTGGAGATCGTGCGGGCGGCCCGCCGCAACGGCTACCTCGCCTCCACCGCCGACGCCATCGCGGTGTTCGAGACGTCGATCCTGCTGGCCGGCCTGCGCGACCGTGCCAAACCGACGCCGTACGACTTCCAGGACGCGGCGGTCACCTGCATCGAGAAGGACCGTGTGCCGGGCCGGCGCGACGTACGCCGCCTCACGGAGATCATGCTCGGCGGCGACCGGCTCGGCCAGGTCGGCTACGACGCCCTGCCACCCCTCGCCCGCGACGTCCACGACCGACTCGCCCCCCTCGCCCTCGGACTTCAGCAGCGCGGCGTCCGGCGGGCCCTGCTCGACATGACGTCCCGGCCGGAGCTGGAGCAGTGTTCGGACGTGCTGTGGATGCTCCGGTACCTGATGCCGCACGGCGCGGCGCGGCCCGTCATGGGCGAGCGGCGGCTGGGGGAGCGCCCCATCCAGGAGTCGTGGGACCTGGCCCTCGGCACCCATCAGCGAGCCCTGATCGAACTGGGCTACGAGGGCGTCAGTATCGAGCAGGTCCTCGAACAGCGGCTGCGGCGCACCGCCTACGGCCCCCAGGCGACCACGGCGACCGTCCTCGAAACCGTCGAGGACGCCACCCTCTACCTGCGCAGCCGCCGCCTCGCCGACGAACTCGGGCTGCGTGCCCTGGACGTGCTGGCGACCGAACGCGGCGTCGACGGCGCTCCGGAGGTCCTGCGCCGGGCCCGCCGGCTGCTCGGCCACTACCGCACCAGCGAGCCGTCCCTGCCCGGGTGGATCGAGGCCTTCGTCAAGACGGGCTACGCGCACTACTGCACCCTGCTGCCGACGGCGTTCGCCGACGAGGACGCGAGCGTCTGCCAGGTCGCGGCCATGCTCGGCTTCCTGTTCAGCATGGAGAGCCTGGCGCTGTCCCTCGGCTGCGACCGCACCCAGCTGGAACTCGCCGTCGCCCAGTCGCACCCCGACGACCCGGCCAAGACGGCCCTGCTGTGGGCCGCCAGGGCCCAGCTCGGCCGGCTCTCCCGCGCGGACCTGCGCGCACGGTGCGACGCGCTGCTCGCCAACCCGCTGGTCGTCCCGTCCTACCCGCGCTACCTCAGCGGGTTCCTGCACGCCCTGGAACCGGTGCCCCAGCTGGCCGACTTCGTCGTCGAAGCCGTCTCCCAAGCCTTCGCCCGGCTGCCGGACCCGGTACTGCTGCCCTGGCTGCCGACTCTGATCACCACTCTCCGCGACGCCGGCGATCTCGCGCCCCTGCTGATCCGCGAGGCCGGCCGCGTCTTCCCGGGACGGCTCGCGGCCCTGGACGCATGGGTCCCCCCGTGGCAGGGTGACCCCGCCACGACACCCACCGGCCCGTCCCGGGCCGGGTCGGCCGGGCGCGGAGCCCTGCCGCTGCTCGCCGCCCACCCCGCCACCTGCGCCGCGGCGGCGCACCTGCTCGGCTGCGAGGGGACATGGCAGGCGGCGACGCCCGCCCCCGCCGGCGCGGTGCTCCTCACCCGCCATCCGCGGACCGCGCAGGAGCTGCGGGTGCTGCTGGCAGGCCCGAGCGGCCCGGCACTGCGGTGAGCCACCGCCCCGGCCGACGGGGAGGTGCGGGAACGGCCGGGACACACGGGGCCGGGACACCCCATACGCGGGGCAACGTCCCGGTCACGCGGCCCAGGCATACTGGGCCAGGACAGCCCTGGCCGCGGAGCGCGACGGCACCCCGAGGGCCCCGTCGCCGCGTTCGAGCAGGCACCGGCCACCGACCAGGACGGCGAAGCCGCGTGGCGCCACCGCGTCGCCGAGGCATGCGCCGGCACCTACGCCGACCGGGCGCAATCCCTGCCCACCACCGTCGGAGCGCCCGCATGACCACCATCGTGGCCCGAACCGTCACGGACGTACTCCAGCCCCGCAACGTCCTTTTCGCCGGGATGCTCGGCATCGGCCTGGTCGCCGCCGGCGACTGGACCGGCATTCCCTGGGGATTCCTCGGCGCCCTCTGCGCCGGGATCGTCCCCGCGGCCTACATCGAGTGGGAACGAAAGCGCGGCACCTGGGGAGACCGGCACGTCGTCGACCGCACCCAGCGCATGCCGATCTTCCTCGTCATCCTGGCGTCGATCGGACTCGGTTCCGTCGTCATGGTCTTCGGGCACGCCCCGACCAGCATCCTCGTCGCCATGCTCGCGTTGTGGGTGATGACCGTCGGCCTCCTCGCCGTCAACGAGTTCTGGAAGATCAGCGTGGACAGCGCGGTCGCGTCCGCCGTCCCCGCGATGCTCGTCGTCGTTCAGTCCCCCTGGTGGCTCCTCGCCTACGCCCTGACCGCGGCCGTCTGCTGGTCCCGGGTCGTCCTGACCTACCACACCGTGGCCCAGACCGTGGCCGGCGCCTCGCTCGGCGCTGCCACCGCCGTGCCGTTTCTCTTCGCCTGACGGTCGTTCACGCAAGAGCCCGACCAGCCACTCCCGACCGCAGGGCTGCGAGAGACCTGCGTCAGTCTCGCCCGCGAGGTGTCCGCGTCGTCGAGGAGAGGACGAGGACCGGCGGCCGATCGGCGGACGAATGATCCGGGCGCGCCGTCCGAGTGCGAGAGGCCGCTCCCTGCCGTGGGCTCCTGACGTGCGTGGGCCGCGGTCCACGCAGGGCGGGGACCGCGGCCCACGGCGGCGTCAGCAGGGTTTGCGCCAGGTGTCCAGCTCCGGCTTCTTCACCATCGACGACAGCCGCAGGGACCGGGCCTGCGGGCAGAACTTCTCCGGCGGTTCGGAGTACTCCACGTGGAAGACCGCCTTGCCCGCCTTCACGAACGGTTCGAGCCGACGGCACTCGTCGTACTGGGCGCACTCCTCGTTGACGGCGAAGTCGAAGTGACCCAGCAACTGCGGGATCTGGGGCAGGTCGTTCTTCAGGCCCACCGCCAGCCCCCGCTCGTGCGCGATCTCCGCGATCATGCGGTTGTAGCGGAGCTGGTCCGCAGCCGTGAGCGGGAAGCCCGTCTTGTTGCCGTACCCCTCGACCAGGTCCGGCTCCACCGCGTCGAATCCCTTGTCACGGCACATGTCGAACCGGTGTTCCATGAGGGGGCGCAGGACCGACACCTTGCGGATGTCCAGCCAGCGCTCGCCGTTCCAGCCGTTGGGCCGGCCCATCAACGACTGGGGGAAGGAGTGCCGGTCGGGGCGGAAGTCCTCCCACGCTCCCACATTGATGTAGCAGATCACCTTCCTGCCGTCGCGGTGCAGACGGGCCACGTCCGAGGCGGAGTTCTCGAATCCGTCGATGTCGTAGACGGCGACGTCGACGGACGGGTCGACCCGGCCGTTGAGTTGCCACTGCCAGGTCAGCCCGGGCCGCGGCTGCCACAGGGCGGCCGTGTGCGGGCCGCCGGGACGGCCTCGGCCGCCGGAGCACGCGGCCAGGACCGCGACCAGGGTCAGCGCCAGGGCCGCGGCGGCCACCCGTGCGCGCCCCCTCACCGGTCCGCCTCGACCAGTGCGGGCGTCAGCCGCGACCACGGGTTGGGCAGCTCTCCTGTCACCGGCCCGCACACGGCGGCCCCTCGCTCCTTCGCGGTCCGCACGGCGAGCGGGACGAGCTGTTCCGGCACGCCGTAGACGAGGTGGCACATACGGTCCGGCGGCTGCCGCATGGCCCAGGAGGGGCGGCTGAACGTCGCCACGTACGTCGACCAGTGGCCTTCGAAGGTCACGGTGAGGTCCGCGAGCCGCGCGTAGCCCGGAGCCGGGTGCACCCCCGGGTTCAGCACGACGGTCGAGGCGCCCAGCCGGCGCACCGACCGCACCAGGCGGCGGCAGGCCGTCAGCCCGTCCGGCCCCGCCGTCACCCGGTCCAGGAAGCATCCGTCCGCCGCGTACCACTGCTGATGCCGGCGCACCTCGGCCGTGACGTCCGCCGGGTCGCGCGTGCCGTAGTCCGTGTCGACGTAGCCGAGCAGCCGGGCCCCCGCCCCGCGCAGCGCCTCCGCCGCCGCGGCGAACGACGGATCCGGGGCGAGCCCCGGCCCGTTCGCGGGATTCAGCACGACGGCGTAGGTGTGCTCGGCGCCGCCGATGAGCCGGTGCCAGGCCGCCGGGTCCTCCGTCGGATGGACGTACAGCGGGATCAGCAGGCTCACCCTGTCCTCACCGCCTCGCGCGGGTGCGAGCCGGAGCCCGTCGCCTCCCACAGCGCGGCCAGCGACGCGCCGAGGGTGTGCTCGGGACGCCAGCCGAGGGCGTCGCCGGCGGCGGCGATGTCGGAGCACTGCCACGACACCTGGGCGGAACGCGCGGAACCGCCCCCGTCCTCCTCGGCGATCCGCCCCCGGAATCCGGCCACGTTCGCCAGCGTCCGCACCAGCTCGCGCACCGGGACCGCATCGCCGCCGCTGATGTTCAGCACCCGGGGCAGGCCGCCCGGGGCGGTGGCCGCGAGCACCACCGCCCGGGCCACGTCGCGGGCGTCCACGAAGTCCCGGTGGGCCGACAGGTCGCCGAGTTCCAGGGCTGCCTCCGGATCGGATCCGGCCTTCGCGAGAAGGCCGGCGACCCGGCCGGGCAGCCCGGTGGACGGTGCTCCCGGCCCCACCGGGTTGCCGACCCGCAGCACCACCGCGTCCAGGCCCGACGCGGCCACCGCCACGGTGCCCGCGAGCTTGGTCGCACCGTAGGGGCCGGCCGGGCAGGTGGCCGCCGACTCGGTGACCCTCGTGCCGGGTGCACCGGGGCCGTACTCGGCGGCCGAGCCGAGATGGACCAGGCGGGCCTGCGGCGCCGCCTCCCGCAGCGCCGCGCACAGCACGGCGGGGCCGCGCGCGTTCACCTCCGCGAGCGTGACGGGGTCCCCGCCGGTGGCCCCCGCGCAGTTCACGACTGCGTCGGGGGCGACCGACGCCAGAGCTCCGGCCAGCTCCCGCGGCCGGGCCGACGCCAGGTCGACGGTCACCTCGGCGGCCGACCGGCCGCCGAGGAACAGCCGCACGTCCGGACGGGCGCGCAACTGCTCGACGACGTGGCCGCCGAGGAAGCCGGTGGAACCGAGAACCAGGATGCGCATACGGACTCAGGCTCCCTTGAGCAACAGCGACTTGCGGCTGGTGAACTCGGCGTTGGCCCGGTCGTAGTCGTCCGGACGCCCGATGTCGAGCCAGTAGCCGTCGAACTCGTAGGCCTGCGGGGGCCGTTCCTCGGCGAGCAGGTCCAGCACCAGCTCGTCGAAGCCCAGCGGCAGCCCGGGCGTGTAGGCGGCCAGTGTGGCGCGCGAGACGCCGTAGACGCCCATGGACACCCGGTAGTCGATGCTCGGCTTCTCCGTGAACGCCACGACCCGGCTGGCGTCCGTCGTCAGTACCCCGAAGTCGATGCGGACCTTGCGGGCGTAGGTGGCGATGGTCAGGGGCGCGCCCGACGTCTCGTGGCGGCGCAGCACGTCGGCGTAGTCGAGGTCGGTGAGCACGTCGCCGTTCATCACCAGGAAGTTCTCCGGCAGCCGGTCACGGAGCGTGAGCAGCGGGCCCATCGTGCCGAGCGGGTTGTCCTCCATGGCGTAGTCGATGCTCATGCCCCACTGGGAGCCGTCACCGACATAGGCGCGGATGATCTCCCCGAGGTGGCCGATGGCGATGGTGCAGCTGGTGAACCCGGCCTTCGACAACTGGCGCAGCACGATCTCCAGGATCGCGTGCTGGTCCCCGATCGGGACGAGCGGTTTGGGCAGCGCGGTCGTGTACGGACGCAACCGGACGCCCTTGCCTCCGGCGAGAATCACTGCGTGCATGGCATACCTCCTGCGGTGGGTGCCGGTGGGTCAGATGTTGTAGATGCCGGTCTTGTAACGGGCCAGGTTGGACGGATCGCCGAACCACTCCACGGTGCGCGCGAGTCCCTCCTCCAGCGAGTGGCCCGGCCGCCAGCCGGTCGCCGCCGTCAGCCGGGACGCGTCGGCGACCAGCCTCATCACCTCGGAGTCGGCGGGCCGCAGGCGCTGCTCGTCCTCACGGACGTCCAGCGGCACGTCCATCACCTTGCCGATCAGCGCGACGAGGTCGCCCACGGAGATCTCCCCGCCCGTGCCCGCGTTGAAGGTGCGGCCCACGACCTGCTCCGCCGGGGCGGAGCCCACCGCGAGGAACGCCTGGGCGGTGTCCGCCACGAAGGTGAAGTCGCGCGTCGGGCGCAGATCGCCCAGGGTGATGGTGCGCTCCCCGGCCGCGACCTGGCCGACGACGGTGGGGATGACGGCACGCATCGACTGGCGCGGGCCGAAGGTGTTGAAGGGCCGGAGCGTGACCACGGGCGTGCCGAAACTGGCGTGGTAGCTGTCGGCGAGCCGATCGCCGCCGGCCTTCGAAGCGGCGTACGGGGACTGGGTGTTGATCGGGTGGTCCTCGGTGATCGGCACGGTCTGCGCGGTGCCGTACGTCTCACTGGTCGAGGTGTGCACCAGGCGCGGCGTGCCCAGCGCGCGCACCGCCTCCAGCACGTTCAGGGTGCCGGTGACGTTGGTGTCCACGTAGCTGTGCGGCGCCCGGTAGGAGTAGGGGATGGCGATGAGTGCGGCGAGGTGGTAGGCGCAGTCGGCGCCTTCGAGCAGCCCGCGGACCGAGCCCGGGTCGCGTACGTCGCCGAGGACGATCTCCACCTGGTCCAGGACGTCGGCGGGCAGGGTCTCCAGCCAGCCGTAGGAGGAGAAGGAGTTGTACTGGGCCATGGCCCTGACGCGGTGCCCGGAGGCCACGAGCGCCTCGGTGAGGTGCGAGCCGATGAATCCCTCGGCCCCGGTGACGGCGGCGAGCGGTGCGGAGGTCAAGGTTGGGGTCCTTTCGTCGTTGTCAAATGTGTCGTCGATCGGAGTCGATCCGAGTCGAGTTGATGCGTGCCGAGCCGAATTTCGGCATGGTTTGGCTTGATATGAGTCGTGTTGTGCGGTCATGGCGTGAGGTTGTGTCATGTGGTCGTGCCGTGCGGCGGGTGAACGGTGCGGCGGCGGGGCCGGCGCCCACCCGGCGCGGGGTCAGGCGTGCTGTGCGGGCCTGCCGAGCACTCCGAGCGCGCAGGCCGCGAGACCGGTGGCGGCCACGCCGCAGGCCAGCGGCAGCGCGAGCGCGCCGGGCGGCAGGTGCAGCCAGGTGACCGCCCCGACCGCGACGGCGGCCGGCAGGCACAGCACGGCCGGCGGCCAGGCCGAGCCGAAGGCCTGGAGCAGCAGTGCGGTCCACAGGGTCGCCGCCAGCACCAGGACGGACGGGCCGGAGCCGGTGAGCAGCGCCGGGGGAAGCAGCAACAGGAGATAGGCGGACAGGCACCGGCCGAGCACGGCCGTCGAGCGGAGCAGGAACCCCCGTGGCGTGGCGCTGACCCGCAGCGCGGCGACCGACCAGCCGCGGTAGCGGTACAGCAGCCACTCGGCCGGGCCCATGCTCAACGTCAGGGCGATCACCGCGTAGGGGTGCCGCAGCCCCTCCAACATGACGAGCAGGGCGGCGGCCAGCCCGAACAGGCCGTACGGGACGGAGGCGCGCAGGGGTGGGTGCGGGCCGCCGGTGGCGGCCGGGGTGCGCAGACCGGACCACAGCACCCGTGCGGTGACGGCGAGCGTGGCCAGGAGCGCCAGCAGCGGCAGACCCGCCCGCACCACGACACCGGGCTCCCACCACAGGGTGGCCACGGTCCCGCCGATCAGCGGGCTGAGGGCGGCCAGCAGCAGCCGTTCCCGCCCCAGCACCAGCAGCACGCCGGCCGACGCCAGGTACAGCGCCTGGGCCGCCGCGACCGCGGTGACCGGACCGCCCCGGGCGGGCACCGCGGCCAGTGCCGTGGACAGTGCGGTGCCCAGCAGGGACCCGGTCAGCAGGGTGCGCGCGGCCTCCCGGCGCCCGGTGACCATCCGCAGGTACGCCCGGTGGCCCAGGGCCTGCCCCCACGCCCAGGACACCACGCCCGCCACGATCAGGACGGGCGCGTACCGGTCCGGACGCCACAGCGGTGCGGTGAGCACGTAGGCCAGGGCCGGCAGCGCGAACAGCACCCCCCGCAGCAGGCAGCGCAGCGTGTCCGGCCGCCAGGGATCCGCCGGGGCGGGGGGCTCCGGGAACGTCCGGGGCACCCGTTCGTACAGCGCGGACGCCAGCGAGAACAGGTTCGGGTGGCCGTACCGCTCCTTGATCAGAGAAGCGGACATGCCTTCGGCCTCCAGCAGCGCGGCCACCTCCCACGGGTGGACCGCGGGGCCGATCCGGTCGGCGAGTTCGGCGGCCAGCGCGCTGACCGCCTCCTCGTCGGGGCCCAGCCGGGGCAGCCGGATCGCCATGGTGATCTCGTCCCGGGCCCAGCGCGGCGTGCGGCGGGGCCGAGGGGGCCCGGCCAGCCGCAGCGTCAGCGTGTCCTGCTCGGCGCCCCCGGGCTCGAGGGGCATCGGACCGCTCATCCGGTGAGACTCCCCAGGCCGGCCACGGTCGCTGCGGGCACGAGGATGCGGGTGGGTACCTGCTCGTCGCGCCGGGACAGTTCGTGGTAGATGCCGCGGAACGTGTCGATGGTCTGCCGCAGCGTGAACTGCTCGATCACCCGCAGCCGTGCCGCCTCGCCCATCGCCCGGCGTCGTGCCGGGTCGCCCAGCAGCTCCACGGCCGCGGCGGCCATGGCCTCCGGGTCGCGCGGCGGGACCACCAGGCCGGCGTCACCGACGGCCTCCCGCACGCCGCCCACGTCGGTCGAGACGGTCGCCCGCCCGCACGACATCGCCTCGATCAGCGTGAACGGGAAGCCCTCGCTGATGCTGGACAGCATGACCACGTTCCCTGCGGCGTAGGCGTCCCTGATGTCCTCGACGCGTCCTTCGAACGTCACCGCGTCGGCCTGCCCCAACTCGGCGGCCAGCGCCTCGCAGCGCTCCCGGTAGGCCTCACCGCCCCGGGGTGTCCCGCCGAACAGCCGCAGCCGCACGTCGGGGCGACGGGCGCGCACGATCGCGAAGGCGCGGATGAGTGTCTCCAGATCCTTGATCGGGTCGACGCGTCCGGCCCAGCTGAGGGTGAGCGCCTCGGGCTCCGGTCCGGCCGGCGGGAAGGCCGCCGGGTCGACGCCGTTGTACACCGTGCGGATGGACGCCGGATCGGCGCCGCCCTGTTCCTCCCAGAGCCGGTTGTAGCGGTTGCCCGGGGTGACCAGGGCGGCCTGGCGGTAGCTCTCCTGTGCGAGCAGCCGGAAGAAGCCGAGGATCACCGCCTTGACGGGCCAGCGGTAGGGCGCGGTGCGATAGCCGAGGTACCGCTCACGCAGGTAGACGCCGTGCTCGGTCAGCAGCAGCGGGACTCCGTGACGTTCGCGGGCCGCGAGACCGGGCAGGACGGCGACACCGCCGCTGACGGCGTGTGCGACCCCTGTCTCCGGTGGCGGCGCGGCCAGCGGACGCAGGGCGTGTTCGAGCAGGGCGGTGGCGGTCAGCGCGTCGTGCAGCGTCGGCTGCGCCTCGCGGACGGCCAGGCCGGGCCGGTTCCACACGGCGGTCAGGACGGAGATCGCCGCGTCGTCCCGGAGGAAAGGGCTGAGCAGTCCCTCCGTCGCGGCCTGCGCCAGGGTGTACAGGGAGGGCGCGAACCCGGTCTCCGCGCGCGGGTCTAGCAGCGCGGCGAGGAACATCTCGTAGGCGTCGGCGAGTCGGCTGCGGGACCGGCCGCGCGGTGGGCGCCCCGGCGGAGGGTCGCCCCACATGGGGACGGACCGCACGCCGGTGACATGGCCCGGCAGGTCCCAGGCGATGGGCTCGTGTCCGGTGCCGGTGACGGCGATGACGTCGAAGTCGAGGTCGGGCATGCCGGTGACGAGCTGGTCGCACCAGACACTCACGCCGCCGTGACTGTGGGGATAGGTGCCTTCGGTGAGCAGGGTGACGCGCGTCGCGCTGGAGCGCCGCGCGCCGTGGTGAACGTGCATCGATGTGCTCCACGGCCGAGGTGTGGGGTCGTCGTGCCGGTCCCGGCCGCGCGTGCGGACGGCGGGGACCGGACTGCCGGTGCGCCGGTCAGCGCTCCGCGGTCGGGGACAGCGGCGTGGTGACGCCCTCGGGGACCCGCGTGCGCGGTGCCGGCTTGACGGTCTTCGTGGAGCTGCCCGTGCCGCCGGCCGTGGAGGAGGCAGAGGCGGACGCCGGGAGGGTGAGGGTGAGCGGGGCCGAGGCGGTGGGCAGGGTCCAGCCGGAGCGCGCCCCCGCGTAGGGCTCGCCGAAGGCGGAGCCCGCTCGCGTGGTGCCGTCGGGCATCGTCGCGGGCACGGCCACGCCGTCCGGGCTCTGGACGGTGACGGTGTCGCCGATGCGGTACGCGGTGACCTGGTCGTTCTGCACGGCGGTGTGCCAGGCGGCGCGGCGCTGGAGTTCCGTCCCGATGTCCTTCATGCGCAGGTCGACCACCGGGGTGTCCGTCGCGAAGAGCGAGTCGTAGGTGTTCAGCACGCCGTCCAGGACCGGGTAGGCGATACGGTCCTCGGCCAGGTTCGACTGGTGGATGAAGTGCGGCTTGGGGTCGTTGGCGAGGACGTGGCCGAGAGCGATCTGCCGCTCCAGCGGCACGATGTGGTCGGTGTAGCCCGTCGAGGTGTCGAGCGGGGCCGACAGGCAGGTGGTGGTGTCCGGGTGGTCCTCGCAGATGCCGCTGCCGCCCTGCGCGCGGCTGGTGTAGATCCAGTTGTACTCGTCGACCTGCTCGGCCGTCCGGCCCGCGTTGTAGAAGACGTTCATCGGGTAGCGGGGCACGGTCGTGGCGGGGCCGACCTGGCGCTGTTCGGGCTCACGGGAGTTGTCCGAGGCCAGCCAGGTGATGCCGTTGTCGGCGAGAGCGAGCGCCAGGTTGGGGTTGTCGTCGGGCTGCTGCGGCAGGACCTGCAGGCCGGAGTGCTCACCGGTGACCAGTTCGTCGTTGTCCAGCGGCAGGCCGGCGAGCTCCCCCCACACGCGGTTCCGGGCGATCTCGTCGGAGATCGCGTAGCGGCTGACCCACTTGGTGCTGCCGTCCGCGTCGGTGACGCACCGCCAGGGCACGACCGTGATGTCCTGCTCACACCCGAGGAAGGCGTGCGTGTAGGTGTGGTTGACCCAGCGGAAGGCGGCGCGGTCCGCGATGAACTTGTCGGCGAGCGCGTCGACGCCGTTGTGGTCCTCACGCTGGTCCTCGCTGCCGGCGCCGTTGTAGACCATGTCGAGGGTGAAGTGGTGCGCGTTCTGCCAGGCGATGGCGTGATCGACGTCGGCGGAGGTCATCCGGATCGGATCGGGGGTGGCGTTCGGGTCGGTGCAGTCCACGTCGCCCGGCGTGCAGTTGAGCGTGGAGTTCCAGCGGTCGTCGGCGGCGAAGACGTCGTCGACGTGGACGGCGAAGTAGTTGCGGGAGGCGCCCAGGTGCACTCCGCCGGTCATCCACTCCACGATGCCGCGGGACAGCAGCCGGAACTGCTGCTGGTACCGGTTGTAGACGAATGTGACGACGAGTTCGCGGCGGCCGTCGTGCCGGTACTCGCCCACCAGCGAGCCCTGCTCGGTGGTGCCCGGGATCGGAGCCTGCACGTACGGGGTGAAGTCGGCGCCGGCCACAGGCGTGGACAGATAGGCGTAGCTCTCGCCGACGGTGGGCGAGTTGTCCTCGAAGGGCACCGGGCCGTCGAGATAGCCGAACGGGCCCGACCGCCCGGCGGTGGTCACCTCGGCCTGCACACCGTCGAGGCTGCCGGAGTAGCCGCCGTCGACCGGGTACTGGAGCCCGGCCTCGGGACGCGCGTAGGTGTAGGCGTCGACCTGCGGGATGCCGTAGGTCTGTTCGTACGCCGCCAGTGCGGCCATCTCCGGGGAGTTCGCCGCGAACGGGTTGTCGTTCGGCAGGACGACGGCCTGGAACCTGGCACGCGGCCGGCCGTCCACGGTGTCCGCCAGGAAGCCGGCGTCGATCATCGGCCGGTCGGACCGGGTGAGGTCGATCTCGGTGTACGGCGTTCCCGCGGTGTCCAGTTCGGCGGCGATGGCGTCGGTGGACGGTCCGCCGTCGCTCACGACGAGAATCCGCAGGTCGATGCGGGGAGCAGTAGTGTCGGCCCAGGCCCCCGTGGCCGGTGTTCCGAGCGCGGCGATGAGCGCGCCCGTAGTGATCAAAGTCGTGCGTATGGTCCGCTTCATGCGGTGCTGTCCCCTCCCGAGGCAGGGGTGATCACAGCTCCGCGGAGCGGACGCACCCCCATGCGCAACGCCGGCTTCCCCCTCAGAGGCCGGTCGTCGACGCATCCGTCGCGTCACATAGTGGGCCGTCTGTGGAGTTTTTGTGGTTGCGTTGCGAAACCTGACGGAAAAGTGCAGGCGCGCTAGAGGATGCCATCCACCCGCCCGGCAGATTCGCCCGCCCGTGGCGTGTGCCGGGCGGGCGGTGGCTCCGAGAGGCGCAACGCAGGTCAGGCGAGGGTGCGGTGCACCGGCGGACCGCGGGGGTCCGCCGGTGCACCGTCATTGGTCCAGACCGGTATGACAATCTGTTGTGGCTGGAATCAGATCACTGCGTCGTCCCGCCGGGTCGTCAGGTGCACAGCACACGCGTCTCGGGCGTGTAGACCGGGCCCCCGCTGCTGTTCGTGCCGTCGCTGAACTCGGCGTAGAAGTACGAGTAGAAGCCGATGTTGCCGTTGCACCCGGAGTCGGCCGCGACCTGCAGCGTCAGTGTCACGGTCCGGCTCTGACCGGGCGGGACGGGCGCGCTGTAGTTGGGGCCGAGATCGGTGGGACCGGTGCCGGAGCACGGGGTGCTGCCGGAGGCCGTGGCGAGGCTGCAGCCCGTGAACGAGTACTTCAGGTCAGGGCGCTGCGTGGTCAGCCAGGTGGGATCGATGGTCTGGTAGACGAACCAGAGGTCGTAGGTCTTGTTGTTCGTCAGGGTCATCGACAGGTTCACCGTGCCGCCTGGCGTCGTGGTCGCGGCGCTGGTGGTGAACGAGAGGTCCGCGGGGGCCGGGTCGGCCGCACTCGCGGAGGGGGCCAGGCCGAACAGGGCGAGGACGAGGGCGAGGGCGGCGGTGAGGCCGAGTCGGCTCATCAAGGGTGATCGCATGGCCCGGGACGCTAGACAGGGGGCGGCTGCGGCGTCTGCCCCCGACGCGGTGCCCGGAGCGGCGAGGGGCCGAAAGTGCGCGTCCTGTGAAGGTGACGTGATGAAGCGGCAACAGTGGCCCCGGATCGTATACATGCACGATGGAGCGGATGCGGCGGTCGTGATCGTCCGGGACTCCCGTTCACTTCGTGTGACCGAGCGGTGACGCGGCTCTTTGGCGTGGAACGGTCGAGCCGGGTTCCATACGGTGCCGTCCGCGCCCGGTTCGTGACGAAAGTTCCCGGCCAAAATCCGATTTCCGGCCGATGTCATCGCCGCGGGGTGCGTGGAGCCGCCGCAGCAGCGGGGCGGCCCGGTCGCGCAGCCGTGGCGCCGCCGCCCCGACGGCTGACGGCTGACGGCGCCGCGCACGCCCGTCAGGCCCAGCGCCGTGCCCGCCGCCTGAGCGGTCCCGCCGGCGGGGGAGCCGGGGCGAGGGCGTGGACGCCGACCAGGCCGGCCGTGTCGAGTACGCAGGTCGCACCGAGTGTGGCGGGTGCCGGCGTCGCGGGCAGCGTCAGACGGCCTGTCGCAGCGCCGGTACCGGCTGACGCCCGGGTGCGCGGCGCACTCCCGTACCGACCACGCCGTCGCGTCGGGGGCGGTCGATCAGCCCGGTGAACTCCTCGGCCACGGCTCCGGGGCGCCCGCCGGCGTTCGGGGCGGAGACGGTGCCGGCCGGGGGCCCGGAGGCCGTGCAGCCCGCACCACGAGCACGTACAGCAGGCAACGCAGGACGCCGGCGTACCCCGGTGCCGGGCGCCGGTGCTCCGCCGCCAGTTCGGCCATCAGCCGGCGGATCGCCGCGTCGTCCTCGGGGCCCAGCCGGAACCAGCACTGCTGGCCGAGCCGCCGCAGCACCTCGCGGTCCCCGGGGTGGTCCGTCGGGAAGTCGTCGGTGAACAGGGCGAGGGGTGCCCTCCAACTCCCGGCCGCTCTGCCGGTGGTGCAGTTGCCCGGGGCTGATCACGGCCAGGTGCGGCGGCCCGACCGGCCACCGGGCGAGGTCGACGGCACGGGTGCCCGATCCCGCGGTCACGCGCACGAGCTCGTGGAAGGTGTGCCGGTGCGTCCGGTCCCAGCGGGACAGCGGCCCCAGCGCGGCGAACGAGCCCACGGTGAAGCACGTTCCCGGGTTCAGCCACCTCCAGCCGGTGCAGCGGCGGCTCCCCACCCGACGGCAGCGGACAGGCTGTTCCCGGCAACCGTCGGTGCGACGCATCGACCACCTCACCTCCCGCGACGGTGCGGATACGGACCGATGGGGCCGGTGCGACGATGCCACGGACCGCCCGCCCCGGGAACCGTGCGCCGCCGTGCGGCACAGGTCTGTACCAGCCTCTTGCACCGGGCCGTCGCGCGCCGCAAGCTCCCCTCATGGAGCTGGAGTTGCGGCATCTGAAGGTCATCCGGGCGATCGCCGAGGCGGGCAGTCTGACCAGAGCGGCGACGGCGCTCGGTCTTGCGCAGCCCGCGCTCAGCGCGCAGCTCAGGCGCATCGAACGGACCCTGGGCGGAGCGCTGTTCGAACGGGGCCGGAACGGCGTCCGGGCCACGCCCCTGGGCGAACTCGTCCTGGAACGCACGCGGATCGTGCTGCCCGCGGTGCGTGAGCTCCAGCAGGAGGCGGCACGTTTCGCCCGCACCAGACGGCAGGCGGAGCGACTGCGGATCGGCGGCACCCACGGGCCGCTGCTGGGCGCGCTCGTTGACCGTCTGGCCGGCGCCGCTCCCACCACCACGGTGACGACCCGGGCCTCCTGGTCCGAGCGGGAACTCGCCGACCTGCTCGCCGACGGACGCCTGGACTTCGCCCTCGCCGGCACCTGCGGCTCCGCCGCGCCGCCCGGCGCCCCGCACCTCGCCTGGCAGGAGATCGCCGTGGACCCGGTGTTCGTCATGCTCGCCGAGGATCACCCCCTCGCCCTCGGGCGGGAGGCCGACCTGGCTGCCCTCGCCGACGAGGAATGGGCCTGCGTCCCCGGTGACGGCTGCTTCGCGGACTGCTTCACGGCAGCCTGCGCCCGCGCCGGATTCACCCCGCGCCGCATGTACGAGACGGACACCGCCTCCTGCGTGCACCTGGTGCAGGTCGGCCGGGCTGTCGGCCTGTGCCGGGCCACCTTCCCCCCGACGCCCGGCCTGACCACCCGCCCCCTCGCCGGTACGCCGCTGATGTGGCGACACCTCCTGGGCTGGCACCCGGGATCCCAGCAGCCGGACACGGCGGCCACCTTGCTGACCCAGGCCCGCACCGCGCACGCCAGGGCGGCGGCCCGCAGCGACAGCTACACCAACTGGCTGGCCCGGCGCGGGGATCCCGACACGGCACTGCGCTGATCCCGGCGTTTCCATAACGCCGGGGCAGGGGGTCGGCTGACGTCTTATGCCGCCCGGTGGCCTCTCCCTACGGTTTCGGCACTCCACCCGATTCCGAGGAGACCTCCCCATGCTCCTACGACATGCCAGAGCCGTCTGCGCCGCCGCCGCTGCGACGGCCGCGCTGGTCGGGGCCGGGCTCAGCGGCTCCGCCGGCGCAGCCCCGTCCCACCCCGCCACCCCCACGGCGGCCGAGACGCTGCGCACCGCCGACGCTCCGCCCGGGCTCCTGAGCGCCCTGCGACGCGACCTCGGTCTGGATCGCCGCCAGGCGGAGCACCGCCTGGCCAACGAGGCCGAAGCGGGCGCCACCGCCGGGCGGCTGCGCGCCGCGCTGGGCTCCGACTTCGCCGGCGCCTGGGTGCGCGGCGCGCAGTCGGAGACGCTGACCGTGGCGACGACCGACCGGGCCGACGTTCCCGCGATCGAGGCGCGGGGCGCGCACGCCGCCGTGGTGCCCCGCTCCCTGAGCACGCTCGACGCGGCCAAGGCACGCGTGGACCGCGCCGCCGCACGCCACTCCACCCTGGACACCCCGGTGTGGTACGTCGACGTGCCCACCAACACCCTCGTCGTGCAGGCGATACGACCGCACGCCGCCCGCTCGCTGCTCGCGGCGGCCGGCGTGGACGCGTCCCTGGCCCGCGTGGTCACCTCGCCGGAACGGCCCCGCCCGCTGTACGACCTGCGTGGCGGTGACGCCTACTACATCGGCACCGGCAGCCGCTGCTCGATCGGTTTCCCCGTGACACGCGGCACCCGGCAGGGTTTCGCCACGGCCGGGCACTGCGGGCGCGCCGGCAACACCACCAGCGGCTCCAACCGGGTCGCGCAGGGGACCTTCCAGGCGTCGGTGTTCCCCGGCAACGACATGGCATGGGTGGCCGCGAACTCCAACTGGACGGCGACGCCCTACGTGAACGGTTCCAGCTCCCAGGTCGCCGGGTCCACGCAGGCCCCGGTCGGCTCCTCGGTGTGCCGTTCCGGCTCGACGACCGGCTGGCACTGCGGAACCGTCCAGCAGCTGAACACGAGTGTGACGTACCAGGAGGGCACCGTCAGCGGGGTGACCCGTACCTCGGTGTGCGCCGAACCGGGCGACTCGGGCGGCTCGTTCATCTCCGGCAGCCAGGCGCAGGGCGTCACTTCTGGCGGTTCGGGCAACTGCACCACCGGGGGCACGACCTTCTTCCAGCCGATCAACCCGATCCTCCAGGCCTACGGCCTCACCCTCAGGACCAGCGGGAGCGACCCGGGCGACCCGGGCGATCCCGGTGACCCGGGTGGCACCTGGGCGGCGGGAACCGTCTACCAGGCGGGCGACACGGTGACCTACGGCGGGGCGACCTATCGCTGCATCCAGGGCCACCAGGCGCAGACCGGATGGGAGCCGCCGCACGTGCCGGCGCTGTGGCAGCGGCTGTGAGGCGCTGAGACCGTCGGCCGGTGCCGGCCCGGGCGTTCCTGACGGAGCGCCCGGGCCGCGGGGCCGGCGACCCGCCACAGGAGGAGGGCGGGTCGCCGGCCGTGTGCCGTCCGCTCCGGCGGTCGCCGGGGTGCGTGCTCGCCCGCCCGCGGTTCGCCGGGGCGGACGGCCCCCCTGTCCCGCCGGTCGGCCGGCTGCGGACGGATGCGCCGGTCATTCCGGGTTCACCGGGTGGAACCCGCCTGTGGTGCGCGGTTCCCGGCCCTGGGGAAGAGCGGTGGTTCCTCCCCGCCTCCGCCGCCCGTCGCGACCACGCGGAATTCTGTCGGCCCGCTCCGGATGATCGAGTGGTGTCCTGCTGCGTGAACACCGGACCGGCACTGAGCCACACACGGACGGGCGATCCGGTGGAGGTCCGACCGCACGGCGGCGCGCGGAGCGCACCCCCTCCCCGCGCCACGTGGACCTCCCCGTGCCCGAGCACCGCGAGCCCCCTCCCGTGCCGAGCCGTCCTGAGGTCAGCCGTATCACAGTCACGTTCAACCACACCATCATCGCTGCCAGGGACCGCGGCGAGTCCGCCCGTTTCTTCCGCGAGCTGCTGGAGCTTCCGGAAGCGCCGTCCTGGGGTCCCTTCACCGACGTCCAGCTCACCGACGGCGTCCTGCTCCAGTTCGCCGAGCAGCCGGTGGAGATCCAGATGGAGCACTACGCCTTCCTGGGTCGACGACGAGCTGTTCGACCGGGCCTACCGGCGCCTGTGCGAGCACCAGGTCGAGCACTGGGCCGATCCGCACATGCGGCGCCCCGGCGAGACCAACACCGAGCACGGCGGCCGCGGGGTGTACTTCAAGGACCCCGCCGGACACGCGATCGAGCTCAACACACGCCCCTACCTCTGACGGGCGCACACCCGTCCGGGGCGCCCGAAGCGTGCGGCGCCCCGACCCCGGGCTGCCGTCCGGCGGACCGGGGTCGGGACGGGAGCGGCGTGAGGTGAGCGGAGACGAGGGAGCTGCCGGGGCGACCCGCCCGTGCCGGGCCGGCAGGGGCTGGGGGAGGGCCCGGGCCCGGTCACTGGCCCACCCGTCCGTCGACGCGCTCGCGCAGCAGGTCCGCGTGCCCGCAGTGACGGGCGTACTCCTCGATCCGGTGCACCAACAGCTCCCTGACGGCGATCGCGTCCTCGCCCACCCGCTCGCCCAGGTCCGGGTGTGCGGCCAGCGCGGCGTCGGTCGCCGCCTGCTCGTGCGCCAGGTCGGTGAACGCGGCGTCGACCACTGCCTGTTCGGCGACGGCGTCGTCGAAGTCGGCGTCGCGCCGGCCGTACAGTTTCGGCAGGGGGCCGGCGTCGCCGATCCAGTTGCGCCAGTCCCGCTCCACCTCGGCGAGGTGCCGCACGAGGCCGAGCAGCGACATCGTCGACGGGGGGACCGATCGCCGGGCCAGCTGTTCCGGATCCAGGCCTTCGCATTTCATCCGAAGCGTCAACCGGTAGTTGGTCAGGAAATCCTGCAGCGTGGCGAGTTCGCCGTCCGGAGCCGTGTTCTCGTCGGTGCGGGGGTCGTCGGCCGGGTCGGCCCACATGTCGGGGTAGACGGTCGCCCGGGACCATCGTGCGGGTTGATCACTCATGCGTCGCATGGTGGTACGCAACGTCCCCCGTACGCCAGCGAGTTCTTCGCTCCGCGGTGACCGGGTCCCACCGCGGGAGGGACGCGCCGGGGCGTTGGCGGCTCAGCCCTCCCGCGGCGATCCGCCGGACCCGCCCTGCCCCGTCGCCCGTCTCACCAGCGCGACGATCCGCTTCTCGACCTCGTCGTCGATCTCGACCAGGGCGAAAGCGGTCGGCCACATCAGGCCGTCGTCCAAGGTCGCCGGGTCGTTGAACCCGAGCGTCGCGTAGCGGGCCTTGAACTTCGCCGCGCTCTGGAAGAAGCAGACGACCTTGCCGTCCCGCGCGTAGGCCGGCATTCCGTACCACAGCCTCGGCGCGAGCTGCGGGGCGCCTGCCTTGATCGCGGCGTGGACGCGCTCGGCCATGACCCGGTCGGTGTCCTGCATCTCGGCGATCTTGGCGAGCACGTCCTGCTCCGCCTCCGCCGCCTTCTGGGCCCGCGAGCCGCGGCGCGCCGCCTTTCGCTGCTCCTGCGCGTGCTCCTTCATCGCGGCCCGCTCCTCGGCCGTGAACCCCTCGTACGCGCCGCTGCCGCTGCCGGCCATGATCTCTCCCGCGGGTCGGTCGGTCACCACAGGCCCCGCACTCCCTGCCGGACCCGATCGCTCTGTCACAGGATCTCCCCGCCGTGCAGGCCCCGCACGCGCGGCGATCACGGGAATCGCTCGCCCCGCGGGCCCCGGACGGCACAGCCGGCACCCGCGCCGCGCGGCCGGCCCTCGTGCGCAGCCACGGTACGGCGGGCACATGACCTCGACGGCGCCCGCGTGGGTGGCGTCGAGGAACTCCCCGAGCCGGGCCGCCTCCTCCGCCGCCACGCACGCCTCCTGGAGGCCGAGTACGGGCTGTGGCCGCGTGCCGTGCCGGACGACCGGACCCCCGCCCTCAGCCGGGAGGACTTCCGCGACCGGTCTCGCGCGGGGGCTGCACCGGCTGACGTCGCTGCCCGAGGCGCGGCGCGCGCTCCTGGCCGAGGCGGGACAGGAGACGGTTTCGTCCCGCTTCGCAGTCACGGAGATGGCCGCCGCGCTCGCGCACGCGTACGCCGAGACCGTCCACCGGACCTGACGGGGCACCCTCTTCGAACCCGCGCGGGCACCGGCGGCACCGTCGGCCGGTGTGCCGAGACCGCCCGTCGGTGTGCGGACCTGGTCCGCCTGCGCGTCGGCCGCAGCCCGGCCGCGGGGACTCCGCTCCGGCGCGGCGCGACGGTGCCGTGTCGGCCGCCGTGTTCCGGGTAGGGGCGCCCGGAGCACCAGATCCCCTACTCGGAACGGAGCGACTCGGTTCATGGCTCCCCTTCCCGACCGACCGGCGAGCCCGCCCACCCAGTTGGCGGTGACCGTGCCGGACTGGGCCCGCGACCACGCGGCCGCGCTCATCGGCACGCCGCTGCGGATCGCCCTCATCCTCGTCGGCGTGGCCCTTGTCCGTATCACCGCAA
The DNA here is from genome assembly GCF_016921115.1 of Streptomyces actuosus. Lineage (GTDB taxonomy): Bacteria > Actinomycetota > Actinomycetes > Streptomycetales > Streptomycetaceae > Streptomyces > Streptomyces actuosus_A. The sequence goes on from NZ_JAFFZS010000018.1 coordinate 114,809, forward strand.
AACGTGCCATCACCCGCGTGGTGGAACGCATCCTCGAACCCGGCGACGATCGGGCCGAGACGGGCACCCCTGGTGGACCGGCAGTGCTGAACCGCGACCGCTCCCGGGCACGGGAACGCCGGGAGCAGCGGGCCCGCACCATCGGATCCGTCCTCGGCAGCATCGTGTCCGTCGTCCTGTTCCTGGTCGCCGTCGCGATGGTGCTCGACCAGGTGGGCCTTGCGCTCGGGCCGCTGCTGGCCAGCGCGGGCGTCGTCGGGCTGGCGATCGGGTTCGGCGCGCAGAACCTCGTGGCCGACTACCTGTCCGGCATGCTGATCATGGTCGAGGACCAGTACGGCGTCGGCGACTTCGTCGACCTCGGTGAGGCCGTGGGCGAGGTCGAGCATGTCGGCCTCCGCCTGACGCAGGTCCGTGACCTCGACGGCGGGCTGTGGCACATCCGTAACGGCGAGATCCTCAGGGTCCGCAACGACAGCCAGGAGTGGGCGCGGGCCGTCCTGGACGTCGCCGTCTCCTACCAGGCCGACCTCGACGAGGTCACCCGCGTGCTGGAGGAGGCGGGGCAGGCCGTCCTGCGGGATCCGGCGTTCGCCGGGATCCTTCTGGAGGAGCCCTCCGTGTGGGGCGTGCAGTCACTGGACGCGGACGGTGTCCTGGTGCGGATGGCGGTCAGGACGGTGCCGACGAAACAGTGGTCCGTCACCCGCGAACTGCGCCGCCGGGTCAAGGAGGGCCTCGACGCCGCGGGCATCGACATCCCCTTCCCGCAGCGCACCGTCTGGCTGCGCGACGACACCAAGGCGGTCCAGGCGGCATCCGCCGTCCTGCCCTGACACGCGCCCCGCTCCGTCCGCCACCGGCCGGACGGCCGGCCGCCGAGACCTCCCTCGGGCACCGCCGTCCGCAGCGCGGTGCGTCGGGGCGGGCCGCGGCGGCGCGCCGTGCAGTGCCTTCGGGTGCCGCCTGCATCCATCGGCCCCGCAGTCGGCGAAGGACGGGGGTAGACGGCCGGTGACGGACGCTTTCGGCCGACCCCGCGGCAGGAGGCGGACATGCACGAGATGGTCGTGGACCGCGTGACCGGCACGGTGCCGCCTCGCACCGCGGCCGCTCCCGTGCGGCCCCCGGAGGACATCCGGGCGGCGGACACCGCGCTCACCTGGCGCTCGATCGGCCTGGAGACGATGGCGTCCATGCTCGTCGTGTCGTTGCGCCGCCCGGCGGCACGGTACTTCGAGGCGGAGTGCCAGTGGCCGCGACTGCATCCGCTGAACGAACGCGGGACGGCCGTACCGCACCATCCGCTGATCATGGTCGAGTCCCTGCGCCAGCTGGCCGTGGCCGTGGAGCGCCACCATCTGCCGCCCGCCAGGGGCGCACAGCTGGAGGCCGTCTCGGTGAGCCTGGGGCTGCATCCGCAGGCGAGGCCGACGGAACGGGGGAGCGCCACCGATGTGATGCTGCGCTGCACCCTCAGCGACCTGGCGGTACGGTCCGGGGCCCTCGCGGCGTACCGCCTCACGGCGGAGTATCTGCACGCCGGGACGGTGTTCGGCCGGTGCACCATGCGCTTCGCCGCTTCGGCCCCCGCGGAGGGGGAGTTCGCCGGGGTGGTGCCGTCGGCGGCGCTGCTGCACCCCCCGGCCGCCGCCGTGGGCGCCGCCGGTGACCAGGACGTCCTGCTGGCGCGCGGGGCACAGGGACGACTCGTCGTCGTCCCCCGGGACCCCGCGCACCCCGTCCTCCTGCCCGGACGCCCGACCCGGTTGCCCGCGCCGGCGGTCCTGGAAGCCGGACGGCAGGCGGCACTGCTGAGCTCCGGGATGACGGCCGCCGCGGTGATCGGGCTGCGCCTGGACATGGCGGCCGCCGTCCCGACGCGTGGGGCCCTGGTCGAGGTGGCCGGGGAGCCGAGCGGCATCCGCTTCCTCGTCACGGGGGCCGGCCGGATCTCCGCCACCGGCACCGTCCAGCTGCTGGGACGGTGAACCGCCGGACGAAGCAGGCCCGAAACAGGACGTGCCCGCCGCGCCGACGGTCGGCGCCGTCCCGGATGCGGTCCGCACCCTTCGCTCCCGTCCCACGGGCCGCACCCGGTTTCGCTCGGAACCCACGTGTACGGCGCGCCCCTCTCGGGTGGCGCGCCGTGGACAGGAGAGTGGGCGACAGACAGCGGCTCAGGCGGCCGCGTGTCCCGTCACAGCTCGATCACCCGCGCCACGAAGAACGCGGTCGCGGATATTCCCACGGTCCGCCGTCGGGACGTTCCTGATGGGCTTCCGCGATCGACCCCTCCACCGGGGGTGTCTCACCGGGAGGGGGCAGCGACTCGGACATGATCACACCTCCGAGGCCTGAAGAGGCGTCGATTCCGAAGCGCCCGACTGCTCGCGCCTCTCGTAGTGGGCCAGGGCGAGCCTCAGACCGAAGAAGGTGGGGGCCCACTCTCCGACGAAGATGCCCCAGCGGTCCGCACGCTCCAGGTTCTCGGTCCTGCTGGAGGTGAGCCACGAGAAGAGCGGCAGGCCGATGGATGCCGTCGCGGCCAGACAGGCGTGCTCGCTCCTGACGCCGGCGTCGTGCAGCTTCTTGACGATCATGCTTGCTCCCGAGCTGTACAGGGGTCCGCATCCCGATGGCGCCGAGAAGCATCGCGCATCGGGATGAATCGGCGTACAAGGCGATATTCGCGACGAACAGGGCGACCGGATGCATCCGTCCTGCGCGGTGACCGGATCCTCCCCGCAGTGGTGAGATCGCCGAGCGCGCGTGGGACCGATCGCATCCGCGCGCCCCGCAACGGGGGTGCAGCGCCCCGACCGTACCCCCAGCGGGGTGCCGGGCCGGTCCCCGCCGGCTCTCTGTCGCCCTACTTCTTGCCCTGGTCGCCCGCTGCGCCTCTCTCGCCCAGCTTCCCGACGAGGTCCTGGGCCTTGTCGACCGCGGTGTCGATCTTGGCGCTGTACTTGCCGTCGGTCCTGCCGTCGATGAAGTCGCCGACCTTCTCGAGTCCCTCGGAAACGGTGTCCCCGTGGGCCTCGGCGAGGTCCTCGGCCCTGTCCTTGAGCTGCTTCAGGGCATCGAACATGAGCGAACCTGTCTCCTTGGACTGAACTGCCTGGTCAGAGCCATGCTCCCACGCGCCTCGCCGGCGGACCGGATGTCGTGGGGGCGTGTCGGGTGCACCTGCCGGAGCGAGAGGTGCCAGTGTTTCCGGGGCGGTCGGGCGCCGGGTGGGACCGAGGCGGCGTCAGTACCGCTGGGCCTTGGCCGGCTTGGCGGTGAGCTGCGGCTCGGGAGGCCGGCTGCTGATGGCGTAGCGCTGCGCCTTCTGCCCCGGCTCGACGTCCTGGGCGCTCACGAAGACGGTCTCGACGACTTTCCCGTCGGAGTCGGTGAAGTCGACCTGCACCGCGAAGGAGGCGGTCCGGTCGGTGCGGTTGGTCATGGTGACGAGCTGGACGCGCACGTTGTTCGTGGCAGACAGGGGCAGACCCGTCATGGAGACGTCTCCCATGGCGTTGCCCTGCCCCTGGACCTTGTTCAGCTCCTTCTGGGCCTCCGCGCGTGCCCGCTCGGTGTCCGCCGAGACGGACGCCGCGAACTCCGAGGCCCGGGCGGCGGCCGACGCGGCCGCGGCGGACGCGGATCCCTGGACCTCGGCCTTCTTCGACTCGGCCAATGACGAGATGCCCGTCGGTGGTTCACCGGAGAAGTTGGATGTGACGGGAGCGGTCGGCGTCGGGGTGGTGCCGCTGTCCCCGCCGTCGCCGCTGCTGCAGGCCGCGAGTGCCAGCACCCCGGAGACGGCTGCGCACACCCCGTGGATCAGGGGGCGGCGCAGGGGGAGGCGCGGAGGCCGGGACGGTGTGCCGCTGCTCATGCGCTGCTCCTCGTTCGGGGCCGGTCGTGCGTCGGCGTCACCCGGGTGCGATATGCATGGTTCGTTGCTCTCATGGCCAGTGTGGGCCCGGCGTTGTACGACTTCCAACCCGTGCTACTCCGGCCGGTGACCGGCCGGAGCGGGGGATGAGGAGGGCCGGTGGGGGCTGCTCCGGCGGCCGGTGCAAGACCGCCGGACCCCGCCCGGCCGCCGCACGACCGGGGGTCGTGCTCGGAGCAGCGCGGGTAGAGGAACCCCCCGCATTTGGGTGGAGGCGGTTCATCCGTCTCCGTCTCCGTCGGTCTCGGTGCGGGTCTTCGCCGCGCGCCGCAGCCGGTGATGGCGTCCCGTGCTCTGCTGCGTGACGGCGTCGCCGACCATCGTCCGGACGACGTCCTGGAGCCCGTGCAGCGCGTGATGCCGGGCCGGGCCCGCGCCCGGGTCCTCCCGCAGTTCCTTCCACAGCGCCCAGCACAGCACCAGCATGACGAGCACGAACGGCAGAGCCACCAGGATCGTCGCCGTCTGCAGCGAGCTCAGCCCGCCCACGACCAGCAGGACCGCCGCCACGGCAGCCATCAGCACCCCCCACATCACCACGAGCCAGGACGGCGGGTGCAGTGCGCCGCGGCTGGTCAGCGAGCCCATGACGAGGGAGGCCGAGTCGGCGCTCGTCACGAAGTACGTCATGACCAGCACCATCGCGACGAACGAGGTGACGGTGCTGATGGGGAGCGCGTCCAGCATCCCGAACAGTGACGCCTCGGCACCGTCCTGCATCGTGCTCGCCAGATCCGCCTCCCCGGTCGACTGCAGCCGCAGCGCCGACCCACCCATGACGCAGAACCAGACGACCGTCGCCGCACTCGGCACCAGCAGGACGCCGATGAGGAACTCGCGGATGGACCGGCCGTGCGAGATGCGGGCGATGAACGTTCCGACGAACGGAGCCCAGGACAGCCACCACGCCCAGTAGAAGATGGTCCAGGAGCCCAGCCACTGCTGGTCGGAGAAGGCGCCGGTGCGCGTGGCCATCGGCAGCAGGTTCTCCAGGTACCCGCCGATGGACGCCGGGATCGTGTCCAGGATGTAGACGGTCGGGCCGAGCAGGAAGACGAACACCATCAGGCCGGCCGCGAGCACGATGTTCATCGTCGACAGCCACTTGACGCCCCGGTGGAGTCCGGAGAAGGCCGAGACGACGAACGCCGCCGACAGGGCCGCGATGATGACGAGTTGCGCGTTCCGGGTGGCGTCGATGCCCACGGTGATGTCGAGCCCCTCCGCGACCTGCAGTGCTCCCAGGCCCAGGCTCGTCGCCGTGCCGAAGACGGTCGCGAAGACGGCGAGCAGGTCGATCACCCGGCCCGGCCACGACGCCGCCCGCCGGGCCCCGATGAGCGGCACGAACGCGGAGCTGAGCCGGTTGCCCCGGCCCTTGCGGAATCCGGCGTACGCCAGGGCGAGCCCTGAGATCCCGTAGATCGCCCATGGGGTGAGCGTCCAGTGGAAGAACGAGTACTGCATGGCCACCCGTGCGGCGGCGTCGGTCCGGGGCCGCACCCCGCTCGCCGGGGGCGGCGCGAGATAGTGCGTGAGCGGTTCCCCGACACCGTAGAACATCAGCCCGATGCCCATTCCGGCACTGAACATCATGGCGATCCAGGCGAGGTTGCCGAACTCCGGCTCGGTGTCGTCCGTGCCCAACCTGATCCGGCCGAACCGGCTGAGCGCGATCACCAGGCACAGGACCAGGAACACGTCCGCGGCGACGACGAACAGCCAGCCGAAGTTGTTCAGGACCCACGTCAGGCTCGTGGAGGAGACGCTGTCGAAGGAATCGTCGCCGAGCCAGGCCCACAGGACCACGCCGACGACGGCGGCCATCCCGATGACGACGAGGGGGCGGTCGGGCGGTTCGGTCACCGGGATGCCGGGATCCGGCCCTGCCTGAGGCTGATCGATCGGTTCCGTGCTCATGATGTCCCACTATGGTGGGACATCACGTGCCCGCATCGGGCGGCACGCCGCCCGGCGGACTCGAACGGGCGGCCGTGTCGCGCACCGCCGCGCCCGCCTCGCGGCCCGTTTGCCCGCGCTCCGGGAGCCGGTCCGCTGCTGCGGGACGGCCGTGGGCGGCGCGGAAGCCGAACGGGCCGGTCACACGCGGGGCCAGGGCCTCTTTCGCCTGCCGCGCAGGCGTCCCGCCGGGCGTGCACATGGCAGACCGGCGCAGGTGTCCCCCGACCGGCTGCGGCCGTACGGTCACCAGGTGCGGCCCGCCCGGAGCAGGAGGTCCCGGACGCGGGCGACGTCGGGATTGTCGGCGCGGCCCGGGCGCTGCGCCAGATAGCCGGTGTTGATGGGCGGATCGTCCGGTTCCAGGAGCGGGACGAGGGCGCCGGAATCCAGTTCGTCCCGGCACAGATAGCGCGGCAGGACGGTGAAGCCGGCCCCCGCGGCGACGGCCGCGAGGACGCCGCGCAGATCGGGGACGGTGATGGCGGCGGGGCAGGACAGGCGCGTGCCGAAGACGTGACGCCAGTAGCGTCGGGCGATCGGCAGGTCCTCCGAGTAGGTGATCAGGGGGACGGTGTGCAGCACCGTGGGCCCTTCCGCGGCCAGGCGCGTCGCGACGTCGGCCCAGGAGGGCGCGGCGACCAGGACGAACTCCTCGTCCATCAGTGGTTCGGCGGTCAGGGTCCGACCGCGGGGGCGGAAGGTCGCGATGACCAGGTCGTGCCGTCCGGAGCGCAGTTCGGCCAGGAGGGGCTCGGTCAGGCCCGGGGTGATCCGCAGCCGTACCCCCTCGCCGGTCAGCGGGGCCAGTGCCGGAAGGACGCGGGTGCAGAGCAGGTCGGCGGGGCCCGCAAGGTGGACGGGGGGTGCCTGCCGGTCGGGCGAGGGCTCGGATCCGGTCGCGGCGGCCAGTGCGTCCAAGGGCGCGCCGACCCGGGCCGCGAGGTCGTGGGCGACCGCCGTCGGGGAGACGCCGCGGGGCCGGCGGACGAACAGCTCGCGCGCCGTCTGCCGCTCCAGGGACCGGATCTGAGTGGTCACCGTGGGCTGCGACAGGCCCAGGAGCCCGGCGGCGGCGGTGAACGAGCCGGCGCGGTAGACCGCCAGGAAGGTGCGCAGCAGATTCAGGTCCGCGCCGGCCGTCCCCGCACCGGCCTGCGGCATGGCCGCCTTGTCGGAATCCCCATGTGTCGTCAAGAACAGTTGCCCCATCCACGTGTCGGACGTCCTCCACCACGACCAGGATGCCCTGCCGGACCGGCCCCGCCCGGTGCCGGCACTGCGTGGAAGGGCTCCGAACCGCTGCGTGGCCGGACCGGGAGCCTGCGCCTCTGCGCCCGCGCCGGGTGCGTGGAGCACGAGGAGACGGCCTCGGCGGGGCGGCCTCGGCGGGGCGGCGCCGGTGAACGGGCCCGGCCCGCCCCCGGGCTCCTCGTCAGTGGGCCGGGGACGAGGACTCCAGGAGGCCGTTCAGAAGCGCGTCGGTGGCCGGCCCCAGCAACGCCGCGCCGTCGCTCACCGACTCCAGCCCGGTCACCAGGGCGACCGCGATGTCCGCGGCCCGGGCCGGCTCGTCGACGGTGCCCGCCTCCGTGAACAGCCGGACCAGCAGGTCTCTCAGGTCCGCGGTGAAGTCGGCGCAGATGTGCCCGAACAAGCGGGCCTTGTGGTCCAGCAGTTCCGCGGTGTGGGGCGAGGGGCCGCTGAGGTCGGCGACCAGGTCGAGCCTGGCCTGCAGGACGCCCCGTATCCGTGCCGCGTAGGGGGCGTCCCGGTCGTCCGCCGCCCGCCGGGCCCGCTCCAGCGCCCGCGTGTGCAGGCGGTCGGCGAGGCGGAGGAAGACGTCGTCCTTGTTGCGGACGTACTGGTAGACCGCCGACCGGGACACACCCATGGTGGAGGCGATGTCGTCCATCGTCGTGCGCCGTACGCCGTACCGCATGAGGCAGTCGTAGGCGGCGTCGAGGACCTCGCCGAGCCGGTCGGAGCCCATGTGTCAGCCCAGCTTCTTCAGCAATTCGGCGGCGAGCGGGCCGGAGGAGGCCGGGTTCTGACCGGTGACCAGGTTGCGGTCGACCACGACGTTCGGCGCCCACGGCTCGCCGACCCGCACGTCCACGCCGGCCTCGACGAGGCGAGTCTCCAGCAGCCAGCGGGCCTTGTCGGCGAAGCCGGCCTGCGCCTCCTCGGCGTTGGTGAACGCGGCCACCCGGTAGCCGGCGAAGGCGTTGCCGCCGTCGGCCCCCGTCGCGGCGAGCAGTGCCGCCGGGGCGTGGCAGACCACGCCCAGCGGCTTGCCGGACGCGAGCGTGTCCACCAGGAGGGCGCCGGAGGTGGTGTCGACGGCGAGGTCCTCCATGGGGCCGTGGCCGCCGGGGTAGAACACGGCGTCGTAGTCGTCGAGTTCGACGTCCTCCAGGCGGATCGGAGACTTCAGCTCGGCCATGGAGGCGAGCGTCGCGGCGATCCTGTCGGCACCCTCCTGGCCGCCGTTGACCTCGGGCGCGAGGCTGCCCCGGTCGACGGTGGGCACGACGCCGCCGGGAGTGGCGACGACCATCTCGTGGCCCGCGGCCCGGAACGCCTCGTACGGGGCGGCGGCCTCCTCGGCCCAGAAGCCGGTGGGGTGCTTGGTGCCGTCGGCCAGCGTCCAGTGGTCGACGCCGGTCATCACAAAGAGGATCTTCGACATGGTGGATCTCCGAGGCTGCTGTCGTGGGCCCGCAAGGGGCCGGGAAGGGGCTGCACGCACCGGCACCGTGGGCGATCCGACACTTCGTGCACAGATCGTCAGTGCGGCGATGTCGACGACGGTAGGACGGTCCGGCCACCGCTGACCAATGCGGAATCCAATGCCGGGCATCGGGATTCCGATGCCTTCTGCGGGAATGCAGTCCCGGGGCCCGCACCCGGAGGGAGCCGCCGCGCGCACGCCGGAGGCCGGCGGCGGTGCCCGGCGACGCGCGTCCCGGCGGGCCCTGTCGGGACGGCGACCGTGCCGGTGCGGTGACGGCGCTCGTGAGCGGTGGGGTGCCGGCGGCTGTGCTCAGCCCACCGGTGCCGGCGCGCCGCGGAAGGTGCGCCGGTAGGCGAGTGGCGACACACCGATCGCGGCATGCAGGTGCTGCCGCAGCGAGGTGCCGGTGCCGAAGCCGACCTGCCCGGCGATGTCGTCCACCGGCAGATCGGTCGCCTCCAGCAGGTGCCGCGCCTGCGCCACCCTCTGCTGGATCAGCCACCGCCCCGGGCTCACGCCGACCTCGTCGTGGAAGCGGCGGGCGAAGGTGCGCAGGCTCATCCGGGCATGCCCGGCGAGGTCCTGCAGGGTGATCGGCTCGTGCAGGTGCTCCAGCGCCCACTGGCGGGTCGCCGCCGTTCCGTTCGCCGTCGTCTCGGGCACCGGGCGCTCGATGTACTGCGCCTGGCCGCCCTCCCGCCAGGGCGGGACGACGCACACCCGCGCCACCCGATTGGCCACCTCGCTGCCGTGGTCCGCCCGGACGAGGTGCAGGCAGACATCGACCCCCGATGCGGCGCCGGCGGAGGTGAGTACCTGGCCGTCGTCGACGAACAGCACGTCCGGATCCAGCGCCACCTGCGGATACCACTCGCGGAAGAGTCCGGCCAGCGCCCAGTGCGTGGTGGCCGGACGTCCCTCCAGCAGACCGGCGGCCGCCAGAACGAACGCGCCGGTGCAGATCGACACGATGCGCGCCGATCGGGGGATCGACGCCAGCGCCTCCCGCACCGGCTCCGGCAGATCACGTGTCACGAGGGAGGAGTCGATCGGCGGCAGGACGACCGTGTCCGCCGTCGTCAGCGCCTCCGGCCCCCGCTCGACGGTCACCGAGAAGTCCGCGTTCGTCCGGACCGGACCGCCGTCGACCGAGCAGGTCAGCACCTCGTAGTGGTCTCCCGCGGCCCCGAAGACCCGGCTCGGGATCCCCAGCTCGAACGGATACACCCCGTCCAGGGCGAGCACGACGACACGATGAGCACGACGCATGGCAGAATCCTGTCGAAAGATGGCAATCATGCCATGGTACTCGCTGCGGTGTCCCGCGAGGCTTGGACGCATGACGAAGACCGCCATGATGCGCGCCATCAGCCAGGACGCCTACGGAACCCCCGACATCCTCAAGGAGGTGCGGATCCCGCGCCCCGCGCCGGGACCGAGTGAGATCCTCGTGTCCGTCCGCGCCGCGGGCCTCAACCCCACGGACTGGAAGCACCGCTCCAGTGAGGTCTTCCTGGGCCGACTGCCCCTCGTCCTCGGCTGGGACGTCTCCGGGGTCGTCGAGGCCGTCGGCTACGGCGTCACCCTCTTCAAGCCCGGGGACGAGGTCTTCGGGATGCTGCCGTACCCGTACGGTGTCGGCTCCCACGCCGAGTACGTGACGGGACCGGCGCGCGCCTTCGCCCGCAAGCCCGCCGACATCGACCACCTCCAGGCCGGCGCGCTGCCCCTCGCCGCCCTGACCGCCCATCAGGCGATCGTGGACACCGCCGACGTCCGCGCCGGATCGCGGGTCCTCGTCCACGCCGCCGCCGGTGGCGTCGGCCACCTCGCCGTGCAGATCGCCAAGGCCCGCGGCGCATACGTCATCGGCACCGCAAGCGCCGCCAAGCACGACTTCGTCCGATCCGTCGGCGCCGACGAGGTGATCGACTACCGCAGCACCGACTTCCGCGACGTGGCCCGCGACATCGACATGGTCCTCGATCCGCTCTCGGGTGACACCCGCGCGCGCTCGCTGGAGGTGCTGCGGCCGGGCGGCACGCTCGTCTCGCTGCTGCCGGGCACCGACCCGGGCGAGGCGGCGCGGGCGGCCGAGCTGGGCGTGCGAGTGGAGACCCTGCTGGTCGAGGCCGACCACGCCGGAATGAACGCCGTCGCCGAACTGGTCCGGTCCGGCGCCCTGCGCGCGCACGTCGAGGCGGCCCTGCCGCTCGCGGAGGCGGGCAAGGCCCACGCCCTGGGGGAGACCGGCCGTACGACCGGCAAGATCGTGCTGATCGTGGACGCCCCGGCGTAGCGACGCGACACCGCACCGGGCCGTGCCGGCGGCGGATCGGGGGACCCCGGCGGGCCCACCGATCCGTCCGCCGGCCCGTCGCGGGCGAACGGGCCCGGGGCGGGGACCGACCGCCGCGCACGCGATCCCTGCCGGTGGGCGATGTCCGCAGCGCGGTGACGGCCCTCGGCAGACCTCGTTCCGTCCGGCCACCCCGTCCGGCCTGCCCGGCGGGCACCGGCCCCGCTCTCCGCAACTGCCGGGCGGACGGTGGAGCCGGCACCGGCACAGCCTGCCGCCCGGACTCACAGCCCGCGCGCACCACCGGGCCGCCGCCCTGCGGCAGGGAGGGAGGGCCCGGCGTCCAGGTGCGCGGCGATGCGGGTGAGGGTCCCGCCGGTGTCCTCGAACAGGTGCGCCTGCATGCCCGCCGCTCGGGCCGCCTCGACGTGGGCCGCGACGTCGTCGACGAAGAGGCACTCCTCCGGCCGCACGGCCAGCGCGGCACAGACGGCGTCGAAGGCGCGCGGGTCCGGCTTCTCGACGCCGATCTCGTGCGAGTACACGATCTGCTCCACCAGTTCGTGGAATCGGTATCGCGCGGCCTCCCGCTCGCGTGCGCCGACGAAGCTGTTGCTGAGGATGCCGAGCCTGCACCTGCCGCGGAGCCCCCGCACGTACGCGATGAGCTCCTCGTTCGGCGTGCCGAGATACTCCGCCCAGAGATCGCTCATGAAGGCGTCGACCTCGGCCGCGCCGAGACCCAGACGGGCCGCCACATGTCCGTGCACCTCCCGCTCGCCGATGCGGCCGACTCTCCCGGCCCGCCACACGTCGTCCAGCCGCTCGTGGACCGAACCCGGGGGCAGCCCCAGCCGCTCCTCCCAGCGTCCGGCCCAACCGGTTCTCGGCGTGAACTCCAGGACGCCGCCGATGTCGAGAACGATGCAGGTCGCGGTCATGCGAACTCCCCCTCGTGTCCGTGGCCCGGCCGGCGGCGGGCGGCGCCGCCGACCGATGTGATCGACACGGACACTGTGTGCCTTCCCGCTGGGGCAAGGTCAAGCAACCTCCCGCCCACGGCCCACAAGTACGTGGCAGAAGCCATGGCCACGACCCGGACCGCTGCTCTCCCGTGCAGCGCGCATCCCGCTCCGCCGTGCATCTGAGCGGTGGAGCGGGATGCGCGAGCAGCAATGGAGGGATGAAATGCCCGGAAGTATCCTCTGTGTGTACTGATGCTCACGATCCGACCGGTTCGGGTCCCGGCCCCCGCGGGAGCGCACATGTCCTCCAAGCGACGCAGGAAGAAGAAGTCACGCCGTAAGCACGCCGCGAACCACGGGCGTCTGCCCCAGTCCTGAGCGGCCGGCTCCGGCCGCCCCACCTGCGCGCCGCGGCCGGAGCCCCACCCGCCGCCGGCCGCCGCTCCGCCCCCCGGGCGGGCCGTGCCTCTGTCCCGGACGGGGCAGCCGTACGGCGGCACGTGGCGAAGCGTGAACCGCACCGCCTCGTCGCGCACGGCCCCGGAAGGAGCGCGCAGCATGGATGACGCGGACCGGTCCTTCCCTCGTGAGATCCCGGCCCGGCACCAGTGGCCGGCGCCACCGGGCGTGCTGCTCGACCTGCTCAGTGTGTCCGCCGTCGTGGTGGACAGCGGTGGCCGCATCGTGTTCTGGAGCCCGCAGGCCGACGACGTGTTCGGATACACCGCGAAGGAGGCTCTGGGCCAGTACGCAGTCCGCCTCCTGGTGCACAAGGAGCACCGCTACGAGGTGATGCGGTGGTTCGCCCGGCTGAGGGACGCCGGCACCAGCTGGGCCGGCGCGTTCCCCATCCGGCACAAGGACGGCAGCACACGCCTGGTGGAGTTCCGCAACATGCGGCTGCTCGACGACGTCGGCGACGTCTACGTACTGGGCATCGCAGCGGACCAGGCCATGGTGCAGGGTCTGGAGACCAAGCTGGCGCTCTCCGATCACCTGGTGTCCCAGTCACCGGTCGGCGTGGCGCTCCTCGACCCCGACCTGCGCTACGTGCTGGTGAACCCCGCTCTGGCACGCATCAACGGCATCCCCGCCGCCGATCACATCGGCCGCCGTCCGCGCGACATCCATCCCGATCACGCGGAGATCATCGAGTCCGCGCTCCGCCAGGTCCTGGGCGCGGGCGTTCCGCTGATCGACCGGTACCTGGTCGGCCGTACCCAGGCCGACCCCGAACACGACCACGCCTACTCCGTGTCCTACTACCGGCTCACCGCCCCCAGCGGCCGGGTGATCGGGGTGGCGAACTCGGTGGTCGACGTCACCGAGCGCCACCTGGCCGCGGCCGAGACGGAGCGGGCGCGGCGCCGTCTCACCCTCCTCGCAGACGCCTCCGCACGCATCGGCACCACCCTCGAAACGGAACGCACGGCCCGCGAACTCGCCGCCGTCGCCGTCCCGGACCTCGCCGATGTCGCGGCGGTCGACATCCTCGACTCCGTCCTGGCCTTCCGCCGCTCCTCCGGGCGGCAGGACGGCCCTGAGCTGTTCCGCGCCCTCGCCGTGGCCGGGGCGTACCCGACCGGTGTGACCGGTTCGGCCGACGTCGTGGGGGAGCTCTCCGCCTATGGCGCCGACCGCCTGATCACTCAGTGCGTCCGCACCGGACAGCCGGTCGTCGTGCCGCGGGCGCAACGGGAGGACCTGCTGCGCATCGCCCGCGACGCCGACGCCGCCGAGGTCTTCGCCCGCGCCGGTGTGCACTCCTACCTCGCGGTGCCCCTCATCGCGCACAACCAGGTGCTGGGCGCGTTCGACGTGATGCGCGCCCGCAACCCCCTGCCCTTCGACCACGACGACGTCCTGCTCGCGCGGGAACTGGCCGCACGCGCGGCCGTCGCCATCGACAACGCCCGCTGGCACGAGAACGTGCGCAACTCCGCCGAGACGCTGCAGCGCAGCCTGCTGCCGGTGCGCCCGCCGCCCAGACTCGCCGGACTCGACGTCGCCTCGCGCTACGAGCCGGCCCAGGCCTCCAGCGAGATCGGCGGCGACTGGTACGACGTCGTCCCCGTCGCCGGGGACCGGACCGCGCTCGTCGTGGGCGACGTGATGGGCAAGGGCATCGACGCGGCCGCGGCCATGGGGCAGCTGCGCGCCACCACGTGCGCCTACGCCGACCTCGGCATGGCGCCGCACGAGGTCCTCCAGCACCTGGACAAGATCACCTGTGGCCTGGAGGACTTCATCGCCACCTCCGTGTACGCCGTCTACGACCCGCACCGGCACCGGTGCCGCATCGCCAACGCAGGACACCTTCCGCCGGTGATCGTGCGCGCCGGGCGCCGACCCGAACTGCTCGCGCTCTCCCCCGGCGCGCCACTGGGGGTCGGCGGGGTCCGCTTCCGTACCAGCTCCTTCGTCCTGGAGCCCGGTGACCGGCTCGTCCTGTACACGGACGGCCTGGTGGAGACCCGCGACGATCCCATCGACGAGCGCCTGACGGCGCTGCTGAACGTCCTCGACGGCCTCCGGCAGCCGCTGGAGGAGACCTGCGACTGGCTCCTGAACGCCCTGCGGCACCCCTACGACCGCGACGACGTCGCGCTGCTGATCGCCGAGGCCCGCCCACTGGAGAAGGAGCCGGACCGCACGGCCGGTGACTCCCCGGAGACCTGCTGACATCGTCGTTCATCGGTCCGCCGGGCCGTGGCGGCGGGCGGATATCCTGCGGGAGGGGGCGTACGACGAGGCGTGCGGCGACGGGGCCGACCCACCAGCAGCGGTACGGATACGGACGGGGGTGTCCCGGATGGCGGTGCGGACGGGGAACCGGGTGACGATCAGTGTCATCGCGGCCGAGGCCGGGGTGTCCGTGTCGACCGTGTCCAAGGTCCTCAACGGCCGGTCGGACGTGTCCGCGGAGACCCGCGACCGGATCCAGCGGCTGGTCGACCTGCACCGCTACCGGCGGCGCCAGGGCCGTCGCCGCCGCGGCGGGATCGTCGACCTGGTCCTCAACGAGCTGGACAGCCTCTGGTCCGTGGAGATCATCCGCGGTGCGGAGCAGGCGCTGCACGCGGCCGGGGTGAGCATGGTGCTGTCGGCCGTGCACGGCCGCAGCGCGGACACGGGGGAGTGGCTGGAGCAGATGGCGGCCCGGCGTTCGGACGGCGCCGTCCTGGTGGTGTCGGACCTGACTCCCCGGCAGCGGCTCAAGCTGGTGTCGCTGGGGGTGCCGTTCGTGCTGGTGGACCCGGTGGGTACGGCGGACGCCGGGGTGCCGACGATCGGGGCCACCAACTGGGCGGGCGCCACGGCGGCCACCGAGCATCTGATCCGGCTCGGTCACCGGCGGATCGCGCACCTGGCCGGTCCGCGCAATCTGCTGTGCAGCCGGGCCCGCGCGGACGGCTTCCGCGCGGCGATGGAGGAGGCCGACATCCCCGTCCCCGACGGGTGGCTGCGCTTCGGCGAGTTCAACGACGTCTCCGGCCGGGCCGAGACCCACGCACTGCTCGATGCCGCGGCCAAGGCCCATGTGCCGCCTCCCACCGCCCTGTTCGCGGCCAGCGACCTGCAGGCCTTCGGCGCGTACGCCGCACTGCGCGAGCGCGGCCTGGGCATTCCGCGGGACGTCAGCGTCGTCGGTTTCGACGACCTCTCCGTCACCCGGTGGAGCGGCCCGCCGTTGACCACGGTCCGGCAGCCGCTGCAGGAGATGGCCGCGATGGCGGCCCGGACCCTGCTGCGGCTGGTCGACGGGGAGGAGGTCGATCTGCCGCGGGTGGAGCTGTCGACCCAGCTGGTCGAACGCGCCAGCACCGCCCGCCCGGCCTGACCGTCCGAAGGCGGAACGGGCTGGCAGCCGACCGGCCGGGCACACCGCGGCCGACCCGGGGGACCGCGCGGCCCCCGCGGGGCCGACCGCGGCCTGCCGCCGCGCGTCGGAGCAAACAGCAGGAACCCACCGGATCCGGTGCGGGCACGGGTGTCGCGACGTCCCTTCGTAGCGCGCGGCTCCTATCGTCACGTTACGTCCGCGCGCTGCGCACGGAGCCCGTGCGCAGACCCCCGGTCCGCCGCCCGGGCCCGTCCGCCGCAGTGCCGCCGCCGAAGTCGAGCCCGGGGAGAGGCATGGCCAGTGGGAAACCGACGTGTGCTCGCACACCCGAGGCGACCGCGGGACGACTGCTGTGCCGCTGGAAGCTGTGGCTCGTGCCCGGTGTGCTCAGCGCCCTGGTCACGCTGGTGCTCTCCCTGCTCTACATGGGCGGCATCCTCGCACCGGCCGACAGCCTGCACCGACTGCCCATCGCCCTGGTGAACGCCGACACCGGCGTGCCGCTCGCGGGCAGCCGCGAGAACCTCGGCACCCGGATCAGCGACGCGATCACCTCCTCCACCCCCATCGGGGACGTGCAGTGGCACCAGGTGAGCCGGACGCAGGCCGAGGAGCAACTCGCCTCCGGCAAGGTCTTCGGCGCGCTGCTGATCCCCGCCGACTTCACGTCCTCCGTGGGCGACCTGACCACCGGCCGGGCGACCGTCCGGCCGACGCTGACCGTACTGACCAATCCCGGCAAGGGAAGTCTGGGCTCCTCCCTGGCTGGCCAGATCACCCAGAAAGCCGCTCGCCAGGCCTCGTCGGAGATCGGCCGCCGACTGACGAGTTCACCGGCACTCGCCGGAGCCAGTGCCACCACCCGCCTCCTGCTCGCCGATCCCGTCGCGGTGCAGACACAGGTGGGTCATCCCATCAGACGGCACACCGGCCTGGGACTGAGCGCCTTCTACTACACCCTCCTGCTCGTACTGGCCGGGTTCCTGAGCGCCAACATCGTCCACAACGGCGTCGACACCTCCCTCGGCTACGCGGACAGTGAGATCGGGCCCTGGCACTCACGGCGCCCCACCGTGCCGATCGACCGCACGCAGACACTGCTGCTGAAGATGGGCATCACGGCAGGACTGACCCTGGTGACGACCGGGTTGATCATGCTCGCGACCATCGTGATCCTCGGGATGGACGCCCCGCACCGGGCCCTGTTGTGGGCGTTCTCCTACTGCGCGTCCCTGTCGGTCGGTCTGGGCGTCCAGGCGATCAACGCCGCGTTCGGCGGCATCGGCCAGCTCGTGGCGATGTTCGTGTTCATCGCCCTCGCCCTGCCCTCCTCCGGTGCGACGGTACCGCTCGAAGCGGTGCCGGGCTTCTACCGCTTCCTGGGAGGCTTCGAACCCATGCGCCAGGTCGCCGACGGCGTCAGAGCGATCCTGTACTTCGACGCCCGCGCGGACGCCGGTCTGACCCGGGGCTGGGTCATGATCGCGGTCGGGTTCGTCGTGGCCCTGGTGTTCGGCTTGGGGATGACCCGCTACTACGACCGCAAAGGCCTGCGCCGGCTCGTGCCGCAGCCCGACTGACCGGGTCCCCACAGCGCCTGTGCAGGCCGCCTCCGCCGTGCACGGTTGCGTGAATCTGCCTCCGGGCACCCGTCCGGAGGCGCGGGCGGGTGCATCCCCCTTCCCGGCTCGGCCGCTGCTCGTCTCCTCCGCGGATCCCGAACAGATGCAGGGCTCCCCGGGTGTCCGCGAAACACCCGTTGGGCGACGAAGTGCAAGGCAGAGCTTGGAGATTCCGCCCGCTGTTTCCGCAACGACCACGCCCCGTGCGGTGCACGGACGCCACGCTCCAGAGCGAACGTCTGCTCCTGCTCGTCGCGTTCGGCGACCAGGACGGTCAGGTGCTGCTCGGCGCGGACCCGGGAACGGGACGCCTCGACGTCCTGCTGGACGAGGTACCGCACGGCGTGGAGCTCATGGGGCTCGTCCGGGACACGCGGGGGACGACCGGACCCGGCACCTTCACGTCCTGATCGCACCACCGGCCGCCGGGGCGGCCGGTCAGGCGCCGGCGCGGGCCCCGGAAGGGCTGCGCCAGCGCCGGTGCGGAGGACCCGCTCAGTGCTCGACGCCGGGGCTTCCGTCGGACGCGGAGGTCAGGGGCCGCTCCTGTTCGAGGAGTCTGCGCTGGGAGACCAGGTAGCCCAGTTCGGCACGGCTCCGGCTGCCCAGGGCGCCGGAGACCTTCTTGATGTGGGTGGAGACCGTGCGGGTGCTCACCCCGAGCCGGGCGGCGATGCTCTCGTCGGTGTGCCCGGCCACGACCATGCGGAGTACTGTGCGGCGGACGGAGTCCGTGAGAAGGTCCGGCCGGTGCTGGCCCATCGTGATGGACACCGGCTGCGCGCGGTCCCACATGTGCTCGAACACCTTGACGAGGAACTCGACGACGCCGGTGTGCCGTATGGCCAGCGCCGCGGTCTTCCGCTCCGGGGAGCCGGGGATGAAGGCGAGCGAGCGGTCGCAGATGATGACGCGCTCGAAGATCTCCTCCAGCGTCCGGACCTGGGCCCCCTCGGCCAGGACCCGCTCGATGTAGGTCAGCGTGGGCTGGTGCGAGCGCACGCTGTGCTGGTAGAGGGTGCGTTGCCGCACCCCCCGCCGCAGCACGTCCAGATCGCGGGGCAGCGCTTCGGCGAGCAGTTCGGGCGCCCTGCCGCCGCCCGGCTGTGCCGTCAGTAATTCCTCCTCGCAGGAGGCCACCGCCAGCCGCAGCGCCTCTCCTATCACTTCCTCGCCGCTGAGCGGCTCAATGGACGGCTCGGTCCGCGAATGGGCATTCCGGTAAACAAGGTCGGCTGCATGAAAGGAGGAGTGAAGGGCGGTCAGTATTCCCTCGTACTGCTCGATTTTCCGTTGTACCGGCCGCGAGACCTCGGATTCGGCGACTCTCGGCGGCACCGGAATGAAGGAGTCGGTTCCGCCGAGGAGCGGCCGGACGAGCCGGTGCTCGGTGAGGCAGGAGGGCACCTCACCCGATACGCTGCCCGTCTCCAATGCCTCCCGGTAGCACTGGAGCCCTTCGTCGCAGAGAGGTACGACCCCGCGAAGGGATGCATCCATGTCCGCAGATCGACACATTTGCCCGTCCTTCGTGTTGTGGCTTTGCGTAATCACGATGGCAGGGAGCGCGCGCCTCGCGGCCGGATTTTGTGCAGAATGGATGTGCCGCAGGACAAATAAATTGCGGCGACAAAGAGATCAACTCGTGGCATCAATCATGAGATCCGCGCCCGAACGGCGCGACAGAGAAGGAAAGTTCGTCGTTCAAACGTTAGAAGAATCACATCGACGGGGTGGATGTATGTCTCGGAACGTCAACTCTTTCTTCGCTTGCCGTACGAGTTCCGTGCAAGCCGGGCGGAGTGTGCGGCGCGACTCGGCCTGGGGCTGCAATTGACTATCCGGTCGTCTTTTCCACTGCTTCCACCGCGATCTTCAGCCGAAAATGACGGGCGTCGTCCCGGCGTTCAGTCCGCGGCCAGATCGTCGGGAGCGGACCGGGCCAGGTCGGCCAGGGTGGCCAGGGCCCGGGAGAGAGCGCCGGGATCGGGGGAGGCCAGACCCAGGCGGACGGCATTCGGCACCCGGTCGGAGTCGACGGCGAACGCCGCGGCCGGGGTGACCGCGATACCGTGCCGCGCGGCGGCGGCGACGAAGGTGTCGGCACGCCAGGGGCGGGGCAGCTCCCACCAGCAGTAGTACGAGCGGGGATCGCCCCGGGTCACGAAGCCGCCGAGGTGACCCCGGGCGATGTCCTGCCGCTGCCGAGCCTGTCGGCGCTTGGCCTCCACGATGACCGACACGCTGTCGTCGGCCTGCCACTGGTGCATCGCCTCGACGGCGAAGCGCATCGGGGTCCATCCCCCCGAACGCAGCGCGACCGAGACGCTGTTGGTGACGGACTCCGGAGCCACCACCAGCCCGAGCGAGAGGCCCGGGGCGAGCCGCTTGGACAGGCTGTCCACGAGCACCGTCCGCTCCGGCGCCAGCGACGCCAGCGGCGGCGGGCCGTCGCACAGGAAGGACCACACGCCGTCCTCGATCGCGTGGATCCCCGACTCCGCCAGCACATCGGCCAGTCGGGCCAGCCGTGCCTCCGGCATCGACAGCGACAGCGGGTTGTGCAGGGCGGGCTGGACGTAGACCGCGTGCAGCGGCCCGGCGCGATGCGCCTGTGCCACGGCCTCGGGAACGAGCCCCGCCTCGTCCATGGCCAGCGGTACCAGGGTCACCCCCAGCCGCGCGGCGATCGCCTTGAGTGCGGGGTACGTCAGCTCCTCCACACCCAGCCGCGTGCCCGGCGGCACCAGTGCGGCGACCGCGGCGGAGATCGCCTGGCGACCGCTGCCGGCGAACAGGACACGCGCCGGGTCGGGGCGCCAGCCACCCCGGGACAGCAGAGCGGCCGCGGCCTCGCGCACGGCGGGGGAACCGACCGGACCGGTCGGTCGCATGGCGGCCCGCAGCACGTCGGGCCGCAGCAGCCGGCCCAGCCCGGTGGCGAGCAGTTCGCTCTGCTCCGGCACCACCGGGTAGTTGAGCTCCAGGTCCACCCGGCCGTCGGAGGATTCGGCGGGCCCGGGTGACGACATGCCGGACGTGCCGCACACGAAGGTGCCGCGGCCCACCTCGCCGACCGTGAGACCGCGGCGGGCGAGCTCCTGGTACACGCGGGTGGCGGTCGAGGCCGCGATGTTGTGCATCCGGGCGAAGTCGCGCTGGGTCGGAAGCCGATCGCCCGCCTTGAGGCGTCCCGACCTGATCTCCGCGGCGACCGCGTCGGCGACGGTCTGATAGTTCCTCACGGTCCCTCCCTTCGGGCACAACGTAGCGGAGTGGCTCGATTGCACCAAGAGAAATGCTGGCAAAAAGCTTTATTGAACCGACTCTTGATCCGACATACACTCACGATCGGCCCGATCACGGTACGAGGCGGCTGGACGGCCCTCCGGCAGGGTCGGAGGGCGGGCCCGCAGGGAAGGCGGTCGCACCACGGTGAACCTCACGGCAAGCGCGTTACCGAGCCCGCCACGGCTCCCGGCGCCCGAGTGCACCCGCTGCTCCTTCACCTCCGAGACCTGCGACCGGTACACCGCCGCCGACCTGCTGCTGCACTGGACGACTGGCTGGCAGCGCGTCCTGACCGGTCCCGGCACCGCACGCCACTGCGCCGGCGCGCCCGCCTGGTCGGTCCTGGAACACGGCTGCCACGTACGCGACATGTGCCTCCTCTTCCACCAACAGCTCGATGCAATCTTCGGCACGGCGCGCCCGATTGCACCGAGTAGTGTGACCCCGGAGCCGCCGCCGAGCTATCACGAGGAGGACGCTCTGCGGGTTGCCGGAGAACTGGGCCGGGCCGCGGCGGCGCTGGCCGGCCGACTGGCGGCGCTCACCGCCGACGAATGGGAGCACGAGGATCCCCGGCTCCCCGACCTGAGGCTCACCGTCGGCCTGCTCACGCGCCACCTCCTGCACGACATCAGCCACAGCCTCCACGACGCCCTGCGCGGCATCCGCGAACACGACGCGGTCACGGGGACGGCACACCGACAGGACGACAGGAAAGCAGCAGGCTCACATGGTTGAGACAAGCGGAGTCATCGGCGTCGCACTGGTGGCCCTGGGGATGGTGCTCACCCCGGGCCCGAACATGATCTATCTCGTCTCCCGGAGCATCACCCAGGGGCGGCGCGCCGGCGTCATATCCCTCGGAGGAGTCGCCGTCGGATTCCTCGTCTACCTGCTCGTCACCAACCTCGGCCTGTCTGTCGTCTTCATCGCCGTACCCGAGCTGTACGTCGCGGTGAAGCTCGCCGGCGCCCTGTACCTCGGCTATCTGGCCTGGAGCGCGCTGAAACCGGGCGGCATCTCCGTCTTCGCCCCGCAGGAGATCCCGCCCGACACCCCGCGCAAGCTGTTCACGATGGGTCTGATGACGAACCTCCTCAACCCGAAGATCGCCATCATGTACCTCTCACTGATCCCGCAGTTCGTCTCGCCGGAGGCGGGCAACGTACTGCTCCAGGGCATTCTGCTCGGCTCCGTCCAGATCATGGTGGCCCTCACCGTCAACCTGACCATCGTGCTGGCTGCCGGAACCATCTCCGGCTTCCTCACCCGCCGACCCGCCTGGCTGAAGGTGCAGCGCTACGTCATGGGAACGGCGCTCGGCACGCTCGCCGTCACGCTCGCCGTCGACACCTCGGTGCCGAGCGCCCCGAACTGAGCCCGGACGGCGGAGATCAGTCGCTCGGCGTGTTCTTGGAGGGAGCGGACGTCGACGTCGCCGTGGTTGAGGGCGTCGATGCCCTGGACTGCGGCGGCGAGGGCTTGGACGGTGGTGAGGCAGGGGACGGAGCGGGCGACGGCGGCGGT